>NZ_JAVDUN010000006.1:0-312757 GCF_031456375.1 Chryseobacterium sp. 2987
ATTCTTCTGCGCTTACTGATAATCTCTCGTTTTCAGTGCGGCAAAGATAACAACTTATACTGTCATAAAACAAACTTACTTAACATAAAATTCATATAATATTTATATTGTGGATAAGTATACCTTTTAAAATGCTTGTTTCATGCGTGTTAGGAGATATACAGAGTTATTAACAATGGCGGATTTGTTTTTACGATGCTTTGGAAAGAGGCTTTTGGGCATAGTTAGACGCCGGAAATGCTGCTTTATATATAATAGGCATTTTAATACTAGCGGGTTCAAAAATACGATTAGATAGGTTTGGGCTAAAGACGCATTGGAGGGATTGTTTTTAGGGGAAGAGGTTAAAACCCGTTCCTAGTGAATAGGGAAGACATGTACACACGATTTATTAAGAGGAGATTGGCAAGCCTCTTCCCCAGAGTCTATATATAATAGAGATATATTGGGGACAATGGGCGTTTTTTAATGGAAGAATCCGAAAGAGGGATTGGAATGAGTATCATTAAATAATTGGGAGAAAGAATTCTTTCATGAATAATCATCATAAAAGGTACACCTCACTAGCCCCGATAGCAGCGGTTACCCCGCAACATGCACTGGAAAGACGCTGGAAATGCCGCAGAAAGTAAAGCCTGAGGAGTAGAAGCGAATAGCGGGAAACAGCTTCTGATTAATTGGAGAATAAAAAGTTTCAGTATAATGGATAAGGCACCTCATCTGAAAATGGTATGGAGGATAAGTTATATATGATTGATCCTCAAAAAAACATTCCGTAAGAATCCTGATGATTAACTTATCTGGATTCCTACGGAATTATATTGATTGAAATTTTATTGTTTTTAATTCAGAACGTAAGTTGTTCCGTCTCTTCCGTCTTTTAATTCTATTCCTTCGGCAAGCAGCTTATCTCTGATCTGATCTGAGAGTTCGAAATTTTTTGATCTTCTGGCCTGATTTCTGAGCTCTATTAGAACTTTTAAAGTCTGATCCAGCTTTTCATAGTTATTTTCTTCTACTGCCTGAAGCCCTAATACGTCAAAAACAAAAGCATTCAGAGTGGATTTCAAATCTTCAAGATCTGCAGATGAAATGGTTTCTTTCTCGTCTTTCAGGGCGAAGATGTACTTCACTGCTTCGAATAGATGCGCAATGAGAACCGGAGAGTTGAAGTCATCGGTAAGTGCATCGTAAGCTTTATTTTTCCAATCCTGAAGGCTGAATCCTGACTGTTTCCCGTCATCCGGAGTAATGGAGTTTACTACTTTAAGGGCCTCCATCAATCTGATGAATCCTTTTTCACTGGCAATCATTGCGTCATTGGAAATATCCAGCACACTTCTGTAATGTGCCTGCAGGAAGCAGAAACGGACAATTGACGGGTGGAAAGGTTTTTCAAAGAAGTCATTTTCTCCTGTCACCAATTGCATCGGAAGGATGTAGTTTCCTGTGGATTTGCTCATACGCTGGGAATTCATCGTCAGCATATTGGCATGCATCCAATAATTTACCGGAGCAGCATCATTGCAGGCTTTTCCTTGAGCAATTTCACATTCATGGTGTGGGAATTTCAAATCCATTCCGCCTCCGTGGATGTCGAAAGTTTCGCCCAGATATTTTGTACTCATTGCGGTACATTCAAGGTGCCATCCCGGAAATCCTTCACCCCAGGGAGAGTTCCATCTCATGATGTGAGCAGGAGAAGCTTTTTTCCAAAGTGCAAAATCCTGTGGATTCTTCTTCTCCCCTTGTCCGTCAAGGTCACGGGTATTCGCAAAAAGTTCTTCTATATTACGCTTTGAAAGTTCGCCATAGTTTAATCCTCTTCTGTTGTATTCTAATACATCGAAGTAAACGGAGCCATTACTTTCGTAAGCGAAGCCTCTTTCTATTAATTTTTGTGTAAGCTCAATCTGTTCTACAATATGACCGGTAGCTGTAGGCTCAATATTTGGTGGAAGCAGGTTGAACATATCTAAAACTTTATGGAAATCTACTGTATATTTCTGTACGATCTCCATTGGTTCCAGCTTTTCAAGGCGGGTCTGCTTTACGAATCTGTCGTTTTCTACGTTTCCGTCATCGGTAAGGTGACCGGCATCGGTAATATTTCTTACATATCTTACTTTGTACCCTAAATGTGTCAGGGTACGGTAGATAAAATCAAAGGAAAGGAAAGTTCTTACATTTCCCAAATGTACATTGCTGTACACGGTAGGACCGCAGACATACATTCCTACGTTTCCTTCTAAAATTGGTTTGAATATTTCTTTTTCCGCTGTAAGCGAGTTGTATATTTTTAGTTGCATTTATTTTTTAATTAAAAGATTTAATGATTAAGATTCAAAAATTAGTCAAAATAATTCTATCCACAACAAATAATTGTTGTGATGAAAATTTTATCTGCGACTTTTTTAAATTTTATCATATTTAAATTGCTTTTAAATGATACTTCAGGTGATCAATATAATCCTGAATAATATATTCCAGCGTGAAAACCTGCGGAGTTGTTTTGGTTGTATCACAGGTTCTTTTCAAAGCTTCATCCGGAATGTTTTCTACGGTGTGAACAATCTGCCAGTTCAGAAACTTCCAAAGGCTGATGATCTCATCCGTCGGAATATTCTGATAGTTTTGTGCTTTTACCCAAAAATCCTGATCATAAACAATATTATCATTCTCTTTATATTGAGTTACCACAAATCTTCTGATATTCGTTAATGCACTATCACAAAGATGGCCTAAAATTTCTTTTTTCGACCATTTTTCAGGTGAAATTTTATGAGACCATTCTTCTTCGGAGATATTTTTGAATCTCAGAAGTTCTGATTCTACAATATTTTTAAGAATCTGATAGTCCATTATTAATAATCTAATTTGGCATGACTTCCCACATAGTGCAGGAATTCCTGCCTTGTAATAGGGTTCGTTCTGAAAATACCACTTAATTCTGCGGTAATGGTAGAGCTCGCCGTATCTTTTATTCCTCTACAGTTTACACACAGGTGTTTTGCATCGATGATACATGCTACATCTTTTGTGCCAAGTGCTTCTTTGAGCGCATCCACGATCTGCATGGTAAGTCTTTCCTGTACCTGAGGTCTTTTTGCATAATAATCCACAATTCTGTTGATCTTCGAAAGACCAATTACTTCACCATTTGAGATGTAAGCAACATGGGCTCTTCCGATGATCGGCAAAAAATGGTGTTCACAGAAAGAATATACGGTAATATCCTTTTCCACCAGCATCTGACGGTATTTATATTTATTGGAGAATGTAGAAATTCCCGGTTTATTTTCGGGAAGAAGTCCTCCAAAAATTTCGTTTACATACATCTTGGCCACACGTTTCGGGGAATCTTTTAATGAATCATCTGTCATATCCATTCCCAAAGTTTCCATGATCTCTCCAAAAAGCTGTGTTATTTTTTCTATTTTTTCCTCTGGCGATTTATCAAAAGCATCTTTCCTTATAGGCGTATGTTCTTTTCCAGTGAAAATATCATCGTCGTTATCAGTAAAATCAACCATTTTTATTTAATTTGCACAAAAATACGGATAATATTTATTCGTCTATTTTAAATTAAACGAAAAACATCATCTTTCATCTCCTACTTTCTATCCAGGCCTATGATTATTGTTGAAGAAGTACAGAACCCAACTCAGAAAAAGGAATTTTTAGAATTCCCATCCAGACTTTATCAGCATGATAAAAACTATATCAGACCTTTAGATAAAACCATCAATGAAATTTTTGATCCTGAAAAAAACAGGTTCTTCAACAACGGTGAATGTACTCGTTTTCTATTCAAAAACAAGCAGTCTGAAACGTTAGGAAAAGTTGCAGTTTTCATCCATCATGATTATGAGCAGAAACAGCCGACGGGCGGAATTGGTTTTTTTGACTGTATGAATGATCAACAGACCGCTGATTTTATTTTTGACCACTGTAAAAAATGGCTTCAGGAAAGAGGTATGGAAGCGATGGACGGACCGATTAATTTCGGTGAACGGGATAAGTTCTGGGGACTTTTAGTTGAGGGATTCCATGAACCGCTGTATGGGATGAATTATCATCTTCCTTATTATAAAGATTTGTTTGAAAACTATGGTTTTAAGGTTTATTTTGAACAGCTTTGTTTTTCACGGCCTATTTTCTCTGAGGTTCCGAGGGTTTTTACGGTTATGCATACCAAACACAGCCGAAATCCGGAAATTTCTTCCCAACCTTTGAAAAAGAACAATCTCCCAAAATTTGCAAAAGATTTTACAGAAATTTACAATCGTGCCTGGGCCTGCCACGGCGAAGGGAAACAGATAGAGGAAGCAAAAGTTCTGAAAATGTTCAAGACCATGAAGCCTGCCATTAATGAACATATTTCATGGTTTGTTTATGAAAATGAAAAGCCTATTGCCATGTGGATGAATATTCCGGATGTCAATCAATGGTTTAAACATCTTCACGGCAGATTTGGTATTATAGAAAAGCTTAAATTTTTATGGATGAAGAAATTCAGAAAAAACGAGAAGATGGTAGGCCTTGTTTTCGGAGTTGTTCCTGAGTGGCAAAAAAAAGGGATTGACGGCTATATGATCTGGGAAGGGACACAGCATCTGCGGAAGCATACGGATTTTAAAACCACAGAACTGCAATGGATCGGGGATTTTAATCCTAAAATGATCAAAATTGCAGAAAGCCTTAATACAACAGTGACCAGAAAACTGGCTACTTACCGGTATTTATTTGACCGTAATCAGGAGTTTGAGAGACATCCTTATCTTTAAAATAAAAACCCTGCCGTTGAACAGCAGGGTACCTTTCATTTTGATACTTTATTAGAATAGCTCACCGGCTACTTTTTTAATGTTATCACTTTTTCCCATTGAGTAAAAGTGTAGTACAGGAACTCCGAAATCCAGCAGTTCCCGGCATTGGGTAATCGCCCACTCTACCCCGATCTGTTTTACGGCTTCATTGTTTTTAGCATTTTCCACTTCACTGATCAATTCTTCAGGAAGATCGATCTTGAAAACCTGAGGGAGTATTTTTAAATGTTTTTTTGTGGCAATAGGCTTGATTCCCGGAATGATAGGAACCGTGATTCCCATTTCTCTTGCTTTCTGTACAAATTCAATGAATTTTTTATTATCAAAGAACATCTGGGTTACGATATAATCGGCTCCGGCATCTACTTTTTGCTTCAGCCATTTCAGATCATAATTCATGGAAGGAGCTTCCATATGTTTTTCAGGATACCCGGCTACTCCTATGCAGAATTTATTAAGTTCATCGCAAACTGTATCTTCGTTATGAAGATATTTCCCTCTTCCCAGGTCATTGATCTGGTGAACAAGATCCATTGCACTGGCATGTCCTCCCTGAGTAGGTTCGAAATATTGATGTCCTTTCATTGCATCTCCTCTTAATGCCATAACGTTATCAATACCCAAATACATACAATCTACCAGCAGATATTCTGTTTCTTCTTTGGTAAATCCTCCGCACAGCAGATGGGGAACGGTATCTACGTTATATTTATGCTGAATAGCGGCACAGATTCCCAAAGTTCCCGGACGCATTCTTGTGATACGGCGTTCCATAAGCCCATTTCCTTTATCAAGATAGATATACTCTTCTCTGGAAGTCGTTACATCAATGAATGGCGGCTTGAATTCCATTAAAGGATCTATATTGGTATAGAGATCTTCAATTCCTATTCCTTTTTGGGGCGGAACAACTTCCAGGGAGAATAAAGTTTTTCCATTTGCGTTTTTTATATGATCTGTTATCTTCATTTCTTGTCAGTTATTTTTTTGCTGTTACAGGCTGGCTTTTATCGTTTTTAACCAACCATAATTTTAAGCTAAATTGGGAGACAGCCATTTTCCTGCTTCTTCAATGCTACATCCTCTTCTCCTGGCATAGTCTTTCAGCTGATCTTCTGTAATTTTTCCAAGACCGAAATATTTGGCATGCGGGCTTCCGAAATAATACCCTGATACGGACGCCGTAGGAAACATTGCTAAACTTTCGGTAAGGAAAACACCTGTATTTTCTTCCACTTTTAAAAGATCCCAGATGGTTTTCTTTTCCAGATGGTCAGGACAGGCTGGATATCCCGGAGCAGGGCGGATTCCTTTATATTTTTCGGCAATCAGATCTTCATTGCTCAGATCTTCCTGATTGGCGTATCCCCAATATTCTGTTCTTACTTTTTTGTGTAAAAATTCAGCATAGGCTTCTGCAAATCTGTCAGCAAGGGCTTTTACCATGATGGCATTATAATCATCATTAGCTTTTTCATATTCAGAGGCAAGTTCATCCGTTCCGAAGCCTGTTGTTACGCAGAAAGCTCCTACATAATCTGTTTTACCGGAATTCTGTGGTGCAATAAAATCACTTAATGCTAAATATTCTTTTCCTTTTGATCTCTGAGCCTGCTGTCTAAGGCTTAAGAATCTTGCCTGTTCTTTATTATGTTCATCGAAAACAATAATGTCATCCGTTTCATTGGAATTGGCTTTAAAAACTCCAAAAACGGCTTTTGCCTGCAGAAGTTTCTCATCAAGAATCCTCTTGAGAATGACCTGTGCATCTTTAAATAATTCTTTGGCCTGAACTCCTACTACCTCATCTTCTAAAATATTGGGGTATTTACCATGTAGATCCCAGCTTCTGAAGAACGGCGACCAGTCGACAAACGGAAGAAGCTCATTAAGGTCCTGATTTTCTATAACGGTTACTCCTAAATTATTCGGTGTAAAGATGTCTTCGTTTTTCCAGTCTATGGTAAAATTGTTTTCGCGGGCTTCTTCAATTGAAACGTAGTCTTTATCTACCTGTCTGTTCAGGAATTTTTCTCTGAAATCTGAATAGTCATTTTTTAAATCTGAAACGTATTCTTTATTTCTGTCTCCTAAAAGAGAACTTACCACGTTCACTGCTCTGGAAGCATCATTTACGTGAACGACTGCATTTTTATATTTTAAATCAATTTTCACTGCGGTATGTGCTTTTGAAGTGGTAGCACCACCAATCAATAAAGGAAAATCAAGATTTTGTCTTTCCAATTCTGAGGCGATGTATACCATTTCATCAAGGCTTGGCGTAATTAATCCGCTTAATCCGATTACATCTACTTTTTCTGCAATCGCTGTCTGGATGATCTTTTCGGCAGGTACCATTACTCCGAGATCTACAATTTCATAGTTATTACATCCCAATACCACACTCACAATATTTTTTCCGATATCGTGAACGTCTCCTTTTACTGTAGCCATCAGAATTTTACCGTTAGCAGGTCTTGAACCGTCTTTTTCAGCTTCAATAAAAGGCTGCAGATAAGCAACGGCTTTTTTCATTACCCTTGCTGATTTTACGACTTGGGGAAGAAACATTTTTCCGCTTCCGAAGAGATCACCCACAACTCCCATTCCCGTCATCAGATTGATTTCGATAACATGGAGTGGTTTTGCAGCCTGCTGTCTGGCTTCTTCTACATCTTCTTCAATGAAGCGGTCGATTCCTTTAACCAAAGCATGGGTAATTCTGTCCTGCAATGGGTTATTCCTCCATTCAAGATCTTCTGTTTTTTCTTTTTTTACTGATTTATGTTTTTCAGAATAATCCAGAAGTCTTTCTGTGGCATCATCTCTTCTGTCGAGGATCACATCTTCTACAAGCTCCAGCAGCTCTTTATTGATCTCATCATATACTTCCAGCATGGCAGGATTTACGATACCGATATTCATTCCCGCCTGAATTGCATGATAAAGGAACACGGAATGCATCGCCTCTCTTACGGTATCATTTCCACGAAAGGAGAAGGAAACATTACTCACCCCCCCGCTTACCGAAGCATAAGGAAGGTTCTGTCTTACCCATCTTGTGGCTTCAATAAAATCGAGTGCATTCTTTCGGTGTTCATCCATTCCGGTGGCTACCGGGAAAATATTCAAGTCGAAAATAATATCTTCTGCGGGAAAATTTACCTGATTGACAAGAATATCATAAGACCTTTTTGAAATTTCAATTCTACGTTCGAAATTATCTGCCTGCCCTACCTCATCAAATGCCATTACAATAACTGCTGCACCGTATCTTTTAACTGCCTTCGCCTGTTTGATGAATTCTTCTTCTCCTCCTTTGAGACTGATGGAGTTCACCACACATTTTCCCTGAGCTACCTGAAGTCCGGCTTCAAGGATTTCCCATTTGGAAGAATCTACCATGATTGGTATTCTTGCAATATCAGGTTCTGAAGCAATCAGATTAAGGAATTTGATCATGGAGGCTTTTCCATCAAGTAATCCGTCATCGAAATTCACATCCAGAATCTGTGCCCCTCCTTCTACCTGATGGCGGGCAATATCGAGTGCTTCAGAGAATTTCTCCTCTTTGATCAGTCTTAAAAATTTTTTGGATCCGGCAACATTAGTCCTTTCACCTACATTGATGAAGTTGCTTTCCGGTGTTATGATAAGAGGCTCAAGGCCTGATAATCTTAAATATTTCATTAATTTTTATTCTTCTAAAATATAGTAGGCATTGTTTGCATTCTGTTTCAGCAGATCTACATGTTTGCCTAAAGCTTTAAAAATCGGAAACCTTTTATAGGCCAGATCATGTTCTTTTGCAAATACCTCGATCTCTTCCGTAATTTCATTATAGTACATATAACTGTAATTCGGAAAGAGGTGGTGGGCAACATGGAAGTTAAAGTTTCCCAGTACATTTCTTACCAGCCAGTTATTTTCCCGCAAGTCATTCGTTACTTCCATCTGATGACGAAGCCAGCTGAACGGAAGTCCATTTTTCTGATCCAGTTTCGGAAAGGCATTATCCGGAAGTGGGTGCAGAGGCAGGAGAACAAACAGTGCAAAAATACTTGCCGCAATCACTTGCAGAAACCATGCTCCCAAGGCCAAACCGATTGGTACTTTAAAGAACACAACCGGAACCACAATCTGATAAAAGAAGTAAAACAGTTTATAGCTCACCATTTTTACCTTCTCTATCACCGGAATGGTTCCCTGTGTTTTCAGAATGACTCTTTCTTTATCAAAAAAGTCTCTGAAATCCCGGATAAACATCCAGTTGAACAGATAAAGCGGATATACCAGAAAGAAAAATCTGTGTTGGTATTTCTGAACACCTTTAGCTTTGATCCATGGAACAATCAGCAACAAACCGCTCTGTTCTATATCTGTATCCCATCCGTCCACATTCGGATAGGCATGATGGCTTGCGATATGTCTTTTTTTCCAGATGTAGGAATTGGCTCCTACAAAATCAAAAATCTGCAATACCAAAGCATTCAACCTTTTGCTTTTATAAATATTATTATGGGCAGCTTCATGAATTAAATTCAAATAAATCAGAACCAGGGAAAATCCCATTAAAACAAAACTGGAAATATAAACCCAACGTGAATCTGTATGAAACATGGCAAAAAAATACAACCCAAAGTAGATCAAAGGCAGGATCACTGCTTTGATCTTAATATAAATATCCCGGTTTTCAGGAATGGCTTCTACTCTTTGGTTCACTTTCTTTCTCAGCTCATTAAACAATTTGACATCGTCTGAATCTTTTAAGTAACTCGGCTTTTCCATTATTTTTAAATTTTGTGGTTTATTTAAAGATAATATTTATAACCTAGTCTTCATTCGCTGTTTTAATTAAAAAAATCTATTAAATCAGACAAATTTCTTCAATTTTCTTGGCGGATATTCTGCCACTAAATCTGCAATTGCTTTGATGTGATCGGGAGTTGTTCCGCAGCATCCTCCTATAATATTAATCAATCCTTTTTCTGTATATTCTTTGATCTGTCTGGCCATATCTTCCGGAGTTTCATCATATTTTCCGAAAGCATTAGGAAGCCCGGCATTCGGATAAGCAGAGATATAGAACTCTGAATTATGGGCCAGTGTTTCCAGATAAGGCGTCAGCTGATCTGCTCCTAATGCACAATTGAATCCTACGCTTAACAAGTTCAGGTGTGATACTGAGATCAGGAAAGCTTCAGCAGTCTGGCCGCTTAGCGTTCTTCCTGAAGCATCTGTAATTGTTCCTGAAATCATGATCGGAATTTTGATGTTTCTTTCGTCCTGAATTTCATCAATTGCAAACAGAGCAGCTTTTGCATTCAGGGTATCAAAAATAGTTTCTACCAGCAGAATATCTGAGCCTCCATCCAGCAAAGCTTCACATTGCTGTTTGTATGCTACTCTGAGTTCTTCAAAGGTAATAGCTCTGTATCCGGGATCATTAACATCGGGACTTAAACTTGCCGTTCTGTTCGTAGGTCCTATTGAACCTGCAACAAATCTTGTTTTATCAGGGTTCTGAGCTGTAAATTCATCACATACTTTTCTGGCAATTTTTGCAGATTCATAATTCAGATCATATACCAGATCTTCCATATGATAATCTGCCATCGCAATTGTTGTTCCGGAGAATGTATTGGTTTCGATAATATCGGCTCCTGCTTCCAGATATTTTCTGTGCACCTCTTCAATGGCTTGCGGCTGTGTAAGGGAAAGGAGGTCATTATTTCCCTTTACAGGATGCTCCCAGTCTTTGAAGCGTTCACCGCGGTAGTCTTCTTCTTCGAACTTATATCGTTGAAGCATGGTTCCCATGGCTCCGTCGAGAATTAATATTCTTTCGGATAAGGCTTTATATAATTGTTCTGAATTTTTCATATTTCTTTGATAGAAAATAGGACTGCGTCCTATTCTTTGTTAAATCGCCCCTTTGGGGCTCTTCTTATTGATTAATCATTAGTCTAATGCCTGTTTCAGATCTGCAATGATGTCATCTACATATTCCAAGCCTACTGAACAGCGTACAAGACCTGCGGTGATTCCTACTTCATTTCGTTCTTCATCCGTCAATTTGGAGTGGGTTGTTGATGCAGGGTGTGTTACGATCGTTCTTGTATCACCAAGGTTAGCGGAAAGTGAACACATTTTTATCTTATCCAGGAAGTTTCTTCCCCCCTCAATTCCTCCTTTGATCTCAAAGGCTACGATATTTCCTCCCAACTTCATTTGCTTTTTTGCCACTTCATAACTTGGATGAGACTGCAGGAACGGATATTTTACCAATTCTACATTAGGATGACTTTCTAAGAATTCTGCCACTTTCAAAGCATTTTCACAATGTTTTTCTACACGGATGGCCAATGTTTCCAAGCTTTTTGACAATACCCAAGCGTTGAAAGGGGACATTGCCGGTCCTGTGTTTCTTGCAAAAAGATAGATTTCTCTGATAAGGTCTTCCTTTCCTACTGCCACACCTCCTAATACTCTACCCTGTCCGTCGATCAGCTTTGTTGCAGAATGTACAACAATATCGGCACCATATTTCACAGGCTGCTGAAGGTAAGGTGTTGCAAAACAGTTGTCTACAATAAATATCAGGTTATGCTTTTTCGCGATCTTTCCAAAAAATTCAAGATCCAGAATTTCAATAGCCGGATTGGTAGGTGTTTCCAGATATAAAATCTTTGTATTAGGCTGAATGTACTGTTCTACATTTCCGGCATCTTCTGCTTTAAAATAGGTGGTTTCAATATTCCATTTCGGGAAATACTTTGTAAAAAGTGTATGAGTAGATCCGAAAACAGACTGACAGCTTACGATATGATCTCCTGCATTCAGCAAAGCCGCAAATGTAGAATAGATTGCAGCCATTCCTGTTGCAAATGCATATCCTGCTTCTGCTCCTTCCATTTTAGCAATTTTTTCTGTGAATTCGCTTACGTTAGGGTTTGAAAAACGACTGTACAGATTTTTAGGTTTTTCTTCAGCAAAACTCGCTCTCATATCCTCCGCATCCTGAAAAATAAAGCTGGAGGTAAGATATAACGGTGTGGAATGTTCATCAAACTGAGACCTTTCTGTTTGGGTTCTTATTGCTGATGTTTCGAAATTTTCCATATAGTTTTAATTTTGATAATACGGCACAGGGGGCTATATTATTTGATTTTGTTTAATACGTTTGTTGATTGATGCGTTTTGTTTGATAGTTTGATAGGACTGCGTTCTATCCTGGGTTAAATCGTCCCTTTGGGACTTTGACAATCAATCTATTTTGTTTCGCTTACTCTTAAAATATCTCCGAAGACGCCTCTTGCAGTTACCTGTGCTCCGGCTCCGGCTCCCATGATCACGATAGGGTTTTCACCGTAGCTTTCTGTATAGATCTCAAAGATGGAATCTGAGCCTTTCAACTGTCCTAAGGCTGAAGTTGCAGGAACGGAAATTAATTTTACATCCAATTCACCTTTTTCTTTCTGTAAATCACCGTGTAAGTCACCAACATATCTCAACACATGGCCAGGTTCCTGATTTTCTTTGATTTTCTGATATTCTTCATCCAGCTCTTCCAGTCTTGAAAGGAATTCTGTTTTTGAAACTGAAAGTAAATTTTCAGGAACCAGATTTTGAATGTTGATATCTCCAAACTCGTTAATTAAATCTAATTCTCTTGACAGTATTAATAATTTTCTTGCCACATCATTTCCAGATAGATCTTCTCTTGGGTCCGGTTCTGTATATCCTTTTTCCAGAGCTTCGTTGATGATTGTGGAAAATTTATCATCTCTCAAAGAAAAGTTATTGAAAACATAGCTCAATGTTCCGGAGAATACGCCTTTTATTCTGGTGATATTCTCTCCTGAAAGGTGAAGAAGTTTAATGGTATCAATCAATGGGAGGCCAGCTCCTACATTGGTTTCATACAGATAACGTCTGTTATTTTTACTTAATGTATATCTTAGTTTACGGTATTCTTCGATTGGAAGAGTGTTAAATATTTTATTGGAAGAAACCAGATCAAATCCGTTTTCAGCCAAAGCATGATAATTTTTTACGAAGTCTTTGCTGGCAGTATTATCTACTACGATCAGGTTTTCCAGTTGATTTTCATTGGAGAAATTGATGAGTTCCTGAACGTTTGACGGATGCTCTGCTGTCAAAACCTCATCTGTCCAGTTGGCATCAAAACCCTTTTTATTGAAAGCTATTTTCTTTGAATTGGCTACTGCTACAACTTTAAGGTCTATTTTTTTACGTCTTTTAATTTCTTCTGCAGATTCCAGGACCTGTTCTATCAGGGTTTTTCCAACGTTGCCATGACCAATAATTGCCAGATGAACGGTCTTTGGTTTTTTGAAGATTTCAGATTCTATGATGTTTTTGGTTTTTTCATCCTGTGAAGAAGTTACTACAATGTTTACCCTGTTCTCACCGGCAACCTGATTTAACAGCAATGGGAAGACATTATTTCTTGCCAGTTCTGCAAAAACCTTATTGAAGTCTTCTGCTACAAAACCAATGACAGAGACATTATTGATACTATAGATCTGTGAAACTTTTCCTGATTTTCTTTCTGCTTCAAATTCATCAATGAGACATGACACTGCTTTTTCTGCATCATTTTCATGAACCAAAATAGAGATTCCGTTTTCTATTGCTTGCTGAGAAATCACCCCTACACTGATTCGCGCTAAAGTCAGCGCTTTAAAAATTCGTCCATCAATTCCTATTTCTCCCAAGAAATCTTCTCCTTCAAATTTGATAATTGATCTGTTCTTTAAAAATTTTATTTCGTTAGCATTTTTCATTTCTCTATAAAATGTTTTTTATGATATTGTTTAATTGTTGATATTCCATTAGGAAGGCATCATGCCCGTGTATAGATTGGATCTCGTGATAAGAAATATTCTCTTTTTTTTCTTTTAAGTTTTCAAAACACGTCCGAATTTCGGAAGCAGGAAAGAATAAGTCTGTATCTACGGAGATCATGTGCATTCGTGCCTGTATCTTATCCAGTGCTGTATCATCAGCATTAATATTCATCAGTAAATGATTCATCAGCCTGTACGCTTTTAAACTAAATCTTTCGTTTAGAGCATTGCCGTGATATATTAACCAGTCTTCTGATTGTAAACATTGTTTCTCCTGATTATACTGGTTTTGAAATCTATTGTTTAATGACTGCGGAGTTCTGTAGCACAACATGGCATGAATTCTTGCTTTCTGTAAAGGCTCATCCTGACTATTCAGTAAGAATTTTTGAACCAGACATTGTGCATGCAGCCAATCATGAGTTCTGTAATCACAGGCTATAGGAATGAATATTTCCGCCAGTTCAGGCTGCTTGGTAAGCATTTCCCAGGCAATTCCTCCTCCAAGGGAGCCTCCGATAATGGCGTATAGGTTTTTAATATGTAAAGCCTCCAGCCCTTTCAGGAATATATTGGCTATATCTGATGGGGTGAAGTCTTCATAGTCTTCAATTAAAAAATCATCATATCCGTTTCCGGGAATATTGAAGCACAGAACAGTGTATTTATTGGTATCAACAACCTGATTTTCTCCTACCAGCTGCTTCCACCAGCCTTTTTCACCGGACGCATTTGAATTTCCGGTAAGGGCATGATTGATGAGAATAATTGGGGCTGTAAACAGGTCTTTCCCGAAGATCTGGTAGGTCAACGGGATATGATATTCCTTTTGGGAATGTGTATGATACGAAAGATTAATATAGTTTAGTTCTGTTTTCAATTCTATTATTTTAATACAATTGAAAATGCCACAGGAAATGGCTGAAAAGAACTTCAGTAAGTTATCTGTCCAAAATAATTCTGGTAGAACGTAGCACCTTCTTTGCTTGCACAAAGGGTTGCTAAGGTTTCATAGGGTCTAATCCCTCAACCTTTCTTGATAACATTTTCAATATTTGAATGAACGAATGGTGCAAAGGTAGTTCTTTTCTTTTAAATATTTCAAAAAATTTTATTTAATATTAAAAAAGCCTGTAAAGAGAAGAGTTTCAAGGATATGTTAAGGATTGTTCAGACGAAAAAAATTGGAATTACTTTTCAAAAAAACTACCTTCGTATTGAAAAAAATGATGAGATATGACTGTTGAAAAGGAAAGATTACAAAATATACAATGGAAAAACTGGGGGCCTTATGTGAGTAACCGGCAATGGGGAAATGTACGTGAAGACTACAGTCCGAACGGAAATGCCTGGAACTTTACCAACCACGACAATGCCGAAAGCTATGCGTACCGATGGGGAGAGGAAGGGATTGCAGGAATCTCTGATGTAAAGCAGCTTTTCTGTTTTGCTTTTTCATTCTGGAATAAGAAAGATAAGATTGTTAAGGAACGTTTTTTCGGACTGAGCAATCCTCAGGGGAATCACGGAGAGGATATTAAAGAAATTTTTTATTATCTGGACAATACACCTACTCACAGTTATATGAAGATGGTGTATAAGTATCCTATCAATGCGTTTCCATATGATGAACTTGTTGCTGAAAACGGAAGACGCAGCAAAAAGGAACCGGAATATGAAATTTTTGATACGGGAATCTTCAATAATGATGAGTATTTTGATATTTTCATTGAATACTGTAAAGCCGATCACAACAATATTCTTGCGAGGGTAACGGTTTGTAACAGAAGCCAGCATGATGCCCCGATTGTTGTAATGCCTACAGTCTGGTTCAGAAATAACTGGAAATGGGGTTATAATACCTATAAAGGGCAGGTGCATGCTTCTCATGATGGAAGTATTGATATTGCCCATGATAGCATTTCGATCAAAAAGCTTTATTCAAGAAATGCGGATGTACAGAGTGTTTTCTGTAATAATGAAACCAACAATTCCAAACTGTATGGTACTCCTCATGCTGAAAACTCCTATTTCAAAGATGGCATCAATGATTTTGTTATCTATGGAAGTGCTACTGTAAATCCGGAAAAAAGAGGAACTAAAGCTTCTTTTTTGATTGATGAGATCATCGGAGCGGGACAATCTAAAATTTTTGATTTCAGATTATGTCCTGAGGAAACGGATGAGCCTTTTGAACAGTTTGATGAAATCTTCAATACCAGAATCGGCGAAACGAATGATTTTTATAACGAAGTTCAGAGTGACACAACCGATGAAGATGAAAGAAATGTTCAGAGACAGGCTTTTGCAGGGCTTTTATGGAATAAACAGTTTTATCATTACAATATCGGCAAATGGCTGAAAGGTGATCCCAATTTTGATGCACCCAGAAACTTCAATGATTATGTGAGGAACACGGAGTGGAACCACCTTCACAATAAGGATATTATTTCAATGCCTGATAAATGGGAATATCCGTGGTATGCAACCTGGGACCTGGCTTTTCACTGTGTTCCGTTTTCTATTATTGACGCTGAATTTGCAAAAGGACAGCTTCTTCTGCTTACGAAAGAATGGTATATGCATCCGAACGGACAGCTTCCTGCCTATGAATGGAATATGAGTGATGTAAATCCTCCGGTACATGCATGGTCTTGTTTCAGGGTTTTTAAAATTGATGAAAAACAGAATGGCAAACCCGATCTTTTATTTCTTGAAAAGGTATTCCAAAAGCTGCTTCTTAATTTTACCTGGTGGGTAAACCGGAAGGATAAAAGCGGTAATAATATTTTTGGCGGCGGCTTCTTAGGATTGGATAACATTGGAGCATTCGACAGAAATATGGAACTGAAAGACGGGCAGCATCTTGAACAGGCTGACGGAACAAGCTGGATGGCCATGTACGCCCTGAATATGATGCGGATTGCTATGGAACTTGCCCAATATTATCAAGTTTATGAGGATATGGCGATCAAGTTTTTTGAACATTACTTGTATATCGCAGAAGCTATGGAGAACCTTGGTGATGGCAAGGAAGGCCTGTGGAATGAGGAAGACGGCTTTTTCTATGATGTGCTTCAGCTTGGTAACGGGGAAAGTGTTTCATTACGATTAAGAAGTATTGTAGGATTGATTCCTTTGTTTGCGGTGGAGATTGTTGATCACAGACTGTTAGAAAAGATGCCTAATTTCCGAAGCAGAATGGAATGGATCTTAAAAAACAAACCGGAACTCACCAAACTGGTTTCGCACTGGGATGAGGAAGGACACGGCAGAAAGCATCTGATGAGTATTCTGCGCAAGAACAGACTGACAAAAGTTTTAACCAGAATGCTTGATGAGAAAGAGTTTCTAAGTACCTATGGAATCAGAGCTATGTCTAAAGTCTATGAGGAAAATCCGTTTGTATTTTCTGTTCATGGGTCTGAAAATGTGGTGTATTATACTCCGGCAGAAAGTGACAGCCGAATGTTTGGAGGCAACAGTAATTGGAGAGGACCAATCTGGTTCCCTATCAACTTCCTGATTGTGGAAAGTTTACAGCGTTTTCATTTTTATTATGGAAACAGCTTAAAAGTGGAACTTCCTACCGGAAGCGGCGATAAGAGGAATCTGGATGAAGTGGCACAAAATATCAGCCACAGACTCTGTTCTATATTCTTAAAGGACGAAAACGGACAGCGTGCTTTCAATGGCGGAAACGCCAAGTTCAATTATGATGAACATTTTAAAGACTATATTACCTTTTTTGAATATTTCCACGGAGATAACGGACGGGGTGTGGGCGCCTCTCATCAAACGGGGTGGACTGCCACGGTGGCTAAACTGCTTAAGCCAAGACTTACTTTTTAATGGGTAATCAGGAATAGGTGATGAGGAATAAAAAAAAGCCGGATAGATTGTCCGGCTTTTCTGTATTTAGAATATTAGATTATATTTTTTCTCCGTTCACAAAAACCTCATATCCGATTTCTACATTCGGCTCCAGAGTTTTTGATACGGAACAGTATTTTTCAAAGGACAGTTGTGCTGCTTTTAAAGCTTTTTTAGGATCTATATTTCCTTCCAAAAGAAATTTTACTTTAATTGCTTTGAATGGTTTCGCATCTTCTACGGGAACTCTTTCTCCTTCTACTTCGGCCTGAAATCCTGTGATTTCCTGACGCTGTTTTTTCAGGATAGATACCACATCAATACCACTGCATCCTGCCACAGCCATCAAAACGCTTTCCATTGGAGAAACTCCTTTGGCTCCGGGTTGTGAAGTATTGTCCAGAAGGATAGAATTTCCCTGGGAGTTGGTGCATTCAAATAGAAAGTCGTCGTTTATTCTGTTGAGTGTTATTTTCATTGTTGCTTGTTGCTTGTTGCTTGTTGCAAAGTTATAAAATTCCTCTCGCTTTTATCTCCAGGTATTTATTGATAACGTCAATATTTAAATTTTCAGGAAGGGTATATACGGTATAGATTCCATATTTCCGTAATTCCTGGATGATCAGTTTTTTTTCAAATTCAAATTTTTCAGCAATTACCTCATCATAGATCTCCTGCATACTTTCAGGATTTTTATGGATTAGGGTCTGCAGCTCTGAGTTTTTGAAGAAGACAACAACCAACAAGTGATTTTTTGCAATTCCTCGAAGATATTTCAACTGGCGGTTCAGTCCGTCCAATGTTTCAAAATTGGTAAAAAGCAGTACAAGACTTCTCTGGTTCAGAGAATATTTTACATCCTGGTAAAGACGGTTGAAGTCGCTTTCAAAAAAATCTGTTTTGATGTTATAAAGCGCTTCGGAGATTTTTCTTAACTGTCCTGATTTATTTTCTGCAGCCACTTTATTTTCCGTTTTTTTTGAAAAGGTCATCATCCCGGCACGGTCTCCTTTCTTCAGAATAATATGAGATAATGCCATTGCAGCATTGATAGAATAATCAAGCAGACTCAATCCATTGAAAGGCATTTTCATTGTTCTTCCTTTATCAATCAGTATAAAGATCCGCTGTGATTTTTCATCCTGAAACTGATTGACCATTAGTCTGTTTGTTTTGGAGGTGGCTTTCCAGTTGATGGTTCTGATATCATCACCGGGAACATATTCTTTGATCTGCTCAAATTCCATGGTGTGCCCCAGTTTTCTGATTTTTTTGATACCTCCCAGCATAAATTCACTTTGTAACGCCATCAGTTCATATTTTCTGAGATGTACAAAAGATGGATAAGAAGGCAGCATAGCATCTTTCTGGAAATTAAATCTTTTAGCGGCCAATCCTAAAGGTGAAGAAACATACACATTCAGGCTTCCAAAATGATATTCTCCTCTTTCTTTAGGTTCCAGGCTGTATTGGAAATAAGTGTTTCTTCCGGAATCGATTGTTTTCAGAATTAAAAAGTCTCTTTTCTGAAACTGAAAAGGAATTTCGTCAATGATTTTGGTTGTGATCTTAAAACCATAGTTGTTTTTAATATCAATTTTGATGAAGTTTTCATCCCCGTTTGATAATTTTTCCGGAAGTATTCTTTGTGCCTGCAGACCGTTTTTCTGATTAAACAACAACAGATAATCTACCATGACCGCAAGGAAGCAGACTACCAGTGCAATATGGCCAATGATCATCATAAACGGAAAGAAAAATGCCAGGACATACAGGATCCCCACTCCAATGAGCGCAAAGAAAAATCGTGTATTGATGTATAGGTTTTTCATTAATTAGGTTGTAGGCTGCAGGTTTTAGATTTTAAATGATCCCTATCTAGGTATTTCTATTCCTTCTAAAATCTGACGGATAATTTCATCTGCAGTAAGGCCTTCCATTTCTCTTTCCGGAGAAACGATCACTCTGTGTCTCAGTACAGCATAACTTGCTTCTTTAATATCTTCCGGGGTTACAAAATCTCTTCCTCTTAATGCGGCAAAGGCTTTTGAGGCGGTAAGCAAAGCAAGAGAAGCTCTCGGAGAGGCACCAAGATACAGGAACTGGTTTTCTCTGGTATTGATGATGATTTTAGCAATATATTCCATCAGTTGGGCTTCTACAATAATCTCTTTTACGAGATGCTGGTAATTTTTCAGCTGTTCAGCGGTAATTACACGGTTAACACCTTCCGTTTTATCTTCTTTTTTGCTTTCGTGCTGGTTCTTAATGATGGCAATCTCCTGCTCCAGGTTAGGATAGCCAACATTGATTTTGAAGAGGAAACGGTCCAATTGGGCTTCAGGAAGCCTGTAGGTTCCTTCATGTTCAATCGGGTTTTGGGTAGCAACAACAAGGAAAGGTTCATCCATGATGTAGCGGGTTCCATCCATTGTGATCTGTCTTTCTTCCATTACCTCAAATAATGCAGCCTGAGTTTTCGCCGGAGAACGGTTGATCTCGTCAATTAATATAAAGTTGGAGAAGATGGGTCCTTTTTTAAATTCAAATTCAGAGTTCTTTACGCTGAAAACTGAAGTTCCCAAAATATCGGAAGGCATCAGATCCGGAGTAAACTGAATTCTGCTGAAGCCTACATCTATGGTCCTTGCCAATAATTTTGCCGTGATGGTCTTTGCTACTCCCGGCACGCCTTCTATCAGTACGTGCCCGTTGGATAAAAGTGCAGCCAAAAGGTGTTCAATCATGTTTTCCTGCCCTACAATGACTTTACCGATTTCAGCTTTTACTTTATCAATACTTGCACGCAGCTCAATCATGTCTATCCTGGACTGAAACTGGTCTTCGCTTTTATTAAGATTGATAGAGCTTTTATTTTCTATGTTTTCGTTATCAAAATTTTCCATATTTTATATTTTTTATGACAGATGATAGGACTGCGTTCTATCCTGGGTTAAATCATCCCGTTGGGACTTTTTTCTAATTCAGCAATGATTAAAACTGTCATACATTATTAATCCATTTTATTATTTCAATATTTCATCAAGGAGTTTATTCATCCTTGCAAGATCTTCTTTCATTACACTGGCGTATGGGTCCTGTGCTTTTCGGATAAGAGTGATTGCCTCCTCAATCATTTCTATGCTTTTTCCAGTTTTCAATTGCAGTTTCTTGGCAAATTCCATATCCAGATTTTGGGTATCTATCAGTAAGTCCATTCTTACTTTATTCAGAAAATACTGGGATTTTTTGGCCATCATATCATGAAAGTCTCCTTCCTGAAGATAGAGATTCCCTATGCTTTTCACAAAATCTACGGAAGTATTTCTCAATGGCTCCATCACAGGTACTATCCGCTGTTTTCTTTTTGCGTTGAAAAAAATAAACAATACCAATCCTCCCAAAAATACCCACCATGCATATTTAAGAGCAGGATTGGATAAAACAACTCTCATGAAGAAGCGTGATACTTTTGTATTTCCATCTACAAACCAAAGCGTTTCTTTATCCTGAAGATATGAAAAGACATCCTGTGCATATTTGCTATTTCCTGGTTTTAAAAGATAGTAATTGGTAAGAAATAATGGTTCACAATGCACATAAATGGTTCCTTTTCCAAATTTGGTTTTTATAAAATTGACCTGATCTGTATTCTCTTTTTCAACAGTTTTTCCCAGAATTTCTATCTGGGGCTTGATATATGAGAATCCTCTTCCCGACGGGAATTTATCTAAGTGAATGAAATCATTCTGGTATTTTTTGTCCGTTAACTTCAGTACATTTTCTTCTGCGAAAGAAATATCGGAGTCGTAGTACCCTATACTATCCGAAATCTCTTTAGGCATACGGCTTACAATCAGCATTGCATCAGATCCTTTTGAGACCTGATCCAGAATTTTATTCCATGATTCTTTATCAATCTCATGTTCGATGACCACAATATTGTGAGCTTTTCCTTTATGGCTGTTGTAATAGTCATAAGGTGTCTGATCAATCTTTTTCAGTTTTCCTTTAAATAAATCTTTAGCCTCATTATTAAAAACAAACAGTCCGAATGGAGATTTTTCATTGATATCAAAATTTTTCCGCCAGTCTGTTGTTTCTTTTTTATTGACTTCAAGCAATGCCAGAATAATCATCACAATGATGAATATGACAGCATATATTTTGAAGGTTTTGTTCATGATTAATTCGTTTAGTTACGGTTTAAATGCCTGGTATTGATCTTTAAATTTCAGATAGCTCCGTTCATCGATATTGAATTCTCCATACCAGACATTATCAAAGATGTAAGAGAGTTCGGAAAATTCGGCTTTCAGATGAAGGGCTTTTAGTTCGGCTGTATAATCTTTATTTGTTTTTTCGGGATTCCAGTTGATCAGCTTTTTATCGCTTAATTTTTTGAGGGTCAGTAAAAACTGGTAACGAACCGCTGAACGGTAGTCTCTTTCTCTTTCAAAGCGGGCAATACTTTCGGGAAAGTTAATCTCATGGATATTTTCATGAAGCTCTTCGGCCTCAATATCTAACTTTTTATTTTTTCTGCCAAAGAAGAAATTCCCTTCTTTCCCCATCAGATATTTAATGATAAAATAAAGCAGAAATCCTACAAGAATAATGGCAAACAGCCGGATAAAAATATCAGTAGCTTTAGCTGATTTACTAAAAACAGTTTCCCCAAATATGCTCTCAAGGATTTTACCTATTTTCCTCATCAGTTTCTGAAAGAAAGACTCCCGTGGTTTAGATACGGAATAATCAAATTCGTTTCCTTTATATCTCGACGGAATATTTTCTTTGAACTTTCTTGCGTAGACTGTATTTTCTGAAACCGGCTTCAGGATCAGGACGGAATCCGCACGCAGCATATTATGGTAATGTCCTGTATCAACAGAGTCTCCCATATATTCTTCCACCACAGTTGCTGATCCGTCGTCATCCTGTGCGTAAACGGAACCTATGGAGAAAAAGAGTAATAAAAAAATAAGCAGTTTATTCATTGAGACCAATTGTATCTATTTCTGCCAGTTCAACTTTCTGATGAAGATCTGTTCTGCTGTCGTAATACATCAAACCTGCATTTACATACATCAGGTTCGAAAGAAAAAGAGAAAGAAGTGTTGATAATCCATATAATACAAAGACAAGAATTCCTATGAACCCGTCTGCAAAAGGGTTTTCTTCAAAGTTTCCGTCCGGAGCAGTGGTAAGTAATGATCCATACAGAAAAAAGACAGGTACAAAGGTAAATATTATCATTACAGCATACATAATGATAAACATGATCAATGTTGCTCCCCAATATTTCCAGTAAGGTGATTTCTCATTTCCATTCGGATAAGAAAATTGCGCTCTTACGGAATAGCTCAAGCTCTCTAAAAAGCCTCTATCAGCATTAAAGTAATCATACATCAGGAATGAGGTTACATTGAATGCAGTGGGATAAACAAGTAATATCAGGAAAAGCCCGATAAAAATAATCAGCAATACATAAGAAAAGCCCATTACAATCATCAGCACCGGTAATACAATAAAGGTCATGCCAATACACATCTTAAAGATCCGGCCTGCATTTCTTTTAAAATCTCCTAAAATCTCATCTGTTTTTACCTTTTGGGCACCTTCTGCAATTCTTTTCATATAAAAGACGGGAAACAGATAATTGATAACGGCCAATAGAGCAAAAAGAAGAAATACTAATACTCCTGCAACAATCAGCATTCCTGAATTTTCTGCAAAATATCTTTCAAAATAATACGTTTCTCCACTTAGATTGGAACCCATTATCTGTCCGAAGATTTCTCTGAATCCAAAAATAATGACAGCAACTGCCAAAATCAGCAGCAATCCATTGATCAGAAAATAATTCTTGAAATAATTCTTACCATACAGCTTGAAAAAATTAAAGCTGTCACTGATAAAACTTCCAAATTCTCTTTTTTTATAAAACTGTATCATTGATCTGATTATTAGTTTGTTTATGCACTATTGAAGGATATACAAAATAGTAAAATCCTATAATAGCCAGTGAACTGAAAATGATAACAAGATTCATTGCCAGTGGCATTTTTAAAGCGTGTCTCGTTACATAACCTTCTATAATTCCGGCACAGATTGTAAATGGAACGGTACTCAGAAATATTTTAAATGAATCTTGAAAACCTCTTTTAAAAGAATTGAATCTTGAAAATGTTCTCGGAAAAAGAATACTTGCTCCAAGAATCAACCCGCACATGGCTTCCACCACCATGGCAAAGATCTCAAAAACCCCGTGAAGCCAGATTCCTCTTGCGCTGTCTTTCAACGCTCCATAATCATAGAAAAAATACTGAAATGACCCCAGCATTACACTATTGGAAAGAAGGGCGAATAGAGTTCCTATCCCTCCGGTGATTCCGTAAATATATAATTTTGCCCCTACTCCAATGTTATTAAAAATAATTCCGATAGTACTTCCCCACGTAGATCCGCTTTGATATACTCCTACAGCATTTCCTTTTTTAATATTTTCTATGGTTTCATTCACATAACTTTCTCCAAGAATAATATTGGCAAAGTCTTTATCATAGACTGCAGAAAGTACTCCTATAGAGGTAAAGAAGATAAAAAACAGAAAAGCATACATCAGATACCTCCTGTATTGATAAACCAGCAAAGGAACTTCTGTTTTGAAAAAATAAACCAGCCGGTTTTCCTCTACTCTTTTGGTTTTATAAATTTTTTGGAATATCTGAGAAGACAGATGATTCAGATAAACGGTTGTATTGCTTTTGGGATAATAAGTCTGTGCAAAAGAAAGATCATTGATCAGGTTGATATACAATGAAGACAGGTCATCCGGATTTTTTTTAATTTTCCCTTGAATAACCTGTTCAATTCCCAACCATTTTTCTTTATTTTGTTTAATGAAATAAACCTCTCTCATAATTGTATAGGCTAAAATAATAAAAATTATGTCTCAAATTGCGATAAATACCTCACAAAATGTAAATATTAATTTCAATATTGCCAGTGTTGGGGAAAGAATGCTTGCATTTATCATTGATCTGCTGATCAAGGTAGCCTACGTTATTTTTGTATTCTACCTTTTCTTTAATATTCTGGATCTGGGATATCTTTTGAGAGGACTTGACCAATGGTCTGTTATGGCGGTTTATATTGTGATCACCTTTCCGGTTTATATTTATCCGGTTGTTTTAGAAAGTCTGATGGAAGGACAGACTCCCGGTAAAAAACTCATGAAAATCAGAGTGGTAAAGATTGACGGATACCAGGCCAGCTTTGGTGATTATATGATCCGGTGGGTTTTCAGATTGATTGACACCTCATTTGTAGGATCAATAGGGGTAATCTCTATGATTGTTTCTAAAAATAACCAACGATTGGGCGACATCGCTTCCGGTACAGCTGTAATTTCTTTAAAAAACAATATTACTATTTCTCATACCATCTTAGAAAATATCCATCAGGATTATGTTCCTTCGTTTCCGCAGGTTATTGCTTTAACCGACAATGATATGAGGATCATCAAAGACAATTATACCAAAGCGCTCAAAGTGGATGACCGGCAGATTATCAGCAAGCTTTCCGATAAGATTAAAAGCATTCTAAAACTCGAGATAGATCCAGCTAAAATGACTGAAAGACAGTTCATCAGCGTGGTTATTAAAGATTATAACTATTATACAGGGAAGGACAATTAGCAGGTGAATGGTTAATTAATATTGGATCAGTTATTCATATTATCTATCATTCATCATTTTACAAACGGCGTATTTTTTGTATTTTTAATCACAAAGTTTAGATTATGACATTTGAAAACAACAGATCGGGCAACGGAGGTCTTCTTACCCTGAACAATGAGATAAAAGAGGTGGGAAGACTTACCTATACCATTTTTCCTGAAGAAAATAAACTTATTATTTCTTTTGTACTGGTTCATCCGGAATTTGAAGGCAGAGGTATGGGAAAATATCTTGTAGAGGAAGCTATAAAATTTGCCAGAGAAAATAAATGGAATGTCTATCCTCATTGTTCTTATGCAAGATCTGTTATGATAAGGATGAGCGATGTGGAAGATATATTCTTAAAGAACTAAAGAGGTTTCTATAAATTACACAAAAGAAAAGGATGAATTAATTTTCTTTATGGGCCCAATCAAGAATTTGTTTAACAGCACCCATAATTTCCTGCTGCCCTTCTTGCTGCTTAAGATCAATTCCCCGAAAAGTACTTTCGTTCGTATGAGAATGTATGGTGAGATAATAGATACCGCCCATTAAAATGGCTTCTATTGCTCTGAAGTTTCCTTCTTTATTTCCAACCACTTTTTCGATCTGCTTTTCCCTTTTCTGAGACTGATCTTTCAGTATCGGAAGTTCTTTACTCAATTCCCAGGCAATAACTCCACGCATTTCTCCGTCATTCATCAAACATTCAAATTGTTTTTCCAGAAATCGACAGGACGTATTGGTCTTTGTATGATTATTTTGGCTGAATAGTTTTCCCCAGAAATTGCGTTTTTTAAAATACTCTTCTGCCAATCCATTTAAGTCTCCGAAATATTCATAAATCAGCTTTTTATCGCAGCCTGCAATCTTTGCAATCTTCACAAGATTAACAGATGAAAACCCTTCTTCTTTTATAATCTCTCCAAGAGCGTTAATCAGCTTGCCTTTTGTTACTTCCTTATTTCTAATAGGCCCCTCTACCTCTTTTCTAGTTTTTTTAATTTTTCTCATCCCTTCGTTTTATCTGCAATTTGCATTTTTTTATTTATTTAAATGAAAATTGATAAAACATACTAAACTTTTCAAATTAATATTAAAGAAATAGTAATATAATAGGTAATGATATTTTTTATTTAAACACAAATAAGAATAATTGAGAATAACATTTTGTGCTATTTTTTAAAAGTCAGCACTTCATTCACGAGGATTTCTTCAATATCATCAGGATAACTTACTTTTAAGTGATGATCTGAAGCCACCCATTTCATAATTTCCTGAAAATTCAGCACTTTAGAATTCGGGATTCCCATGAGATCCAGAGCAGCCGCATTGCATTCTTGCTCGTATTGATTGTGAATAGGAATAACAAACAGCTTTTTATCCATAAAAAGTGCTTCCGCAGGAGTTTCGAAGCCTGCATTGCATAAAATCCCCTCACAGCTTTCAAAATATTTCAGATACTGCACTTCGTCAATAGGGAAAACTTCAACATTTTTTACTTTAACCTGGGCTTTGCTGTATTTTGAAAATACCTTCCACTCTACCGGAATCTGCTTTAAGACTTTAATAATATTTTCGTCTGCAAAACTGGGAAGATAAACCAGATAATATCCTTTTTTTTCAGGATTTAAATTTCTGATCTTGTTCCTGATTACCGGTTTTTTGATTTGAGGGTGATACCTCTCAAAATGAAAACCTATTTTCTTTTCACTGGGAACATAGTACTTCAAAATCAGTTCTCCTAAAAAATCTCTCTTTTGGGGTTTGGGTGTTTCCGAAAAACTCATGGAAGCCTGGTGGCTAAGTTCAATCATCGGAAGCTTCCTCATTTTACAAGCCCAGCCTGTTAGAGGTTCGTAATCATTAATAATAAGATCGTACTGCGAAAGTTCAAGTTCCCTGATTGTTTTTACTGCTTTTAAGAAATGATTTTCAGTAAATGTTTTACGGTAGGATAATCCGCCGGTTTTGTTATAGAGAAGGGAAATCCCTTGATGTTGGAAGTTAATATCAAAGCCTGCCTTTAACTGTGATTGGTGGCCACTGATTAAAGTATCCACCGAAGCATATTTTTTGAGAATAGGAATAATCTCCTGTGCTCTGGCCATATGTCCGTTTCCGGTTCCCTGAAATGCATACAGAATTTTCATCTAGGTAAAATTGGTTACTATTTTCAGAAGCTCAGAACTATCCATATCCGGGATTTCTTCAGCCTCGTCATCTTTAAGCAGATGTTTATTCTCATCATAATAAAAAATCTTCCATTCTTTATTATCATATTCCAGTGCGGATAAATTTTCGATCCAGTCTCCGGAATTCAAATAGGTACAGGATCCTTTTTTAGTGATCACTTCGCGTATCTGAGGCTGATGAATGTGGCCACATATCACATAGTCATAATGATTATCAATAGCCAGTTCAGAAGCAGTCAACTCGAAATCTCCGATGTATTTTACCGCTTTTTTCACGTTATTTTTGATTTTTTTTGAAAATGAATATTTTTCTCTGCCCATTTTCTCCAGAAACCAATTAACGGCATTGTTGACCATGATCAAAAGATCGTATCCTTTGCCGCCAAGTTTGGCAATCCACTTGGAATGCTGAACGGAAGCATCGAAAACATCTCCATGAAAAATCCAGGTCTTTTTTTTGTCCATATTCAGGCAAATCTTATTGCAGACCTTAAGGTTCCCCAATTCAAAATCGGTAAACTTACGGAACATTTCATCATGATTTCCTGTGATATAATAAACATCTGTGTTTTTAGTAGCCAATGAAAGGATCTTCCTGATCACTTTCAAATGAGGTTTAGGGAAGTAAGACTTTTTGAACTGCCAGATATCAATAATATCCCCATTTAAAACTAAAGTTTTAGGCTGGATAGAATTAAGATACCTCAACAATTCTTTAGCCTTACATCCATAAGTTCCCAAATGAACATCCGATATAACAACTAATTCTACGTTTCTTTTCATCCGTATATTTTCAGCTTTTTTAATTTGGCCGGATGGAACGTCTTCATATTCTTATTGAATAGAAACAGAGCAGACGTTTCATAATTTTATACAAAGAAACTAATTGAAAGTTAACTGTATATGAATGCTATATTATTTTTTACAATGAGTCCATCAGCTCTTCTGTAATTTCCATATTATGATACACGTTCTGTACATCATCATCCTCCTCAAAACGCTCCAGCATTTTCATATTGGCTTTGAACTGGTCTGCATTAACCTCTTTTGTATTATTAGGAATTCTCTGAAGTTCCGCGCTCTTTGCTTCAATCCCCAATTCGTCTAATTTGTGAGACAGGGAACCAAAATCCTCGAAAGCTGTTGTAATCATTACTTCTTCTTCATCCTTTTCAACATCTTCTGCTCCACCGTCAATCATTTCCATTTCAAAATCATCCCAATCCATTTTAATCTGAGCCAGATCAATGGTAAAAATACCTTTTCTGTCGAAAATAAATGCCAATTCGCCATTCTTACCAAGATTTCCGTCAAACTTATTAAAAACAGCTCTTACGTTCGCTACGGTTCTTGTTGGATTATTTGTAGTACATTCTACGAAAAATGCTACACCTCCTTGCCCGTATCCTTCGTATGTGATCTCTTCATAGCTTTCTGCATCAGCACCGCTTGCCTTTTTGATTGCTCTTTCCACATTATCTTTCGGCATGTTGGCACCTTTTGCATTCTGGATGCATCTTCTTAAAGCCGGATTTGCCTCAGGGTCTGATCCTCCCGCCTTTACAGCCAGGGCAATATCTTTTCCTATTTTAGAGAATGTTTTAGCCATTTTATCCCATCTGGCCATTTTAGAAGCTTTTCTATATTCAAATGCTCTTCCCATTTTTATTTTTAAATTTTCAACAAAATTAATTAAAAGTGAACAAAAAAAAAATACCCCCAAAAAATTGGAGGTATTTATTATTTAGAAAAATTAATTATTTTTTCTTTTTAGCCGGAGCTTTTTTCTTAGCTGGAGCTTTTTTAACAGCCTTTTTAACTGGCTTAGCTACAGTAATGTCATTTTTCTTGTAAGTTTCCCAGTCAGCACCAGAGATAGCTCTTACGATAACTTTTCTGTCTTTCTGTCTTACAGCATCAGATGCAGTAGCAGGCTCAACAGCTTCTTGAGAACCGATACCTACAGACTTAAGTGTGTTAGGGTTGATTCCTCTAGATTCTAAAGCAGCAACTACAGCAGCAGCTCTTTGCTTAGATAGGTTCAAGTTGTAAGAAGCAGAACCTTTCTTATCAGTCATACCAACTACTAAGAAGTTAGTTTCTTCTGCATCTTTAATGATCTTAGCAGCTGTATCTAACTTACCGCTAGATTCTGGTCTGATCGTAGCTTTGTTGAAGTCGAACAAGATATCTTTCAATGTCTCGTTAACAACTGTTACGTCTGGTTTTTTCGGTGGAGGAGGACATCCGTTGTATTCTGGAACACCAGGTACTGTAGGACAAGCGTCATCTTTATCTAAGATACCGTCATTATCCTGATCTGGCCAAGGACAACCACTGTTTTCAGCAGGACCTGCTACTGAAGGACAAGCATCATCTTTGTCGATAACACCGTCACCATCTGTATCTGGCCAAGGACAACCGTTGTTTTCAACCGGACCAGCTACTTCTGGACACTGATCGTCTTTATCTGGAACTCCGTCACCATCTGTATCAGGACATCCCTGGAATTCTGGTAAACCTGGAGTATCTGGACAAAGGTCATCTTTATCTAGGATACCATCTTTATCTCTGTCTCTGTTTCCGAATCTGAATAAGATAGATGCGGAAGCTTGCCAGAAGTTAGCAACTGTAGATTTATCACCTGGAGTTGACACGTAATCTCCCTGAACACCAAGACCGAAGTTCTTAGTTACCCAGAAGTTAACACCAGCACCTGTAGCAACTGTAAAGTGGTTTGCTTTACCGTTTTCGTTACCACCATCTCCGTTAGAAACAGATTCTCCTTTGTAGTCGTTTCTTGGGAATGTAAGTGAAGTATAGTCATGTCTTAGGTAGTTTGCACCAACTCTTAAGTATGGGTCAAACCAAGACTCTTCATTCCATAAAAGACCAGCTGCCTTAGCTTGGAAACCAAGACCTGTCATTAGGAAAAATTCTTTCCCCATGCCGAATCTCTTATTGTCTACATTACCTACGGTAGTCTGCCAGTCAATAACTAAACCTTTACCGATGTTTCTAGCAACTGTTAATTTAGATAATGGAGGTGTAATAGAGAAATTGTTCAAATTGAACATTCTCTTCGTTAGATTATTAGCAGCGAACGTATTACCGAATTTGTTCTGTACTGCCTTGTGGTTCTCTCCATGAGCACCAACTCCGATTAACCACGGATTGTTGGTAGTCTGAGCAAAGACAGTAGAGGCAACAGTAAGCGCCAATGCTGAAATTCCTAATTTTAGATTTTTCATAGAATTAAATGATTAAATAATTGATAATGCAAAATAAATATAATTTTTCTTTATATACAAAGTTTTTTAAATGATTTTTAACTTTTCTTTAATATTCTGTCCAGGTTTCGTTTATTTTCTCTATCTTTTATCGCTTCCCTTTTATCAAAGAGTTTTTTCCCTCTGCCAAGCGCTATCAGCACCTTTGCTTTCCCCTTATCTGTGATATATAATTTCAAAGGTATAATTGTGTTCCCGGCATCCTTTAACTTTTTTTCAAGTTTAAGTAATTCTTTTTTGTGCAACAGCAATTTCCGTTCCCTTTTTGTCTTATGATTGTAAAAAGTGCCCAATTTATACTCATCAATCATCATGTTGATGATGTACAATTCCCCATCAATAAACTGACAGAAGGATTCTGTGATAGATGCTTTGGAAGAACGTAAAGATTTTATTTCGGTACCCGTCAAAACCATGCCTGCTTCAAATTCTTCAAGAATTTCATATTCAAAGCGGGCTCTTCTATTTAATATATTGACTGTTTTTTCAATCTTCATCATTTTAAAATTTCGTTAATGAAATATATAAAAAATACCTCATAATTAAAAACTTGACTATTATATTATTACAAAATACCCAAATTCTTTTTGTATTTTTGCGCCAAATTTACAAAACTATATGTTAACAGTATCTAACTTATCTTTACAATTCGGGAAAAGAGTTCTTTTTGACGAGGTAAATATTATGTTTACCAAAGGAAACTGCTACGGGATTATCGGAGCAAACGGAGCAGGAAAGTCTACATTCCTTAAAATATTAACAGGAAAGCAGGATCCTACAACAGGACATGTATCTCTGGAACCAGGGAAAAGAATGTCTGTACTTGAGCAGGATCACTTTGCTTATGATCAATATACTGTTCTTGAGGCTGTTTTGAGAGGAAATAAGAAATTATTTGAGATAAAAGAAGAGATGGACGCTTTGTATGCTAAAGAAGACTTCTCTGATGAAGACGGTATCAAAGCTGGGGAATTAGGTGTAGTCTATGATGAAATGGGCGGATGGACGGCTGAATCTGATGCACAGACCATGCTTTCCAATGTGGGAATCAAAGATGATATGCACTGGCAGATGATGAGCGAACTTGAAAATAAAGACAAAGTAAAAGTTCTTTTGGCACAAGCCCTTTTCGGAAACCCTGATGTACTGATCCTGGATGAGCCTACGAATGACTTGGATATCGATACGATTTCATGGTTAGAAGATTTCCTTGCTGACTATGAAAACACAGTAATTGTAGTATCTCACGACCGTCACTTCTTAGATACGGTTTGTACGCACATTGGTGACTTAGATTATGCTAAGCTTAACCTTTATACGGGTAACTACTCTTTCTGGTATCAGGCTTCTCAATTAGCAACAAGACAAAGAGCTCAGGCTAACAAAAAAGCGGAAGAAAAGAAAAAAGAACTTCAGGATTTCATTGCCAGATTCAGTTCCAACGTTGCAAAAGCAAAACAGGCTACTGCAAGAAAGAAAATGATTGACAAGCTGAACATTGATGATATTAAACCTTCTTCAAGAAGATATCCTGCCATTATTTTCGAAATGGAAAGAGAAGCAGGAGATCAGATCTTAGATGTAAAAGGTCTTGAAAAAACAAAAGACGGAGAGCTTCTGTTCTCTAATATTGACCTGAACCTTAAAAAAGGAGATAAGGTTGCTGTTCTTTCTAAAAACTCATTGGCTATTACCGAATTTTTCGAAATTCTGGCTGGAAACGTTGAAGCTGATAAAGGAGCTGTAGCATGGGGAGTAACAACTAATCAGTCTCACATGCCTTTGGACAATACTAATTTCTTCCAGGAAGACCTTAGTTTAGTTGACTGGTTAAGACAATTCACCAAAAACGATGAAGAGCGTCACGAGGAATTTGTAAGAGGTTTCTTAGGAAGAATGCTTTTCTCCGGTGATGAGGCTCTGAAATCATGTAAAGTTCTTTCCGGAGGTGAAAAAATGAGATGTATGTTCAGTAGAATGATGCTTCAGAAAGCCAACATCCTTCTTCTTGATGAACCTACCAACCACTTAGACCTTGAAAGTATTACAACGTTGAACAACTCTTTGTCTAACTTTAAAGGAAACATTCTTCTAGCGTCTCATGACCACGAAATGCTTCAGACAGTCTGTAACAGAATCATTGAACTGACTCCTTCAGGAATCATCGACAGAGAAATGACTTACGACGAATATCTTTCAGACAAGAAAGTAAAAGAATTAAGAGAAAGAATGTATTCTTAAAATAATACATTCAGATACATATTAAAAAGCCCCTTTCAGGACCTGAAAGGGGCTTTTTAATATATATAGACCTTAGTTTTTAAGAATCTTTTTAATCCAACTTCCTTTTTCTGTATTGATTTTTAAATAGTACACTCCAGAAGGGTTACTTTCAATATTCATCTTTACATTTTTAGAATTATTGATTTGTTTCTGAATAATTCTTCCCTGTGCATCATATAGTTCTATTGAATGAATAGTAGAAAAAGCTTCTATTACCATTTCTCTTTTTACAGGAATTGGATATATTCTGACAGCATCATCATTCGCTGCTCTGGATACATTTTCATCATTAGCTAAAACGGCATTACAATTCGTGTTGATTACACAATTGGTATAAGCATATTCATCAACAAGAGATTGTACATTTGCTACCTGACTGTCATCACAGCATATATACTGCAGGTTGGGATTATCGGAAAAATCTGTTATTTCATTCTTGCCATTTTTTATCAACAATGAAGTAAGTAAATTATTGCCACAATATAATTCCTGAAGATCGGTCTGCCCTCTTAAATCCAGACTGGTAAGTTTATTTCTGCTGCAATCCAGGGTAAGTAAATTTGTACAGCCTTGAATATTTAGATTGGATATCTGATGATTAGCACAGCGTAATTCTTCTAAACTTGCAATTCCCTGTAAATTTAGAGATGTTAGATTACCCGGATCATTGGTACTTGGAAAAAAAGGTGAAACATAACTAATTTCAAGATGTTTTAGGCTTTGTAAACCACTGTCTGATAAGTCTAAAGCAGTATCCCGAAACCGAAGGGCCTTAATTGTATTCAGTTTTATATCGTTATGTACTGAAAGACTAATCAGATTCCGAACATCTATTGTTTCTAAATTTACACAGCTATTTAGTGATAATGACACTTCTCCATAATTAGAAATAAAATGAATCAGTCCCGGGCAATTATCTGAAATAATATGAGCAGAAATAGGTGAGCCCTGTCCCACAAAATAGTTTACTAAATTAGGACAGTTACTGGAATTAATGTTTATAGTAGGATTATAATTAAACTGTAATGGATCTGCCGAATTTAACGTTATCGTATGCAGCAATTCACATCCGGAGACATCAACATTCGCTAAACTGGTATTTATAATTGACAAGCTCAATAAATTATCATGACCGCTCAAATCTAATGTTAAACCTGATATTAAATCTATAAAATCTATTAGTTCCAAGTGCTTCAAATTACTTAGACCTTCAATAGAGTTCATGGTCGATGAAGGCATGGAGAAACCGTTGACCGATAGATTTTCAATAACCGGAGTATTATTGAGTGCAGTGAGAGTAATCCCATAAATTCTCACATTTTTCAGCAGCATACAGTCGCTCAGAGTGATGTTTCCAGGGTCATAATTTTCGAATTCAACATCCAAGTTTTGTAAAGAATTGAGACCCGAAATGGTAAAAGAATTACTGGGTACGTTCCAATAATCTATTTTTATACTCTTGAGGTTAGTAAATGATAAAATTCCGTCATAGTCATGAATGGGAATATCTGTATACGGATCAATAATCTCTATCTCTCCTACCTGCAGTGCCTCACTTAACTGGATTTCTCCATCGTGGTTAGCATCTATGGAAAAATAATTTCCGGACAGATTCTTAGCAATTGAGTTAGTCGGAGAAGAAGTTAATAACTTTGCTTTAAAATTGACATCAGGAATATGTACAACCTGAGCTCTGGTTCCTAGTGCAACCACCAGGAAAATAAGAAATAATAATTTTGTTTTCATTTTTATGTTTTTAATTTCAACTAACTTAGATATTCCGATCAATACCCATTATCCTAAATAATAAGTATCATCGTTACTTCAGTAAGTGTTAGTCTATGGTATATAGGAATTCGTAAAAAAATATCCTGGTTACCATTATAAAAATACCCTCTAAAGGTATTGAGGGTATTTTTTATTTATTAGTTAAATAAATTATTTAGTCAGTTTTGTTTTAGGAATGGATACAGTTCCCGGATCTTTCCACAACCCGTCTTTTTCTGCTCTTTTCTTGATCGCCTGGGCTCTTTTTTCACTATCTGGGTGAGAATTAAACATTTTCTCAAAACCGCTCTGTGTGCTTCCTTCTGAAAGAAGTGCCAGTTTTTTAAATGCAGAATAGGCCCCCACAACATTATAGTTATTAGCTTTCATAAAGTCATAAGAGTACGTATCGGCTTCTGATTCCTGCTTTTTGCTGTGAGAAGCATCAAGAAACGCATTAGCCATTTGTCCTATCTGGCTGTCATTTAGTGTGGCTACCGCACCTGAAGCAGATGAAGCGGCATCCAATGCTGCAGCTTTCATATAGGCAGCTTTTATAGCATCTTTAGTATCCTGATTCTTTACGTGACCGATCTCGTGACCAATCACCGCAAGGATCTCATCATCTGTCATAATATCCATTAAAGAAGAGAACACACGCACACTCCCGTCTGCACAAGCGAACGCGTTGATATCTTTCACTTTATAAACTTTATAATTCAGATTAAGTCCGTCCTGTGATTTGTGCTTTCCGAAAAGCTTGTTCAATCGAACGGTGTAAGGGTCTTTAGGACCTGCAACAGGATTGTTTTTGTCCATCCATTCTACAGACTCCTTTGAAAGTTTAACAGCATCTTCATTAGTAAAAGTAAGTGCTTTTGCTCCTTTGGAAACGATTCCCGCTGCTTTCCCAAGATTGATTTTCTGTGCTGAGACCGAATGCATTGCCCCTAAAATCATAAGGCAGATTGTAATTTTTTTCATAATCATTTAATTTGGACTGCGAAGATAGATATTTTTTAACAACCCTGAAGACAAAACTTCATTTACAATCATTTCAGAATGCTATTTTTTTTCCTTAGTTTTGTGAAATGAGTCAAAAATGGATTTATAAGCCTGAACCCGATGAGGAAGTTGTGGACAGACTAAGTTCGTCACTTGGTTTTGGTACTTTTGAATCTAAACTTCTCGTTCTAAGAGGAATTGACAATTATCAAAAGGCCAGAGAATTTTTCAAACCCAACCTTAACGATATTCACAATCCTTTTTTAATGGCCGATATGCAAAAAGCTGTAGAGCGTATTGCCAATGCCATTGAAAACGGAGAAAAAATACTGGTATACGGAGATTATGATGTAGACGGAACTACAGCTGTAGCCCTGATGTACCTTTACCTCAGCAAAATTGTTGAGAAAAAATACCTGGATTATTATATTCCCGACAGGAATTCTGAAGGGTATGGAATTTCTACCGAAGGTATTGATTTTGCTAAAGAAAATGGCTTTTCACTGATTATTGCTTTAGACTGTGGTATCAAAGCCATTGATATGGTGAAATATGCCAAAGGTCTTGGAATTGACTTCATTATCTGTGACCACCACCTTCCCGGAGAGGAAATTCCGAACGCTGTGGCTGTTTTGGATCCGAAGAGAAGTGACTGCCGGTATCCCTTCAAAGAGCTTTCAGGATGCGGTGTAGGTTTTAAACTATGCCAGGGTCTGAATACTATTTATAAAATTCCGGAAGCTGAATTATTCGAGCTTACCGATTTGCTGGCGATTTCTATTGCCGCAGATATTGTTTCTATGACCGGTGAGAACAGAGTGCTTGCCAAAATGGGATTAAAGATTCTAAGAAAAACCAGAAATATGGGATTAAGATTATTAATTCCTGAAGATAAACTTTCGCATTTTGAAATTTCAAATATTGTTTTTGAAATTGCCCCTAAAATTAATGCGGCAGGAAGAATTTCTCATGGTAAAGCCGCTGTGGAACTTATGGTCTCTGATAATCTGAAACATGCTAACCAGATTGTGAGCGACATCATGAACCTCAACGATGAAAGGCGTGAACTGGACATGAATTCCACACTTTCCGCTCTTAACCAGATTATTGAATCCCAGCAGGAAACAAAACACACCACCATTGTTTATCATCCTGAATGGAATAAAGGCGTGATTGGAATTGTAGCTTCAAGACTGATTGAAACCTATTATAAACCAACATTGGTATTTACAGACGGAAATAACGGAGAAATGGTGGCCTCTGCAAGATCTGTTTCAGACTTTGACGTTCACGAAGCTCTTGATATGTGTTCTGAATATTTCCTGAAATTCGGAGGACATCATGCTGCTGCCGGACTTTCCATGGAGAAAGAAAAATTTGATGCATTTAAAGAAAAATTTGAACGTATTGTTTCGGAAAAAATTCAGGACCATCAGAAAGAACCTTCTATCTCAATAGATACTGAAATTAAAGTTGATGAAATCAACAGGGATTTTATCAATTTTCATAGAAAACTGGCTCCTTTCGGACCTCACAATATGAAACCTATCTTTACACTGACCAACCAAAAACTTTCCGGTTATGTGAAAACGATGGGTAAAGACAACAATCACCTTAAATTCTATATCAAGCAGGAAGCTACGGGAAGAAATATAGAATGTGTAGGCTTTAAACTCGGGCAGTTTGCTGAAGATTTTAAAACCAGAAACTTTGATCTGGCATTTACGTTGGAGGAAAATCACTGGAAAGGAAATGTTACTCATTATCTCAACATAAAAGATGTCAAATTCAGGGATTGAGAGATAGGGACTAGGATTTAGATTACAAAACGTCAAACTCCTAAGTCCTAACTCCTGCAACCTAACCCCTCATTACAAAATGAAAAAAGTCGGTTTATTTTTCGGTTCTTTTAATCCCATCCATATCGGGCATCTTATCCTGGCGAATTACATACTGGAAAATTCGGATATGGATGAATTGTGGTTTGTGGTAAGTCCGCAAAACCCGTTCAAGGATAAAAAATCTTTACTGAAAGACCATAACAGACTGGATATGGTACAGCTTGCGGTAAAGAACTACCCGAAAATGAGGGCTTCCAATGTAGAATTTTCACTTCCGAAGCCGAGTTATACCATTGACACGCTTACCTATCTTCATGAAAAATATCCTGAGTATTCTTTCAGCCTGATCATGGGGGAGGATAACCTGGAAGGTCTTCATAAGTGGAAAAATTCTGATATTCTGATCCAGAACCATCATATTATTGTTTATCCGCGTGTTTTTGAAGGAGAGAAAAAAGATTCTGAATACCTGCAGCATGAGAATATCTCAATGATTCAGGCACCTGTAATAGAACTTTCTGCAACAGAGATCCGAAATATGATCAAAGATGGTAAAAATATACGTCCAATGCTTCCACCGGAAGTATTCGAATATTTGGACGGAAGCAGTTTTTATAAGTAATTTTGCCATTCACGAAATAAGAGGCAAAAACCATAGCGTAATGGACTGGCTGCCACTTTCATCATTTATAACGTAAAGTATGGAGTTCATCGAAAAATATTTCTCAAAGTATCCCGAAGAAAAGATCATCAAATGGTTTAAACAGATCTGCCTGGCAGAGGCTATTACCTGTTTTCTTCTTTACGGGGTGGCGATGATCTGGAAAAGATATGATGATGAGGGTCTTCTGGCTACTATTTTCATTATCATCATTGGAAATATTCACGGTTTATTTTTTACGCTTTATCTTTTATTCTGTATTCCTGCCAGAAGAATTTTCAAATGGGATGATGAGGATTTTGTTTTTGCTCTCTTAGCTGCTTTTTTTCCTTTTGCTACGGTTTGGGTAGATAAATCCTTAGCAAAAAAAGACCGCGAACAATAATCCGCTGGCTAGGCCGTCACAGCTAAGCCAGAAAAATTCTTTTTTATCCCCAAAACTAAAATAACCGGAATCTGAAGAAGTTAGTCATTCTCTTATTTTTGTAACAGAATAGTTTCCAATTTATCGACAACTCATTTTCACTTTAAAAAGGCAATACAATGCAGCATTGTATTGGAAATTTCACGTTCTGTAACTTAAATAAAATTAACTTTTTTTCAAAAAATTATAGAAATTTATTATCCTGATGTAACATTTCATTTCATTTAATTGTCTAATAGTATAGAAATTCGAAGTATTTAATTTTCTAACAATAATTTTTAGTAACTGAAAATCAATTGATTAAAAAATAAATCAACACATTTTAAGTACTTTGTATTGCATGATACTAAATTTATTATATATCTTTGTAATGTTAAATAACTAATCATACAAGCTATTAACACTTAAAAAATAATGATCATGAAAACTCAAATTCTTATTGCCGCCCTATTTTTCAGTGGATTTGCCGCTGCCCAGCAGTCTAAAGACACTGTGAAAGTAAAAAACATTGAAGCTGTCAATATCAAGAAGCAGGTTTTCAAAAAACAGAGCGACCGTTTTATTTATGATGTAGCATCCTCTCCTATTGCTAAAGGAACGAATTCTTTTAATCTTCTTAAGCAAACACCTATGCTTTCCAGCATCGATGGGAAATCGTTAAAGATCATGGGAAAATCTGATGTGGTCATTTATATCAACAACAAAAAAACGAATATGGACTCCCAAGCATTGATTGAGATGCTTAAAGGAACGCCTTCAGAAGATATTCAAAAGATTGAGGTGATTACGGTACCCGGCAGTGAATTCCAGGTAGAATCTAATGAAGGAGTGATTAACATCGTAATGAAGAAAAAGAAAAGTGATGGTTACAACGGAACAATGAAGATGAATAATGAGCAGGGGTATTATAATAATCCTTCGGCCGGAGCTTCTTTTAATATGAGAAAAGGTAAAATATCGCTCAATTCCAATTTCAACATGGGAAGCTGGACAGACAGGGAGAGATACACACTATCCAATGGTGACGCTACTTTCAGAAATGAATCTTACGGTGCTAATGATGATCCTAATAAATATTACGGAGGCAATATCAATATTGATTATGAAATTAATCCAAAGCAAAGTTTAGGTTTCACTTATAACATGCGATACAATAAGAGTTTCAACTCTATTCTTGATGTTACGAATCTGCAGAACGGGGTTCTTCGTAACAGAACGGTTAATCATGAGGATGCCCAGACGAGAAATCATTCTTTCAATTTAAATTATGAAATAAAAACAGACAGCATCGGAAGTAAGTTTACCTCTAACCTTTCTTATTTATGGTTCAACAGGGATAAAATGAGTACGAACGAAAGTTTTCCTTTAAGTAATGTGAAAGGAAACGAATATTCAGCGCTTCAGCAGTCTGTTCCGCAGATCATCAATAATTTCGCCGGGAATATTGATTATCTAAAAAAAACAGCTGCCGGAAATACCTGGCTGATGGGAATCAGTTATAATCATACCAATACGGATAATGATACGAGACAGGACGATATTATCCAGGGCAAGCCTGTAATGGATGTTGACCAAACCAATCATTTCATCTATAAGGAAAGAATTCTCGGCGCTTATATTACGTATGAAAGAAAACTGAACGAGAAGCTATCCGGGAAAATAGGAACGCGCTTTGAAATGACCCGAAGCAGCGGAGATATTCTGGGAAAAGACAGCTTTGACAGAAATTACAATAATCTCCTTCCTTATCTGAACATCAATTATGCGATCAATTCAGATCATAATATCAGCTATACTTTTTCCAGCAGAATTAAGAGACCTCGTTTCTGGGAACTGAATCCTTCAAGAACGTATTTTACGCCTAATAATTATACGCAGAATAATCCGTTCATTCAGGCATCCAAGCATTATAACCAGGAGATCAGTTATATGTTTAAGAATGCTTTTTATGCCAACCTAAGCTTCAGCTATGTACAGGATGCATCCAACCAGATGCCTTTACAGGGAACGATAACGGGACCAAAAAAAGATGAAGAAGGAAATATCATTCTTGATGAAAACGGGGATCCAGTTATAGAAACTACCAGATTCCTGCGCTACATCAGAACCAATTACGGCAACAACAAGCAGCTTGGTCTGACCTTAGGTATGAATAAGCCTTGGTTTAAAGAGATCTGGACAACCAATTACTCTGTAAATTTTGGCTACAGCATGTATAGCGGTACTATAACGAAAGATCCTACTTCTGTTCCTGCTGCCGGATATACCGAAGTGCTTGAACCTTATGTGATTGATATTAAAAACTTCAATATGTCTGCCAATATCAATAATACGATCCGGCTATCGTCGAAAAAAGACTGGTTTTTAGGGATCAACTACTATTACGGCAGCAAAGTAAAGATTGAAAGTGGAACTTTGGGAACAAGACAGAGTTTTGACATCAGCCTGAAAAAGATCATTGGTGAATGGACTGTAGTAGCGGAAGTTTATGACCTGTTCAACCAGAATTATAACAAAATAAACGGCATCCAGCCTAACGGAAGCTATAATAATGTAATCAATTTCGGGTATTCGCGACTTCTGAATCTCGGGGTTACCTATAATTTCGGAAACCAGAAACTGAAAAAAGCCAGAGAGATGAAATCAGCCAACGATGCTGTGAAATCAAGAACTTAAAACTATCCTGAAAATTTAACTCAACCACACCTCAAATACTAAAGACATGAAAAAGATCATCATATTAGCAGCAGCCATATCGGGAAGCATTGTTTTGGCCCAGGAAAAGAAATCCGATACGGTAAAGACCAAATCGATAGAAGGAATTACTCTTACCAAACAGGTATTCAAAAAGCAGAGTGACCGCTTTGTATATGATGTGGCAGCTTCTCCTGTTGCCAAAGGGAATACTACTTTCGACCTTCTGAAGCAGACGCCTCTTTTATCTTCTACGGATGATAAAACATTGAAGATCGCCGGTAAAAATAACGCGCTGATCTACATCAACGGAAGAAAAACCAATATGGATGCTGAATCCCTGGTTCAGTTCCTGAAAAATACGCCCGCAGAAAACATTCAGAAAATTGAAGTGATTACCGTTCCGGGAAGTGAATACCAGGTGGAATCATCAGACGGAATCATCAATATTGTTCTGAAGAAAAAAATGAGCGACGGCACCAACGGAAATATGAGGATGTCCAATACCCAGAATAAATTCAATAACAGCCAGGCAAGCTTCTCTGTAAATTACAGAAAGGACAAACTGGGAATCAGTGCCAATCTGAACGGTGGAGAAAATATCCAGCCTCAAAGCTACATTTTAAGGAATGGAACAGATCTGCTGAAAAATGAATCTGTTGGGAATATTGATGATCCGAATAAAAATCTTGGCGGCTATTTAAATATCGATTATCAGCTGAATGAAAAGAACAATTTAGCCTTATCATGGAACTCATGGGCTAACAAAAGCTATGATTCTACGATTGATTTATTTAATACATTGACACAGCCTGATGATCATGGAAATATAATAACCAGCTACACCAGAACAAAAAACAAAGAAAATTCCCGAAATTATAATAATTCGGTTAACCTTAACTATGAATTAAAAATTGACTCTCTTGGAAGTAAATTAAATGTAAATGCAGCTTATCTTATTTATAAAAGATTTCAGCTGTCCAATAACAATACCATGCTTCCCGGTAAAAATAACTGGGCTGATTTTTCAAGAACCGGTAAAACCATCGTTCAGGATATCCCACAGATCATCAACAACTTCTCAGGAACTGTTGATTATATTCAGAAGTTTAAAAATGACTTTACCTTTTCCGCGGGAGGAAATTTTAATAAAACAAAAACCGACAACAACACTAAAAATTTAACCTATGATTATGTTTACGACAGTAACGGAGATCTGGAAAAAGTAACGACAACTCCTGAACTCAATCATTTTATTTATGATGAAAATATTTACGGACTTTATTTAACTTTTGAGAAGAAATTCTCTGATAAATTTTCCGGAAAAATAGGTGCTAGATATGAAATCACCAACAGCCTGGGAACGGCAGACAGCCCTTACCATCAGGTAGAATCACAAAGACATCAGGTTATTGAAAGAAATTATAATAATTTTTTACCTTATTTAAGCTTCAATTATGCGATCAATGATAAAAACAATATATCGTATGCCTTCTCCAGCAGAATGAGAAGACCAAGTTTCTGGGAGCTGAATCCGGTAAGAAATTATATCACGGAATATAATTATACGCAAAACAATCCGTTTGTAAAAGCTTCATCCACTTACAATCAGGAACTGACCTACATGTATAAAAATTCTTATTTCCTGATTCTTAATCATTCTTACTTTAAAGACCAGATCACACAGGTTCCTTTACAGGGGTACACCAAATCTGTTGACGGGAAAATAAGTGACCAGAGCGTACTTCGATACATCAGAACCAATTTTGGGGATAAGCAGGAGATGTCTGCCATGGTTGGCGTTCAGAAGACCTTCTTTAAACAATATCTAACTCTGAACTTCAACGCAGGAATTCAGCATAATATCAATAACGGTTCTCTGGCCGGAGATCCAACAACCGGTGAAACATTTGTAGATAAAGAAGGAAAGCCGCTGGTATATACCAATACTGTAAAGTCAACAAGTTTAATTGTTACGAGTAATAATACGCTCCGTTTAGATAAAAAGAAGACCTGGTTTCTGGGCGTGAATTATTTCTTTGTGGATAAGCAGCAGATTGAACTCGGAATGCTGAAAAACCTGATGAGCCTGGATCTGAGCATCAAGAAAAACTGGAACGACTGGACCTTTGCTGTGAACCTTAATGATGTTTTAAGAACCAATATTATAGAAATTGAAGATTACCAGCCTAACGGAAACTACAATTACATCAGAAACGACCAGTACAAAAGAGGGGTAACGGTAAGTCTTACCTATAACTTCGGAAACCAGAAGGTAAAAAAAGTAAGAGACATTGAAGGGGCATCGGATGCCATCAAGAGCAGAACAAGATAAGAGTTATCTTTCTTCATATTTAATTATTTTGTGGTGTGACCGCCGGAAAGGCCGGCGGTTTTTTTAAGGATTCATAATCAACTCAATTATATTTTTTACAGACTGAACTCCAGCGGGCTTCGCCCGCTGGAGTTTTTATAAAACAGAAACAAATATCAAAGTCTTTTTTATCTTTATCCATATGAAAAAGAATTTCAAAGTTACTCTCCTTTGTTTATTAGCATTTTTTCTCTGGACCGGATGTAAAGAGAAAAAGGTTACGCTTGGCAAAGGTGCAGATTTCAATAAAGAGCAGAATATTCACTACGGAGATGATCCGGAAAAGATCATGGACCTTTATATTCCTGAAAAGAAATCTACAAAAGAAAGAGAGGTGTTCATCATTATTCACGGTGGGGGCTGGCGTGCCGGAGATAAGTCTCAGCTTACTTTTTTTACTCTTTCCCTGATGCAGAAGTTTCCGGATCATATTTTTGTGAATATGAATTACAGACTTGCTTCACAAGAGCGATATGCCCTACCCAATCAAATTTCTGATATTAAAGATGTTGCGGTATTTTTAGAGAAAAAGCTCAGGTACAATCCTAAGCTTATTCTTCTCGGGAATAGTGCCGGCGGGCATTTATCGATGCTGTACGCCTACCAGACGGATATCCAGAAAAAAGTGAAAGCGGTGATTAATATTGTTGGTCCGACAGCCCTTTCGGATCCAGGGTTTAAAAAGTATCAGGAATATTCATTTGTAGAAAGAAGACTTGTTGATCCAAGGGTTCCAAAACCGGGAATCTCCCGCATAGCTTATGCCAGCCCTGTTCATTGGATTGATTCTGCCTCTGCACCTACATTGTCATACTACGGAAATACAGACCATGTTGTTCCTTTGAGCCAAAAGAGGATTTTGGATTCTGTGTTAAGTAAACATCATGTAAGACATGAATCCTATGAATTTAACGGCGGACATCTGGATTGGGATAAAGCGCCTAATAATGTATTCCTGATTAATGCCATTGATCAATTTTTGAAACAGCCGGAGAAAAAATAAACGTTCTGAGGTTTCAGAACGTTTATTTATTTTTAACGGCCGCAAAGGAGTTCAAACTTTTTAGTGATCTCAGCATTCCACTTTATTCAGATTTTACAATTTCTGTTCTGTCAGAAACACCGTTGGCATTAAAAGCTTCAATCTGGAAATAATAGGCATCTGTTCTGTCGGCACCCGTAAAGAAATATTCATTTTTTCCGTATACCATGATGCTTCCGTATAATTTATCCGGAGATTTCCCCCAATAGATCACGTAGCCATCTGCATCAGGGTTCTGCTGCCATTTCATCCAGATGCTTCTTCTTTCCCCATATTTTTTAGGATCTGCTCTTAGCGGAACAAATCCGTCTACCTTCTTCGGTCTTTCACCTGCTCCTTTTCCGAATACCCTGAAACCACTCAGAGCAAACTTTCCGGTCGGCATTTTCAGATTTTCCATTTTAAGGAATCTTGCTTTTGCAGGTTTTTCCAGTTCAATGTAATCATGAGGGACATCTTTCATATTTTTACTTTTATCCACAATTACATTCCATTTCTTACCGTCATTGGACCCGTAGATTTTGTATTGGTGCATTTTTCCTAAGGTTTTACCCATAAACTCTACATCCTGGTCGGCATAGTTGATCTGAATCGCATTAATGGTAGAAACCTCACCCAAATCGGTCTGGAACCATTCTCCTGAATTTCCGGTTTTTGCGCTCCAGTAGGTTTTAATGTCTTCATCTACGGCAAAATTCGGTTGGTATCCTCCCAAAACTGATGAAACCTGAACGGGTTTATTGTAATTCAGCAGCATCCATCCTGCAAAAAGTCCTTTTGTAAAGTCTTTGCCCTGGGCATATTGCGGAAGATAGGTTGGATAATCTCCGTAGGCTGTATTGGTATACATCACATCATCTTTATCAAAACCTGCAGGCCAGATTCCCAGTCTTCGTTCAAAATTATTTTTAGTGGAAATAAAGATGGTTGAAACATGCCACCAGTTTTTATAATTGTCTTCAAAAGTGGCGCCATGTCCGGCTCCTCTTGCAAAACCTCCGGGTTTATAGGAAAACGGATTGTGCTGCTGGTACTCAAATCCTTCCAACGGATTTTTGCTGACGTAAACTCCATCGGAATATCCACTGAATTCTGTAGCCGGAGCACCGTACTGCATATAGTATTTTCCGTTATGCTTTGTCATCCAGGCACCTTCCACGAAAGGCTGCAAGAAAACGTTATCATTATATTCCCCGAATCTTTCCCAGCCATGGTCTTCAGGTTTTAATTTAATGATTGGCTTTACGAAACCTTCGGACTGAAGGTTTTTTACCTTTACTTCTGTTCCCAGTAAAGGCCATTCATTGCTGGATCCCCAGTACAGATAAAGCTTATTTTTATCTTCATCATAATGAAATGCGGGATCCCATGCTCCTACTTTTAAAGTATCCACTGCTATTTTCCAGTCATCTTTGGTAGGATTTGTACTTTTCCAGATGGGGAAATCCTGTTCCCAGGTGGAGCCGTACACATAAAGGGTATCTTTCATGGCCCAAACTGCCGGTGCGTTAAGGTCGTGAGTGTATTTGTTATCTCTGAGGAATTTCCTTTTGACAAATTTCCAGTCCAGCATATCATCACTGTACCAGTATCCTTCCTGGTTGGTGGAGAAAAGGAATAATTTATTTTTAAAATTAACGATCACCGGATCGGCTGTTGCCCTGTGTTTTCCCTGTTTTGAAAAGACTTCAAAAGGAGTATATCCATAATCGATATTGATTGGATTACAGAAGGTCTTCTGCTGCCCTCCCACAAAAATTCCGAGAAGAATTGCTAATGATAAAAAATATTGTCTCATTTTCAGATTTTAAACATTCAGGACAAAGTTAATTAACTTTTTTTGGTTTCCCATTCTAAAACTTACTTAGGCAGAATCTGTTCCATAAAAAACTTCCGGACTGAAACCAGCCCGGAAGTGTATTGTTTGTTGAAATTCATTATTTTTTTGGAAGGAAAACCTCAGCCAGCATACATCTGGCACTTCCTCCTCCGTTTACTTCAATGGTATTCAGATCTGAATAAATAATTTCACAGTACTTTTCTATGGCAGCGACCTGATCTGTGTTTAAAGACTGATAAGCTGTCTGGCTCATAACCAGAAACTTTTCTCCATCCTTATTCTGAACCTGAAGCATATTTCCTGCAAACTGCTGCATCTGATCTTCAGAAATTTCGATGATCTCTTTTCCTGAATTTTTGATGGTTTCAATTACTTTTTCTCTTTCCAGTTCATCATCAATACAGTCAAGGCAGATGACCACAAATTTGTCAGCTACACACATCATTACGTTGGTGTGGTAAATAGGAAGCCTTTCTGAACCTACAGTCTGATAAGAATGGAAAACAACCGGAGAGAATCCGTATTTTGAACAGAACTCCCTAAACAGCTTTTCATCAAGCCTTAAAGAAACTGAGCCGTAAGCGATTTTATTATCATGATCAAAGATCATACTTCCTGTTCCTTCCAGAAAATGCCCTTGTGTTTCTGAAAACGACCAGTCATCGATTTCTGCTACTTCAAAACCCTGGTTTTCGATACTTTCAATAATATCTTCTCTTCGTTCTACTCTTCTATTGGAAGCGAACATCGGGTATAAAACCACTTTCCCGTCTTTATGGAAGCTTACCCAGTTATTCGGGAAAATAGAATCTGGTGTATGAGGATCCAGTGTATCTTTAATGGTGATTACATTAATTCCTTTTCCTCTCAGTTTGCCGACAAAAGTATTGAATTCTGCCAAAGCCTTTGATTGAATATCAGAACCTGTCTGTTCTACCTGAAAATAATTGTTTTTTGCAGTTTCTGCATTGTAACCGAAAGCAATCGGTTCTATCATTAATACGGTATCTGTTGTTTGCATTTTTTATTCTTGTTTACTAAAAATATTTAAAATAATTGAAAATTCATCCGGGTGTTCAAAGAATCTTCTGATAAAGGTCTTTCCATTTCCATCTGTTATTTCAACGGTATAATCTTCCCTGCAGATAAACTCTGTCAGAAATTTATAGAACCCCGGAGATAAAGAAGTATTGTTTCCTAAGTAATCTTCCTTCTTTACCGATTCGTCTGATCTCATTTTATTATAAAAAATCTCCATTTCGTTCGAAAGAACATCAAAAAAATCAAGTTGATCTGAAGCACGGCGGCTGACTTCTTTTGAAAATAAAACAGAAGGTGAAAAAATTGCATTTTCTGCCATCCGGCTTTCCAATCTCTTATAAGGTATACCTCCACCGCATCCCCGCATTCTGATTATCTCATTTTTAATCTTCCTTTTATTTCTGATTAATTTTCCATCAATCAGATCATAATATTTTTTTAATGGATATTTACTTTTTAATCTCCCATTAGCCTGCGTAGTTCTTATTTCCCAGAGAACATATCTTTCATCATCTGCTGTATAATAGATATATTTATTCTTTACATGATCCGGAATAAAAAGCTCTTCGTTGTATAGCAAGTCATTATGCTTTACTACTTTGCTTTCTATTTTACCCCGAAAGTAAGTTTCGATGTAGATGGAATCCTGACTCTTGGTAATGCTGTCTCTCTCTTTATTGCGTATAAAATGATAGCCATTCAGTCTATTGGGAGACACATAATAAGAAGAATCTATTTCAAAGCCTCCTTCACGAGGCATTTTTCTTACAATTGTTCCATTTTGATAAGATCTGTAATACCCTCCTTCATAAAGATTTTCATTAAAGCTCATTAATGAATCTTTTGAATTGAAAACAAAACGTTTCTTATAAAACTCATTCTTCCCGGTTTTTATATCCAGAAAATTCCTTTCATAATTAATATTTTTCGGATGATTGAGATCCGGCCGGTAATTTTTTAAAATATCTATTCCGTATCCATTTTTGTATTCCCTTTCTATCGATTGTATCATTCCGTTATCCGAATATGAAACTCTATACTCTGTATTTTTAGAAAGTATACGGGATAACCTATTCTGCTTGTCATAAATGAGCCAGGAGGTTCCGGTAGTATTTGAGGTAATGATTTCATTTTTATCGGCCAGTATCTCAATTCTGTTGATGGCTTCTCCGTTTTTCTTTAAAACAGCAGTCTTAATATTATACTGTCTGTATGCTTTAAGATCTCCGGAATAGATCTTCTTCCAGTCAAAAAGCTGTGCATCAACTTTCATAACCGAGAGAAAAATCATCAATATTGAAAATAACCTAACCAAAGTGCATTACTCTCTTACTAATGGCATGGTAGAACATCTCAGCAATCCGCCCATTTTAGAAATTTCTCTGTAAGGAATTTCTTCTACGGTCATTCCCCATTCATTTCTCAGATGGTTGTTCATTCTTGTGAATGCTTTGTCTGAAACCACTACTTCCGGAGAAATGGAGAAAATATTCGGAAACATTTCAAACATTTCTTCGTCGTTAAGATGGAAACAGTTTTCTTCTCCGAAAATATCTATGATTAAACGGTAATCACTTTCATCCACAAACCCGTTCTTGTAGATCAGGCATTTGTCTTCTCCAACAGGATTGAATGTACAATCCAGGTGAAGGATTCCTTCAAACGGAATTTTATCGTTTTTCTTCAGTTCAAGATCAATGATTCTTTTCTTCGGAAAATATTCTTTTAAAATTTCAATGGCGTATTCGTTGGTTCTCGCTGTTTTATAATTTCTGTAATCTTCGCTGAAGCAAGTACCAATAAAAAGGAAATCATTCCAAACGATTACATCACCTCCTTCAATATGGGCTGTTTCCGGAAGGTTGATAATTTTTCTCCAGGCTACTTTTTCAAAAACATTTTTATAGGCTTCCTGTTCGTCTGCTCTGTCTGCAATCACATTGGAAATGATCATTTTGTCATCAATCACGAAAGCCACATCTCTTGAAAAGACCTGATTGTAATCTTTGATGATACTTGGACGGAGCACTTCTACATCATACTTCTTCAGCACTGCTTCAAAAGCATTCATTTCATTGATAATATCCTCTTCTTTAGGATAAATGTTGTGTTCAATGGAGTAATATGACTTGGCATCATAGCTCTCCGCAAGGGTGGGAACTGCTCCCATTGAATTAGGCTGGCCCAGCACTACTGACTTCAGCCTTCCCGTTTCGTTTTTAATATTTAGTCTCATAAAGATTTATGCAATACTACAAATATAAGTAAAGGTCTCTATCTGGAAAACTTTTGAATTGCTTAATCCTTATAATTTTATCCAATATTCCGATTACTCTAAAGAAGGTTTTATTTACAGTTATTTTATCCGCAGAATACACTATATACAGAAATTACCACCATGCAATTCTCACTTACAATTTGGGTTTACGCGCTTATCCCTAAAGTGTGCGCACTTACTTGATATAACTAGCTTTACTTCCCGGTTACAACTACATTAGCAGTATTAATTTTAAATCTTATTATTATGAAAAAGACCCTTACTCTTTTTTTAACTGTTTTATTAACAGTAGTATCAGTAACCAGTTTGTCTGCACAAAATTCGTTTAGTGTTAAATATGTTGGAGAGGCAGGCATTAACACTTTTCCGCCTAACTCTATAAAAGTAGAAGCAGATTATGATCGTCACAACTACATTATTAACCCTCCTAACAGTTCTTCCCAGACAACTCATGTTGTTGCAAGCAAACATATTGCTAACGGGGCAACGGCAGCTTACCTTATCGCTCCAACTCCCCATCCGACTACAGCTCAGATGTTTGATCTGTATCATTTAAAAGTGACATGGAATTCTCTTCAGAATGGGTTTCCCATTTCAAGGGTGTTTACCTTCAATGATGCACAGATATTATCTGCCAATAATGGTAATGAAATAGATTTAACAATAGTAGGGGCCAGAATACGTCTGAAAGCAATTCATTCAGACCTCCATGTTACCTATCAGATCACTCTCCTAACCTATTAAGCAGACTGATTAGTATTTAAAGATAAATTCAATAATACCTACAGTTTGGGTTAATATGTTTATAACTGAATGCCAGGCAATTATATAACCTATTTTATTTCCCAATTACAACCACATTAGCAATATCAAAATTTTATAACCTTAAATTTTATTTATTATGAAAAAAACTCTTACTGTTTTTTTAACCGCCTTATTAACATTGGTATCAATAACCGGTTTATTCGCCCAAAATTCTTTTAGTGTCAAATACGTTGGAGAGGCAGGCGGAATCAACCCTACGCCAATATCTATAAAAGTAGAAGCAGATTATGATCGTCATAATCACATTATTACCCCTCCTAACAGTTCTACTCAGACAACCCCTGTTCTTGAAAGCAAGCATATTGCCAACGGGGGAACGGTTGCTTATCTTTCTGCTCCGAGCCCGAGCCCGAATACAGGCCAAACCTTTGAGCGCTTTCATTTAAAGGTAATATGGAATGATGGTACAGGTCCTTTTTCATTTGTGGCTCCCTTCACTAATGCACACATATTAGCTGCCAATAGCGGGACTGAAACAGAGGTAATCTCAGGAGGTAGAAAATTTCGTCTAAAAGCAATCTACTCAGGTACCCATGTTCTTTATCAGATCACCCTTAAACAATTTTAAGCGGGCTGACTATTATTATCATTCCTATACTAATCAATATTCATTACGAAAAATAAACTCTGTTTTTGCAAACAGGGTTTATTTTTTAATATTTTCAATGAAAAACCGCCCTACTAATCTATCTACAACTGACTATTTTTCATCTATATACAGATTGAAAAAAATGACAACACCTTAATTTAAATTCATAAATTAGTGATATAATTCTAAAAAAGAGTTATCATTTTAAAACTTAATTATTAACATCAAAAGAACAAAATCATGAACAAGAAAAATCCGGTGCTGAAAAACGCACAGAAATTAGGAAGAGAGCAACAGAAATCCGTTATGGGAGGAGCCATTCCACCAGGAAACAGAAGATGCTGTGAATGGGATGATGTCACAGGAAAATGCTATATCTGGACTTGCGACAGATGTATGTGTCCATAAGATATCAAAAAACCTGCTTTTTCAAGCAGGTTTTATTTTTATCTGGCTCTGCTTTCATCTTCAACTCTTGGAATTTCTTGACTCTTATATTTTGAACTTCCAAAATTATAGCTCACAGACAACAAGAATCGGCTGCTATCCCACCAATGGGTTAAACGGTTATCCATGATTTGTTTATGCCGGAACTCCAAATGTTGTTCATAAGAATCAAAAATATTATTGTAACCAATCTTAGTATTCAATGTATTATCGAACCATGCCTTTTGTATAGACAAATCAACCGTATATCGCGGTTTTATGATGTAGAGACTATTCCCGGTCCTCGATTCATAATTGGCAAACAAATTAACCGTATACCTTTTGGGAAGAGTGAAAACCTGATTCAACCTGATTTCATAATTGTAAATGTTTAATGCAAAGACATTCTCAAGATAAGGCCTGAATTCGTAATTATAATATCCTGCAATTTGTCCTGTCATATTCCACCAACGGGTCACTTTTACCGGCAAACTTGTTTCCAGCACTGCAAAATCTCTGTAAGGAAGATTAGTTCCTAAATATTCCAACACATTGGTTGTTGGATTATAAAGCGGATAGCGGGTCATCACATCCTTTTCTCTACCCACCGTAAGATTCGTTATCCAATTCTTATAACGATAGGCAGCCTTAATCTGGCTGGTAAATGAGGGCTGCAAATATGGATTTCCGATCCAGTAATTCAGAGGGCTGTAATAAAATCTGAATGGATTCAACTGTGAAAAAATGGGTCTTGTTATCTTCCTGCTGTAAGAAAGGGAAAGTTCACTGGATTTATTGAAATTATAATTCAGACTTAAGGATGGCAGCCATTCAAGATAGTTTCTTGAAACGATGGAATCACTGATGACCGCATTGGAAATACTCTCCGTATTTTCAAATCTGATACCGGCATTCATCGAAAGCTTTCCAAATTTTTGTCTGTACGCCAAATAACCTGCTATTATTTTCTCCTTGTAAGAAAAAATATTGCTTCTTTCAGGATCGAATCTGAATTGGTTATTTACTGATAAAGTATCATACCTGTTGTTATTGTTTGTATTGGAATAGCTATACTTAAACCCTGCCTCAACATCTGCATTTCCAATTTTCTGCGAAATATCAACCTGCCCCGTGTACATATCAATCTTATTGAACAAATCCGATTTCCAGTAGGATAAAAGTGTTGATGAAGCCTTATCCCTATTAAGGAAATCATCCTTCTGCCAGTTCTTCACAGAAAGATAGTTCCCAAGAAAATTCATTTTGAATCCCTTATGCTGAAAGGAATAATCAAGTGTCATCCCATAATTATCCTGTGAATAGTCCATAGGGTTTTCACTTTCCGTATTAAAGACCTGATAGGTTTCACTTTTATCCATTGTATACAAGGAACCGCGGCGGACACGATCATTCTTCCGGAAATTTCCCCTTAGATTTATCCCTACTCTATTTTCATCATTGAGTTTGATATCTGCTCCTGTTTGTACCGCATACACACTTCCTTCGTCCTCCTGATAGGTATCTGTTCTCATGATGTTCGTATTGGCCAGATATTGAAGTGCGTTATATCGATAGGTGGATATCCCATTATTATAGCCTAGCTGAAGATGATAGATCACTTTATCTGCATTATAGGAAAGGTTTAATGAATTCTCCTTATAATTGAACTTATTGACGTATATATTCCCATTATAATTTCCTCTCCATCCGAGGTTTATATTCTTTTTCAACCTGATATCAATGATGCCTTTAAATTCCGCATCATATTTTGCAGAAGGGTTGGTATTCACTTCAATGAGTTCCACCATTTCGGGTGATAAGCTTCTTAGATAAGATTGTAATTCCTGATTGGTCATTACAACAGGTTTTCCATCCACAAAAATTGCGGGAGCAACCCTGCCACCTATGAATATTCCACCTTCCTGATCCACCGTAACTCCAGGAGTTTTCTTCAATACATCAAGAAGGTTAAGGGAAGTCTTGAATTCTTTATTCCCGGATATGGGCACTATCCTGTTTCCCTCACTCAATCTGGTATTACGTGATGAAGGCTGGATGACCACTTCTGAAATATGGTTTGTTTTTGTAGGATTAAGAGAATCCTGTGATCTTCTTTGAGGGGTTTGCGCCTTACAGAAAAGTGACAGAAATAAGGTAAGCAAAAGAAACCGTAATTTGATTAACATAAATTCTAAATTTTATGAAATCAAAAGTAGGTGGCCCCGTTAAATTTGAGGTTTTGAAGTTGAAATTCAGCAGTACGAAATTATAAATTTGAACTCTGAAGTTCTGACTCCACAGGCATTTGCGACTGCTTATATAGCATGGGAGTAGTATTTTTTATTTTTTTGAAAGTAGAGAAAAATGTTGACTTGGAATTGAATCCCACCTCATATCCAATCTCCTCTATCTTGAGATAAGACCCGTTTTCTATCTTTTCACAAGCCTCATTGATTCGATATTCATTGATATAGATTGAAAAGCTTTTACCCAAATTGTCATTCAATAATTGAGAGAGCTGGTGAGCGGACATATTCATTTCCATGGCCAGATCACCCAATTTCAAGTTAGGGTTTTTATACAATTCCCCTGAACTCATCAATCTTTCCAACCTGGAAGTAAAACTGTCTGCCAGCTCTCCTGATATCTTTTTATTGGAATATTTATTAATTTCCTTTACAGGTTCGTGATTGTATTTCTTATTGAAGAGGATCAAAAAGTTCGCATAGAACACGAACGAAAATACAAGACTTCCTCCTGCACAGTAAATTTGAACCCAGCCAGTGGAAATCAACTGATAGGCTAAGAAGATGATCACATTACTGATGAGTACAGGAAAAACGAATTTACCGGAGCTTTTTGCATTTCCTTTTGAGAAAACATAGAACTGATATGCAGCAAGGAAAACGAAGATAAACCAAACTGTATAAATAAAGGTTCCGAAATAATGATCCCAGGTAATGGGAAAGGCTAAATACAACAACCCTACGATCCCTAAAACAAGAGTCATTATACCAAAAGAAGTGCTGCATTTCCTGAAATCAAATGTTTGTTGATAGGAAGATCTGACATAATAATACAAAGCCGGACCTGTAAAGAACAAGGCGGCCAATCCTAAATGGGGAATGATTCTAGGCCAGTCCGGATAAAAATAAATACAAACAGAAATCCCAACCCTTATACTCAGCATCAAAAGCAGAAGGCCAAGGAAAAAATCCGGGATGTATTTCAGTTTTTTGACAAACAACAGATAAATGCCCAGCAAAAGCCCATTGAAAGCTCCTACTGCACTGAAGAAAAATAGCATCTGCTGTCCAAAGGTCATTATCAATTAGTTTTTTTATTATAATATCACAAAAAAGAGCACCTAATTCTCATCATTTCGTTTTCATCGAAACTCATATTCAGTGAGAGTAAATTTAATAAATTATTGAATTCAATTTCATTGACATACAAATTTTCTATGAAAGAATTCCGTATATATCATTTTAGACCGATAGAAACGGTTATCCACAATAGACCAGAGAGTTTAAAAATATTGGCTTGATAAGTATGAGTGGATAACGGGAAAAACGGTCTGGCATGAACACAAAAAATCCCAAGGTTTACTTGGGATTTTGTATAATAGAAACAAATATTATCTGTTTGAAATATCTACATAGTTTCTTTGTTGAGCACCTTGGTAAACCTGTCTTGGTCTTCCGATTGGGTCTCCTTTTAATCTCATTTCTTTCCATTGAGAGATCCATCCCGGAAGTCTTCCTAATGCAAACATTACAGTAAACATTTCTGTAGGAATTCCTAATGCTCTGTAGATAATTCCTGAATAGAAATCTACGTTTGGATATAGTTTTCTTTCTACGAAGTACTCATCTTCAAGAGCTACTTTTTCTAACTGCATTGCAATATCAAGAGCTTTATCCTGAATTCCTAATGCGTTAAGGATATCGTCAGCAGCTTTTTTAATAATTTTCGCTCTTGGGTCAAAGTTTTTGTAAACTCTGTGTCCGAAGCCCATCAAACGGAAGCTATCATTCTTATCTTTTGCTTTTGCTACCCATTTGTTAACATCTCCACCATCTTTTTCGATAAGCTCAAGCATTTCGATTACAGCCTGGTTTGCCCCACCGTGAAGTGGTCCCCAAAGTGCAGAAACCCCTGCAGAGATAGATGCAAAAAGACCTGTATGAGCAGAACCTACCATTCTTACTGTAGAAGTAGAACAGTTTTGTTCGTGATCTGCGTGAAGGATTAATAATTTATCAAGAGCTCCAGCTACAACCGGATCGATTTCGAATTCTTCGTTAGGTAATCTGAAAGCCATTTTGTAGAAGTTCTCTACGTAGTTAAGGCTGTTATCTCCATGGTTAAGCGGTAAACCTAAAGTTTTTCTGTAAGTCCACGCACAAAGGTGAGAGAATTTAGCGATCATCAGCTCAGCAGCGTGATCCATTTCTTCTTTAGAGTTTACGTTAACGGCTTTCGGGTTGAATGCAGTTAAAGCGGAAGTTAAAGAAGATAAAACTCCCATAGGGTGAGCAGAACGAGGGAAAGCATCGATGATTTTTTTCATCTCCTCTGCTACGAAGTTATATTTTTTGATGTTGTTTTCGAAAGAAGTAAACTGACCAGCAGTTGGTAATTCACCGTGTAATAAAAGGTACATTACTTCTGTGAAGTTAGATTTTTCAGCAATCTGTTCGATTGGATAACCTCTGTAGAATAATTCTCCTTTATCTCCATCAAGGTAAGTGATGTCGCTAATTGTAGCTCCTGTATTTTTGTACCCTAAATCCAGAGTAATCAAACCTGTCTGGTCTCTTAATTTTGAAATATCAATCCCTCTGTCCCCGATAGTGCTATCCACGATGGGATATTCATATGAATTACCTGCGTAATTCAATATTACTTTGTTGTCTGACATTATTTATTTTTTTTTAAATATACTACTTTCCATAAAATACGGCAAACAAAAATTATCGCTTGCCGTTATTTATAAATTCAATTATCTTTTTATTTTAAATGCTTCTAAACCTGGGAAAATTGCAGTATCGCCCAATGCTTCTTCAATTCTTAAAAGCTGGTTGTATTTCGCCATTCTGTCTGATCTTGAAGCTGAACCTGTTTTGATTTGTCCGCAATTCATAGCTACTGCAAGATCTGCAATGGTAGAGTCTTCAGTTTCTCCTGACCTGTGAGACATTACGGAAGTGAATTTGTTATTCTGAGCCATTTGCACGGCAGCCATTGTTTCAGAAAGAGAACCAATCTGGTTTACTTTTACAAGGATTGAATTCGCAATACCTTCTTTTACTCCTCTTGACAATCTTTCAACATTCGTTACGAATAAATCATCTCCTACAAGCTGTACTCTGTCTCCGATTTTATCGGTAAGCATTTTCCATCCTTCCCAGTCATTTTCCTGCATACCATCTTCAATAGAAATGATTGGGTATTTAGCAGCCAGTTCAGCAAGGTAAGAAACCTGCTCACTGCTTGAGAACTGAGCAGCATCTGCTGTCTGGAATTTTCTGTAATCATAAATTCCGTCTTTGTAGAATTCTGAAGCAGCACAGTCTAATGCCAGCATAATATCGTCACCAGGCTTATATCCTGCTTTTTCGATAGCCTGAAGCAGTGTATCCAAAGCATCTTCAGTTCCTTTGAAGGTAGGAGCAAAACCTCCTTCGTCACCTACCGCTGTAGACAGCCCTCTTGAATGAAGAATCGATTTCAGGTTGTGGAAAATTTCAGTTCCTTTTCTCAATGCATGAGAGAAAGAATCTGCTTTTACCGGCATGATCATAAATTCCTGGAATGCGATAGGCGCATCTGAGTGCGAACCACCGTTGATAACATTCATCATAGGAACCGGAAGTGTATTGGCGTTTACTCCTCCAACATATTTATATAAAGGCATTCCCAGTTCAGCAGCTGCAGCTCTTGCAACCGCTAAAGAAACTCCTAAAATTGCATTCGCACCTAGATTTCCTTTATTGGCAGTTCCGTCAAGATCAATCATGATCTTATCGATAAAATTCTGCTCAAAAACAGGCTGCCCGATAAGGTTTTCTGCAATTACCTCTCTTACATTTTCAACGGCTTTCAGAACTCCTTTCCCCATGTATTCCGAACCTCCGTCACGTAATTCTACGGCTTCGTGTTCACCGGTAGAAGCTCCTGAAGGAACTGCAGCACGCCCCATGGCACCGCTTTCCGTAAATACATCTACTTCAATGGTAGGATTACCTCTGGAATCCAGAATTTGTCTCGCTTCTATGAAAGAAATTGCACTCATTTTTTATTTTTTATAGTTCCTACAAATTTAATCATTTTTTGAATTTTTCGAGGTACTCAGAAAGTATTTTATCGATCATATCCAAGTTAAATTTTAGTTAATTTTAATATTATGTTAATCAAACAGTTCAAAAGAATAAAAACGCTCTAATATTGCGGAATATTGGAGCGTTTACAGGTTTAAATAGATAGGTTGTGGTTTCATCTGTTCCTGAAGCTTTCCGGAAAGTTTTTCAGCTCTGCGATATCAAGCTCCAAAAGGGTATCTCCGTTATCCAGAATGGCTCCTATGGTAAATGCTCCGTAAGAAGGAATCTTATATTCCACTTCTTCTTTCCCGTAACCTTCAAGATGGATGATGGATCTGGCGAAAGAGTTGTGCAGGAACAGATAAACGTCACTGGTTAATTCTCCTTCATCGGCAGAAACTTTAATAGTCAGGTTGAGAAATCCCGGTATAATGTATGAATCATAATCTACACTAAGTGTCTTCCCGTTAACATTGTTCTTCCCACCAAATCGTCCTTTCTGCGGATCGTTGGCATGAGTAATCGGTGGAAGCTGGGAAAGTAACATTTTACTTTGTTCTCCCGTACTGATACCGCTTTTAAGGACGCTGGCCTGTGATGCCATCTGAAGCTGAAGAGGCTCGCTTACTTTGTAATTATTTTCGGCAATTACTGATTCTTTCTTCAGATCTTTGATTTCTTTATTCTGCTCATTAATCGTAGTTTCTGCCTGCTTGATATACTCTTTAGAAATTACCCGAGACATCAGAAGATCAATAAATCTCATACCGGCACACGCAGCAAGAAGGCAATAAGCCGTCCAGATCAGATAATCGGAAGCTAAAGAATTCTTTTCTTCAGAAGTGCTTTTAGATTGGTCCTGCTTTGCTGTTATGGGTTCTTTAATCTGAGGTTTAGACTGCAGAGAATCTGATTTTGACATTACATGAGCGACCGGTTTTGCTTTAATACTGGCTGGCGATTTCTGTTCCGATTGTGAATTCTTATCATGAAGCCGAATTCCATCCAGAAGTTTACTTTCTGCAAATTTGAGAAATAAAGGAACGAGAATGGTGGCTGCAATTCCAAAAAGGATACACACACCTGCTGATCTCAACCTGGCTGCTGATTCACTTCCAGTCTGTTTATTGGCATCTGAATAAAAATTAACAATGCCTCCTAAAATGCCTGTTACAAGCATAATACCTAAGATACAATATAATTCCATAATTTTGATTTTTTAAATTAATTCAGGAAGGGAGTCCCATGCTTTAGTTTGGGTTACTCAAATTTCCTTCTAAAAAGGGTCCATGTCAATTACACAAAAGGGTGACTCTAAAAACAAAAAAGCATCATTTCATAGAAGTGATGCTATTGTTGTAGTTTTAATTATGATTATTGAATTCCGGAAAATATTAACATCCGGGGGGGCATAATCCATTTCTGTCAAACCATTCCTCTATGTCCCAGCTATTATTGGGTTTTATATTGATGACATAGGTAAGCTGCTGAAAATATTTTAATTCATATTCATCTCCCATATCAAAAAGAGTGACCAATGCAGGCAATAAAGTGATCTGAGCATCATTCATAAAAAGATCTTTAGGGAGAAAAATTTTTCTTGTATTTCTTTTTTTCAATTCCTGAGTTGCTTTAGAGATAAAATGATCTAATATCACAGAACTATTTTTTTCGAAATCATTCTTATAAGTATTATACTCGTCGTTCTGTATTTCTCTTGGAGCAGCTACATTGAATAAATTATATCTTATTTCCGATTCTCTATCCAAACTCACTAAGAGTTCCAACTCTCCTTTGATTTCGGATAGTTCTACAATAAGTTCTTCGCATTGTTCCTGTGATTGAATAAATTTAAGACACTCCGGAGATAGAGAAAAATGTTTATTGAGTTTTTCATTCCGGGCTAAATCTGATTCTAAAAATCCATTTCTCATTTTTGTCATCAGCTCTGTGCTTATTTTATGATTATTCAAATCATTCAATACAGCTTGTGTTTCCATGTTATTTGTTTTTAGGTTTTATATTTAAATATATAATAAAATTTTGAAAATCAGATGGGTTCCTGATTCGGAGGTGATCATCCGGCACTCTCCTTCCTGTTCCTGCATTCTGCGTTTCATATTCCGGAGGCCGTTTCCTTCAGCATGTTCTTCCAGGATTCCTTTTCCATTATCTTTAATATTCATCAGGAAAACGTTTTTATTCTGAAAAAAGGAAATTTTCAAGGTATCTGCTTGGCTGTGTTTATATGCATTATTCACCGCTTCTTTCAGACATAAGAATAAATTACGTCTTAGTTCAGTAGAAATCGGGGTTTCAGTGATGACGTCTATACTTTCTGTCCAAAGTTTTATTTTGGTTCTTTTCAGAAAGCCATCAGCATACTGCACGGCATAATCTATAAAGTTCCCCAGCGTATCATTTCCTGAATTTAAGCTCCACAGCATTTCCCGCATGGAGAGGTTCATCTCTTCTGAGGTTTTCAGAAGCTCATTGATATCGTTCTGCAGATCTTCATCCTCTGCTTTCTGTTTGAGGAATTCGGCCTGGAGTTTCAATGCTGAGATTCCTGCTCCAAGGTCGTCATGCATATCGTGGGAGATCCGTTCCCGTTCTTTTTCTATGGATTTCTGTTTTTCGAGTTCTTTTTGGAGGAGCTGGTTTTCGTATTCAGCCTGTTGAAGTTGTTTTTCTTTGAGATTTAATAATTGACGTCTATTATAAGTTACAATCACAAAAACGATGAAACTCACCAACAATAATGATACTACTATTGTGACAATATATGTAGTTTTAATAGGATTATCAAAATACAACATTTCTTTTATTTTTATTATACTTTAACAATAAGTAAAAAAACAAACAATAAGTAATAATGTTTATAACACCAAAGAAATTTCTTACTCCGTCCATAAATAGCTTATCTGTATTCTGAAAATAGAACCTTGGAACTATTCTTAATAAAAAAATTACACACCATAAAAGCATCGCAGTACCATACCAAAAAAATGGAAGATCTTGAATTTTTTTATCCGAGCTTGAACTGCTTTCAATTATTTTATAAAATCCAAACAGACATACAAAAATGGTGTAAAAACAACTTATCAGCCCCCAGGAATCTTCGTAATTTTTTTTTGACCAGTTCGCTATATTTAAAAATAGAAAAACTAAACATAGGACAGTTAACACTAGTATTTTTCTCTCCTTGGAAAATTGCAGCACAAAATATAAATAGGTAAAAAGTATAGTAGTTAAATCAGAAAAAAAATAAATTCCCGTGATATCAGTTTTAAAAAATTTTGCAAAAAGTAAAACGCTGAAATCTATTAAAAATATCAACGTTAAATAAATATAAAGATAATCATTATTGATACCCTTAATCTTTTGTGCCAGTGAAAATACCACACAGCAAAAAAAAATAAAAAAGTATATATAAAGTATCATAAATTATGGATATAATGAACCTCTATTACCATACATCGTATTTCCTGAAGCATCTTTATATTCACTTGTAAGACTTGCCTTATCTGTATTATCTATACATGGATAAAGTTTTAATATGCCGTAGACATCTTTTATTTTAGCTAATTCATCCCTTGTTAAAATAGTATGACGCTTATTAGGCAATCGCTTTATTTCATTTTCGTATCTTACAATAAATTTCTTACTCAGATCCAATAAACTTTCACTGTCTGCCAGCTGTAGGTTTTTGTTATTGATTATGTATTGATGATCTCCATTTTTTAAAGTAAAATTTTCACCTATTGGTTCGCTGGTAAATTTTAATATAAGATTTCTTTGTCCTGAGCCATCTAAGATAAAATATATATCAAGATACTTTTTAGAACTCTTATATTTTTTCAGCAAAGCATTAAATGAAGACCCATTAATTTCAAATACTTTTGCTTCTAAATCAGTTCCATCAAATATCTTATTATATTTTCCTTTAATTTCCTCATGTTCAGATGGCTTTATATCTTGAAATACAGAATCACGCTTAGCAATACTTATTGAATCGAATGAATTATTCTTTACAGTATCCTTTGTTATGGATAAAGTTTCATTTAATTGAGAAGCATTTTCTCCACTATCAGATAGTTTTTTGTTACAAGATAATATCAACACCGAAGTGAAAAGTAATATCAATAAATTTTTTGCTTTCATAATCTTTTAGTTTTTAAATTGGTTAAATTTATTAATGGCTTCTACCTTATTGCTGACATGCAGCTTCCTGTAGATGTTTCCTACGTGTTTTTTTACGGTGTCTGTGCTGATGCATTTTTTATCAGCAATCTCTTTATACAAAAGTCCCTGTGAAAGAAGTTCCAGCACTTCTTTTTCTCTTGCAGTAAGCTCTTCAAAATCTTTTATCTCGGGACGTTTTCTCTCAAAATGGCTGAGTACTTTGCGGGCAATGGAAAAACTCATGGGGGCACCACCGTTGTAGACATCCCGGATTGAGGAAAGGATCTTGTCCATGCTTTCTCCTTTAATCAGGTAGCCCATTGCACCAGCTTTAAGGGAATTGAAGATCTTTTCATCATCTTCAAAACTGGTACACATGATAAACTGGGTATTCGGCATATCCTTTTTCAGTTTCTCAATAATTTCGATGCCGAGCATATCCTGAAGCTGGATATCCATCATCACGACATCCGGGGAAATATCGGAGAGATTTTTCAGGGCTTCGCTTCCATCGAAAAACTGGGCGACAACTTTCATATCATCCTGGTAATTGATGACCTTCTTCAACGCATTGTTGTAGTTTTTTTCGTCTTCTACTATGGCTATGGAAATGCTCATTGTTTTTTTGTTTAAGACAAATTTCTGAAGAAAACAGAGCGGAATCAATTACACTTTTGTGTAATTTTAAGGCTTGAATTCATGGCTGTTGGTTTACTTTTTGTTTCTATTAAATTTAATCAATTTTTGATTACCATTCTAAAACAATTTATACCCAACCCATTAAAAAAAATAAAATATCATGAAAAAAGGGCTTTTAATAGCAGTTTCAGCAGCTGCATTATCATTAGTTGGCTGTAAAAAAAGTGAAAGCGGAAACAAGAGCATCATCAAAACCGACAGCTCTGAAACAGTAATCACTGACAACAACGGGAAAATTGATTCGGTAACGCAGAGTTCTTCTACAACTGAAGTAAACGGTCAGAAAACAGAAAAAACAGATTTCGTTTATAAAGCAACAGACGGAACACTGGTAAAAGTTGTATTCAAGAATGATCCTAAGGAAAATACGGTGGCCATTACCAGCAATAAGAAAACATTCACCCTTCCTAAAACAGAAACAAAAGATGGTGAAACCGTCTATAAAAAAGACGATATGACAGCCAGGGTAAAAGGAGACAGCCTTCACCTTGAACAAGGCAATAATGTGATCGAACTGAAGAGAACCAAGATATAGAAACAGCAAAGTCCCTCAATGAAAATTGGGGGACTTTTATTTATGGTGTATGTAAGTTATATTTTCTTCAACAGATCACTGTTGATCCAGCCGTATACAGGTTCTTCTCCGTTTACCGGTTTCAGTAAAACATAGACATAGAACCAGCCCAGCTTGCTTTTGATAAATTCTACCTGAGTTCCTTTTTTAAGCTTCATGATTGAATCAAACTCAGTTCCGGCTCCTTTTCTTATATTAACCTGATCTGCCGTCACCTGATAAATGTCCGCAGTGTCATCCTCTCTTCCTAACAATTTTGCCCTAAAGCTTTCCATTGGAAATACAGGTCCGGGATCATTTTTCCTGAAAGGCGCAATATCATCATGTCCCAGAATATCTTTAATGTTATAAGTCTCCATCAGTAGTTTGCAAACCCGGAAACAGGAATCGATCTGCTTCTCTGTAAAATTATGCCAATAGGAATCATTCTCTTCATGCTTATGTTTTTCTCTGACCACAAATTCTTTTGGATATTCCTTTCCAAACCATGCATAGAATCTGTCATTCACATTGGTAAGCCTTCCGGGATTATCCAGTTCTATTCCTATAGAGAAATCGTTAAATCCTGAACGGTCTGCCCATCGGCTTTTTCCGGCATGCCATGCTTTTCTGTTAAAGTCTACCATTTGGGTAATCTTCCCTTCCCTGTCTATGACAAGATGAGCAGAAGCTTTAGCTGCAGGATCTTTGAACCAGCTTACGGAACTCTCTGCACTTCTTCCAGCAGTAAAATGAATAATGATATATTCCGGAACAATATTTCCTTCCTTATTGGGAGTATCTGTAAAACTGATGCTCTCTCCTGAAACTGTTTTTGATAATTTGTCTTTTAAAACTTTCATGATCGGTATTTTTAGAAACTCAAATTTCTTTTATTTTAAAATATCAGTCAATTACACTTTAGGGGTATTCTTCCTCCTCAAATAATTACGAGATAAAAATCAAAGTCAGCCGATTTTTTATTAGCCACGAGGTTAAACAAGGATAAATAATGATGAACGTTTTTAACAAAATTTTCGTTTATCTTATTTATTTCAGGTTTGCTAGAGATATATTTATGCTTTTTAGTCAACCTTTTTAGAGTGGGACAAACCAACAAAAAAACCATCCGGAATCGGATGGTTTTTCATTGATATCTGAATGAATATTATTCTTCAGTTTTTTCTTCAGTAGTATCAGCTTTAGCTTCTTCTACTTTCTCTTCTACTGCAGGAGCATCAGCTACTACAGCTTCTGCTTTTTTAGGTGCAGCAGTTGATCTTCTGCTTCTTCTTGTAGCTTTTTTCTCTTCAGCATTAGGGTTGTAAAGCTCGTTGAAATCTACCAATTCGATAAGAGCCATATCAGCAGCATCACCTGGTCTGAAACCTGTCTTAATGATTCTTGTATAACCACCGTTTCTTTCAGCGATTTTAGGAGCTACAGTTCTGAATAATTCAGCAACCGCAAATTTATTTTGAAGGTAAGAGAATACTACTCTTCTGTTGTGTGTAGTATCTTCTTTTGCTTTTGTTAATAGAGGCTCAACATATACTCTTAAAGCTTTAGCTTTAGCTACAGTAGTGTTGATTCTTTTATGCTCAATTAGAGAACAAGCCATATTAGAAAGTAAAGCACTTCTGTGAGAAGCTGTTCTTCCTAAGTGATTGAATTTTTTACCGTGTCTCATTATTAATTATTTATCAGCGTCTAACTTATATTTTGCAACGTCGAAACCGAAGTTAAGACCTTTTGAATGCACTAATTCTTCTAGTTCTGTCAAAGATTTTTTACCAAAATTTCTGAATTTCATCAAATCAGACTTACTGTAAGAAACCAGTTCTCCAAGAGTTTCTACTTCAGCTGCTTTCAGACAGTTAAGGGCTCTTACGGAAAGATCCATATCTGCTAATTTAGACTTAAGAAGTTGTCTTGTATGAAGCGTTTCTTCATCGTATTGGATAGACGCTTTTACGGCTTCAGTTTCAAGCGTGATTCTCTCATCAGAGAACAGCATGAAGTGATAAATTAATATCTTAGAAGCTTCAGTTAAAGCATTCTGAGGGCTGATAGACCCGTCAGTTTCTATATCTAATACAAGTTTTTCGTAGTCTGTTTTTTGCTCTACACGATAATTTTCAATGCTGTATTGTACTTTCTTAATCGGCGTGAAAATAGAATCAATAGCAATAGTACCTACTGGTGCATTGTTTGATTTATTTTGTTCAGAAGGAACATACCCTCTACCTTTTTCAATATTGAAAGTAATTTCGAAAGTTACATCAGTATTTAGGTTGCAGATCACAAGATCCGGGTTCAGCACCTCAAATCCGTTGATAGACTTTCCTAAATCCCCAGCAGTAATAACCGTTTGACCTGAAACTTTAGCAACCACCTGCTCGTTAGCCTGGCCTTCTGCTGAAGCTTTTAATCTAACCTGCTTAAGGTTAAGAATAATTTCAGTAACGTCTTCGATTACTCCTGGAATAGTTGAAAATTCGTGCTCTACACCTTCTATTTTGATAGATGAAATAGCGTATCCTTCCAGAGAAGAAAGCAACACTCTTCTCAAAGCATTACCGATTGTAAGCCCGAAACCTGGTTCTAAAGGTCTGAATTCAAATTGACCTTTAAATTCATCAGAGTTAAGTAAAATTACTTTATCGGGTTTTATGAATTGTAAAATTGCCATATTATTGGGTTGAGCAAAAATTTGATTAAAAAATTATTTAGAGTAAAGTTCGACGATAAGGTTCTCCTTGATGTCTTCCGGAATCTGGATTCTTTCAGGAGCAGAAATGAAGGTACCTTCTTTCTTCTCATCGTTGAATTGTAACCACTCATAATTTGCTTTAGAAGCTAATGCATCTGTAACAACTTCAAGAGATTTAGATTTTTCTCTTACAGCGATTACATCACCAGCTTTTACCAAATACGAAGGGATGTTAAGAATTTCTCCGTTCACAGTGATGTGTCTGTGAGAAACTAATTGTCTAGCAGCAGATCTTGTTTTAGCAAAACCTAATCTGTATACTACGTTATCCAGTCTAGATTCGCAAAGTTGTAATAGAACTTCCCCTGTTACTCCTTTACTTCTGTGTGCTTTTTCAAATAAGTTAGCAAACTGTCTTTCTAAAATACCGTAAGTATATTTAGCTTTTTGTTTTTCAGCTAGCTGAACTGCATATTCTGATTTTTTAGCACCTCTTCTCTTGTTAGGACCGTGTTGTCCTGGCGGTTGGTTTTTTCTTTTTTCGAAGTTTTTGTCATCTCCGTAGATTGCAGCACCAAACTTTCTAGCAATCTTAGTTTTAGGTCCAATATATCTTGCCATAATGGGTAAATTCTAAAAATTAAACTCTTCTTCTTTTCGGTGGTCTACATCCATTGTGTGGCATAGGAGTCACATCAACGATTTCACTAACTTCAATTCCTGAATTGTGGATCGTTCTGATTGCAGATTCTCTACCTGCACCAGGACCTTTCACAAACACCTTAACTCTTCTTAACCCAGCTTCGTGAGCAACATTAGAGCAATTTTCTGCTGCCATTTGAGCAGCAAATGGAGTATTCTTTTTAGAACCTCTGAAACCCATTTTACCGGCAGATGCCCAAGAGATAACTTCTCCGTTTTTATTTGTTAAAGAAATGATGATGTTATTGAAAGAAGCTTGAATATGCGCTTCACCAATAGCTTCAACTTTTACTTTTCTTTTTTTAACTACTTTAGATTGTTTTGCCATAATTCCTAACGATTATTTACTTGCCTTTTTCTTGTTAGCAACAGTTTTTCTCTTTCCTTTACGGGTTCTAGAGTTATTTTTCGTTCTCTGGCCTCTTAAAGGTAGTCCTAGTCTGTGACGTATTCCTCGTTGGCATCCTATGTCCATCAATCTCTTGATGTTCAATTGCACTTCAGATCTCAATTCTCCTTCAACTTTTACGTTTTCAGAGATATAGGTTCTGATTGCAGCCAATTCATCGTCATTCCATTCGTTGACTTTCTTGTCTTCGCTGATACCGGCAGCTTTAAGGATTTCGGAAGAAGTACTTCTTCCAACTCCGTAGATGTAAGTTAAACCGATAACACCTCTTTTGTTTTTTGGTAAATCAATACCTGCAATTCTCGCCATAATTTAATGTTAGCCTTGTCTTTGTTTAAATTTTGGGTTCTTTTTGTTGATTACAAACAGTACACCTTTTCTGCGTACGATTTTGCAGTCAGCACTTCTTTTTTTAATTGATGCTCTAACTTTCATTTGATAGTATTTATTTTTACTAATGTTAAATGGAATCTTGCGATTTCATTTCTGATAGTATTTATTTTTCAACAAGAGCCAAATGGAATAAATATTCCATTTGGCATTTGTTTTTTAATATCTAAATGTGATTCTCCCTTTCGTTAAATCATAGGGAGACATTTCTAGTTTTACCTTGTCTCCAGGTAAAAGTTTAATATAATGCATTCTCATTTTACCAGAGATATGAGCAATAAGGATATGCCCATTTTCCAGCTCTACACGGAACTGGGCGTTCGAAAGAGCTTCCGTTATAACGCCGTCTTGTTCAATATGTTTTTGTTTTGCCATAAATTAATATCCAGTCGTTCTTGACAATTTAGACTGCATTAAGCCATCATAGTGATGGTTCAGCAGATATGTATTAATCTGTTGAACAGTATCTAAAATTACTCCCACCATAATCAATAGTGACGTTCCCCCGAAAAATAGGGCAAACGCATCTGTCTGAACAAAGCTTCCATGCACAATTGCCGGAAGGACTGCAAAGATAGATAAAAAAATTGCACCTGGCAAGGTAATTTTTGATAAAATATCATCTAAATAATCAGCTGTTTCTTTACCGGGTCTTACTTTCGGTACTAAACCTCCATTTCTCTTCAAATCATCAGCCATCTGGTTTACCGGAATTGTAATCGCAGTATAGAAAAATGAGAAGATAATAATTAATAGCGCAAACAATACGTTGTACTGCCAGCTAAAAACATTCTTGAAACCTGCAAGAAAAGTATTGGACTCATCGAATTTTGTTAATAATCCTGGTACGAACATCAATGCCTGAGCAAAGATAATCGGCATTACACCAGCAGCATTTACTTTCAATGGGATCCATTGTCTTGCTCCCTGCATTAGATTTCTGTTTACACCTCCTCTTGCTTGAGCTCTGCTTACATACTGAATTGGAATTTTTCTAACAGCTACCGATAGGATTACTGCTAAAAGAACAACCAACATCCAGAATAATACTTCAATAAGGATCATGATAGATCCCATTCCTCCTTTTCCGTTCTGCACGGCCATTTCCTGTACGAATGCTTCAGGTAATCTTGAAAGGATCCCCACCATAATAAGGATAGAGATACCGTTTCCGATACCTTTGTCGGTGATTTTCTCACCCAACCACATTGCGAATACCGAACCGGCAACCAGGATAACAATACTTGGTAACCAGAACATGATAGAATTTGGCTCTACAAAATATGCAGACTGGAATTGAGCATACGGTAAGAATAATTGAGTAATTGAGGTTAAATAAGAAGGAGCCTGTACTAAACAAACACCAATAGTTAACCATCTTGTAATCTGATTCAATGTATTTCTACCTGACTCTCCATCTTTCTGAAGCTTCTGAAGATAAGGAATAGCCATCCCCATCAACTGAACAATAATAGAAGCAGAAATATAAGGCATGATACCCAACGCCATTACGGAAGCGTGGCTGAAAGCTCCCCCCGTAAACGACGAAAGCAAGCCAAGGAGACCTGCTCCTTGCTTGTTACCGCCTTGATTTTTATAATGCTCTAAGAGATCTCCCACTTCTGCAAGGTTAATTGCGGGAAGTGAGATATAAGATGCGAATCTATACACAAGGATAATACCTAACGTAAAGAGAATTTTTTCTCTTAGTTCCTTTAGGCTCCAAATATTTTTAAGTGTTTGTATAAATTCTTTCATTAGTAAGTATTATAAGGTAATTGCTTTTCCACCTGCCTTAGCAATAAGCTCTTCAGCAGATTTAGTGAACTTGTCAGCAGAGATTGAAACCGCAGATTTCAATTCTCCTCTACCCATAATTTTCACTAATTCGTTTTTAGAAACTAAACCGTTTTCTACTAAAACTTCTTTCGTGATATCTCCAGTGATGGATTTGTTCTCGATTAATGTTTGGATAGTATCAAGGTTAATTCCTCTAAACTCTTTTCTGTTAATGTTTTTGAAACCGAATTTAGGTAATCTTCTTTGTAAAGGCATCTGTCCACCTTCGAAACCGATTTTCTGAGAATAACCAGCTCTTGCTTTCTGTCCTTTATGTCCTTTTGTAGATGTACCTCCTTTTCCAGTACCCTGACCTCTACCAATTCTTTTTGAATTGAAAGTAGATCCTGCAGCTGGTTTTATGTTGTTTAAATTCATTTTAAAATTATTTTAAAAATTATTTTTGAACTTCAAGTAAATGACTAACTGCAGCTATCATTCCTAAGATAGAAGGAGTAGCTTCGTGTTCTACAACTTGGTGAAGTTTCTTTAATCCTAATGCTTCAAGCGTTCTCTTTTGGGTTTTTGTTCTTCCAATAGCGCTTCTTACTTGCTTTACTTTGATTGTTGCCATTGTTTTAATTATTAACCGTTAAACACTTTACTTAGAGAAACTCCTCTCATTCTAGCAATCTCTTCAGGTCTTCTGATATCCAATAACGCTTTGAAAGTAGCTTTCACCACGTTGTGAGGGTTAGAAGATCCTTTAGATTTTGAAAGGATATCGTGAATACCAGCAGATTCCAATACCGCTCTTACCGCACCACCGGCGATAAGTCCTGTACCGTGAGAAGCAGGTCTTAAGAAGATATCTGCTCCACCGTATCTTGCTGTAGTTTGGTGAGGAATAGTGTGGTTCATTACAGGAACTTTCACAAGGTTTTTCTTAGCATCTTCAACAGCTTTAGCAATTGCAGAAGCTACTTCTTTAGATTTTCCTAAACCGTGACCGATTACTCCGTCTTCATTACCTACTACAACGATAGCAGAAAATCCGAAAGCTCTACCTCCTTTGGTTACTTTTGTTACTCTGTTAACAGCTACGAGACGATCTTTTAATTCTAATCCTCCCGGTTTTACTCTTTCTATATTATCTAGTCCTAACATATTTTCCGAAATTTTTATGATTAGAATTTAAGTCCTCCTTCTCTCGCACCATCAGCTAGAGCTTTTACTCTACCGTGGTATACGAAACCGTTTCTGTCAAATACAATACTTTCAATTCCTGCAGCGATTGCTTTAGCAGCGATAGCTTTACCTACAGCAGCAGAAACTTCAGTCTTGGTTCCTTTAGCGTCTACACCTTTTTCTCTTGAAGAAGCTGATGCTAGAGTTGTACCATTTTTATCATCGATTAACTGAGCGTAAATTTCCTTATTACTTTTGTATACAGATAATCTTGGCAATTCAGAAGAACCAGAGATTTTCCCTCTTACTCTTCTTTTGATTCTTATTCTTTTTTCTAATTTACTTAATGCCATAATACTTATAATTTATTAAGCAGATTTACCAGCTTTACGTCTAACAATTTCCCCTACGAATCTTACACCTTTTCCTTTGTATGGCTCAGGCTTTCTGAAAGAACGGATCTTTGCAGTAACCATTCCTAGAAGTTGCTTGTCATGAGACGCTAAAGTAATAATTGGGTTTTTACCTTTTTCAGTCAATGTATCTAATTTTACTTCGCTAGGAAGTTCTAATACGATACCGTGAGAGAATCCTAAAGCTAACTCAAGTTTTTGACCTGTGTGAGATGCTCTGTATCCTACCCCTACTAGTTCTAGTTTCTTTTCGAAACCTTGTGCAACACCAACAATCATGTTGTTGATCAACGCTCTGTATAAACCGTGAAGCGCTTTGTGTTGTTTAGAATCAGATGGTCTGTTTACATTAAGTTCACCATCTTTCTGTTCTAAAGTAATTCCTGCCGTAAGTTCCTGAGAAAGTTCTCCTTTAGGTCCTTTTACTGTTACAGTACCGTTATTTTCAGTTACTGTAACTCCAGCTGGAATTGTTATAATTGCTTTACCAATTCTTGACATTTTCCTCTGATTAAAAATTAATAAACATAGCAGATTACTTCACCGCCTACTTTTTCTTCTCTAGCTTTCTTATCAGTCATTACTCCTTTAGAAGTAGAGATGATAGCTATACCCAAACCGTTTAGTACTCTTGGAAGTTCATCAGAACCTTTGTACTGTCTTAAACCTGGTCTTGAAGCTCTCTGAATAGACTTAATAGCAGGTTTGTTGGTTTGTTTATCGTACTTTAAAGCGATTTTGATCGAACCTTGAACAGCGTTATCTTCAAACTTAAAGTTTAAGATATACCCTTGATCAAATAAGATCTTAGTAATCTCCTTTTTGATTTTCGATGCAGGAATTTCCACCACTTTGTGGCCTGCGCTTTGTGCGTTCCTTACTCTTGTTAGGAAATCTGAAATTGGATCTGTTACCATTTTTCTTTTATAAATTATTGGTTAAAGAACAATCAGTTTTGAAAAGACTTGAAGAGTAAAATATCAGACTTCAGAAATCTTCGGTCTGATATTTTTTATCTTTAGTATCTTGACAACTTAATTGTCCCGATTTTAATTAGTAATTATTACCAACTGGCTTTTCTTACTCCTGGGATAAGACCGTTGTTTGCCATTTCTCTGAAAGTTACTCTGGAAATTCCGAACGTTCTCATGTATCCTCTTGGTCTACCTGTTAGTTTACATCTGTTGTGTAATCTTACAGGAGAAGCATTTTTAGGTAATTTCTGAAGTCCTTCATAATCACCAGCTTCTTTAAGAGCTTGTCTTTTAGCAGCGTATTTAGCAACTAGTGCTTCTCTTTTGCGCTCACGCGCTTTCATTGATTCTTTAGCCATTTCTTAGTTCTTTTTAAATGGTAAACCGAAGTGAGTTAATAATGCTTTAGCTTCTTTATCAGTTTTCGCAGTAGTAACGAAAGTGATGTCCATCCCCTGGATTTTTTTCACTTTGTCGATTGCGATTTCTGGGAAGATAATTTGCTCAGTAATACCTAAGTTGTAATTACCTCTACCATCGAAACCATCTGCTTTAATACCAGAGAAATCTCTGATACGTGGCAAAGCAGAAGAAGTAAGTCTGTCTAAGAACTCATACATTCTCTGAGCTCTTAATGTTACTTTAGCTCCTACAGGCATACCTTTTCTCAACTTGAAAGCAGCTTCGTCTTTCTTAGAGATAGTTCCTACTGCTTTCTGGCCAGTAATCATCGTTAATTCTTCTACAGCATAATCAATGATTTTTTTATCTGCAGTAGCATCACCTAAACCTTGTGAAATAACGATTTTCTCTAATTTAGGTACTTGCATGATTGACTTGTACCCAAATTCTTCCATCATTGCAGGAACAATTTTCTCTTGATATATTTTTTTGGGTCTTGCTATAAATTCCATGTGTTAATTTAAATTATAAAGTTTCACCCGTTTTTTTGTTGATTCTTACTTTCTTATCTCCTTCGATTTTGTAACCGATTTTGATAGCTTTTCCGTCTTTACCAACTAAAGCTACGTTTGAGATATGAATAGAAGCTTCTTTTTCAGTAATTCCACCTTGAGGGTTAGAGGCTGAAGGCTTAACGTGTTTTTTAACGATGTTAAGACCTGCAACGATTACTCTTGGATCTCTTCCTTCTTTTTTGATCACTTCAATAACTTCACCAGTCTTACCTTTGATATCTTTCTTACCAGTAGTAATGATTACGTTATCTCCTCTTTTTATTTTTAACTTTGACATTTTGTTTAAAAATTTTAAAAATTAAAGTACTTCAGGAGCTAATGAAATGATTTTCATATATTCTTTGTCTCTCAACTCACGAGCAACCGGTCCGAAAACACGTGTTCCTCTCATTTCTCCTGCTGCGTTTAGTAATACACAAGCATTGTCTTCGAATTTGATGTATGAACCATCTTTTCTTCTAACCGCTTTTTTAGTTCTTACTACTACAGCTTTAGATACCTGACCTTTTTTAGCGTTTCCTGATGGTGTAGAATCCTTGATAGTAACAACGATTTTATCACCAACTGAAGCATATCTTCTTCTGGTTCCTCCCAGAACTCTGATAACTAGTACTTCTTTTGCACCTGTATTATCAGCAACTTTTAATCTTGATTCTGTTTGTAACATTATTACTTAGCTTTTTCAATGATTCTTACTAATCTCCATCTTTTGTTCTTGCTCAAAGGTCTAGTTTCCTGGATAAGAACTGTATCACCTTCTGTGCATTCGTTGTTCTCGTCGTGTGCAGTATATTTTTTCGTTTTCAAAACGAATTTACCGTACATCGGGTGCTTTACTCTTGTAGTTTCACTAACAACAATGGTTTTTTCCATTTTATTGCTGGAAACCACTCCGATTCTTTCTTTTCTTAAATTTCTATCCATTGTAAAATGAAATTATTGTTTGTTAGTTAACTCAGTATTTAGTCTTGCGATTGTTCTTCTCAAATCTTTGATTTGAATAGGATTTTCAATTGGGCTGATCTTGTGAGCCAATTTCAGTTTTGAATATTGTGCTTTCAGTTCAGCAAGTTTCGCTTGAATATCCCCTGCGCTTAAATTTTTAATATCAGCTTGTTTCATTGTATTCAAAGATTATAGAGGTTTAACAAAATCGTTAGCAACTACGAATTTAGTAACTACCGGTAATTTCTGTGCAGCAAGTCTAAGAGCTTCTTTCGCAACTTCGTAAGGAACACCTCCTACTTCGAACATAATTTTACCTGGTTTTACTACAGCTACCCAATATTCAACGGCACCTTTACCTTTACCCATACGTACTTCCGCTGGTTTCTTAGTAATAGGCTTATCCGGGAAAATTTTGATCCATAACTGACCTTCTCTCTTCATATATCTTGTCGCAGCGATACGCGCAGCTTCAATCTGTCTTGCAGTGATCCAAGCTCCTTCAATAGCTTTGATTCCAAAAGTTCCGTAAGCAAGTTGACTACCTCTCTGGGCATTCCCCTTCATCTTCATCTTGTGAACTCTACGGAATTTGGTTCTTTTTGGTTGTAACATAATTTCTAAATTTTAGATTTTAGATTTTAGATTTTAGATTTTTTTTAATTTTAAAAAAGTAACGGTAATTTAAAATTCAAAATTTCTAATCTAAAATTTTAATTATTATTGTTATTGTTGTTGTTTTTTCTAGGTCTTCTGTTATCTCTGTCTCCACCTCTGTTTCCTCCTCCTGCAGGACCTCCTTTTTTCTGTTGTCCCACTAGTGGAGAAAGTTCTCTTTTACCATAAACTTCTCCTTTCATGATCCAAACTTTTACTCCTAGTCTACCGTAAGTAGTGTGAGCTTCAGCCCAGTGATAATCAATATCAGCTCTGAAAGTAGACAATGGAATTCTTCCTTCTTTGAAAGATTCGCTTCTTGCCATTTCAGCACCGTTCAATCTACCAGAGATCTGAACTTTGATACCTTCAGCACCCATTCTCATAGTACTTGCCATAGCCATTTTAACAGCTCTTCTGTAAGAGATTCTGTTTTCAATCTGCTTAGAAATACTATCAGCAACTAATACTGCATCTAGTTCAGGTCTTTTGATTTCGAAGATGTTGATTTGAATATCCTTACCTGTAAGTTTCTTCAATTCTTCTTTCAATTTATCAACTTCCTGACCTCCTTTACCGATGATAAGTCCCGGTCTAGCAGTAGTAATTGTAACTGTTACTAATTTTAGTGTTCTTTCAATATAGATTTTTGAAATACCACCTTTAGATAATCTAGCCTCAAGGTATCTTCTGATTTTGTAGTCTTCCGCGATTCTGTCTCCATAATCGTTTCCACCAAACCAGTTAGAATCCCATCCTCTGATGATACCTAATCTATTACCAATTGGATTTGTCTTCTGTCCCATACCTTGATTAATTTTCTTTATTACCTAAGATTAATGTAACGTGGTTAGATCTTTTTCTGATTCTATACCCTCTACCTTGTGGAGCTGGTCTTAGTCTCTTCAATTGTCTTGCACTATCCACGAAGATTTCTTTAACGATAAGGTTTGCTTCTTCAATATCCGCACCTTCGTTTTTCACCTGCCAGTTTGCCATAGCAGAAAGAAGTAATTTTTCTAACTTGTTAGAAGCATCCTTCTTAGAATATTTTAGGATATAAAGTGCTTTGTCTACCTGCTCTCCTCTAATGATATCAGCAACTAATCTCATTTTTCTTGGAGAAGACGGGCAATTATTTAGTGAAGCTTTTACAACGTCTTTGTTAGCTTCTTTTCTTGCGATTGAACTATCTTGTTTTCTTGATCCCATGATTATCTGCTTCCTTTGTTTTTGTTACCACCATGACCTCTGAAAGATCTTGTTGGAGAAAATTCGCCTAACTTGTGACCAACCATATTTTCTGTAACATATACAGGGATAAAAGATTTCCCGTTGTGTACAGCAATAGTTTGTCCTACGAAGTCCGGAGAGATCATCGATGCTCTAGACCAAGTTTTGATAACTGTCTTCTTACCAGACTCTATATTTGCCTGAACCTTCTTATCTAAAGTATGATGAATGAATGGTCCTTTTTTAAGTGATCTTGCCATAATTATTTTCTTTTAGATACGATGTAACGGTTAGACACTTTGTTTTTCTTTCTAGTTTTGTAACCTTTAGCTGGCTTACCGTTTCTAGATCTTGGGTGACCTCCTGAAGAACGTCCTTCACCACCACCCATCGGGTGATCTACTGGGTTCATTACAACCGCTCTTGTTCTTGGTCTTCTACCTAACCATCTGCTTCTACCTGCTTTACCAGATACAGTTAACTGGTGGTCTGAGTTGGAAACTGAACCAATCATTGCGATACACTCAGTAAGGATCATTCTTGATTCTCCTGAAGGCAATTTAATGATTGCATATTTACCGTCTCTTGAAGTTAATTGAGCTGAAGAACCAGCACTTCTTGCTAAAATAGCACCTTGTCCAGGCTTCATTTCGATACAAGAAATTACAGTACCCAATGGAATGTTTTTCAATTTCATTGCGTTACCTACGTTTGGTTCAACGTTTTCACCAGCAATAACTTTCTGGTCAACTTTGATACCGTTTGGAGCGATGATATATCTCTTCTCTCCGTCTGCGTATTCAACTAGAGCGATGAAAGCAGTTCTGTTTGGATCGTATTCTACAGTTTTTACCGTTCCTTCAACATCAAATTTATTTCTCTTGAAGTCAATAATTCTGTATTTCTTTTTGTGTCCACCTCCGGTGTAACGCATGGTCATTTTACCTGTTTGGTTACGTCCACCTGACTTTTTAATACCAACTGTAAGAGATTTCTCTGGCTTATTGGTAGTAATTTCCTCAAAATTGTTTACAACTCTGAATCTCTGTCCCGGGGTGATAGGTTTTAATTTTCTAACAGACATTACTATTATTTATAATTAATAATTAATTTACAGCAAAAATATCGATAACCTCACCTTCAGCAAGTTTGATTACCGCTTTTTTCAATTTGTTTGTCTTTCCTACTTGAAGACCTTTTTTAGTGTACTTTGAAGAAACCTTCGGAGCATAAATCATTGTGTTAACGTCTGCTACTTTTACACCGTAAGCTGCTTCAACAGCCTTTTTGATCTCGATTTTATTCGCCTTAGGGCTAACTAAGAAAGAATAAGAACCTCTTAAATCTGTAAGGTAATTAGCCTTTTCTGAAATAACTGGTTTAATAATAACTGACATGATTTATTTCTTTAAATTTTCCTGGAATTTTTCAACTGCACCTTCGAAGAATACAACTTCACCTGCGTTTACTAAGTCATAAGAACTTACTTCGTTGAAGTTCATTACTTTAGCTTTAGGTAAGTTTCTTGAAGACAAATATACATTCTTGTTAGCTTCAGGAAGGATAAATAAAGCTTTCTTATCGTTCAATGCCAAAGCATTTAATACGTTGATGAAATCTTTAGTTTTAGGAGCGTTCAAGCTCATATCTTCCAGAACTCTGATGCTGTTGTCTCTCATTTTCTGAGATAGAACAGATTTTTTCGCTAATCTCTTAAGAGCTTTGTTCAATTTGAATCTATAGTCTCTTGGTTTTGGTCCAAATACTCTACCTCCACCTCTGAATACTGGAGATTTAATATCACCATATCTAGCAGATCCTGATCCTTTTTGCTTCTTAAGCTTTTTAGTAGAAGCAGTAATTTCGCTTCTTTCTTTTGCTTTATGAGTCCCTTGTCTTTGTGCAGCAAGGTACTGTTTAACTTCTAAGTAAACCGCGTGCTGATTTGGCTCAATTCCGAATACTGATTCGTCTAGAGTTACTTTTCTTCCGGTCTCTTTTCCTGATGTATTTAATACTACTAGTTCCATTTTCTGATAATTACATAAGAATTTTTAGCTCCCGGAACAGCACCTTTTACTACTAAAAGATTTTGTTCTTGATCCACTTTTAATACTTGAAGGTTTTGTACAGTTACCTGCTTACCTCCCATTCTACCCGCCATTCTCATTCCTTTGAATACTCTCGAAGGATCCGATCCAGCACCGATAGAACCTGGAGCTCTAAGTCTGTTGTGCTGACCATGAGTAGCTTGCATTACACCTCCAAATCCGTGTCTTTTAACAACACCTTGGAAACCTTTACCTTTTGAAGTTCCTGTTACGTCAACATATTCTCCTTCAGAGAATAAATCAACTTTTACTTCTTCTCCTACTTTCACTTCATCAACGAATTCTCTGTAGAATTCTACTAATTTAGCTTTAGGAGCAGAACCAGCCTTTTTGAAATGACCAGCTAACGCTTTACCTACGTTCTTCTCACTCTTGTCATCGAAACCCAATTGAACTGACTTGTAGCCGTCCTTTTCTATGGTTCTGACCTGTAAAACCGAGCATGGACCAGCTTGAATAACTGTACAAGGAATGTTTTTCCCTTCTTCGTTAAACAAAGATGTCATACCGATTTTTTTACCAATAATACCTGACATTGTTTATATTATAATAAAATTTATCCTTTATTTATCCCCATTTTTCGGAAGTCTAAAGTAATTTCTAATTCTGATATAGGCATACTACGCTCCTAAAATGAGTGTGCAAATTTATGAATAATTTTATAACTGACAAATATTTACAGCAAAATATTTTGATTTTTAATCAATTAGATGATTTTGAAAAAACTCAGGTGAAATTTCCGCCCGGATTATTTGGAATTTTAAAAAAGAAATCAGAAAGAAGACTATTCTAACCTGAGCTTGAGCCAAGGAAGTTGGCTGGAAGCTGGAAGAAAGAGGCAGGAAGTTACTTTTTGTTATAGGTATTGATAGCCACTATAAAATTTTAATATCATAAAAAGAGTAAAGCAGATAAACAGTTATCCTTAATAACCTTTATAACTCCCCTCTTCCATCTCACAGCTTCAAATCTTCATTAACCAGATACTCTCTTATTCCGAACTGAGGTTATTTTATGATTACAGTAACGCCTACTTCTTCCAGCCCGGCCTTATCCTCCGCAGAAATACCATCGTCTGTGATTAAATAATCTACTTTATCCAGAGAGGCTATTTTACCAAAACCTTTTTTGTTCAGCTTTGTGGAATCTGCAAGAATAATTACCTGATCTGCACAATCTATCATCACCTGATTCAGATGAGCTTCTGCAGCATTCGAAGTACTGATTCCGAAATCAAGATCAATTCCGTCCACTCCGAGAAAAAGTTTATTGCAGGAAAACTGTTTTAAGATTCCTTCAGAAATTGAACCCACAATTGAAGTGGAGCTTTTCCGAACTTCCCCACCCAGCTGGATAATATTAATTTCAGGATTATTACACAGTTCAAGCGCTACCCTGAGCGAAGAAGTAAGAACGGTAAGTCTTCCGAAATTCCCAAGCATCCGGGCAAGATAATGCATGGTAGTTCCTGAAGCCAATATAATACAGTCATTTTCCTGAATAAGTTCTACGGCAGCTTTTACAATTCCCTGTTTGGCTTCTACATTAATGTTCTCCTTTTCATTCACATTTCTTTCATAAGCATACCTTACATGTTTGCTGGCACCTCCATGATTACGGAAAAGCAGCCCTAAACTTTCGAGATAGTTCAGATCCTTTCGGACCGTAACTGAAGAAACATTGAACTTTTCGCACAGATCCTGTACCAGCACATGGCCTTTCTCATCCAGCTCTTTTAGTATTTCATCATGCCTTGGTATTAACTTTTCCATTCTTATTGTTTCATCAAAAATACCATTTTTTTTTCGAAAGTGTTAAAATTTCATTTATTTTGTTTTGGTTTCGTTTTTAATTTATAAATTTGAAAACGAAACATAAACGAAACATTTATGAAACGAAATGAAGAAATCAGTAAACTAGCCAGTGTTCAGGAATGGGATTTCATTGTCATCGGAGGTGGAGCCAGTGGTCTAGGCTCAGCACTGGATGCAGCAAGCAGAGGATTTAAAACCCTCCTTCTTGAATCCCACGATTTTGCAAAAGCAACCTCAAGCCGCAGTACCAAACTGGTACACGGAGGTGTAAGATATCTGGCACAGGGGGATATAGGATTGGTAAAAGAGGCATTAAAAGAAAGAGGACTTTTGGCCCAAAATGCAGCCCATGTCGTAAAAAATCAGTCCTTCATTATTCCCAACTATACATGGTGGGGAGGCATCTATTATAAAATAGGGCTTTCCATTTATGATTTTCTCGCCGGAAAACTAAGCTTAGGAAAAACAAAATACATCAACAAATCGAAAACGATTGAAAAACTTCCAACCATTGAGCAGCATGGTCTGGCCAGCGGAGTAGTTTATCAGGACGGACAGTTTGATGATGCGAGACTTGCCATTAACCTGACACAAACCATCATAGAAAAAGGAGGAAGCGCTGTTAACTATATGAAAGTAACCGGCCTTCTGAAGAATGATTTCGGAAAAATATCCGGTGTTATGGCTGAAGACCAGTTTTCTCAGAAAAAATATGAACTTCGTGCAAAGGCAGTGATCAACGCAACAGGGGTATTCACGAATGAGATTCTGAATATGAATAATCCAAAACATGGAAAATACGTTGTACCAAGCCAGGGAATCCATCTTGTTCTGGATAAATCATTCCTGAAAAGTGATGATGCCATTATGATCCCCAAAACATCAGACGGAAGAGTTCTTTTTGTTGTTCCGTGGCATGACCGTGCTCTTGTAGGAACAACAGACACCTTACTGGAAAATCCAAGCTTTGAGCCTCACGCCCTGGAATCAGAAATTAATTTCGTTTTAGAAACCGCAAGACAATACCTGTCAAAGAAGCCAACCCGCGAAGATGTAAAATCTGTATTTGCAGGACTAAGACCCCTTGCAGCACCAAAAGAAGGAGGCAAAAGCACAAAAGAAGTCTCCAGAAGTCACAAGGTTATTGCCTCGGACACAGGATTAGTTTCCATCATTGGAGGAAAATGGACCACCTACCGGAAAATGGCCGAAGATACTGTTGATAAATCTGTAGAAATTTTACAGTTGAAAGCAGGGCCTTCGCAGACAGAACATATGTCTATTCATGGCAACATCCAAGCTGAACTGGTTGACCGCAGCAGCCATCTGTATGTATATGGATCTGATATTCCTGCTATAAAAGCATTACAAAACAGCAATCCCAGGTTTGCACAGAAGATCCATCCGGATCATGCCTTCACTATCGCGGAAGCGGTATGGGCCATAAGACATGAAATGGCAGAAACCATTGAAGATATTCTCGCCAGAAGAGTACGTCTTCTGTTTTTAGATGCAAGAGCAGCCATAGACAGCGCACAATCCATTGCACAGCTCATCGCCGAAGAAAAAGGATATTCTGAAGAATGGATTCAGCAGCACACAGAAGAATTTATTGATTTAGCAAAAGGATATCTGCTAACCCCTTATTCTCCTCAAACATTCAACAAAAACTAAACAATCCGGTATGAAAGAAAAACTGATTCTCGCTTTAGATCAGGGAACAACCTCTTCCAGAGCAATTCTATTCAATCACAGTGGAGCTATAGAATATATATCCCAGAAAAATTTTGAACAAATATTTCCCACCCCGGGCTGGGTGGAACATGACCCCAATGAAATCTGGTCTTCTCAAATTTCTGTAGCCGCGGAAATCATTGCCAAAGCCGGAATTTCCGGACTGGAAGTTGCCGCCATAGGAATTACCAATCAGAGAGAAACTACTGTAGTATGGGATAAGGAAACCGGTGAGCCTGTTTATAACGCCATTGTATGGCAGGACAGGAGAACCTCCAAATATTGCGATGAACTGAAAGAACAGGGACACGCCGAAATCATCAAAGAGAAAACCGGCCTTGTACTGGATGCTTATTTTTCAGCTACCAAATTAAAATGGATTCTGGACAATGTAGAAGGTGCAAGAGAAAAAGCCACAGCAGGCCAATTATGCTTCGGAACAGTTGACACCTGGCTGGTATGGAAGCTTACCCGTGGGAAAATGTTCATCACTGATGTATCTAATGCCAGCAGAACCATGCTTCTGAATATTCACACCCTGGAATGGGATGAAGAACTTTTGGAATTATTTGACATTCCAAAATCTATTCTTCCCGAAGTAAAGCAGAGCAGTGAAATTTACGGAGAAACAGCAACCACTCTATTCTCCACCAAAATTCCGATTGCAGGAATTGCAGGAGACCAGCAGGCCGCTTTATTCGGACAGATGTGCATCACTCCCGGGATGGTTAAGAACACTTATGGAACAGGATGCTTCTTATTGATGAATACCGGAAAAGAAGCGGTATCCTCTAAAAATAATCTGCTGACCACTGTTGCCTGGAAAATCAATAATGAAGTTAACTACGCTCTTGAAGGAAGTGTATTTGTAGGCGGAGCAGCTATTCAATGGCTGAGAGACGGTCTTAAACTTATTCACTCTTCAGACGAAGTGAATGGCTTGGCCGCAAATGTTGAAGATAACGGAGGCGTTTATTTCGTTCCGGCTCTTACAGGATTGGGGGCTCCTTATTGGGATCAATACGCAAGAGGAACTATTGTAGGCATTACCCGCGGAACCACTGACGGACATATTGCCAGAGCTACCCTTGAAGGAATAGCATTTCAGGTATATGATATTGTAAAATCTATGGAAGCAGATTCCGGAAGAGCCAGCCTTGAACTGAGAGTAGATGGTGGAGCTTCAGCAAGTGATCTTCTGATGCAAATCCAGTCTGATCTTTTCGGATTTAAAATTACCAGACCCAAAACACTGGAAACGACTGCCCTTGGCGCTGCTTATCTGGCTGGTCTTGCCGTAGGATACTGGAAAGATATTGATGAAATTCAGGCCCAATGGATTGTGGATAAAGATTTCCATCCGCAACTTGAAAAGGAAAAGGCAGATAAAATGATCCATACCTGGAGCAAAGCTGTATCGCGAGCACAAAACTGGATTGAAGATTAATCCCATTGAAAACAAAATTAAAACTATGACTCCATTTGTAGCAGAAATCATCGGGACCATGCTGATGATACTTTTAGGAAACGGCGTAGTAGCCAACGTTGTTTTGAAAGATACCAAAGGAAACAATTCCGGATGGATCGTAATTACCACTGCTTGGGCTTTAGCCGTTTTTGTTGGTGTAACAGTTGCCGGACCAGTCAGCGGAGCACATCTGAACCCAGCTGTAACTTTAGGTTTAGCTTTTGCAGGAAAATTCTCATGGGATCTGGTTCCCTCCTATATTGCCGGAGAAATGATCGGCGCAATGCTGGGAGCTTTTCTGGTTTGGCTGTTTAATAAAGATCATTTTGCCATTACAGAAGATGAAGATGCAAAATTGGCCTGTTTCAGTACAGGTCCCGCCATCAGGAAACCTGTTTCAAACATAATCAGTGAAATTATCGGAACTTTTGTTTTGGTCTTTGTTATTTTCCATTTCGCAGATCCAAGCGTTACTTTAAACAATGATCCTACCGCAAAAATAGGATTAGGAAGTATGGGAGCACTCCCTGTAACTTTATTAGTCTGGGCAATTGGACTGTCTTTGGGAGGAACAACCGGATACGCCATCAATCCGGCAAGAGACCTTGGACCAAGAATCATGCACGCCATTCTTCCGGTAAAAGGAAGCAGTGATTGGAGCTATGCCTGGATTCCTATTGCAGGGCCAATCATCGGAGCAATTCTAGCCGCTTTATTGTATGGAGCGTTAAGATAACCACAGATCGTTTACACAATGAAAAAACTCTTTTATATAGGCCTGGCTTTACTAGGCACAGGGAATCTTTTTGCCCAGGAAGACACGGAAAACAAGAAAGAAAGCCGGTTAGATTTCACTGTAAACATTCAGAATAACCATTTATGGCGAGGGCTGATCATTACAGATAAACCCGTTGTTATGGGAAACCTTTCCTATGCTTTAGATGCTGAAAAGAAATGGAAGGTCGGAATATGGGGAGCTTCCGCATTGGCTGATGACAAAGACAATACCCATTATAAAGAAATTAATTATTACGTTCAATATTCAGACGGACGCTTTTATATCGGACTTTGGGATCTCTACAACTCAAGGAATATCAACACTGCTGTTGCAGCAGATGATATTTTCAGTTACTCCCGAAGAAGAACCGCTCACATCATTGATCTGAGAACCAATTATACTTTCGGACCTTCTTTTCCTTTAAATGTAGAAGCAGACCTTATGCTTTACGGAGGGGCTAATGCCGGAGAAGTTGTTCTGAAAGATGACGGAAGCTATGACAGAAACAAATACTCCACCTATGTTCAGGTCAGCTACCCGGTAATTTCCGGCGGGAAGGTCACTCTGGATGCTTTTGTTGGAGGAGGATTTGCCCTAAATGACAAACATTTTCTATATGGAAACGGCAAGAACAGCTTTGACATTGTCAACGTAGGCGTAAAAGCAGGCAAAACCATTAAGATTACCGATCATTACAGTCTTCCGGTTTCTATGATGGCGATGTGGAATCCGTCTAACAAATTCGCAAGAATTCAACTGGCAGCAACTGTTTTTTAATCTCAAAAGAAAACGGAATTAATTATATAAAGACCATTTCACTCCGAAGTGGTCTTTTATTATTTAAAGAATATTAAAGGTAAAACGCATTTATTGAATTTTTTGAAGCAGTTGTTAGGACAACATGCGCACTTATTAGCTATAAGCTGTATCTGATTCAGTATTTAAATAAATTAGTAAAACATTAACCATAAAATACTTATTATCATGAAAAGAAATCTATTAAACATTAAAAATATTATTGCCGGGGCAATGATATTATCCGCCGGAGTAATGAATGCTCAACAATGGGAGATCACAGGAAATTCAGGCATCACCAGTACGAATTATGCAGGAACAACTGACCATAGCTATTTCTATTTAAGAACCGGCGGTGCCCTTTCTAATCCAGGGCAAGCTTTTTTGACGAGCCCCGGATCTTTTGTTGTAGACGCAGTAAACTACTCTAACGGAGTAAAAGCTAAGGGTAGTATTATTACCGGATCGCAAAACATGCTTGGCCCCAATGCCAACAGCTCTCTAGTAGGCGGCTGGGGAAACAGCTTACAAACAGCCGGAGGTGCAAATCTTGTCGCAGGACAGAGCAATACCGTATTAAATGATGCATCAAAATCAATAGCCCTGGGATGGAACAATACGGTCCGGGCTTCCAATCAGTTTGCCGTTGGAGTTGGGGTGGATCTAACCTCTGAATATTCCGGGGGATTCGGAGTGGATCTTATTGCAACAGGAAACCGTTCTTTTGTTATCGGATCAGGAACACATGCTTCCACGAAACTAACCAACTCGATTCCATTTTCAATTATGTTTGGGCTTTCTAAAAACTCAACAATGCTGATTAAAGATCAGCAGGTCGGCGTCCGTACAACGGCTCCAACGGCTAATTTTCATACGGTAGGAACTGTTCGGCTACAGGATCTTCCCAACGGATCCGGTAATGCTTTGGTAGTAGATGCTGACGGAAATGTTATGGTAGCTTCTACCGCTTTAGCAAAGCAGGCTAATGGCCCAACCGTAACTGAACTGCAAAACCAGATTGATGATCTCAAGCTGCAGGTTGATGAATTAAAAAGCCTACTACTAAAACAATCCGGAATAAAAGATATTTCATCGGGTAACAGCGCCAGACTGTATCAGAATGTGCCTAATCCTACAAAAGGAGAAACCAACATTAAATATTATATTCCCAATGGCAGTAAAAACAATACTATAGAAATTTATTCAGTATCCGGACAATTGATAAAATCTCTTCCCATAAGAGAAACTGGTGAAGGGAACATTGCAGTAAACAATTTAAAATCAGGAATGTATTTATACAAGCTATCTGTTGACGGTAAAACTATTGATACGAAAAAAATGCTTATTCAGGATTAATTCTTTGAACGTTGATAGACTAAGATGCTGTCTCCATAGTGAGACAGCATCTTTTTTTATTATATTTTCTTACTTTTAGGATATGAAAAAAATCTTCATCTTCTTTTTATTATTCATCTTATTCTCATGCAGTAAAAAGCAGCCTCATCCTTACACATTTTATTACTGGAAAACCCATCTGAAGCTGGATCAGGAAGAAAAAAAGACATTAGATAAAGCTCAATCACCTTTTCTCTATACCCGTTTTTTTGATGTTGATAAAGTTGGAGGAAAATTTCAGCCGGTGGCCGTCATTACAAAAGACAACAGTTTCCAAACCGACAAAAAAATCGTTCCTGTAGTTTTCATTACCAATCAATCAATGCTGCATATTTCCGCAGAAGAGATTACATTTCTTGCGGAAAGTATACATCAAATGATTAAAAAGAAAGCCGGCGAGTATCAGCTCAAAATCAATAATGAAATCCAGATTGACTGCGACTGGACTGCCGGAACACGGGATGATTATTTTAAATTTTTAAAGGAACTGAAAAGAATCTCCGGAAAGGAAATCACCTGCACCCTCCGGCTTCATCAGGTAAAGGACAAAAAGAACACCGGAATACCTCCCGTAGATAAAGTTTACCTGATGTGCTACTCTACCTCTTCACCGTTGGAAAATTCAGATAAGAACTCCATTCTGGATGTGGTTACTCTAAAAAATTATCTTTCAAAGCTTGAAGATTATCCTATAAAAAAAATCGAGGTGGCACTTCCTGTTTATTCCTGGGGAATCGTTACCAACCATCTTGGTAAGCACCGCCTGATTAACGCCCTGTCTCAAAAGGATCTGGAAAATCCCCATTTCAAAAAAATATCAGATAATGAAGTTGAGATTATGAAAGACGGATTTTATTTCAGAAACTATTTAAACAAAGGCTTCAAAATAAAGATTGAGGAAATTTCCGAGGAACAACTTCAAGAGGCTATCCATTTTCTGGAGAAAAAAATACCTGATTTTACTATCATTTATTATCAATTAGATGGTAAATTTGTAGCGGGTAGGAATTTTTAATCCTCTCCAACTGTTACAGATATTTTCTGAAAACAAAAAAATTATTCATGACAACACTAAAAACACCTGAATTTATATGAAAAAGTATATTCTTTCACTGGCAGTACTGTCTCTTTTCTATACGAAATCGGAAGCCTGCGCATGGTCGGATCCGGATTATGATTACTTTAATCTTTTTACCCAAAGTATTATTAAGGACAAATCCTATCTTCCGTTTCTGCATAATTATTCCAGCCGGTTTTATACCGGATACAATGCCGCTCTGATTCCTGATGACAATCTGAACACCTGGAAAAAGTTCTTCAATAATCAGCTGAACTATGCTGAAACGCAAAACCTGGTATATAAGATCAGCATGAACGATCTGAATGCTTTAAAAAACGGAAACCCAGCCAACCCTCTCCTGCAGAAATTGGGGACAGGGTTTTACCAGAAGTACCGTGAAGGGATTGACTACCTGATTGAGGCCAAATATCTGGAACCTTATATGAGCATCAATTATGTTGAAAGTGAGAATTCATTCTATTACGGCGGAAGCGATAATAAAGAGAACGCTACTTCTCTCGACTACCCTAAAACCATTGCAGCTTTAACATCTTTATATAATTCGGTAAAAAATCCTGAGATCAAACAGCGTTACGGTTATCAGCTGGTCCGTTTCAACCATTATACAAGAAATTATGATGCAGCAGTGCAGGCTTTCAAAACCTATGTAGAACCGATCAAACTGAAAGGTGCAGTCTATTTTATGGCTCTTGATCAGCTGGCCGGAGCCCAAAGAGGCCTTGAAATGAACAGTGATGCCAACTGGAATTTCTTTCAGGTTTTTATGAACACGAAAGACCGTAAGGAATCTTCTTTTGTTTCGATGAAGCTTTCGGATACCGCTTCTTTCAGTAATATCATGAAAAGAGCGAATACGAATGAAGAAAAGAATATGGCTTATTTCCTTTTAGGCTATGAAGATTTCAACAATCCGATTCCTATTATGGAAAAGATGTATGAGATCAACCCTGACTCTGAGATTCTGAAGGTCATGGCTGTAAGAAGCATCAATGAGCTGGAAAGAAGTTATCTTCCAACTTATTATTACTCTTCAGATGCCTCAACGAGCCCTGCTGTTTCCAGAGGAAAAACCGATGGCAATACCAATTCAAAAGAGGCTAATACAGGAACAACAGCCCCTGAAGTGAAGGAAGTGAAACTTTCTTTCTGGCAGAAAATTGTACGGTTCTTTAAAAATTTATTCGGCGGTTCCAAATCTGATAAAACAGGAAATGCAAAAGCAGACCAAAGCGATGATGAATTACTGAACAACCCCAACAGAATTCCTTTTTATACAACAGGTTACGGATATGATGACGCCGCCAAAAACTATTTGGATGAGCTGGAAAAATTCACTTCAAAAACCAAAGAAAAGTCTAAAGATGAGTATTGGCAGATTGCAGATGCCTATCTTAAGTTTTTAAAGAAAGATTATAAAGAGAGTACGGAAATCCTGAATGACATTAAGACAACCAATCCTGAATACCTGGAGCAGATCAAGAGAATGAAAGTTCTTAACGATATTGTTGCCCAGCCTAAAATTGATGCCGCTTACGAAGATCATCTGATGAAAGATTACGCAGAGTATTTTGTGGAAAAAGAAGTGAAAAAGGATACCGCCAATACCGATTATGATTATTACGGCGAAGCACCTTCCACCGCATCATTCCTTAAAGATGTTCTTGCCAACAGGTATTTCCTTCAGGGAGAGGACGGAAAGTCATATTTAATGAACAATAAGCTTTCTGATCTTCAGTACAACCCAAACTCAAGTCTGGTAAAAAGCGTTGAAGACTTTTACAGAAAGTCGAATAAAACCCAGTTTGAACAGCAGATCATCGCCAAAAACATGGATAGTGTAGGAAATATTGATGCTTTCTTCAATACGATTTATGGTGACAGAGCCATGAAACTGGCTGACTTTGAAAAGGCTAAATCCTATTATGAAAAAGCGCAAAGCTTTACAGGGATCCCAAGAGAAAACTATGAATGGACAGAAAAAGACGGTCAGAAGATCACCCAGAAACAGTATGCTCCGGGTGAATACAACGGCTTTAAAAATATTTCAGATCTTGTTTTCGGACATAATGTGTGGGAAAGTTTTGGTAGTCCAGATACTGAAAGTATGAAGGCTGAAAATTATTCGGATTTCCCTTTCATCAAAAGTACCATGAATAAAGTGGAACTGGCAGATGCACTTATTCAATTGAAAAAGATAGGAGCAGGAACAGGCGAAAAGGCAGCAAAAGCAGATCAGCTGATCGGAAATTTACTTTACAATACTTCTATTCTGGGATATTACCGCCAACTGTTTGTGATGGATATTGACAACAGCAACGGAGGAAAATATGATTTCTGGAGCACAAGCAGAAAGAACCCATATCAATATTATTATAAGAACTTTACGGATACCTCTTATATTGAACCTGATAATTTTGATCTGGCTATCGGCTATTATCAAAAGGCCCTTAAGCTTTCAACGGACAAAGAGCAGAAAGCCAGAATTCTTTTCCAGATGGCGAGTGCAGAACAGGGGAAATATTACCAGTACGGGGAGAAAAATCAAGCTAATATTGATTATTCCGATCCTAAATGGTCTGAAAAAGAACAGGCTCATCAGACTGAACTGGACAATCTGAAAAACCAGAAATACAGAACCTATTTCGCTCAGCTGAAAGCCCAATATGCCGACACACAGGCTTCCAGAGACCTGATGGGAAGCTGCAGTTATTTCAGTTACTTTATGAAAAGATAGGGGAGAAAGGGGAAGCCGGAAGTTTCTTGAAGTCTGAAAGACAGAAGCAGGGCTTCGATAACCTCTTTTCTCATTGACAAATAAAAAAGGAATCAGTTTGATTCCTTTTTTTGTTGCTGTTTCTGAAGCCATTCTTCATGTTTCATTTTAAAGGCTGCATGTTTGATATTTTGATTTATCTGGGCTGCATCTATAGAATGTGAGGTATGAATATCAGCATCTTTTTTGGCAAGCTGGGCCAGGTTTTCATAAAAGCAATGAAGCTGGTCTAGTTCTTTTTCCGTCAGATCTTCAATATCTACAATTCTGTTACTCGCTTTTCCATGAGCAGCGATGAGCTCATTCAGCTTAATCTGGATCGCTTTTGAGTCTTTATTCTGAGCTTTCTGAATCAGGAAAACCATTAAAAAGGTAATGATCGTAGTTCCGGTATTGATGACAAGCTGCCAAGTTTCGGAATAATCAAAAACGGGGCCTGAAACGGCCCATGACAATACGACCAACACTGCTCCGATAAAAGCATAAGAGCTTCCTGTAAATTTGGTGGCCCAGTCTGAAAATTTTTCAAAAAAACTATGATTTTTATCGCTCATACTGTAGATTCTTTTATATATAAATGTATAAAATTAGTATGAACCGGCAATGGAATGATTTTAAGATGGGAGTTGTTTTTAGGGATGGAAGCTGGAAGAGGGAGGATGGAAGTGTAAACGGTTAAGTCTATTACAATAGTTCTTCTATTCAATAAAAATATCAGAAAACTTATGATCTGAATTTATATTTATCTCACTCAACTATTCATCATCAAAGCTGAAATTTCATATTACACACTGCTTAAACTTCCCTCTTCCAGCCTCCATCTTCCTTTCTTTCCTCCTTCCTTGTTATTTCGTTTTCTTAAACCTATGCCACCAGATCAGGAATCCGGTAATGGGAAATGAACATCCGATAAGCGATATGATGAAATATAGAATAATACTCGGAAGTCCCATAATTTCACCGGTATGGAGCGGTTTAGCCAGAGCAGTGAACTGTTTATTTAAAGGTCTGTCGGAAAATAATTCTTTTGTTTTTAAAACTCCGGTTTTATCAAAAGTAACTTCATCCGGAAGCATCATCCCTAAAAAGTTCTGCGTATTGGTTTTGATCACTACATATCTTGGATTGTCTTTATTTGGGAGTTCAATACTGGTAACTGCGGTGTATGGAAGATGCTGATCTGCCATTTTCAGGATTTTATCAATAGAAGCAGACGAAGCATCTTTGAGATTTTTCTTTTCATCCTGCTTCTGAAGCATATCTTCCAGAAGTCCTCCGAAAGGATCATCACCATTATCTTTTTCTTTTGCAATATTGTCTATTGAAGATCCTCCAAGACTTACAATGAGTCCGTTTTTCACCCAGGGATAGGTTACATACAATCCGGTAACCGCTATGAAAAACAGCATTAAAAAGGTATAAAATCCAAGAGTGTTATGTAGATCATAATTGACACGCTGAAATTTAGCTTTGAATTTTACCGTCAGCCCCTGTTTTAAAAATTTCAGTTTTTTGGGAAGCCAGAGAATCAGCCCGGAGATCAGCAGTACGCAGAACATCAAGACGGAGGCCCCTACGATCTGGCGTCCGGCATTTCCCATCATCAGGTTCCGGTGAATATCAAGTACCACTTCAAAAAAATGATTGGCCCCTGTATCTGCCTGCCCGAGAATTGTACCGGTATACTGATTGTAATAAGCACTTTTATCAAGCTGATTTTCCCGATAGGAAACTACATAACTTCTGCTTTTACTTTCAGGGATGAGCAGGGAAGTAAGTTCTTTACCGTTTTTTGATAATTCGGTCTGAATATGATCCGGGCTTCTAGCTTCCGTACCAGCTGTTATATACACTTTATCTTTATTGTAAAGATCGGTGATCTGATTTTTGAAGGCATATAAACATCCGGTAAGACACATTATAAAAACAATGATGCTTGACAAAAGTCCTAGCCATAGATGGATGAGCCACATCAGGTATTTTGTGAATGATTCATTCTTTCTCTTTTTCCGGTAAAGACTTTTAAATAATGGTTTCATAATGGTTTAACAGCAAAAACATTAAGACAGGGATGCCGTCTTAATGTTTTTTATTAAAATTTGAAATGAATGTTTTTGATTTGAGAGAGGTGGAAATGAAGATAGATGATGAAGTTTAGGCATCAGATCCCTTAATTTCATATTACTTTCGGCTTACCTCTTCCAGCTTTAAGTCTCAGAAATTACTTTCTTCCTTTGAACTGAACATCTTTTACGATTTCCTGGAATTTCGCGTAATGTTCCGGCGTTAACGCTTTCTCAATGGCAGCTTTTCTCTGGGCATCAAACTTTTCCCAGTATTCTTTAGCCAGGTCATTGTTTCCGTGGTATACATCATGAGCATCATTGAATGCTTTTTCAAAGGCATCATTAGCGGCATTCACCACTTTGAATTCTTCTTCTGAAAGCTGAGCTTCAGTTTTAATTCTTTCTAAAAGAGCATTGTCATATCTTGGCCTTTTCCTTGAATTTTCATCAACAAATTTGTTGAATTTCTCCATTTGTGGAGCCTCTAAAACTTTAGCCATTTCAAGAGACTGCTGTGCTCTGAGCTCTTCGTTCTTGATGCTTAAAGCCACTCTGTCCATATTTCCACCCTGAGCTTTGGCAGCCTGATAATTCTGCTCCTGAAGGTCCTGATATTTTTTAGTAATCTCGTCAAAACTCTTTTCCTGTTCAGCCGTAAGTTTCACTTCTGTTTTGAACTGGTTGTAATCAATTCCTTTCTTTTTGTCGCCGGAACAAGAAATAACTGCTGCTCCGATAACAAATGCGAATAATAAAGTTTTCATATTTTTCATAATAGATGATTTTTTGATTAGAATTTATAGTTGACCTGAACGGCAAAGTTTCTAGGCTGAATCTGATCGATATATCCTCCTCTGAAGTAAGAGCTATATCCTACTGCATCAAAGATATTATTGAAGAATACCCTCATACCAATACCATTTTTAAGGGTATAACCCACCTGAGCATCTACCGTAGTATATTCCGGCATATCAAAAGGTTTTTCCCCTGGCTTTACACTATTTGCATGGCCTGCAGTAAAGGTTTTTTGCGTCCATTCATCAACCGGTCTTTTACCTACATAGTAAATTCCTGCTCCTACATCAAGCCCCGTTAAAGCTCCTGTATTGAATTTATAATTTAACCAACCGTTCGCAGTATGCTTAGGTGCATTCATTGGTGCAGACCCATTAACGTAAGCCGGGCTGTCTTCATATTGAGCATCCAGATAAGCCCATCCGGACATTACCTGAAGGTTTGGTAAAATTCTACCGATAAGCTCTACTTCAACTCCTTTTCTTCTAAGGTTTCCTGCCAGACCATACATGGTCTGTTTGTCGATTACAACAGGGTTATAGTTTTCATCAAGAATTGTAAATGAAAGATGATCTGTCTTAATATCAAATAGGGTAACATTGAATCTAAGACGTTCATTAAACCAGTCTGATTTAATTCCGGCTTCCCACTGTTTAGTTGTAGAAGGACCTACTGTTCCTCCGGATAAAAGAACATTGTTAACTGTTCTCAATGATGTAGTGGTAGTATATGATCCAAAAACATTAAGGTTTTCCATAGGGAAGAACATTAATCCAAATGATGGATTCCATGCGTTACTTGTACTTTTATCAGATCCGTTTACCATGCTGTATCGGATACCGGCATGCACTTTAAAATATTTACCAAAAGACATTACATTCTGTGCCATAGCCCCAAAAGTTGGTGTTTTCACCACTCCCGGATCTTTAGACTGCTGATACAATACATTGACAGGTAAAGTATTTGAAATCCCCTGCATTACATCAAAAGAATCAAGCGGATTACCAGCATTAATAATGTTTGCTGCTGTTATAGAGTTTTTATAGGCATTAAAGGCGTAGGTCGTTACTTCACTTTCTTTCCAATCTACCCCAACCTGGAATGTATGTTTAATAAATCCGGTCTGAATATCCTGTCCTATGAAATCTGCCTGAAATACTTTATTAGCATCAATGCTTCTGCTTTTCCCAATTGTTCTGTAACGTTCTGTCCAGGGAGTATTTTTGGCATGGGCAATAGATGAAGCTTCACTGTTTACCTCTCTTTCTGCTGAAATAAAAGCTGCTCTCAGCTTCAATTTGTCAGTAAGTTTTCTTTCTGCTGTTGTAGAAAAGTTAAATGACTGAACTTTTGTAAAGTCGGTTGTATATCCTAGGAATGCTCCTTTAGGCATCTTATAAAGAGCTTCCACATTAGCGTCCGCAAGATTGATGGTTCCTCTGTCCGGTGTACGTTTATCGTGAAGATAATCCAGCTCAACAACAATTTGAGTTTTATCATCCGGACGGAAAGCGACTGATGGGTTAATGTAAATTCTTTCACCTTCTACATGAGATCTGAAAGAGTTATTATTCTGATAGGCACCATTAAATCTTACAGCAACTCTTCCCTGAGAATCTAAAACCCTCTGAACATCTACAGTCGGTCTGTAAAAATCCCAGCTTCCATATCTAAAACCGATATTACCGCTATTGATAAAGTTAGGTTTCTTTGTTACTACATTGATTACCCCTCCTGCTGATCCCAGCCCGTCACCTATTCCCTGGGTAACTGCTGCCGAACCTTTCAGAACCTGAATATTCTCAACTCCCTGCATATCGGTAATCATTCCTGCAGTACGGAAGTCAGAATCCATCTGAACTCCATTTTTTAAAACAGGAACTCCTCTATAACCTCTAATTGACATACTTTCGTTTCCTCCACCATAGCTTGAAAATAGGGTAACACCCGGTACATTTTTGGCAACATCAGTTACCGTAAGTGCTCCTAATTCTTCAATGGCCTTATGGGAAATAACAGAAATACTTTGGATCTGATCTCTGGTTTTCAAAGGGAGCCTGGTTACCGTTTCAAGTCCTGCCGGCTGTTTCTTTTTTTCACCGAACAATTCTACCTCGTCAATTTCTTTTGATTTTTTAATAGAATCATTCACTTGCTGTGCGTTTACAAAAACCCCACCCAGTACAAGCAGAGAAAAGGATACTACTTTATTCATCTGATAATTTTTGGCGAATTTAGTTATTTTTATTAATTCTAAATAAACAATTCAATCTGATATATCTCACTTTTCAGATATTTCGGCATAAAAAAGCCCTCCTGTGAAAAGGAGGGTTGTAATCGGGTATTTCTATTTTCTTTAATTCAAAGGATATTTTACGGCTTTATCAATTTCGATGGGATTGTTTTCTTTGAGCATCATTTTTCTTCTTTCATCAGACATTCCTTTTAACTGGTCCAAACTTTTGATCTGTACTCCTAAAACATAAAATGTATTGTCGGGATTGGTATTTGATTTGAATGCTTCTGCAACATCATGCAGTGGATCATTGTAGAGTTCCAGCTGCTTTTTTGCAATGATCTTCTCCGTCACAAGAAGAGGTTTCTTTCCAATAAAACTCTCCAGGAACGGGGTTTCATAAGTCTTGGGAAACTTCATACTTTTAGCCAGTTTAAAAATATAATTCCTGTTGCTGTCTTCTATTTCAAAGATGAGCCCCGGAAGCCCACGGAACTTATAGGGTCCTTCGCTTAAATTGATGTCTTTGCAGAACCAAGCGATCCATTGTCTGCCTCCAAAATTTGTGGTTGCTTTCTGCAAATTATACTGTCCGTCAACTTTTGTATCACTTAAAAGCTTCCAGTTCATTTTATCCGTTGATTTTAAAGAAAAAAAATCATTCAGCAAAATCAATGAAGTATTTTCAAAAGAATCCTTCTTCCTGATAATGGCAGGAAGATCATCATCCCATCTTGATCTTTTCTGGCCACGGATAGTATTCAGAGAATCTGTTTGAGCGTAAGAGTAAGGATAAAATTTGACATCATCAGGATTAACGTCCAGAATCATATTGGCTTTAGTAAAATCTTGTGCCAATGAATCTTTTTTATATTGAAACAGGTAAACAAAGCGATGTGTCTGTGCACTAAACAGTAAAGGAAATAAGAAGAAGAAGAGTTTTTTCACGGTAAAAGTTTGAGCCAAAAATATCGATAATTTATGAATCCCGCTAAAGATATAAGAATCTTTTTAAAAATTGGAAGCAAAAAATCCGTTCCTAAAAAGGAACGGATTCTATAATCATTGCAAAGTATGCAGTTATCACACTTTAATTTCTACATCTACACCTGAAGGAAGTTCTAATTTCATTAGAGCATCAACAGTCTTAGAAGAAGAAGAGTAGATATCCATTAGTCTCTTGTGAGCTGATAACTGGAACTGCTCTCTTGCTTTCTTGTTTACGTGCGGAGATCTCAACACTGTGAAGATTCTCTTATTCGTTGGCAATGGAATTGGTCCGTTTACAACAGCACCAGTAGCCTTTACCGTTTTTACGATTTTCTCAGCAGACTTGTCTACCAAGTTGTAATCGTAAGATTTTAGTTTTATTCTGATTCTTTGTGACATTTCTTTAATTTAAAAATTAACCTTTTGCTTTAGCGATGATATCTTCAGCAACGTTTTGTGGAGTAGCCTGGTACTTCTCTAATTCCATAGAAGATGTAGCTCTTCCTGATGAAAGTGTTCTTAGAGTTGTTACATATCCAAACATTTCAGAAAGTGGAACAGAACCTTTGATTACAATAGCTCCATTTTTCTCTTCCTGACCACTGATGGTACCTCTTCTCTTGTTAAGGTCACCAATGATGTTACCCATATATTCTTCCGGAGTTACAACTTCCAGTTTCATAATAGGCTCCATAATTACTGGCTTAGCAGCACGTCCCGCTTCTTTAAATCCTAACTTAGCAGCCATTTCAAAGGAAAGAGCATCAGAATCCACCGCGTGGAAAGATCCGTCTTTAAGAACCACTTTAATACCTTCAACTTCGAAACCAGCCAAAGGACCGTTCTTCATTGCAGCTTTAAAGCCTTTTTCAATGGCAGGAACAAATTCTCTAGGAACGTTACCACCTTTGATCTCATTGATGAATTCTAAACCAACTTTACCTTCGTCTGCAGGTCCTAGTTCAAATACAATATCAGCAAATTTACCTTTACCTCCAGATTGCTTTTTGTAAACTTCTCTGTGGCTGGCAACTTTTGTTAAGTTTTCTTTGTACTCTACCTGAGGTTGTCCTTGGTTTACTTCAACTTTGAATTCTCTTCTCATACGGTCTACAATGATATCCAAGTGAAGCTCACCCATACCAGAGATAATCGTTTGTCCAGAAGCTTCATCAGTTCTCACTGTAAACGTTGGATCTTCTTCAGCCAATTTAGCTAGAGCGTTACCCATTTTATCCTGGTCAGCTTTAGTTTTAGGCTCAACAGCGATACCAATTACCGGATCAGGGAAAACCATCGATTCAAGAACGATTGGGTTTTTCTCGTCACACATTGTATCACCAGTTTTGATAGATTTGAATCCTACCGCAGCACCAATATCACCAGCTTCAATATATTCTACTGGATTCTGCTTATTAGCGTGCATCTGATAGATTCTTGAGATTCTTTCTTTATCTCCTGAACGCGTGTTCAAGATATAAGAACCTGCATCAAGTCTTCCAGAGTATGCTCTGAAGAATGCTAATCTTCCCACGAACGGGTCAGTAGCAATCTTAAATGCTAAAGCTGCGAAAGGCTCATCTACAGATGGTTTTCTTGTGATTTCAGCGTCAGTTCTTGGATCAGTACCTTTGATATCATCTTTATCCAATGGAGAAGGCAAGTATTTACATACTGCATCCAACATAAACTGTACTCCTTTGTTCTTGAATGAAGAACCACAAGTCATTGGGATAATAGATAAATCGATAGTAGCAGCTCTCAATGCAGCATTGATTTCTTCTTCTGTAATTGAATCCGGATCTTCAAAGAATTTCTCCATCAAAGTTTCGTCATACTCAGAAACAGCTTCTACAAGTTTCTCTCTATATTCAAGAACTTCATCTTTCATGTCTTCAGGAATTGGCACTACTTCGAAAGTAGCTCCTTGTCCTGCTTCATCCCAGATGATCGCTCTGTTTTTAATTAAGTCAACAACACCTTTGAAATCTTCTTCAGCACCGATTGGTAAAACGATTGGAACCGCGTTAGATCCTAACATATCTTTAACCTGGTTTACCACGTTAAGGAAGTCAGCACCCTGTCTGTCCATTTTGTTTACGAATCCCATTCTAGCAACTTTGTAGTTGTCAGCAAGTCTCCAGTTTGTTTCAGACTGAGGCTCTACTCCATCTACTGCTGAGAATAAGAATACCAATCCATCCAATACTCTTAAAGATCTGTTTACTTCTACAGTGAAGTCAACGTGTCCCGGTGTATCGATAATGTTGAAGTGGTAAGGTTTAGTGTCTGCAACAGGTTTTCCCTGATCTGTTGGAAAGTTCCAAGAACAAGTAGTTGCAGCAGAAGTAATAGTAATCCCTCTTTCTGCTTCCTGCTCCATCCAGTCCATTGTAGAAGCACCATCGTGAACTTCTCCAATTTTATGGTTTACACCTGTATAGAATAAGATTCTTTCTGTAGTAGTAGTTTTACCAGCATCAATGTGAGCGGCAATACCAATATTTCTTGTAAATTTAAGATCTCTACTCATTTCTAATTAGAATTTAAAGTGTGAGAAAGCCTTGTTAGCTTCCGCCATTTTGTGAGTATCAGATTTCTTTTTGAAAGCAGCACCTTCTTCTCTTGAAGCAGCTACTACTTCATTAGCTAATTTCAAAGCCATAGACTTATCATTTCTCTTTTTAGAGTAGCTAATTAACCATTTCATTGCCATAGAAATTTTTCTGTCAGCTCTGATTGGCATAGGAATTTGGAAGTTAGCTCCACCTACTCTTCTAGAACGTACTTCTACGTGAGGCATTACATTTGTAAGTGCATCTTTCCAGATTTCAAGGGCAGTTTTTTCCGTTTCTCCTTTTTTAGTTTCTACGATATCTAATGCATCATAGAATATTTTGAATGCGATTGACTTCTTACCGTCAAGCATCAAGTTGTTTACGAATCTCGTTACCAATTGATCATTAAACTTTGGATCTGGTAACAACGGTCTTTTTTTCGCTTTTGTCTTTCTCATTGCTTTTGTACCTTATTTAATGATTATTTTTTCTTTCCTTTTGCAGGAGCAGCAGCTGCTTGTCCTGGTTTAGGTCTCTTAGCTCCGTACTTAGATCTTCTCTGAGTTCTTCCATTTACACCAGCGGTATCTAATGCACCTCTTACGATGTGGTAACGTACTCCCGGTAGGTCTTTCACCCTTCCGCCTCTAACCAATACTATCGAGTGCTCTTGAAGATTATGTCCTTCGCCCGGGATATAGGCATTCACTTCTTTACCGTTAGAAAGTCTTACCCTTGCTACTTTTCTAAGTGCAGAGTTAGGTTTCTTCGGTGTAGTAGTATATACTCTCGTACATACACCACGTCTTTGTGGACAAGAATCAAGGGCAGCCGATTTGCTCTTCTTGGCAAGCGTGGCTCTTCCTTTTCTTACTAATTGTTGAATAGTAGGCATTTAATTGCTTTTTATTTTAGGGTGCAAAAATAATAATTTTTTTTTAATTAACAAGCAGTTATCTGCAAATAATCTTTTTTATTAAAAATTAATTAACAGACACTTACATTTATTCGGTGATTGTGACGGTAACGTTTTTATTCCAGTTAAATTTTCTGATATTTTGTTTCAGCTGTTCCAGATTCTTTTCATTGATAGAATAAACAGATACTTCATGTCTTGCTACGGTTATCTTCTCTCCTATCTTCAGGACCGCTGCTTTTTTCCAGTGTGGAGGAACATGCCCTTGAAGCCAGCCTTCATATACTATTGCAAGATCATATTTATTCTCAAAACAATATCGGGCAAGAAAATCTTCAAACCTCTTGTCAAACTTTCCTTTGTTTTCATTAAAAGGAACGGTTTCCACCGATCCGAGTCCGGCAATATCCAGCAAATGAATATCCGTATAATAGCTTACCGCGCCAATATCATTAGCAACCACTTTAGAGCTGTTATAAAACTGATTCAGAAATTTCGCAGACTGCACCTGCTGTTCATAAATATTCTTCCCTCCGTTATTCATCACTTTATGGGCAACACTTCCTTTATATATAAGAAGTACAGCATTTGCAGCAATGAATACACTGATTATCCTTTCTTTTTTAATATAATGGGTAAAATCGAAAAACAATCCTTTAAGCTTTGGTATCAGAACCATACAGAATCCTGTAAGAATATAGGCTTCATAACGGAAAAGCCCTTTCAGATCTGCAAACATGGAGTGACAAATCATTAGCAGGGAAAATACAATCAGAAGGAAGTTATCTTCCAATACTTTTTTAAATGTTTTCGTTTTGAAATCCCTGTAAATAAAAATAAGGGACAGTAAAACAGGGAAAACACCCACTTTATAAAAACTGATATTCAGCAGAAAATTATCCAGCAGAATGACTTTAAGCTGGTACACTATATTGGAATCAAAACTCAACTTTGTTCCTTTTACAATCACGGAATTGGGGAAAAAGTAGCCGTCCTGCTGGTAGTTGAAAGCACAAAATACAGTAATAGGCATTAATCCCAACACTAAAACCAGCACCACCTCCTTCCACTTCTTTATAACAGCAAACATAACAGCCAGAATCACAAAATAGAACATACTTTCAAAACGGATCAGTCCCATCAATAAAAGGCTGAAATAAAAGCCGTATTCCGCAGCCTTGTTCTGGTCCCGCCGATAAAAGCAGAAAATATTAATTACAAAAAGGAATATCTGAAAGACGTGCTCCATTCCCGAAAGGAAATGCAGCGGAAGAACAATGAAAAATACAGTAAAGAGTACCGCTAAAACGGTTCTTTTTACCTCCTTGAGAATATCCCCATAATATATGGAAAGAAAATAAAGGATACCAATACTGAAAGCTGCATTAAAGTACAAAGGAATCTGATCATTGTCTCCAAAAATCTCAATCAGAACACTAAGCATATAGGTAAAAAGAGGCGATGAAGAAGTGGAGGAAAACTGATACCTGGTCATTCCCCAGACTTCATACAATGCAAAATTCTTCGCCATTGCAAGATGAATGTAAGCATCATCCAGAAGATATACATAATGTCCGTCTGTTTTCAGAACTGAACTGATATAGTACAGTAAAGAGACCGTAAAAAAGACAGCAAAAGACATCAGAAAGCTTCGTAATCCTATATTTCGGAATGATTTCATTTTAAAACCAGGTATAAAGTCATCAAAGATAAGCATCATGTGGTGTAAACTGATATTTAAGAAAGAAATTGTTTCTCCTTACCTCTGTATTTTTCTTTTCGGCTCATATTTCCAAACTATTTTAAAACATTTTCTTATAGTTATCATCTATTGGTAATAAGGGCTTTTCGGCACAATATTTTCTAAATTTGTTAGTATAAAAAATAAACGTATGAAAAATGCAAGCATTATCGGCCTGAAAGAAGCCGACTGTAAAAACATTTCAGAAAAATTAAACACTCTTCTAGCCAACTATTCCGTGTTCTACCAGAATACAAGAGGTTCGCACTGGAATATCAAAGGAGATCAGTTCTTTACCCTTCACCCGAAGTTTGAGGAACTTTACAACAGCCTGGTATTAAAGATTGATGAGATTGCGGAAAGGATCCTTACGCTGGGAGCAACTCCTGCTCATAATTATTCCGATTACCTTAAAGTGGCTACTATTAAAGAAAGCAAAGAAGTGACTGATGCAGCAAAAAGCGTTGAACTTATCTTAAATTCATTCAAAGTGGTTATTGATCTTCAGAGAGAGCTTCTGGATATTACGGATAAAGCAGGAGATGAAGGAACTAATTCCCAGATGAGCGACTACATCACAGAACAGGAAAAAGAAGTATGGATGTACAACTCTTATTTAGGGAAGTAACCTGCAAAAATCATCCGAATAATAAAAAATCGTCTTACATTTAGACGATTTTTATTTTTAATGATTATATTTGCGTTAAAATTACACATATTATGCACGACGTTCGATTAAACTCTATCTTAGATAACGATTTCTATAAAATAACCATGCAGAATGCGGTGGTAAAATTATTTCCGAATTCCATTGTAAAATATGAATTCATCAACAGGGGAAAACATCATTTCCCGCCGGGCTTTGATGCAGCACTGAAAGAAGCCGTCAATAAAATGGCAGAATTAAAGCTGACAAAAGACGAAAAAAAATTCATGGCAAAGACCTGCCCGTACATTGACCTTCCTTACCTCGATTTTCTGGAAGGCTACCATTATGATCCATCTGAAGTAAAGATTCATCAGGAAGGAAATGACCTCAGCGTAACCGTTGAAGGGCTATGGTACAGAACGATTCTCTGGGAAGTTCCGTTATTAGCTCTGATCAGCGAACTTCATTATGAGATGAACCACATGGAAAGGGATTCCAACGAAGAAGTGATGAGCAAAACCATTGAGAAAGCGGATTCACTGGGAAAACTTGGAGTAACTTTCGCTGAATTCGGGACGAGAAGAAGACATTCTTATAAGGTACAGAATCTGGTTATGGAAGCCCTGACACAGAAAAGAGATTCTACATTTATCGGAAGTTCAAACGTTCATTTTGCGATGAAATACGGAGTAAAACCCATCGGAACCCACGCTCATGAATGGTTTATGTTTCACGCCGCAGAATACGGATTTAAAATGGCGAATGAACTGGCTCTGGAACATTGGGTAGATGTGTACAGAGGTGATCTTGGAGTAGCACTGTCTGATACTTACACTACGGATGTATTCTTCCAGCAATTTGACAAGAAATTTGCAAAACTGTTTGATGGGGTACGCCACGACAGCGGTGATCCGTTGGAATTTGCAGATAAAACCATTGCCCATTATCAGAAAAACGGCATCAATCCTATGTTTAAATACATTATTTTCTCAGATGCCCTGAATCTTGAAAAAGTGGCAGAAATTACCAACTACTGCAGAGGGAAAATAGGAATCTCTTTCGGAATAGGAACGAATCTTACTAATGATGTTGGTCTAAAACCAATGAATATCGTTATGAAGCTAATCGGCGTTCAGGCTCCGAACCAGGAATGGATTCCTACGGTAAAACTGTCTGATGAGCACGGAAAATACACCGGAGATCCTAAAATGATTGAGCTGGCTAAAGAATTTTTAAGAATAAAAGATTAGAACTTAGATATTAGATTTCAGACATAAGATGCCAGATTTCAGCTATTCACATTATAATTAAACATCTATGAAATTAAAATTTTTTATAACCCTTAGTATTTTGATGACTACCTTATCCTTCGCTCAGGAGAAGAATAAAGAAAAAGTAAAATTCAATCAGGAATTGGCAACTTCTTTAGGCGCGGACCAATACGGGATGAAGGCCTATACCATTGTTATGCTGACCACGGGAACCGCTAAAATTGAAGACAAAGCCAAAATGGGAGAACTGATGAAAGGACACATGGGAAATATCACCAGACTTGCCGATGAGGGAAAGATTATTGTAGCGGGACCTTTTTTAGAAAAGAATAAAGAAAACTACCGCGGTATGTTTATTTTCAATACAAAGTCTAAAGAAGAAGCCGAACAATGGGTAAAAACAGATCCCGCAGTACAGGCCGGTGTTTTTGGTTATGAGATTTTTCCATGGTATGGATCTGCGGCCCTGCCTTTATACCTGAAGCATCATAAGGAAATCTCGAAGGAAAATCCATAAGAATCCAAGATTCATCAATATGGGCTTCATCTAATATTTAAATTAAACCGACATGCCAAAAAGATTTGCCTTACTTTTTATTTTACTTACGACAACCTTATTTGCACAAAACTATGAAAGATATAAAAAGCTGAAAGACACCACCATCCACTCTAAAAATCTTGGGTTTGGAAAAAAAATTTCTGTAACCGTTCCGGTAGAGTGGCAAAATGGAATAAAAAACAATTTCCCATTAATTATTGTATTCGACAGGCAAAACAAAAGAAGTCATAATTATATCATCAATACCATTGATTATCTTACAAGTAATGAACAGATGCCATCATCTGTAATAATCAGCGTGGAATCTGAACAACGTTACCGCTATAATGAAACACAGTACAAAACCTCTGATCCAAGCGGACTTGCCCTTGAAAATGAAAAATTCATTTTTGAGGAACTTATCCCTCTTGCCGAAAAAGAGTACAAGGCTTCAAAATTCAGGATATTAATTGGTCATTCAAGATATGGCTATTTCACAACTTCCCTTTTTAGTACAAGGATCAATGATTTGAACGGTGTAATTTCCATGAGTCCTTTTTTCTTTCAGAAAAATATTGATTTAACGGATTCAATAAGCAAAATGAACAGTCTTTCATATACATCCAAAAAATATTATCGCTTCGGAATTGGTAACGATTATCCTGAAGATTTTGCTAAGATGGATTCTGTTATAAAAAAGAATATTCCTAATCCTTTTTTAGATATTAAAGGGTATCGCTTTAAAGCAGCTGATCACAATGCAACGCCTGGTTTATTAATAAATACTGCACTTTATGATCTATTTGAAGAATGGTCTGCTATTCAGGCAGAATATTCATCCACTAGGCAAAAAGATTTAAGTATTAAAAAATCTCTTGAGCAAAAAATAGTATCCAGCTACGGAACCAAACTCAATTTTTCAATTGGAGTCTTAAATGGTAAGGGATGGTTTTTTTATAATGAAAAACAATACGACAAAGCCATTCAAGCCTGGCAAATATTGTTGGATACTTACCCCAATTTCTCACAAGGTTTTTTATATATCATAAAAGCTCAAATTCAACTAAAACAGAACTATCTTCAAACAGTTGAAAAATTTAAGACTTCTTTGGTGAATTCTGAACTGTATACAGAAAAAGAAAAGCAGGAATTAGAAACAGAATTACAGGAAATAACAAAATAACATCAACTAACATGGGTTTTCTTATTTGGAAAAAATAGCCTTTTGCCTCTTAAAAGCATCAAAAAAATATATTATATAACACAATTGTGATTTATTTTAACTATATTAGATGTTCATTTTCAACACCATACAAAACAACCTCATAAAAATGATCTCATGAAAAAAATGAACGTATCTAAACTTTCGAGAACTGAACTGAAAGAAATATCCGGAGGCGGAGGGTATTTATATCCTATATTGTGTAACGGCGGATGCCACGGTGAAGCCATGATCAGATGTCCTGACGGATCAACCACCATGACTGATTATATATGCGTCAACGGAAGATGTGAAGTCAATACCGGATACTGTAAGCCACGGGTTCTGGAGCCTATCGGAACTATTGATCCACTACCTCTGTTTCCATAGAATTTTATTAAAACCAATATAGAAAGCGATCCCAACGGATGGCTTTTTTACTTTCTGTATTTATCTTTTTCATTATCTTTAATCGGATAAAAACCACACCATGAAAACCATTGAAGAAGTTCTGAAAAAACTGGATGAAATTATCATCTGGTGCAAGGAAAATCAAAGTCCTGCCGGATATTTTGCCTGCACCTACCGGGCTATGACCGCACAGGTTCTAAAAGGCATCCAACAGAAAAAGTTTGAAGACGGTCCAAGGATGACTCTTCTTGACATTGCTTTCGCCCAAAGGTATCTGGAGGCTTGCGAAAGCTACAGGAAAGGAAAGAAATGTACCAATGCCTGGTATACTGCATTTGAAGCGTCTAAAAACAAAAATCTTTTAATTTTACAGCATATTTTTCTGGGGATGAATGCCCATATCAATCTGGATCTCGGGATTTCTGCGGCTTCCATTATGCCCTACCGGAAAATCAATCCTTTGAAGAAAGATTTTGACACCATCAATATAATTATCGCTTCCATTAACCAGAACGTTCAGGATTCTTTAAATAAAATATGTTATCCCGTAGATCTTATTGATAAACTATCTAATGGAAAAGATAATGCAGTTCTGGATTTCGCCATTTCAAAAGCAAGAGAAACTTCCTGGGCAACCGCTGTGGTAACCTGCAATACGCCGCTGTTCCTTAGAGAATCGGTGATTAATATTGTAGATTATGCTGCGGCAAAGGTAGCCTCACAGATTTTAAATCCTAAGATTCTTACTCCGGCTCTTCTAAAGGAGCTTAAAAAATGTGAAAGCAGTGATATTGTTAAAAATATTGAAATCCTGGAATCCACAAAAAAGGGATAAAATAAAAAGGCCGGAATCTTCCTCACGGATTCCGGCCAAAGAATGAACAAAATAAAAGAAACTATAGGGTTTCCTTATGCTTTTTACGATAAGCGTAATGAAAAATAATCGGCAGTATGGTAAAGGATAATAACATACAGATGATCAAACCACCTACAATCATAATGGCTAACGGTTTCTGAATTTCTGATCCCATCCCGTTAGACATGGCTGCCGGCAACAATCCCATCGATCCCATTAAAGCGATCATCACTACCGGACGGATTCTGCTCTGTACTCCCTGGGCAATGGATTCTTTAAGAGACATTCTGTTTTGCAGATTTTCTTTCATCACCCCAATCAGAACGATACCGTCAATGGTAGCTACTCCAAAAAGAATAATAAAACCAATTCCCGCAGAGATTCCGAAAATAGTTCCGGTAAACCAGAGCGATAAAAATCCTCCGATAAATGCAAATGCCAGGGTTATGGAAGAAATCAGCGTATCTTTTACATTTCCAAAATTGAAATACAACAGCATCAGAATAAGAACCAAAGAAATAGGAACAACCATTGCCAGCTGTTTTGCAGCTCTTTCCTTACTTTCAAATTCTCCGGCCCACGTCATTTTATGACTTTTCGGAAGCTTCACTTCTTTTTCAACTTTAGCCTTCGCTTCTTTGATTGTACTTCCCAGATCACGGCCTTCAATGTTAAATCCTACCCCGATATACCGGCTGTTTCCTTCACGGTAAATAAATGACGGCCCAGTATGATAATCAATCGTTGCGATTTCTTTCAGCGGGACTTTTTTATTATCCTGGGTTGGAATCAGGATATCGCCCATTTTTTCCGGAGTATCGCGGTATTGCTTTTCAAATCTCAGCATGACATCAAACATTCTCTCGTTTTCATAGAACTTGGTGGCAGCCTGCCCTCCAATTGTCATTTCGATAACGGCTTGTGCATCTGCTGTAGAAACTCCGTATTTGGCCATCTTGGAATCATGAAGCTGAATTCTGAGTTCCGGAAGCCCAATATTTTTAAAAACATTGACATCTGAAATTCCGGGAACCGTTCTGATGGAGTTGGCCACCTGATTAGCATAATTTTCAAGCTGAAATAAATCATTCCCAAAAATCTTGATCACCAGCGGAGCTTTCACGCCTGCCACATATTCTTCCACATTATCCTGAATCGGCTGACTGAAACCAAAGTTGATTCCAGGATATTTTTCAAGAGAAATTCTCATTTGTTCCAGCAGCTCCTCTTTGGATATTTTTTTCTTCCATTCGTTTTCCCGTTTCAGCTGGATATTAAATTCAATATTAAAGAAACCTGTAGGATCTGTTCCGTCATTCGGGCGCCCGGTCTGGGTCATGATGAATTTTACTTCATCATATTTCATCAAAGCTTCCTTCATCTCTTTGGTAAGTCGTACTGATTCATCCAGATTAACACTGTTGGGAAGGGTAGCACGAACGTAGATGGCTCCTTCATTCAGTTTCGGTAAGAATTCGGAACCGTAATTGGAAAATCTCCATCCGCAAATTGCCAGTAAAGCTACAAATCCAATGATAAATCCTTTTTTGTGACGGTCACTGAACTCATAAATCCTGTAGATATTCACTCTGAAGAATCTTGAAATAAAGTTTTCCTTTTCTTCTATATTTTTCGTCAGCAAAAGCTTACACATTGCCGGAACATACGTCAGACTCAAAATCAATGATCCTAACAATGCATATCCTAATGTAAATGCCAGTGGAGAGAACATTTTTCCTTCTACTTTTTGGAAGGAGAAAATCGGCATCAGAGCCACAATAAGGATCAGTAATGCAAAGAAAATGTAACTGGCCACACTTCCTGCGCTTCTTTTAATGATTCCAAGTTTTGAAATTTTATTAAACCGCCGGAGACCAATTTTCTTAGCTTTATGTTCGAGGGCTACAAAGACATGTTCCACAATAACCAGCGTTCCTTCCAGCAGCAATCCGAAATCCAATGCTCCCATGGAGATAAGGTTAGCCGGAAGTCCCTGAATTCTCAGCATAATAATAGCAAATAGGAAAGCAAGAGGGATCACCGAAGCTACAATAAATGTCGTTCTCCAGTTGTACAGGAATATAAAGACAATAATGGAAACCAGGATCACTCCTTCAATCAGGTTTTTGGAAACAGTATGAACAGTTGTATTCACCAATTCTGTACGGTCAATGATCGGCTCAATCTGAACATCTCCGGGAAGTTCCCCTCCGTTCAGCTGTTCTATTCTTTCTTTCAGTTTTGCAATCACTTCACTCGGGTTTTCGCCACGAAGCATGATCACAATTCCTTCTACCACATCATTCTCTTTGTTGTATCCTACCTGTCCTAACCTTGGTTTGGCAGACACCTTAACTTCAGCAACATGTTTTACCAAAATGGGTGTAGAACCTTTTACCTCAATCTGAATGTTTTCAATATCCTCTTTACTTTCTAAAAGACCGATCCCCCGCACTACATAAGCCTGATCTCCTTTCGATACTACATCTCCACCTACATTAATATTACTTTTCGAGACGGCTTCATACACATCCAGAGGGGAAAGGTCATAATTATGCAGTTCCGTAGGATTGATCTTTATCTCGTAAGTTTTTTCTTCTCCTCCAAAACTCACCACATCAGCCACCCCGGGCACCGCCAATAATTCTCTTTCGATCACCCAGTCCTGGATAGCAGTAACTTCTTTGATAGGCAGCTTACTTTTGATGATGTACCGATAAATTTCTCCCGTAGCTCCGGATGGAGGTTCTATACTATATTCTGCTCCGCCGGGAAGCTGTACATTCCCTAATTTATTGGAAGCATACTGCTGGGCATAAAAGTCGTCAACATGATCATCAAAAATCACGGTAACAACCGATAACCCGAACAAAGAAATAGATCTTACTGATGTTTTATTCGGGATCGCATTCATTTCCTTGGAAATCGGCAGAGTGACGAATTTTTCTATTTCTTCGGCACTTCTTCCCGGCCATTGGGTGATCACTCTTACTCTGGTATTGGTAACATCCGGAAATGCTTCAATCGGGGTATGGATATAGGAATAAATTCCTCCGGCCAGCAGCAGGAAAGTTCCCAAAAGAACAATCAGTGAGTTTTTTAAGGAGAAGGAAACTATATTCTGTACAAATTTTCGCATTATTTCCCGGCTTTGTTTAGTTGATTTTTCAGACTCTCATAAATCAGCAGTCCATTGGATGCGATGATGGTTTCGCCCGGTTTCAGATTTCCTTCCACATAAATATACTGGCTGTTGGATGCGACTTCTGTCACAGGTCTGATTTCCAGCTCACAGTCTTTTTTATACACCACAACATAACTTTGATTATTGTCAAAGATTAAGGCTTTAACAGGAATAGCCAATGCGCTTTTATTTTGTGAATGAATAGGTAAAACTATATCCGCGGACATTCCCGGTCTGAGCTTCATTCCATTATTATCCATGATAATTTTCGCCTTCAGTACTCTTTCATTTTCGTTGAAAACCTGTGAAATCGTATTGATCTTTCCTGAAAAACTTTCATCCGGGTACGCCAACGTTCTCACCACTACCGGCTGATCTACGTATACATTTCTCATATTGGTAGCATACACATTCGCCATTACCCAGACTTTATCCAGATTGGAAATCGTAAAAAGCGGATCTCCGCCAGCGGTAACAGGCATTCCTTTGGAAACATTTTTTGAAATAACATACCCATCAGCAGGAGCTTTAATCTGAATGGTATTTCCTCCCGCCGAATACAGCTGCATATTTTTCTGAGTTTTGGAAATATTGGACTGTAAAATCGCTACTTCCGATCTTGCCTCCTGTAAATCTTTCTGGGAAGCAATATCATCTTTATACATCGCTTCTACAGAGGAAAGTTTTCTTTTGGCAACAGCCAGTTGGGCCTGTAGCGTCTGGGTATCATCCTGCATTTCATTAACAGCCGTACTTTTTATACTGGCCAGCACCTGCCCTTTTTTCACATAATCTCCCAAAGAAAAGTAAGTATCGGTAACCACTCCGTCCACAAGGCTTACAAAAGGAACGGTTTTATCTGAATTGCTTTCCACTTCCCCGGTCAGTGTAATGCTTTCCTCTATAGGACGGATTTCAGCTTTTACAAGTTGAATATCTTTTTTAAGTTCTTTGCTGATGCAGTAGCTTTTGTCTTCCTCTTTATTCTCCTGCTGATCTTTACAACCTGTAAGGGCAACTAAAGCAGATAGATAAAAAATGGCGATATATCTGGTCGTATTCATTCTCATTGGTAAATATTATAAGTCCTGTCCCACAGCATACTGCAGGTTTTCGTAGTATTGATTAAGTTCTTTTTTGGTATCCAGTATGATCATTTTATTGCTGATATAGGTATCCAGAAAGTCCATATATTCCAGCATACTGATATTTCTCAGTCGGAAGTTCTTCTCATGGCTCACTAATAAGCTATCCAGTGTAGATTCATAGGTATCATCAATCTCTTCAGAGACCTGCTGTGTCCGGAGATAATTCCTGAAAACAGAAACAATCTCATTTTCAGATTTCAAAAGATTCTTCTGAGTTTCATTTTTCATTTTCTGAATCTCCAGCCTGGCTTCCTGAATGTTTCCTTTATTTCTGTCGAAGACGGGAAGATCAACAGAAACACCCAGACCTATAAAATCTTTCATGATATTTCCGCCCCGGTCATAGCCAATGGAAACTGCTATATCCGGAGTTTTCATAGCATTCTGGATTTCCAGATTTTTTTCAGCGTGTTTTTCTTTGTTTTTAGAGATCAGAATATCCGGACGGTTTTCTTTTGCTTTTTCCAGCCACTGGGAAAGTTCCAGTTCTGAAAGTTCTTTATCCGGCATGGCAAATGGATCTGAAATGACGAGATAAGAATGGGCAGGCATCATTAATAAGGCCTTCAGTTCCGTCTGCCGGTCTTCAATTTCCTGTCTCAATGAGATCAGCTTTTTCTTGAATTCAATCTCCTGTGCTTTAAGGCGGACATATTCTGCTTTGCTGATGTTTCCTAGATTTAGCTGATTGTTATAGGACTTTGTTAATTTCTCAATAGAAGAAATCTGGCCCTGATAAATCTTCTGCTGTTCCTGATTATACAGGATCTCCGTCATTGTATTTCTTAAAGTCTTTTTAAGCTCACGCAGTACTTCCTGTAATTCATACTTCTCTCCTTCCACTTCTATTTTCTGGAGCTCAATATTTTTCCTTCTCTTTCCTGCAGTCTGAATAACCTGTTCAATTTCCGCTGAGATCTGACTGTTTTTCCCCCAGTTCCCGACAAGGGCAGGCTGTTCTTCAATATCATACGTTCTCCATAAGTTAACTTCACTGATGCTTAATTTTGGATTCGGCCAGTATTTAGCCTGAACAGCACGGGCTTCAGCCTGGGAAATCTCCAGCCTCTGAGCGATAAGATCAAGGTTTTTATCAAGAAAAACAGTTTCGGCTTCCTTTCGGGAAATGCTCACCGTATCGGAGATTTGTGCCGAAAAGAAACTGAAGCAGTGAATATACAATAGGGTAAAAATAATTTTCTTCAAGGGTCTTATTATTTAAGACCACAAAATTATCTGTGTAAGATTAGACCCAATTTCGAATGGAATTAGAATTCGGTTAGTCCAACATTAGAGTTTGATTAGAATGTTCTTTCAATATGATTAATACTCATATTTTTAAGATTCCATAGATTTAAACGGACATTATTTATATTCTCACAAATCGGGCAGATTGAGCAGATTTTTTATTGGAAAAACGCAAAAGACGCAAATATTTAAAGTATTACGCTGTTTTAAGGCGCAAGAAAATCCAGGATTTTCAGCATTTTTTTTAATCCTGTGATCATCTATTTCAAGGATCACAAGAACCAGAGGTTAGTCAGCAGCTTCATCGGATCAACGGAGTTGATTCTACACTTAGCTTCCTAAAATCAATAGTATTAATCATAAAACTTTGCGTTCCAAAAAATATAAAGAATTAATATAAATCAAATCTCCTACGGATCTTAGAATAGGCAGATGTTTTTAGGCATTTGCCGGAAACAAAAGAATAACCCGGGTTCCTACATTTACTTTAGAATCTATTTTCATCTCAATATGATGGTGGTCAAAAATACTTTTAGATAATGATAAACCAATGCCGCTGCCTTTAATATTATCCACATTTTTACCTCTGTAGAAGGTTTCGGTGATTTTAACGAGATCATCCTGCGGAATTCCTCTTCCTTCATCTTTTACTTCAATAACCAGATGATTATTCTCCTCTGATAAAATAATGACAACAGGAGCATGCTGAGAATATTTAACCGCATTTTCCACGATATTATACAAAGCCAGGTACAGCAGGGTTTCATTTCCCGGAATTTCCAACAGAGCAGGCTGGGTAACCTGAAGCTGTATGGTAATGGATGACTGCTTTTCTTTGGCTTTAGACTCCAGTTTTGCATAAATTTTCCAGACAAGCTCATCCATTCTCACCTGTTGATGGGAAGCTTCAAGTTTAGCCATTCCGGACATCAGTAAAAGATTATTGAGGATATTTTCAATCTCATAGACATTATCCAGAGATTCTTTAGCAACTTTTCTGTATTCTTCAGGGCTTCTGTCCTTTTGGGCGAACACTTCAAGGTTTCCGGAAATAGCAGCCAAAGGAGTTTTAAATTCATGGGAAACATAATTGATGAAGTTCTGCTGCAGGAGCATGCTTTCTGAAATCCGGCTTAATAATTTGTTATACGATTTAATCAGCTCTTCTATTTCATCATTGGTATTCGTAGAAGTAATGGCTGCTGAAATATTATTATAATCCACATTACTGATGCGTTCCACAACATTGGAAACCGGTTTATAAACAATTTTTGAAAGATACCTGCTCAGAAAATAAATAGCCAGCAGTCCCAGCACAAGTACGGAAAGCATAATTACAGAAAGCCTGATCATCTGAGACCGGAATGAATCGTCTGAAGATTTCACAAAAACAACAAAATTTCCCTGATTATCCGGATAAAAGATTCCCGAATAAAAGCTGTTGTCAGCCATAAACTGCACGCCTTTATTATTTCTGGCAGTCTGTAAATGCCGGGATTTGATATTCTGATCATTCAGATTATGCCCGAAGGTAACTTCGTTATTATCATTATAAACCGCTACTCTGTTATTCTGAATAAGATGATTATATTCTTTTTTGATCTGTGCGTGTCTGTCTTTCGGCAGCTCATCCTTTTCAAGGTAATAAATCGCAGAAATAAGTGCTGTATTCCTAAGCTTTTCAAAATAAAAGATCTTCGTACTGTCGTAATAGGCAAAAAATATCACCACAAATGTGACAATAGAAACGATGCCGAAAGAAAGGCTTGAAATAAGGGTAAACCGGTTTCTGAGGGTCATTTTCAGTCTTTAATTAAATATCCTGTTCCTTTTACGGTGTGGATAATTTTCTGATCGGTCTCATCAATTTTATTGCGGACATAAGAAATATAAACATCCACTATATTCGTTGCATTATCGAAATCAATTCCCCACACATTATGGAGAATCTGCGTTCTGCTCAGCACTTTGTTTTTATTTTCCATCAGGAATGTAAAGAGCTTATATTCTGTAGGAGACAGTTCAATTTCCTTATCATTCTGGGTTACTTTATGCAGATCTGTATCAATAACAACACTGCCGCATGACAAAAGCTGGTTTTCCTTCTGATAACTCAGTTTATTTCTTCTGGTTAATGCTTTAATTCTTGAAATAAGCTCATCAAAATGAAAAGGTTTGGATAAGTAATCATCAGCACCCAGATCCAGCATTTTAATTTTATCATCCGGACTGTTCAATGCGCTTAACACGAGAATCGGAGTATAATTTCCCTTAAACCGAATCATCTGGGTAAGCTGTATCCCATCCAGCCCGGGAAGCATAATATCCATCAGTATAATGTCAAAATCATAAGTAGTAAGAACTTCTCTTGCTTTTTCCCCGGAATCTGCAAGGGTGATATGGTATCCCGCTTCCGAAAGTCCTTTTATAAGAAAATTACTAATTCTCTGATCATCTTCTACCAATAAAATATTCATGTGTTTCTGAAATTTCCCATAAATATAACCATTCTGGCTTTAGAACAAAAATCAGAAATAAAACCAAACCCATTTTAAAGCTCTGTGCATTCATCTCCAACATCCGCCCTTTTTTCATAATTTTGAAAAATGGAGATGACCTATTTAATTATCGGATGTATTACCGGCGGCCTGCTGGGTGCCTTGATTTTATATTTTGTTTTGAAATCATCATCGGTTTCTAGAACTTCCTATGACGAGCTAAATAATTTATATATTAAAAGCACTGCTGATTTTACTAATGCTCTTCAGAAGATCAAGGAACTGAACGAAGAAAATGCTAAAGAAAAAGAACAGCATCTGCTCAACCAGGATCTGCTGAATGACCTTAAAAATGAATTTGCCAGACTCTCCGCAGAACATACTTCACTAAATACCCAATTTCTGGAACTAAAACAGCTTAACATCAGGCAAACATCTCATATAGAAACATTGGCCATTGAAAAGCAGGACATTTTTGCTAAAAATGCAGAGCTTACAGCCAAAAATGAAGGCCTTCAGCAATTATTGGAAACCCAAAAGGAAGAGATTATAAAAATTCAGGAAGAATCTAAACTACAGTTTGAAAATCTGGCCAATAAGATTTTAGAAGAAAAGACAGAAAAATTTACAACACTTAATCAAAATAACCTAAAAAACATTCTTGAACCTTTTCAGGAAAAAATAGCGGATTTAAAGAACAAAGTTAATGAAGCCTATGAAAAAGAAAATAAAGAACGTTTTTCTCTGGCTGAAAAAGTAAAAGAGCTTGCAGAACTTAACCAGCAGATCTCTGATGATGCCAAAAAATTAACCCGTGCTTTGAAAGGTGAAAGCAAAACCCAAGGGAATTGGGGTGAAATGATTCTGGAAAGTATTCTTGAAAAATCAGGGTTGGTGAAAGGAAGGGAATATTTTCTGGAACATGAGCTGCGCGATGAAGACAATAATGCTCTCTTTTCTGAGTTTTCCGGAAAAAAAATGCGTCCTGATGCTGTTGTAAAATATCCCGACGAAAGAAATGTAATCATTGACTCCAAAGTATCTCTGACCGCTTTCACAGATCTTGTTGACGAGAGTGATCCGGATGTGTACAACATCAAACTGAGCCAGCACCTCGCTTCCATTAAAAACCATATTACGCAGCTGAGCCAGAAAGCTTATGATGATTACGGAAAGTCTCTGGACTTTGTTATGATGTTCATCCCAAGTGAACCTGCTTATATTGCAGCCATGCAGGCCGATCAAAATCTTTGGAACTATGCTTATGAAAAAAGGATCTTATTGCTAAATCCAAGCAATCTGATTACTTCTCTGAAACTTATTGCAGATCTCTGGAAACGTGAATATCAGAACAAAAACTCATTGGAAATTGCTGAACGAGGGGCCAAACTTTATGATAAGTTTGTAGGTTTTGTGGAAAACCTCGAAAAGGTGGGGAGAAACCTCGATCAGGCCAAAAATGTCTATAATGATGCTTACAAGCAGCTTCACACCGGCAATGACAATCTGATCATCCAGACCCAGAAATTGAAATCATTGGGGATTAAAAATAAAAAAGACCTTCCGCCAAGCCTTATTGATAACGGTAATATTGTAGAAACAGATAACCCACAATTATAAAAACCATAATTGAGACTGAAAGATTCTTTTTATAAAGCTAGCCTGCATCAATCATAAATTTTGCATAATTTTGCGGAATGTTGATAGAAAGCTTTCAGAACGATAAAATAAAAAATGTCACTAAACTCTTAGCTGACAACCGTTTCCGTAAAAAATCAAAAGTTTTTGTTGTAGAAGGAAAGCAGGAAAATGAAAGGGCATTAACCTACAGTTTTGAACCTGTAGAGTTTTTCATCTGTGAAAATATCTTTAAAGGAAAACTTCCTGATGCGAAAATTCATTACGTCAGTGAAAAAGTATATGAAAAAATAGCTTACAGAGGAACTTCTGAGGGAATCATAGGAATTTATATGGCGAAAGAAACCCTTTTATCTTCATTTAGTCCGAAAGAAAATGCTACGATTATTATCGTGGAAGGTGTAGAGAAACCGGGAAACCTAGGGGCTATTTTAAGAAGCTGTGAAGCTTTCGGTATTGATGCATTGATTGTAGCAGACGGAAAAACCGATTTTTACAACCCAAATGTCATCAGATCCAGCGTAGGCTGTCTTTTCGGAATGGAAGTTTACCAGGCTGAAAATGAGGAAACTCTTGAATTTCTTAAGAAAAACAGCTTCAATATCTACACTACTCTTATGGATGAAACCGCTGAAGATCTTTATAAAAGAGATTTCACGCAACGTTCTGCTGTATTATTTGGCACTGAACATTCCGGATTAAGTGATTTCTGGATCGGAAAAGGAAAAAACACCCTGATTCCAATGGCAGGAAGCATCGATTCTTTGAACCTGAGCAATGCCGTAGCCATAACGTGTTATGAATCTTTAAGACAGAAGAAAGGATAAATTTCAGAAAGGAAGGAAGATGGATGGTGGAAGAAGTTGTATCAGCCTGAGGAATAAAAACTGGCTGCTTCTTTTAAGAATTTCCCCATAACAATACATCAGGCGTAAAACTTAAAAGAAATTATTTTTTAGCCACACTGTTAAACAAAGATAAATAACAACAAAGCATAAAAAAACCGTCTCACTGGGTGAAACGGTTCTTTTATTATTTAAGCTTAAGCTAAAATTATTTCTTAGCAGCTTCTTTTGTAGCATCTTTAGCAGCATCAGCAGCTCCTTTAGCATCAGCAGCAGCTCCTTTAGCAGCATCAGCAGCTCCTTTAGCATCAGCAGCAGCTCCTTTAGCAGCATCAGCAGCTCCTTTAGCGTCAGCTTTAGCAGCATCAGCACCAGCAGCAGTTGTAGCAGCAGCAGCATCTTTAGTAGCTTCAACACCAGCAGTAGCAGCTGAATCGATTACTTTAGCAGCTGAATCAGTTACGTTAGCAGCTGAATCAGTAGTAGCAGCTGCAGAAGAATCAGTTGTTCCTTCAGTAGCAGTAGCTTCAGTTTTTTTACAAGCAACTAGAGAGATTGCAGCGATAGCAGCTACGAATAATGACTTTTTCATAATAAATTAAATTTAATTTTGTTAATATTGTTTTATAAAATTTTCTTCTGTTCTGTTATTTGAACAAGACAAAGGTATAGCAGATAGAAAAGTTGTTTATGAAAAATAATTGTAATACCTTTGTAAAATAGTTTTACAAAAAAACATAACTGATAATCAACAAATTAATTATTAAACAAAAAATTGACAGATTTAGATCTATTGCATTTTGAACAGCTTAAAAAGGACGTTCAGGCACAATATTTAAAAGAATACACTCCTTCCCATGATGATATTTCAAAATGGAAGGGGATTGACATTATCTATTTCCAGGAAGACCTCCGCAAAAAAGCGAAAGGCAACATCAGTGAGAAGTCATTTTACACTTATTTCAAAAACTCACCTGTAACCAAATTACCGAGAATTGATATGCTCAATTTACTGAGTATTTATGCGGGATATGATTCATGGTACGAGTTCAAAAAACAGCATCTTTTTGCCGGTGAATTGCTTCAGGAAAATGAAGAAACTGAGGAAGAAGAAATCAATGAACTGGAAAAAACAGTTACAAATGCTCCGGAACTTCCAAAAACTGAAATTCAGCCTCAAAAAACAGAAAGCAAACCTCAGGAAAACACTGATTTACAAAAATATAATACTGAAAATCAACCAGTTAATCAAAAAATATCAACAACTGAAAATACTGAAACAGCACCAGCATTACCAAAGAAAAATTTCTTTAAAAAACATGTTTGGGCTATTATCTCTTCAGTTTTAATTACGATTACAGGACTTCTTGGTTTTAAAGATGAAATTTTTTCCAAAACCTATAAATATTGTTTTGTAGATAAGGACAGGGGAACTTCTGCGATCAATACTCTTAATATTATGGTGATGAAAGACAATGAATCTCCCATCCTGTATAAAATAAAACCTAATGAGTGCTTTTATTATTCCACAAAGGATAAAAACCTGAAAATGGTAATCACCTCTCCCCTGTATGAGCCACTTACTGTAACCAGAAGCCTGGAAAATGCTCCGGAAGAAGAGCGTATAGAGCTGAAACCGGATGATTATAAAATGGCGGCTTATTATTTCTCGGTAAAAGATGCCAAAGGAAACCCGGAACTGCTTAAACAGAAAAGAAGCCAGCTGGAAAACCTGATCAGCAATACTGCGGTCATTTATCAGATTTATGATAATAATATTTACGGGATTGAAAGACTTGACAAACAAAAGTATATCACGTTGGTAACCACTCCTACTACTTCTTTAAAAAACCTGAATCTTATAGAAATGATTAAGGATAAAAAAGGAAAAATAATATCTATCAAATTTAAAATTGCATCCACAGATGAAAAAAATAAATAACTTTTTACTTCTAGCAGTACTTATTATTGCATTGGCTGCCTGCAATAACAAAAAAACAGAATCAGTCAGCGATCTTGATAAATTAAGAAACAGCAACAATACTAAAAGCTACCCTGCTGTACAGATAGACAGTATGCAGATCATCAACTCCATTACTCAGCAAAAAGTACAGGAACTTCTTGACCTCTCCACTCTTTATCTGACCGGAAACAGAAATACGGAAATAGACACCGCCATTTACTCCCAGATGGAAAGCTATTTTCACAAGCCGGATTCTTTGACATTTAAAAAACTGTTCAGAGAATTAGATAGTCTGAAAGTAAAATCGATAAAAGTAAATAACCTGAATGTTTATAAAGAGTTTTATAAAAAAGACACCTTAGATTATGCCAGATTCAATGTGGAATATTTCGATGACAAAAAGAAATCATTAGGAACTTTTGAAAAAAATGCCCAGTATATTCTGTTATTAACTCCGTCTAAAATGCAGAAAGAGTTTAAATTCTATTTCCTGGATTTCTACTCTGCCCCGCTGAAGAAAGACAGTACTTCTTCAGGCGTCACCAAATAGTCTAAAGGGATATCATTTTCCCAGATATCATCCACATATTCGTCGGGGTTAAAGTAATTGACCCCGATTTTTTTTGCATTGTGCGAAATATTTTGAAAAAGGCTGTCATAAAATCCCTTTCCGTACCCAATTCTGTTTCCATTAGGATCACAATACAGTAAAGGCGTAACCACAAAATCAAAATTAGTTTCTCCCGAATCTTCATTAGAAACAGGCTCTGAAATTCCCCAGTTATTGGTTTCAAAGGCTGAATCTTCAAAAATCTCAATAGCAATAAGTTTATCTTCAACAATTTTAGGCACATAAACCCTGATATTTTGTTCAAAAAAATAAGTAATGAAGATTTGTGTATTAATCTCATTAAACTTCTCAATAGGAATGAAAATATGTATTTTCTGACCGTCCTTCGGATTGAAATAATCTAAAAATCTGCTGAATATATTTTCTGATAACACGAAAGCCTCATCGGAAGACAAGGCTTTTCTTTTTTGCATGTATTTTTTTCTTAGTTCAGATTTTTGCATAATGACATCAAATAATCATTCATTAATCACGGACCAATATCTTATTACCGTCTATATCTTTGAACCAAAGAAATAATTCCGGACATAATGAGGGTCTTTAGGATAAAATCTTATATAATTTATCAGACAGACGAACTCTGAACGGAAGTTCAAAAGTGATCTGATCTCCTGGTTTCGCAGTCTTACAAGGTCCTCCCTGCACATACATTTCTGTAATGACAATTTCCTGTTCACCAGTCGTTGGTCCTGAAATCAATACTTTATCCCCTACTGAAAGTTCACTGTTTTCAAGTAAAAACTGGGCGATTTTTGATTTTGAATAATAGTGTTCTGCCTTGCCGATTAAAGTTTTTTTAACAGCAATTTTCTGGCGGATATTCTTTGTTTCAGCTTTTGCCAGAGGTTTTGTTGGTAAGTCTCCAGAATTTTTAAACTTCAAAGCATCTGATTTCCCTTTTCTGAACACTTTATTCCCAACCTGCAGTCCTTTTCTTAATTTCAGCTGCTCTTCTAAAGGCAGATGTATGGTTTCTAAACATTCTGTAGAACAGCAGTTTTCCATGGCTGCTTTACATTCATCACATTGGATAAATAATAAATGGCAGGCATCATTGGCACAATTGGTATGATTATCACAAGGCTTACCACATTGGTGGCACTGTGAAATAATATCGTCTGTAATCCTTTCTCCTAACCGGTGGTCAAATACAAAATTCTTTCCGATGAATTTACTTTTTATACCTTCTTCTTTAATCTGGCGGGTATACTCGATAATTCCGCCTTCCAGCTGATATACATTTTTAAAGCCCTGATGTTTGAAGTAGGCACTGGCTTTTTCACAACGGATCCCGCCTGTACAGTACATCAATAGGTTTTTATCTTCTTTATAATCCTGTAACTGATCATTGATGATTGGTAAGCTTTCTCTGAAATTTTCAACATCGGGAGTAATAGCGCCTTCAAAATGACCTACCTCGCTTTCGTAATGATTTCTGAAATCTACTACAATCGTATTAGGATCTTCAAGCAGATCATTGAACTCCTTTGCTTTTAAGTGAATTCCTTTATTGGTAACATCAAAAGTATCGTCATTCAAACCGTCTGCAACAATTTTGTTCCGAACTTTTATCGTTAATTTTAAAAAAGAGTAATTGTCCTGATCAACGGCTACATTCAGACGAATTCCTTTCATAAAATCATAAAATTCCAGCGTATTGCGAAAAGCCTCAAACTGATCCGCGGGAACACTCATCTGAGCATTAATTCCTTCGTGAGCAACATAAATACGGCCGAGTGCATCAAGGGCATTCCAGGCTATAAATAATTCGTCGCGAAATTTTTTTGGGTCTTCAATTTTGGCATACGCATAGAAAGACAAAGTAAGACGGTCTTTACCGGCTTCATCAATAAGTTGAGCTCTTTCTTCTGCGCTTAAGGTGTTATACAGTTGCATGCTATAAACGTTTTAAGTGAGAAAAATATTTTTGCAAAGATAATCATTTTCCGGTAAAGTAATGATGGAGGAACAAGCAGCCTTTTACAGAGGATCATTTTGTCATTATATTTTTACATCGTACCTTGTACAGGACATATCGTCCACTTTATCTTTAATAAATTTTTAAGTTTTGTTAATTGGAGCGGCTGCAATTATGACATAATATATAAAATCACACAATAGCCGTTAAATTTTAGTTAAAATTGAAACACTTAGCATTAATTGCATACTTATTTAGCATTAAATTTGCTTACAATAAAACAGAAATTAATACATAAAAAAAGAAAGATATACAATGAAGAGTACTTTAAAAAAACTATTACCATTTGCAGTAGTGGGAGTTGTCTCTGGAGCTACTACCGTTGGGACAATACAATATTTTGGACAGCATAATAACAACGGCGACCAGTCCTTTTTCACAACAGCAGCACCTACTGCATCATTTGTAGGAATGAATACGGGAGCTGTGGGTGATGATTTTGTAAAAGCAGCCAAGACTACGGTTCCGGCTGTGGTAACGATCAAAAATTATCAGAGCAGAACGAGCAGCAGAGCTTCTGAGCAGGACCTGTTTGATTTCTTCTTCGGAGATCCTTTTGGAGGTGGAGGTAGAGGCCAGCAGAAACAAAGGCAGCAGCAGGCTCCGGACAATATGCCTTCAGGAATGGGTTCAGGGGTGATTATTTCTCCCGACGGATACATCATTTCGAACAATCACGTTGTAGCAGGTGCCAATAAACTGGAAGTTGTATTAAGCAACAAAAAATCATACATCGCCACACTTGTAGGGACAGACCCTAATACAGATATTTCTTTACTAAAAATTGAAGAAAAAGGACTTCCTTATCTTAATTTTGCCAATTCAGACAATATTGAGGTAGGACAATGGGTACTTGCTGTAGGAAACCCGCTTGGGCTTAACTCTACCGTGACTGCAGGGATTGTTTCAGCAAAAGGAAGAGGAATCGGAATTCTGGGAAGCCAGGGGAAAGCAGCCAATCCTATTGAAAGCTTTATTCAAACTGATGCCGCAATCAACCCGGGTAACTCAGGAGGAGCTTTGGTAAATGTAGCTGGAGACCTTATCGGGATCAACTCTGCCATTCAGTCTACAACAGGGTATTATCAGGGATATGGATTTGCAGTTCCAGCTAATCTGGCAAGAAAGATTGTTGAGGACATCAAGAAATTCGGAATTGTACAGAGAGGATTCTTAGGCGTTTCATCATTAGACCTATCGAATGATCAGCAAGTTGCGGCTTATAACAAGCAAAATAAAACCACTCTGAAGGTAGGATCCGGAATATATGTTTTAGGATTTGGGGAGAATAGCGGAGCAGAAGATGCCGGTCTGAAAAAAGGAGATATCATTACTAAAATAGACACTTATGCCATCACAGATTTTGCAGATCTTTCAATGTCAATCGGAAGCAAGCGTCCTGGTGATAAAGTTGTGGTAACATATTCAAGAAATGGTAAAGAAGCTACGACCAGTGTTACTCTAAGAGACCAGAAAGGAGGAACTTCCACCAGAACAAAAGCAGACCTTAGCGTAACTGAAAAGATTGGTGCTGAGTTTGATCCGCTTACCGAAAGATTTAAAACAGAATACGGACTGAACAGCGGTGTAGTTGCCAAAGCTGTAGCAGAAGGCGGTGAAATGGCCAAAATAGGTATCGTAGATAATTATATCATCATAGAGATCAACGGAAAACCGGTCAATTCACAAAAGGATATAGAAAAAATCCTGGATAAGTATCAGGGGAATGTACAGGTGAAATTTGTAGACGACTATGGAAGAATCTATACCAAAGGATTCAAAATGCCTTAATCAATACAGACAATAGTCTTTTCATATTAATAAAAAAAACGCTGCAGTTGATGCAGCGTTTTTTTATTTGTTTTTGTTCATTTTCTCAGCGATTCTTTTCTTTTTATTCCGCTCATAAATTACTTCTACAATTTTTCCCCCTACCCATGAGAACGGGAAAAACGTAAGGAAAATAGAGATCTTATAAAAGGTAGGATGATAAGGAAATATGATAACATCCAGCATAGCGATGAAAAGCATAATAAAGCCGATAAGGATGGCATATGCTACCTTAGCATACTTCACAATGAGTGCTGTAGCCACACCTCCAATGGTAGTTCCCAATCCTGAAATAAAAAGCAGGAACCCAAAGAAGGCATTATCATCCTTCATACTGTAAAGAAAACGCTGCCAGTGCTCAAACGGAGCAAAAGCATCGAAAGTGATCCATTGCGGAAACGCTCTTATACCAAGAGTAATAATAAGCCCAGCTATACCAAGGCCTACGAGCACCGCAATTGTATTTCTTATAAAATTCATTAATCCTGATGTGCAATCATAGAAATTTCAATATCAACGTTCTTAGGCAGACATGATACCTGTACCGTTTCACGTGCAGGGTAGCTGTCTGCATCCAGATATGATGCATAAATATCATTCATTACAGCAAAATCATCCATACTCTTTAAGAAGATAGTAGCCTTTACAACGTTTTTAAAAGTCATTCCGGCTTCCGTAAGGATCGCTTCAAGATTTTTCATTACCTGATGCGTTTCTTTTTCAATTCCTTCCACCAATTTACCAGTTGCAGGATCTACAGGAATCTGTCCGGAGATATACAATACTCCGTTGGCCATATTAGCTTGTGAATAAGGTCCGATAGCTGCAGGCGCGTTCACTGTGTTGATTATTTGTTTCATTTAGAATTTATTTTTATTAGAATTTTATCTGGATGCAAATATAAAATTTATATTTTCAAATGCCAATCCGATCTTAGAAAGGGGCATTAGGCTGCGTGAAGCTTCTGTCTTTGTACTTCAGTGCATCGCTTAAGATATTGGCTTTGATTCCGATAAAGAAATCATATACTTTATACTGTCCGAAAGGAACCCAGTTGAAATTAATTGTAAAACTTCGCTGGTCTCTTGAAAATCCAATCCTTGTATAGGCCAATTCTTTGGATACAAGATCGTAGTGTGTACTTCCGTTGATATTCCAGTAAGGAGTAAGCTTGATACTTCCGTCAAGTCCTATGGAAGCGATTTTATTTCCTAATCTTGAAGTCCCTTTTGAATAAGCATAATTGGCGTTAACATTCAAAGTCCACGCCTGATCAAAATGAGCGTAATTATCATCATCAAAATAATAATTCTCATTTCTTACTTCTCCTTTTGAGGCATACTTTTTAGCATAATCTGTCTTTTCGCCGAACAGCTCGCTGCTTAGAGGATACGACATCTGAACATTGAAGCCCTGTACACTGAAATGTCCAAAATCTTCTGTTCTGACCCCAACATTTTCTCCCGGAGCAAAAGCAATTCTATACGGCTCTAAAGCAAGACTTGTATTAACGCTAAGTTTGTTGTTAAAGAAAGAAGACTGTCCGCTGAATGTAAATACAGACCATGGGTGTGTTTTCGCTGCAAAGTTATAGCTTCCGGAGAAATTCAAAGATTCAAAGATCTTAACCTTTTTTACTCCCGTAGAATCTTTTTTAGACCTTACTTTCATCTCGACGTTGTTCCCGATACTCAATCCCAGAGCTCCCTGCATTCCGCTTGGAGGCGTTCCTACAATTCCTTTTTCGAAGATGGAATATGGGGTAAGAGCTCCCTGCGCATTGTAAAAGTTTTTATAATATCCAAAGTTCGGACTTCCGAAATCCGGAGAGTAAGTAAACCCGATACTTGGTGTCATCATATGTCTTATCGCCTGTATAGCAGATCCTTTTTTAAACTTCATTCCACCATACAATGTTGTCTGAAGACTGGCTGTTGTAGAGAAAGTGGAATACCCTGCAACATTCTTCTGTATTTCGTCTACTTCAACATTTTTTACAGGGTCATAATATTTGTTCAGGGTTTTTGTCGTTAATGCGTTATCAATATTCGCACTTAAACTGAATGTAAAATATTTTGCCAGGGTTGTATTGGTTCCTAACGCAATATTATTTTTAAGTCCTGTCTGCATTTTATCCCACATCGCTTTAGTGAAAAGCTCATTTTCCTGAGTGTTGACAAAATTAGTCAGGTTAAAGCCTGTATTTACGGTAATATTTTCAAGAAGTCCCTGTCTTACTCCTGTTTTAGATTTAAATAAGTAAAACTGGTTAATAGCCACGTTCATCTGAGGAAGACGAAGGTCTGACAGTCCCGTTGCAAAATTCTGGGCATAAGAAGCTGTTCCCGTAATGGTCATAGGCAGTTTCAGGAATCTCTTGGTAAGGGTTACCGTTGAGTTCTGCTGTGTATTCAGCACGTTCTGGTTGAAAATATAGTTATTGTTCAGCGGATTATTATAAAACTTGGTACTTACAATATCCACAGAAGCACTGAATGTAAGGAATGGATTGGCTTTTGTATCCTGTGAATGATTCCAGGTAATTCTATAGGTACTGTTTTTGGTATAATCATCCAGTCCCTTAATTCCTCTGATCATTGTTCCAACATCTGCCGTAAAACTTCCGGAATACCGGTATTTTTTCAGATAATTCATTTGTGGACGTATATTCCAGCTTCCTTTGGTATAGATATCTGCGAGTACTTTAAGGTCAAAATGTTCCCCAATCGGCTGGTAGTATCCAAGTCCGTTAAGAAAGAATCCTACATCTTCCCTTTCCCCAAAACTCGGAATCAGGATTCCGGCAGCTCTTTTTGCTGAAAACGGAAGAACGGCAAACGGCAGGATTAAAGGTGTTGGAACCTTTTCTATATACATCTGGATAGGACCGGTAACGATCTGAGATTTTTCTTTGGATTTGATCAGCTTAATATTGGAAGCCCTCATAAAATAATCCGATACCGTATCTTTTTTCTTGATATAATAATCATCGGTTGTATAATCTGCATTCCTCATAGCGAACACAGAATCGTTATATTTTTTAGTCTTCTGTGCGGTAATTACCCCTTCGCTTTCTTCAGTTCTGGCATTGTAGGCAATAGCCTGTCTGGTTTTAGTATTATAACTGAATTCGTTGGTCTCATATTTTTTTCCGCCCTGCATGGTTATTACAGGTTCGATGATTTTCCCTAATGAATCCAGTTTTCCGCGGGCATAGATCACATTTTTATTATCATCAATAGAAATATAATCTGCATCAATCTGCATATCCTGGTATTTCACCTGGGCTTTTCTGTTCAGAAATGTCATTTTTTTAGGAACATCTCTTCTCTGGTCATCGGCTTTTGTACGAAGAACATCTTCTAAAGCTTCTTTCTTTACAACTATGGTATCCTTTTTGGAAATAGTATCATTAACCGCATTTTTAGGCAACTTTTCAGACGTTTTCTGTGCTAAAAAATTGTTAAAAATTAGGATAATTAAAATTTGTAATATATTTTTGAGGACGGTTTTGGCCAATTTTATTCTATATAATTAAGGCTCAAAATTAATATAATTTTTAAAACTGTAAGATGCACAAACAAAATTTTAAAATAATTTTATCATTTCTCCTTATCCTTACCAGCACTTTTATTTTTTCGCAAAAGAAATTTATCATCGTTTTAGATGCCGGACACGGGGGAGGTGATCATGGAGCTACCAGGAATTATTCTGATATAGGATTGGTAATGGAGAAGGATGTTACTTTAGGCATTGTTCTTAAACTGGGAGCCATGCTTGAAAAAAACAGAGATTTCAAAGTAATATATACCCGTAAGATTGATGAATACCCATCATTAACGGACAGAACCAATATTGCCAACAGAAACAAAGCTGATTTATTTATCTCTGTGCATGTTAATTCTTCACCAAGCAAATCGGCTACAGCAAAAGGAACGGAAACCTTTGTTCAGGGGCCTGCACAAAATAAAGAAAACTTGGAAGTAGCGAAGCAGGAAAACAATGTAATCTACCTTGATGAAAGGGATAAGGAAACCTTTGCCTCTTATGATGCCTCTTCTCCGGAATCGTTAATTGCTCTTAAAATTCAGCAAAGTAAATATCTGGAAAACAGTTTGACTATTGGAAGCTTTATTGAAACCAATTTCGCGGCAAGCGGACGTTTTTCAAGGGGGGTAAAGCAGGAAAATCTTCACATCTTAAGAAGAAGTGCCATGCCGTCTGTATTAATCGAGACAGGATTTGTTAACAATTATGATGATGCCCAATATCTGAATTCTGACAAAGGAAAAGACGAAGTTGCAGAAAACATCTACAATGCGGTTATTAATTATAAAAAAGCTCTCGATAGAAAATCAGGAGGACCTGTTGTTACCAAAAAACCAGAACCTGAAAGACCCGCAGAGTCTCCATTGAAAAATGACTTCAGAATATTACTGATGAGCTCTCCAACTAAATACAACGACGGAGATCCGGCTTTAAAGGGACTGAACTATATTCTTCCTCTTAAAGAAAACGGACAATATAAATACTATTACGGAGTAACCAATATGGCTTCTGTAAAAGACATCAACCTCAGAACAGCCAAAGATGCAGGCTTCCGAAATGCTTTTGCAGTAGGATTTATGCCGAACCAGAAACTTCTTACAGGCTATTATACAATAGAAGTCTATACCGGCGAAAAACTGAACGGAAATTCATTTATCCTTCAGACGCTTAAAGATGTCGAAAGGAATAAAGATAACGGTATATTCTACTATACTTACGGAAAAGTATACACTCTGGAAGATGCTGTAAAACTTCAGAAAGACCTTGATGCAAAAGGAATAAAGAATACGGTGATACAAAAGGTGTATAAGTAATATAATCTCTTTTTCAAATGAAAATATAACAAAGCGGCTATAAAGTATGGCCGCTTTGCTATTGCCCCCCATTCTTTAATGTAAATATTAAAATTATGTAACCTCAGGGATAAGAATTGTTGAATTTATAGAACTCGGAAGCTGGAAGAGGGAAGTTTTGAAACTCATCAATAATAGATTGCCATCTTTTTTAGCTAATTTGATTTCAGGTTATTTAAAGTTATTTTCTCCGGATTAAAGATCTTTTAATTCAAAATTCTTTATAAATTTATACTTTAACATGGCGCCAGTCTTTTGCGGGCTTTTTACCGCTCTAAGAAAAGGCTGGTTCCCTTGTAAAAAAGCATTTAACATAACAATATCAACATCAGTTATTTATAAATTATCACTCATAAAATATACAATGAACATTAAAAATAATTTTGAAGTTAAAAACTTAATCATTACTTTTGCAACCTCAAAATTTGGCCTATTCGTCTAGTGGTTAGGACTCAAGATTTTCATTCTTGCAACAGGGGTTCGATTCCCCTATAGGCTACCAAATTTGATATCATGCCGGATTTAAAAATACAAGAAGCGAAATTGCTTTTTAAGAAAATCCACTCTAACCCAAAAAGTTATGATTTACAAATCAATGAAGACGGGATTACAGGCAGGGATGATAAAATAAGTTTCAGACTTTACAGGACCGGAGAAAGGGTTGCTTTTGAAGTAGCAATAGATAACCTTACTTTCACCAATACTACTGGAGAATGGAACAATGCTTTGATTATGTTGGGAAACACAATCAAAAAAATAGAAAAAGAACAGGAAAATTTAAAAATAGAACAAGCAATAGATAAACTCAGAAAGTACCTGTCAGAAGAAAATTAAAAATTTCTGAAAATAAATTTGGTAGTTTGAAAAAAAGTTTATAGTTTTGCACTCACATTTGAACGATATGGCAAATCATAAATCAGCATTAAAGAGAATCAGACAAAACGAAACTAGAAGACTTCGTAACAGATATTATCACAAGACTGCTAGAACAGCATTGAAAGCTTTAAGAAGTGAAGAAAACAAAGCTGTAGCTACAGAGCAACTGCCAAAAGTTATCGCATTATTGGATAAATTAGCTAAGAAAAACATTATCCACAAGAACAAAGCGGCTAACTTGAAAAGCAAATTGACAAAACACGTTAATAAATTAGCGTAATACTATAGTAGGCCCGTTCGTCTATCGGTTAGGACCTCAGATTTTCATTCTGGTAAGAGGGGTTCGATTCCCCTACGGGCTACATATATTAAGAGTTGATACTTATAAAAACAAAAACTAACACATTACTTCGGTAGTGGAAGATAGAGGGCCCGTTCGTCTATCGGTTAGGACCTCAGATTTTCATTCTGGTAAGAGGGGTTCGATTCCCCTACGGGCTACAAATTAATAAAAAACAGTTTCTGACATCAGAAGCTGTTTTTTTATTTAAAAATACCATTGATTCTGGTTTTTTCAATAGGAATCACCTTTCCTTTTTGAAACAGAATCCCTATCTGATATTAGAACTCTTCGCGTTCCAAGAATACTTAATATAAGGAAAGTTATACTCTTTTATTATCGTAAACATCAATTACCTAGGCATTTCTGTCGGTTGAGAATACTTCTTCTTTTACCCATTTATTTGAACTGATATTTAAGTAAAAGAATTACTATGATAATAATTTTTTTATTTGATTTATCTGATGCAATTCTTTCAAAAATTTTTTAAAAGTTTTTTGTAATCAATTTTAATACGACGAGTTCTGTCGCTGCGCAGCAATATCTTTGCTTTAGAAAACAACAGGATAGCGCTCACTGTTATTTACTTTTTTAACCAATTAACCTAACACTATTATTTATTATGGAAAGAATGCCATTCACTCCGGAAGGAGTACAAGCAAAACAAGCAGAAATTAACGAATTAGCTTTTGAGGAAAGACTTATGATTTCTGATAATGTAGCGAAAGACCCAGCTTTATTCATCCGAGAAAACTTCGAACTAACCGACGAACAAAACGAATACCTGTCTTCTCTTGAAATTGCAGATTTAAGAATCACTGGGTTTAGTTTAGCAATTGGACTTTTAGGACAAGTTCCCATTGAAATGCAGGACACCACGCCTCCTTCAGCATTTGCTGCCAGAGGTAAGAAGAAAAAGAAACTTTCAGTCGGTATCACCACGACGACAAATCCTCAAACAGGTGCTACTACTGTAGGTGGTAATATATCTTATACCTGGGAGTGGTAACAATTATTTAAACCCATTCAGAGACTGCCTTTAGGCAGTCTTTTTCAGAATACAAAATACTTTTGATGTGGAAATCAGAGGTTTCATTTGGCATCAAGAGGTGTACAGCGGATAGGTTTTAGGACATTTTTACATTAATATATTTTAATGTGTCAATTCAAATTATTGCAATACGCAATCATATTCACCTTACAGCAAATCTTTCAATAATTTTTTATTTTTTCTTGTAATCAATTTTAATACGACGAGTTCTGTCGCTGCGCAGCAATATCTTTGCTTTAGAAAACAACAGGATAGCGCTCACTGTTATTTACTTTTTTAACCAATTAACCTAACACTATTATTTATTATGGAAAGAATGCCATTCACTCCGGAAGGAGTACAAGCAAAACAAGCAGAAATTAACGAATTACCTTTTGAGGAAAGACTTATGATTTCTGATAATGTAGCGAAAGACCCAGCTTTGTTCATCCGAGAAAACTTCGAACTAACCGACGAACAAAACGAATACCTGTCTTCTCTTGAAATTGCAGATTTAAGAATCACTGGGTTTAGTTTAGCAATTGGACTTTTAGGACAAGTTCCCATTGAAATGCAGGACACCACGCCTCCTTCAGCATTTGCTGCCAGAGGTAAGAAGAAAAAGAAACTTTCAGTCGGTATCACCACGACGACAAATCCTCAAACAGGTGCTACTACTGTAGGTGGTAATATATCTTACACCTGGGAGTGGTAACAATTATTTAAACCCATTCAGAGACTGCCTTTAGGCAGTCTTTTTTTAATGTATTATATTTGTTATATGTAATAACCTAAAAATGAAAAAATATCTTTTTATCATCACTTTCCTTTTACCTTTCTTTTTAAAAGCAGCAACAATACCTTTTGAAATGATAGAAGGCAAAATGGTTATTAAAGTAACCATTGAAAACGAGCTTCATAATTTTGTTTTTGACACAGGTGCTTTCACGATTATATCGTCAGAGCTTAGAGACAAGATTGCTTCAAAGAAAACCAAAATTATTTTTGAAGGGATAGACGGAAACAATGTAAAATCAAAGATGGATGTCTTTTCAATAAAAAATATACAGGTCTCTAATTTAAATATCAAAGAGGCAAACTTTTCATTTGCTGATATAGGTTGGATAAGCTCTCGTGCCTGCATGAAAATAAGCGGAATTTTCGGGGCTAATCTGATGAAAGATAAGATATGGCAGCTTGATTTTAAAAATAAGAAAATTGTAACTTTTGATAAAGCGGATAACAGCATTTATTCAAACACAACAGCATTTCCATTTATTACGGAAAGTTTTACAGAGGTTCCGAAAGTTAATCTTACAATAAGAAACCAGAACATAGAATATGTATTTGATTCCGGCTCCGGCATGGGACTTACGCTAAACCAGCAGACATACAATTTAGTAAAAGATGATAACTTTTTAATTTTTGAAGGATTTTTGGCACAATCTATTAACAGTGTAAGTAAAGGTGAGCGACAAGTGGATCTAATGGAAGTTGAAATGAATAATACCTCATTTGGCAATCAAATAATAGACAGCAGTACCAGTGCAAGAAATCTTATAGGCACTCGATTTATGCAGAATTATTTGATAACCCTTGATTTTATCAATAAAAAAATGACGTTAATTCCAAACGGAAACAAACCGGAATATAAGACTTTTGGGATTGCATTGGCTCCTATGAAAGATGATTTAATCATTGTCAATAAGCTTCAAATATCTCAATTAGCGGAACTAAATTTATCAGACAAAATTATTAAAGTAAATGGCATTGATATTTCAAAAATAACTCCCGAGATATTCTGTGAGGTAAAAAAGACGCTTGACACTAGCCAGACTATCACAATAGAAAATGCAGAACACAAAAAAATAACTTTAGAAAAGAAAAATGTTCTGCAATATTTAAATTAAATAATAGTTCGAGTTTAGAACCCAAGGGTAAAAAAGGGCTTTATATAAAGTCTTTTTTTTGCTTCTATACATTCGTATCGTTTATTTTACCCTAAAGTTATCACTATTTAATTTGTAAACTTAATTTACAATATTTAAATTTGATTAAAACGACACCCACTTTTCAAAAAACTAATTCATGAAAAAAATACTTATTGGCGCGTCCCTGTTTGTAAGCATTACTTTTTTCGCACAAAGCTTTGAAACTACAGCTCATCCCAAGGTTTCAGAAATTCAAAAAAACTTCAGGTATAAGAAATATCCGAAACCTGCGCTTGAAGAGTTTTCAAAACTAGCGGGAGCAGAGCCTAATGAAGCCATCATCATGACAGAGTGCATTCCGGGCGAAATCATCAGTTGGCGGAATGACCGGGGAAGCTTTTCTACTTCCCAACATTTCAGGATAGAAAAAACTAAGCTAATAGAAATACTCACCATTCCAGAATCAAATGATTTTTTAGCTAATCTTGAAAAATATGCACCAACCAATCATACATTTGAATTTAATGCTGTGAGTGGAAGGACTTATGATCCGGAATTTATCAAAAAACAAAAAAATGGAAAATATTTACTGACCGTAAATCTTGTAGCTATAAAAAAAGGATCTGTAAACGGCAACGATCTTTATGAGCTGGAATATGAAACCTCTGATTTCAAAACCTTTAAACCGCTGCGTATTAAAAACACCGAAGAGCAAAACAGCAAGTGGCAAACCATAAATTAATCCCCTTTCAGTATAAAATTCATAAAAAACCACTCAAAAAATCACGAACTAAACAAATCAATTAAATCCGGTAGTTGTAAAAAACTATCGGATTTTTTTATGATCTACAAATTAAAAACAACACTAAAATAATTCATTTTCAATTACTTAAATAAAAATAAAATTAAACAATTATATTATGCTAACATTAAGTAATCACACAATTATGAAATAATTTACTTAACATAATTATTTTATGATTACATTTGCATCAATTGAATACCAGAAAACTAAATTTTAACATATGAAAGCAAATTTATTTGTAAGCCTGTTTATGAAGAAAGCAGTAGTATTGGCTTCTACTCTGTTCCTGATGAGCACATCTTTTGCTCAAATCACTAAAATCTATGCTAGCAGTCAAACCAATCAGGTTGTTGGGATCTGTTTAGGTTGCGGCGTACTCAATCCTCAAAATGCAGTAGGAAGTAATGAAGATGATTATTCTACTATTCAGGTTTCTGTAGGATTGTTAGCAAGAACTGAACAGGTCTTGATTTTCCCATCTACCAACATTGCTGCTAACACCAACAAACTTGTCATTGGAATCGGATCAGATCAGACCATGCTGGCGGCACAGCTGATCAGCGGAATTTCTATTGAGACATTCAACGGCAATGTATCTAATAATGACTACCAGAATCTTAACAACAATGCTATTAAACTAGGAGGTACAGACCCAAGCAAGGCAGAAATTGAATTGACGATGAATATACCTTTCGATCGTATTAAAATTAACCTTAACGGCGGTCTTCTTAGTGTGAATGGCGCCCTTAGAGTTTACTATGCTTATCAGTATAAAGATCCGTTTATCAATTTTATGGCTCACAGTCAAAACGGACAGATCACACTTGCCGGTGATGCTTCTTTTGAAGGATCAAAGGTTACTCTGACCAATACTTCAGGAAAAGAGGTATTTAACTCTACCATAAAATCCAATACTTTTGAAGCAAGACAACCTGAAGGGATTTACATTATGAATATTGAGACAAAAGACAAAAAGACTTATTCTAAAAAGATCAGAATTACCCCATAATTCTAAGGAATATTGTTATGATAAAACAGAATCGGCGGCCCGTTGGGCCGCCGATTCTTATTGAAATAAAAGTGAATATGGTTTATTTTTTGATCAGTTTCTGCTGATAAACTGCTTTATCTGTAACTGCTTTCAGAATATACATTCCGTTCGGAAGCGTGCTTACATTCACCTGTCCGTTTTGGAATGGAGCATTTACCTGTTTTCCGGAAATATCATAAACTGAAACATTCAGAACTTTATCCGGAGTTTTGATGTTCAGCATATCGGAAACAGGGTTTGGATAAATACTGAACTCCAGTTTCTTCACTTCTGCAGTAGCCAGACTGGATGTTGTGCTGGTTACGGTGAGTGTTTTTTCAACTACTTTTCCGTTAGAATTGAAGCTGATTACGATATTTGAAGTTCCACTTGTAACAGGAGTAAGAACAAGTTCATCATTTCCATTGATCACTGCGGAAACCACAGCTGGATTAGAGTTTGATTTCAATGTCTTCACCACTGAAGCGCTTATATTATCCTCATCGGCAACGGCTGTTTTCAGATCAATAGTTGTTACATTTCCTACTGAAGCCTGGGAAGGGAAGGTAGAACTTATTACCGGAGCACTGTTATCTGGGAACACTGCCACTGCAGGGAACCAGTAATAATCATTAAGAGTCTTTGTATTGATCAGATTTCCGCTGGCATCGAAAGTATGGATCCAGTTTTTCTGATAATGAGCACCAAAGCCACTTTCGGTCGTATTAAGAATTAATTCATCGGTTACCGGGCTCACTCGCAGTCCGGCACCATAAGGAATCTGTTTGAATTGTCCCGTTTGTCCTGGAATAGCGGCAAAATTTTCATTGAACGTTTTAGTCGTTACATCAAACTTTACGATCTGCGTTCCGGAAACAAAGCTATTAACCGAATTAATCCAATACAATACATTCTGCTTTGTACTTGCTGTAAAGCTTCCGGCATTCCAGGCTCCCCATGATCCTAGGTATTTTGTCACAGGAATATTATATACTGTTACTGCAAAAGTACTCTGGTCAATATTCACCAGCTTTTGATCCTGAATCGCCCATACACTTCCATCTTTCGCCTGAACAACTGAGTGATAGGCTCCTGAAATGGTAGAAACTACCGTATCCGTATTAGGGTCAATTACCAGAATTCCTGCAGACTGTTTTACTGCAAAAACATATTTTGAGGTACGAATCATATTTCCGATCTGCCCTGCATACTGACTTCCGCCTCCGGTTCCGGTGATTAAACTTCCTACCTGAAGATTGTCAATATTAAATGTATAAATTCCGTTAGAAGCTCCGATATACCCTTTGTGCTCATTCACACCTAAGAAAGATCTTCCGTCTCCTCCACCTATATCATTGAATCCTGCAATTTTCTGCATGGTCTGTGCATTGGCAACTACCAATCTTCCGCCAGGGGTATATTGAGTATCATTGCCGTCTGCTGCCTGTTTTGAGATAAAATAAAATTTATCTCCGTAAATTGTTCCGTACTGGGTAGTGGCTCCAAAAGCCTGATTATTATTGGCATTACTGTAAACACGGTAGCTGATCTGGCCGTTGTTATGTACAAAATTCACAGAGCCATTGGTATGTCCGAACCAGTCTTCATTCACCATAAAGAATCCGTTAGTAAAATCTGTTGAAGATACATAAGGGGAAACGGGTGTCATGGTAGATGAAATAGGAGCTTCACTAAAAGCAACATTAAAATTCCATACATCCCATGAACCATTCTGTAAGTTACGGGAAGAAGCGCCTAACCCTGAATACCCAAAGTCACTATCTGTAGGATCTTTCACCCAGTACGACCAGTATCCATTGGTGGTCCATCCGGACTGCCAGTGATCATTGGCATCTGCAGCCGCATAACTGTCAAAATCATATGCTGTTGTGTTGATGATTCCACTGGCCGGATAAAGCGGATAGGTTGTATTTCCGTTTTTATAAAGCGCATTAGTATTCTGCCCGTTCAGATCAAAACCTAAACCTCCTATTGCCGTTCCAAACTGGGTTCCCTGATAAAGAAGTGAAAAAAAACGGTGATCAGCCTGTGCAATGGTCTTCAGCATATCTTCACCTGTAGCATTTCCGTTCCATCTGAATCCCCAAACCATAGCGTCCGGGTTTTTGCTGTCATTCCACTGTACAACAAAAGCAGCTTCATTAGAACCTGTTCCCACCCAATACTGGATATCCGAAAAGTTAATATTGGGAGTTAATGTGGTATTAAGCTGTTCATTTCTCTGGATATCATTCCGGGGAACGCCCTGCACGGTAACCTGTGCATTCGCCAAAAATGCGAACAGGAACAGCATTGTAAAAAGGTAAAACTTTTTCATTTTAATAAGTATTTAAATTTATTTATATTTCGATCTGTTAATTAAGATGCAGGTCATAAGCACCCGCTACTTCTGTAGAAACTTCGCCCAGCCATCCGGCTTCCTGATTCACCCCGGTATATACTTTAATAAAATCGATTCCGGGAAGCTTAACGTAATTTCCGTTTCTGTCTACTGCCCATGAAATATCAATATTGGAAGCCTCATCATTATTCGGTGCGTTATCTGCATATCCATAATCATAGGAGGTTCCTACCCAATAAGCCCCCGTTCCGCTCTGGTCGTAAAAATTATCCTTCAGTCTGGTTCCTGTAAAGCTGTAAGAAGCCTGGGAAAGCCATAAAGGATAATAGCTTTGTGCATGGAAGGTATTTTTAGTTTTAAATCCAGAAGTCCCATTATTATCCTGCCATTTGATGTACTCCACATCAGTCTGCCAAAACTCACTTCCGGGAACGGGAGGTTTATTTTCATTGGGTTTGAAATAGGTTATACTGTAATTTTTAAGAGTGGTATTCTTAAAATATTCACTGCCGGCGATTTCGTACCATTCGTCTTCATCCGGTTTTCCGTTTTTGTTTTTATCATAAGCCACCATGATGATTCCCGGTTCACATGATCCGGATCTGGTAGCATTGGCACTATTTCCCCAGAAGGCATTTCCAAGAATTTTAAAATCTCTTCCTTCCAGATTAGCAATGGTATGATCGAAGCCGAAAGCAACATACCCTCCGTATCCGCCAAGGGTAATCATCGTAGAGCTTCCGCCGATAAGAGATTCTTTTGCCTTTCTGATCATATCAGCTTCTGTATTTCCGTTCAGATATTCAGGCATTTCATTGATGAACTGCCCTACTGCCGGACGATAATCAAAAACATTGCTGATATATTTACTGTAAGGCACTGCTTCCTGGTTCACAATGATGGATGATTTGTAAATTTTCACAGCTCCTTTTGCCTCAACCTTCAAAGTCAATGGGTATGTTTTGGTAACAGCACTTACAAAATCCAGCTGAAGGTTTTCAGAAATAATAGAATCGTTGATGCTCCAAGTCAGCTTTCCTTCGATCTTCGGATCGATGTTTAACAACTTAAGCCTGTCAATCGTATAAGATTCTTTCAATACTTCTGAAGGAAAAGTTACTTCTTCCACGATTTCTTCAGTGTCACTTTTACAGGCTGCTGCTCCTAACAGAACAGAAGAGAAAAGTACTGTTTTTATGATATTTATAGTTTTTCTTTCCATTTTTTCATTTAATTATTTGTATAAAAAAGCAAAATGGGCAGGAATATTTCCGCCTTCGGTTTTCCATTTGAATTTTCCGCTTTTATCAAAACAGTATACATATCCCGTGGTTACATAATTCCGGGCATCGGTAAGGTAGATGTCTTCAGTATAAGGATTAACCGCAATACCATAAGGTGCTTTGATCTCGTCGGCGTACTGCTGGTCTATGATTTTAGTTGCGATTACCTGCTCTGTTTTTACATCAATGATCCCAAAAGTTTTAACATAACTATGGGTATTGTAATTGAATTCATTGCCATAGTAATACAGTTTGTCATTCACAATCGTCATTCCGCTTACGGCAACATGAAAGTCTTTTTTAACCGCTCCGGTAGCAGCATCCACGAGAAACAGGCTGGATGGTATGTTGTAATAATCACCTCTGGAACTCACATAAAGATCTCCGTAATTATCTTTTCTAATGCGGTGAAGGTTAATGGCTACATCAATTTTTTTGGTCTCTGTAAAACTGTTAAGATCAATCACAGAAACTGTTTTGTCATAATTCGGGAACATATAGCCCCCGGAATTGGCTACATAAAGTTTATCTCCAATGATTTCCATTTCTTCAGGCTGATAACCTACCACTACCTGCCTTTCAATGGCCAGGGAAGCCGTATCAATTTCCACCACTTTCCCTGGTGGCGAATTCGGGTTTAATTCAACAGGACCGGCATAACTGCTGGCATACACTTTTCCTCCTTTGAATTTCATATACCGGCAGTTCTGCAGCTGTATCGTTTTGATACGTTTAGCCGTCTTGGCATCCAGCACTTCAATTTTGTTGGAAACATTCACCACTACATACATTTTACTTCCGTAGATCATAATATCATTTCCTACATCACCAAGCTCTTTAACCACATTCGGGTTGATCTCTCCATAGATATTCCGTTGATACGTTCCACTGGCATAATCATAATAATCAAGGGTACACTTGTTACTCCCCATGTTTCCTTCGTTCAGAAGATAAAAACCTTTGATGGGTGTATCTTCTCCGGCACCTACCTCTTCTTTTTCCGAGGGGATAACATAATCATCCGTCCGGCATGAGAACAAACAGAGCATGGAAAAAGCCAGAAGGCAAAAGTTTAGTTTTTTCATAATGTAAAACTTACAATGAGTTTAAAATTTCTTCCGGGCATAGGATAATTCCTTACCACGTCATAATATTGATTGAGGACGTTGTTGACTTCGAAACCGGCTTTGATCTGATGGAAATGCCAGTTGAATTTTTTCTGAACAGAAAGATCATGGGTATACCACGGCTGAAGATAATTGGCCCGGATGTTATTCAGCTGAGCATCGTAACGTTCTCCGGTATACATAAAACTGTAATTGAAACTCCAGTCTTTATAATCTGCCATCATGGAAAAAGTCAGGGCATGCCATGGTACGTAAGAAATCTGATCTCCGTAATAGTCTTCTTTTTTATCGGTATAATCCCCGGCTCTTTGATAAGTATAGCTTAGCAGAGGTTTCAGTTTCACTTTATTGATATCGAATTCAGCCTGAACATTGACATCCGCCCCCAGGATTCTTACTTCTCCGAGATTCGTCATCATCCACCTGAACAGATTGGTAGTAGGAACTGCGATGATCTTATTTTCCACTTCATTATAATATCCGTCTGCCTTCACATAAATTCCTTTAAAAAACTCATGGTCATACAGTTTCTGATAAGTAAAACCAACATCATACTGTCTGGTAAATTCAGGTTTAAGCATGACATTTCCGATCATGGTGTAATACAGATCATTGAAAGTAGGCATCCTGAAAATCCTTTTATAAAATGCCCTTACGGTAAAGTCTTTTGAATCAAAGGGCTGATAGCTCAGAAATGCAGAAGGGGTCCATTCCGTTTTATCGGGAGATTTTGCATTTTTTTCTACATTTTCATGTACAAAGGTTCCGAGTACACTTCCCAGAAATTTAAACCTTCTCCACTGATAGGTTGTAGCAAAGGCCAGTAATGAAGTATATCGGGTAGGAAATGAAAAATCCCTGAGACTGGCATCCAGATTATTGTACTGAAAATCAAAACCTGCGCTTACATCCCAGTCTTTAGTAATGGAATAGATATTAGATGAAGAAAGATAGAATTCCCTCTGAGTATAGGTATTATCGATACGAAGTGCTGTTGTTGATACATTAACTGTATCCAGAAATCTGGAATAATCGTAAGCAAATTTGGCTTTCACCTGAGTCTCAAATTTTGGGAACAGTTTTTTTCTGAAATTGGCCTGAATAAAATAGTTTTCATCCAGCATCTGCTGCCCTTTGGGACCGAAATCATTATTCACAATAGCTGTAGGAATTCCACGGTCTGAAATATATCCGTAACCCCGTACACTCCAGCTTCCGTCATTAAGGGTTCCGTTAAAACCGGTTTCAAAACGTTTGGCCCGGATGTAAGAATCATATCTTCTGGCAATGGTATCATTGGCAACAGAACCATCAGCATTTTTCTTTTCGTATTTATACTTGTACAATCCTTTGCTCTGAACAAATTCTGAACTGAAACTTGCGGAAACCCGATCTGAAATCTTCTGTTCTAAACGGAATGAAGGATTAAAGAGACTGATAGACCCTAATTTCAATCTAACCGTTACGTTCGTTTTTTGATTTCCTTTAAATACAGGTGTTTTAGGTTGTAGATAAATAGATCCCGAAGATCCGAAATCCTTTGCCGGCTGAAAAATTTCACTTTTCTGGCCGTTATATAAAGAAATTGACTCTATATCATCAAGGGAAAATTTTCCGAGGTCCACCACTCCGTTCTGTGCGTTTCCGAGTTGAATTCCATCATAAAAAACGCCGACATGCTGGCTTCCCATACTCCGGATATTCACCGTTTTCAGACCTCCCATTCCACCGTAATCTTTGATCTGAACACCGGAAAAATACCGAAGGGCATCTGCCACCGACTGACTGTTAAGTCTTTCCAGTTGTTCCCCCGAAAGAATCTGTGCCGGAAGAATTTCTTTAAAATCTTTTTTATAAATCTGAATAGGAAGAATCGTTTTCTCCCGGATGCTGTCCTTAGACTGTGAGAATACAAGATGAGAGGCTGCCACAAAAATTGTGATAGCTCCCTTTTGAATCAGAGAAGCAATAAGTTTTGTCACCATTAGCTCATTTAGAATAATGATGACGCTAATGGATATAAGAAAGCAACGACAAAGCACAGCATTCACTGCACAGAATCATTGTAGTCCTAAGCTTTATTCCACGAAAGCGTCAAACGTTCATCATCTGGCAGGTCTTCTGACTTACTCCGTTTCTGAAATCCTTCCCATTAAAAAACAGTGGATATATTATTCAAAAACTTTAGTGTGGAGCTTACAGCAGCGGGTCTGTCCCGGATTTTCACCGGATTCCCTTTTAAGCGCTTTTTACGGCTCACCAGATTCCGGCAAAGATAAACAATTATTAACACATTCAAAACATGAAATAACAAAATGATTTTCAATGGGATAAAAACATTTAACAATAACCTGTTGCCAGCAAAAGATAAACCCTACAGATAAAAAAATATCTGTAGGGTTTCACTTAAAAACACCTCTTCCCAAGCGATCAACTGTTCATCAAATCCCGATATTCAGAAAAATACTGAAACGGGATTTTGCCTCAATATCTCCTCCTGCCAGGTTGGTGTAAGCAGGCAGCATAATCTCGCTCCCGAGACTAAACTTTTTATAGGATGCTTCAAAGCCCAGCTTCCCATACAAAGCGCTTCCTGACGTGCGGGGTAATGCTTCTCCGTACTGTCGGTTGGTATCATATACTTCACCCTGAAATCCAGCCTTGGCAGATAAGATGGTTTTCTCGTTCCCTGCAACCTGATAAAATCCTGTTGCGGCATAATTCCATTGGTTTCCGAACTGATAATGCTTTTTATTTTCCGTTTTGATGGTATAATCCGTATTAATCAGAACTGCCAGCTTATTTCTCTGGAATTTATAATTCAATGCAGCCTGATAATCCCAGCTCCCTGTTCCCAGCTGAAAACTCGGATTAACTCCGGACATCCCTTTTTCGTCAAATTTACCTAAAGGAACTTTTATTCCCAGACCTCCATTAAGCTGATGGACATTCTCCTTTGAATTAACGATCTGATAAATTCCCATCAGGTTCAGATCTCCTATTCCATTGATACGGATGTCTCCCTGCATTGTTTTCTTTCCGTGAAAATGGAATGGCAGACTGGCATAAACACTCAGTTTTTTTGTCAGAGGAATTTTTCCCCAAAGCTGAAGCGTATTGAAATACTGATCCTGTGTAAGATCTTTCACAAACAAATTTTCTTTTGCCTTATAATGCTGGGCAAAATATTTAATCCCGATAAACTGAGGATTCAGCAACGATTCAAAACCTGAAGAGCCATTTCCGGCCGCACAACCGCAGGCATCGCAGTCATCAAGCAGTATTATTCTATTAGCATTATTGGAAACCTCCATGCTATCGTTAACAGTTTTAGCCTGAAATCCAACAGATACAACCATTCCTGTCATTACCATTATTGTTTTCGTGTTCATTATTCAGAAAATTTGGGGTTAGAAATAAAGTTTTTATCGGAAAGCGTTTTCAGAAAAGCAACAATAAACTGCTTTTCCTGACTATTCATAGCTATTCCAATATGACCGTTCTGTTTTAGCTCCGGATCCAGATTAGGATTGTCTTCTACTCCGTCCGAATAAAAATTAAGAACGGCTTCCAGTGTATAGAACCTTCCGTCATGCATATAAGGTGCTGTATATTCTACATTTCTAAGACTTGGCACTCGGAATTTCATCCAGTCGTTCTGGTCGAGGGTTACCCGGTAACGCCCAGGATCTTTAAACTGCGAATTATAATACATACCCGTATTTCTGAAACTTTCATCTGTAAATAGTTCTCCGCTGTGGCAGGAAGCACATTTCTGCTGGAAGAGAGTCATTCCCTGGGATTCTTCTGTAGTCAACTTTACTTTTCCCTGTCTGAAACTGTCATATTTTGATTCTGCTGAGATCAGGCTTGCCATAAACTGAGATAATGCTTTCAGTACCCGTTCTCCTGTAATATTTTCATCTCCGTAGGCAGCAGCAAAAAGTTTTTTATATTTCGGATCTTCTTTCAGTTTTGTAATGGCTTCCGGCATCGAGCTGTCCATTTCATTCACATCTGTAATCGGAATAATGGGCTGTTCATTCAGATTATGGATCACTCCATCCCACATATACCTTTTCAGGAATATCATATTCTGGATGGGTGGTGCATTCCGGATTCCTATTCTGTCGTCTACGCCATGGCTTACATTATGTCCGTGGTGGGTAAAAGCATTTTCCTGAATATGGCAGAACCCACATGAAATGGTATTATTCCGGGAAAGTTTGCCTTCATAAAATAATTTCCGGCCTAGCTCAACACCATTTTTAGTAACCGGATTGGAAGTCTTATCAAAAGTCATATCAGGAAAATAAGAAGGAAACTGCAACGGATAAACTTCGTCTTTGTCCAATGGCTGTATCACCTCCTCTGAACAGGCTGTAAAACTCATCAGAGCAGCTAGGAGCAACACTATTCTTGGTAGCATATTAATCATTGTGAACATGGTCTACTTTAAATATTTTCGTGAGATTATCCGTTACGTCTACCAAATGTTGGTTTGAACCCATCGCCATATCATTGTCTGTAGTCAATGTCAGGTTTTTGGTTCCGCTCAGAAACTGGTTAAGATCAGCCAGAACGTGGATAGATGGCTTGATCTGGTTGGTCACCCTGGCCGTAACGGGAAGGTTCAACGTAATTTCCCGGTAAAGATCAGGCGTATTGTTAGCCGCTACATTTCCCATATTTCCGGTGTGGTTCATAAATTCTTTATCTGCCGATGCATTTCCATATTTCCCTTCCAGCTTTACGAACACATACCCGGCAGCCCAGGACCACGACATTCCTTTCTGTTTAGCCCTATTCCAGAATTCTGCCTGCCCGTCCTGCCCCAGCAGATAAGCTTTCTGACTGAGCCCAAGTCCGAATTTTATTTTCTTATAATTATTTTTAGGAATACCGTTCAGATCCAGATAGATCACTCCTGCTTTGGCATCTGCCTGATCGATAATGAAAGCCCCTTTGTCCGGATTATTTTCGTTGTATTTGAATTCATTTCCATTTTCATCGATCAGACTGATATTACTGATGATATATTTCAATGTTGAAAATTTATGTTTCTGCCCTGCTGCAGAAGTCTGTACCGTTTGATCCAGCACAATATTTCCCAGATTATTAAACCCGTTTTCAAATTTTACCTGAATATTTCCTGCTAAAGAATCCTGAGGATCCTCGTCATCCCGATTTTGACACGATGTAAAAGCAGCCAGCGTAAAGGCTACAAAGAATAATGATAAAAATTTATAGATTTTCATTTTGATTTTTTAAGTTGAATTTTTGAAATAAAAGTAGTGCTGAATGTGCGAAAACATTCAGTTTTTTTGATTGACAAAAGACAAAAGATATTTTAACACTTATGCTATTTTAAGTGATGAAATAAGAGCAATTAAACTTTTGAAATAAAAACTTCTGTGATTTTTGCTGTTAGTCTTTCGAATAAAAATAAATAAAAACTTAAAAAACCGGTGGTCTGAAAATGTGTTTCAGAAACAGAAATGAATAGGCTTCTTCGTAGATGAAGCTAAAGTTGAAAAAAGGTATTTTTTCAGTGGTGATAACTTCCGTAATACCGGAAGGAATATAAGTATCGAGAATTTTCTGCCCTGAAGTTTTGGTTTTATTTAAAGGAGAAGAATCGGTATCGTTTGTTTTGGCAAGCTCTTTAGTGAGGTAACATTTTCCGTTACAGTGAACTTCCGGCCTGCTTTTATTGATACACAACACTTTTGAGATATAATCATAATTTACAGCATACTCCGCCAATGGGATCAGGGGTCTGAACACCATGTAAAGGGTAAGGAATATGCTGCAAATTAAATTCATTGATTATTTTTTGCTTACGGCTTCATCATATCTTCTGCTCACTTCTTTCCAGTTCAGCACGTTCCAGATTGCAGTAAGATAATCCGCTCTTTTGTTCTGATACTTCAGGTAATAAGCGTGTTCCCAGACATCAATTCCCAGGATTGGGGTTCCTTTTTCCTCAACAACATCCATCAAGGGATTATCCTGGTTAGGGGTTGAAGAAACGAATAGTTTCCCGCTTTTATCAACGGAAAGCCATGCCCATCCCGAACCAAAACGGTCAGCTCCTGCCTTGCTCATTTTTTCTTTAAAAGCGTCCAGGCTTCCAAAGGTTTCATTGATCGCTTTCAATAATTTAGCTGAAGGCTGCGTATTTTTTTCAGGGGTAAGAACCGTCCAGAAAAGTTCGTGGTTGTAGTGTCCTCCGGCATTATTTCTTACAGCAGGCGGAAGTTTGGAAACTCCCGACATGATCTGAAACAAAGTCTGTTTTTCCTGTGGAGTTCCTGCAATGGCTTTATTCAGGTTAGCAACATAAGCTGCTGCGTGTTTTGAATAATGGATCTCCATCGTCTGTGCATCAATATTTCCCTCCAGCGCGTTGTATGCATATGGCAAAGGGGTCTGCTTAAACTGGGCAAAAGCGAACTGAGCAGCCAATACTGCGCTTAAAGCCGCTATTTTCAAAATCTTCATAACGTTTTGTTTTTATGGTTGAACAAATTATTTTTTATTTGAGAAAGGAAGATGGAGGCTGGAAGAAGGAAGTTTTAATTAGTCTTCTTAATCAGAAATCATTAATCCTATCAAAAATTCCCTATCGTTTCCTCCTGTCTTACTACTTCAGCAGTTTTTTAATATCCTCAATTAATATTTCGCGGTCTGGGTGGTATTTTCCGTTAAGCTTTGGAGTTTTCCCTTCCGGATCTTCGTAATTCAGTCCTGAATAATACAGGATCGGCATATTGTCTTTATTGTACCTGCATCTGATGTTTCCTTCCTGATCTACAAGGGCAATCATTCCACTGTGATTCAGGCTTTCGCTCTCATCTTCTTTATCACCTACATAAATATTGAACTGATCTGCCAGCTTCCCGATATAATCCCGGTCTCCGGTTAGAAAATGCCAGTCGGGAGATTTTGCGCCTACACTTTTAGCATGTTTTTTTAACGCTTCAGGCGTATCGTTTTCCGGATCAATGCTTATGGATATGATCCCAAAGTCCGGACTGTTGATCTCGTCTTCAATAGCTCTCATATTCCGGTTCATTACCGGACAAATTGTAGGACATTTGCTGAAGAAAAACTCTACCAGATACACTTTTCCAAGCATATCTTTATTGGTGATCTTTTTATTATTTTGATCCGTCAGTTCAAAATCCGGAACCTTCATTACGGTATAAAGATTCTTTTTAAAATATCCCATTCCGACACCTATTCCTATAAAAAGTAAAGCCATTACAGCGATAGGAATAATCACTTTTGTTTTAGCTTTGGTTTCCGTCTTTTTATTCCTGGACATATTTCTGAGGATTTTTCTTAAACTCGTCTTTACAGTAGGTATTGCAAAAACCGTACGTTTTATTTTTATAGACTGTTGTATCTTTTAAAAATTCGGCTGTTTTCATATGGCAGACAGGGTCTTCAGCATTGACTACTTTTACATTTTTCAGGTTTTCTCCGGAAGTACTCATCGATTTTTTATGTTTTACTTTATGGGTTTCCTGAGCACACGAAAACAGGGATATTGACAGCAAAGCCGTCAAAATAATTTTTGATTTCATTTTAATCTTAAATTGAAATTAATGATAGGATGAATGAAGTCTTTTGATTTTAATACAAACCTGCTTTAATGGCATCAAATGCTGTCACAAGGCATTTCAGGATCTGTAAATTAAAATCAACTAAAAAATTAGTTTAAAAGAAAATCTAAACCAGCGGAGGATGAAATATTTTTGAAAAATATTCTGAAGTATGGAAACTATTGGAGTTTGAAATACTTTTCCCGGAGGAAATTAAATACCCCTGTATGGGATTAAAAGAAACAATATCATTGAAAATAAAAGCATCCAGTCCTGCAATTTTTATAGTTTGAGAATTATTAGACTGCTTTTCTGTTTTGGCCAGCTCTTTTTCAACATAACATTTTCCCTTACAGGTTGACTGGGGAATGCTCTTCTTTTCGCAAAGGTTCTTTACAATATAGTCGTAGTTTACAGCATAATTGACCAGTGGCAGAACAGGGCGCACTGCAATGGTAAAAATGATGAATATGGAAATAAAAAACCTCAACGATTCAGTTCTGTAGTACAAATATACTATTCAAAATTAGTTTATGCCTTATTCCTGATGAATGTCATTGATTAATTTTGGTTAAAATGGTTAAGGTGTATAGATTTTTTTGCCGCGAATGCACAATTTTTTTATCCATTATGGATTTGCGGATTAACTGTATAAGTTTTGGCTAAAGCCAATGGATTATTTTTTATTATTTAGGTGGACAAAAGTCTACCTCTATTGAATAAATTCTCCGGATTATCAGATGTGTATCAAGATTTTTTAGAAGTTTTATTTCCCATGGATTGTCCAGATTGCATGGATATTTTTAATACTCGCTGATTGGTCAGATGACGCAGATTTATTATTCTGAGATTAATAGACATCTTCGATTTTTAAAACTTTTGGGCTTTTTGTGGTTTAAAGAAAATCAGATAGATTATTGCGCTTAATTTTTGTTTTTATACGCAAAGGTTCATGTATAGGCAATATTGATTTTAAGGGAGCAAAGTGTAGAATCAACTCCGTTGATTCGATGAAGCGATGGATTGGCCTTCGGCCAATTCTAATTCTTACAATGAAGGATTATAATTCTAAAAACCTTTGCGGCTCTTTAGCGTTAGGTCAACAAAAAAACTACTTAATCAGCAAGAATATTTTTTCTAAACCTTATAGGTTTCAAAAACCTATAAGGTTTGAGACTATCTTATCAACAGAAATCATATATTGAGTTGTTTTAAAGCTGTAACTGCGTTATCCAAATTTCATCCTCTGAATTCTCACCGCATTTAAGATGGCCAGCAGAGCTACTCCTACATCTGCAAAAACAGCTTCCCACATGGTAGCCAGACCTCCAGCTCCTAAAACCAGAACGACAGCTTTTACAGCAAAGGCCAGGATAATGTTCTGCCATACGATCTTTTTCGTTTGCTTTCCGATATTAATTGCCATCGGTATTTTGCTGGGTTTATCATCTTGAATCACAACATCAGCGGTTTCAATGGTTGCATCGCTTCCCAGTCCACCCATTGCAATTCCTACATCACTTAGGGCCACTACAGGTGCATCATTCACACCATCTCCTACAAAGGCTACCGTTTGATTTTTAGCCTTGATCTCTTTTACTTTATTGACTTTATCTTCAGGCAGCAAATCTCCGAATGCACTATCTATACCCAACTGATCAGCGACATATTTTACGACTGTACTTTTATCGCCACTCAGCATGGTTGCTTTTACGTTCATTTTATGAAGGTTATCCACCGTTTCTTTGGCATCACTTTTTATACTGTCGGCAATGGTGATAAATCCTGCAAACTTTTTATCATAGGCTATGGCAATAACGGTGTAAACAATATTCGCATGGTTTACATCATAGCTGATATTGAATTTATCCATCAGCTTAAAATTTCCTACCAGCAGTTCTTTTCCTTCTATGGTTGCCTTTAAACCGTGTCCTGCTATTTCTTCAACATTGTTCATGGGAAGAGAGTGATCAATTTCTCCAACATAATTGTGAATGGCTGTAGCTACAGGGTGCGTGCTTTTGCTTTCCAGGGCATTTACCATTTTCAAGATCTGATCTTTATTGAATTCAGATGTAATATTTACTTCCTGCACTTTAAATACGCCTTCGGTCATGGTTCCGGTTTTATCCATTACCACATTCTGAATTTCTGCAATACTGTCTAAGAAATTACTTCCTTTAAACAAAATTCCGTTTCGGCTGGCGGCTCCGATTCCTCCGAAATATCCTAAAGGGATAGAGATCACAAGTGCACACGGGCAAGAGATTACAAGGAAAATTAATGCTCTGTACAGCCAGTCTCTGAACTGATAATCATCCACAAAGAAATAAGGCAGCAGACAGATTCCTATGGCCAGAAAAACAACGATCGGAGTATATACTTTTGCAAACTTTCTGATGAACAGCTCAGTTGGTGCTTTTTGCGCTGTAGCATTCTGCACCAGCTCGAGAATCCTGCTCAGTTTACTATCTTCATAGGCGGTATTTACTTTTACCAGAGCAATACTGTTCATATTGATCATTCCGGCCAGCACGGATTCTCCCTTATTTTTGGTATCCGGTTTACTTTCTCCTGTCAGGGCTGCGGTATTAAACGATGCCGAATCTGAGAGAAGTTCTCCGTCTAAAGCCAGTTTTTCTCCGGGTTTCAACTGAATAACGTCTCCTATTTTGGTTTCTTTAGCTTTAATAGTTTTCGGCTGATTATCTTCCATGATCGTCACCTCATCAGGACGCTGATCCAGCAATGCTTTTATATTTCCTTTTGCCCTGGATACGGCCATTCCCTGGAAAACTTCTCCTACGGAATAAAAAAGCATAACAGCCACCCCTTCGGGATATTCCCCGATCACAAAAGCACCTACTGTAGCGATTCCCATTAAGAAAAATTCAGAAAATACATCACCCTGAACTATACTTCTCCAGGCTTCTTTCAAGACAGGAAAGCCAACAGGCACATAAGCTGCCAGGTACCACACCAAACGTATCCAGCCTGTAAACCATTCTGTTTTGATATAATTATCCAGCGCTATTCCTATCAGCAAGAGTACGAACGATACTATCGCGGGAAGAAACATCTGAAAAACGGTTTTATCTCCCGTATCATGAGAGTGATCATGCCCATCTCCTTCTGAGTGATCGTGCTTATGTTGTTCTTTTTTTAGTTTTGTACTGCAACATTCTTCCATAACTGATATTTTGATGTAAAATTAAAGGTAAACCCAATGCAATGCTATTGCAAACTTTCAAGACAGCTTTCGCAGATTCCTTTGGCAAAAAGTCTTATTTCATCAATCCGGAAATTGGTCTGTATGTTTTCCGGAAATGAAATATCTTCCCTGCATGTGGTTTGTTTGCATATTTTACAATAGAAATGCAAGTGCCAGTCTTTGTGTGTTTTTTCATCACACTCATCGTGACAGAGTTTGTATTTTGTAGTTGTATTTTCCTGTATGCTGTGAACAATCCCTTTTTCTTCAAAGGTTTTTAAGGTTCTGTAGATGGTGGTTCTGTCAGCATTCTTAAAGTGGGATTCAATTTCAGAAAGGGAAAGTGCCATTTCCTGGCTGCTTAAAAAATCATAGACCAGAATCCTCATGCTGGTCGGCTTGGTATTTTTATCTATAAGTTTTGTTTCTATATCTTTTCTCATTTCTTAATCATTTTAAAGATGTATTTCCTGTTCTTCATAGCCTTCTTCTTCGATCTGAAAAGTGGTATGGCTAATTTTAAAATTCTCTGTTGTCACTTCTGTTAATCTCTTCAGTAACGGATTATGTCCGGTTACCTTATCCCTGACAATATGGGCACTCATCGCATTCACTCCTGAAGTAAGTGACCATACATGAAGATCATGGACATTTTCCACGCCTTCCGTATTTTCCAATGTTTTTCGCAATTCATGAATATCTACATCTTTCGGTGTTCCTTCCAGCAGTACGTTAACCGCTTCCTTCAGCAAACGCCATGTTCTTGGAAATATCAGAAGTCCAATTGCTGCAGAGATCAGCGGATCGGCATAATACCATCCTGTTGTCAGCATGATAGCTCCCGCAATCATTACGCCAATGGAAGTAAGCATATCTGAGAGTACTTCAAAGTAGGCGCCTTTCATGTTCAGGCTTCCCTCTGAATCTTTCCTTAGGATTATCATTCCGATAATATTGACTACCAATCCTATTCCGGCCACGATCAGCATTGAGCCGCTCTGCACTTCCGGCGGATTCTGAAACCTCTGATAGGCTTCATACAGCACATAGACAGAAATTCCCAAAAGCACCACAGCATTGATTACCGCAGCCAATATCTCAGTACGGTAATAGCCGAATGTTTTAACGGCATCTGCTTTCCGTTCACCAATTTTTATAGCGATGAATGCAAGAAATAAACCTACAACATCCGTCAGCATATGTGCCGCATCTGCAAGGAGTGCAAGACTTTGGGTAATAAATCCCCCAATGACCTCAGCTATCATATAGGTTCCGCTCAGGCACAGTACAATCAGCAGGTTTCTTTTGTGGCTGCTGGCTGGTGAAACGGTCTGTATTTTTGTTTCTTCCATGATCTTTGAGATTTTACAAGTTACATTTCGTAGTACAAAGGATTTTCTTTTTTGCCCGGCACATTCTGTTCTCCGATCATCTGCCTGATATTAGTTTCTATAGTCTGTGCCAGAGAGGTTACCGGGGTATCAACAGGTCTGTTTTCGAAAGGGTCCTGCATCATGATTGATGTTTTTTCGATGGCAATAAATACCACAGGGATCAGAAAGGTAATGACAATTTCTACGGCAAGCTGTGAGTCATCAAGCCCAAACGGGAGTACTGCTGCGAAAACATAGATCAGAGTATGCAGCAAAAGGCTATATGCCCTTGGAAAAACGGTATTTTTTAGTCTTTCGCATTTACCCATACTGTCACATAGCTTTGTCACCATATCGTTCACCTGCATCTGCTGAAAGTCTGTTAATCCTTTTGATGAAGCCGTTTCTCTAATTTGTTCTGAATGGGCATCTAAAAGTGCATTGGGAATATTCATTGCTTTTATCCGGTGTTCATTCAGATAATTATCAACTTTATCTGAAAAGGGGAGTTTTCTTAAAGACTCTCCCAGTGCGTAGGTCCAGATGATCTGTCTTTCTGCAAATTCTTTGACAATCTTTTCTTCTCCTTCCGGATAGAACTGTTTCACCAGTCTGATAAAAGTCCGGGAATCATTCACGATGGCTCCCCATACGGTTCTTGCTTCCCACCATCTTTCATAGGACTGGGAAGTCCGGAAGGCCAGCAACAAGGATACTGCTGTACCCAACAATGCCGGAATATTCAGAGGAAGTGAGATCTTCCGAAACCATGGCAGTAAATCCAGTAATCCAATAGACACCGCAAATATGGCCATGAATACAATCTGGGATCTTATTTCACGGATGAAATACCAGACGGATATTTTTTTATTTAAAAGCATAAATGAATGGTGTTTTTACAATCTTGATGATTCTGTTTTTTTTTGCTTCTTTTCCTCATCAGTTCTAATTTAAGCATAAAAACCGGGACTTTTTTACCTATAATTTTAAAATAGGTTATCATTTCCTAATGGCCGTGATCTCCGGAATTAGAAAGTTTTGCATTGATAAAAAAGGCTCCTTTCACCACTACTTTTGCATCTGCAGGAATATTGGAGACTGAAGTAATTGCTGTATAGCCCATATCTGAAGTTCCTTTGACCACTTCTACCTTTTCAAAATTCATATTTTTAGCCTTCTGTTCTGCGTGCTGTCCGGCTTCTGATTCATTTTTATGGGCATGGGCTGCTTCTCCTTCATCATGGCCGTGGCCGTGATCATCATGAGCTCCCTCTTCTGCATGTTCTTTTGCTATTTTATCTGTTTGTATAAAAATATAATACTTCCCGTCTGCTTCTACGATAGCTTCATTCGGCACTGCAGGGGTTGTATTTTTATCAAGGCTTACGATTCCTGTGATATTCATTCCGTCAATAAGTCCCATCTTATTTCCAGTTACAGCCGCATGTATGGAAACGGTTTTGCTTTCGTTTTCAAATGAGGAACCTACGCTGTAGATTTTTGCATCGTATTCAGTTTCCGGATTATTGGTCAGTTTGAAATGAACAATCTGCCCGATTCTCATTTTAGGAAGATCCCTTTCAAAAACCTGCAGGTCAAGATGAATTGAATTGTTATCGATAATCTCAGCTACCGGAGACGAAACATCCACATAACTTCCGATCTGGGCAGCGATACTGCTGACTGTGCCACTGATCGGTGCGGTGATTACCAATCCTGATCTCATGTTTCCATTGTTTACTTTTCCGGGGCTTATTCCCATCATCTGGAGCTGCCGTAAAAGGGAAGCTTTACGGGTTCTGAGTGTTCTGAGTTCAGCATCGGCACTCTGCAGGTTCTTTTTGGCTCCGGCATCGTTATCAAAAAGTTCTCTCTGACGTCTGTATTCCTGTTCTGCATAAGTAATCCTACTATTCGTGGTCAGATAATCTTCCTGTAGCTGAATAAATTCCGGGTTTGCGATGGTTGCTATTACCTGGCCTTTTTTAACGATGCTTCCTACCTGAACGTTCAGGGTTTTAATGACACCACCGTACAGTGAGGTTACTGTCGCTTTATTGTTATTCGGAACTCTTAGAAGGCCGTTGGCTTTAATGGTAGCGGTCAGCTCTTTCATTTCTATGGTTCCTAAGGTTATTCCAACTGATTTTATCTGCTCTTCTGTAAGGGCAGCAATAGTTTCAGAGCCTTCTTCATGCTTTTCTTCAGCCTGTTCGGTTTTAACTTCAGATTTTTCTGCCGGAGCTTCTTTTTTTCCACAGCTGATGACTAATAGGGCAATGACGCTAAGATATATGATATTGTGTTTTACTTTCATGTTATTTATTAATGATTGAATTAATGGTAACTACAGATTGGTTGACCTGCTGGATGGACTCTAAATATTTAAGCTGGATATTGGTGGCAGTCTGCAAGGCAAAGAGGTATTCCACATAAGATATTTCTCCTGTTTTATAGCCTAGCTGGGCTGCTTTTACAATTTTCTCTGCATTCGGAACAGCTTGTTCTATATAGTAGTCATACTGCTGTATATCCTGTTGATATTGACTAAATGCATTTTCAAGCTGTGCAGAAAGCTGCTGTTTCATCATACGAGCATTGGCTTCCGCGGCCTGCTTTTCATATTCTAAAGACTTCATCCTTGCCTTTGTTGCCCCAAAAGTTAATGGAATGGCAACTCCTACAGAGAATGAATTGAAGCGGTCTCCGGCATTGTAGAATTTTTCCTGACCGTTTTTGGTATGAAACCCAATCAATGACTGGCTTGTTAGTCCGAGGCTGAATTCAGGAAGTCCCTGTGCTTTTTCAACATTCTTATTTTTCTCTGCTATTTCCATTTCATTATAAAAAGCTTTCACTGCCGGATTATTGGCTACAGCTGTACTGTCGAGAATATTTTCGGCTTTTAAAGGCTCATAGCTGTTTTTGAAGGGGACTTCAAAATCATCCGGAGTATTCAGCAGGGTCTTTAAATTTTTATAGGCATTGTTCAGATAAACTTCATTCTGCTTAAGTAAGAGGTTGATTTCGCCTTTTTGAGTTTCGGCGGTATTAATTTCAATCTTTTTAATATCTCCTGCTTTGAACCTTACGGTAGCAATCCTGATGAAATCCTGGTAAAGACTGTCCAGGTTTTTCAGCTTTGACTGGTTGTACTGAAGATATTCAATCTGGTAGTAATATGTCCGTACCTGTTTCACCAGCTCATTGGCTGAAACTTCCCTATCGATCTGACGACTTTTTACGTTTTCATTAATCAGCTCTCTTCGTGCTTTAAAAAGTGTTGGAAAAGGAATGCTCTGCGAAATGGCAAATGACTGATCGAATTTCGGACTGTTGTATTGTCCCAGCTGCGCTTCAAAATTGAGTTTGGGAAGTTCTTTTGCTGTTCCTCTCAATGCTTCTGCAGATTGTATGCTGAGTGCTTTTGATTTTAAAGTCAGGTTATTTTCCGTTGCTATTTCTACCGCCAGTTCAACGGAGATCTGGCGGGTCTGTGCATTAAAAAACTGTCCGAACATCAAAAATCCAAATACGATCACCTTTACAGAAGGTTTGATTTTGAAGTTTCGTCCTGAAATCTTGCTATTAAAAATGATATAAAGCATCGGTAAGACGAATAAAGTAAGGAAGGTTGCGGTAACTAATCCACCGATCACTACGGTCGCCAGAGGTTTCTGTACTTCAGCTCCCGCTCCTGTGGAAATAGCCATCGGAAGGAATCCTAATGACGCGACAGTGGCCGTCATCAAAACGGGTCTCAGCCTGGTTTTGGTGCCTTCATATACTCTCTTCATCACATCGGTTTCTCCTTCTTTCTCCAGCTGGTTGAATGTTCCGATCAGAACGATCCCGTTAAGTACGGCAACTCCGAAAAGGGCAATAAATCCTATTCCTGCACTAATACTGAATGGCATATCTCTTAACAAAAGGGCGAATACACCTCCAATGGCACTCATCGGAATAGCGGTAAAGATCAAAGCAGCCTGCTTGAATGAACGGAACGTGAAATACAGCAGCATAAAGATCAGGAATAAGGAAACCGGAACGGCAATCATCAGACGCTTGCTTGCTTCCTGAAGATTCTCAAACTGACCTCCGTAGGTAAAGTAGTATCCTGAAGGCAGTTTAATTTCTTTATCCAGTTTTGCCTGAATATCTTTTACTACACTCTGTACATCACGGTCTTTTACATTAAAACCTATCACGATTCTTCTTTTCCCTTCTTCACGGCTGATCTGTGCCGGCCCCAGCTTATAACTGATATTAGCCACCTGAGACAATGGGATCTGTGCTCCTGAACCGGCTGAGATCATCAGATTATTCACATCATCGATATTAGTTCTGTGAAGGCTGTCGAGACGGACTACGAGATCAAAACGTCTTTCATTTTCAAAAACCTGACCTGCTGCTTTTCCTGCAAATGCTGTACTTACGGCGTTGTTTACATCTTCAATATTCAGTCCGTAGTTGGCCATTCTCGTTCTGTCGTATACCACATTGATCTGCGGAAGTCCGCTTACTCTCTCGATCTGTGGGGCTGTAGCTCCGTCAACCGTCTGAATGATCTTTCCTACTTTATCTGCATAGATGGAAAGGGAGTCTAAGTTTTCACCAAAAATTTTTACGGCAACGTCCTGTCTGATTCCTGTCATCAGCTCGTTGAAACGCATCTGGATCGGCTGGTTCTTTTCAAAGAAAACTCCCGGAATGGTTTCCAGTTTTTCGCTGATCTCATCTCCCAGTTCTTCATAAGATTTCTTCGATTTCCATTCGTTTTTTGGTTTCAAAACGATGATCATATCAGTAGCTTCGGGAGGCATGGGATCGGTAGGAACTTCGGCGGAACCGGTTTTTCCGACTACCATTTTCACCTCATCAAACTGTTTGATGATCCTTGAAGCCTGCATAGAGGTTTCTATACTCTGGCTCAATGAACTTCCCTGAGGAAGAATACAGTGGAAGGCATAATCTCCTTCCTGCAGCTGAGGAATAAATTCTCCACCCATATTTTTGAAAATAAAAGCGGTAATGACGAATATGAAAACAGTCGCTGAAACAATGATATATTTTACTTTGATGGCTCTCTGCAGCAATGGCTGATAGATCTTTTGCAGACGATTCATCATTTTATCTGAAAAAGTTTCTTTATGGGATATATTTTTAGACAAAAACAGGGCACTCATCATTGGAATATAGGTCAGTGAAAGGATCAATGCCCCTAAAATGGCAAATCCTACTGTTTTGGCCATCGGAGTAAACATTTTTCCTTCTACTCCCACTAGGGTAAGAATCGGGATGTAAACGATAAGGATGATAATCTCTCCAAATGCAGCACTGTTACGGATCTTGGATGCTGAAAGAAAAACTTCTTCATCCATTTCACTTTGGGTAAGTCTTCCTACGGATTTCCTAATTCCTAAATGATGCAGGGTTGCTTCCACAATAATCACGGCTCCGTCTACGATCAGACCGAAATCGATAGCTCCGAGACTCATTAAATTGGCACTCACACCAAATACATTCATCATTCCCAAAGCAAAAAGCAATGACAGCGGAATGGCAGAAGCTACAATAAGGCCTGCTCTGAAGTTTCCAAGAAAGACTACCAAAACGAAGATAACGATCAATGCGCCTTCAATAAGATTTTTTTCTACGGTATTGATGGCTCTTCCTACCAGATCTGTTCTGTCCAGGAACGGTTCTATCAACACATCATCGGGAAGGGATTTCTGAATGGTAGGAATTTTAGCTTTGATATTGCTTACGACTTCGTTACTGTTGGCACCTTTCAGCATCATAACAACGCCACCTACAGCGTCTACTTTTCCGTTATAGGTTAACGCACCATAGCGTACAGCACTTCCAAGCCGTACATCTGCCACATCTTTGATAAAGATCGGAACGCTTCCTGTTTCATTTTTTACAGCAATACTTTTAATATCGTCCAGAGATGTTACAAAACCGATTCCCCGGATAAAGTAAGCATTTGGTTTTTTATCAATATAAGCGCCTCCCGTATTCTGGTTGTTTTTTTCCAGAGCGGTAAAAATATCGGTGATGCTCACTCCCATTGCTTTCAGACGATCCGGATTAACAGCTACTTCATACTGTTTTAATTCTCCTCCAAAGCTGTTTACTTCTGCTACTCCCGGGGTTCCGTTAAGCTGCCTGCGAACGATCCAGTCCTGCATGGTACGGAGTTCTTTGGCATCGTATTTCTTTTCGCTTCCTTTTTTCGGATGGAGGATATACTGATAAACCTCTCCCAGTCCCGTACTTACGGGAGCCAGTTCGGGTGTTCCTACTCCTTTGGGGATTTCTTCTGCAGCCTGTTTCAGGCGCTCATTCACCAGCTGCCTGGCAAAGTAAACATCCACATTTTCTTTGAAAACAACGGTAATCACAGAAAGTCCGAACCTTGAGATACTTCTTGTTTCTTCTATATCCGGAACGTTGGCAATGCTCTGCTCAATAGGAAAGGTTACGAGCTGTTCTACTTCCTGTCCTGCCAGTGTAGGACAGACTGTGATAATCTGCACCTGATTGTTGGTAATATCCGGTACGGCATCTATGGGAAGTTTAGTAGCGCTCCACACTCCCCAGATAATCAGCAGCAAGGTCATGATACCAACAACGACCTTATTTTTGATACTGAATTTTATGATTTTATCTAACACAATGTATTTTAATTTTTATGAATAAATAACTGTACAGGAACGGTATTCCGGTACAAATATATCATGAAGGCCTCTGCAATGAAATTGCAAAGTTCATGTACTCAGAAAGCATGACTTCCTGATTATCAATAAAAATTAAATCTTGGGAGGCTGCCAGATGTGGTCATACACCTGATAAGCGAAATTGTTTTTCTGAAAAAGAATTTTCTTAGAGAAATAGGCCGGAATATGATCCGGAATTTTCAGCAGGGAATGCATTTTAAAAGCAGACACTGTGATCTGACAGCAGCTGCATGTACAAAGCGGTGAGCAAATATCTCCTTTGTCTTTGGAATGAGACTCCTCCATATTAAAGGTAAGCTTCACATCCTCTGAACCGGAAGGACGGTGCACATCTTCGCATGGCATGAGTGACAATGCCATAAAATAGAATGCTAATATCCATCTGAACAGGTTCATATCATACAAAGGTAAACATTTTTTATGAATGAGATTTTTAATTTCATTCTATTAAAGCAGATAATCAATGAAAATGATCCATCAATATATGAGTAAAACCTGTTCAAAAATTGTTCCGGATTGTATCAATAAAAATAATAGTTTTGTAATTGTATAAGCCCTATCTATCTTCACAAAAGGTATCATCAGCCCTTGTTGAGGAAAAAACACATTAATTGAATGGAAAATAATACCCCTATAAAAATAGCTGATCTGAAAATATTGTTTGAAATTTTTCTTTCAAAGCTAAACAGTCTGGACAACAACCAATCAATAACTCCGGATAAAGATCTATATTGGAATATACTTGATGAAGAATTATATGATCCTTATAAAGATCCTGTAGGTTTGACAATGGGAAGCCTTACAGATGATTGGGAATTTTTACAGAAAGTAATGAGTGGAGAAAGAGACATGATAGATTACGATCTTTATAAGCTGGCAGCGATACTGAGATGTTTGGGGAGTAAAGAAATTATTGCAAAAGAGTCTTCAAATTGATGAATTACATTTCAATAAAAAAGCCATCGCACTAAGCGATGGCTAAAAAAAATCAAATCTAATTATTACAGGTTAGGATTGTTCTCTATTTCCTTCTGCGGAATACTGAACAGATAATATTTGCTGTTCGGGACAAAAGAGCTTTGATCCGGGAAATTCAGGACTGAGTGCCCTCTTCCGTTGACCGTTTTTACCGTTCCGTCCGGAGTGGTTACCTGAACTTTGATCGGTTTTCCTTCATCATCCACAAAAGCTTTTCTTTCTACAGCTCCCTGGGTACGAATTACGTCTGAAAGGGAGAATCCTTCCCCGAATAATTCTTTTCTTCTTTCAATCAGGATGGCCTTTACCACTTCATTCTGGTCCAGCGATCCACTGTAAGGATTAGCGTGTCTTGCTGATTTCAGCTGGTTCAAAGCAGCTATGGCGTTAGTGATATTTCCGGCTCTGGCTTCTCCTTCCGCTTCAATCAGATACATTTCCGCCGCTCTCATCAGTACAATGTCTGCGATAAGATTGGCCTTGAATTTAAATTTAGCATATCTCAGCAGCCCTTCTCTTCCCGGAAGACCATCCCAGGAAAATAACTGTGATCTTATATCATTTGTGTCAAATAAATTTTTAAAATAAGGATCCGCCATAAAGCTGTAATAATAACTTCCTGAAGAAGATACATCCAGATAATGGAACGCATAACCTGCATCTGACTGTTCCTGGGTTTGTCCGTGGCCCCAGATCCATTCTCCATTGCTGATATCATTAAAGCCTTCCTTATATTTTTCAGGAGTCATTAGAGGGAAACCATTTCTTGCTGTTTTTGCCGCTTCAACAGCCTTACTCCACTCTCCTGTATTCAGGTAAGTTCTTGCCAGAAGACCATTGACTACGGATCTGTCGATTTTATCTTTGTTATTTCTGTTATAGTTTTTCAGCAGGTTATCAGCATCCGTCAGGTCACTTTTGATTAAAGTGTAGATTTCTTCAAGACTTGCTCTTTTCTTCGGAACGGAACTTATCGTTGAAGGTTCTGTATAGATCGGAGCTGTTAAAGCTGTTTTATCTTTAAGGTAGCTGAACTGGTAAAAGCTGGCCAGATTAAGATAACAAAATGCACGAAGTGCTTTGGCCTGCCCTTTCACCTGATCTTTTTTGGCTTGGCTTCCTTCTGTTCCATCAATACGGGTGATCACATTATTCATGTTGTTGATGGTGGAATACAGCATTGTCCAGATAAACTGCGGACGTCCTACGGTATTGTTCACCATTTCGGCAAAAGCGTAGGCCGTAGGAAATCCATATTTGTTAGTCAGCACCGCAACATCACTACCCATGGCATCGCTGGTTCTGAGTACCGTTGAATATCCAATGTTCGCAAACGTTGTTCCGTCATCATTAAATTTAGCCCAGGTTCCGTTGATGACAGTTTCTGCACTTTCAGCGGTTTTAAAAACTTCTGCACCATTAGCCTGATCCGTTGGAGCCGTTTCCAACTCACTTTCGCAGCTGGTAAGAGACCATACTGCGATAAGAGCAAAAGATAAATATTTTAATTTTTTCATTGTTTCAATTTTAAAAAGGTTAAAGCGTTGCCTGAAGACCGAAAGTTACCGTTCTCATGGCCGGATATCTGAAATAAGTCGTTCCGTCCAGTGATTGTTCAGGGTCAAGACCTTTATGTTTGTAGAAGGTCAGCAGGTTTTCTGCCTGGATATAAATTCTGAATTTCTTCAGTCCCAGTTTTTCAAAATAATCTGAAGGAAGTGTATAGCCCAGATTGACGTTTTTAAGCCTTGCATACGATCCGGAATACAAAAATCTTGAAGAACTTGAGTTCCAGTTATTTGTGGTTGTGCTTAATGAAGGAACATCCGTATAAGGGTTTTCCGGGGTCCATCTGTTTAGCATTTCAGTACTCCATGCCCTTCCGCCGGAACTTCCGTTATACATCAGGGAAGTATAATCCGTATCCAGGATCTTTCCTCCCAAACTAAAAGAAAGCAGTGCAGAGAAATCAAAGTTTTTATAGGCAATACTTGTGGTAACTCCTCCTGTTAATTTCGGCAATGCGGATCCCTGCGGGGTTTTGGTTGCTTTTCCATATTCTGAAGTCGTTCCGTCTATCGTATTTCCGTTTTCATCCTGATAAATATATCTCCACAACGGTTTTCCTGTACTTGGGTCTACTCCTTTCCATTCCTGAATAAAGAAGTCATAGATAGAACCGCCTTCCTGCATACGTTTTGTTCCGCTGATTACGGTTCCTTTAGGTAATTTCAGGATTTTATTCTTCAGGGTACTCAGATTCACATCAATATTCCATTCAAAATCATCATTTTTGATGGGTGTTGTGAAAAGTGAGAATTCAAAACCGGTATTCTGGATCGTTCCAATGTTGGCCGGGAAATCACTGATTCCCAAAGACGGAGCCGTCGGCATATTGAATAAAAGATCCTGGCTTTTTCGTTGAAAATACTCTACATTCCCTTTAACTCTGTTATTAAGAATGGCAAACTCAAGTCCGGCATTGAAATTAAGATTGGTTTCCCATTTCACGTCGTTCGTTGCCGTTTTGGTAAGAACCGTTCCGGGTTCCCCTAAGTTATTGTAAAACTTATACAGTTCCTGATAAGCATAAAGTGTTCCCAGTTTATCATTCCCCTGACCTCCGTAACTCGCACGTAAAGTCAGCTGGTTGAAGAAGTTCAGATCTTTGATAAAGTCTTCGTTGGAAGCTTTCCATGAAGCCCCTACCGACCAGAATTTCCCCCATCGGTTATCTCCGTAAAAACGGGACGAGGCGTCTGTTCTTGCTGAAGCTGAAAGGAAATACGTATTTTTAAAATCATACTCAGCTTTCCCTAAGAAGCTCAGTAATGTCAGTTTATCACTTTTCCCTGTAAAACTTCCTAACAAAGCTGCTGCACTTGGTTCATAATAATACGGCAGGGAAAACTGGCTTCTGGAACCGGAAATCGTCTGATAATCATATTTATAAAACTCCTGCCCTGCCAGAATATTGAAATGATGCTGTCCGAATTTCTTATCATACGTCAGGATATTACTCGTTGTATATGAAAGTGTTCTGGAATTTGAACGGCTCACTGAACCTCCTGTTTCTTTCCCCAATCCTAAAATGGGGTTGGTATAATAATGTCCGTTGTAGTTAACCAAATCTACCGAGAAGCTGGATTTAAATTTCAATTCCGGAAGGAAAGTAAAATCAAGAAAACCTTTTCCTGAAAAGTTATCTTCTCTGTTTTCATTTTTATCCAAAGGTAGTGTTGCTGCTAAATTCTGATTCTGAAGCGCATTACTTGGCCTGTATTTTCCGAAATCAAACACCCTTTCTCCATCAGCATTCAGTCTATAGCTTCCGTCTGGATTTCTTTCATAATACGGATAAAAAGAAGGAATTGTTCTTGCAGCCTGAATCACATTGCTTGATTTGGAATCTGAAGAAGTCGGAGCCTGCTGAATACTGTTGGTATAGCTTAAATTCACTCCTACATTCAGCCATTTTTTCACTTCTGAATTCAGTTTTAAACGCGTACTGTATTTTTTGAAACCGGATTGAATCGCAATTCCTTTATCATCCAGATACCCTAATGAAAAGAAATAATTGCTTTTATCACTTCCTCCGCTGACATCAAAATCAACCTGATTTCTGGAAGCCATTCTCTGAAGAACATCTCTCCAGTCATCATTCCATAAAGCTTTTGCACCCGGAAGAAGTTTACCGTCTGTTCCTACAGGATTGGGATATCCCAGTCCGTACGGATTAATCCCCAAAGAAGAAACGAGGTTATCTGACGCCATCTGTGCGGCCTGCTGAGAAGATATTTTATCAGATTTATATCCATTTCTCAATGCTTCCCAATGCAGCTGGAAATATTGATCTGTACTCACCTGTTCATAATCTTTAACGGCTCTTCCGGAAAATCCCTGGCTGATATTGAAGTTGATTTTCGCTTCTCCTTTTTTACCGGATTTAGTCGTAATGATAATGATTCCGTTGGCACCTCTTGATCCATACAAAGCACTTGCTGTAGCATCTTTCAATACACTGATGGATTCAATATCATTCGGGCTGATGGAATTGATATTTCCATCAAAAGGAATTCCGTCTACCACAAAAAGCGGATCACTGGAAGCACTTACGGAACCAATCCCCCGTATTCTAATTGAGGCCGTAGAACCCGGCTGCCCTGAAGCACTTGCCGCCTGAATTCCCGGAACCTGTCCTTCCAGTGCTTTTGTAATATTGTTTACAGGTCTGTTGTTGATCTTGTCACTTGAAATGGTAGCTACAGATCCGGTATAACTGTTTCTTTTCGCTTTACCATAAGCCACGACCACTACTTCATCAATTTCTTTTTCGCGGATCGTATCTTTTTTCGGTTTGGCTTCCTGTGCGTTTACACTGACAACCCCTAAGAAAAATACAGCAACGGGAGGAATCCAAATTTTAGATTTAATTAAACTTTTACCAATCATAATCAATTTTATTTATCATATATTAAAATTTTGCCCTTTGCAGAAAAGTCAGCAAAGGGCATCGAAAAATACGATTAACCAATTGCTTATTTTTCCTTTAAAGGCTGAATGTAACACCTTGCACCGGGGCAGGTTGTTAAGACTTCACAGGGTCAGTTCCCTCCATCTTTCTTTATAAGCCGATCGAAATATGACTGCAAATCTAAAAACAATTAGTCCACAAAACAAGTAGACTTATGAATTTTTAATGAAAAATTTTCAAAAATTAACTTAATTTTTAGCTAAAACCTGTTACAGCAAAGCATTACATCATTATCAAATTCACAAACATGATAAATATCATTATCAATAATTCAAAAAAGAAAACATGAATGAAGAAAAAAAAATAGTTCGTCAAATGAACTAAACTTTATACATTTATAGAATGAAAGTTTTAATCGTAAACGGACCCAATCTGAATCTTCTGGGCACAAGAGAACCTGAAATCTATGGAAGCATTTCTATGGAAACCTGCTTTACAGAACTGAAAAATGAGTTTTCATCCCACAAACTGGATTATTACCAATCTAATATTGAAGGGGAAATCATCAACAGGCTGCAGGAAGATGATTTTGATGCGCTGGTGATCAATCCGGGAGCTTATACTCATTATTCCTATGCAATCGCAGACTGTTTAAAGAATATCAGGAAGCCAAAAATAGAAGTGCATATCAGCAATATCTATAAACGGGAAGAGTTTCGCCAGAAATCTGTAACCGCAGCTCATTGTGATGCAGTATTGTCCGGATTTGGAATGGATGGTTACAGATTAGCCATTTTAAGCTTAAAATAATACTGAATGTATTATTTTGCTCGCTAATTACACAGATTTTTTTAGTGTTGGTATACGCAAAGTCGCTAAAATATTTTTATGCTGCATTAATAAGGCGCAATGATTTTATCTCCGATAAAATTTGAACCCATACTATTTTCATTCCAAAAAACTTGTTGAAAATCTTGGATTTTCTAGCGCCTTAAAAGCAGCCTGATGATTTAAAATCTTAACGCATTGCATTTTTCAACCTAGTTATAATGTAAACCACATAAAAAAGCCCCATCAATGATGAGGCTTTAATTATAATATATTTTAAATTATATTAGATCGTCTGTTCCTGAAGCTGAGGTCCTGAAGCGATTAACTTTCTTCCTTCTTCAGTATCACAATACTGCTCAAAGTTTTTGATATATCTTCCAGCAAGATCTTTTGCTTTTTCTTCCCATTCTGAAGCGTTGCTGTATGTTTCTCTAGGATCAAGGATTCCTTCGGAAACATTTGGAAGCTGAGTTGGAATTTCAAGGTTCATAATAGGAACTCTTGTTTTAGGCGCACTATCAATAGAACCATCGATGATCGCATCAATAATTGCTCTTGTATCTTTCAGAGAGATTCTGTTTCCTGTTCCGTTCCATCCTGTATTAACAAGGTAAGCTTTTGCTCCATGTTCTTTCATTTTACCGATCAGTGTCTTAGAATACATCGTCGGGTGAAGGGTAAGGAATGCTTCTCCGAATGCAGGAGAGAAAGACGGCTGAGGTTCAGTAATTCCTCTTTCTGTTCCGGCTAACTTGGAAGTATATCCGCAAAGGAAGTGGTACTGTGCCTGATTATCATCTAAGATGGAAACCGGAGGAAGTACTCCGAACGCATCTGCAGAAAGATAAACGATCTTTTTAGCATGTCCTGCTTTTGAAGGAAGGACAATTTTATTGATATGATAAATAGGATAAGATACTCTTGTATTTTCAGTGATAGATCCGTCTTTATAATCTGCAACACCGTTATTTACCACTACATTTTCTAAAAGTGCATCTCTCTTGATTGCTCTGAAAATATCTGGTTCTTTTTCTTCTGAAAGATCAATTACTTTAGCATAGCATCCACCTTCGTAGTTGAATACTCCGTTGTTATCCCAACCGTGCTCATCGTCACCGATAAGGTATCTTTTAGGATCAGCAGATAAAGTCGTTTTACCTGTTCCTGAAAGACCGAAGAAAAGAGCTACATCTCCTTCTTCACCTACGTTTGCAGAACAGTGCATAGATGCCATACCTTTTAATGGAAGATAGTAATTCATCATAGCAAACATTCCTTTCTTCATTTCACCACCGTACCAAGTACCACCGATAATCTGAAGTTTTTCCGTAAGATTGAACATGATGAAGTTTTCAGAGTTTAATCCCTGAGCTTCCCAGTTCGGGTTGGTTGTTTTGGAACCGTTGATTACTGTGAAATCAGGCTCTCCGAAGTTCTCAAGCTCGTAGTGAGACGGACGGATGAACATATTTGTAACGAAATGGGCCTGCCACGCTACTTCAACGATGAACCTTACTTTTAGTCTTGTATCTGCGTTGGTTCCGCAAAAAGCATCAACAACATAGATTTTCTTAGCTTCAGCAAGCTGGTTCAGCACTAATCCTTTACAAGAGTCAAAAATTACTGCTGTTGTAGGAAGATTTACTTTTCCGTCCCAGAAAATCGTATCTCTTGTAACATCATCCTGAACAATATATCTGTCTTTAGGTGAACGACCTGTGAAAATACCTGTTTTTACCGATACTGCACCTGATTCCGTAAGCTCAGCTTTCTCAAAGCCTTGATTTTCAGGAGATACTTCAGCCTGATATAATTCCTCATAAGAAGGGTTATATACCACCTCGTAATTTCCTTTAATCCCTAATTTTTCTAAATCCTGGATGATTTTAGCGTGTTTCATTTTACTTATATTTTCTATTTCTTTATTGGGTTCAACAAAATTAATATTAATTATTTGTTAAAGGTGGTTTAAATATAATGATATAAGTCAGAATGACAAATAAAAAAACAGGATTATAAATTACTGATTACGAGTTTATTATTTCAGGCCATTCAAAAACACGGGTGAAACCTTTTCCCCAAAAATAGTCCTTAAAGCCTTCAAATTTGGCGCTCATTACAAAATCTCCGCCCCAAGCCCCTAAACTTTTAACAAAAACCGGGCAATCTGCGAAAAATTTCTCTTTAACTGTAGGAATTCCAATGAAATCGGAAATTTTATGCTCATGAATCATCATCAGTTCAGAAAAATTTTCCAATTCATTGCATAATAAAACTTTTTTTGTTAAATCCGAAAATTCACGAATCATTTCCGGAGACTTTATTTTTGATTTGTAAAGATTAATTCCTTCGCGGCTATCCTGCTTCTGATTTAAATGAATAAAAATAAGCTCATTTTTGAAGGAAGGGCTGAATTCTGTTTTTTCATACCAGATTTCCGGCTTACTTTTAAACAAAACAGCTGATTTCTCTTTGGCCACCGCAATATCATATCCGCTTCCTCCAAGACTGATACTGTTTAGGTGAAAAGGATCAATTCCGGACCATTCGGCAAGGTTGTTCATTAATGTTGAACTGCTTCCTAATCCGTAATCTGCGGGAAACTGAAGGTTGGTCTTTAAATAATAAGAAAAATTGCTCTTGAACCGGGTTTCAGAAAGCTGCTGAACATTTTTAAGGGTGTTAAGAATAAATTCAGCGGCAGAAGGCAGATTCGTTTCGAGGATCTTCCAGTTTTTATAATTGATGACTGCTTTCAGCCATAATTTGTTCTGATGATAAGCTTCCCATAAAACAAGGGAATTTTCATCATCTTTTTCTTCAAAAAAAAACTCTTGTCCCAGCAGCGTTGGTACTGCCAGAACAAGAGCTCCGTCTATTGCGAAATATTCTGAAGTAAGCATAAGCTTTCCCGGTGAAAATATTTCGCCCATATGATTTTAATTAGATTGCTGAAGCCACTTCCACAGACGCATCAATTTTCTTGATCAATCCCTGAAGTGTTTTTCCCGGACCTACTTCCACAAAATTAGAAGCACCGTCTTTGATCATGTTCTGAACAGACTGCGTCCATTTCACAGGCCCCGTAAGCTGAGCGATCAGGTTTTGCTTGATCTCATCAGGATTGGTAATCGCTGTAGTGGTAATATTCTGATAAACCGGTATGGTTGCTTTTCTGAATTTTGTTTTTTCAATAGCAGCTGCCAGTCTTTCCTGTGCCGGCTGCATTAATGGTGAATGGAATGCTCCGTTTACAGGAAGTAATAATGCTCTTCTTGCACCAGCTTCTTTAAGTTTTGCACAAGCTTCTTCCACTGCCGGAGTCTCCCCTGAAATAACAAGCTGACCAGGACAGTTATAGTTAGCAGGTACTACGATCCCATTGATCGAAGCACAAATTTCCTCAACTTCAGCATCTTCAAGACCTAAAATTGCTGCCATAGAGCTTGGATTGGCATCACAGGCTTCCTGCATTGCTTTTGCTCTCTCGGAAACTAATTTCAGTCCATCATCAAAAGATAAAACTCCATTGGCAACCAATGCTGAAAATTCTCCTAGAGAATGTCCTGCAACCATCTCAGCTCCAAGACCATTTACCGCTTTTAAAGCAGCTACTGAATGTATAAATATAGAAGGCTGGGTAACCTCTGTTTTCTTAAGATCTCCATCTGTTCCGTTAAACATAATGGAAAGAATGTCGAAACCTAAGATTTCATTGGCAGATTCCATAAGATCTTTGATATCTTTTCTGGAATCATACAATTCTTTTCCCATTCCGACAAACTGAGAACCCTGCCCAGGAAATACAAGTGCTTTCATGTATTGAATTAAATATTATGCAAATATAAATATAATGTTAAAATAATTCTGTTAAAGAAACATAAATCATTTATGGTACCAATCGGATGACACGGTAACCTGTATTTACATACGCTCCGTTTGCTTTAGATTTTACAAATTCGAACTTGGTAGCCAGCTGAGTCTGTACTTTGTTCATCTGTTTAAAGATCTCTCCTTTTTTGTTTTCTCTCGTCAGCATATCATTGACTACATCAAAACCTACAACAGCATATTTAGGAGGCGTCTTACAATATTTTGTTTTATACGCTGCCAGAATTTCCTTTTCAAAATTCCCGTCGGTATTGATTTTTCTGTCCATCAAATATACAAGGCTTGCCTGGCTTAACTCGTCAACTTTCTTTTCAAAAACCGGAGAATAATACATACTGAATGCTTTTACCCCCTGAACTTCTTTGGAAAGACTGATCATTTTAGTTGCAAAAGCATCTCCTGCCGCATCTGCATCACTTGCTAAAATAGCGATAACCGGTGCAGACTGTCCTGTCATCATATTCTGATCCAACTGGATATCTGCAGGAGAATTCACGATGATAACATTTGGATTTTTAACGGCTTTTTCAAGCCCGCCTTTGATGTAGCCTGCAATTTCTTTTTTGCTGTCAGCAACAACATATATTTTCTGATCTGAATAAACAGATTTAACTTCTTCTACAATTTTATCAGCATACGTCTGGTCATTGGTTTCTACAATGATCAGGTTGCTGTAGTTGTACAGTTCCGGTGAGTTGGCAAATGGTGCAACGATAGGAATTTTTTGATTTTTAGTAAAATCAAGAACATCAATTACGTTGGATTTAAAGAACGGACCTATAATAAGGTCGGTATTCTCCGGGTTGATCTGCGTTAGTGAATTTCTGAATGACGCCTCATTTCCTGAATCCACGATTTTGATGTCCAGCTTTTGTCCTCCTCTGGCATTTCTCTCAATAGCAAGTTTAGCTCCTGTAAGGAAATCCATAGCCATTCCTCTGTACTGGGTTTCATTGGTACTGTATCCAAATGGAAGCATTAATACTACACTTAGAGCATCTCCATTTTTCTTTACGTAAGCAGGATCTTGTTTTTTGATTTTTAACACCATTCCTGCTTTCAGTCCGTGGGAAAGATCAGGATTAAGTGCAATCAGCTCATCAATGGAAATTCCAAACTTGTTGACAATTGAGAAAACGGTGTCTCCCTGTAGTACAGTATAGGTAACATAATCATCAGCTGCGGCAACAGATCCGGCTGAAGATCTTTCATTCCCTGAGTCTATTTTTGTTTTCGGATTCACTGCTTCTGAAGCGGTTTCCGTATTTGATTTTTTAATATTAATGGTTTCACCAGGTTTCAGACCTTTTTCTTCTAATCCAGGATTTAAAGCAAAAAGTTCCTGTTGGCTGACTCCAAACTGTTTTGAAATTCTGTAATAATTATCTTTTGGCTGAATAACATAAGTCCCTTTCTCTGAAGAACCTGTAGTTACTGGTGTTTCTGCTGGTGCCTCGACAGGTTTAACCACCACAGGAGCAGTCTGCTGCCCTCCGCCATATTTCTTTATACTCTCAAGAGGTAGTGTAATTTCGTCACCAATCTTCATATGAGAGTCCAATTCAGGATTCAGTTTTCGAAGATCTGTTTCAGAAATGCGGTATTGCTTTGCAATTCCATAAACGGTTTGTTTTGGCTGTAATACAATTTTACCTAGTGATTGCCCCGTATTCGGTTTTGCTTTTTCAACAGAAACAGGTTTAGAAACCGGAGTTGTATGTTTTTCAGCTTTTACTGTAAGAACATCACCAATAGCCAGTTTCCCATCTTTGAATTTTGGATTCAGCTTTAACAATTCGTCTACAGTTATCCCGTACTTTTTAGCGATATTGTAAGGATTATCTCCTTTGGCAACGGTGTGTGAATTTTGAGCAGACACCCCCAAAACCATACATAAACTGGACAGAATAAAAAACCTCTTTATCATATTCGATAATTATAATTTACAAAAATACTTCTTTAAAATTAAATGGCAACAATTATTAATTTGGATTCTTGAACCACCATTTCTTCCAAACAATTTTCAAGCCATGAGTACCCGTAATCTGAAAAGAATACGCTGAAGTTATATACCCTCTCCTGCCAGGTCTTAGAAGGATGGATATCCAAAAATAGTCTTTCCAGTCTTTCCAGCAGTTCGTTTTGTTTTATTTTTTCGGCATGCAGGAGTCTCTTTTTCATTCTTTTGAAAGATTTCAGCTGTCTTACTTCTTCTGCTTTCACCATATTTCCGAAAGACTTTTCTGTAGTTTCCGCAATAGCTTTCAATTCTGAGAAACTTTTTTCCAAAAGGGCTTCTTTTTCTTCCAGTAATTGTAAGACATTGCTGCCTTCTAAAATTTTCTGATTGGTGATGCCGGTAAAGCTTCCAAAAAAGTCTTCAATCTTAAGATTCAGTTTCCCTACTTTCCCCAGCGTTTTTTCAGGAAGGAAAAGCATTGAGTTTCTCGGAATCAAAATGGGAAACGGAATATTGAGTTTTGAAAAGTAATCTTTGAGTTCAAGCCAATACATAATTTCTGCATTTCCTCCAATATAAGCAAGATTGGGAAGTACTTTTTCCTGATAAACGGGGCGCATCAGGGCATTCGGGCTGAACTTTTCAGGATGATTTTCCAGTTCATTCAGAATTTGATCCTGTGTGAATATGGTGTCTGTATCCACTATTTTATATCGGTGACCATCAAAATCTATTCTGTCTCTTGTTTCTGAAAGATAAAAAAGATTTATTTCTCTTGGATTGACCTGGACTTTGCCATATTTTTCCGTTAGAAAATTAACTTTTTCATTTGAATTATTGTAAAGACTGGAATTCAGAAGTTCATTTTTGAAAACTTCTTTAATCTGTGTTTTGAGTACTCTGGAATCTCCGTCTATAATTAACAGTCCAAAATCTGAGAAAAGTCTGTTGACCAGGATTTTTATCGCTTGAGTAAGCGTATTACCTGTTTTATAAGCTTCTTTCAGCATCAGGATCAGTTCTGTTCCGAAAACGGAATCTTTGAACTCTTTCTCAAATTCTGAGACGAAAAAGGTATCACTGATTTTGATTCTACCTACAGGCCCACCAGATTTCTCGTTGATCTCATAATAATTATTCTCTGTTTTGAAATGATTGATCTCTGCAAAATCATGATCTTCCGAAGCCATCCAGTATACAGGAACAAAATTGAAATCCGGAAAATTTTCTTTCAGATATGTACATGTTTTGATGGTCTGCAAAATTTTGTAGACAAAGAAAACAGGTCCTGAGAACAGGTTCAGCTGATGTCCGGTTGTGATGGTAAATGTATTGGGCAATTTCAGCCTATCCAGATTTTCTTTTTGCCTTGAAGAAAGATGTAAGTCTTCCAGCTGTTTATTTAGTTCATCCGACAATATATTCCTCTGATCTTGAGTAAAAGCGTCTTTTTTAAGATGAATCTGGTTTCTGAAATGCTCTAAAGAAAAGGTATTTTCTTCAAATCCCTCAATTTTTTGGTTCAGAAAATCTTTCACCAGCTGAGGAATGCTTTCTATGTCGTTAAATGATATTTTATTAATTGTTTTCAACTTGTTTTTCTTTTAGTTGAACAAATACCACACAATTCCGATGTTCAGCCTGAAATCATAAACCGGATAGTGTGGAAATGCATAAGCTTTATTACTGGAAATTACAGTTCCAATCTGTTGTCCTTCTACGTAAAAGAACATTTTTTTAACCTTCATATTGATATAAAGATCGGCAATAGGCTGCCCTCCGATTGAGAATGCATTTGCATTGGGAAGAATATATTCATTCAGGATCGGGAAGTAATCTCTTGAGGCAAATTTAGAGAAGTAATACACTTTTAATCCGGCCTGAATTTCAGCAGCTTTTTTGAATGCGTGAGTCTGATAGAAGAAGTTAGCTCTACCGATAAAACTTGGAAGAGGAAGAAGTTCTTTATTCGTTAGTGTATTCTGGAAATGAAGTCTTGTGTTCAAATGAAATTTACCAAAGCTGAAGGTAGCATCACCTCCGATCTGAGAAATGTTCAGTGAGCTTTCGCTTTGTTTTGGGTTGGCATTGCTGTCAAAATACGTATAATTTTCTATTCTGAAGTAGTTAGCAAAAAGTTCGGTTTTGAACCATTTCAGGTTTACACTCCCTCCGATTTCTGTTACAGATTGGTTTTTAGCATTCTCAAGATAATAGTTGAACCCATTATAAACAGAAGTATTCAATAAATAATTAAAAGAAGGGTAAGCACTTTGGAAATTTACTTTGGCATTAACAAAATAATCTTTTATAGGTTCAAACTTAAGATTGTTGGTTGTTTTTAGATAACTTCCGAACTGGCTCCCATTTGAAAATTCTAAAAAGGACTTTAGCTGAATTTTATCCCAAAGTTTGACCTGAAGATTTCCTACAGCTCCTATTCTATTTTCTTTCAGCTCTCCCGGAAGAGCGGTTCCATTAATCGTTGCCAGGTCTCTGACCCCAAATTTCAGCATCTGATAACGAACTCCTCCATCAAGCTTGAATTTTTCATTATTAAAAACAAGACTTACTGTATTGCTAAAGTTATCTGAATATTTTTTGGTTGTCAGGGGGAATCCACTAGTTACCTGAGTAGCGGCGTCAGTATACCAGTAAGGCTCAAGCTGTCCCTGATTATAATAATATTTATTTCCCTGATGGAAAACGGTATGCCTTATACTGAAAGGGAATTTCTCTGCATTAAACGGCGTAAACTGATGGCTTAAGTAATATCTTCTATAAGAGAACTGTGAGCTGGACGATGCAAGGTTCACCTGAGCATTCTGCCTGTTCTTGTAATTGCTGTCTCCACTCTGGAATCTTGCGTCATCTACAATCCCTCCGCTTTCCTGATTGTTAACGTTCTGATGCAGGTAATGGGCAAAGAGTTCATAGTTCCCGCTTTTGGAAACATAATGCCCGGAAAATATGGTATTATTATTAGCTGCCAGTGAATTTCTATAAAATCCCTGAGAACGTAATCCCATATACTCAATGGCAAAGTTGAATCTTTTTCCGATATTCTGAGTGTAGGTAGAATTAAGAGCGGCACCGTTTTTCATTGCAGTATGGTAAATGAAAGAGGCTGTGGGTGTTTTTACGTCATAATATTTAATATCATTTGCTCCTAAGATCATATAAGCCTTATTGGAAGGCAGAAGAGACAGGTTTTGTTCCGCATTCACTTCATAGATAAGAGGATTGAATCCTGCTCCGATATTAGCAGGCTGTACTCTTCCAAAATTATCTCTGTTATTGTATTGGGAAAAGATATGAGTCTTATCAAAAGTCATCACGGTATCAAAAACTTTCTTTTCAGAAAACTGGTTCTGATACAGATAATCATTGATGGTAGGTTTAAAAATTTTCAGGGAGTCTTTTTTCCCTGAATCAATAACAAGGGTATCTTCTGCTTTTTTAACGATTTTACCGGAGTCTGTTTTGACTGTCTGAGCTTTAACATTAAAGCATATGAAGAGTATGATGATGAAATATCTCATTGTAACATTTAAGCTACAAAAATATAAAATCTGCTACAATGTATTCATATAAGTTTCGAGTTTAATTAAACGGATCAATGAATCTTCTGAAAATATTAACTTTTTAAATGAGTGTCTTTAACAGTATTTTATATCATTATTTTTATTCCATAAAAAAAGCAGCAACATGTGACCATGTTACTGCTTTTTTAAATTTATATAAGTGTTCTTCTGTGAAGAAGATTTTACTTATTAAAGTGAGTTGTCATAACCAGGGTTAGGAGCAACTAACGTACCTGAAACGTTTGTTTCTGCCTGTGGAATAGGGAATGCCAAACGCGTATCTCCGATGTTCAATGTTACAGGAGTACCTGTTCCAGCCGAACCATATACAGGAACTGACTGACCCCATCTTAATAAATCCCACATTCTGAATCCTTCACCAAGAAGCTCTCTTCTTCTTTCGTCTTTCACGTTCTGTAGAGTCACATTAGATGCTGATGCAAGACCTCTGTTTGTAGATACAGCATTATAATAACTATCTGCATTAGATTGTGATCCTCCATTTGCAGGTAATTCAGCTTCAGCACCATTTAAAAGAACCTCTTCATATCTTACTAACTTAAGGTTATCAGCACCACTCATGTCTGGATATTTGTGAACAATATATCTAATTCCTGAAGCAGTAGCAAAAGTAGCAGAAGTTCTTCTAACATCCGCAGCATTATATGATGCGTAAGTAGCAGCTAATACTCCCATATTTCTATAGGCTCCTCCAAAATTCATATAAGCATTCATCCCTGCAGCACCATAAGCATTAGCCGTACCTACAGAAAGTTCAAACATAGAGTTGGTAGATGCATTGTTCAAAGTCCAGCTGATTACATAAGAGTCTTTAGCAGCTACATTGTAAGCCCCACCTCCAACGACATCAGCAACATATTGTCTAACTTTAGCATAATTTCCTTTGTAAAGATAATATCTTGACATTAATGCTTTTAATGAATATTCATTCAATTCAGTTCTGTTAGCCGTATCTGTAAATCCGTTACCGCTTAATAGAGATAATGCTTTATCGAAGTCAGCTTCAATCTGAGCTTGGGTTTCAGCTACACTTGCTCTTGCCATGTTAGCCTTAGGATCATATTTCGTAGGAATTACTACTCCTTTTGTTCCTCCTGAATACTGCTGACCGTAAAGTCTTAATAAATCGAAGAATGCCAACGCACGGATAGCATAAGCTTCTCCTTTTACTTTATTCACTTTCTCCTGAATAGTAGTCTGATTCAATGTTTGAGACCATGTAAGGTTATCTGGTGAATTGATTACAATATTAGCTTTTGCTACTACTGCATACATAGCATTGTAAGGTCCTGTTGTATACTGGTCTGTAGAAGTCATGGATAAGTTTCCTACAGAAGTAAAATATCCTGCTGCTCTTCTGGTGAACATTTCATCACTTCTGATTTCCGCAAAAAGTGGAAACTGAGCTCCATAATACCCAACAGCTCTCATAGATCCATAAGCTCCTGTTACAAAAGACTGTAATTTTTCAACACTTGTGATTGTTTCAGCCTGTTCAGAGTTACCAAAATCGGTATCAATAAATTCTTCGCTACATGAGGTTAGTGAAAAACCTACCATTGTTGCTAAAGAAAGTGCTATAATATATTTTTTCATTTTTTTTAAATTTTTAGAATTTTTAGAATTCAACATTAAATCCAACTAAGTAGGTTTTCATAGCAGGTAAGTTCAGGTTACTAGTCCCGATCAAAGCCATATCCGGATCAAACTTCAGCTTCTTGTCATATCTGTGAGTATATAGGTTGTTGGCCATCACATATAAAGTCACCTTGTTTACTGGAGCTCCTTTTAAGAAGTCTTTATCAAAGGTATAGGCTACTTTCAGGTTACTTAGTCTTAAGAAGTCCGCTTTTCTAAGGAATCTTGTAGAACTATTGTTAGCAGATGTTGATCCTGTCCCCCTTGCACCAATCCCCTGGAAAGGTTTTGGATTCTCTGCATTAGGATTGCTTGGTGTCCAGTAATCCATAGCATCTGCGTAGCTGTTATAAACGTGAGAATTGGTACCATCACCCTGTAAATAGAATGCCCAGTCATCATACATCTTAGCTCCGAAACTGAAAGTTCCCTGAGCACTTACTGTGAAGTTTTTATAAGACATATTTAAGCCTACCCCTCCATATACTTTAGCGATACGAGATCCCTGGATCGCACGCTGCGCTTCTGCATAGTTGCTGGTAGTTTCTCCGTCTACACCGTTTTTATACCATAGCGGGTTACCATTGCTTGGATCTACTCCAGCCCATTTTCTCATGAACCAGCTGTTTACTGTTTCTCCTTCTCTTAAGATCGTAGTACCTGTGATTACGTCTTTTCCTCCATATATGCTAGTAACTTCATTCTTTAAGAAAGAAAGGTTACCATCCATGCTTAATGCAAATCCTCCTTTAGTAACAGGACTTAAGATGTTAGCATTCGCTGTGAATTCGAAACCTTTGTTCACCAAGTCTCCTACATTATCAAAATAAGCTCCTAACCCCTGAGAAGTGGAAAGAGGAATATTATAGATCAGGTTTTTCGTTTTCTTGTTGAAGTATTCAGCAGTAATCGTTAAATTATTTTTGAATAAGCTGAAATCAACCCCTAAGTTGAAAGGATTTACGGTTTCCCACTGTAAACCAGGGTTATCAAATCCTGCATAACTTGCTCCTGCTAAACCATTGTAGTTGATGGTATAAGAATACGTAGCATAAGGAGATACTGATACCCTGTTACCTACTTTACCGTAAGAAGCTCTTAGTCTTAAAGAGTTCAGGTAATCATTTTCTGGAATAATCATTTTAGCAATATCCAATCCAACCCCTGCAGACCAGAAGTTACCTGCTTTGCTGCCTGGCTGAAGATAAGATACAGCATCTCTTCTTCCGGATAAGTCAATATTTAAGTATCCTTTGTAGTTGTATCCTAAAGTTGCTCCATAACCTGATCTTGAACTTTCAAGGTTATTTACCCCTGTGTGGTCAATTGGTACTACAAAGCTGGAAAGGTGCTCCAAAGTACTTAAAGCAACAGACTGTCCTGTAGCTGCTAAAGTTCTTGTGTTAGACTGATATGCCTCCTGGAATAAACTTGCATTGAATTTATGGTCATCAGATAAAGAGAATGCATAGCTCAATACGTTGGATACGTTGAAGTTGAAATAACGGTTCGTTCCTGAAGTCATACGACCATTGGTGCTGTACCCATCACCATATACAGGAGATAGATATTCATCCTCTTCAGTTACCACATATTCAGGGGCAACATTTAATCTGTAGTTTAATCCTTTCAGAATGTTATAACCGATTCCTATGTTACCAAAGATACGGGTAGAGTTCGCTTTATTCGTGTTGTATTTTAAAATCGCAGCTGGGTTGAAAGTCCCAGCAATTGGTAGACCATTATAGGTTCCATCATCTACAGATCCTAAATAAATAGATCCGTCAGCATTATAAGCCGGCTCCAAAGGAGCAGTGAAATATTGGGCTAAAACCGGATTGGCGAAAGCACCACCGTTAGGCAATGTTCTGGTAGTAGTATTAGCAACCTGGATATCTGTATTGATTGTTAATCGATCTGTTGCTTTGTATTCTAACTTAGTAGAAGCACTGAATCTTTTGAAATCAGAGTTTCTGTAGACACTTTCCTGCTCAAAGGTACCGAAAGAAGAATAGTATTTAAATCTATCACTTCCTCCTGATGCAGTAAAGTTCATATCCTGCTGGATAGCACTTCCTCTCTGAACGATGTTTCTCCAGTCTGTATTATTGTTTACGAAATCAGATCCCCATACATTATCTGTAAGATATTGAAGAGCTGCCGCTTCAGTCATATTATTTCTGTTAGCAAATGAAGCTGCTGCATACTGCTTAAACTGCTCTCCATTTAAAACTCCCGGCTGCTTGATTGCCGTCTGGTTTAAACCATAAGATGATGAAAAGTTAAATCTTGGCTTTCCAGACTTTCCTGATTTAGTAGTAATAAGAACTACCCCTGCTCCTGCATCAGCACCGTAGATCGCCGTAGAAACCGCATCTTTAAGTACTGTCATGGATTCAATATCATCAGGATTTAAACTGGATAGGATATTTCCGGTAGTGTTGTTCGAAGTAGGGTCTCCGGACATTACTCTTACTCCATCTATAATATAAATAGGGTTGTTATTCCCGTTGATAGAAGCCTGACCTCTAATACGAAGTGTTACAAATCCCCCCGGCTGACCTGAAGAAATACCTCCCTGAACACCCGCTACTCTTCCCATTAATGCAGCTTCAGGAGAAGCGATCGGAAGGTCATTAAGCTTATCTGCTTTTAACGTACCTACAGATCCTGTAATTTCTTTTACAGCCTTTTTCTGCCCGAACCCAACCATTACCACCTCTTCAATCTGAGTTGATTTAGTAGCTGTATCCTTTTTTGCTTGTTGCTGTGCAAAAGCAGCCTGTCCCATGAAGAACAATGCTCCAGCACTTAATACACGTAGTTTAACATTCATATTAACAAATTTTAATATATTTTAATGGGCAAATATGTTAATAAATATTAACACTTGCAAGTTTTTCAACAGTCTATGCAATACTTTTTTTTACATTTTAATATAAAAATTACGCTAAACAAATAGGATTTAACAATAATACTTAATTTTTATTTCATAAAATACAAATTTTTTACGTCTGTATTTTTTTTTAACGCATTATTGTTAATGCAAAAAATATTATTTAGAATTAATATAAATTATAAAAATATAATTCATCCTAAAAAAAAGACATTGATAAAAATGTGAATTCCACCTATTTATAAGATAAAATTTGGTTTTTATTTTAACTATCAAAACATACTATTCCTTGCTTTAGCTGATTAAAACGAGTTTAAAATCGATAAACAATTCAGCGGTAAGATTACCTACTTAGCGCAATACTTGCATTTTAATATCCTCAAATTATTTTCATAACTTACAAATTATCAATACAGGCAATTAAATAACTTACAACAAAATAAATTTCATTTTCTAACAAATATTACGTCATAAAAATGTGAATTAACAATAATTATAATTTCATTTTTTTTAAAAATAGAAAATTCAACTATTTTTTCGGCTACAAAAACAGAGAATACAAAGGGATAGACATAAAAAAAGCTGCCTCAAATGAGACAGCTTTCATTTATATGAAATCTATTATTTCAATTTTTTCTTAACAGCTACTTCTTCGTAGACTTCAAGAATATCTCCAGTTTCAATATCATTGTACCCTTTCAGGTTCAGACCACATTCGTAACCTTTTGTTACTTCCTTCACATCATCTTTGAAACGTTTTAAGCTTTCAAGTTCACCATCGAATTTAACGATACCGTCTCTCAACAAACGTACTTTCGACTGTCTTGTAACTTTTCCGGTAAGAACCATACATCCTGCAATAGTTCCTACTTTAGAAATCTTAAATACCTCACGGATCTCAACATTACCAATTACCTGCTCCTGAATTTCCGGAGAAAGCATTCCTTCCATTGCTTCTTTTACTTCATCAATTGCTTTATAGATTACAGAATAGGTTCTGATTTCAATTTCCTCACGGTCTGCAAGTTCTTTTGCGTTTGCACCAGCTCTTACGTTGAATCCAATGATAATGGCATCTGATGCTGCCGCTAAGTTGATATCAGATTCAGTGATCTGTCCTACCCCTGAGTGAAGAATTTTCACGCTGATTTCCTCTGTTGACAATCTTTGTAACTGATCAGAAAGTGCTTCCACAGAACCATCCACATCACCTTTAAGGATAATATTCAATTCTTTAAATTCTCCTAAAGCAATACGTCTGCCCAATTCTTCAAGCGTTGTATGTTTTTTCGTTCTGATAGAAAGTTCTCTCTGAAGCTGCTCTCTCTTATTGGCAATGGCTTTACCTTCACTTTCGTCTGCATATACACGGAATTTATCACCAGCTGTCGGCGCTCCGTCTAAACCTAAGATTGTTGCAGGAATTGAAGGACCTGCTTCCGCAAGATTTTTCCCTCTTTCATCAAGCAAAGCTTTTACTTTACCGTGATTTTTACCTGCCACTACGTAGTCTCCCACTCTTAATGTTCCGGTTTGCACCAACATGGTAGCAACATAACCTCTACCTTTATCAAGAGATGCTTCAATAACAACACCATTTGCTGCACGATCAGGATTCGCCTTTAATTCAAGCATTTCAGCCTGTAATAAAACTTTCTCCAATAATACGTCTACATTATTACCAAACTTAGCTGAAATCTCCTGCGCCTGAACATTTCCGCCCCATTCTTCCACTAAAACCGGAGGGTTTAGACCTGAAAGCTGTTGACGAATATTGTCTGGGTTTGCATTTGGCTTATCAACCTTGTTGATAGCAATAATCATCGGTACCTGTGCAGCCTGAGCGTGAGCAATAGCTTCTTTCGTCTGTGGCATTACGTCATCATCGGCAGCAATTACAATAATTGCAATATCTGTGATTTGCGCACCTCTTGCTCTCATTGCCGTAAAGGCTTCGTGACCAGGAGTATCTAAGAATGTAATTCTCTGACCGTTTTCCAATTTCACATTATAAGCACCGATGTGCTGCGTAATACCTCCGGATTCACCCGCAATTACGTTAGTTTTTCTAACATAATCCAGTAATGAAGTTTTACCGTGGTCAACGTGCCCCATTACAGTAACTACAGGAGCTCTTGATACTAAGCTCTCTTCAGTATCGATTTCATCTTCTGAATCTGTATCTTCAAGATCAGCGTCAGAGAATTCAATTTTATACCCGAATTCATCTGCTACCAATAATAAGGTATCGGCTTCCAATCTTTGATTCATGGTAACCATTACCCCTAGTGAGAAACATGCAGAGATTACTTCAGTAGGAGAGACATTCATCAAACTCGCCAGTTCACCTACTGTGATAAATTCTGTCACCTTAAGTGTTCTGTCTTGTGCTTCAAGCTCCTGCTGACGCTCATCCTGCTCTCTACGGAAGGTTCTTTTATCTTTTCTGTGTTTAGCAGATTTCGATTTACCACCTTTATTGGTCAATTTTTCAAGCGTTTCTTTGATCTGGTTTTTAACCTGCTCATCAGTAAGCTCTACAGGCATTACTCTTTGTCCAGGTCTGTTATTCTGACCACCTTTCTTGAATCCGCCACCACCTTGGCCTCCCGGACGATTGCCCTGGTTTCCGCCAAAACGGTTTCCACCCGGACCTCCCTGACCTTGAGGACGGTTGCCTTGGCCTCCCTGCCCCTGACGGTTTCCGCCCGGACCTCCTTGGCCTTGAGGACGGTTACCCTGCCCTCCCTGGTTGTTATTATTTCCTGAGTTTTGATTATTCCCCTGGCCTTGCTGATTATTCTGCCCACCTGGTTTCTCAATTCTCTTTCTTTTCTTTTTAGCTCCGGAGCCTGGTTTTGGTGCAAATTGAGTTAAGTCAATTTTTTCACCCACAATTTTAGGACCGTCTAATTTTTGGTAAACAGTCTCAATTTTTTGAGGTTCCTGAGACTCTGGCTCAGTTTTTTGAGGTTCTGCAGGCTTTACTTCAGCAACAGGTTCAGCCTGTTTAGGAGTTTCTTTTACTGGTTCTGCAGGTTTTTCCTCTTCTTTTTTCTCCTCCATTTTTGGTTTGTCTTTTTTCACTGGTCTGTTCCTGGATTCTATCTGAGACAAATCAATTTTATCCAGAACTTTAAATTCCTGCTTCTCAGGGGTTGCTTTCACTTCCGGTTCAGCTACAACTTCTTCTTTCTTTTCTTCAACTGGCGCTGGTGCCGGAGCTGCTGCTGGAATTTCAGGAGTTTCTTCCACTTCAGGTTTTGCAGAATCAAGATCTATTTTACCTAAAATTTTAGTTTCTGGTTTATTAGCTTTAGCTCTTATTACTTCAGGGGTTTTCTTTTCTTCAATTTCCAGTTTTTCTTCCGGAACTTTAGTTATTACCACCTCATGGGAAGCTTTACGCTGTTCACCGTCTTTGGCAAACTCAGCCTCCAATGCAGAATATGCCGCTTCTTCTAATTGAGCGTTAGGATTGCTTTCAACCTCGAAACCCCTTGATTGTAAAAACTCTACTAATCTGGACATCGAAATGTTGAATTCCTTAACCGCTTTATTTAATCTTATTTTTGGCATCTATATATTTACGTATTTTTTTAATTCTTAAAATTAAAGTATTTCCTTTTTACTGTTTTATTAAAATTTATTTAAAATCTTAATCTTCAAATTCTTCTCTCAGAATACGTTTTACCTCTTCAATTGTCTCCTCTTCAAGGTCAACCATATTTAAAAGACTCTCGGTATCTTTATCCAATACTGATTTCGCAGTAGTAAGACCTACTTTCTTAAATTCATCCAAAATCCACTGCTCGATATCGTCATTAAATTCTCTCAATTCAACGTCGTCATCCTCGCTGGACTCTCTGTATACATCAATTTCATAACCTGTCAACCAAGAAGCCAGTCTGATATTCTGTCCCTGCTTACCAATCACTTTAGAGATCTCTTCAACCGGAGTATATACTAATGCATAGTTCTGCTCCTCATTGATATCAATCTTATTGATCGTAACGTTTCCTAAAGCTCTTTTTACTAAGATCTCTGGATTTTTAGACCATTGAATAACATCGATGTTTTCATTTCTCAACTCTCTTACAACGCCATGAATTCTGGATCCTTTAACACCCACACAAGCACCAACAGGGTCAATTCTGTCGTCATAAGCATCTACTGCGATCTTCGCTTTTTCACCCGGAATTCTCACTACTTTTTTAAGCATGATGGTTCCGTCCTGAATTTCAGGAATTTCCAGCTCTAATAATTTCTCCAGGAATTTAGGAGCGGTTCTGGAAATAATGATCTGCGGCTTAGATCCTTTAAAATCTACTGTTTCTACAATAGCTCTGATATTTTCTCCTTTTTTAAAGAAATCGGATGGGATCTGGTTTTCTTTTGGCAAAATGAATTCATTCCCCTCATCATCCAATAAGATCACATGTTTGTGACGGATGTGGTGGATCTCTCCTACAACAATTTCCCCGATTTTATCTCTAAACTGCTCATAAAGCATGGCATTGTTATGCTCCTGAAGTTTTGTAGCTAAAATCTGCTTAAGGGTAAGGATATTTCTTCTTCCTAACTGAGCAACAGGAATCTCCATGGTAAAATCTTCACCTACTTCAAAGGTAGGATCGATTTTCTTTGCTTCAGAGATTTCAATTTCAAGATCATCGTCTTCAGACATTTCGTCTTCTACGATGGTTTTATTTAAAAATATCTGAAAATCTCCTTTATCCGGGTTTACAATTACATCAAAGTGATCATCTGAATCAAATCTCTTTCTCAAAAGAGTTTTCAGTGAATCTTCAATAATTGCCATAAGATCAATCTTACTGATCCCTTTTTCGTCTTTAAAATCACCAAAGGATTCAATCAACGCTATATTATCCATCTATTCTTTTTTCTTTTAAAATTTAATTACTACTAATGCTTTCTTTATCTCAGAGTAAGGAATTTCTTTTTCCTCCTCTACATCCACTTTCCCTTTTCCGATATCTTTCGGCTTTCGGTAGCGTAAAATAAGGGTGATTTTATCATCATCCACTTTGGCAAGTTCGCCTTCAATTTTGGAAGAATCTGCTAAAAGCACTTCAATTTCTCTTCCTATATTTTTCTTAAACTGTCTTGGAGCAGACAGTGGTTCACTTAATCCCGCAGACATCACCTGAAGACTAAAGTCATGCTCTTCACGATCCATATTGAATTCTACTGCACGGCTTGCATCAAGACAGTCCTGCAGGGTAACTCCATTGTCTCCATCTAAAATCACAGTAATATCATCCCCTGCAGAAATCTTTAAATCAATAAGAAATAAATCTTTTCTGGTTTCGAGGAATTCATTTAATAATTCTTCAATTCTTTTTCTAAACTCCATATTATTGATCTGATTTACCCGTACGAAAAAAGGCTTTCTTCCGAAGCCTTCCCATTTTTTTCCGTAAATCCAGTGCAAATATACGTATTTTTTTCTATAAATACAAAATGAACTTATTATCAAGCAAATAACACAAAAATTTTATTACAGGAAATTAAGAAAGCGGATGAAGGTATTTTTATTACTTTTGTGACAGAATTTTTAAAAACATACATTTTGAATATAACGATTGTAGGAACGGGTTATGTTGGGCTGGTTACAGGAACTACCCTGGCAGAACTCGGCAATTCAGTATACTGTGTTGATATTGATGAAAAAAAAGTAGAAGGTATGAAAAACGGCATTGTTCCCATCTATGAGCCGAACCTTGAAGAAATGTTCTTAAGGAACATACAGTCTGAAAGGTTGTTTTTCACCACCAATCTCAAAGAAGCTTTAGACAAAAGCGAAGTTGTTTATCTGGCATTGCCTACCCCTCCGGGAGAAGACGGTTCCGCAGATCTTTCCTATGTACTTCATGTTGCGAACAACATTGGAGAGTTGATGACAGAATATAAAGTAATTGTTAATAAAAGTACCGTTCCTGTTGGAACTGCCGATAGAGTAAGAGAAGTAATTTCCTCAAAAACCAACATTCCTTTTGATGTAGTTTCCAATCCCGAATTTTTAAGGGAAGGTTTTGCGGTAGAAGACTCTATGAACCCATCAAGGGTCGTTGTAGGAGCAAGCTCTGACAGAGCGAAAGACATCATGTCTAAAATCTATCAGCCATTTACCAATACGGGAATCCCGATCATCTTTATGGATGAAAAATCATCGGAACTGACAAAATATGCATCCAATTCATTCCTCGCAGTAAAAATTACGTTTATGAATGAGATTGCTAACTATTGTGAAAAAGTAGGAGCAGATGTGGACAAAGTAAGACTGGGAATGGGAAGTGACGACAGAATCGGACATCGGTTTTTATTCCCGGGAATCGGATATGGCGGCAGCTGCTTTCCTAAAGATGTGAAAGCGCTGATTAAATCCGGAAAGCAAGAAGATTTTAATTTCCAGATTCTGGAAGCGACAGAAAACGTCAATACTTCACAGAAAGTTATTCTGGTTTCAGAAATTGAAAAATATTTCGGAGGAGATATTAAAGGTAAAAAGATTGCCATGTGGGGGTTAGCCTTCAAAGCCAATACAGACGACATCAGAGAAGCATCATCTTTAGACAATATTGCTCTTCTGCTGGAGAAAGGCGCGGAAATTGTAGCTTACGATGCTGTAGCTGAAAATAACGTTCAGAAACTTCTAGGCAGCAGCATTCAATATGCAAAAGGAATGTATGATGCCTTGGAGGGCTCTGATGCTTTATTCATCGCCACTGAATGGCCGGAATTCAAAAATCCTAATTTTGAGCTCATGGCTAAAAAAATGAAAAATAAAGTTATTTTTGACGGAAGAAATATGTACCCGCTGGAAGTTCCGGAACAAAATGGGTTTTATTATAAAAGTATAGGAAGAAAGACCATAGAAAATAAATAGATGAAAAATATAATCATTACAGGAGGTGCCGGATTTATCGGCTCCCATGTCGTAAGAGAATTTGTAAAAAACAACCCGGATACTACAATCATCAATCTTGATGCACTTACCTATGCCGGAAATCTGGAAAATCTGAAGGACATAGAAAATGAGCCTAATTATGTTTTCGAAAAGGCTGATATTACCAAGCCTGAAGAATTAAGAAAAGTATTTGAAAAATACAATCCGGATGCTGTTGTCCATTTAGCTGCCGAGAGCCATGTAGACAGAAGCATTACAGATCCTATGGCCTTCATCAACACCAACGTGAACGGCACAGCCAATCTTCTGAATCTGTGTAAAGAATTCTGGACACTGAATCCTGATCACACCCATGGAAGATTCCCGGATGAAAAAAGAACCAATCTATTCTATCATGTTTCTACAGATGAAGTATACGGAAGTTTAGGAGAGACAGGATTCTTCTTAGAAACCACTTCTTATGATCCGCAATCTCCGTATTCAGCATCAAAAGCAGCTTCAGATCATTTGGTAAGAGCCTACGGAAACACGTACGGAATGCCGTTCATCGTTTCCAACTGCTCCAATAACTATGGTCCGAATCATTTTCCTGAAAAACTGATTCCTCTTTGTATTTCCAATATCATTAATGAAAGACCTTTACCTATTTACGGTGACGGCAAATATACAAGAGACTGGCTGTTTGTGATTGATCACGCCAAAGCCATCCACCAGATCTTCAATGAAGCCAAAACGGGAGAAACCTATAATATCGGAGGCTTCAACGAATGGCAGAATATTGATCTTGTAAAGGAACTGATTAAACAGATGGATGCTAAATTAGGAAAGCCTGAGGGGCACTCTGAGAAACTGATTACTTTTGTAAAAGACAGACCGGGACATGATAAACGTTACGCTATTGACGCCACCAAACTTAACAAGGACCTAGGATGGAAACCTTCCGTAACTTTTGAAGAAGGACTGGGTAAAACCATCGACTGGTATCTTGAAAATAAAGAATGGCTTGAAAACGTAACCAGCGGTGACTACCAGAAGTATTACGAAAATCAATATAACTAGAACATCACAAAACACGCTCTGCTATGCCCGTTCTGTTATTTTTCTGAATTTAACGGACAATGTAGCGGACAACTTACAAAATAAAAGATGAAAGGAATCATATTAGCCGGAGGCTCCGGAACCAGACTTTACCCTCTTACGATTGCCGTGAGCAAGCAGCTGATGCCTGTTTATGACAAACCTATGATCTATTACCCGCTTTCCACCTTATTATTAGCAGGAATCAAAGATATCCTGATTATCACCACACCACATGATCAGCCGGGGTTTATTAAACTATTAGGTGATGGCTCCCAGATCGGGTGTAATATAGAATATGTGGTACAACCAAGCCCGGACGGACTTGCACAGGCTTTCATTCTGGGTGAGCAGTTTATAGGAAATGACTCTGCCGCATTGGTACTGGGGGATAATATATTTTACGGCTCGGAAATGGGAACATTACTGAAGAACAAAACCAATCCTGACGGAGGAGTAGTCTTCGCTTATCACGTTTCTGATCCTGAAAGATATGGTGTTGTAGAGTTTGACGCTGACTTAAAAGCAGTTTCTATTGAAGAAAAGCCTTTACAGCCTAAATCAAACTATGCCGTTCCCGGACTTTATTTCTATGATAACGAAGTGGTGGAAATCGCAAAGAACATTCAACCTTCTGCAAGAGGAGAGCTGGAGATCACCGACGTTAATAACGTATATTTAAGCAAAGGAAAACTTGAAGTAGGTGTCCTTGACAGAGGAACTGCCTGGCTGGATACCGGAACTTTTGACTCTCTTCATGATGCTTCCGAATTCGTAAGCGTTATTGAAAAAAGACAGGGTTTCAAAATTGGATGTATAGAGGAAATTGCTTTCAGAAATAAATTCATCAATGAAGAAAAGCTTCTTGAAACCGCAACAAAATATGGTAAAAGCGGTTACGGTGAATACCTGAAGCAGCTGATCAAAAAATAAACGTACAATCTTATAAAATTTACAAACTATTGGCCTTATGGCCAATAGTTTTTTGCTCATAACAACAAATATCAATATATTAGTTGTTATTTTTGGTTTTATGTGAATAATTATTCATCAATATAAAAAACCGAATAAGAATTAAATATTTTACATTTGCAAAAATTTACACAAATGAACGAACCACAGCAAAAGTGGACAGAAACGATTGAAGCTGAGCATTCTTTATTCGACCTTAAGCTTAAAGAGGTCTGGAGGTACAAGGATCTTGTTTATATGTTTGTTAAAAGAGATTTTGTCTCCAGCTTCAAGCAGACTATTCTGGGCCCTATCTGGTTTTTTATCAATCCCATTTTAACAACTATTGTTTATCTTGTCATTTTCGGCAGAATAGCCAAACTTCCCACAGACGGTGCTCCACCACTTCTTTTTTATCTGGCAGGAGTTACACTCTGGAACTATTTTTCAGGATCATTGCTTGCAACTTCCTATACTTTTTCGGGAAACTCCGGAATCTTTGGTAAGGTGTATTTCCCCCGGCTGGTTACACCGCTTTCTATTGTTATTTCCAATCTGATGCGGTTCGGAGTTCAGTTCCTTTTATTCATTACCGTTTGGGCTTATTACTGGTCTCAGGGAAAAGTACATCCTAACATCTGGGTTCTTGCCACACCATTTCTCATAATTCTTATGGCACTTTTCTCACTAGGCGCAGGAATGATTTTTTCCTCGCTTACAACGAAATACAAGGACCTCAGTATGCTGCTTGGCTTTGGAGTAAGCTTATATATGTACGCTACTCCTGTAATATATCCGGTATCTTCGCTTCAGGGTATATTCAGAAAATTAACTTATTACAATCCTTTAACAGGTATTTTTGAATGCTTTAAATACGCATGGCTCGGCGTGGGAGATTTCTCTCCAGTAATGCTGGGAATCAGTACAGGTATCATTCTTATCCTTCTGATGATAGGAATCGTGGTCTTCAACAGGGTTGAAAAAACGTTTATGGATACTGTATAATTTTTTTAACTTTTTAAATTAATAAGACTATGCTGGCTTTAAAAGCAGAAAATATATCAAAACAATACCGTCTCGGGCAGGTGGGTACAGGAACGCTTTCCCATGATCTGAACAGGTTCTGGCACAAAATGAGAGGAAAAGAAGATCCTTATCTGAAAATTGGTGAAGCGAATGACAGGACTACTAAAGGAGAATCTGAATACGTTTGGTCCCTTCGTGATATCAATTTTGAAATTGAACAGGGAGATGCCGTAGGAATTATCGGGAGAAACGGTGCCGGAAAATCAACTTTACTGAAAGTTTTGAGTAAGGTAACCAAACCAACCACTGGAAAAATTTACACCCAAGGTAGGATTGCTTCTCTTTTAGAAGTAGGAACGGGATTCCATCCTGAGATGACAGGTCGTGAAAATGTTTTCCTGAACGGTGCCATTTTAGGAATGACCCGTAAAGAAATCAAACGGAAATTTGATGAGATTGTTGACTTCTCCGGGGTTGAAAGGTATATAGATACTCCGGTGAAAAGATATTCATCCGGAATGTATGTACGTCTTGCATTTGCTGTTGCTGCCCATCTGGAATCTGAGATCCTTATCGTAGATGAAGTACTGGCTGTAGGAGATGCGGAGTTTCAAAAGAAATGTCTGGCGAAAATGTCAGATGTAACCAAAGATCAGGGTAGAACTATTTTATTCGTAAGCCACAATATGACGGCTGTACGTTCCTTATGTAACCAGGGAATTGTAATGTCCAACGGAAACATCATTTATAACGGCCCTACAGAAAAAGCACTGAGCGTATATAACGGTGATAAGCAGGTTTTTGGCAACAGTGTAATCCTTGGTGACAATAAAGATTTCAACAATAACCTTTTTGAACTTAAAAGCATTTCTTTGGTTGATGAAAATTTACAGTCTAAAGAAACAGATTTCATCGAAGACCAGAAGTTTAATCTGCTTACCGATATTACCATAAAAGATACGGCCAATGATTATCACATTTCGTATGTAGTTAAAAACTTCAACAACGATATTCTTTTTACCATGACCAATGCCGGAAAAGCAAAGTTGCAGCCCGGTAACAACAAACTGGTATGTGATATTCCCAAAGATTTTTTTAATGTAGGAGAATACGTACTGAGCTTATATATCATCAGAAACGTCCATGAGAGTGTACTTCATGAAGAAGATATTCTGACGTTCAGAATTGCGGAGAAAGGAAAAGAGTTAGGAGAATGGCTGGGAATAGAACCGGGATTCATCAAAACAAATTTCGCATGGGAGCGGTTTTAAAAAAGCTGACGCCTTACATACAAAGCAATGAATCCCTTTCAAATATTGTCAGGAAAACCCTTTACAATTATTTTTATAAACCTTACTCACAAATCTTAAAGATAAAGGATATAGAAAACTGTAGAGAAAATATTCTTGAAAAAATTTCAGCCCCGGGTATTTTTAAATGCAATCTTCCCAAGCGTTTGAATATCAAGGAAAGTTATGTTGAGAATACGGTTCCCGGGATTTCGGTTTACCAGTTTGAGAACGCTTATGTAGACATCAATTCTTCTGCATTTTGGATCAAAAATAATCTGGTTGTTTACAGAAGCTCCGGAGAAAGACTCAATGAAGGCTTTGTAACTGTTCATAACAGCAAAGATGCCAAGGTAATCAGAAAAAATACTGAACAGCTTGATGAAGGCTTCTTTCTTGGCGGAAACGGATCCTGGAACTGGTTTCATTTCCTGATTGAAATAATGCCGAAACTGCTTTTGTTTAACAAAAAATATACCCGGACTATTTTCGTTCATGAAATTGTAAAGCAAACTCCCGGCATGCAGTCTGTCCTGAAAATCCTGGCAAAAGATAAATTTACCATTCAGTACTTAAGCCCGGAAAAAACTTATCATGTGAAAAAGCTGTATCATATCAATGATTTCAACCATGTACAGTTTAACCGCTTCGATGGAGAGATCAAAGCCGAAGGAACATTTTATAATAAAGAAATTACCCGAAGATTTTCAGATGAAATTCTGAATAATCTGAAAACAGAAGAGGGACTGCCGGACAGAATATTTTTATACAGAAAAAATACCCATCGTGTGGCAGCCAATCAGGATGAGATTTTAAATTATCTGAAAGATTTCGGATTTACAGCTGTCTGCCTGGAAGAAATACCTCTTGCACAGCAGGCCGGATATTTTAAAACCGCCAGATTTATCATCGGAATCTCCGGAGCAGCCTGGACCAATATGCTGTTCTGCAGAAATCAGCCGAAAGCCATATGCTTCGCCCCTGAAAATGCTGCTTCTTTCAGTGCTTTTTCAAGTCTGGGACATATATTTGAGGTAGATTTTTACACTCAGCTATATAATAACAACGGACTTCACTCTGATAGTAATTTTATAATTAACTTTGAGGAATTTAAAGAACTATTCAAATACATTAATGGAGAACAATAAACCACAGATCATAACTTTCGATAAAATAGGATCGTCACAGCTGGGCTACATTACTATAGCCGAGGCTCAGAAAAACATTCCTTTTGATATTCAGCGTGTATATTGGACCTACTTCACCCCTCATGATGTGACGCGCGGAGGGCATGCTCATAAGGAGCTTCAGCAGGTTATATTTGCTGTTTCCGGAATTATTACCTTTAATACGGAAGATAAGGACGGGAATAAAGAAACATTTGTTCTGGACCATCCTACCAAAGGTTTGTATATCCCAAAACTGGTATGGAGAGATATTCAGTTTTCCCATAATGCGGTATTGCTTTGCCTTGCCTCAGAAATCTATGACGAAGAAGATTATTTCAGAGATTATGAAAGCTTCAAAGAAACAGTTGGTAAAAACCTATAAAAATTCATTAAAATGATCATTGAATATAAAGGAATTAAACTGAGACTCGTTGATGCGGACGATGCTGAATTCATCGTTTCCATCAGGAATAATGAGAAAAAATCGAGGTTTATTTCAAAAACATCTCCGGATGTAGAAGCACAGAAACAGTGGATTTTAAACTATAAAGTGCGTGAACAGGAACAAAAGGAATACTATTTTATAGCCTATGACGAAAACAATGAAGATTTCGCAACTTACAGAGTTTATAAAATAGAATCCGGGCTGCCGGAAATAGGAAGTTGGGTTTCAAAACCGGATTACGCCAACATCAAAAACTCAATAAAAGTAGACATGGCTGTGAAAGACTATGTTCTGAATGAACTGAAATTTGATACCGTCCAGTTTGAAGTAAGAAAACAGAATACTTCCGTCAACAGCTACCATAGGCTTTTCAAACCCGAACTGGTAAAAACTGATGAGGAAAACAATTACTATCTGCTGAGCAGGGATACATTTAATTCCGTACTGCCGGATATTCTTAAAAAATTTAAAATTTAATCATATGTCAATTAACGAATTCATTGAAAAATTTCAGTCTCAGCTGGAAAATACAGACGTAACGATCACCCCTGAAACAGAATACAGTAAAGAAAGCTACTGGGATTCCCTTACGGCAATGGTCATCAAAGTAATGATTGAAGACGAATACGGTGTTGATATGGAGCCTGAGCAAATCACCGCTTTAAATACTATAAACGCTTTGTATTCATTTGTTTCTGAGAAAAAACAATAAATACTGAACAATGGCCTTTATCAAACATATTTCAACATACATTCCGGGTACTGTTATTTCCAATGAAGAGATTTCAGCTAAATTTCCGGACTGGGAAAGCGATAAGATTCTTGAAAAAATAGGAATCAGAAACAGGAATATTACCGGTGATGACGAATATACTTCCGACATCGCAGTGAAAGCCCTCAACAAACTTGTTGAAGAATACAGCATTGATAAATCTGAGATTGATTATCTTATCGTCTGTACACAAAGTCCTGATTACTTCCTGCCTGCCACTGCCTGTCTCGTTCAGTCCCAGGCCGGCCTGAATACAAGCTGTGGAGCGATTGACATCAACCAGGGATGTTCCGGGTATATTTACGGATTATCTCTTGCCAACGCACTTGTTGATGCCAAAATGATGAAGAATGTGGTTTTAATAACAGCAGAAACCTATTCAAAGCACATCCATGAAGATGATAAAGGAAACATCAGCCTTTTCGGTGATGCCGCTACAGCAACCCTGATCTCGGAAAACGGAGATTTTGAAATTCTGAAATTCTCGGTAGGAACTGACGGAGAAGGCGCCAAAAACCTCATCGTTAAAAACGGTGCCGTAAGAAATAAGAAAACAGAGGATAAAGAGGATAAAGACAATTATCTTCACATGAACGGTCCGAAAATTTTCGACTTCACTTCAAAAGCCATTCCGGGCCTTGTCAAAGAAAACCTGGAAAAAAACGGATTTGAAAAGAGTGATATTGATACCTTCATCTTCCATCAGGCTAATACATTCATGCTTGATTTCCTGAGAAAAAGAATTAACATTCCTCAGGAAAATTTCGTGATCGATATGCTTGACTACGGAAATACCGTATCATCAACAATTCCCATTGCCTTTAAAAATTCAATGACTGCAAGAGATTTAAAAAACATCATGTTGGTAGGCTTTGGAGTAGGTTATTCATGGGGCGCAGTGTGTTTAAGAAAAAAATAATGAGCATAACTTCCCTGTTCAGGGGTTATCATTAAAAAAAATAATACTATGGTAAAATTTCTTGATCTTCAGAAGATCAATTTACGGTATCAGGAAGAAATAGAGAACAAATTACTGGAAGTTTTCCGAAGCGGCTGGTATTTACTAGGCGGTGAACTTAAAAACTTCGAAACCAATTTAGCCAACTACATCGGGGCAAAATATGCCGTAGGGGTAGCCAACGGACTGGATGCCCTGCGTCTTATCTTCCGCGGATATATTGAAATGGGCATTATGAAAGCCGGTGACGAAGTTCTTGTTCCTGCCAATACGTATATCGCTTCTGTACTGGCTTTATCAGACAACGGGCTGGTTCCTGTTTTCGTAGAACCGGATCCAGGCACTTACAATATCGACATTTCAAAGATCGAAGAAAAGATCACTCCAAAAACAAAAGCGATTCTTATCGTTCACCTTCAGGGGAGAATTGTTTTCTCTGAAGAACTTAAAAATATAGCCCAGAAATATGATCTGAAGATCGTAGAAGATAATGCACAGGCTATCGGAGCAGAATGGAACGGCATCAAATCGGGAAATCTTGGTGATGCTTCAGGTTTCAGCTTCTATCCTGGTAAAAACTTAGGAGCTTTGGGCGATGCAGGAGCGGTAACCACCAATGACAAAGAGCTGTATGAAGCCATCCGCGCATTGGCCAACTACGGTTCAAACGAAAAATATGTAAACATTTACAAAGGTTTGAATTCAAGGCTGGATGAGCTGCAGGCTGCCGTTCTGGATGTAAAACTGAAATACATCAGTCATGAAAACGATACCCGAAGAGAAGTAGCTAAAAGATTCATTTCGGAAATCAATAATCCGAAAATCATCCTTCCTGAAAACCCTGCCGACGAAAAAGAACACGTATGGCATGTTTTCGTGATCAGAACTGAAAAAAGAGATGAACTTCAGGCCCACCTTACGGAAAAAGGAATTCATACAATCATTCACTACCCTATTCCTCCACACAAGCAGGAAGCGTATAAAGAATATAATAATCTGTCCTTCCCTATTACCGAAAAAATGCACGAAGAAGTGCTGAGCCTTCCCATTTCTTCAGTATTGGAAGAGGAAGAGATTCAGGCGATCATTAAAGCAGTAAACGAGTTTTAATACATGGAGCAGCCGTTAGTAACCGTCGTTGTTATTTCCTATAATCATTCCATGTTTATCAGGGAAAATCTGGACAGCATTAAAAATCAAACCTACGGAAACATTCAGCTGATCGTAGGTGATGATGCTTCCCCCGATCATTCGGCGGCCGTTATTGATCAGTGGCTTCAGAAAAACAGCTATTCCGCTGAAAAGAATTTCCATACCCAAAATACAGGTCTGGCAGCCATGCTCAATGAATGTATCGCACTGGCGAAGGGGAAATACATCAAGCTTTTAGCAGCCGATGACTTTCTTCACCCCAATGCCATTGAGAAATGCGTTTCCAGACTTGAAAATCTGGGCGAAGAATACGGAATGGTTTTTACCAATACTCATACGATAGACAACGACAGCTCTATCATTCAGGATATTGCGGATTATGATGCTTTAGGAAATATTGATCCTCCTATTTTCAGAAAAGAACTTATAAGAGGGAACAGGATTGCTGCCCTCACGGTATTATTAAGAACCCATGCTTTAAGGGAAACCGGAAAATATGACACCAAATTTATTGTAGATGATTATTTCCGGTGGCTGAAAATCAGTGAAAAATATCTGATTGCCTACATTCCGGAAAAGCTTGCGTATTACCGGATGCACCCGGAAAATATTTCCAAAATAAAAGCAGAAAAGATTGAAATGGAAACTATTCTTCTGCAAATGATGTTTGATAAAGAAGGTCTGGTCAAAGATCGGATCAACGGATTTACCCAGAAATATTATTTTTCAGGGGTAAAGCTTCCTTCAGAATACATCAGTGCTTATCATCAGTATCCGTTTCGCATAAAAAGGCTGGACCTCGCTCTGAAAAACTGGCTTCCCGTTCCGCTGTACAAACTGTTAAATAAAATTGTTTAAAATGAATTCCAAAGTCTCCGTCATTGTTCCCTGCTACAACCAGGCCGTCTATCTGGACGAATGCCTGCAGTCGGTTCTTGACCAGACCCATCAGAACTGGGAATGCATTATTGTGAATGACGGTTCTACAGATCATACGGAAACGGTGGCCAAAAAATGGGCGGAAAAAGACAGTCGTTTTCAGTATGTATATAAAGAAAACGGTGGCTTATCCTCTGCCAGAAACACAGGTCTTGAAAAGGCTTCCGGAGACTATGTTCAGTTTCTGGATTCTGATGATACAATTCATAAGGGAAAATTTTCAAAAAGCCTTTCCACAGATAAAGAATATCCGCTGGCCGTAAGCCAGTTCACCATCTATAAAAACGGATTACATCTTTCCGGATACAACCGGGTTGAACAGGATTTTTTAACATTTGAAGGGATTGTATTCGGATGGGATCTGAAGTTCAGCATTCCAATCCACTGCGCTCTTGTTTCCAAGAAACTTCTGGAAGGGTTTTGGTTTGACACTTCACTAACAAGCTGTGAAGACTGGCTGATGTGGATCCATATCACCAAAGACAACCCCGAAGTCCTTCTGGTAGATGAGCCTTTGGCCCATTACCGTAAAGAAGACAATAACAACAGCATGTCCTCTGATCTTTATAAAATTCTCCAACAGAGAATCAGAATATTTCCCATTCTGAAAAAATTGTACGGAGATGATCTTCACGACAGGCTGGTTTATCATATTATAGAAGTACGTTCTAAGCAGTACATTCAGCAGAGAAATGAATTCAATAAAGTGACAGGCGGACGGGCGGTATCCGGATACCTGGCTTTAAAAAAATATTATTACCGCCTTTTTCAAAAAAAGAACTGATTCCTAACACACAAATGACCTCATCCGTAGCCCTTTGCACCTACAATGGTGAAACCTATATTGCCGAACAACTGGACAGCATCCTGAGCCAGACTCTTCCGGTATCCGAGATCATCGTCTGTGACGACCAATCTTCAGATGGCACGGTAAAAATCCTGAAAAATTATTCAGAAAAACACCCGAACCTCATCAAAGTCTATGAAAATTCCGAAAACTTAGGCTATGTAGGCAATTTTGAAAAAGCAATGAGCCTGTGTACGGGTGACATTGTTTTCCTCTGTGATCAGGACGACCGCTGGTATCCTCATAAAAATGAATATATTACCCGGCTCTTTAAAAATGAGAAACAAATTAATATCATCTGTCATAATATTAAACTTTTCGGAGAACCGGTAAACAGTACTGACGAAATAACCTACTGGGATCTTGATACCAACGGACCAGATCAGTTTACCGGACCTCAAGACGTCATCAAAAGAATTTTATTTCAGGGAAATATATTCCCCGGAATGAGCATGGCCATCCGGAATACCTTTCTTAAAGAACATCTCCCGTTACAGAAAATAAATCCTGTAATTATCCACGACTATGAATTGCTGCTGCTGGCTGCCGATAAAAATTCGGTACAAACAGATACCGCTATTCTGGGAGAATACCGGATTCATCCCAAACAAAGCATTGGATTTAACACATTCTCCAAACTCAAGGCTTCCGAAAAACCTCCGATAACCAGAGAAGCGCTTTTTTCTGTATTCAGGCGAAATACTTTTGTAAAGGAAACAATTTCAAACCTTCAACTGAGTCCTTCACTGAAAGACGGATACAAAGAATACTGTCTTCAGTATTACAAAGATTATATGAAAAGCCTTTCCCCTTTGAAACGATTGATAGCCGGAATAAAAATGAAATACTATTTTCATATCTTTGATTACCTTAAATAAAACTGCCTGGCATCAGTGCCGTAAAAGATATGAAGTATTGTTCCCCGCACATAACACAATTAATGAAAATATTTAACCCATGATCATCGGTAATGGTATCATAGCAAATGCTGTAAGGCCTTATGACAGAGAAGATATTGTCTTTTTTGCCTCAGGCGTTTCTAATTCTCTGGAAACAAGAGCCTCAGAATTTGAAAGAGAGCTGTCTCTCCTGAGATCAGTTCACGAAGAAAACAAAGAAAAAAAGATCGTTTATTTTTCTACATTAAGCATTCACGACCAGTCGAAACAGAATAGCCCATATGTTCAGCATAAAAAAGTGACTGAAAATTATCTTATCAAAAATTCCGGTAATTTTCTGATCCTGAGAATAGGAAACATTGTAGGAAAAGGTGGCAACCCAAATACCCTTTTTAATTTCCTGAAAAAACAGATCGCTGACGGCCATGATTTTGCCATGCATCTTAAGGCGAGAAGGCTGTTGCTTGACATTGATGACATTTCGGGATTTCTGAGCAGGCATTGTCTGGATTTACACAATGAAATTATCAACCTTGCTTTCCCTTATTATTATGATCTTAAAGAGATTGTGAATGCTATAGAAAAGCAGACCGGGCAAGAAGCCAGTTATTCGGAAACTGATGAAGGAGATTTCTATCAGGTAGATTTCAATGAAAATATCAGTACATTTTTTACAGGAATAAGCCCCCAGGATTATCTGGAAACTTTAACCCGAAAGTATATTTAAAAATATCTCTTATTCACGTTATTATAAAACCGGACTGAACCTAAAATCCATATCTGAAAATGCTAAAGATCCACATCATTATTGTTACCTACAACGCCATGAAATGGGCAGAAAGGTGCTTTACCAGCCTCAGGAATTCTTCACTTCCCGTAAAATGTTTCGTTATAGACAACGGATCTTCAGACGGTACCCAGGAATATATCAGAACTCATTTTCCTGAAGTAGATTTTACACAGTCAGAAACCAACCTTGGATTCGGAAAGGCTAATAATATCGGTATTGAAAAAGCATACAAAGAAGGTGCAGATTTCTTTTACCTGATGAATCAGGATGCATGGCTGTACCGGGATACCATGGAAGAAATGATTGAGGTTTATAATGTCCATCCAGATCAGAGCAGCATAGGCATTATAAGCCCCATCCATATCGACGGCTCAGAAAAATATCTCGATATTTTTCTGGATCAGTACATTGCCAGCAACTATGAAAAAACAAGAATGATCTCTGATCTGTATTTTCAAACCCTGAAACCCTATTATGAAATCAGATTTGTGAATGCAGCCCACTGGCTGCTTCCCAGAAAAACAATAGAAACTGTAGGAGGTTTTAATCCTTATTTTTTCCATTATGGTGAAGATAATGAGTTTGTAAACCGTATTCATTTTCATCAGAAAAAAGTATTACTGATCCCGGGCAGCAAAGCCGTACATGACGGAGTACAGAAACTGGACAAAATAGATTATACAAAATTTGAAAATGTCAGGATTGAGATCAATGCTATGAATCCTAATCTTCCTGATGCTGTGCATCTCGAAAAAAAAGCGCTCAGACAGAGTATGATCAAGAATTTTATCCTTGGCAACATGGCCCAATATAAAACCTTATCTCAGAAGTATAAAAAAATCTCTTCCGATGAAAAGCAATTGATCAGTTTCAGAAATATGGTGGCCCAAAAAGGAGCTACTTTTCTTAATCTGTCGTAAATTAGCATACACATAAATGAAAGATTAATGATGAAAAACAACATAATATGTGCGGAATAGCAGGAATCATAAGCAGTAATGCCAGGAATTATCAGGAAGAGATCCGGAGAATGACCGACTCTATGATCCACCGCGGTCCCGACTCTTCACACTATGAATTTTATGATCACGCCGCTCTGGGGCACCGCAGGCTTTCCATTATCGACCTCTCTGACAATGGAAAACAGCCCATGTTCTCCAATACAAGAAATGAATGTATTGTTCTGAACGGTGAAATTTACGGCTACCAGGATCTTAAGAGAAAATATGCTGAATATCCTTATCACGGCGGTTCAGATACGGAGGTCATTCTGGCGATGTACCAGAGAAAACAGGAAAACCTCATCCACGATCTTCCGGGTATGTTTGCATTTGCACTCTGGGACGATCAGAAGCAGCAGCTCTTCTGTGCAAGAGACCGTTTTGGAGAAAAACCGTTTTATTACGCTATAGGAAATAATAATGAATTTATTTTTGCATCAGAGATCAAAGCGATTCTGGCTTCAGGATTAATAAGTCCTAAAGTAAGCAATGATGCACTCTCCCACTATCTTCAGTACGGCTATGTAAGTACGTATCAAAGTATTTATAGCAATATATTTACCCTTCCTCCTGCTCACCAGCTGATATGGAAAGATGGGAAAATTTCAGTCTCCCGTTATTACAGCATTCCGGCAAAAGACAGGACAATCAGTCTTTCCGATGCTAAAGATGAGTTTCTTTACCTGCTTAAAAATGCAGTAAAAAAGCAGCTTATTGCAGATGTGGAAGTAGGAAGCTTTCTAAGCGGAGGGCTGGATTCTTCATCTGTAGTCGCTTTAGTTGATGAATTTCTTCCCCGCCAGACAACCATTAGTTTCGGATATGATCATAAAGACAATGAACTGAAATATGCCAAAGAAATTGCCGATAAATACAATACCAATCATATAGAAGTTCATGAAAAGAAAGAAGATCTTGCAGCATCACTTTTAAAAATCTCTCCTTTTTTTGATGAACCTTTTGCCGATGCTTCATTCATTCCTCATTATGAAATCTGTAAATATGCCCGGGAAAAATTAACCGTCGTATTATCAGGAGATGTAGGTGATGAATTGTTCGGAGGCTATCATTTCTATACCGTTGAAAACAAATTAAGAAATCACTTCAGCTATAAAAATATTGTCGCACAGTTTGGTCTGAAACTGTATCAGAAGTTGAAAACAACCTCATATCTTACCCGGAAAAACATTGAATATTCATCCATCATGGATTTTCATTTGAATTCCGTAAGAAATGCCTTCAGTAAACAGGAGCGTAGCCTGCTGGGGATTACTTCTGATTATGTCCAGAACTTCAGTTTCACCCCTGATACAGATTCTCTGAATGATATTATGCGAGTGGATCTTGAAAATTATGTCCCTGCCAATATGCTGGTAAAATCAGACCGGATGGCTATGGCCAATTCACTGGAAGTACGTACTCCGTTCCTTGATCTGGATTTTGCAGAATTCTGTATTCAGCTTCCAGATCAGCTGAAGCTGGATGATACCAACGATAAAATCATTCTTCGTGAAGCAATGGGCTCCTATTGGACGGAAACCATCAGAAAACGACACAAGCAGGGCTTTGGATTAGGGGTGAAAAACTGGTTTGCAGAAGACAATCTGATGCAGCTTTCTGATGATCTGCTGAAAAATCCGAATCATAAAGTTTTCAGCTATATAGATTTTAAAGCAGTGCAGCAATTCCTGAATAAGGATGAAAAACACTGGAACATCTTACAGCTGGCACTTTGGGCAGATAATAACGCATCCATATTATAAGATAATGATTAAAGTTTCCGTTATCATACCCGTTTATAATGCAGCAGGGCTTTTAGAAAAAGCAGTAACCTCAGCCTTTCAGTTAGAAGAAGTAAAAGAAATTATCCTTATTGAAGACGGATCAACAGATGATTCTCTGAAGGTCTGTCGGAAACTGGCAGCTGAAAACTCCAGGATCAGGTTATTTCAGCATCCTGACGGAGAAAACAGAGGCGCCGCAGCCACCAGAAACCTCGGTATTGAAAAAGCATCTGAAGAATTTATTACTTTTCTGGATGCAGATGATTTTTATCTTCCCAACCGTTTTGATGCAGAAAAAGAAATTTTTAAAAGCTCCAATATTGAAGGGGTATTCGGAGCTATCGGCACAGAATATTTAACTGAGAAAGGAAAACAGGAATTTCAGTCTAAATTTCAAAACGTCTCACTGAGTACGGTAAATTATCCTGCAGAAGGAGAAGACGTCTTCCGGGGCCTTTTAAGGCTTTCACCTAAATTTTTCGGTACATCAATACCCCTGAATACACTGACTATAAAAAAGCAGTCTCTGGACCGCCACGGACTACGTTTTAATCCGGCTCTCCGCCTACATCAGGACACAGAATTTACCATCAGGCTTGCTTATCATTGCTATCTGAAAACAGGTATTATAGATCGGGCTATTGCTATGAGAGGCATTCATGACAACAACAGAATTACCAAAATCGTAAGGTATACCCCAGAATACAATCAACGGCAGCTATTGTACTGGAATTCTCTCTACAATTGGTCTTTATCCAAGAAGTTACCCAATGAATATAAAAAGAGAATTTATCTAATCTATAAATCATTTGATCTTGCTTTAAAACAAGGGATAAATAAATATGCCTGCATATTTCTGGAAGCCATGAAAAACCCTGAGATATTAAAGACTAGATATCGTTTTACCTATTATCGCCGATAAAATGAAAATATCAGTAATCATTCCTGTATACAATGCCGAAAAATATGTTTCCAAGGCTGTAGAATCAGCACTGCAGTTCGATGAGGTACAGGAAGTTATTCTTGTGGAAGACCGGTCTCCGGATAACGCACTGCTCGTATGCAGGGAACTTGCCGGGAAATATGAAAGAGTAAAGCTTTACCAGCATCCTGATCAAAGAAACCATGGAGCCGGAGCCAGCAGGAATCTGGGAATGAAAAAGGCTTCTTCTGATTTTATTGCATTTCTGGATGCTGACGACTATTTCCTTCCCAATCGTTTTGACGCAGAAAAAGAAATTTTTAAAGATCCTGAAATTGAAGGCGTTTTCAATGCCATAGGAACAGAATATCTCACGGAAAAAGGGAAAGAAGAATGCTTATCCAATATTAATGATCAGTATCTTTTGACGGTTAATTACCAAGCAGAAGAGAAGGAGGTCTTCAGAGGTCTTTTAGGGCTTACCCCAAGAAAATTCGGCTCATTTTTCACATTGGATGCTCTTACTGTAAAAAGATCTTCTATTGAATCTAAGAACCTGCGTTTCAATGAAAGTCTGCGTCTGCATCAGGATTCAGATTTTATTATTAAGCTGGCTTATCATTGTCATCTGAAATCCGGAACTATTGATCAGCCCGTAGCCATCAGGGGAATGCATGATGATAACAGAATCACCAAAATTGTAAAATATTCTCCTCAGTATAACCAGAGGCAGTTTCTTTTCTGGAACTCCCTTTTTCAATGGTCTGAAGCTGTGCGGCCGGATAAAGATGCGGCCCGGCATATTGAACTCCAGAAAAAAGCGTTTGAGTTATCAGAAAAAAAAGGACTATCTAAGATTTCCGGTGTTTTTATGGCCATTCTTAAAGATCCAAGAATATTGAAAACGAAATACAGATTTACATATACCCATTGATCTATGGCTCCCAGCAGTTTTCAATGAAGATAATGGTTATAAACCTCATGTTTATTAAAGATGCATCACTATTTCTCACTCTGTAAAATGATGGATATCCATTATTTTATCTCTAAAATAAATAATCTAATTTTGAATAATTGGTAAAAAACAGTATTAAGCTACTATAGCAGTCAAGATCAAGATGACTTCATTCTAAAGCATTTCATAAAAGTTAAAATAATATTTCATTAAATAGAGAATTTTAAGAATATTTTTAATTATTTTTAAGGAAGAAAAAAAAAGAATTACCAGCATCATATGTTAAAAATACTTATTCTGGTTGCAGTTGCGGTATTATTTATATTATTTTGTAAAAACATCTCTTTTATTCATCAAAGAATCTAATACCCGCCAATAAGAAAAATAAACACAAATCATTCAAATTTCCACAAAAGTAAATGAAGATCTCAGTAATCATTCCCGTTTATAATGCAGAAAAATTTGTGGCTTATGCCGTTGAATCGGCTCTGCAGTTCGAGGAAGTATATGAAATCATTCTGGTTGAAGACCAATCTCCGGATAATGCACTGGAAATATGCCGCGAACTTGAAAAAAAATATAACAGAGTAAAGCTTTACCAACATCCTGATCAGAAAAATCATGGTGCCGGCCCCAGCAGAAACCTAGGAATGACAAAAGCAACAGGGGATTTCATTGCTTTTCTGGACGCTGATGATTACTACCTTCCCAACAGATTTGATGCAGAAAAAGAACTTTTCACAGATCCTAAAGTAGAAGGGGTTTATGGAGCTCTTGGTGTACATTACTACTCAGAAAAGGCAAAAGAACAATATTATCAGCTATTCAGAGACAGACTGACTACAGTTTATAAAAAACACAGTCCTGATGAAGTTTTTCTGGGCCAGATCCATATGCTGGGCAGTTTTGGGCTTTTCAGCATAGATACCCTTACCATTCGGCGGGACTCTTTAATGAAAAAAATGGATACGCTCTTTAAACCAGTCCTAAGGCTTCACGAAGATACTGAATTCCTCTTTAGATTATCCTACTATCTTGACCTTTATCCCGGTATTCTGGATAAGGCTGTTGCCATGAGAGGAGTACATGAAGATAACAGAATCACTAAAGTGGATACTGGCATAATAGATCCTGCCATTTCAAGAGCACTTCTTTGGAATGAGGTGAGCCGGTGGTCTCAAAGTGAAGATACCATTCCTGACCATGTAAAGCTTCACATTAAAAGAATGCAGCGGAGTTTTAAAATTGCCAACGCTCCCAGAACGCACAAGTGGGGAATGGTTATAAAATACCTGTTTACAGATTTCAGGAGTATACAATCCGGATTATACAACATCAACTTCAAACATTCTCTATTTTCATAATATAAATAACCTCAGGGTTCGGGATAAGAATTTTTGATTTATAGAGCTTGGAAGCTGGGAGACGAAAGAGGGAGGTTCTGAAGGTCATCAATAATGAATTGTCATCTTTTTTAGCTAATCTGATTTTATAGAGGCTTTCAGTATCTATAGCTAAAAGTAATTTCCAGCCTCCTTCTTCCATCTTCCAACCTTTTATATTTAAACTCATTAACCCTAATTCAGGTTAAATAGTATTCTATAGCAAAATATAAAATAAAGACCCTATATAATCTTCTCTACTTTATTATATTTGCTGTTGGAAAACTAACACAAAATGAAAATCTCGGTCATTATCCCTGTTTACAATGCGGAAAGGTTTATAACCCAAGCCGTAGAATCTGTACTTCCGCTTGATGAAGTACATGAGATTATTCTTGTTGAGGATAAATCTCCCGACAATGTGCTCCCGATATGTATACAGCTTGCCGATAAATATGAGAAAGTAAAATTATTCCAGCATCCGGATAAGGGTAACCACGGAGCCGGCCCCAGCAGAAATCTGGGTATAGAGAAGTCCACCGGAGACTTTATTGCATTTCTGGATGCCGATGATTATTACCTTTCTAACCGATTCGAAGCTGAAAAAGAACTTTTTAAAAATCCCGAAGTAGAAGGAGTTTACGGCGCTCTTGGTGTACAGTATTATTCTGAAAAAGCAAAAGAACAGTATTACAATCTGTATAAGGATAAATTAACAACTGTTTATGAAAAGCACAATCCGAAAGATGTTTTCCCGGGCCAGCTTCATATGCGTGGGAGTTTTGGTTTATTCAGTATTGATACATTGACTATCCGAAAAGAGTCGTTAATGAAAAAAATGAATCCGCTGTTCAAAACCACTTTAAGACTTCACCAGGATTCGGAATTTTTGTTCCGTCTGTCTTTTTACCTTGATCTTTATCCAGGTATTTTAGATAAAGCGGTGGCGATAAGAGGAGTTCATGAAGATAACAGGATCACAAAAGTGGAAGCGAAAGCAGTAAAACCCGCCAAAACCAAAGTATTGCTGTGGAAAGAAGTTAATGACTGGGCCTCAGCTGAGGATAATATTCCCGCTCCTGTAAAACTTCATATCAGAAGAATGCACCGGAGTTTTCAGATCGCAGATGCACCTGTTTTCAAAAAGTGGGGAATGATCTTACAATATCTTATTACAGATTATCCAAGTATTCGTTCCGGGCTGTATAATATTAATTTCAGAAAATATCTGCTTTAATTTTTACGGTCTGACCGGATAGAATCTCCAATACGGGCACTAAGATTTTTACCGGAATCCCGGTACATATGGTTTCCGTCTGTATATTGGAACTCATTATACTGACCCGCAAAATTATAATATTTCAAATGATGTTTCTGTGAAATCTCTTTCATAACATCATTAAATACCGAGAACTTTTCATTTTCTATCTCCGTAATATTTTTAGAGGTAGGAATACGTACCAGATAAACTGTTCCTTTGTCTTTAAGGTAATTGATGATATCATTCAAAGCCTTTAACCGTTCATCCGAAAGATTATAATTCTCCATCATATCCCTGTATTCCTTTGTTTTCAACGCTGTTCGTGCGGCTACAGAATCTTTGTTCATATTAACATCTACTTCCATCCAGCCGTCCTTATGCAGGAAAGTATTGGATCTGCCAGCCTCTTCACGGTCTGTATAAATTTTAAACCAGCTTTTGGTATAATTTCTCAACAGGTATTCATAATTGGGCGACATATCATAAAAATACATATTCTTAAGTGGCGATTTTTCTTCAGGAAAATCTTCTTTTTTCTTAACAATATGATTCAGGGAAAGATTCCACGGGTTTACGGTAAGAATAAAAATTCCGTTCTTCGTAGCAGGATTAAGTTTTCTTTTTAAGGCTTTTAAATAAATCTGGCCGTATGGTGAATAGACAATATTAAGGGAAAAATTGTCAAAAGGAACAGCTAGTTTTTCTTTCAAAACCGATGGAACAATTCCTTGTGCTCCTCTGGAATCCCCCAAAATGATATTCTGTGGTTTTTCAACTGCGAAGTGCATATAATCATCATCCGTATTTCCATCTGCATAAGATCCAAGTACTGCAAATACAATAAGTACAACAGCAAAATAAGGTGCTATTTTAAATAAAAACTTCTTCATGCTAAAACTGAAAATAAATGAATTCATTATTCCCGAAGTTGGCGTAACGAAGAATAATATAAATAACTGCAAGATAAAAAATCCGCCTCACCCAAGGCATATATCTTTTGATCTCCAGCCCATGAAACTGCTCTCTGTTGATCCATTCCACAATCATCATAAAGCCGATCAGTCCAAATACTTTCACAGGCAAATTATGGGGCACAGAATAGAGCTCAACACTGCATATTCTTAAAATATAATGATAAGCCTGAGAAACAGATTCTGCCCTGAAAAATATCCACGCAATACAAGTGACTGAAAACGTAATTAAGATCTGAAAAATTTCTTTTACAGATGGCAAAAGTCTTCCCTGGGCCGCTACCTCAAGATTCTGACGGTTTTTATTCATGATCAGTAAAGGCATAAAATATAGCGCATTGAGCCCTCCCCATATAATAAAAGTCCAGTTAGCTCCATGCCAGAATCCTGAGACCAGGAAAATAATAAATGTATTTCTGATCTTCATAGGCAGCCCTCCTTTACTTCCTCCTAAAGGAATATAAAGATAATCCCTGAACCACGAAGAAAGCGAAATATGCCACCTTCTCCAGAATTCTGCAATATCTCTTGAAAAGTAGGGAAATGAAAAGTTTTTAAGTAATTCGATACCAAATAATCTTGAAACCCCTAATGCAATATCAGAGTATCCCGAAAAGTCTCCATAAATCTGGAAGGCAAATAATACAGCTCCTATGGCAAGATTCACGGGAGTTTCCGTCTGATAATTATTGAAAATCTCATTAACCAGAGGCGCACAATTATCTGCAATAACCATTTTCTTGAAAAATCCCCAAAGAATCTGGCGCATTCCGTCTACTGCCTGTTCATAATTGAAAACTCTTTTTCTTTGAATTTGGGGAAGAAGATGCGTTGCCCTTTCTATAGGCCCCGCAACAAGAAGGGGGAAATAGCTGACAAAAACAGCATAATCTGTAAAGTTCCGCTCCGCTTTTATTCTTTTTTTATAAACATCTATGACATAGGAAAGCCCATGGAAAGTATAAAAAGAAATTCCTACCGGAAGTATGATATTGATAAGCCAGACATTCACAGTGAATCCAAAGCTGCTTAAAAGATCAGCAAAGCTTTCAACAAAGAAGTTATAATATTTGAAAAAACCCAAAAACCCGAGATTGATCACAATACTTAAGGTAAGCCAGAACTTGGCTTCTCTATTATTTTTGCTGTTCTCTATTTTAATTCCGGATACATAATCCAGACCTATTGAAAACATCAATAAGAAAAGAAATCTCCAGTCCCAGCAAGCATAAAAATAAAAACTCGCGAGAAGCAGAAGTCTGTTCTGATGCTGAAATTTCTTATTGAAAACAAACCAGTAAAGACAAAATACGATGGGCAAAAAGATCAGAAATCCTATTGAATTGAATAACATATGACGTATTTAGAAGTTATGGATGCATACTTTTTCCTCTTCTGAAACGCTAAAGCTTCTGCCTATGGGATTATTTCTAAGATTTCTATTATTTTTTGAGGGAATATGGGCTATTTCAATCACTGTAATTTTTTTTCGGTTTACACAAAAATATGTTTTTTTATAAAGATATCGTTCAGATTTCCAATCTTTTCAGATAATCTCTCAAAGGTTTTTCAATAAATTGATAAAACAACATTGAAGTTATGATAAGAACGGGAATATAAATCAGGAATATAGTATCGCTGTCCAGATAATATGTTCTCAGAATATCTCTCAGAATATACAATACCGGGATGTGGGTAATATAAACGGCATAACTTGCTTCACCCAGATATTCCAGTGGCTTTAAAGAAAACAGCTTTGTCAGAAAGCCATTGTTTCCGGATATTAGAATAATAAGAGGGATGAAAAGCAGGGCCATTAATCCGTTATGATAAAAAAGCGGAACAAAAATCATAGTAAGAAGAATGGCTGTAAAAATCAGAATTACCGGAATATCATAATTTTTCTGTTTAAAATTCCTGACAAAGAGAATACCTGCAAGGTTTCCTACAAGAAATTCGTTAATATGCATCAGAGGGAAATAATACAGAAATTCATGACTTTCGGTATGAGGGCCTTTATAGGAAGGGGAAGCTTCATAAAGATGAGAAAACACCTGACTTACAATCCAGATCACTCCGGCAGCCACCCAAATGGTTTTATTCTTTTTTGAATAAAAGTGATTATACAGCAGAGGAAAGAGCAGATAAAATAAAAACTCCACAGAAATAGACCATCCCGGGAAATTCAGAATCATTGCTTTACCTGGAATCCAGCTCTGCAATCCAAAAAGATACAGAAAGCTGTCGGGTATGTTAAATTTCGAAAACCGGGTTACCAGATAAAGCAGCAATCCAAGCACATATAACGGATAAATCCGGGCAAATCTGTTTTTGTAATAGTCAATATATTCTATCTTCTCCTTCTTATGATAAGCTATGATCATAATAAATCCGGACAGGATAAAAAAATAGCTTACCCCTACATTGGCTTTCAGAAAGATGTTTGAAATATAATCAATCTTATACAGAAACATATCTTTATTGAAATGGGAAATAACAATCGCCATAGCTGCCAGGAACCGGGTAAAAGTGATCTGACTTATCTTCATTCATGAAAACTGTTCAACAGCCTCTCCTATTTTTAGTTAGATAAAAAATACCTTCCGGAAGTTTATTTGATAAAAACACCAATATACTTTCCTTCATATTCTACCACAGTGGTTTCTATATTATTTTTCTCACAAAAATCCTGATAGGCAGAGTTATCACCAATATCATCACTGATAAATACCCCTCCTTTTCTCAAATGCTGATAAAGTTCGCCATAAGCCCACATTCTTCCGTTATAGCTTTTATCCGAATCATAATGCAGTACATCAAAAACCTGATTTTCGGAAAAGATTTTTGGAAGTGACTCCCTGTCTGCAAAACGAAACAGCTTCCAGTGGTTTTTAAGTTGCTCCGGAACCACATATCCTACATACTGATCGCCATCCTGCGCCAGATACGGCATATCTGAGCTGTACAATGTACCCTCTCTTTTTACCAGCGATAAAAGTGAAGCCAGTGATGACCATCCATAAGCAACGCCTGTTTCTACCACATTTTTAGCATTGGTAAATTCACAGGCATAATAGATCAGTTCCAGTGCTCCGGGACCGCCCATTTTCACAGGACACACACTCTCCTTATGTTCTGCAGCCGCTAATGCTTCTCGGTAATCGGTACGGAAGGGATCAATATCAATCCCGAACAGCTTTAAAACAGCTTCTTTTTGAGAAACAGCTTTCGCGGCAGCCCAGGAATTGGTTTTTTCCTTTCCCTTGAATGCATTGCTTCTGTTTACTGTATTTTTAATGATTTTCCGGCCAAGCTCCGGATAAAGGTCGGGTCTTTTCAGATACCCTATAAATGTTTTGAGAACTCTTGTTATTTCGCTCACTGTGTTGTCTTTAATACCGCAAAAATAAATATTTTTTTTTCATTTATCTAAAAACCGATTATATTTGTGATACTCAAGTGAAATGAAAAAAAATAAAACTCAGATATGTTCTACAATTTTTTCGAAAAAATATACAGAAAACAGCAGCTTTCTATCCTGAAAAAGCACCCCGGCGTATTTTTTGAAAATATCAAACTAGGTGCTGGCGGACGCTTTGTTCTGGACAAGGATTTAAAAAAAGTAAGCATCGGAAAGTCTGTAGAATTTAGAAATTACACCTGTATGCTTGTCCTGAAAAATGCCACGTTAGAAATCGGAGACCGTTTCTTTATGAACAATTTCTGCTCTATCAACTGCTTGGAACGCATTTCAATAGGTGAGAATACATTATTCGGAGAAAATGTAAAGCTATATGATCATAATCACACTTATGAAACCTCTCCCATTTTCAAAGTACATACATCAGAATTTACAAAAGCTCCCATAACCATCGGAAGCAACTGCTGGCTCGGAAGCAATGTTACCGTACTGAAAGGCGTAACCATTGGCGACAACTGTATTATTGGAGCCGGGTGCACAATCTATAAAGATGTTCCTGAGAATACAACAGTAGTAAATGAACAAGAACTAATTTTTAAGGCAAGAGAATGAAGTTTTCGATATTAATTGCTCACTATAATAATGCTATTTTTTTCAGAGACTGTTTTGAGAGTATCATTAAACAAACCTACTCCGACTGGGAAGTCATTATTGTGGATGACTGCTCTGAAGAATCAGAAAAAGAATCTCTCAGAGAATTAATTTCCGGCGATCCCCGCTTCTTTCTGTATGAAAATGAAGCCAACAAGGGGGTGGGCTATACCAAAAAGAAATGTGCGGAACTTGCAACGGGTACCATCTGCGGCTTTGTAGATCCTGACGATGCCTTAACACCCAATGCTCTGGAGGAAAGCATAAAAGCATACACATCCACGAATATTATTGGTACTTATTCCCAGTTTTATATGTGTGATGAAAATCTCTCAGTTACGAAAACGTTCCCTTATTCTAAAAAGATCCGGAATGGACAAAAAAAGTTCCTGAACACACAGTTTGAAATTGCCCATTTTTTCACATTCAGGAAAGAGACTTATCTTTCCACTGAAAAAATAGATGAAACCATCAGTTCATCTGTAGATCAGGACCTCTACCTGAAACTCTATGAAAAGGGAGATCTGTTTTTCATCACCAAAAAGCTTTACCTTTACAGAATTCACACACAGGGAGTTTCTCAGGATAAAGGAAAAAAGGAAAAACTGTATAAAAACTGGCATATCGTATTGTATAACACTCTTAAAAGAAGGCATATACAAAAGCTCTATGATAAGAACATAGAGGATATTGAAAACCTTCCTACCTTCATTTTCGGGAAACAAAATACATTCATTTCAAAAATTGTAAGAAAACTAGCATGTCTGAAAATAAAAAAATAAAAGTCCTTTTCAGGCATCGTTCCATGGAAATGGGCGGAGTAGAAAAGGTAATTCTCAGCATCATCAAGAATCTCAATCCTGAAAAATTCGACATTACGGTATGTCTGAATCTTAATCAGGGTGAGCTTAGAAATGAATTCCCCAAACATGTCAGAAAAGTATATCTTACAGACGGGAGAGAAGATTTTTCTCAAAATCCGTTAATCCACAAACTGCAGCTGATCCGCAGAAGACTTAAACTTGCCAAAGCTCAGAAAAATCATACAATAACTGATCGTCTTTTAGGACATAAAAAATTTGATGTGGAAATTGCTCCTACCTATTCGGCTTTTTCATCCGTCATCAATTCCAGTAATCAAGATTCAAAAAAAATAGGATGGTTTCACTCGGAGATCAATATTCCGGGAATGCAACCTCTGGTTCCGGATATTCTTGAAAATTTCCCACAGTTTGATCATATGATCTACTGTTCCCAGAAAATCAAAGATATCATGCATCAGTCACACCCTGACTTATCTTATCCGGCTGAAAGCGTAGTAATTAATGCCATTCCTATAGAAGAGATTAAAAATAAAGCTGAAGAAAAAATTGTAGACCTTCCTCAAGGTCCTGTTTTTGTTTCCGTAGGCCGCCTTCACGGCAGAAAAGGTTACCATAAACTCATTGATGCTCACAAGAGGCTTATTGACGAAGGGTTTCATCACAGCATTGTCATCCTTGGCAACGGTGAGGAGATGAAAAATCTGACTGAACAAATTCAGGCCAATAATGTTCAGAATACTTTTATTTTAAGCGGGAACAGAATGAATCCGTATCCTTACATTAAAAATGCGGATTACTTTATTCTTCCCTCCGAATCCGAGGCATGGCCATTGGTAATCGCCGAAGCATTAATTCTGCAAAAACCAATTATCGCTACCGATACCGGAGATGTGGGTGTGATGATCAAAGATCGTGAAACCGGATACCTCATCAACTATGATACAAATGAAATGTATGAATCCATGAAAGTCTTTCTGACCAATCCTGAGCTCATTACAAAAATCAAGACCAACCTTGAAACCATAGAGAGCCAGTTTGACAATCAGAAAATTTTTGATGCCGTAGAAAAAATTATCGAAAATCTTGTGAAAAAATAATTATTGGGCTGAATAGCCACCATCTACTACCAGATTAGTCCCTGTAATCCACTTTGCGGCATCTGAAAGCAGGAAAATGCAGGCATTGGCCACATCTTCAGGTTTTCCTATACCCAGCGGATGTTTTTTCAGGATCTCTTCTGCAGCTTCCTCTCCGATATTTTCGAACATTTTCTCTAAAATAGGAGTATCTACCATGGCAGGACTGATACTGTTTACTCTTATTCCGTTTCTTGAAAGTTCCATTGCCAGAGAACGAGCTCCGGAAACCACTGCACCTTTGCTGGCAGAATAAGCGGCTTTCCCAATTTCTCCAACCATTCCGGCAACTGAAGAAATGAATACAAAAGCTGAAGTTTCGGTCTTATATTTTTTAAGGGAAAGAATTTTAGCAATCTCAAAACCGGAAATCACATTGACCGCAAAAATATCATGGTACAACTGAGGTGTATGCTTTTTAAGAGGCAATGTTTTCTCTATTCCTGCACAGTGGATAAATCCTGATATCTTTCCTAAAACAGCAACTTTTTCAGCAATTAATTCTTCCAGGTTTTCACCTTGGGTAATATCTGCAATAATCATCTCTGCCTTAGCCTCAGGAGAAAGCATAGATACTGTTTTTTGAAGCTCTTCTTCATTCCTTGCAATAAGGATAAGATCTGCACCTGCGTTACTACATTCTACAGAACAGCTTCTCCCGATCCCGGAAGAAGCCCCTGTAATTAGAATTATTTTATCTTTTAATGAAAACTGATTCATTAATCTTCGAAGTTTTCTTTACCAATAATATTGACAAGATCAGATACTTTTTCTATATCTTTAAACTGCTTTGTATCAATTTTCTTATTAAAATTTTCATCTACAAATGCAATCACAGAAAGCAGGCTGATAGAGTCATAGCTTTCCAGCTCTTTCAAATTGGTATCAAGCGTAAGTGTTTCATCTTCTTCTAATTCTTCCTGTAATTTTTCTAAAAAAACGGATGTCTTCATATATTTTTTTTATTTTATGGCTTATGTTATAATTAAATTTCAATAATGGTAGCTCCCCAGGAATATCCAACTCCAAAACCAGCCATCAGTATGCGGTCTCCTTCTTTCAGCGTTCCTTTATTCATCATATCTTTCAGAGCAATCGGAATGGTAGCTGACACCGTATTTCCTGTATTCTCCATGTCAATATAGAACTTTTCTGCCGGTATTTTTGTCTTTTTCCTTAAATAATTCAACATAAAAGAGTTGGCCTGATGAAAAACAAAGTGATCGATATCATCCATCGTCAGACCATTTGTTTCTAATGTTTCTTTTACCAGCCCCGGAATATTTTCAATGGTAAAATTAAAGATCTCGGGACCGTTCATGTAAAGATTTTCAGGATCAAACTCATTTTCAGGGTTCAGCTCAAAATCTGTTCTGAATGCGCCTTTTTTTACGATAAGATTTTCCGCACCGCTTCCGTCTGTACCCAGACAGAATTTGTAATCTTTGGCATCTGCATCCTTTTCAATAATGATTGATGCCGAAGCATCTCCGAAAATACTACGGTTGGCCTTATCCTTCGGGTTAATATGCTTTGTATAGGTCTCCGCAGTGATCAACAGAATACTTTCTGCAATTCCTGCGGCTATTAATCCTTTAGCAAAAGCCATTCCGTATACAAAACCGGAACATCCGAGATTGAAATCCATCGCTCCGATATTTTTTCTGAGGCCAAGTCTGTCCTGAAGAAGACATGCTGTAGTGGGAAGGAAATAATCCGGACTTTGAGTACAGAAAAGAATAAAGTCTACTTTGTTCCTGTCATAGCCCTCAAAAAGCTTTTCAGAAGACTTTACGGCAAGCTCTAATACCGTCTCATTGTCTGAGGAAATATGGCGCTGCCTGATGCCTATTTTTTCATGGATCCTTTCGGAACTCCATTCAGGGAACTCTTTTTCCAAATCCTCATTGGTAAGAACCAGCTCCGGCAAATAATATTCTATTTTGGAAACTTTTATCATATTAAATAAATTCTTTTTCTTTGCAAAAGTAAAAAACAAATTTACAATAATGATCCTCATATTCAGAATAGTATTAAAAATACATTCCGCCTACCATGCATTTCTGAACAAGGCCAGCCTTGAAGCAGCAAAATTCCGTGGTATGAAGGTGGGTAAAAGTTTCAATATGCCGGACAAAATTTATTTTGGAACCGAGCCCTACCTTATTGAAATTGGAGATCATGTGAATATCGCAGCAAACGTAAGGTTTGTAAATCATGGAGGAACCACAACCCTTCTGAGAAGACTCCCCGGCTATGAAGATGCAAGAATTTTCGGGAGGATAAAAATCGGAAACAATTGTACTATCGGCCTCAATTGTGTAATCATGCAGGATGTACAGATGGGAAACAATTGTATTTTGGGAGCCAACTCCGTTTTATCACAATCTATGCCTGACAACACCGTATTTATCGGCAATCCGGCACAGTTTCTCTGCACGATAGAAGACTATGGTGACATTGTTCTAAAAAACAACCCCGAGTACCCACGGGAATTGGAAAAAGACAGGAAAAAACTGGATGAATATATTAAGACCAATCTTCCTTATAAATTTAAAAAGGCAAGAAGAATTAAATAGCATACAGAGGCAGGTCTCTTAAAAGCCTACAGTTCCCCACCCCTCCGCTAAGTTCTTTTTTATATTTTTGCAATAGTCACTTCCTGACGAATTAAAAACCAAATGAAAAAAAAAATACTATTTGTCTATTATCAGAATATAAAAATTGGCGGTGTTGCCAAAGTACTGGCCAATCTTACCTCGGAACTGGCAGATGAAGGCTACGATATAGAGATTCTATTTCTGATGGCTCCCCGGCCTGATTTTTACAAGATAAATCCCAAAATTAAAAAACATTACATCAATTCGTTTGCAGACAAGTATTCGAAGTTTGCCACGCATATTAATAAAAAATACAGCTCTTTTCCCAAGATCTACACCATATATTCCTATCTCTATGACTGGGGCTCCTACAGAGTACTAAGAGAGTGGATCAGGGAAAACCACCACCGCTATGAAACAATTGTAACCTGTTGGTACAAACTGTCTACCATGCTTTCTTTTGAAAAGGAGATCAGCCAAAAGACCATTGCCTGGGAACATTCTTCTTTCCGGATAGGTGGTGTGGTTTATGACAAAATGCTGAGAAGAAACTATAAAAAGTTAAAAGCGGTCGTTTCCATCAACAAACCTTCAGTAAAGTATTACGAAAGGTTCAATAAAACTTTTTTCATCTCTAATCTTTCGGACGGAATATATGAAAAGCTGGAATTCACCCCTCCGGAAAAAAAAGAAAACCTCATCAGCTTTGCGGGCAGACTGGACAAAACGAAAAATGCTATAGAACTTGTCCAAATATTTCATAAAACGCCCAAACCTCCGGGTTGGAAACTACAGATCATTGGCGATGGACCGGAAAAAGAAAATATTGCAGAATACATCAAAAGCAACCAACTTGAAGACCAGGTTCTTCTTCTTGGAGGAAAAGCCCCTGAAGAAGTGGCTGAATTGCTCCAAAAGTCAAAAATCTTTATCTTCACGTCTTTAAGCGAAGCTTTCGGGCTGGTTCTTGTGGAAGCTATGTTCTGCAGCAACGCCATCATTTCTTATGACTGCGAATTTGGTCCGGCAGATATCATCAATGAAAAAAATGGGTTTTTAATTCCTTTACATGACAGAAAAATGTTTGCAGAAAAGCTTGGACACCTTATTCATGATCCCGAGCTCCTGAACAACCTTATGAAATCGTCTTTCGAAGAATCCAAAAAATGGAGAAAGGAAAAAATAGTACAGCAATGGAAAGAGCTACTTTAGACAACGGGATCCATATATCTGTTATTATCCCGGTATATAATTCAGCGGCCTCCCTGCAGAAATGTGTTGGTTCTGTTCTCAACCAGACTTTCTCCAATTTTGAACTCATTTTAATCAACGACGGATCTTCAGATCATTCTCTGGAGATCATGAATTCTTTTGCTGAAAAAGACAGAAGAGTTAAAGTAATTGATAAAATTAAAAACAGCGGAGTAAGCGATACCAGGAATACAGGTATTGCCCATGCAAAAGGGAGAAATATATGCTTTATCGATTCTGATGACTGGATAGAAAGCAATTATCTTCAGGTTTTTACAGAGCAGTATGAATCACCCGGTGTCCTGCTGATTCAGAACATCATCCGCGGAAAACCGAGGGACCTGCTTTGTAAAACGTATAACATACAGGCCGACTTCACTGAACTGTTGGTCAGAAATAACCTCCTCTATTTTGGAGGACCCTGTGCTAAATTTTTTGAAAGAGACATCATTGTAAAGCACAACCTCAGCTTTAACAAGAAAGTTAGCTATGGTGAAGATCTGATGTTTTTCATGGAATATATTAAACAAATCCATTCCATAAAAATTCTGGACGAAGCTCTCTACCATTATGAATTTACGGACGGATCCCTGAGCAGGATAAAACATTCTTTTACCTCATTATTCACCCTCCACACTGCGGTAATCGATTTTATTACATTTCAGAAACGGGAAGATAAAGCGGCCAAAAAATATCTTTATCAATTCGACTGGGATTTTATTGAATCCTCAATAGACCAGGGAATAATCGGAAGAGATTTAAAGAAGGAAGAATCAGATCTGTATCTTAATAAAATCAGGAAATCTATTGGTACAGATCATTTTTTATACACCGGCTATTACCGAAAAGTTCTATTTTTGTTTCTTAAGACCGGGCAATTCCGTTTATTGCTAAAACTTAAAAGATTTTTAAACACATAATTTTATTGCTTTGAAGAAAAAAATATTGATTAGAATTGGTTCCTTACGTCATGGCGGTGCAGAAAAAGCACTGATTAATTTTCTGAAAAATATCCCTTCAGACAAATATGAAATTGACCTACTGATCAATTTATATTCAGGACAGTATATTAAAGATGTTCCATCCTGGGTCAACCTGCATTATCTCATCAAAGGGGAAATGATCACCACCAACAGGCCACACGAAATTCCAGTGAAGGCCTTCCGTGTTCTTTACCAGAAAATGTTTTTGTGGTTTCCTGGCCTTCTCTATAAATCCGTTTTGAAAAACAAAAAATACGATGTAGAGATTGGCGCTATTCATGGAATGTATAAAGAGATTCTGTCCAGCCCTTTAAAAGATTCAAAAAAAATTATCTGGATTCAAAACGATATTTTTAGTTTAAAAGAATTTACGCCCGATGTGATACGGGAATTTTTTAAATTTGATAAAATACTCGTTATTTCAAATAAACTGGAGGAGGGAATGCTGGAGCATGCCCGAAACGATATTGAGAAGAAATCTATTGTAAAAATTTACAATCCTATTGACAGAAATGACACTTTGGAGAAAGCTCACATGCCTGTTGATGATATGCCTTTTACGGACAGCAGCGATCCTGTTTTTGTTTCCGTAGGAACGGTTTATCCTCAAAAAGGATATGACAGGCTTCTTCAGGTTCACAAAAGACTTCTGGATGAAGGTTTCAAACATAACCTCCTGATTATTGGTGACGGCTATGATCTTGAAAATATCCAGGCTCAGCTGGATGCATTGAGTCTACAGAAAACGGCCAAAATGCTGGGTTATAAAAGCAACCCGTACCCTTATATGGAAAAATCTGATTTTTATATTATGTCTTCCCGGCATGAAGGATATCCAACCATTATTGCCGAAGCTCTTATTTTGAAGAAACCTATTTCAGCAACGGATATTTCCGGAATTAAAGATCTTCTCCAGAACGGAAAACTGGGAATTATTACCCCAAATTCTGAAGACGGAATTTATGAAGGAATGAAAAAATTCCTTACGGACAGAGACCTTGCCGAACACTATAAAAAAGAAATCAGTACTACAGAACTTCCTTTTGTACTGGAAAAATCGGTACAACATATTCAGGAAATCATTGATAATGTATAAAAACAACTGCAATGGCTGAGCGTTCTATTATTCAAAAAGATTTTTACCGGGAAAGCGGACAATGGCTGTCCCGTTTTCAGATCTGGAAAAAATGTATCAATCCGAATCTTCATTTTATCTATATTCTCAGAAAAGCCCAGCAACACGGAAAGAACCCTGTTTCAGAAATTTTCTGGAAGTTTATTTTAAGACATTATCAAATCAAATATGGATTCCAGATATACCCTGAAACACAAATTGGGGAAGGCTTTTATCTAGGCCATTGGGGAAGCCTGGTGATCAATCCTAAAGCAAAGATCGGAATGAACTGTAATATTGCACAGGGTGTTACCATCGGACAGCAGAACCGGGGAAAAAATGCTGGTTTCCCTATCATTGGCAACGAAGTATGGATAGGTGCCAATGCAGTTATTGTAGGAGGTATAACAATAGGAAACAATGTTCTGATTGCCCCGAATTCTTATGTGAATTTCGATGTTCCTTCCCACTCTGTTGTGATGGGAAATCCGGGAACAATCTACTCTAATCAAAATGCAACAGAGGGCTACATTAATCATAAAATATAAATTTTCAGATATTTTCATCATTTTTTTTCATAGTTTTTAATCATAAAAGATTATACACAACTCATTAATAATCAGCAACAAAATATAACTCAAACATTGTGGGATATATTTTTTTTATTTAATTTTACAAAAATCTTAAAGTTATTAATATAATAATCTTTTTGAATTTAAAAAAAACACATAAAAACAAAACATACCATGAAAAAAAACATTCGGAATTTCCTAAAGCAGTCTTTTGACGGCTCCATTACCCTCCTTTTTCACCGCTGAAAATAACAGAATAAGCAGTTTGAATTAAAAACACCGTAAACAATGAGTTTACGGGCTATTTCGTTTTTCATCATCAGAATGAAAAACAGCAGCTTACTTTTCTCTGCTCAACTAAATATTTAACCACAAAACACAACGTTTAACAATTTTTTCGGAAACATTATGAAAAAAAAATCTACGCTGCAGGCTTTTGCCGTACTACTCTGCATAGTACCCAGCCATGCTTTTTCCCGGGTAGCTCCTTTTCCGGAGCATAGGGATGAAAAAGAAAAACTCCTCAGGCCTGAAAGCCTGGTCCCGCCTTACGTTTATGATCTGGATCCCGGATTTACCGTTCAGCAGAATGTCAACCAGAAAGGGCTCGTCGCTATTGAAGGTAAGCTCACCAAACCTTTTACCAGCGGAAATATCCGTATGGAAATCAAGTACCAGAATTCACAGGGAGACTGGATCACCATCTGGTGCAAGACCCTGTATTCTTACAACCAGTACAACGAAAACCTTAAAGCATCCTTTGAGCTTCCTGCTTCTGCCGTTTCTGCTTACCATTTAAAGATTGAACTGAATTCCGATGTCAATATCAGTAATTTCAGCAGCGTGGTCTGGGAAAGATCTGTAAACCATTATAAAGAGGGTGATTATACAGCAACGACCTGCGAACTTGATGAAAATGAATATACGATCCTCCTTACTCCTAAAAAAAGTGGAACCCTGAACCTTGATGCTACAGGAAAAGTGACGGGTATCAAAGATAGGGTAACTTCTGCTCATTCCTGGAATAAGCTTGGGAATGTGATTATGAACAACAAAAAGGACGATGTTGTATTTTCTCCGACCACACCCGCCCAGCTTGCTCCGGACGGAAAATCCATTACTATGATCAATACAGGTGCTCCCAACAGTATATTGGGCTCTACTCCTGAATTCATTTATGATGAAATGGCAGGGCATCCTATCCCTTATTTATACAGCTACAATGATCCGGTGTATATGTTTGCCGGAAAGTTTTCCATCAACGGATTGATGATGAAGTTCAGCCAATGGCCGGGAGAACCTAACGGACCGGGCTACCACAACTTCAAAAATCCCAACCAGCTGGAAAGCAGATATTTCAATCTGTACAATACCATCCATGAAAAGTTATCTGATTTTATGACTGATCAGGAACCTATTGTAATTGTATCCAGTTATATCACAGGATTCAGGGTATACAAAAGTGACGGTACTCATATCAATATCACGAATCTGACTGCTCACAGTAATTACGGAGCTCCTTATTTCGGTTATACCAACGATCAGGGAAATGCCCGAAGAGGTCCCGGCTCTGAAAACCTGATCATATCCAATACTCCGGAAATGACTTTATATGGTATGGGTGCCCTTCGTAATGATGTAACGAACTTTTATCAGCCTGTAAGATCACTGCAGGACATTGAATCAGAGGTCTCTAAATTCATTAATTATGTAGGAATCTTTAATGTTCCCTATAATTCAGGAGATTGTGTAAATGCATGTTATTCCGTTAATTCCGGAGCTATACCTGACAATACTCCTGCTGACTGGACGAAAGCTCCTAACAGTTACATTTTCACCGGAAAAGATAAAAACGGCAATGCTGCAGACGGTCTTTACATCCCTGTAAAAAAAGCCTATGAAATGTGGGCCAAAGGAGGTGATCTGATGAGGGACGAACAGAACAATTACACCAAAATTCCAGATATCGGAAATGCTTCCGCAGGTTTGTACTGGGAAGATGAAACCGGTCTGATCCGCTCGGTTACTTTGGAAGGAACCGGAGAAAATGCTAAAATCAAAGTACTGGTTAATAAAATGAAGGAAGGGAATGCCGTTGTTTCTTACCGTGTGAATGACAAAGTATACTGGACCTGGCATGTATGGGTAACTGATGATCCCACAGACGGAAGCACCTATCACCAGGGATTTGAAGAGGATAAAAACGGAAATCTGGTAACCGACTGGAAATGGATGGACAGAAACCTTGGGGCTACCAATGCCAATCTGACAGGACATGGCTTCCAGAGATCCGGAGGCTTGCAGTACCAATGGGGAAGAAAAGATCCATTCCCTTCCAATTATAAAGATCTTTCTACCTATACCATCAGAGGAGAAGTTGGAACGTTAAAAGGTTCCGTACCATCCAAATACAGAGGAAATTTATATGCAACAGCAGACAATACAGGTTTTGATTCCCCGAACGGAAATATCAGATATTCCATCAATAACCCGATCAATCTTATCATTCCACCGGTTTATGTTTACAAAATAGGGGAAACTCCTGTAAATAATGGGGAGAACTATCTGATACAGGGACCGGGAGCTTCAGACTGGGAAAGAAAAGAACAGACTACCTGGTTTTCAAAAAGCAAATACAAGGTATACAATGCTGATCACTACAAGAATGAAACATGGGATCTTTGGGGAGACACCCGGGGAGGTAAATGGACCAATATGAATACTTCGGATGTAAATGTTGCCAAAGAAAGTAAAAGATATGCCACGAAATCTCCTTACGACCCATGTCCATGCGGATGGAGAGTTCCATCTTTCTACTCTTCTGTAGATGCAGGAGCCAGAACCAGTCCTTGGGGGAAAGCCGGAGGAGCAAATAATGTGGATATTATTCCTAATACGCCCAATGTTCAGTATCCGGGAATCAAAGTCTATCCGGGCTATGGATTTGACCTGAGTAATGTTGCAGACCGAAACCTGGGAATGCTGCCCATCACCGGAAATTATGAATATTATCCTCAGCCTATGACTTTAAGCAACCGTACCAGCACACAGATCGACGCGCTGAGGGACGGCAACAAACTATACAAACAGCCGATCATTGGTTTTCAGGATCAGCATAGTGACGGGGCACTTCATGCATCCACTTTCTTCTCTTCCATCAGCATCGGGGAAACTCCTGTAACCGGAGCACGGGGATTAGTTCTTATTTCAGATGCCGGAAATATTCCGAACCATTCAAGTGCGGGATGGCATAATATTGCTTACAACCGTGTTTTGGAAGGAAATACTTATGAGACAAGAGCGGTACGATGCATAAAGGATCCTAACAATGCTTATATGCCTGCTGTATTTGAAACAGAGTATATTACCTCTTCTCCTGCTCAGTATACACTTGAAACATTGAAAGAATGGACCAAAGAGCCTAACAGCTATATCGAGTATACAAATGCTTCACTTGAAGCTCCTGCAGCCAGCAAAGACAGAATTATTGATATTCCTTTAAAGAAAGCTTATGCCATGCACAAACTGTATTTATCTGAAAACAGTGAGATGCCTGCCGGAAGTATAAAATCAACGTCTGTAGTATGGACTACAGATCAGAGCCTGATTTCAAAAGTAGAAATTATTGATGGTTCAATTGAAACTGCTAAACTACGCGTTACCCTTAACGAAAACAAAACTGGAAATGCCGTAGTAGGATTTCATTTAGGAAATTCCGGACAATGGACGGCTGGAAATAATACAGATCCTCTTCTGTGGAGCTGGCATATCTGGGCACCTAAATCCGTTGTACAGGAACACCCTGAATATACTACAGAAACAGCTGCCAATACGGGAATTACTGAAGACACAGCAGGTCAGTTCGTAAATTCAGCTAAAAGTTATTACGGAGTTCCTTTGAAAACGACCTTAATGGACAGAGACCTTGGTGCATTGGGCCCATTCCTGAATCAGCACATGGTTGAACAGGGATTATATGGAACGTTCTATTATAACGCGTCCAATCCTGCTTATTATGGAAATGCCATCGTACAGACACTCAAAGACAGTGGCGGTCTTCATTACCAATGGGGAAGAAAAGATCCGTTACCGGTATTCTACTACCCGGGAGGTTTTTATGAGCATTCTGCGGGAGGAAATACCCGAAACCTGTTCAGAAAATATACTATTTTCAGACAAACCGGAACGAATGCAGGGAATATTGTTTATTCAGGGGCGATTGATGAGACCAACTACGTTACCAATCAGACTAAAGAATACTCCACTTATTCCAGCACTGTGGCAGCTAATGACACCCAGGATCTGAAACTTAAAAAAGTTCTGAAATACTCTGTAAACAATCCTTCTGTTTTCATGTATCAAAGCGCAGCGGCGAGCAAAGACTGGATTTCCGGTGAAAATGGTCTGGCTTCTGAAAGATGGGGTCATGCATCAGAAAAATCACCATACGATCCATGTCCTGAAGGATGGAGAATTCCTGATGTACAAGGCATTGCAGACGGAGGTGTAAATATTTCCGCAGGTTTCTTAGCCTATGCCAAAGGGAATTCTCCCTGGTATTACCACGCTAATTTTACCCAAAATAATAAAAATGTTTACGGTCTGGATCCTTCCGACATGAATACTTTCGTAAGCAATGAGACCTTCAGCGCTACTAAGCTGAACTACCTGGGCGGTTATGTAAAATCTATACCTCCTGCTGGTCAGGGAAGAGTAAATGTGAGATACGGTTTTATCTTTAATAAGCCGGAATACAATATCGGTAATTTCCCGAATAACGGAATCCGTGGATTTGGTGGAGGAAACGCTTTAACAGCTTCTCAGGCAGGGACATTCGGAGCAGACGAGAATTTTAAACTTTCCGGAATCTGGACTTCCGCACTAAGAGGTGACAATTCTATAGGAATGCTGTTCAACACAGAGATCAGCCAGGTAAGCCATGATGTAAAAATGTATTTCTTTACACCGAGTTTCTCTTTCCGTCCACAATCTGCTATGTCCTGCCGATGTGCGAAGATCCAGTACGATGCAGATGGAAAAGAGATTCCAAGATATGAGCCTTTTGCTGTTCCTGTTCCTAAAAATGCAGTACAGAAAGCAGTTAATGTCTTTGCTAAAAAAGAGATAGAAAAGATACAGAAGGATAATAAACTGATCCTTTTCCCGAATCCTGTAAAAAATACATTGTACATTAATGCTGATGACAGAGATTATTATTTCCAGATTTATAATCTTTCGGGACAACTGATTAAAGAAGGAAAGTTTGAGAACAGACAGACCGATGTTTCTTCTCTGGTATCCGGAGCCTATCTGGTACGGATTAACAATGCCGAAACCTTCGTAAAGATTATTAAACAGTAAAAAACTGTTGTTTTATAAAATGAACTGCCTCAGACTGAGGCAGTTTTTTTTATGCAGATTTTAAAAATATTTAATCTTTAAATTCAATTTTATAATTAATAGTTCGTAATTTTATCATTGTTTTTTGAGTTTGGATTATAGCTTTGTCAGAAAAACTAATCTGAAAATGACTAGTAATGATCTTTTTAAATATGATTTTAAGCATATTTTAATATTAAACTTTGTTAAAAGTGCCTGCCTTTATGGCAAAAATTATATTTTTGCATGATTATTGATATAGTCTATTGAATTTGAAAATAATTTAAACGAAATAAATAATTATAAACCTTAAACATTTAAATTATGTCACAATCGTACGAAGTTATTTTCGAAAACAACAAGAAGTGGGTAGAGTCTAAAATTGCTGAAGACCCGAATTTCTTTCATGAACTGGCTAAAACTCAGACACCTGATTATCTGTATATCGGATGTTCAGACAGTAGAGCTACAGCTGAAGAAATCATGGGAGCAAAACCGGGAGAAGTTTTTGTCCACAGAAACATTGCCAATGTTGTTAATACTTTAGACATGAGTTCCACAGCGGTAATTCAATACGCAGTAGAACATCTTAAAGTAAAACACATTGTGGTGTGCGGACATTACAACTGTGGTGGTGTAAAAGCAGCGATGACGCCTCAGGACTTAGGATTATTAAATCCGTGGCTGAGAAATATTCGTGACGTTTACAGATTACACCAAACTGAATTAGACGCTATCGAAGACGAAGGAAAACGTTATGACAGACTTGTAGAACTTAATGTTCAGGAGCAGTGTATTAACGTGATCAAAATGGCCTGCGTACAGGAAAGATACATTTTAGAAGAGTATCCTATTGTACATGGCTGGGTGTTTGACCTTAGAACCGGTAAGATCATTGATCTGGAGATTGATTTTGAGAAAACCTTAAAGGATATCCAAAAGATCTACAACCTTACAAGTTCTGACTGGGTAATGAGCAGAAAAACCAAATAATTTTTTCTGACAAAAAAGAGTAAAATGAAATTCTGGAGTATTATTATTTTGATGTTCTTTGTTAACTTTACAGCGCTGCCGGGCATTGCTGCGGTTGCCGGCTGGGAGTTGGTAAGAACCAATGTAGTAATTAACGAAGAAGAGCCCCACTCTCACCCGTCATCTTTTATTGTTTACGAAAAGACCCTTCCGAAAACTTTAGATGTATTCGATTATCTGAAGTTCTCCGAACCTGATCTTCAGGGCGTGTCTTTTGTGCTGGTAGATGACTCCTTTCATCTATCGCCTTTACTCACTATATTTTCTCCGCCTCCGGAAGCTTAATTTTTAAGTATAATTAGATTTATTTAATAGGTATTCATATCAGATCATGGTATCGAATCCGTGTGCTTTAAAAATTAAATTTCCAATCTTTTATAATTGATTATCAAAGGATAGATCAATCGGTTATAGTATTTTTCAAAAATATCATGAAAAAAACATCATTATTAGGAGGAATCAAGGAGAATTTCCCTTCCGGACTCGTTGTATTCTTAGTAGCGTTACCTTTATGCTTAGGAATCGCTTTAGCATCGGGCGCACCGCCATTATCGGGAGTTATTGCCGGTATTGTAGGAGGTCTTGTTGTAGGATTCATCAGTAATTCAAATATTTCAGTATCCGGACCGGCTGCCGGGCTTACTGCCATTGTTTTAACAGCCATTACAGATCTGGGCGCTTTTGAACTTTTCTTATGCGCCGGAATTATTGCAGGACTGATCCAGCTTGTACTGGGATTCGTCAGAGCAGGAAGTATTTCCAATTACTTCCCGAACAATGTTATTGAAGGAATGCTAGCTGCTATCGGGATCATTATTATTTTGAAACAGATTCCTCATGCAATGGGATTTGACAAAGATTACGAAGGCAATCAGTCTCTTTTTAACAATGGAATTAACTTCAATTATTTTTCAGAGCTTTTCGGGGCTATTCACCCGGGAGCCATTATTGTCACTTTGGTTTCGGTAGCTATTCTTATTCTGTGGGATAAAATTCCTGCTCTGAAAAGAATGAAAATGCTTCCGGGAGCACTGGTAGCTGTAGTAGCAGGAATTCTCATGAATGAAGCTTTTAAGCTTTCCGGAAGTTCTTTAGCAATCAATACCCAGCATTTGGTTTCACTTCCGGTCCCACAGTCTTTGGATGATTTTAAGAACCTTGTGACCATGCCGGATTTTACAGGATTCACCAATCCTAAAGTGTGGATCGTAGGAGCAACTATTGCTATTGTAGCCTCTATTGAAACCCTTCTTTGCATTGAGGCATCCGACAGACTGGACAAACAGAGAAGAATAACCGACACAAATCTTGAGCTTAAAGCACAAGGCATCGGAAACCTGATCAGTTCATTCATCGGGGGACTTCCTATGACTTCAGTAGTAGTAAGGAGTTCTGCCAATGCCAATGCTGGAGCAACCTCTAAGATGTCTGCCATGATTCATGGTGTACTGTTATTGGTTTGTGTACTTACCATTCCATTTATACTCAACCTGATACCGCTTGCCACACTTGCTGCTGTACTTATCCTGGTAGGATACAAACTGGCAAAACCGGCTACTTTCAAGCACTTCTGGCATCTTGGAAAATTCCAGTTTATCCCATTTGTTGCAACCGTGGTAGCTGTAGTAGCTACAGACTTATTGAAAGGTGTAGGTATTGGTTTGGCCATTTCCGTTTTTTATATCCTTCAGGGAAATATGAAACGTGCTTATTATCTGAGCCGTGAAAAGCTGAATAATGCAGACGGCATTACGATAAAACTTGCGGAAGAAGTATCCTTCTTAAACAAGGCTGCCATTAAAAAAACTTTAAAAAATATCAAGTCCAATTCTGCCGTGACCATCGATGCAAGAGGAACTTCATATATTGCCACAGATGTATTAGAAATGATTCAGGATTTCGCTAATATCAGGGCAAAAGAAGAAGACATTGATGTGGAACTTTTAGGCTTCAAAACTTCATATGCAGATTATGAAAGAGATGAGGATTCTCACATCCTGATCACGCACAGAAGGGCGATGTAAAAGCAAGTAGTAATTTAGATATAAATTGATTGGAAATTAATTTTTAAAAGTACAACAGAAGACCATCGGAAATCCCGATGGTCTTTATTTTTATGTATTGCTTAGACTGATAATCTTTACAATCTGATTTTATTTTCCGTTAAAAGCTGACATCGTGTTATTGATTCCCGCAAAAACAAAAGACAGGCAGGCTTTAGAAAATTTTTCAATCCTCTCCGGCAGCTTTTCTGCTTCTTCCCCACTCCAGGTTCCCAAAACGTAATCTACCTGCCGGCCTTGAGAAAAATCTGCAGATATTCCGAAACGAAGCCTTGCGTAATTCTGGGTATTCAGCACTTCATTAATATTCTTAAGGCCGTTATGGCCTGCATCTGAGCCTTTCATCTTCATTCTCAATGTCCCAAATGGCAGCGCCAGATCATCTGTGATAATCAGCACGTTTTCCAAGGGAATATTCTCTTTCTGCATCCAATATCTTACGGCGTTCCCGGAAAGATTCATATAGGTATCAGGTTTAAGCACAAAAACTTTTCTCCCTTTGTATTTTCCTTCAGCCATCCAGCCAAAATTAGTTGTATTGAATGGAGCCTCCAGGGTTTCCCCAATCTTTTCGGCAACCTTAAATCCTATATTGTGACGTGTATTCTCGTATTCCGGCCCCTTATTTCCGAGACCGACTATTAAATATTTCATTTAGAAATTTTTTACAAAATTAAGGGATAAAAAACAAAAAGCCCAATCTCCAAAAGACCGGGCTGTATATTTTAAGAAATTATTTTCTAGAAAGGCTTATAAATATAGTTAACACCAAACCCTTTTGTCATATAGGTCTGAAGGTCATAATTATAATTAGTCGTTCTGATCACCGAAGTAGGAATAGGAGGCATAAGGTCTGTTACCGTTAGTCTCTTAGGATTATTTGGAGACAAGATATGACTTTCTCTATCATTAATTTCTGTTGATAAAAGTCTTGAAATTTTATACGCTGAAGGAAGCAGAGTAAAAGGGCTTATTTCATTATCATAAGCAAAATACTCGTAAGCATATTTTCTAGTAACCGCTCCTGGTACACCGCCAGCCATTGGCCCGTAAATTCTTACTGTTTTAGCCACGTTATCCCCTAAATATGTATATTCTGTTTCAGAATAATCTTTAAAAGTGAATGGAACTCCTGGAGTTTCAGGACCATTTTTCATCGAAATGGTACTTAGCTTGCCTGTAGATGCATCGTATTTTAAATCATAAAGAGCTTTTGTTCTGTTCAGAAGCGTCTGAGGGCCCGGAGCCGTAGCCGGAGGTACAGGTGCTGGTCTTCTGAAAGTCAGTCTGTTCTCTGAGATGGTTACTAATTTATTATTAGGTCCGTAAGTAAACAGCTGCGTATAAGAAATACTGTCCTTGTCCAGTTTTCCGTCTGCGTTAAGATCCAGAAAACCGTTAAAAGTAACCTGGCTTATTTTATCTCCACTATAAGCAATATCTGCTACTGAAGAACTATCCATAAGTACTTTGGTTAAAAGAAGACCACTGTAATGGTATTCTGCCAATGTATCTTTGTCTGTAATTTCTCTGTACAGTGCTCTTGGCCCAATAAGACCTCCAGTGTTATTTAAATCTATTAAAGGATCCCCGTTATCATCCAGCATATCTTTGCAGGAGTATATTGAAGAAAAACCTGCTATCAATACAATAAAGTAGAAAAGTCGTTTCATTTCCAGGTAATTGTTTATTTTTTGACAAATATAACTTTTTTTTGTATAAAAGCTATCTTTTTATTTATATTCCGGTAAAACCGATAATCAAAGAAGGATTATAAAACTCTGTAAGTATATTTAAGTTTCTGATCCTTGTTAGATACAGGATAGTTCTGATTATCATAAAGATAATCCAATGGTGTACTGGTAGCAGTAGCCGGTGCCGGTGGTGCTACATATACTGAAGTAGGATTATTGGGAGATATTCTATAGAAGGTGTCAGGACGCACTAAGCTCCACGCCATAAAAAAGCTCTTTGGAAGTGTAGAAAACGGACTGATCTTAGAATCATAGTTTTGGAAGCTGTACATTGTTTTCTTAGCAGTGCTCATATCTGGATCGCCTGCGCCGTTCATTACTCCTCTGGTACAGTCTCCTTTAAAAATATTATTTCCAATATAAGTAAAATCAATCAGCACAAAATTGGTATAAGCATATGTACCGCCATATTTTTTCTTTTCAAGGATTTTGGTAAGCTTTCCTGTTGTGTCATAAGTAAAAGTATAATCACTGATATAAGAATTGGCCGCTGTAGGAGCAACAGCCTTACAGGTGGCATTATACATATTTCCTTTGCTGTCTTCACTAATTGTGAAATCATAAGAAACACTTCCAGCTACATTTCCCAGAAACATTATTTTGGATATTTTATCTCCGTTATAGGTTACCGTACCTGTATAAGATGTACTGGTATTGCCATCTTTAAACATTCCGGTTACCAGTTTTCCTGAATTAACAATATATTTTTCCTGAACGACATTGTTAAAAGTGATCTCTTCCAGTACTCTTGCAGGAGGAGGAGTTCCATTACCGTTATTTCCGCCGTTACCAGCACTTGGTTCAAAATCATCCGAACCACTGTTGTTACATGAAACCATGAATCCAACCAGTACGCCGGCAAAAATTTTTAAAAGATAGTTTTTTCCCATTGAAAAAATATTTTAGTGAGTTCACAAATATAATCCATTTTTTTGACCAAATCATTCATTTTCATAACAATTTAAAAGCAATTCTTTTCTTTTCATAAAAAAAACCTAAAAACATGATGTTTTTAGGTTTTTATAAGGTATAATAATGATATTTTAATAAGGTTGCAGTACGGAAGTTGTTAATACAGACTGTGCCATTTCATTATTAAGGAAATTTACATTTACGGCAGTGCCTATTCCCAGAGTTCCGTTATTCAAGGTTCTCTTTGTACAGGCTACCTTAACGCTGTAGTTATTTTGGGGTGTAAGATTGGTAAGTGTTGCATTAAGATTAAAAATCTTATAGGCACCTTCATCTCCTAATACAACTTCAGTTCGAACCGCCCTAAGTTTATTATCTACAAAAACACCACAGGCAAAACCAGCTGAAGAACTTCCGTTTCCAGTCTTCTGAGCAGTCGTCTGAAAGGTAAATACCACTTTGTTTGTACCATTTGTAATGGAAAATGTATCATTGGTTCCGGGAAGCACTACCCAATTACTATTCAGGGCTGTATTTTCTGTATAAGGAACAGGAGATCCGTTTCCGGTAAAAACAACACCAGTCTGGTCTGCTACCGTATTCAGGGAAAATACAGACATACTTCCCTGCCCGTCAGCAATTTTAATGTTCTTCCAATCATTAATATTCATCTCTGAGTTATTATGCAGAATGTATCCTGCTGTACCGGCAGATCCTCTAAGAACATTAGTTCCTCCTGTTCTCAACTCACCTCTTACACTCAGATCTCCGTTTACATCCAATGCATTAACAGGATTAGAAGTATTTATTCCCACCTGAGCCCCGGCAAAAACAGCCAACAATAAAGAGTTTATAATTAGTATTTTTTTCATGACCGGATTTAATTAGTAATAGGATTAAAGAACTGAGGAATTTCATACACATCTACTTTTAAAGAAGACTGGGTAATGAAATCATTGATATTATCTGCCGCATAGGTTCCTATAGCCAGAACAATATTATTTGCCGTTTCATAAGACCCGATTCTTGAGCATGCAACGCTTACGTTATGTTCTCCTATAGAAAGGTTTTCAATGACCCCGATCTGATTATGGGTAATGAAAGTACTGGCTGCAGTACTTGCCTTTAGGTTTCTCTGTCTCATATTGACCAATTTGTCATCTACAAAAATTCCACATGCATAATCTATTGAAACGTCTGTTGGCTTATTGGAAGGCAGATCGGCCTGCACCACAGTTTCAAACTGGAAGTATGTTTTGCTTTGTGTACTGTATACTTTGATTTTCTCAGACAGTCCCGGGATTTTCTTAAACGTTGAAAAACTGGAGAAATTTGCTCCTTTTACAAAAGCTGTACTTCGGGCAGCAGTACCAAACTGTTCAGTACTGGTAAATTTCACTCCTGTTCTGTCCGAAAAGGAATTATTGAATATCAGATAAAATTTATTCGGTTCATATTCCGGAATACGCAGCGATTTCCAGATGGGCGGGTAGCCTTCTCCCTGAGAGACAAGGATCTGGTCATTATTCCCTTGAGAAAGGCTGTTGTCTGTTGTATTCAGAACGACTATTTTATTTCTCAGATTCAGATCTCCGTTCACATCCAGTTTGGCCTTCGGAGTATCTGTATTAATACCCACCTGTCCGGACAGCAGCAGTCCTGCTCCAAGAAATAGAGTTAATATTATTTTTCTCATCAGTTGATTAATTGTTTTTATAAGTAACATACTCAATCACATCTATCTTCATAATAGATTCAAGAGTAAATGCATTGGAAACCGTGTTGGTGTCTGATATATTACGTCCTATGGCAAACTGGGATCCCGAACTGGAAGTAGAGATCTTACGACAGGCTACTTCAAGCCTTTGTGTGCCTATAGGTACATTTTGTTCAGTATAGTTAAGGGTAAAAATATACTCCTGTATTCCTGCTTTTTCGCTGTTGTTATTTGAAGCAATCCTGTCCGGACGTACCGCAACAAGCCTTCCGTTTCTGAAAACACCACAGGTAAAACTTATGTTCTGGGAAGCCTGTGCATTCGGGGCTTTTATTTCAACACCGGTCTGAAACTGATAAGTAAGTCTGTTTTTCCCGTTTTTGATATCGAAAATATTTTTCAGGCCTTCAATTTTCACCCATGTTCCTTTTGAAGTATCGGTAATATCATCTCCCACATTATTTTTGTATATGCCATCACCGGTAGCTAAGTTAGAAAGGGAACTTATCCCGTTCTGATCTGAAGACACATACGAATTGATTAATTTGTACTGCCCCTCTTCCATAAAGGAAACATTCAATGATTTCCATACAGGAGACTTTCCTTCTCCCTGTGAAACCAAAACCTGGCCGTTAAGCCCGGCTTTTCCTGCCTCGGCCGAACTTCCGCCTACTCTAAGTTCTCTTCTTAAGGTGGTCTTCCCGTTTACATCGAGAGTAGATTTAGGGGATGTAGTCCCTATTCCCACCTGCGCGCTGACACAGAATGAAACAAGTCCAAAAGCGCAACAAAATATAATTTTTTTCATAATTGGGCCACAAAGATACAAATTATCAACCTAAAAAAGCAACCCAATTAATTCTAACTATGTAGAAATAAAGCATTTACACCATCGAATTAGTTGTACAAAAAAGTAGAATTATTTCTACAAGTGATTAATCCGCTCTTTATTTTCGCTGAAAAACCCTCGTTAAGCCCTGTAATAGAAGTATTTCACGAATTATTTTTACTCATTATACTGTGATTTTCAGTCACTTTTTTATGGATCAACTGTTCAAAATAATTATTAAAATTTCTCAATAAAAAAAGATCTGAAAAGTAAATTTTCCAGATCTTTTATCTATTTTGAATAAAAATTATTTGCTTTCAGAGATTTAAAAACTATTTTTTATCAAAAAAAACGTCATTCTATCCATTTATTCATGTCCTATGATTGCCTTTAGAAGACTATTCACTTCATCCACATTTTTTACTTTTTCTTTTCTCATCATCAACTGATTACCTTCCTTTCCGATTTTTTCTTTCAGCTGAGCTTCAGTCGGATTCTGAGTTAAATAGTTGATGATATGCCTGAAGCGGTCGGTCTGATAAAATTTATCCTGAGGATTACCTGGAAAATATCCCAGGAACACCCCGTTTTTCATCACGATTTTATCAAATCCTATATCTGCTGCAAGCCATTTCAGGGAGACACTTTTTAATAAATTTACCGCCTCTTTGGGAAGCGGACCGAAACGATCAATCAGTTCAAGTTCAAACTTGTGAAGTTCTTTTTCACTGTTGATCTCTGCAATTTTCTGATAAAGCAGCAGCCTCTCCTCTGTATTAGAAATATAAAAGTCAGGTAACATTAATTCAAGATCAGTATCGATATTAACATCCTTTACAGACTTGAAGAGCTTCTGACGGTCTTCCTCATTTTCAAATAAGTTTTCAAAATCGGCATCGTCTTTCAACTCCTCCAGCGCTTCCTGCATTAGTTTCTGATAGGTTTCAAAGCCCATCTCATTGATAAAGCCGCTCTGCTCTGCTCCCAGAAGATCTCCGGCTCCCCGGATTTCCAGGTCTTTCATCGCGATCTGAAAGCCACTCCCTAAATCAGAAAACTGTTCAATCGCTTCAAGACGTTTACGGGCATCAGAAGTGATCATATCATAAGGAGGGGTGATCAGATAGCAGAAAGCCTTCCTGTTGCTTCGTCCTACTCTTCCTCTCATCTGGTGAAGATCGGCCATTCCGAAACGCTGGGCATCATTAATAAATATAGTATTGGCATTCGGAACATCCACTCCACTTTCAACAATGGTAGTAGAAACAAGAACATCATATTTTCCGTCCATAAAGTCAAGGACATTTTTTTCCAGCTGTTTTCCTTCCATCTGGCCGTGCCCTGTGATTACCCTTGCATCCGGAACCAATCTTTGGATAAGTCCTGCAATATCTTTAAGATTCTCAATCCTGTTGTTGATAAAATACACCTGCCCGTCTCTCTGAAGTTCATAAGAAACAGCATCCCGGAGCGTCTCTTCATTGAAACCGATCAAATGGGTATCAACGGGCTGTCTGTTGGGCGGTGGTGTCTTAATTACAGAAAGGTCTCTTGCTGCCATCAGGGAAAATTGCAGCGTTCTGGGAATTGGAGTTGCTGTCAGTGTAAGCGTATCTACATTACTTTTAAGAGTTTTTAGCTTATCTTTTACAGAAACACCGAATTTATGCTCTTCATCAATAATCAGAAGTCCAAGGTCTTTAAATTTCACAGAATTGCTTGCCAGCTGATGGGTCCCGATGATGATATCTACTTTTCCGTTTTTCAGATCTTCAAGTGTTTCAGATTTCTGCTTAGCAGTTCTGAAACGGTTTACATATGCAACATTCACAGGAAAATCTTTCAGTCTTTCTTTAAAACTCCTGTAATGCTGAAACGCCAGAATAGTGGTAGGAACCAGCACAGCAACCTGTTTTCCATCTGTTGCTGCTTTAAATGCTGCACGCATGGCAACTTCCGTTTTTCCGAAACCTACATCGCCACATACCAGACGATCCATCACGGTATCTGCCTCCATATCTTTTTTCACATCAATGGTAGCTTTTTCCTGATCAGGTGTATCTTCATAAATAAAGCTTGCTTCCAGCTCGTTCTGCAGATAGGAATCCGGAGTATATGCAAATCCTTTTGCTGTTTTCCGCTGTGCATATAATTTGATAAGGTCGAAAGCAATCTGTTTTACTTTCGCTTTTGTTTTCTGTTTCAAAGATTTCCAAGTTGGCGAACCAAGCTTGCTTAGGGTAATCTCTTTTCCCTCCGGACCATTATATTTCGAAATCTTATGCAGCGAGTGGATGCTCACATACAACAGGTCTCCATTTTTATACGTCAGTTTGAAACATTCCTGAATCTTTCCGTCATTATTCACTTTTACCAGTCCCATGAACTTTCCGATACCATGATCAATATGAGCAATATAATCTCCGATTTTCAATGACATCAGGTCTTTCAATGTAAGCTGCTCAGATTTGGCAAAAGTATTTTTTGCTTTATACCGCTGATATCTGTCAAAAATCTGGTGATCCGTATATACCAATAATTTATGTCCGCTGTCTACAAAACCTTCATGCAGTTCAGATTTAAAACTTTTAAAAGGGAGTTCGTGTTCCAGTTCTTCAAAAATAGACTCAAGCCTTTCTTTTTGTTTTTCTGTGGAAAACGAGATCCATGTATCGAAACCTGCATTTTGCTTTTCTTCAAGATCTTCAATAAGCAGTTCAAAATTTTTATGGAAAGACGGCTGCGGAAGCTGTTCCATTTTAATTTCTGTGAGATCTCTGAGGCCTTCCATCGAAATCCCAGCAAAATCAACCGTTGTAAATTTTTTATAATCAAATAAAAACTCCTGATCTGAAATAAACAGTTCCTGAGGTCTTCTATGAGCAATATCTTTATTCAGCGCTTCATATTTCTCAAGAGATTTTTCATAAAATGTTTTGATTTTCTGCATTCCGGTCGCTCCATTCCGGGAAATGATAAAACTCCCTTCCGGCAGAAGCTGCAGTAATGAAACCCTTGTTCCTGTCACCGAAAAATTCATATTCGAAACCAGCTGGAACTCTTTTACTTTTTCTACTGAAAGCTGGGTTTCTATATCAAATGTTTTAATACTTTCCACTTCATTTCCAAAGAAAGTAATACGGTAAGGCTTTTCGTGGGAATAAGAAAATACATCTACAATTCCCCCTCTTACTGAGAACTCTCCGGGCTCGGAAACGAAATCAGCCTGCTGAAAATGATAATGTGTAAGAAGCTCATCTACAAAATCAAAGTCCAGCTGATCTCCTGTTTTTATATGATGAGAAATGGCTTTAAAGTCTTCTTTTTTAAGAACTTTCTCCGATAAAGCTCCCGCATAGGCAACAATCACTTTGGGAGATCTCCCTGAATTGATCTTATTTAAAACCTCTGTTCTCAAAACAAGATTGGCATTCTGCGTTTTCTCAACCTGATAAGGTTCCATATGGGTTGCCGGAAAATACAAAACTTTATCTTTCCCCAGCAGATCTTCCATTTCAGTATTCGCATACAGGGCATCTTCCTTATCATCAACCAGATAAAGGATATTTTTTTTTCGTGTGAGGAAAAGCTCGGCAGTAAAAATAGAAGCTGAAGAACCAGCATTTCCCTTCACGGAAATATGCTGGCTCCCTTCCAGCTGATCAAAGATCTCTTTGCCAAATTCTTTCTGAAGCAGATCGGGAAGAAATTTTTCGTTGATAGGTTTTAGCTGCATAAATAGTAATTGTATAAACGACAAAAGCGATTTCGGAAGTTCTCCGAAACCGTGTCTGAGCGGCAAAGATACGTATATTTTTCTCTTTTTTAAGAATTCGGGTTTTGTATAAAAATTAACAAAACTTTAAAACAGATACCCAAATCTTAATTTTTTACCAATTCATTTAATTATACGTTAAAAAAATATTGTTTTTAACCCCATGGCATAAAGTTTGGAAATTTTCCTTTAACAAACTTTTAAAGAAATAGTATTATGAAAAAAGCAATTAGAATTTTAGGAATTTGTATGCTGGTATTTTTTACAGCGTTATCTTTTTCATCGTGCAGCAGAGATGATGACCCTGTAAATAATGACTTTTTTGCGGGAACCTATAAAGGCAGTGTTTCCTATAATGACGGATCTACCAACATTAATACAGACAACGGAAGTGTATTTGTGACCAAGATCGCCAGCGGTACAAAGTATAATTTTGCATTCTCTAACAGCATCCCCGATTTGAACGGAATAGAATTTGAGCAGCAAGGAGACCATACTCTGGTTATGATAGGATCTAATGCAACATCTTACATCAGAATTGATAATAATGAGCTAAAGATCTTATACATAAAAGATGGTAAAACCTGGACTGCCAACTGTACACGATAAACCAACAATTCATACTTACATCAGAGCCTGTTTAAAATAAACAGGCTCATTTTATGCCTTATATCAACGTTTTAATTTTTTTTTAAGCAGTAATAAACTTTAGTTAAGTTTAAAAACATCCGTTTTTCCAGCCCGTTTTTTGATTATCTTTACTTAAGAAAACAAACAATAAAACCCTATGAAAAAATTATTAACTGCAATGTCTTTGGTACTAGGCCTAGGGCTTGCAACTGCCCAACAGACTGCTCCTGCTTCCGGCACAGCCCCTCATCAGACTACAAAAACAGTAAAAGCTCCTGAAGCCAAAACAGCAAAACCGGCAGCCAAAATGAAAAAAGACGGTACACCGGACAAAAGATATAAGGAGAACAAAAAGCTAAAAAAAGACGGCACTCCTGACAAGAGATATAAAGAGAACAAATAAACTCAACATATAGTTGTTATTTTCATAATCAAATTTCGAAGAACCGGTGAAGTTATTCACTGGTTTTTTTTGTAACTCATAGTCTAAAGCTTCAAAAAATATGCTCAATCTGACAAATCTACGAGCGAAAATTTTTTAATACCAATTTTTTCTTCAATTCTAAACAGGATTTAAATAGAAAGAATGGCCGATATATAAGAAGATTGAAAATATATTTCACACAAGGATATTTATGTCCTGTATAAATAAGATAAACGAAACGGTATTATTTATTTTATGCTCATTTACCATCATTAAAAATCCCTAAACTTTTACACCTGAGCAAAGAAAATGGCTTAAGATTCTATACTTATTTATAAATTTGAAGCATGTTAAACTTCATCAAGAAAAATGCAGCACTGATCTGGGCAAAAAAACATGTCCGGAAAACTGAAGAATTCAAGAAAAATGCTGAACAAAACCAGGAAGCCCTGCTTCTCTCTCTTGTTAAAACTGCCCAGAAAACGCTTTTCGGGCGGGAGCATGATTTTGAGAATATCCATTCGGTACAGGAGTTTCAGAAAAGAGTTCCTGTTGCAGATTATGAAGATTTAAAACCCTATATTGAAAGAGTAAAAAGAGGGCAGGCCAATATTCTATGGACAGAAACCCCTGAATATTTTGCCAAAACATCGGGAACAACTTCGGGGTCAAAATACATTCCTATTTCCAAAGAAGGAATGCCTTTTCAGATCGCAGGTGCACAGAGTGCTCTTTTCCATTACATTGCTCAAAAGAATAACGCAGATTTCGTTAAAGGAAAAATGATCTTCCTCCAGGGTAGCCCGGAGCTGGAAGAAGTTTTCGGAATAAAAACAGGACGTCTTTCCGGCATTGTTGCCCACCACATTCCCGGTTACCTTCAAAAGAACCGTCTTCCAAGCTGGGAAACCAATATCATGGAAGACTGGGAAGCCAAGGTCGACAAAATTATCGAAGAAACAGAGAAGGAAGATATGACCCTTATCTCGGGTATTCCACCATGGCTGATCATGTATTTTGAAAAACTGACTGAAAAACATGGTAAAAAGATCAAACAGCTTTTCCCGAATCTGCAGCTTATCGTAACGGGAGGCGTTAATTACGAGCCTTACAGAGATAAAATGGAAGATCTGCTGGGTGGAAAAGTAGATACCGTACAGACCTTCCCCGCATCTGAAGGTTTTTTTGCCTTCCAGGATGATTATACGAAGGAAGGACTACTTCTTTTAACCAACCACGGAATTTTTTACGAATTTATTCCGTTAGAAGAATACGGAAAGCCCGGAGCACGACGCCTGTCATTAAAAGAGGTTGAACTTCATAAAGATTATGCTCTTATCCTGACTACCAATTCAGGTCTTTGGGCCTATTCCATCGGGGATGTAGTGAGATTTATCTGCAAAGATCCTTATAGAATTCTGGTAAGCGGCAGAACCAAACATTTCACTTCCGCTTTCGGAGAACATGTTATTGCTTTTGAGGTAGAAGAAGCAATGAAAACCGCTTTGGAGAAGTTCCCGGCGCAGATCACAGAATTCCATCTTGCACCGCAGGTGAATCCCAATGAAGGGCTTCCTTATCATGAGTGGCTGATAGAATTTGAAAAGGAACCTGAAAATATGAATCTTTTCCGAAACGAACTTGATGATCAGCTACGTAAACGCAATATTTACTATGACGATCTGATTACCGGAAATATCCTGCAGAAACTTCATATCACAAAACTGAGGAAAAACGCTTTCCATGAATATGCTAAATCCCAAGGAAAATTGGGTGGGCAGAATAAAATCCCGAGGCTGGCCAATGACAGAAAAATTGCAGATCAGTTAGAACTTCATAAATTTTAAAGATATTTTTTTAATTCCAAAAACGTATATTGGAAAAAAATTATAAATTTGAAAAACTAAAAAATAATAATGAGAGCATCTGTACTTTTAAAATCAGCTTTATTAACCTCTTTATTTGTTATCTCCTCATGTGCTACGACAAAGTACAGTGATGATATTTCAAAAAATAACTATTCTAATCTGGAAGCCGGAAGAATGTATATCGTTACCATGAAAGACGGTTCTCCGAAACAGAAAATGCTCTTTAGAAATGTAGACGGAAATAACCTCATCGGGACTGCCGGTAAGAAAGACAGTACAGAAGTAATCATTCCAAAATCTAATGTAGCTGCGGTGAAAGATAGATCTAAAGCCAGAGTAACAGCGGGTGCTACGGTAATTGGTGCTGCAGGTGTTGCCGCCATCGTGATCAGTTCACTGAGAGCAGACTAAAATAGATTTTATCTTTCAGAACTTATTTGATTTATCATTTAAAAAACAAATATACAAACAGCCTTAAATAAATATTTAGGGCTATTTTTGTGCATGATTTCTTTTACCCCGTTAAAAACATTAGAAAATATTGAATTCAGGAATCTTCTTACGGGAAGATTTTTTATTGTTTTAGCCTTCAGGATGCTTGCTACTTTATTGGGATGGTGGGTATATCAGCTGACAAAAGACCCGTTTTCAATTGGGCTGATAGGACTTTCGGAGGTGATTCCTGCGGTAAGCTGTGCGTTATATGCAGGCCATGTCATTGATATGAATGAAAAAAAGAGATTATTACTGATCTGTAACTATGCTTATATTTTCCTGATCGGACTGCTGCTGATTCCTGCTTTCTTCAGGATGGAAATGCATTTTGACGGGCATCAGACTACCTATTTTATATACGGAGTTATCTTTTTTACGGGTATTGCGCGGGCATTTATAGGACCTATTGTTCCTTCTATGATTCCTAAGATTGTAAAAAAAGAAAATCTCCCGAATGCTGTTACGCTTAATCAGGCTACATTTCTTATCTCTTCGGTATGCGGACATGCTGCAGGCGGGCTTCTGATTGGGTATTTCGGAGTAAAATGGACATTGGTAGTCATTCTTTCTCTGATATTTATTGCGTCGCTTTTCTTTTGGCAGCTGAATAAACAGTATTCGGAATATAAAAAAGAAACGGTAAATGTTGTTGACAGTATGCGTGAAGGGATTTCCTATATTTTTAAAACGAAAGAAATTTTAGGGGCGTTATGTCTTGATATGTTTGCTGTCCTTTTTGGCGGCGCTGTCGCCATGATTCCTGTTTTTGCCACAGACATACTGGATGCCGGAGCGGAAGGTTTCGGATTATTGAATGCGGCATCTGATATTGGCTCCATGTGTATCATCACTATTCTCTCGATTGTTCCGTTACGTAAAAACCAGGGAAAAATTCTTTTGGCAGTTGTTACCGGATTTGGGCTTTGCATTATTGGTTTCGGGCTTTCTAAACTGTATTGGCTTTCCTTTATATTTTTAGTGATGAGCGGAATGCTTGACGGCATTTCTGTTGTCATCCGTGGGACCATTGTACAACTTAAGACACCGGACCATATCCGGGGAAGAGTTCTGAGTGTCAATTCAATTTTTATTATGTCCAGCAATGAAATGGGTCAGTTTGAAAGCGGGCTGATGGCTAAGCTGATGGGGGTTGTACGGTCTGTTGTATTCGGGGGAAGCATGACTGTTCTGATTGCTCTACTTGTAGGAAGCACCAATCCGAAGCTGAGAAAAATGCAGTATTAATTTTTCTGACAAAATTTTTCTTTAATCAGAACAAAATTCAGAGACAATTCCCCTTTTACTTTTTCTTCTAACGTAAATACAATTCATCTACGGTTATTAAATCTTGCTATACTTTAATAGAAAGATAAAATTTGTATTACTGTAATTCATTGATAATTAAAAAAAGATTAAAATACTAAACAATTGATAATCAACAGGTGTTTTTTAAGTATATTTGATCAGGAAATATTCATTTTAATGAAAATACTATAGCAAAACGGCCTGCCCTTTTTTGTTATTTAAACCATTCGTTCAACTTTCAGGAGTGGTATTATTCATGTCTTATGGGATTACCAGGGCTATAGTTAATTCACACTAGTTTAATAAGCATTACCTTATAAAATTAAGATAAAAACATTCTGAATTTCCAGAATCATCTGTTATAAATTAATAGTTTGAGATTCAGAAACATACAATAGTTGGCCAGACTATTCGAAAATAAATCCTGTAAAAACAGGCTGCCATTAACTAAAACCTATATGAATTAACATTTTTAAATAATCAGATATGAAAAAAACTCTACTCTTTTTAATTTTATTTTTACCCATGCTCTTTTTCGCTCAGCAAGACTGCATTACAGCGATGTCGGTTTGTGGTAATTCCAATATTTCCTATATTCCCAGCGGACCCGGAGTTCAGGAATTACCTGACGGGAGCTGCGGAATTTATGAGGAAAGGTACTCTGTTTGGTATAAATTCACTATTGCAACAGCAGGAACTCTGACTTTCGTGATCACTCCTTTACAAACCGGGGCTACAGATTACGACTTTTATGTATGGGGCCCGAACGTAACCTGTGCCAATAAAGGAAATAGTATAAGATGTAATACTCTATATACATCGGGTGCTACAGGACTTAATATGACTACAACCTTTCCTTTTGCTGGTGCCGGCACAGGAAATACAAGTGATTGGGTAAGGTACATGGATGTACTACCTGGAGAAACCTATTACCTTCTGGTAAATAATTACAGTGCCAACACAAACGGATTTTCCCTTACATGGGGAGGAACCGCTACCCTGGCTTCACCTTTCAATGATCCGGCAATTACCCCTCATCCATTTGTACCTCCGGGAGTTCCGGCGGCCAATCCAGCCAACCCGTCAGAAGTAGTTATTTGTACGGACCCTGCCATTTTTGATTTTTCCACTTTAACATCAGGAATCGTAAATGGTAATGCCAATTTCGTTGTTACCTATCACACCAGCCAGAACGAAGCTCTTTCCGGAAACAATCCCATTCTGACCCCTCAAACGGTGAACACTACCGGAGTATACTATTACAGTGTTCATTATGAAGATCCTACCAATCCGAACAACCCGATAAATTCCTGCCGACAGACAGGGAAATTCAAATTCAAACAGGGGAATATAGTTGCCACAGATGCTACTTTGACGATGTGTAACAACAACGGCGCGGGAACAGCGGTTTTTAATCTGACAACCGCTAACGTATATAATGATCCAAACGGTACAGCGGTAAAAAAATATTATCCAACCATGGCTGATCTGAATGCAGGAACTAATGAGATCACCAATCCGTATGCTTACCTTTCATCAACAAATGTGATTTATGTACTGGTAACCACTCCGCAGGGATGTACTGCAACAGCCAAAATCAACTTAAATCTTTATGCTGTAGTTGCCGTAAATGATACAAGTCTCAGATCCTGCTTTATAGAATCTAATCCCGCAACCGCTTCATTTAACCTTACCAATGCAACAGTAACTTCTGTACTCGGCGCTACAAAAAGATATTTCCCGTCATTTACTGATGCTGAAAATGCAACCAATGAAATTCTGAATCCACTTACATACATTGCTCCAAGCGGCGTAATATATATAAGAGTAACCGACACCCGAGGCTGTTATTCAATTGCTAAAGTGACGTTAACGGTTATTGCGCCAGTAAAGTCAAATATTCTGGAAGATAAAATTATCTGTATTGAAGATAAAACTACTCTGGATGCAGGACCTGGGTTTGCCAGTTATGAATGGAGCACAGGAGCGACTACACAGTCCATCAGCAATGTGGGAGTAGGAACGTACTGGGTAAAACTGAATACAGGAGGATGTATTACCACACAGACTGTAAAAGTTTATGCTTCCGACCAGCCGGTAGTGTCTAATATTGATATCAGCAGCAATACCATCACAGTGAACGTGATCGGAGGAACTCCAGCCTACAAATATTCTATGGATAACATCAACTGGCAGGATTCCAATATATTTACCAACTTATCCAGAGGCGATCACAAAATCTATGTAAAAGATGCTTATGATTGCGATCCTGTTGAAATAGGCGTAGTAGTCCCCAACCTTGTGAATGTAATTACGCCAAACGGAGACGGCGTAAATGACGTGATCGATTATTCTGCCATGGCGGGTAAACAAAATCTCATATTCAGTATCTTTGACCGATATGGGACAAAAATTCATCAAGCTGATAAAAACAATGGCTATAAATGGGATGGAACCGTAACCGGCAAAAAAGTTCCTACAGGTACATACTGGTACTCCGTGACCTGGAATGAGAATGATAAAAAGAACACTTCGTTTAAATTCTCAGGATGGGTAATGGTGAAAAACAGAGAGTAATCTAATTTTAACCAATACCAGATTTATAAACGAAAAGACCGCTTCATATGAAGCGGTCTTTTCGTTTTAGCTTATTTTCATCAAGGTGATACAGTACTATTTCAACTTTAAAAGGATCAATTCCAACACGTTTTATCCATTACACAATAATTTATCTAAAAAATTGTTTTCATCTTTATAAAAAAGGATGAGAATAATAAAAACGAAAATTTCCACACACCAATCCCAAGTTAGTAATATTAAAATATAAACCCACAATACGCTTATTTTATTAAATATATCACAAATTCTTTAATTTAATTTTAATAATTTTCTATATTTGCTTAATAAAAAATTCCCCTTTATGAATAAACTTTTATTAATTTTAGGCTTTCTCATGGCTGGCTCCTGGGCATCTGCCCAAGTGTTTTCAGATCAGGCTTTACAACAGTCTGTTTTGAAGCTTAACGATGCCAGTTCAGAAAATGACTATGACACGCTTTTCAAAATATTTTCAGAAACTAACACCTCTGAAAAGTGGCAGGCTAATTATTATGCTGCTGCAACCATGTATCTGAAGACCAACTTCCTTCTGTCAAATTCTCCTAACAAAAATCTTAGCGAATCTAACGAACTGGCGAATAAACTGGCAACTCAGGCTCTTGCGTCTGAAAAGAACAATGGCGAGATTAATACCCTTTTAGGTCTCATTCATTTTCAGAAATTCAGAATAAAGACCTCTACAGATCCTCAAAAGGAACTAAAAACGGTTACAGGATATATGAAAAAAGCAGAAACGGTTTTGAAAAACAATCCAAGGCTTACGTTCTTAAAAGCAGAGCTTGCTGAAAGATCAGGCAACAAAACCGAAGCTATTAAATTGCTTCAAAAAGCAACAGCAGAATTCAATACTTCAAACTCTTCTACCGGCAGTCCAAACTGGGGCAAACAGCTAGTTGGAGCAAATTAATAATAAGATGATTGTAAGAACGCAAAAAGCTGAACTCTTGCTGTTTTCGGATTCAACACCGACAGGATTTCAAGATATACAATATATGTATAATTTTTCTTTAAAAACAGTAATAAAAAGCAACGTTCTTTTCAAAATTCAACAGTTTTAAATATTTGTTTTTTTAAATCCCCCCTTATGAAAAAAGCATTACTTGTTTTCTTAATTATATTTTCGCATATCCTATATGCACAGTCAGACTGTACCTCTGCAATGGCAGTCTGTGGAAACTCCAATATTTCCTACACCCCAAGCGGCCACGGAGACATTGAAGAAGAACTGGGAGGATGTCTGTCTGTAGATGAAACATTTTCTGTATGGTATTCTTTTACTGTAGAGACAGGCGGAACCCTTACCTTTGAAATTGTCCCTAATAATCAGGGCGACGATTATGATTTCGGGGTATATGGTCCTAATAGGCCGTGTGGTAATTTAGGAGGTCCTATCCGTTGTTCATATTCAGGAACCCCTGGAAATACCGGCCTTAGTATGACTGCAACCGATACTACAGAAGGTGCGGGCGGAGACAAATGGGTTAAATACCTTGATGTACTTCCCGGACAGACTTATTATATCGTAATTAACAATCACAGGGAAACGGCTAACGGATTCCAATTATCATGGGGAGGAACAGCTACTCTATCTTCTCCGTTTACAGATCCTGCTGTGCAGCCTTATCCATTCAATCCACCAGGAATTCCGGCTGCAAATCCAGCAGATCCAAGAGAAGTAATTGTTTGTACCAATCCGGCGATTTTTGACTTTTCAACGTTATCAACAGGTATACTTAATGGTAATCCTAACTTCAGAATTACTTATCATACAAGCCAGAATGACGCCCTGATCGAAAGCAATGCAATTACCACTCCTATTACAATTAATACTACAGGTATTTACTATTACAGTATTAGCTATACTGATCCTACGAATCCGGACAATCCAATCAACAAATGCAGGCAGACCGGTAAGTTTAAATTTAAGGATGGAAGCATTGTTGCTACCGATGCCACACTTACTCAGTGTAACAATAATAATGCGGGTACTGCAACGTTTGATCTGACCTCAGCCAATGTATTTGGAGATCCAACAGCAACTAAGAAATACTACCCTACTATGTTCGACCTGAATGCAGGTACTAACGAAATTACAGGTAGCTCTCTGTATCAGTTTGTTTCTGCGGAAGGAAAAATTTTCGTAAAAGTAACTTCTCAATTCGGATGTATTGATGTTGCAGAGATCACCCTTAAATTCCACCCGGTAGTTACTGTAACTGATGCTTTTTTAAGAACATGTTTCCTTGAAAGTAATCCTTCTCTTGGAGAATTCAATCTTACCAACGCAACAGTAACCACTGTACTCGGCGCTACGAAAAAATATTACCCTTCACTTACAGATGCAATAGATGGTACTAATGAGATTTTAGCTCCGCTTACTTACACAGCACCAAGCGGTGTAGTATTTGTAAAAGTATTCAACAACCAGGGTTGTTATGCCATTGCTAAAGTGACCTTAACGGTTATTGCACCGGTAAAATCTAATGTTCTCGAAGATAAAATTATCTGTATTGAAGATAAAACTACTCTGGATGCAGGACCTGGGTTTGCCAGCTATGAATGGAGCACAGGAGCGACTACACAATCCATCAGCAACGTGGGAGTAGGAACTTACTGGGTAAAACTGAATACAGGAGGATGTATCACTCTGCAAAAGGTAAAAGTATATGCTTCTGAACAGCCAGTAATATCTAATGTTGATATCAGCAGCAATACCATCACAGTGAACGTGATCGGAGGAACTCCGGCCTACAAATATTCTATGGATAACATCAACTGGCAGGACTCTAATGTATTTACCAACTTATCCAGAGGCGATCACAAAATCTATGTAAAAGATGCTTATGATTGTGACCCTCTTGAAATAGGTGTAGTAGTTCCTAACCTTGTGAATGTAATCACACCAAACGGAGACGGCGTAAATGATGTGATCGATTATTCTGCTATGGCGGGTAAACAAAACCTTATATTCAGTATCTTTGACAGATACGGAACAAAAATCCACCAGGCTGATAAAACCAACGGATACAAATGGGACGGAACCGTAGGAGGTTTAAAAATCCCAACCGGAACTTACTGGTACTCTGTAACCTGGAATGAAAACGACAAAAAGAATACTTCGTTTAAATTCTCAGGATGGGTAATGGTAAAAAACAGAGAATAATTCTTTAATAAACATAAAAAACCGCTCTACGGGGCGGTTTTTTCAACATAAATGCTGAATCAAATTATTTGTTTAACTTGTTTCATTAAAAAATCGTTTAAAAATGAAAAAAACACTACTTCTTTTTATCCTATTTCTATCGCAGGTATTTTACTCGCAGTCCGACTGCGTCACTGCAATTCCGGTCTGTGGGAACTCGAATATCTCGTATGACCCTAAAGGACCAGGGGTTGTTGTAGACATACCAAAACCACCGAATGTTCCTGCCAACCTTTGCCTAAAAGATGGTGAGCACTTTTCCGTATGGTATTCGTTTACGATAGGACAATCCGGTACTCTTACATTTGAAATCACCCCAAATGTTGACCCGAACGGACCTCATAATGATGCCAACAGTGCAGATTACGACTGGGCCGTATGGGGACCAAGCCCTGTCTGCGGAAGTATCGAGAGTTTAGGATCTCCTATTCGTTGTAACTACGCACCCAGAACAGGAGACTGGCCTTATCCTACAGGATTGGCATCCCCTGCACCTAACGGTAGTTACGAAGCTCCAATGAATGTAGTAGCCGGCCAGACTTATGTATTACTGGTAGACAACTTCAGTCATAATACTTTAGGGTTCTCATTAACTTGGGGAGGAACAGCTACTTTAGCATCACCTTTCAACCACCCGACACTTTCTCCTAATCCATTCCTTCCTCCGGGAGGAGCGGGGCCAACCCCTACTTCTCCTCGTGAAGTGCCAATCTGCTCACTTCCGTCTTTATATGATTTTACTACTCTTAGTAATAATATTGTCAATGGTAATGAACATTTCTCTGTAACGTACCACCGTAATAACAACGATGCTCTTACAGGTGATGCCCCTATCGAAACTCCTATTACCGTAAATGGAACATCTACTTATTTCTACAGAGTAAAGTATACTGACCCTGATGATCCAAACAATGCACTGAACAAATGTTTCATTACAGGAAGCTTTAAATTTAAAGAAGTTAAAATTACCGGCAGGGACGCAACCGTTTTAGGTTGTAATAACAAGGAAGAAGGCACAGCAAAATTCGATCTGACTACCGCAGACATATTCACAGGTACGGTTACGAAGAAGTACTACCCTACCATGGCTGACCTGAACGCAGATACGAATGAGATCACTGACCCGGCTAACTATGTTTCCAATGAAAAAATAGTATATGCAAAATTAATTTCTGTGCATGGATGTACAGCTATAGCCGCTATCAGACTATCATTCTATCCGGTTGTGAAGCTTAAAGATGCTGTTATTGAAGAATGTTATCTTGAAAATAATACTACATCATCTGTATTCAATCTTACCCTTGCAAATATTGGTGCACTTGATGCAGATATTAAAAAATATTACAAAACGTTAGAGGACGCCGTTGAAGAAACAAATGCTATTCAAAATCCTGAAAATCACATGACTGAAAGTACAGTAGTTTATGTAAGGGTAACGAATGCCACTCAATGTTACTCAATTGCTAAAATCACACTAACAGTACTTCCTCCGGTAAAATCTACCGTATTGAAAGACAAAACAATTTGTGCTGAAGCCAAAACAACATTGGATGCAGGACCTGGATTTGACGGATACGAATGGAGCACTGGTGAAAAGACACAGTCCATCAGCAATGTAGGAATAGGAGTACACTGGGTAAAACTGAAAACCGGAAAATGTTTCACTCTTCAGATGGTAACGGTACGTGCTTCTCAGCAGCCTGTTATCTCTAGTGTGGAAATCACTAACAATACAATCAAAGTAAATGTTACCGGAGGAACAGCACCGTATAAATATTCAATAGACGGTTTAACATGGCAGGATTCTGATACATTTACAGGACTTCCGAGAGGGGAAAATGAAGTATATGTAAAAGACTCATACAACTGTAACCCGATCCATATCACCATTACAGTACCTAACCTGATTAATGCAATTACTCCGAACGGAGATAAAGTAAATGACGAGATTGATTACTCCGCATTATCTTACAAAAAGAATCTGATCTTCATTGTTTATGACAGATACGGAAACAAATTGCATGAAGCAGACAAATTTAAAGGCTACAAATGGGACGGAACGGCATTTGGCAAAAGAATCCCTACAGGAACCTACTGGTACACCATATCATGGAACGAAAATGATAAAAACAGCACTGAAATTAAATATTCAGGCTGGATACTGTTAAAAAATAAAGATTAAACAACTTTAAAATATCCGGAAAATCACCTCAGCAATGGGGTGATTTTTTTATCCACAAACCTTATCTTCTGTTAACAGCCTGTTCCGAAAGATTGTGAACAATTTGTTAAATACTCACTTTAAATTATTTTTTAAATAAACTATCTTTGCACCATGGCGCAGAAAGAAACATTATCATCCCTTACCCACGGAAACTTTGCAAAAGAATTGTCAATTGCGGATGGGAAAATGCCTCCTAATGCAGTAGACTTCGAAAGACTGGTAATCGGAACTTTTTTAATTGACAAAAAAGGTCTGGACCACTCTATTGACCTTCTTACTCCGGAAGTTTTTTACGACCCAAGACATCAGATTATCTTTTCTTCGATATTAAAGCTTTACGAAGGCAATCACCCTGTAGACTTAATGACCATTATCCAGGACCTGAAAAAAACAGATAAGCTCATTCAGGCGGGGGGTGATCATTATATCATTGATCTCACTATGGGAGTAAGTTCATCCGCCCATATTGAATACCATGTACGTGTTATTCTTGAAAAATATATTTTAAGAAGTCTCATCAATGTTTCAGCTAATGTGATTGACTCTTCCTATAAAGAATCTACCGATGTATTTGAACTTCTAGACAAAGCTGAACAGTCATTCTTTGAAATCACCAACGGAACCATCAAAAAAGGTTTTGACACCGCCAACTCATTGGTAAAACAAGCTATTGACACCATCAAATCTCTGAAAGACAAACAAGGGCTTTCGGGAGTTCCGTCCGGATTCAGGGATGTAGATAAAGAAACGGGGGGCTGGCAAAATTCCGACCTTATTATTATTGCCGCACGTCCGGCGATGGGTAAAACGGCCTTTCTTCTTTCCATGGCAAGGAATATCGCCGTAGGACATAAAATCCCTATGGCATTATTCTCTCTGGAGATGGCATCCGTACAGCTTATCACCAGAATGATCGCATCAGAGACCAGAATCTCATCTGAAAAACTGAGAAAAGGAACTCTTGATGATGAAGAATGGCAGAGACTATTTTCCAATGTATCTGAACTGGAAAACGCACCACTGTATATTGATGAAACCCCTTCCCTATCTATATTTGACTTCCGTGCCAAATGCCGAAGACTGGTTATGCAGCATGGCGTAAGACTGATCATGGTGGATTACCTTCAGCTGATGACGGCCGGCAGCGGCGGGAAAGGCGTAGGAAACCGTGAACAGGAAATCTCTATGATCTCCCGTTCATTAAAAGCCATCGCAAAAGAATTAAATGTCCCGGTAATTGCACTTTCCCAGCTTTCACGAAGCGTGGAAACACGCCCTGGAAAAAGACCTCAGCTTTCCGATCTAAGGGAATCCGGAGCGATTGAACAGGATGCGGATATCGTATCATTTATTTTCAGACCTGAATATTACAAGATTACGGTATGGGATAATGACGAAGAAGGACAGGAAACCTCTACTGAAAATCAGGCTGAGCTGATCATCGCAAAACACAGAAACGGTGCAACTGCAGATGTAAGATTGTCCTTCCTGAAACATTTTGCAAAATTCGGAGATATTGAAGCAGCTCTTGACGGGGGTGCAGGAGGATATCCGTCTAATTTCGGATCTAATGAACCTAGTGGATTTGACAAGATAAAAACCACTATTCAGCCTGGAGCAGCATTTGATCTTCCGGATAGTTCAAAACTTTCAGGATCATCCATGAATGATTTTGATGATGATGATGATTTCCCTTTCTAATTTTTTAGCCTTGTAAAGTACTTGAAAATCGAAATATACACTGACGGAGCCTGTAGCGGAAATCCCGGAAAAGGAGGATATGGCATTCTCATGCGTGTGCCTGAAAAAAATTATCAGAAAACTTTTTCCAAAGGTTTCAGAAAAACCACCAACAACAGAATGGAGCTTCTTGCTGTGATTACCGCCTTGGAAAAACTGAAATCAACAGAAAATGATATCCATGTTTATACAGACAGTAAATATGTTGCCGATGCCATCAATCAGAATTGGCTTTCCGGATGGATTAAAAGAGGCTGGAAAAATGTAAAAAATCCGGATCTCTGGAAAAGATTTGCAGAACTCTATAAAATTCATACCCCAAAAATGCACTGGATAAAAGGGCACGCAGGGCATTTTGAGAATGAATTATGTGATAAACTGGCCGTGGCGGCCGCGGCTTCTGCAGATTTAGAAGTTGACAATTATTTTGAAGGGCTGGAAAACAATACACTTTTTTGATTTAATTTTTATCAATTCTAAAATTGAATTGAAAACATTCACTATTTCATCTAAGCTTTAACTATATTTTGAATATTTTATATCATTATAAGTAAAATTAACATTATATTTATTAATCAGGATTTAATATATTTACACATCTAATAAAAATAAATCTGATTCAATGAATAAAAATTTATTGTCTTATATTTTTCTCCTGTTATGTTTTTTACCAGGAGCTCTATTTTCTCAAACCTATCAACTTGCTGGAAATCCGGTAAATACAACAGGATGGACCATGGTTTCACCCACCCAGGTTAATGGCGATTTTATACAACTGACACCGGATACCAATAGCCAATCCGGATCGATCAGGCTGAACGATCCTATCAATCTGAAATACTGTGACAAATGGAGAGTAGAATTTGATTTCAGAATGGATTCTAACCAGACAGCCAATGGAGACGGAATTGCTTTTTGGTATTTAGCAAACCCCCCGGCTACAAGTGTACAAGGTGCCGGTATTGGAGTTTCTCAAAATGCAGTTGGTTTTATTGTAGGGTTTGACAGTTATAATAATACAACCGCTGCAACAATGAGCAAAGTACATGTTGCTTACGGGCAGGTTGTTAACACAAACGACACGAATAATGTAGAATTTTTCAATGTTCCGGGAAGCTCTTTTCATTCACCGGATCTGAATTCAACCCAGCCTTTTCAGGGTACCACATTCAAACACGTTGAAGTAACGGCTCAGGTAGATCCGGCAGCTCCAGCTAACTGGATTGTACAGATAAAAATTGATAATAATGTAATCTGCAACCAGTCTTTTACTCCTTCAGGTGCTGCTGCCGCAATGACTATAGGATATTTTGGTTTTTCAGCATCTACAGGAGGTGCAAGATCCAGACATTCCATTAAAAATGTAAAAATCTATACAGATAAAGTTCCTATTCTTCAGCCTACTGCTACACAGTCTTTCTGCCCGAATCCAAGTACCGGATACGGATCTGTAAACTTAACGACTTTCAACTCTCAGTTTGTCAGTAATCCATCAGCGTATACCTTCACCTATTTACAGGGATCAACACCGATAACCAATCCAACAAACTTTCAGTTCAACGCCAACACAACCGTTACTGTTATTGTAAAAGACAACGCCGGAGTATTGTGTGATAACCCGGATGGAAAGATTCAGCTGGTACTTGCACCATTCACTGCTAACGACAGAATCCTTACCGCCTGTAATAACAATAAATCAGGAAAGGCAATTTTCAATCTTGAATCCGCCAACGTAACTGGTGTTCCGGGTGTTAGCAAAAAATATTACAGAACCCTCAATGACTTAAATGCCGGGACAAACGAAATTACGAATCCTTCCAGCTATCTGTCTCCCGCCGGATCAGTATATGTAAAAGTAACAACTCCTCTGGGATGTACAGGAACAGCTAAAATCGATCTTACATTCTACCCGGATACACCTGTAAAAGAAGCCACTCTGGAGTCCTGCTTCATAGAAACCAATGTTACGAATGGAATATTTGATCTTACTTCTGCTGATGTAACTTCATTAACAGATCCGCCAAAAAAATATTATACAAGTATCGCAGATGCTCTGGCTGGTACCAACGAGATCATGAATCCCAATCTGTATATGTCCGCAAGCACCGCTGTATTTGTAAAGATAACAGATACCAATGGATGTTTTGCCATTGCAAAAATCAACCTTGTTGTACTTCCTCCGGTGAGATCCTCAGTTTTAAAAGATAAAATCATCTGTGTGGATGCCAGAACCAATCTTGATGCCGGCCCAGGCTTCGATGGCTATGAATGGAGTACAGGAGCAAAAACCTCTTCTATCCAAGGAGTGGGTGTTGGCCAGTATTGGGTAAGGTTAAAAACAGGTGACTGTATCACCACCCAATTAGTTAAGGTCATTGCTTCTGCTAATCCTGTTATTACCAGTATAGAGATCAGCAATACAACCGTTATAGTGAATGTATCAGGAGGTACTCCTCCCTACAGATATTCTCTGGATGGCCTCAACTGGCAGGATTCAAATACTTTCACAGGACTGCACAGAGGAGAAGCTAAAGTACATGTAAAAGATTTCTATAACTGTGAACCTGTAGCGATACAGATCACCGTTCCAAATCTGATCAATGCCATCACTCCTAACGGGGACAACATCAACGACGTAATTGACTACTCTATACTTGCTTACAAGAAGAATCTGGTGTTCACCGTATATGACAGATACGGCAATAAACTATATGAAGCCGATAAAATGAGAAACTTCACATGGGATGGAACAGCATCAGGAAAAAAGATCCTTACAGGAACTTACTGGTACAGCATCTCATGGAATGAAAATGACAAGAACAATACCGCTACAAAATATTCTGGCTGGATATTGGTAAAAAACAGAGAATAATTGTCCCGTATAAAAATCACTCCTCCCCTGGAGTGATTTTTTTATAAGCAAAACTAAAAAGTATCTAAGCAAACTAACACAGTCTTATTAATTTAACCGTAGTTCGGGTTAAGGAAGTTTAAATATAAAAGGTTGGAAGATGGAAGAAGGAGGTTGGAAGTCACTTTTGACTATAAATACTGAAAACCTCTGTAAAATCAAATTAGCTAAAAAAGATGGCAATCTATTATTGATGACCTTCAGAACCTCCCTCTTCCATCCCCAGCTTCCAAGCTCTATAAATCAAAAATTCTCATCCCGCCTCACGTTAATTTATTTATCCATTTCTCATAGATACATTAAATTAATTAACAAATTGACAATTTATATTATGTAATTGACAATTATACATTACATATCACGAACCAAAATAAATATATTTACAAGTACAACCCAAAACTAATCCACTTCATGAAAAGAAAACTACTCTTTTATTATTTAACCATTTTATTAGGCTTCTCAGGGCAAACGTTTTCTCAAACCTACCAGCTTACAGGCAATCCTGTAAATACTACCGGGTGGGATCTTGTATCAAACGCAGCAGTCAGTGGTGATTTTATAAGACTTACCACAGATAACACCAGCCTGTATGGAGCCATAAAATTAGCCACTCCCATTACATTGAGCTATTGTGACAAATGGAAAGTGGAATTCGACTTTAGAATTGACGGAAACGGAACCACCCAATTCGGAAGAGGTGACGGTTTCACCTTCTGGTATCTTGCCAATCCCCCTACAGGATTCGTTTCAGGAGGAGGTTTGGGAGTTCCCGGAAATGCATCAGGGCTAATGGTTGGTTTTGATATTTTCAACAATACCACAGAAGGCCAGATGAGCAAAGTACATCTTTTGTATGGAACGAATGATACCGCCGGAAACAATATCGAATTTAACAACACTCCCGGAAGTACATTTCACTCTCCGGATCTGAATCCTACCCAGCCATTTGTTGGACCAGATTTTAGACACGTAGAAGTAAACGGCGAAACAGATCTTACCAACCCTGACAGATGGATTATTAAGATTAAAATCAACGGCGTACAGATTGTTGATCAATCTTTTGCTCCGTCAGGAGGAGCAGTGGGAATGTCTCAGGGATATTTTGGATTCTCGGCAGCCACCGGAGGTGCAAGTGCCAGACATTCCATTAAAAATGTAAAAGTTTATGTAGATAAAGTTCCTATTCTTAACAATACGGTAACTCCTTTTGTCTGCACCAATCCTGCTACAGGAAACGGCATTGTAGACCTTACTTCTTATAATGCCCAGTTTGTTAATAATCCTGGCAATTATGTTTTCACCTATTATGTATTGGGAAGCTCTACTCCTATTTCCAATCCTACCAGCTTCCAATATTCTGGAAATACAACAATCAAAGTGGTGATCAAAGATCCCAGCTCTACCCTGTGTGACAACGGAGATGGCGTCATACAACTGAATCCAACTCCATTTGCGGCAGACAATGCTACCTTAACAGGATGTAATAACAACAATGCGGGAACCGCAACATTTGATCTTACCTCCGCAGCAGTCACCAACATTCCGGGATGTATTAAAGAGTTTTACAATACAATGCATGATCTGAATGCAGGGATCAATCAAATTCCCAACCCTACCGCTTATGCTTCCGGAGCTGCAACCATATTCGTAAAGGTAACTACCCCCCAAGGATGCGTAAGTACATCAAAAATAACATTAAACCTTCATCCAATAGTAACAGTAACGGATGCTCCTTTAAGATCATGTTTCCTTGAAGCCAATCCTTCACTGGGAACATTCAACCTGAGTAATGCTACGGTAACCACAGTAACAGGAGCTACTAAAAAATACTATCCTTCTCTGACAGATGCCATTGACGGAACCAATGAAATTTTAAACTTCCTTGCTTATACGGCTCCAAGCGGTGTCATCTATGTAAAAGTTTTCAATACACAGGGCTGCTATTCTATTGCAAAGGTCACTCTGACAGTTATTGCTCCGGTAAAATCCAATGTTTTAGAAGATAAGATTATCTGTATTGAAGATAAGACAACACTGGATGCAGGACCAGGATTCAGTAGCTATGAATGGAGCACAGGAGCAACCACACCGTCTATCAGCAATGTAGGCGTTGGAACATATTGGGTAAAACTGAATACAGGAGGTTGTATTACTACACAAACAGTAAAAGTTTATGCTTCCGAACAGCCAGTAGTAACCAGTATTGACATTTCAGGAAGTACAGTGACCGTTTTCACCAATGGCGGAACTCCTCCGTACCAATATTCAATGGACAATGTACATTGGCAGGAGTCCAATATCTTCACCAATGTGGCCAGAGGAGAAACCAAAATATACGTTAAAGACAGCTATGATTGTGATCCTATTATCGTCAATATTACCGTACCTAATCTTATCAATGTAATTACTCCAAACGGAGACGGTGTAAATGATGCTATTGACTATTCTGCACTGGCAGGAAAGCTCAATCTGGAAATAGGAATATTTGACAGATACGGATACAAACTTTTCCTTGCAGACAAATCCAACAAGTACAGATGGGACGGAACCACCAATGGAAGCAAAAAAGTCCCTACCGGAAATTACTGGTATTCTGTAACATGGAATGAAAATAACAAAAACAGAACCCCAATAAAATTCTCAGGATGGATCATGGTAAAGAATAGAGAATAATTCATCATTATCAGTTTTAATATTTGAAATCACTTCGGAAACGGAGTGATTTTTTTATTTGATTTTAAACACGCTTTATTCGCATTCAATTCTTAAATTTGTCCTATGAATTATTTGGAAGCTTTAAGCAGAAGATATTCTGTGAAGAAATTTAACCATGAGATCATTCCTCAGGAAATCCTGCATAATATTCTTGAATCAGGAAAACTGTCGGCCAGCTCATTGGGACTTCAACCTTACAAAATCTTTGTTGTTGAAAGTGAAGAAATGAAGCAGAAGTTAATTCCTGCTTTCTATAATCCTTCTCAAATTTCTACGTGCTCCCATCTCATTGTGATCATTTCAAAGAAAACCATTGAGGAAAACTATATCCGGGGATACTTCAGTCATATTTCTGAAGTAAGGGAAACTCCGTTGGAAAATCTCGATCTTTTTAAAAAAAGCATTACCCAGCATATCAGCCAGAAAACACAGGATGAAATTTTCACGTGGGCAGAAAAACAATCTTATATAGTACTGGCCAATATGATGTATGCCGCCGCTATCGAGAATATTGACTCATGCCCTATGGAAGGCTTCCGGCAGGATGTGATAGAAGAAGTTCTGAATATCAATCCCGAAACCGAAAAAGTAACCGTTACCCTCGCTTTAGGGTACCGTTCCGAGGAAGATCACTTCCAACACATGAAAAAAGTACGAAAACCAAACGAAAAATTGTTTAAATTTATTTGATATTAAACGATTGTACCTAAAGCAAGCATATGATAAAAGCGGATGTATTAGTAATTGGTTCCGGTATCTCGGGACTTTCTTATGCCATAAAAGTTTCTGAACAGTTTCCTGATGCCAAGATCATCATCGTAACCAAATCTGACGAAGACGAAAGCAATACGAAATATGCACAGGGCGGACTGGCCGTGGTCACCGATTTCAAAAACGATAATTTCGACAAACATATTGAGGACACCATGCGTGCCGGAGACGGTGAAAACAAACGCGATGTGGTGGAAATGGTAGTAAAGGAAGCCCCTGCAAGATTTAATGAAATTGTAGAATGGGGCGCCAACTTCGACATGAAAAACGGAAAATTTGCGTTAGGAAGAGAAGGCGGCCACACGGAAAACCGCATTGTACACCACAAAGACATCACCGGCTTTGAAATTGAAAGAGCACTGCTTGAAACAGCCAATAGCAGTCCTAATATTGAGATACTTGATCATCATTACGTTATAGACATCATCACCCAGCACCACGTTCCGGGAAAAGAACTGAACGAAGGTGATATTCACTGCTACGGAGCCTACATTCTGGACGAAAAGTCAAGAAAAATCAAGAAAATCACATCAAAGATCACTTTGGTGGCTACCGGAGGGGCCGGACATGTTTACAAAAATACAACCAACCCTACCATTGCCACCGGTGACGGAATTGCTTTTGTAGCCCGTGCCAAAGGAAAGGTTTCCAACATGCAGTATTATCAGTTTCACCCAACCGCACTTTACAGCAAGATTGACGGCATGCTTTTCCTGATTTCAGAGGCGGTGCGTGGAGACGGCGCTAAATTAAGAACCAAAAAAGGCGAAAAATTTATGCATAAATATGATGAGCGTGAAGAACTGGCCTCCAGAGACATCGTGGCAAGAGCCATTGACAATGAAATGAAAATTTCCGGGGACGAATATGTAGGTCTGGACTGCCGCGAAATGGATCATGAAAAATTCCTTGAACACTTCCCGAATATTTATAAAAAATGTAAAGATGAAGGAATAGACCCTTTCACACAGCTTATTCCTGTTGTTCCTGCCTGCCACTATCTGATGGGCGGAATTGAAGTAGACCGAGACGGGCAATCTTCCATAAGAAACCTTTTTGCTGTAGGTGAATGTACCAATTCAGGCCTTCACGGAGCCAATAGACTGGCTTCAAATTCTTTACTTGAAGGTTTAGTTTTCGGGCACAATGCCGCTATGAAAACAGTAAAACTGCTGAATGAAAACAACTTCAATTTCGATGATCTGAAAGCAGTACCGGAATGGGACGAGGAAGGTATGAAAATCATGGATGAAATGGTTATCGTAAGCTATCTCAGAAAACAGCTTCAGGAAATGATGAGTGACCTGGTAGGTATCGTGAGAAGCAACAGACGTTTAAATATGGCACTCCAGAAACATCAGGAGATTGCCGCTGCTGTGGATGAAATTTACCGTTACTCCATTCTTTCCCCTCAGTTATCAGAACTAAGAAACCTGACCACCGTTGCCCATCTTATCATTACCGAATCTATGGAAATGAAAGAAAATAAAGGAGCATTTTACAATAAAGATCTAGCCTAAACAAAATAGTATAATGAAAAAGCCCAGCTACGTTACCGATAAAGCATTAAAAACATTTATTAAAAACGCTCTTGAAGAAGACATTCAGGATGGCGACCACTCCACTCTTTCCACCATTCCTCAGGATCTTGAACAAAGCGCCAAGCTTTTAGTAAAACAGGATTGTATCTTAGCAGGGGTAGAGCTGGCAGAAATTATTTTTAAAACTTTTGATAAAAACCTGAAGGTTGAAACCTTCATCAAAGACGGAGCTGCCGCAAAAGTAGGAGATGTCGCCCTTATTGTAACCGGAAGCGCAAGGTCTATCCTTTCCACCGAAAGATTGATCCTGAACTGCATGCAGCGAATGAGCGGAATTGCCACTTTAACTCACGAGTGGGACTCAAGACTGGTGGGAACAAAAACCAAACTTTTAGACACCAGAAAAACAACGCCTAATTTCAGAATATGTGAAAAATGGGCAGTAGCCATAGGCGGAGGAACCAATCACAGATATGGATTATATGATATGATCATGCTGAAAGACAATCATATTGACTACAACGGAAGCATTACCAATGCTGTAAAAATGGCTAAAGACTATATCAAAACCCATAAGAAAAAATTAAAAATTGAGGTAGAAACAAGAAATCTTGACGAAGTTCAGGAAGCCATCAAAGCAAAAGTTGACAGAATCATGCTTGACAATATGGATGTTCCAACGATGAGACAGGCCGTAGAAATGATCAATGGATTATGTGAATCTGAAGCATCAGGTGGAATTACCCGTGATATGTTAAAAGAAATAGCCTCTACAGGAGTTACCTTTATCTCCGCCGGAGCCCTTACTCACTCGGCTGAGAATATCGATTTGAGTCTCAAAGCCGTGAAATAGCGTTGTATTTTTAATAAAAAGAGCCCCTGTTTGTTAAAAATTCAACAATATGATTTTTTTCATATAGAAATTCAACTTTTGTCCATAATACTGAAAATCAACAACATAAAGCTTATTAAGATTTAGTAAAAATTAACATTGAGTTAATAATAGTTAAAATTTATTTTGCGAATTTTGCAGAAAATTAAATCTAATTATTACTAACGATTATGAAATTAATCAACAAATCGATGCTGTCTGCAGTAATCACACTTTCTACAGCCAGTGTCTATTATGCTCAACAAGTTCAGGACACCGCAAAAGCGAAGTCTAATGACATTGAACAAGTTGTATTAACTGGTGTTGCCGATATCGCTAAAGATAGAAAAACTCCGGTAGCAGTTTCAACAATTAAAGAAGCTCAGATTGTTGAAAGATTAGGAAATCAGGAATTCCCTGAAATCTTAAACACAACCCCGTCTATTTATGCAACTAAAGGAGGCGGTGGATTTGGAGACGGTAGAGTTAATGTTCGTGGATTTGATATGAACAACACTGCTGTAATGATAAACGGTGTCCCTGTAAATGACATGGAATCCGGATCTGTTTACTGGTCAAACTGGGCAGGACTATCTGACGTAACTTCTGCAATGCAAGTACAAAGAGGTCTTGGATCTTCTAAATTAGCAATCGCATCTATTGGAGGTACTATTAACGTACTAACAAGAGCGGCGGACAAAAAAAGAGAAGGTAACGTTACTGTAGGACTTGGTAATGATGGATATCTTAAAACTTTATTTTCATACAATACAGGTAAGTCAGCAAAAGGATGGTCTTCTTCGTTCTTAATGTCAAGAACAGCAGGAGCAATGTATGTTGATGGAACTGATTTTGAATCATATAACTATTATTTCGCTTTAGGTTACCAACCTAATAAAAAGCATGATTTCCAGTTTACTTTTACAGGTGCTCCTCAATGGCACATGCAAAACTATCAGAGTAGAATTTCCGATTTCATTAAATATGGTGAAAACGGAGAACCTAACAGAAGATATAATCCAAACTGGGGATATTTAAAAGGAGATGTTTACTCTCAATCCGTTAACTTTTACAGCAAACCTGTAGCATCTGTTAACTGGGATTGGAATATCTCAGAAAAATCTAAGTTATCCACTGTATTATATGCTTCTTGGGGAAGAGGTGGAGGAACAGGTTTCCTAGGAGGTATTAATGGTAATAATATCAACAGTGCAAAACTTAAAAATGACCAGGGACAAATCAGATTTGATGATATCTATGCATGGAACCAAGGAGCAGCCATCCCAGATTTCTCAAACGCTGCCGGTACAGCAGCTCCTGCTAATCCAAATCCGGGAATTGCCACCAGAACTAGTGGTCTTGTAAGAAGATCACATATTAATTCTCATGACTGGTATGGTTTCTTAACTAACTTCCAACATAAAATTAATTCTAACTGGAGCTTCTCTGCAGGTTTAGACGGAAGATATTATTATGGTTACCACCCGGGTCTTATCTCAGGAATGTTAGGGAATTCAGAATATCGTGAAAACAGTAACCTGAATGCAGCACCATACTACTCTGTTACACAATCTTACGAGCCTAAGCCTTCTGCTAATCCTTTTGTAAAAGCAATCAAAGATAATTCACAGATTGCCAGCAGAAACTTTAACGGAGAAGTAATGTGGTTAGGAACTTTTGGACAGTTGGAATACTCAAACGATGCCATTTCAGCATTTCTACAAGGGTCACTTTCCAATCAGCAGTTCCAGAGAATTGACAATTGGGTTATAGACGGTGTTACCAAACAACAAAATCAGGTAGTTAATACTAAAACCGGATTTAAAGGAATTTGGGGATACAATGTTAAAGCTGGTATCAACTATAATATCAATGAGCAGCATAACGTTTTTGCCAATATGGGTTATTATTCTAAACAGCCTAATAACTATGCGGTATATCCAAATAATCAACAGGTATTAAATTCTAATCTACAGAACGAAAAAATTGCTTCTGCAGAGTTAGGATACGGATTCAGAAGTTCTGCTTTCAGAGCTAATGTTAACCTGTATTACACTTCATGGAAAGACAGATTCCAAAGAGTTACCAATGTTAATATTAATACTCCTACCCCATCAAATCCAAATAACCAAACCAGAGCTTATGTAAACTTATTAGGTGTACAGGAAGTTCACATGGGGGCAGAATTCGAAGCATTCTATAAAGTTACAGATTACTTAGAATTAAACGGTATGTTCTCAATAGGTAACTGGAAATACAAAAACAATCCTGTTGGAGAATTATTCGATGATAATAACGTTGCTATAACTGATCCTAAAACTAACAGTAACTCAGTACAGCTGGCGTTAGATGGTATTAAAGTTTCTGATGCAGCACAAACAACTGCAGCTTTAGGATTTACTTTAAAACCAGTAAAACAACTTAGCGTTTTCAGTACTTGGAGATATGCTGATAATTTATACGGAACATTTAACATTGACCAAAATTTCATCATCAATAATGGCGTAATTCCAAAAGCAGCTGAAAAAGGAGCTTTAAAGATGCCTAGCTATAATCTTTTTGATTTAGGTGTATCTTATTCTTTCAACCTGAATAACGGAAACAGACTTATTGTAACGGGTAATGTTTATAACCTGTTTGATACTACTTATATCTCTGATGGTAAGTCTTCAAATCATGTTAAAGATGTTGCTGATTTCAAAACATCTACTAATACTGATCAGCAGGCACAGCAACTATATAATGCTTACATCAACAATCCAGCAAACTTCTACAAAGGTTTGGATACTTCTAACCAAGTATTCTTTGGATTCGGAAGAACATGGTCTGCATCAATCTCATATAGATTCTAATATTATAGATTTTATACCTATCAAATCCCGGCGAAAAGCCGGGATTTTTGTTATATTTGTGTACAAAAAAATTGATTATGGATTTTTACAAAATTTTACTTAATGCCCACAAAGGATTCGGGTATCTTGAGCTTCTTTTAGTAGCATTATTTATTATTGCGCTTTTAGCAACCATGTTCGGCTTCAGCGGCAAAGTGAACAAATTTTTGAAGAAGACCACGCTCTTTACAATGATCTTCTTCCACATCCAGTTCCTCTTGGGAATCATTATGTTAGTGATCAACTTTACTAAAGGAATGGATATGGGATCTGTGATGAAAAATGCAGATTTAAGATTTCAATATGTAGAACATCCATTTTCTATGCTTATTGCGGCCGTATTGATGACCATCATCAACAAAAAAGTAAAATCCAACGATACCATTTCTTTAGGAATTGTAATCATGGGGCTTATAGCGGCAGGTTTATTTGCATTCGCATTCCCTTGGACAAGAGTCTTTGGGGCTTAAAAACATAAAAATAAGTTATCATTTATGAGTTAACTTTTTAAATAGTTTAATCTTTAAATTTTTAATTAAATCAATGAAAGTAGCTGTAGTAGGTTCAACAGGAATGGTTGGACAAGTTATGCTTAAAGTTTTGGAGGAGAGAAACTTCCCTGTAACAGAATTAATTCCGGTAGCATCCGAAAAATCTGTAGGCAAGAAGGTGAAGTATAAACAGAAGGAATTTACGATTGTAAGCATGAAGGACGCTATAGCTGCCAAACCTGATATTGCTATTTTCTCTGCAGGAGGTTCTACTTCCCTGGAATTCGCTCCTCTTTTTGCAGAAGTCGGAACAACGGTTATCGACAATTCTTCAGCCTGGAGAATGGATCCGGATAAAAAACTGATCGTTCCGGAAATCAATGCCCATGTTTTAACCAAAGAAGACAAGATCATTGCCAACCCGAACTGTTCAACCATTCAGCTCGTAATGGTTTTAGGACCTTTGAATAAAAAATATGATCTTAAAAGAGTAGTCGTTTCCACCTATCAATCGGTAACAGGAACCGGTAAAGCTGCTGTAGACCAGCTGAACTCAGAGATCAGCGGAGATGATTCCGTAACCAAAGTATATCCTTATCAGATCTTCAAAAATGCTCTTCCTCACTGTGATGTATTCAGTGATGATGACTATACAAAAGAAGAGATCAAGCTGATGAAAGAACCTAAGAAAATTTTAGGGGATGACACCTTCAACCTAACAGCGACAGCTGTTAGAGTTCCGGTACAGGGAGGCCACTCAGAAAGTGTGAACATTGAATTTGAAAATGAGTTCGACCTCAACGAAGTAAGAAAAATCTTATCCGAAACCCCGGGCGTAGTAGTAATGGATAACGTAAAAAACAACGAATATCCAATGCCGCTGTATTCCGAAGGGAAAGACGAAGTTTTCGTCGGCAGGATAAGACGCGATCTTTCACAGCCCAAAACGCTCAACCTCTGGATCGTAGCAGACAATCTGCGAAAAGGAGCCGCAACGAACGCTGTACAGATTGCAGAATACTTAGCAGCCAACAACTTAGTTTAAACTAACAAAATAAAAAAGGGTCTCAAAATTGAGATTCTTTTTTTTATCAAACCTATGGACAAAAAAAAGAAAAACAATAAAGATAAAATAGGCTTTCAAAAATGGATTGCCGGTTTTGGAGTCATTCTTTTCATCGGAAAGATCATCGCCTGGAAACTCACCAATTCAGATGCTGTATTTTCAGATGCCATGGAAAGTATCGTAAATGTAATCAGTGCATTTATGGGCCTCTACTCTCTTTATCTTGCTGCAAAACCCAAAGACGAAGACCATCCTTACGGCCATGGAAAGGTAGAGTTTGTCACATCCGGTATAGAAGGGGCCCTGATTGCCATTGCAGGAATCATGATTATTTATGAAGGTGCTCACAGTCTTATCGTCGGAAAAACTCTTGACAAGCTGGATCTGGGCATATGGATTATAGCAGCAACGGCTATTGTTAACTATCTTCTTGGCTATATTTCCATTAAAAAAGGTCAGGCAGAGAATTCACTGGTGCTTGTTTCTTCCGGAAAGCACCTTCAATCTGATACCATAACCACTCTTGGCGTAGTAGTCAGTTTAGTCGTTGTATATTTTACTAAAATCTATTGGCTGGATTCAGCGGTAGCCCTTGTTTTTGGAGCTTACATTATTTTTGTAGGCTATAAAATTGTAAGAAAATCCTTAAGCGGGATTATGGATGAACAGGATCCGGAACTTCTTAATCAGATCATCAGGGTTTTGGAAGATAACAGGAAAACAGAATGGATTGATGTTCACAACATGAAAATCCAGCAATTCGGGGCCTCCCTTCATATTGATGCTCATATTACTTTACCCTGGTATTATAGCCTCCGCGATGCCCATAACGAGATGGAAAAAATGATTGTCCTTCTTGCCCAAAATATCAAAAGAAATATCGAATTCAATTTCCATATGGATGATTGTAAAACCATCTCATGCCCGGTCTGCCAGATCAAAGACTGTCCGGTCCGCGAAAAAGACTTTGTAAAAAGAGTTAAATGGACTCCTGAAAATGTAACAAGTGTTGATAAGCATTCAGTAGAGTAATAACTGGTACCATATTCACTTGTTTAACCTGAATCGGGTTAAGGAATTAAAGGCTGGAAGAGGGAAGTCGCTTTTAGTTATAAATACTGAAAACATCTGTAAAATCAAATTAGCTAAAAAAGATGGCAATCTATTATTGATGACCTTCAGAACCTCCCTCTTCCATCATCTGGCTTCAAACTTTCATCAATTAGATATTCTTATTCTGAACTAAGGTTATTTACATTCTCTCTCAGCTTTCTTTCCCCATAAGCATCTGTCTTCTGTAGTAAAACACAGGGACAATTAGCAGCAATGTTAGAGGCTGAATGACGAACCTCCTCATATAAAAGGAAAAAAGGTATCCGATACCGAAACGGTCATAGATACAGTAAAGGTAGATTGGAAGGGTAATTACAAAGATAATCGCGATCAGAAGAGCGCCCTGTATTGTCCAATCCCGTTTTTTAAACAGACACTGAATAATCAGGCAGGAAAAGAGCAGATTCAGCAAAAATCTGAAAAGATGTGATATGATCAGCTTTCCCCATTCAAAGTGTGGAAATTCAATATTTTTATTGGCTTCATGAAAATAATCCAGAAAAGGATCATAAAAAATCTGTCCTTCAAGCAACCTCACCCCTGCAAGGCCGCAGATTCCTGCTATTACCAGAAGCCAGTTAAGAATTCTCATGTTTTAAAGCAAAAAATTTGATCCATATCAGCCAAAGAATTACCACTGTACCATAAATAATTGCTGGGAAAACAAAATCATGGAACATTTTTCCGTATTCAGCATGATCGGTCATCACAATATTCAGGGCAGCAATCCTTATGAGATTCATTACATACAACAAAGCAAGGCCTGCAAGAGCGAATACAAACGTTTTTGCCCCTTTATAAAAAGCAAATACAAAAGCGGCAAATAAAATCATTACAGAAACGGCATTACAGCCTTCCACCATTCTGGTGGCATAATCCGTCTTTACATAAAACCAGACCTGTTCATTTTTGATATCATCATAAAGACGTGTTGGATAGCCCAGCGCATTCTGGATACTACTTACCTGTCCGGCAATCATTCTTGAAAAAAGATCAAGTCCCTCTCCTTTTCCGCTGTTCAGATAAAACTGATATGCAAAAAGCAGCACCATATAGATGATGATGAACCTCAGCAGAATAAGTAAAACAGGCTTAAAATCCTTTAACATACTGCAAAGATAAAAATTAGGGTGAAAATGAAAGAGAAAAGTTAAGGTTTTGGGAATGAAACATTGAAGCAGGAAGATAAAAAATATGAGAAACCTTTAAAACAAGTGAAAATCCAAATCAAATACATAACCTTGATAATCTTCACCTTACAAGCATCCAAAGCCTCCATCCGGCATCTATTCTCTACTCACTGTAAATTAGTATATTTGTTTCCATATTATGACTTCCGAAAACGCAAAACGATTTTTTGAAAATTATCTGGGTGAAACTTCTTCTGAGTTTATTACATTAGCTCAAAGCGGCTCTGCGAGGATGAATTTTCTGGCCGCATCCGGCACCCGGAAATATATTGTAACCGGCAATGAGAATATTCCGGAAAATGAAAGTTTTCTTTATTATTCTGAAATTTTCTCTGAGCTCAACCTTAATACCCCAAAGATATTTGCAATTTCTGATGACAGAAAAATGTATATTCAGCAATATCTTGGGCAAAATACCCTTTCAGAGCTTATTACCAAAGAAGGGCTTTCCCGCCGGATACAATCTCTGGTAAAGCAAACTCTGGAAAAACTTTTCCAGCTTCAGGTTCTTACACAAGGGAAAATAGATTTCGCTAAAACTTTTGAATATGAAAGTTATGATGAACTTCCGGTGATCCACGATCTGTATTACTTTAAAAACTTTGTAGCAGATGTGCTCGAACTGGAGTACAAAAAGTCAGCTTTATTGAAAGAATTCAGAAAAATAGCCACTCTTATTGAAACCCTGGAGCCCAAAGGGATTATGATCCGTGATTTTCAGGCCAGAAATATTATGGTGGATGAAAATGACGGGGTTTCTTTCATTGATTACCAGTCTGCGATGAAAGGACCGTTGATGTATGATGTAATTTCTTTTCTTTTTCAGGCTAAAGCCAATTTTCCGGAAGACTTTAAAAATGAAATGCTTGATTTCTATATTTCACAGTTTGAAAATATGGAAAACCAATCTCAACTAAAAAAATCGGTAAGACCATTACAGATGATGAGATTCCTGCAGGTACTTGGTGCTTATGGATTTAGAGGGCTCATCCAACGGAAACAGCATTTCCTTACTAGTCTGGAAATGGGAATCAGAAATATTGCCCAATTCGCAGAATACTGGGAACAGATGGATGACTATCCTGAATTGAAAAAAGTGATCAAACAACTCACAACGGAGGAAACAAAATTAAAAATTAATGTCATTTTAAACCATTAAGAGCTTTTAAATGTTAAGATTAATGTTTTCACAGATAATATAATAAAGTCTTAAATTCTTTTATTAACGAACATTATAAAGAGCTCCTGAATAATTTTGATTGATCAAAATCTTAATTTCCCTTAAAACTTAATCAACCTTAATAGTTCAAATAAAATAAAAAAAGAAGAAATGCTACACATCGACATACACAGTTTTTCGTACAAAAAAGGAGGAATTCCTAAAGACAATACCGGAAACGGAGGCGGTTTCACTTTTGATTGCAGAGGAATTCTGAATCCCGGAAGAATTGAAGAATATAAAACGCAGACCGGAAATGATCCCGGCGTTCAGGAATATCTGGAAACCCAAACCGAAATGCCTAAATTCCTTGAGCTGGTAAAAAACATCATTTCCATCAATATCGACAATTATCTGGAAAGAGGATTTGAAAATCTTCAAATCAGTTTCGGATGCACCGGGGGGCAGCACAGATCTGTCTATTCAGCGATCAAAATTGCCGAATTCATCCGCGAAAAATATCCTGAAGGTACAGAAATAAGCCTTCACCATGACGAACAGCACCACCTGAATATCGGTAATCAGTAATGAGCAATAAGTAATTTTACTTACGATTATTCATGACCTATTATCCATCACTTATTACCCATACTATATGAAAGCTCTCATTTTCGCAGCAGGAAAAGGCACAAGACTGAAACCTTTTACAGATCATCATCCAAAAGCTTTGGCTAAAGTAAACGGCATACCACTTTTAGAAAGGAATATCCAATACCTGAAAAGTTTCGGAATTACCGATTTTGTGATTAACATTCATCATTTTGGGGATCAGATTGTTGACTTTTTACATAAAAACAGTAATTTCGGATGCAGCATTGAAATCTCTGATGAAAGAGAAGAGCTGCTGGAAACAGGAGGCGGCTTGATTTTTGCTAGAAAATTCCTCGATCACGGGGAAGATTTTCTGATCATGAATGCTGATATTTTAACGGAAATCAATATCAATGCGCTGGTAGAATACCACAAAAAGATAAAAGATTTTGCTACATTAGCGGTTTCGGACCGTGAAAGTTCGAGAAAACTTCTTTTCAATGATGATATGGTTTTGAGAGGCTGGCTGAATGTACAGACCGGAGAACAGAGACTTGCGGAATTCAACAAAGGTTTCAAAGCTCTTGCCTTCAGCGGCATTCACTGTATCAACCCCGTTATCTTTGAAAAAATAAAAAGAACCGGCAAATTCTCTGTTATGGAAGAGTATCTTGACCTCATGCAAACCGAACATATTCACGGTTTTGTACATGACAGCATCCTGGTGGATGTAGGAAGACCAGAATCTGTAATAGAAGCCGAAAAACATTTTAAATAATTTTGCAATGGAAATAGATGGAACCAGGGATGAGAGTTTAGTAAATCCGGAACTTGATATTAACGAAACAAAACTACACAATAGTCTCAGACAGAAAACCTGGGACGAAACCATTACCAAAGACAGCTGGATGGTTTTCAAAGTAATGGCAGAATTTGTTGATGGCTATGAAAAACTGGCTAAAATAGGCCCGTGTGTATCCATATTCGGTTCTGCAAGATTGAAACCGGAAAGCCCGTATTACGAAATGGCGGTAGAAATTGCTGAAAAGATCACCAAACTGGGCTTCGGAATCATTACCGGAGGCGGACCGGGGATTATGGAAGCAGGAAATAAAGGTGCTTTCAATGCTGAGGGAAGATCTATAGGGCTTAATATTGATCTGCCGTTTGAACAGCATTTTAACCCGTATATCAATAAATCATACTCTATGAACTTTGATTACTTTTTCGTACGAAAAGTAATGTTTGTAAAGTATTCTCAAGGTTTTGTGGTGATGCCGGGCGGTTTTGGAACCCTGGATGAGCTTACGGAAGCAATGACCCTTATTCAGACCAATAAAATAGGAAAGTTCCCTATTGTTCTTGTAGGAAGCAAATTTTGGGACGGTCTGCTGGATTGGTTCAAAGCAACCCTGCTGGAAGAAGGAATGATCGCAGCTGACGATCTTGACCTGTACAGAGTCGTAGACACTGCAGATGAAGCTGTTGCTCACATCAAAGCATTTTATGATAAGTATTCTGTGAATGTTAATTTTTAATTGGCATATTATTTGTGACTTATATAATAAGCAAGTATGATTGTAAATCTATTAATTAAGATGAAAAAACTTTTATATATATCAGGAATTTTAACATTTTTTGTGTTAATGAGTTTTATGTATGTAGACTTTTTCTCTTCAATGACCAAAGTGGATTATATCGACGGAAGCAAAACATTGAAGTTTACCACAAAAATGAATACCAACCATATCTCTGATGCTATTAAAATCAATCCGAACACGGCTGGATTTGAAGCAGAAGTAAAAAAATATGTGAACAATAATTTTGATGTGTACGTTAATGGGGCTCCGAAAACGATTACCTTCACCGGAAGTCAGGTCAGCGGAGAAACGGTATGGGTATACTTTGAAACCGGAGGCGTTTCAGACATCAATACCTTAAAGATTAAAAACACGATCCTTTTAAGTTCTTTCCCGAAGCAGAACAACGTAGTTAGTGTTTCTTACAAAGGAAGCCAGAAAGTAATGAGTTTCCAGCGGGGCAAGGAAGTGAATGAAGTATCGTTCTAAACAAACAGAACAATTTAAAATATAACCACTGCTGATGCGGTGGTTTTTTTGTGGGTGTAAACTTCCCTAAAAATGTGTCCATTTAAAGATAGAGTTTTTGGCTTAAAAAACTTTAAATATGAAAAAGAGTAAGTATTCAGAGAGTCAGGTTTTTGGAATTTTGAAAGAACAGGAATTTGGTAAAAGTGTAATAGAGATATGCCGTAATCATGGCATTACGCAAGGTACTTTCTATCGTTGGAAGAGTAAATATTCAGGTATGGAAAGTTCGGATATTCAAAAGATGCGAGATCTGGAGTCCGAAAATTCTAAGCTTAAGAAACTTTATGCCGAACGATGTTTAGAGATTGAAGCTTTAAAAGATGTTTTGTCAAAAAAGCGGTAAAGCCTTCTGTACAGCGTGAAATTATCAACTTTATTTGTAAGAAATACCATTTAAGTGAGCGTAGAAGTTGTTTGACAATAGGTATCAGTAGGCGAAGTTACCGTTACACAAGCATTAAAAATGACGATGAATTAATTGAAGTTTTGACACAACTTTCACAAGATCATCCAGGTTATGGTTTTTGGAAGCTCTATCATAAGCTTCGGGATTTGGGATATATTTGGAATCACAAACGGGTTCATAGAGTCTATGTAGCTTTAAATATGAGTATTCGCAGAAGGGTAAGAAAAAGGCTTCCCACCAGAGTCAAAGAAAGTATTAATATTCCTTTAGAACCTGATGAATGCTGGAGTATGGATTTTATGAGCGATAGTTGGTATGATGGGAGAAGATTCAGAATATTAAATATTGCTGATGATTATAACCGGGAATTACTGTCCATGGAAATTGATACAAGTATCTGCTCTGCAAGAGTAGTAAGGGTTTTAAATAGTTTAAAACAACAAGGACGCAAGCCTAAACGCATAAGAGTTGATAATGGACCTGAATTTATATCTAAAAATCTTCAGCTATGGGCTCAGGAAAATAAAATAGAAATTCATTATATACAGCCTGGAAAACCAACACAAAATAGCCTTATTGAAAGACTGAACAAAAGCTGCAGAAATGAACTTCTCAATATGTATGTCTTTAAAAGTTTACAAGACGCAGAAGAAAAAGCAAATCAATGGTGGATAGAATATAACTATAATAGGCCCCACGAAGCATTAGGGAACATAAGTCCTAAAAAATATAAACAAAAAATGAAAGAAGAATCTATCATTTAGAATGGAAACAAAATTGGGGAGCTTACAACAGAACTTGACGTATTTTTTTAATAATTATCAGATTAGAATAAAATACAAAAAGACCGCCTTTTTCAAGACGGTCTTTGTATTTAAAATTTGGTATCTATTGATTATAGAGCCTGAATATTATCTAACTGAATGGTTGTGGTAACCCCACTTCCGTTTCCAGTATATTCAAACAGGATAAATCCGTTTCCTGTTACTGAGGCAGGGATATCATATGTTCCTGCCGGTGCCAATGTTCCGTAACCACTTGTAGGAGTTTGCGGAATTGTAAAAGCAGAAGTAATATCTACTTTTGTAGCAGCCGTAATATCCCCAAGCGGAGTATAGTTTGTAGTATAGTACACTTTTAATGCATTACCATTGAAGAACCCAACGTTAACGTCAAACTTAAACTTGCTGGCTGCAGTAAAGTCAACTGGTACGGCAAAATAAGTTACATAGTTTCCGGTACCTGAATTAGCTCCTAATTGGATATATTTGTTAGTACCGAACGTTTTCAACTGCCAGTATCTGTTTCCTAACAGAGGATCATTTACATATTTAGGATATACCTCAAGGTTGGCAGGAGTAGTCGGATAGCTCTCAAAATCTTCAAGGAATGCTCCTGAGTAAGCAATTGCTGTACCTCCTTTAGGCGGCGTTGCATCAATTCTGCTTCCTTTGAAATTAACATCTTTAGTATTTCTTATAAGCATCTGCCATGTAGAGTTATATTTGCTCACCACAAAAGTGATATCTCCGTTTCCTGTTGGCAATAAAGTAGCTCCTTCAGAGAAGAATCCTGAGTTTCTCAGAGTAGTAGAACCTCCAGCACCATCTTCCAGTCCACGGTCTGTATCTACACCAGCTCCTCCTACGTAGTCAATATATGCCTTATTTACAGGATATACATCATTGATAGAGAACTGGGCATTAGAAACTTTAACCAATGTATTGATGTACTGATCACTCTTAGCAGCATTAAGGCTAGGTAATTCTACAGGTTTGATATTAACAACCTCAAGTCCGTTTCCACCACAAACGCCGGAAACATATCTGCCTAATAAAGAAGCAGGAACTCTTCCGATAGCATAAGTAGGATCTACAGAACCAATTTTAACTGTTCCTCTGTCAAGTCCTAATCTTAAACCTTTAGCATTAATTCTGATATGTGCTCCTACAGGGAAATCAGCATAGTTGCTGGATCTGTCAACTTCAATCTGAAGACCAGCAGTTGGGTTTTCCGGTTTATCCTGGAAAGAAATGGTTTTATAGAAGTTTCCACTTTCATCAGAAGAAATCACATAACCGTCAAAGATCTGATCAGTTTCAATGAGTTTAAACCCGGTAGCAGGTGCCTGAGCTTTAAAATCTGCAAGCGAAATGTTTGGTGCTGCAAATTTGTTCTCACACTGAATTGGAGGGGTATCCCACTCATCTTTTTGTACACAAGAGGTAATAGCCATTGCTGCAACTGCAATTCCTGTTACCGAACTTAAGTATTTCTTTATGTTCATTTTGATAATTTTTAAATTAAAGTAGTTAAATAGCCTGATTAAAATCTAAACTGTAAATTCACGAAATATGATCTTCCTTGAGTATACCAGTATTTTGGTGCAAACAAAGTAAACTCTCTGTCAAAATCCTGAGCAAAACTAGTATATTTTGCATTTCTTGTCTGCTCGAATCCTCCTGTAATATACTTTCTGTTGTCCAGAATGTTATTTATTGTTCCGGAAAGTAATACATAATATTTACCAATCATCCAGGATTTACCGGCATTAGCATTCAGGAAGAAAGAAGAAGGGAGTTTGTTCGGTCGTAAAACTCTTCTTAACTCTGATTCTGTTAAGCCGTAAATTGGTGTAGAAGAATTATCATTCTGAACAAATGATTCTGTTCTTACTAATGCAGCCGGATCAAGATAATTTTCATCAAAATAGTTCCAGTTAGCACCTACCCACCAGTATTTCGGGTTATTGTAACGGAAACCTAGAGAGAATGCCTGTTGAGGTGTTCCTCCCTGACGGTAAGACTTAATATAAGCTTTTCCCATACTTGTATAAGGAAGTCCGTTGGCAAAAGCACCTACAGCATCTGAAGCAAAATAAGTGGTAGGATCATTCTGATACGTATATTGTCCGATACTTGCCAGACCTTGTAAGGATAATGTAGGCAATACCTTCACATCAACTCCTAATTCCAAGCCCATATTTCTTTTCTTCACATCAGTCATGATCTGAGAAACGAATGCACTCTGAACATTGGTTTGGTTACCGTCAGCATCAACGCTTGCTAATGGAATACCATCTGCAAAGAATCTCTGAACTGTAGTTTCGTTATCGGTATCCACTAAGAAACCTGTAAATCTCATTTTTAAGAAAGGTGTAGCAATAACATAACTAAGGTCATTAGCATTGACTACCATATTTTTCACTCCAGGAGCAACAGATCCGTTAACTCTTGGGTTTACAAATAAGTCTTCTAAATAAGGAGCCTGAGAATAATAAGCTCCGTTATAAACCAAGAAGTTTCTTCCGTTTAGCTTATAGATAAGCTGTCCTTTAAGACCATAATTCCAGTAGTTGTAATCACCACCTTTTCCGAATGAGTCTTTGTATAGATAATGTTTGAATAAGCCTTCTCTGTTGGAAGTTGAATATCCTGCCATAGCAGAAACAAATACATCAAATTTTCCGGTTGAGAATTTTACTCCAGGGTTTACTTTTACTTCCTGTCTTCTGAAAATATAATCATACCCCATTTTATCTCCTACTCTCTTGGTTACATTTTCTTCACCATCATTAAATAAACCTGATTTTCCTGGCTGGTTTGTCGCTGCAAATGGATCTCTGTTCAGTACAAAATCTGCACCCAGAAGATCATTTACCTCTCTGTATTGCTCAGAATAATAGTTTTGATAAGATACGTTCAATAAGAATTTAGTAGTATCGGTAAAGTTATGCACAAAGTGAGTGGCCGCATTCCAGATTTTATCATCGCTTACATCATTTACTAAATAATATAAAGCTCTTTTACCTGTCTGCCCGTAATAAGTACCTGGAGCCTGAGACATATTTCTTCTGTAAAGCTTATCCCAATCCAGCTGTGTAACTCTCGGATCTCCTGACTGCCATGCCGCCAATGATGTTCTGTAAGCATCCTGCGCTGTCGTCATTGTTCCATCAGCATTTACCACTGAAGCATCAGGATTTAAAGAATCATAATAACTTGGAAGGTTTCTGTAATAAGTCGGAGAAGGGTTTTGTACATTCTGCCAGTCTAAACGGGAACCTTTATCTTTTCCGAACTGGTAAGAAACGGAAGTCCAAAGTGAAGATTTTTTATTAATTTTCCAGAAATCCTGAATTTGGAAGATAGGCTGGAAACCTTTTCTTACTCTTTCACTTCTCTGTTCTCCATCCTGGTATCCCCAATACGAACTATAATGTACACCTCTGTAATCATAAACTTCCTGGGTACTAGGGCTTGCAGTAGATCTTCTGTAAGGAGCTCCGATAAAGTTGAATGTCATTGAATGCTTGTCATTAAACTTTTTCTCAATTCCTAAATAAGTTCCGTAAGCATCATAGAAAGTTCCTTCCTGGATCCCTTCTTCAGCCCATCTTCTTGCCCCCATTACAGTGAATGCCCATCCGTTTTTGTTCATTCCAGAAGAATAACGTAAAGAAGTTCTGTTTCTGTAATTTCTGTTGGTTAAAGATTGTGTAAACTGAAATCCTTTTCTATACTCACTAGCTTTTGTGTTTTTGTAAACCACAGAGCTATTACCACCAAAAGCGTATTCAGACGGAGAATGGTTAGCTGAAATCTCAGGATATCTTGTAATTTCATTAAGACCACCCCAATTTCCGAAATCAACATTTCCGTTATCAGATTTCAACATGGAAACTCCATTCAGCATTGACTCTCCGGTTCTTCCGTCAATTCCTCTCGGACGGAACCAGTAAAATCCTAGATCAAAAGCAGCAATTCTGCTGAAGATGTCCTGAGAAGACTGTAGCAATCCTACTGTAGAAGCCTGACCGCTGGTTCCGTCATCATCGTCATCACCCTCAATGATAGCCAGACCTTGATCTGCGCTTGTAAGAGCAGAATATAGGGTAATAGCCCCTAAATCCTTTCTTTTCTCGTCTGCTGCTACATCAAACTCCATTACTTTCGTCTCGAAGTTTGGTTTCGCAATCACAATTTGGTAATGGCCCGGCTGAAGGTCTACAAACTGGAAGTATCCAATTTTATCAGCCGTTACATCATTCTCACTCCCTTTAAGATCTACTTCAGCCTTTTCAACAGGCTTTCCTTCCGCATCCTTAAGATACGCAAACACAGTGGTCTGCGCAAAATAGTAGGAAGCAGGAAGTAAAGTAAATAAAGAGACTAATGATAGTTTTTTAATCATGAGTATATTTATTTTTTTTAATACTTTTCTTCTTAATTTTCAACAGTTTAAAACTTGGGGGCACAAATTTAATCAAAATTTAGAATTTAAAACTTTTTTAACATTATTTTTTCTTAACATTGCACACTTTTATGAATCATTATATAAAAGAATTATATTTATACTGTTTTAAATTTACAAATATTTAAAATGGGATGAATTAAAAAAAGGTAAATTTGTCGTTTAAATAATTTTAATACTCTAGAGGATGAAGAGATTTATGAGTTTTATGGCCATCGTTTTTTCAATAATGGCTTTTGCACAACAGGGGAAACTTAGGAAAGTGGCTGCTGTTGGCTTTTTGAATGTAGAAAACCTTTGGGATACTATACGTTCAGCAGATTATATTGATGGTACTAAAGACATCCGCAATCCTGCTTTTCACAGAAGCATCCCACTTGACTCTATCAAGTTTTTAGAAGCTGAAAAACATGACGGGCCGTGGAGCGATGATGCTTTAAAGGGTAAAAAAGCCGTACGATACCAAAGCGGTTCAGAAGAGTTTACTCCAAGCAGTGCTAAGAACTACAACACTAAAATCTATAAGGCAAAACTAGCCAACGAAGCTAAAGTAATTTCTGAAATGGGTGCCCAATATACCAAAACAGCTCCTGCTGTGGTAGGACTTATTGAGGTAGAAAACAGACAGGTAATTGAAGATCTTATCAAGCAGCCTGCCCTGGCAAAATATGATTACGGAATTGTTCATTACAATTCTTATGACTACAGAGGCATTGATGTTGCCCTGATTTATCAGAAAAGAAGATTTACAGTAAGCAACTCTTTAAAGAAAGAATTAAAGATCTTTGATGAGAAGGGAAAAAGAGAATATACCAGAGATATTCTGGTGGTAACCGGATTCCTTGATAATGAAAAAGTAGCTTTCTTCATGAACCACTGGCCTTCCAGAAGAGGAGGTGAAGCAGTTTCACTTCCGAAAAGAAATGCCGCTGCCGCTTTACTTAAGCAGCAGATGGACAGCGTAAGAGCAGCAGATCCTTCTACTAAACTCTTCGCAATGGGTGACTTCAATGATGATCCTGTAAGTGCGAGTTTAAAAAACCACTTAAAAGCAGTGGCCAGCCCTAAAGATCTAAGCGAAACGACACCGTATCTTAACTTAATGTATCCTCTATACAAAAAAGGGATTGCTTCTTTAGCATATCAGGATGCTCCGAACCTGTTTGACCAGATCATCGTTTCTAAAAATGTGATTGCTGATCAGGTAACGAAAGAATATTCTGTTTACAAAGCAGAAATCTTTGCTCCTGCTTATTTGGTGAACAAAGAAGGTAATTATAAAGGCTATCCTTTCAGGTCCTGGAACGGTGATCAGTTCACCGGCGGATACAGCGACCACTTCCCGGCTTTTGTTGTTCTGCAGAAAGAACCATAAAAAATAAAACGGCACTCATTTTTGAGTGCTTTTTTTTATGTAAATTCATGATTATGAAAAACATACTTATCATTCTCCTGTTTTCATGTCTTCCTCTAAGCTGTTTTTCCCAGGACAGCCCCAAGAAGAATGAAGAGAAATCTGAAATGAAACCGTCTAAAAATGAAGATGGTGAATGGGAACTTACCGTAATGGATTCTCAGTTTGACTACTTTTTAAATGCAGTAGCCAAACCGATTAGTCAGTATTCTGAATCTTATCTGAAAACAAAAAATACATTTCTGGTCACAGAATGGAATTCTTACTACAATTCCGGGAAATATAGGAATATCATACAATCCGGAATTGATTATGATCCCAAAGAGAAGTATGGGATAAAATTTGAGTATAAACTCTATCAGGTATTTGCTTATGTCAACTGGCGGTACAAACTGAAAATGAATGGTCTTTCCGGAAGTGATGTAACCCGGTGATCTATTTGCTAACCATTTTTATTCAAATGATCAACCATAAAAAAAGGTTCAGAATTGCTTCTGAACCTTTTATTTTTATAATAGCTAAAAATTATTTGTTGAATAATTCCTCTACTTTATCCCAGTTTACTACATCAAAGAAAGCAGAAACATAATCAGGCCTTCTGTTCTGGTAGTTCAGGTAATAAGCATGCTCCCAAACGTCTAATCCAAGAACCGGAGTTCCTTTTACATCTGCAACAGGCATTAATGGGTTATCCTGGTTTGGAGTAGAAGATACTGATACGGAACCATCAGCATTCTTAACTAACCAAGCCCATCCTGAACCGAATCTTGTTTTAGCCGCATCAGAGAAGTCAGTTTTGAATTTATCAAGACCTCCGTAGTTTTCGATAGCTGCTTTTACATTTCCTACAGGCTCTTTGCTTCCGCCCGGCGTAAGAATTTCCCAGAATAAAGAGTGGTTGAAGTGTCCTCCTCCATTATTTCTTACTGCAGGCTTATCAGTTCCTGTTTTACAGATCTCTTCAATTGTTTTGTCTGCAAGATCAGTTCCTTCAATAGCTTTATTTAAATTGTCGATATATGCCTGGTGATGTTTTGTATAGTGGATCTCCATTGTTTTTGCATCAATAGTAGGTTCCAATGCATCATAAGCATATCCTAATTTTGGTAATTCAAATGACATAATTTTTATTTTTAATGTTATATCCAAATTTAGCCATTATTTAAGCTATAATCAAAAACTGGGGATTACTTTAATAAATCTTTAACATTGATATATTGATTTAGAATGAATTAAATTTTAATTTATACCCAACTATTTCTACATTTACCCCATAAATTGTATTTGATAAAAGTAAAAATCATGATTTCTCTGCTACTTTGTGTATTCTTATCTCTTACCGCACAAACTAAGGAAGACTTAAAAAAGAAATATGAAGACAGCGACCTGAATCAGAAAACGGAAAAAACGATGAAATCTCAAAATGTTTATCCTGACAGCATTCTTCTTCCTCCCTTCACTACACTAATTCCTTTTACACCTTAAAAGAGGATATTGAAGATTTTGAATCCATTTCCATTGATCTGGAAATTGGCAATGAAGTTCCAAAGGATTATTATTTTTATATAGCACCTTTCAATCTGGAATTTAACAACATTCCAATCTACTGCGGTATCTAGTCAAAAGGAGATGGTATCGGCTCAAAAACAGGAAAGCAGGATAATTATATTCCTTTCAACGGAATTTTCTCCAGATGGTATGAACGAGATAGAAATGCTTTAAAAACTGACGGTTATTTCATCAGCTCTGACGGAGAAGGAGACTTCATCAACGTAAGAAACCCAATTAACTGGAACAAGGGAACCTACCGCATTACGATCAAAAAAGATGGCTATATCCCGGGAAAGGCTTTTCCACAAAATATCAATGAAAAAGACTCTTATTTCACCTGGGGAGAATATGAACACACATGGCTTACTATGACTGCAGAAGATTTAAAATCCCACAAAATGATCACAATAGGCTCTCTGGCATTTCCCGGAAAGAAAATTAAAATGAATAAAAATATAATTTCATTTCTGGAGCAATACAGATTCATTATTGATTTTGCCTCTAAGCCCCGTTTTAAAGGCTCTGAAGACCATCTGTATTACAAAGATATTCCTTACATCAAGGTTATCCAGAAAAATATATTAATCAATGGAAAGCCGGCTCGTATTGAAAAATTGAAAACCCTTCATAATAATACCCATCATCCTGACCAGGATTCGATCAAAGGAAAAATGCCTGTATTATCAACGGATAAATTTAATCCTAAAACGAATGAACTTATTTTAGAAACAGGAATTTTAAATCCCAATAAAAAATAGAAAAGCACGGAGACATATGATCTCCGTGCTTTTCTTTAACAACAATTAAATTAACTTATTTATTCATAGACATCAGGAACTCTTCGTTGTTCAATGTTCCTTTGATGTTTTTATTCACAAATTCCATAGCTTCCACAGGATTCATTTCAGAAAGGTACTTTCTCAGAATCCACATTCTTTGGGAAGTTACTTCATCAAGAAGAAGATCATCCCTACGCGTGCTGGAGGAGACAAGATCAATTGCAGGATAGATTCTTCTGTTGGCAATTTTTCTGTCTAGCTGAAGCTCCATGTTACCTGTTCCTTTGAATTCTTCGAAGATCACTTCATCCATTTTAGAACCGGTATCGATAAGAGCCGTTGCAATAATCGTTAATGAACCTCCGCCTTCAATTTTTCTGGCAGCACCAAAAAATCTTTTTGGCTTGTGAAGGGCATTCGCATCAACACCTCCGGAAAGAACTTTTCCTGATGCAGGTGTCACGGTATTATAAGCTCTTGCCAGTCTGGTAATAGAATCCAGTAAGATTACTACATCATGTCCGCATTCTACCATTCTTTGGGCTTTTGCTAAAACAAGGTTAGCTACTTTTACGTGCTTTTCTGCAGCTTCATCAAAGGTAGAAGCGATAACTTCTGCATTTACACTTCTTTCCATATCGGTAACTTCTTCAGGACGTTCGTCAATCAGAAGAACCATCATATATACTTCAGGGTGATTGGAAGCGATAGAGTTCGCAATATCTTTAAGAAGCATGGTCTTACCCGTTTTAGGCTGGGCAACGATCATCGCTCTCTGTCCTTTTCCGATTGGGGCAAACAAATCAACAATTCTTGTTGACATTGTTGAATTGTTCCCGGCAAGATTGAATTTCTCTTCAGGGAAAAGCGGAGTTAAATATTCAAAAGCGACACGGTCTTTGATGAAAGCAAGATCACGGCCGTTAACTTCTGTAGGTTTTAATAATGAAAAATATTTTTCACCTTCTTTTGGAAGTCTTACAATTCCTTTAACCGTATCTCCGGTTTTCAAACCATAATTTCTGATCTGTGCAGTAGAAACATACACATCATCAGGAGAAGAGATATAGCTAAAATCTGATGAACGCAGGAACCCGTAGTTATCGGGAAGGATTTCTAAAACCCCTTCAATGCTTACCATACCGTCGAAACTAAACTCTTTCTTATGTTCGGTATGCTCTTCAGCTTTCTCAGCATGCCTGTGCTGATTTTGATTCTGGTTCTGGTTCTGATTTTTATGCTGATTTCCGCTGTTTTGCGGATGATTGTGTCCTCTTTGGTTTTGAGGTCTGGCCTGAGACTGAGGGTTGTTAGGCCTTTCTTCTGACGGAGCAGATTCTTTGGGTTCTGTGTTTTTTGGAGCTTCAGGCTTTTCCTGTGGGGCAGCTTCTGTATTACCTGTATTGGTGGTAACCCTTTTTCTTTTCTTTTTGGCTGCTGCCTGTGCTGGTGTTTCTTCAGGAACTGCTGGCGTTTCAGCTTTTGGTTCTTCCGGTTTTACTTCCTGAACTACCGGTACTGTTTCTTCTGGTTTTTCTTCAGCTTTAGGTGCTTTTTCTGACGGAGCTTTTGCTTCTGCTTTGGGCTTGGCCGCAGTTTTTCTTGGGGCCGCTTTTTTCGCTGGGGCTTTTGCAGGTTTCTCTGCTGGGGCTTCTTCAGTGGTCACACTGGTTTCTGTGGCGTTGAAATAATCTTTTGAGACTTTGGGATTAGAAGCCTGAAAGTCAAGAATAGCAAAGATCTTATCATTTTCATTGCTGTTTCTTGCAACTTTAACGCCCAAATCTTTTAAGATTTTAGTCAGTTCCGTTACGGATTTTGACCTTAACGTTTCTATGTTAAACATATTTAATGTAAAAATGTAATTAATTGTGAGTAAGAAAAGTAAGTCCGGTGACTTTTGTTTTCAAGTACATTGTATAATGCAAATCTACACTTATTTTTGAATTGTGCAAAATTTATATTATTTTTGCCTGGAATTTGAGATTCAATGCTACAGAGAATACAGACCATATGGACGTTATTAGCAGTTTTAGCTGCTGTTTTCCTTTTTATTTCAGGACAGGATGTTGCTGTTTTCGGCAGTATTCCGGTGATTGATATAAGCTGCATCGTGCTTGTTTTAGCAGGAGCATTGAGTATTTTCAGTTTCAAAAACAGAAAAAGACAAATTTTGCTGAATACCACCAGCATCATTATAAACGTTTTGTTGATTGGCGTATTGGCGTATTGGTTACTCAACTTATCCGGAGGAATTCAGTTTCCTGAGAAGGGTATTGAGCCAGTTTTCCCATTGATCGCGGTGATCTGTCTGCTTATTGCAAACACTTACATCCGAAGAGATGAGAGGCTCGTAAAATCTGTAGACCGACTTCGATAGCCTTACAACGATTTTTTGAGTGAGAACAGTTCCGAAAGGAGCTGTTTTTTTATTTGGGCATTTTCAATTTAAACTTTAAACCTCCAATCTTTTTGATCTCTTATCATATATATTAACCCGTTGTGCATTATGAATACAAAGAAATAAGTTGTTCATTCGATTGAAAATCAGTAAATTGTTTTTACCACAAAACATTTACAATGAACAACTTAATTGCAAATTACGAAAGAATTTTGGAGGTTTTACGGGAAATTTCAGATGAAACACTTTTATCTTACCAGAGACGTATTCCCAAAATGAAGGATTTAGAGGTTGTAAGCCTCGTCTTGACTGCCGAATATATGGGTATTGTCGACAGTATGCCTTTGGAAATCTGTAAAATCTCCAGAAGCGCACGCTCTAAAATATGTAAAGATAAACAGTATTGTTATCCAAACAGAGGTTTTTGCGCATCACAGCAAATGTCTTTTTATGGCTACAAACTTCATTCGGTTTGTTCTTTGAACCGTGTTTTTCAAAGTAATAAGAAGGAATTATGCAAAAACATTTGAAGGATTCAAAACAAGAGTTTTAGCAAAGATTACAGCTCTTACAATTGTTCAATTTATTAATAAAAACTATTTAAACAAAAAAATCAATAATCTAAAGTCAAGCATAATTTAAAACGCACAACGGGTTATTTTTAATAATTTTTAAGGACAACTGTTTTTTGATAATAAATGACTCATATTCTCTATTTAAATTATCCATTGGATATTTACAATTTTTTTATTATCCTGCTCTAGGTTGATGTTTTTTTTAATAAAATTTATGTGAGAGACACACTCCATTTAATTATGACCGGATTCGTCTACGTGATTACATGTTGTGTTGTTAATTCGGATTGAACTGAATATTGAAATTCTTTAAATAATCCTCTATTGGTTCCATTCCCATTTTTTTTCTTCTTTCGTTCACAGTTTCAGGATTTTCTAATTTATACAATTTACCATTTTCGATTTGTGAACCATATATTTGGGGGTTTCCTTCGTCCATTAAAATCCTATCTTTCATCAATGCATATTGTTGTTTAGATAAGTCTCCATTTTCAACCGCTTTCTCTATTTGTGGAAAATACTTTTTTCTGATTTCTTTAGTACTATGTTGCAGTCCTAACCAGATTGCATCCATTTGTTTTTGACCTACCTCCTTTAATGTTGGCATACCACACTTTTCAATAATGCTAATCACTAATTCTTGATTCCTATGGTCTTCTTTAGCGTATTTGATGAGTTCGTTTGATTTTCTAATCTTTTGGTCACTTTCTAAAACTTCGCTCAAGATTTGATTTTTTTTGCTGCAATCGACTTCAATAATATCTACTGAACCTACATAGACAAATTTATCCTTATTCATATAAAGGAATATTGATATCATTAAAACAAGAGCAGTTAATATGCTAAATAATATTTTTTTTATTTTCATTTCTATTTTTGTGTCATATTCCAAAATAGATTGACCATTTTTGGTTAAAAATTAATTGTAAAAATAGGAATTATTTTTAAACGCACGCTCTAAAATATGTAAAGATGAACAGTATTGTTATCCAAACAGAGATTTTTGCGCATCACAGCAAATGTCTTTTTATGGCTACAACTTCACGCGGTTTGTTCTGTGAACGGTGTTTTTTAAAGTATAGACCTAAGTCCGGCATCTATTCATGATATTCACTTTTTGAAGGACATTAAAGAACGGTTGTCTGATTGTATCTTGCTTGGTGATAAAGGGTATCTCTCATCAGAGGCACAGGTAGATTTGTTTAATTATGCTAATATTACCTTGGAAACTCTGAAAAGAATCAACCAAAAAGACTACAAACCACAGTTTTGCTTGTTTAAAAAGCACAGAAAAAGAATTGAACCATTATTCTCTCAGCTATGTGACCAATTTATGATAAGAAGGAATTATGCAAAAACATTTGAAGGATTCAAAACAAGAGTTTTAGCAAAGATTACAGCTCTTACAATTGTTCAATTTATTAATAAAAACTATTAAACAAAAAAATCAACAATCTAAAGTCAAGCATAATTTAAAACGCACAACGGGTATATAACGGGTATATATTAATAATTTTATATAACTTGATGCAACATTTCCGTTAAAAATACGACAGATCATTCCAAATAGTAATTAACATGAAAAAATTAACCCTTCTTGCTTTATCTATATTCTCAATTGGTATTTCCGCTCAGGAAGTTTCCAAAGAAAGAGTACAGACCATCCTTTCAACGCTGGCTTCAGACGAAATGAAAGGCCGTGAAATCTGGACTCCGGAAAATGATAAAGCGGCCGAATACATCGCATCGCTCTTTAAAGAAAACAATCTTGAATACTGTACGGGCAATTCTTATCTGATCCCATTTGAGTACAAAGGAAAGAAAGCTTATAATGTATGTGGAATCAAAAAAGGAAAAACAGATAAATATTTAGGATTTTCAGGTCACTTTGATCACATAGGAACCAGCGATAAAACCGGAGACAATATTTATAACGGTGCTGATGACGACGCCAGCGGAATCACTACTCTAGCGGGTATTGCTGATTATTTCAAAAATAAAAAGCCGGATTTCTCAATGGTTTTCATTGCATTCAATGGGGAAGAAAAAGGAATGCTGGGCTCCAAAGCGATCTCAATGGATGCCAATCTTGATAAAATCTACAATAATATGACCGCGCTTTTCAATTTTGAAATGGTGGCTACAGAATCTCAATGGGGGAAAAATGCCCTGTTTATGACGGGTGATGAGTTTTCTGACCTTGATGAGTTGGTGAATAAAAATGCAGCGAACGGAATGAAAATCAATCCGGATCCTTATGCTTCACAACAATTGTTTTACAGATCAGACAATGTAAGTTTTGTTAAAAAGAAAATTATTGCCCATTCATTCTCTACTGTAGATATGACAAAAGCCCACCACTACCATAACGAAAGTGATGATGTAAGTGTTGTAGATTTCGACAATTTAACAAATATTATCAACAATTTCGGGAAAACGCTTGAAAAATTAAAACCAGCCAATTTTGCTCCGAAATATAATGACAAAGTAAAATTTTAACAGAATAAAACCGCCGGAATGGCGGTTTATTTATTATAAGCCCTTTCATTCACCTTCAATCTGAAATAGTAATAAAATTCACTGTATATCAGACTTCTGATAAGAATTGTAACAAAATCAAATTAATAGACACCTATTAAATAAAGTAAAAAAAGGATTTAGAACGTCTGTTCCTTTAATTTTACGTAATTTTGCTATCCAATTTTTCATTGAATGAAACCATTACAAAGAATACTACATTTCGCAAAACCCCACCGAAAATACCTTTTCGGGAGTATGTTTTTCAATATCCTTTACTCATTGCTCAACATTTTATCTGTAGGAACAATGCTTCCTATTTTAGGATTAATGTTTGGGACTATTGAGAAGCAGGATAAACCTCCTGTATGGTCCGGAGAAGTTGGTGATTATTTTGAATTTTTAAAAAATAAGGCCTATTATTTTGTGCAGGCAGAAATTGATCAGCATGGCGCTGTTCAGGTATTGGCTGTTCTTTGTGCAATAACTGCGTGTTCATTTTTATTGAGAAATATTTTCAGATATATTGGTGCTTTCCTATTAGTTAATTACCGAGTGGGTATTACCCGTGATTTAAGAAGTGCCATGTATAATAAGTTTCTTCAGCTTCCTGTTTCTTTCTTTACGGAACAGAGAAAAGGAGATATGATGTCCAGAATTTCCAATGACATTGGAGGTGTAGAAGGCGGAATTATGGGGGTATTGGTTGATCTTATCAATGCTCCGTTCATGATCATCTCTTCACTGATCGCCTTATTTATATTATCTCCACAGCTTACCTTATTCTCATTAGTTGTTTTTCCTGTCATGGGTCTTCTTATTTCGTGGACGGGAAAAAGCTTGAAGAAACAGGCTTATCAGGCACAGGCTGAATTAGGAAATCTTTTTTCACTGGTAGACGAGACATTAAAATCTTCCAAAGTAATCAAGATCTTCAATGCGGATAAAATCCTAAAGAACAGATTTAATCAGACAACAACCAACTGGCAGAATTTTGCCATTGATATGAGCCGAAGACGGGAATTAGCCTCTCCTATGAGCGAATTTCTTGGTTCAATAACCATTCTTATCATTACCTGGTATGCCGGAACTCAGATCCTTGAAGAGCAGACAATGCAGCCTCAGGCTTTCCTTGTTTTCATCGGGATGTTCTTCCAGATCCTTGATCCTGCTAAAAAATTATCTAGTGCGATCTCTTCTATTCAGGGAGGAATGGCAAGTTTAGACAGAGTAGCGGAAGTTCTTGATTATGATCTGAAAGTAGAAGAAATTGCAGAACCGGTATCGATCTCTACGCTTAACAATCAAATTGAGTTCAGAAACATTGGTTTCTATTATGATAAAGACAATGTGATTCTTAAAAACTTTTCACTTATTATCCCTAAAGGAAAAACCATTGCTCTTGTAGGACAAAGCGGAAGCGGAAAGACAACGATTGCCAACCTTCTGGCAAGGTTCTATGATGTGAGTGAAGGTGAAATCCTAGTTGACGGAACCAATATCAAACATTTAAAACTGAATGAATACCGCCAGCTCTTAGGAATGGTAACCCAGGAATCTGTTTTATTTAATGATACGGTTTACAATAACATCTTAATGGGTAAACCTGAAGCCACAAGAGAAGAAGTCATTGCGGCAGCCAAAATAGCTAACGCTGATTCATTCATCACTCAGCTTCCTGAAGGTTATGAATCCAATATTGGGGACGATGGAGGAAAACTTTCCGGAGGACAGAAGCAAAGAGTTTCCATCGCCAGAGCTGTATTGAAAAACCCTCCGGTGATGATCCTTGACGAAGCTACTTCAGCCCTGGATACAGAATCTGAAAGATTTGTACAGGATGCCCTTGAGAAAATGATGGAAAACAGAACTTCTCTGGTGATTGCCCACAGGCTTTCTACTATTCAGAAGGCAGACTGGATCGTCGTTATGGAAAAAGGGGATATTGTAGAACAAGGAACCCACCATGAACTGATCGCTAAAAAAGGAATGTACCACAAACTGGTGGAACTTCAGAATTTCGACTAATCGTTTATTGAATTAAATTTCATTCAAATGAATCCTATACAAGAGTACTTCTACAGAATCGATGAGCCTGAAAGAAGTACTCTTTTGTTTTTACGTAAAAAGATCCTTGAATCTGATCCCGAAAACATTACAGAAACGTTAAGTTTCGGACTTCCATTCTTCAAGTATAAAAAGAAAATGCTGTGCTATCTCTATTACAGTAAAAAGCATAAGAAACATTATGTAAGCTTTTATCACGGAGACCGGCTTGATCATCCTGAACTGCTTCAGGAAGACCGCAAAAAGTTCAAAATACTTCTTATTGATATGGAAAAGGATCTGCCTGTGGAGCTTATTATAAGCCTTACGGAAGAAGTTAAGAAATACATAAAATAAAAACTGCGGTATGGTTTCCCATACCGCAGTCATCTTTAAAAACTTTTTTCATCATTTTGTATTAATTCCACTGAATTCTGCCTGTTTAAGTGCCCATGCAAAAGCATTGGCTGTAAAAGTAGAATTATAAATTAATGTTCCTGCTGTCCCATAAGTTGTTTTAGGTGTTGGTTTTTTATTTACATCTAAAATAAACGGACATATTGTACTTGAGTTTAAATCACCCGTATTTCCGCTTTGAGAATTAAATCCTCCTTCTCCAACCCATATCAGGTTGAAACTTTTATGTTTAAATGCTGTGACAGCACCCGCAACTGTACCTGTGTTGTTATTGGCATTAGTCGCATTGGAGTAAACACTTATTTCTCCTGATGGCAATCCTGTAAAATATACAACATCTGTAGCATCATCTCCCCAAAGCTTGCCCCGGATATCTCCGAAAGGACCATTAGTTATATCATCGGAAGTAATGGGTAAAGTATACGTTCTTCCGTCTCCGGAACCTCCTGTTGTAGATTGAGAAATACTCGGATCGTTAAAGATTGTTCTAAAGAAATTCTGATTCCCTGAATTATCTTCACAGAATGAAAGAACAACACCTCCTTTTTGCAGATATTGCAGGAAAATGGAAGCTTCAGCAGCATTCATTCCATAGCTGTACCCTATTACCACGATATCAACGGGAGCAGAGCCTAATAGCCAGGTATTCAATTGGGCAGCACTTGGAGAATTGCTTCCATCAATAATCTGAGACCATCCTTCATATTTTACGGTACTTGCAGGAAGTGTTCCATAATTAGTATTGGTTGTAATTAATGTATTGGAAGGTCTTCCGCTATTGCTAAGATTATATCCATACGTTGTTCCAAGCCCTATTGTAAGCAGTTTTTTTGCAGGAATCACCACTATAACATTCACACTGCAGGTGGTAGAAACTCCTCCCTGACTGTCAGAAGTGATCGTTATCTTTTTTACGGCTGTGGAAGAGGGTGTACCCGTTCCGCTTAAGGTAACATTCTGGTTCCCTGTCGCAGTAAATGTTCCTGAACCTCTGAAAGAAATTCCATCTACGGTATTGGTTGTAATGGTATAGCTTCCTAATGAGGAAACATTAACTGGTAGTGTAATTGTATTGGAGGCAGTAAGAGCGGTTCCAACTTTATAAACTCCATTTACCGTTGCACTTCCACAGCTCATGGTATAGCTTCCTGCAGGACTGAGCACATTAACAGAAACAGGAGGAGTACAGGTTATATCGGTACCATTGGCTGTCAATGATACAGTATCTGTCTGAATATTCAGAGGGGTTCCCTGTCCTGCGATCTGGATCGTTTGTGTTCCCGTATTAAGAAAAACACCCGTTCCATAGAAATTATATCCGTTGGAAGTCGTTCCCGAGATGGTATAATTCCCTGGTTTGGTCACATTCACAAAAATGCTCAGATAGTTTGAAGGGGTTAACTCACGACCTTTCACATAAGTTCCCATGGCTTTGGTATTGGCGCAGTCAACTGTAAACACTGCTTTTCCAAGCTGCCCGCATACACTTTTCCATTCATCATCTGCCAGGCTCCAGTAATTAAAGCAGTCTTCCGTAGTATTATAGATGGTAAGACCGTCATCAGCTGCTTTATTAATGATTATTGCATTTCTCTGGGCTTCTGTAAGGCGTGGAATAAGTATCCCTTTATTATTAGCTGTTGAAACAACATCCAGTACAGAATTTTCATTAGGCAGTACAGTATTGATCCCTACAGCCCCATTGGTTTGTGAATACAGTTTTCCAAAAGTTAAGAGTAGCACTAAAAGCAGTACTCCTAATTTGGGTTTTGTAAATTTTGTTTTCATCGTTTTTTTAATTGTTGGTTAATATTGCGTTCTTTAAAGTGATCGGTATGATCCTCCGCAAAAGTATATTCCTTTCAGTCTTTTAGCTTAAAAGATAGCTACGCAATACTACGCGTGCGTAATAAAACTCACATTTTCTCAGCAGAATATGATTTTGCCCACTCATCATTCCTTTTTTAAAATCGTGGGTATCATTTATATATTATACCTGAAATAAAGACTTCCACTTGGCAAGGGTATTTCTGCTCATTTTAAAATGGGCTGCGGTCTGGGCATTCGTCAGTTTATTTTTCTTCTGATATTCAAGAATTTTCAACACAGAATTTTTATCATACGATTTCAATCGTTGGTTTTCTAATTCGGATGTATATTCCATGTCTCCGAAAATTAATTGATCAAGCTGTAAAATATCTATTGTGGTGAAAAGCGACTGAAGTTTCTTCTGAATAAGCGGATCTGAAAATTTTTCAGGAAATTTTTCAGAGATAATATCTGTGTAGATGCATTGGTAATCCGGATGCTGCATACTCATTTTTTGATCCATTTGTAAAGAGTGGTTTTAGGAATCTTATATTTTGAAACGACTTCGACCGTACTCATCTGTCCGGATTTTATTTTATCCAGTATAAAACTCTTTACTTCCTGTGTATAGATACTTTTTCTGAATACCATAGTAGATTTTTCTACTTTAATGGTACGGTCTGTCATTGTAGGGGGTGCATAGAGAATCAGATGCCCTGAGTATATTCTGAAAAAATCAAATTCAAGAAGTTTACTCCATCTTAACAGCACTTCGGTATCCATACTATTCTGCAGATACATATCCTCTACCTGTTCTTCATTACAATGCATAAATTTTGCAATTCTACCGAGGGGTATAGAGAGTTCTTCGACTTTCGATTTCACCAAAGTCCCTATATGAATAATTTTCAAATTCATGTTTTTATTTCTTACACACAAAAGTACCTTCTATCCTGTGATGACACGACGTATGCCGGTACGCAATTCTACTTGTGCGTAATAAAAATCACAAACAGAACCTCAGATCTTTAAAATAAAGCTGTTTATGTTGATTTCAGAGGGAATATTCAATTTTTTTCTGATCCTGTATTTTCTGCTCTCAACGGCCCGGATGCTGGTGTTGGTACATTGGGCTATTTTTTTGGTATCAAAATCAAGTTTCATCAATGCACAGAAATATAATTCAGAATAAATGAGACCGGGATTCAACTCCAGAACTGCCGGAATAAAATGAGGGAAGAATATCTGAAATTTATCATAAAACAGGGGCGAATTATTTTCCGCAAGGCTAAAAATCTCCTGTATATCTTCTTCTGTAAGATCATTAAGAAGCATTTGCTGTTTCAGCAGTTCCTTATTTTCCTTCAGCAGATCTTCAATGGTAGAGTCTTTCATGCGGGTATCTTTGATTAGACCGTATATCAGATCATCTTTCTGCTTGATAAAAACAATATCCATAAAAAAGGTAGCAATGGAAAACAAAATATTGAGGAGTCTGACCGTTTTGAAATCCCCTTCCCGAAAAAAATTACTCTTAGGAAGAAAATTGAAATCGAAATAAAGGCAGCTGATAAAGTTGATACTGATTATTGCAGTAACAATAAGCACCAAATAATTATCTTCTCTGTAATTGAGAAAAAAGGGCAATGCAAATAATAAAGAAAAATAAAAGTATTCTACACCGGCATTTTTAAAGGTGTATATGTAAAAAAAACTGACAATAAATATCAACAGAATAAAAATAGAAAACACAACACCTTTAAAAATTCTCTTAAATCTTTTTGTTTTACCTTTCAAAGACAATAAAAAAAGCCAGAATAAAGTGATTATCGTGAGAAATGTAGATGTCAAAATATCTCCAAAAAAAAGGATAATGAAAACGGAATAAAAAAAGAATAACAAGAATAAAAACAAAAGGTACCTGTTAATAAGGCTCGCATAATTGCTTTCAAAATCTGCATTATTTTTTTCAGGTTGACCATGGATCACCTTAACGAAAAATTCATATATCATCTTTTTTGTTTTTGTTTTTTTAAACGCTATGCAGCTATTAATACCAATAGCTACTTAAGCACATATCAATACTCGTTAAAAAACATATGAAACTGCAGGAGAGAAAAAAATACCTGAAATATTGATTTTAACAAGAAAAGTGACTGGTGGTTGTGTTTAATTGTCACGCTTAATGACGATTAGATAAATATAAATATTTTTTTAATTCACAATAATCATTAGAATAAAAAAAATATATCAATTAGAACCTTATAATGAATATAAAGCTCACGATTACATTAAAATATGTAAAAAATAAACATATGCAGATTTGTGTTTTTTATGGTTCAACAAAATTATACATCCAAAAAAAACAGAGAGTCACTCTAAGCACTCAATTCTACTCGCGCGTATTAAAACTCATAACCACAAACAAAAAAGACCGTTCAATACGAACAGTCTTTTGCTTTTATGATGAATGATAACTCTTAATCTTTCATTCTTGCGATCACATCCAGACCGCCTTTTGTAATATCTCCGATCTTACAGATGATCTCAGTATCCAACGGCAGGAATACGTCCATTCTTGATCCGAATTTAATGAAACCGAACTCATGTCCGGCTTTTGCCTGATCGCCTTCATTACAGTAGAAAACAATTCTTCTTGCCACATATCCTGCAATCTGTCTGAATACTACTTTATGATTTGTTGGAGTCTCTACCGCTATGGTTGTTCTTTCATTTTCTGTAGAAGACTTCTCATGCCATGCTACAAGATATTTTCCCGGATGATACTTTTTATAGATCACCTTTCCTGAAACCGGATAACGGCAAATATGTACGTTCAGCGGAGACATAAAGATGGAGACCTGAATGGCTTTTCCCTGCAGGAATTCATTTTCCTCCACTTCTTTGATCATCACCACTTTTCCGTCTACCGGTGCTATTACGTTTTCTCTATGCTCTAAAATATCACGGTCCGGAACTCTGAAAAACCAAAATACCAGGCTATAAATAACCAGCAATGGTAAAATGATCAGCAGCGACCACATCTTTAAAAAATAGATTGCCAGCGCCCCCAGTATAATAAAAACGATGGTAGCTACGGTGATCGTTCCTTTCGATTCTCTGTGTAATTTCATGAGATTAAATAAATTTTTCTAAAATAAAGTACAAATATACGACAGGAACGCAGATAATAAAACTATCCAGCCTGTCTAATACTCCTCCATGCCCCGGAATGATGTTCCCACTGTCTTTTACGCCGAAATTTCTTTTCAGCTGACTTTCTACCAGATCTCCTAATGGAGCAAAAGCAGCCACCAGAAATCCTACGATCATCCAGTTCCCTCTGAGTTCAGGCTGGTAATGTTCTATAAAGTAGGATAAAACCAACGTAAGCACTACTCCGCCTCCATATCCTTCCCAGGTTTTTTTAGGCGAAATTTTAGGCGCCATTTTATGTTTTCCGAAAAACTTTCCTACCAAATAAGCAAAGGTATCACTACTCCAGATCAGAATGAACAAAAAGATCACTTCCAGTGAAAAGGTTTCATTATAACTTGAATATTTAGGAAGCCCTAATGCAAAGCTGAACGGAAGCGCCACATAGATCACAGTAAAGATCAGCTTCCCACTGTCATAATACAATTCGTTAGGATATTTGAATAAAGTCACCACCGCAATGGCAATCAGCAGTAGAGCCAGAATTTCGCTCAACCTGAAATCGAAAAAGAAATCGTGGTGAAAATATCTTTTGGAAAATACATAGAAAATAAAAATGACCAACGGAAATACAATCCATTTTTCATAACCTTTTCCGAATTTCATGATTTTGACACATTCCCAGGAACCTACGACCAGCAAAAGAGTGATTAATCCGTGATACAGATATTCCTGTTTGATAAGCCCCGGAGAAATACTGTTGATGAGCTGTGCGCCCAACGGAGTTGTACACAGGATGATCACAGCCACGTAAACAAGTCCGGAGAGGGTTCTTTGAATAAGGTTTTTGTCCAAAATGTAGAGTTTATAAGTTGATGCTTAATCTTCAAGCAGCAATAAAAAAAGTTTCGTATTGGTATTGGAAGAGTCTAATTTCGACTGGCTTCCGCTAATGGAAGTCAGGTTCTTAATATTACCGTTTCTTTTTATTTTTCCCATCGCATCATTCAGGTTGTTCACAATCTGTGATACATTGGCCATGATAATGATTTTATTGGGCAGTCTTGAAGAATGGTAATGAAGGATATTGTTGTGGGAAAGCATAACCCTTCCGTCATAGGCAATAAGGTACTCACAGGTGATGAATGCAGCATTATTGGAATGCTCCAGTTCTGAACTGTACGGCGTCTTTATAACGTTTAAAAAACTCTGCAGTTCTTTGTCCCAGCAGAAAGTACTGCTGATACCTTCTATCTTGATAATTTGATTTAAAGTCTGTAGAGCTTCCGCTTCATCTGCACAATAATTAAAAAATCCCCCCGAATGCGTAAATAATTGCGCAAACTTATAGTCAAGATCCGCATTTTTCAGCGAATCCCCTAGCTTCTCCAGGCTCTGTAGGTCCTCTTCCTCAGGCTGGTTGGTCAGTTTGCTTACAATCCTCTTGAATAAATTCAACTTAATCTATTTTTAGTCAACTTTATACAAAAATAGAAATAAATTACAATAGATTCTAAAAATGTCTCTTTAAATATGAAAAAACCTGACAATTTTAAGGTTGTCAGGTTTTTCATTGTTTATTTTTCAGAAGTTTTAGAGCTGCGTCGGACTCTCGGGAGCCTGAATTTCGCTTTCTTCTTCTTTTTCTTTGATCTGAGGTATTTCAGCCTCTTCCTTTTCTTTTTCAGGAATGGTATTCGTCACAGGCTTCTCTGTTAATTCAGGATCCCATGCTCTTTTTCCGAATATTTCTTCCAGATCTTCGCGGAAGATCACTTCTTTCTCTAAAAGCTTATTCGCTAAAGCATCCAGCTTATCTTTATTTTCGGTAAGAATTGTTATTGCTCTTTCATATTGATCTTCAATAATTGCTTTGATCTCTGCATCAATTTTCGTAGCGGTTTCTTCCGAATAAGGTTTTCCAAAACTGTATTCAGACTGGCCTGAACTATCGTAATATGAGATATTTCCGATATTTTCACTCAAACCGTAGATGGTAACCATCGCCTGAGCACGTTTTGTTACTTTTTCAAGATCAGATAAGGCTCCGGTAGAGATATTATTGAAAATCACCTGCTCAGCGGCTCTTCCTCCCAGTGTAGCACACATTTCATCAAGCATTTGCTGGGTGGTTGTCAGCTGTCTTTCTTCCGGAAGATACCATGCTGCCCCCAAAGACTGTCCTCTTGGAACAATAGTCACTTTTAAAAGCGGTGCTGCATGTTCTACAAGCCAGCTCACTGTTGCGTGTCCTGCCTCATGGAAAGCTACTCTTCTTTTCTCTGATGGCTTTATGGCCATATTTTTCTTTTCAAGACCACCGATGATTCTGTCTACAGCGTCCAGGAAATCCTGTTTTGTTACTGAGGTATGGCTATTTCTTGCTGCAATTAATGCCGCTTCATTACATACATTGGCAATATCTGCTCCACTGAATCCAGGAGTTTGTTTTGCTAAGAAATCTCTGTCAACATTATCGTCAAGCTTAATTTTCTTCAAATGCACATCAAAGATCTGTCTTCTTTCGTGAAGTTCAGGAAGGTCTACATAAATAGAACGGTCAAAACGTCCTGCTCTCATCAAAGCTTTATCAAGGATATCAGCTCTGTTGGTGGCTGCCATTACAATAACGTTCACATCTGTTCCGAAACCATCCATTTCCGTAAGAAGCTGGTTCAGGGTATTTTCTCTTTCATCATTTCCGCCTGAGAAGTTATTTTTCCCTCTGGCACGTCCAATGGCATCAATCTCATCGATAAAGATGATAGCCGGAGATTTTGCTTTCGCCTGGGCAAAAAGGTCTCTTACTCTGGAAGCTCCTACTCCTACAAACATTTCCACAAAATCGGAACCTGAAAGTGAGAAGAACGGAACTTTGGCTTCTCCCGCAACAGCTTTTGCCAATAGGGTTTTACCTGTTCCCGGAGGCCCTACCAGAAGAACTCCCTTAGGAATTTTACCTCCCAGTTTGGTATATTTTTCAGAATTTTTAAGGAAGTCTACAACCTCCTGTACCTCTTCTTTAGCACCTTCAAGACCTGCAACATCTTTAAATGTTACCTGAATTCTTTCTTTTTCATCAAAAAGCTTCGCCTTAGATTTTCCGATAGAGAAGATCTGTCCTCCAGGACCTCCGCCTCCACCCATCTTTCTGAAAAGAAGAAAGTAGAATAATCCTAAAATGGCAATCCAGATCAAGGCAGATACCAGGATATCCATAAATGGATTTTTACCTGCTCCGTAATCTTTGGTTGTTTTGATTGCGGCATTAGTTCCTTTTACCTGCTCAAATTTCTGAAGGAAAAGTTGAAGATCTCCATATTTTACAGAATAATCTGCTTTGGGAGCCATATCGAACGCAGAAAGGGGATTATTCTCATTGGCAGATTTTTTTACCATTGCCGCTTTTGCTTCCTTGGTAAGAAAAACATCAGCTTTTTCTGTGTCCTTGTATATAATAATATTCTGGACCTTTCCTGCCTGCATCTCTCTGAAGAATCCGTCTTCATCAATAGATTTTGCACTCTCGCCCCCTAAAAAATTGGAACCAAAGAATAACAAAAGACCTATGATCACAATTGGAAAAAACCAGTTGAATCCTTTATTGTTCATTTATACTTTTTAAAATTTAATACTTACTTTCAATTTTTGTAATGGCTGCATCTCCCCAAAGTTCTTCAATATCGTAGTACTCACGTACTTCTTTCTGGAAAATATGCACCACTACGGTGACGTAATCAACCAACACCCACATCGCATTTTCTGTACCTTCTACATGCCATGGTCTGTCTTTAAGTTCGTTTCTTACTTTTTTCTCTACGCTGCCTGCAAGTGCGGCTACCTGCGTATTTGAGTTTCCACTACATATTACAAACGTTTCTGCTACTGAGTTTTCAATCTTGGATAGATCGAAGATCATGATATCTTCTCCCTTTACATCCTGGATAGCTTCAACGATTTTATCTAATAATTCTTGCTTTTCTGCTGTTTTATTCATTAAAAAAATACTATAATCTGCAAATTTATTGTTTTTTCTTTACTTTAGCCTTACTTTTAGGCCCTGAAAGTCTTAAAGTTTTCTTAAATGACCCAACTATTCTACTTAAAAGACTGCTCTTCTACTAATGACGAAGTTTCTAAGTTTTTACTTTACGAAAATTCAGATTTTATAGGAGTGCATACCTTCAACCAAACCAAAGGTCGCGGACAGTACGGAAATACATGGGCTTCACTTGCCGGAAAGAATCTCGCTTATACGCTGGCAGTGAAGACTCAAAACTTTTTACTCTCTGATTTTCTGTTCAATTATTATACCGCAATCATTATCCGGGATTTCCTTGCCAATTTGACTGATAACCTTGTAAAGATAAAATGGCCGAATGATATGATCCTTAAAAGTAAAAAAATTACAGGGATTCTGATTGAAAAGAAGAAAATTAATCAAAATAATTATTTCATCATTGGGGCCGGGTTTAATATTCTTCAGGAGAATTTTGAAGAGATATCCCATGCAGGCTCTATTCTATCGCTTACAGGGAAGGTTTTTAACCTTGAAGATTTCACATCCCAGCTTCATGATTTTATGATTGAAAGATTGAAAAGCATTCCTTCTGAACAGGAAATTTTAAGCCTTTTTAACCAACATTTATTCCGAAAGGACGAAATTTCTGTTTTTGAAATTGAAAAAGAGCGACAAAATGGCATCATCCGTCATGCAGACGAAAAAGGAGAACTCTGGATAGAGCTGGAAAATGATGGGATGAAGAAGTTCTACCATAAAGAGGTAAAACTCCTTTACTGATCTTACTGATTAGCCCTTTTAAGGTATAAATACAAGGTAAGCGGAAGAAATACCATATTCGGCAGCCACATGGCTACAGCAGGAGATAAGCTTTTGTTCTCAGAGACGACTTTCAATGCTTCAAAAGAGAAAACAAAAACAAATGCAAGGGAAATCCCTATGGCAAGGTTTACGCCAAGACCTCCTCTTTTTTTCTGGGAAGCCAGCGAAAGCGCCAGAAATGTAAGAATAATAATGGAAACCGGCATGGATGTTCTTTGATGAAACTCATTGAGATAAGAATTCAGGTTGCTGTTTCCTTTCGCTTTTTCACGATCAATAAACTTAACGAGTTCAGGTGTGGTTTTATTCTGTCCGAGAAGTTCATTCGGGAAAAGTTCTTCCGGAGTATGCCCGTAATTTTTTCTAAGATCAAAACCACTATTCAGTTTCTCTGTATCATCTTTATTAATGGTCTTTTCTAAGTAACTTGAAAGGACGAATTGTTTTTTACTTTTATCCCAGGTAACTTCGGAAGCTTTCACTTCATACATCAGCTTTCTGTTTTTATCAAATTTCTGGTAAACGAAACCTGACCCTCTGTTTTCCATTTTATTCCAGGAATTAACGAAGATGTATTCTGTTTTACTAAGCTGTGCAGATGCAGGGGCTGTCCCAAGAATTTTTTCTTTATTGGCCGCATTATAGGTGTAGGCCTCCAATCTGTTTTTCTTAATATTGGCCCACGGAAGAACGAGGTGATTTACCGTAAGGGATAGTACAGCAATCAGAATTGAAGTATATAAATAAGGTTTTGCAAACCTGTGAAAACTTGCTCCACTGCTTATTACCGCAACAATTTCGGTATTATTTGCCATTCTGGAGGTGAAATAAATAACAGAAATAAATACCAGAATGGAGAGGAATGTTACAACAAGATTGAGAATCCAGAACGGGTAAAAGTGAATAAGAAAGTACACCAAATCCAGCTTCGGATCAATGGCTTTAGCATTTTCTATCCTTGGAATCTTTTGCTGGACATCAATAACCAATACAACTATAGACAGCAGGATCAGCATGAAACTGAATGTTCCAAGATATTTTTTGATGATGTATCTGTCTATAATTTTGATCATGTTCTTTCTTTATTTTAAAGCCTTTGTCTCAATACCGGAACTATAGAATTTTTCCATTCATAGAAATCTCCTGCCATGATATGTTCTCTGGCTACTTTTACCAGATCAAGATAAAAAGCAAGGTTATGGATGGATGCAATTTGTTTTGCAAGATATTCTTTGGATACAAACAGATGACGAAGATAAGCTTTTGAATATTCCTGGTCTACGAAGCTTGTTCCGAATTCATCCAGAGGCGAAAAATCAGCTTTCCATTTTTCGTTTTTCATATTCATCACACCCTGCCATGTAAACAGCATTGCGTTTCTTGCGTTTCTTGTTGGCATAACACAATCCATCATATCGATTCCCAAACCGATAGACTCTAATATATTCCATGGAGTTCCTACTCCCATAAGATATCTTGGTTTTTCTTTCGGAAGAATGTCCGTCACCTCGTCAGTGATTCTGTACATTTCTTCTTCAGGTTCACCTACGGAAAGTCCACCTATTGCATTTCCTTCTGCTCCGGCCTCTGAAATTACTTCTGCGGATATTTTTCTAAGATCGGAATAGGTAGATCCCTGAACGATTGGGAAAAGTCTCTGCTTGTGTCCGTATAATTCTTTATTCTCTTCCGTCCAGTCAATACATCTCTTTAGCCATCTGTGGGTAAGCTCCATTGATGTTTTAGCCTGATTGTATTCACACGGATAAGGTGTACATTCGTCAAAAGCCATGAAAATATCGGCTCCAATCTGTCTCTGGATTTCCATAGACTTTTCCGGAGTAAACATGTGATAGCTTCCATCGATATGGGATTTGAATTTCACCCCTTCTTCAGACATTTTCCTGCTTTTGGAAAGTGAAAACACCTGAAAGCCTCCTGAATCAGTAAGAATCGGCAGATCCCAATTCATAAACTGATGAAGCCCTCCTGCCTGCTGCATGATCTCCATTCCGGGACGAAGGTATAGATGATAGGTATTTCCCAGAATAATCTGGGCTTTAATGTCTTCTTTTAATTCTCTCTGATGAACTGTTTTTACACTGGCAACCGTTCCCACAGGCATGAAAATGGGAGTTTGTATCTTCCCGTGATCTGTGGTAATTTCTCCTGCTCTTGCTTTTCCTTCAGAGGTTTTTTCTATATTAAAAAATTTCATCTGTATATTTTTTGCTTAACCGTTGTAAACGGTTGGTGTTTCTGCGGATGAAACACATTTCTTCATTATGATTATCTGTTGAGAACCGGCAATTCTCCCTTGTTCTTCATTTTATCCTTTATATATTTTTCCGCTTTGGGATCTTTTTTCAACAATATAAGCTGGGATTCTTCTGCAATTCCCTTCATTTGATCTTTAACAACATAATATTTGAAGCTTTCTACAAAGTCTTCAGATTTTACATTATGGGTTTTCAATACAAATCTTGTTCCTGCTTCTAAATTTTTGTTCGGATACATATTAATGGCCTGATCATTAAGAGCCAGATCGGCCAGAATTTCAGCCATAACCTCTTTATCGAGAAGGTTTTTAGGCTTATCGATATAGTCGCCGCATGAAAACATGCACATTATTACAAAAATGAAGATCAGTTTTTTCATAACCGGTTGATTATTGATTTCCATTTTAAATTTAAAACACCGAAAACAGCTTCATGAATAATTCCTCCGTTCATTTTGCTTTCGCCTAAAATTCTGTTGGTAAATATAATAGGAACTTCTACAATTTTAAACCCTTTTTTGAAGGCTCTGAATTTCATTTCAATCTGGAATCCATATCCTTTCAGCTTTACATTATCAAGTCCTATCTCTTCCAGTACTTTTCTTGAGAAGCAGACAAAACCGGCTGTTGTATCATGAATCGGAAGTCCTAGAATAAACCGTACATATTTGGAGGCAAAATAAGAAAGAAGAACTCTTCCCATAGGCCAGTTGACCACATTTACTCCTTTTGAATAGCGTGAACCGATGGCCATATCTGCCTGAAGACAGGCTTCAAAAAGCTTTGGCAGGTCATTGGGATTATGTGAAAAATCGGCATCCATTTCAAAAATGTAGTCATATCTATTTTCAATAGCCCATTTAAATCCGTGGATATAGGCTTTTCCCAAACCATCTTTTACATGTCTCACAGAGAGATGAAGATAGTGGGGATATCTTTTCTGAAGATCTTTTACCACTTCAGCTGTTCCATCCGGAGAGGAATCATCTACAACCAGAATATGAAAGTCATCTTCCAATGCAAAAACCGCGGAAATAATATTTTCAATATTTTCCTTTTCGTTATAGGTCGGGATAATGACTAGTTTTTTCATTTCAGTTTGCAAAGATAGTTTATTTAACCTTTTTATTTTATACAAAATAATCTATAATTTTGCAAAAAATATTCCTTTGCCGTTATCACAAAACTTTATAAACCACGTAAGAATACCTGAGAACAATGATTGGGTAATTTTTATCCTGCTGGGATGTATATTTTTATATGTCTTCATGATGAATATTATAGAAAGAGATGCCAGCCTGAAAGACTTCCTGTTGCAGAAATATTTTGATGCGAGCAATAACCTGCCGAGCTGGATGATTACATCCTGCGTAATGGCGCTTACTCTTTCTGTTCTCATCTCCCAATATATTCCTATTGTTCCGAAATACATCGCCGATCTTCAGCTTTTTGGATATCAGCTTAATAAATTCGGGTATACCTTTTTGGCAGTTGTTATTTTTTATCTGACAAAATCGGCATTAGGTTTTTTATTTTATCAAAGTATAGGTGATGGCAAAAAATGGTCTGTTTTTTATTTCACCTCCACCAAATTTTATTTTATTCTGTCATTTTTATTAATAATTCTTTGTGTAACCCACTATTATTTCCCCGTAGACAGAAATAAAATGTTTTTATATTATTTTTCATTCTTTGCTTTTGTATTCATTTTCAAGGTTTTCTTCTATTTGTTTCACAAAAACAATATTCTTCCTCAAAAATGGTATTATAAATTTTTGTATATTTGCACCCTCCAAATTGCACCTTTATTGTTGCTTTGGAAGTTGTTATTTTTTTAATAAAAGTCAATGATGAGAATAAAGTCTATATTGGTTTCTCAACCAGCGCCAAGTGAGTCCTCTCCATATCTGGATATAGCGAAGAAGGAAAAGATAAAGATTGATTTCCGCCCTTTCATCCACGTCGAAGGAGTTGACAACAAAGAACTCAGAACGCAGAAGATAGATCTGACGCAGTATACCGGTATTATTTTTACCAGTAAAAATGCGATAGACCACTACTTCAGACTGGCTGAAGAGCTTCGCTTTTCAGTTCCTGACACGATGAGATACATCTGTCAGTCTGAAGCTATTGCCAATTATCTGCAGAAACATATTGTATACAGAAAAAGAAAGATCAGTTTCGGAGAAAAGAATTTCTCGGACCTGCTTCCTCTTTTCAAAAAATTCCCATCTGAAAAATACCTTCTGCCGTCTTCAGACGTGCTGAGCCCGGATATTGTAAAAACACTGGATACTGCCAATGTAGACTGGACAAGAGCGATCATGTACAGAACGGTATGCAGCGATCTTACGGATATTACCATTAAGGATTATGACATGCTGATCTTTTTCAGCCCTCAGGGAATCAAATCTCTGCAGCAGAACTTCCCAGACTTTAAGCAGGAAGAAACAAAGATTGGTGTTTTCGGAAACACTACACTGGCTGCTGCTGAAGAAGCAGGATTAAAGGTAGATCTGATGGCTCCTACAAAGGAAACTCCATCTATGACCATGGCTCTGGAAAAGTATATTAAGGCTCTTCATAAATAGTCTTTCATACAGAAAATAAATGCAGCCGTCTTTTCATACAGGAAAGACGGCTTTTTGTTTGACACTTTTTAATCAATTCAAGCAGTATATAAAATTTACCCTATAAAAATATAATTACCCAGTTCATTAAAATCCTTTTATAAATATTTAAAAATAACTGAATTACTACTTTCATGATCATTTTACACGCCTATTCCTTTTAAGTTCCAATAAAATAATTTAACAACAGATCATTTTAACGTAATTATTCCAACACAAAAGCAATAATATTCTTTTTTAAGAGTACTAAAAAATCTCAGGTATCTCCTTACCCTTTCAGAGACATTCTGACCATTTCCGACATATCGGACGCAAAATCAGTGTCTGCTATGGATATTTCCGGCAGGCTGGTGAAAACAATTGAAAAACCATCTTCTTTTCTTAATCTGGATGATCTAAAAGAAGGCTTATATTTAATCCATTTAAAAATGACAGACGGAACGGTAAAAACGATTAAAGCAATAAAAAAATAATCATGCAGATAACATTCACTATAAAGGCTATCAAAAATTTGATAGCCTTTCTTATATTTGAACAAAATTTAATACTGCATAAAATCTCTGTACTTTTAAAAAGAAAATATCCTACAGATGATAATCCGCACCTTAAAAAATTAAAAAATCCGGATGAAGGCTCCACAAGCAAAAAAAATAGAAAAAATACTTGAAATACACGGCGACAGAAGAATTGACAATTACTTCTGGCTTAACGAAAGGGAAAATCCCGAAGTAATCCAATATCTGGAAGAAGAAAACGCTTACGAAGAATTCATCATGAAAGATACGGAGGCTCTTCAGGAAGAGCTTTTCGAAGAAATGAAAGCCCGTTACAAGAAAGATGATGAATCTCTTCCTTATTTCTTCAACGGATACTGGTACATCGTACGTTATGAAGAAGGAAAAGAATACCCTATCTTCTGCAGAAAACATAAAACACTGGACAACCCGGAAGAAATTGTAGTAGACGTCAATATCCTTGCTGAAGGGGAGAATTATTTTGAGGTAGGAAGTGTAGCCGTTTCTCCGAATAATGAGCTGGCTTCTTTTTCAACAGACAATGTAAGCCGGAGAATTTACACCATCAATTTCAAAAATCTGGTTACAGGAGAGATTTTTTCTGACCAGATTCTGAATACTACAGGTAAAGCTGTATGGGCGAATGATAACGAGCATGTTTTCTACATCAGAAAAGATGACAGCCTGCGTGCATTCCAGGTATACAGGCATAAGCTTGGAACTGATGCTTCAGAAGATATTCTTATTTTTCATGAGGAGGATGATACCTTTGATGTCAATGTTTTCAAAACCAAGTCGCTGGAATATATTTTCATTGCAAGTTCAAGCACGATTTCCGATGAGCATAGATTCATCCCTTCGGATAATGTCTTTGCAGAATGGACTATCATTCAGCCAAGAATAGATGACCTTGAATATTCCGTAGAACATTACAAAGATGAGTTTTACATCATTACCAATGCAGACGATGCTATCAATTTCAAGATTGTAAAAACGAAAATTGATAATTGTAGTATGGAAAACTGGGTAGATGTAATCCCTCACCGCGCCGAAGTTTTATTGGAAGGTTTTGAGATCTTCAAAGACTATCTCGTTCTTGAAGAAAGAGAGCAGGGACTTCTGCAGATCAAAATTATTGATGAAAGAACCCAGGAATCCCATTATCTTCCTTTCTTTGATCCTACATACACCACGTACATCGGCATCAACATGGAATTTGATACTGAAGTGCTTCGTTATGGCTATACATCCCTTACACAGCCAAGTTCTACCTATGAATACAACATGAAGGAAAAAACTACGATACTTCTGAAGCAGCAGGAAGTTCTCGGAGGACAATTCCTTCCTGAAAATTATATTTCAGAAAGAATATGGGCAGAATCCAGAGACGGGGAAACTAAAGTTCCTATTTCATTGGTTTATCATAAAGACACTAAAAAATCAGCAGATACACCATTGCTTTTATATGGCTATGGAAGTTATGGACATACTGTAGACGCAAGCTTCTCCAATGTAAGGCTATCTATTCTGGACAGAGGATTTATTTACGCCATTGCCCACATCCGCGGTGGAGAATATCTGGGAAGAGAGTGGTATGAAGACGGAAAAATGCTCTTCAAGAAAAACACATTCTTCGATTTTATTGACGCGGGGAAACATCTGATCAAAGAAAACTACACTTCATCCGGACATCTGTATGCTATGGGTGGAAGTGCCGGAGGTCTCCTGGTAGGTGCCGTTGTTAATTATGAACCGGAACTTTTCCACGGAATTGTAGCTCAGGTCCCTTTTGTAGATGTGGTAACCACAATGCTTGACGAAACTATTCCTTTAACAACCGGGGAATATGATGAATGGGGAAATCCAAATGACAAGGAATATTATCACTATATGAAAGACTATTCTCCTTATGATAATGTGGAAGCTAAAGATTATCCTCATATGCTGATCACAACTGGTCTTCACGATTCCCAGGTTCAGTATTGGGAGCCTGCAAAATGGACAGCAAAGTTAAGAGAGCTGAAAACAGACCATAATCTTTTGTTATTTAAAACTGACATGAGCTCAGGCCACGGCGGAGCAAGCGGAAGATTTGAATCACTGAAAGAAGATGCTCTGGAATATGCGTTCCTGTTGAAAATAAATGATCATTCATAAATGATAAGTGGATAGATAGTCCGGATTATAACACAATTTTTGCTTCCAAAACAAAGCAGCCGGCCATCACAATCATTAAGGAATTATCAAAACTACCTTCAGTGAAACTTTTTAAGTGATCAGAAAGCAAATATTCCGATCTTCAACTTTAATGACTGCCAATTATAGAGCAATGTGCAGGGGCAAGATCAAAAGCTGAAAGATTTTCAAAATTTCCGTTGTAATAGAGGAAACTGATGAAACTTTATTTTGGCTTGAAATGTTGGAAGAACTGGAATTTGCTGAAAAAGAAATTTTAACAGATATAAAAACAAAAACTGAAGAAATACTAAAAGTAACTTCTTCGTAAAGAAAAATGCTAAAGCAGTAACTTTATCATTTATCAATCATTATTTACCATTTATAAAGTTATGATCAACGAATCCGAATACTGGAAAAAAATAGAACAGTTTTTTGAAGACCATTTCCAGACTGAAAAAAATCCGCCGATTGAAACACTTTTGTTTCTGATTGGACTTCAGGAGCTGGGAAGCGGTCAGCAAAAATACACGAAAGACGATAAAGTGAATCTGATACACATTGCGGTGTGCAGATTGCTGGAACCCTTCGGTTATTATAAATTCACTCATTATGAAGACGGATGGCCTCATTTTGAGCAGCTGGAAGAACTTCCGGAATTAAGACCGAATGAACAGACCCTTCTTATGAAAAAGGCGATTATTCAATATTTTCAGGAAGAAAATCTGATATAAAATGCGGACGTTCATAAAAAATCCGCTTGACCAGATAAAAAAATCAGCCTCATTCCTGAGGCTGATTTTTTTAATTCGTTATAAAACTAAGTATTCTTACATCTACTACAGCTTAGCCATATCTCCTTATCCTAAAATTTCTTCCAATTGGGTAAGCCCCATTTTGAAGCCTTCTTCAAATCCCATTTCCAGCATTTTATTCATGACATCCTGAGACTGGTAATGAACATTAATGGTCACTTTTGTTCCTTCTTCCACTCCCGTAAAACCAATCAGCCAGTTGGACTGTGGAGAATCATTATTGATATTCCCGTTTTCATCACAGAAAGCACTCATCCAGTCAAAGCTTCTATGCTCCATAATTTCACCATATTTTGACTGCGAATAACCTCTTTCGCCATTTGGACCAACCATCGCATATAGCCAGATTCCACCTTCTCTGAAATCCTGCTTTATAGTTTCACATTTCCACGGTTTTGGGCCCCACCACTGATCTAATAATCCGGATTGTGTAAAATAATCCCACACTTTCGAAACGTCTGCATTGTAAATTTTCATGACATACACTGTTTTCGCTTCAAAATCTTTGTTGAACATGATATTCGATTCCATAAGTAATTATTTTTGATAAAGTTACTATTTTATAGATGGAGAATACTTTTCATATGGCAAGTAAAGACAACCAAGCCTAAGAAAGTAATATATTTTCATTTCAAAGTTGACATTTTCAACAAAAATATTTAATTTTTTTCGTTAATTTTTTTAAAACATTGAATTTTCTCCCTATCCTTTAAAGCAACTTCTTTTTTCTATGAATATTAAATCTGTAAATATTCTTTACTATGTTAAACTAATTGATAACAAGGATTTAAATGCCTACTTAAACATTCTGCTGAAAGGGAATTAATTACTTACAGCTCTTAATCTATTGAATGCATTAGTACTCTTAAATTCATAAATAAACGTTAAAAAACACACTTTTAAGAGAAATAACACAATTTTTTGGCTCGTTTTTTGTTTATGAAGTCTTAAAATAATTAATTTTAACATTCATTTTTTCCAAACATATAAAAAACTGTAAATGAATAATAAATTCATCCCAATAATTTCGGTGTTTATGACAATCTCACTGATTGTCTTTGTTACGCTCCAATTTTATTGGCTGAAAGGTTATTACGGTGCACTGGAACAGGAATTCTCCAATAAAGTGTATGCTGCTTTAGAAAATACTTCAAAAAATATTGAAGAGATTGAAGTAGATAAATATTTAAATAAAGACAACAATAACTTCAGAAATGATATTCTGGCCAGTAAGGACCAGCCCTCATTAACAACCATTCAACAGGTACAGGATTCCGGAACTCAACGACAGATCATCTACTCCAAAAATATCATCTCTAAAACACAGCTTCCGATTTCTAAAAAAGGAGACTCTGTTAATTTAACCACCTTGTATACTGATGAGGCTGCTTACAAGGTTAAAAGAGATACAGCCAACCGTGAACTTCTTACCACCGAGATCAACAATGATTTAGAAAGCGGTGATTATTCCATTAAAAATTTCGTAAGAATTGTCGGCACCAATCTTCCCATTACCAAAAGAGTTGACCCTACCATTCTGGACTCCGTTATTGCCAAGGAACTAAGAATGAAAGGAATTACTGCAAAATTCGGTTATGGAGTTATTGATAAGAGTAATAAACTTACCAGCATTGTAAACAAGGCCTTTAAAGAAAAAAAGGATAACAATACTTACAGCTATCCCCTTTTTACGGATAATAAAAACACGACTTTGTATTCCCTGGCTTTGGTTTTCCCTAAAAAAGAATATTCCCTGGCCATGAACAACTGGCCAATGCTTTTGGGAACCTTCCTTTCGTTACTTACCATTCTGGGAATTTACATTATTTCCATCAACTATATGATGAGGCAGAAAAAGCTGGCAGAAGTAAAAACAGACTTCATCAACAACATGTCACATGAGTTTAAAACTCCGCTGGCCACTATTTCAGTAGCTACAGACTCTTTGGCCAATGACAAGATTGCGACTAACCCGGACAAGGTAAAATATTATTCGGAGTTGATTAAGCAGGAGAATCTTAGGATGAAAAAACAGGTAGAAAATGTCCTGAATATGTCAAAGCTTGAAAGAAATGAAGTAGAGCTATTCCTAAAAGAGACCAATGTAAGGGAACTCATCAAAAGAACTACGGAGTCTTTCAACCTTATTGTAGGACAGAGAAACGGATCGCTTACTCAGGAATTCAATGCATCAAACTTCACTTTTAAAATTGATGAATTCCACATTTCAAACATGTTGGTCAATTTACTGGATAATGCCAATAAATATTCCCCGGAAGCCCCGGAAATTCATGTAAAAACAAGAAATGAAGGACATTGGTATGTGATAGAAATTTCCGATAAGGGAATGGGAATGGAAACCCAGAATAAAACGAAGATCTTTGAAAAATTCTTCAGGGAAGAAACCGGAAACATTCACAATGTAAAAGGTCAAGGATTGGGACTTTCTTATGTAAAGAAAATTGTAGAACTGCATAAAGGACAGATCATAGTAGACTCTCACAAAGGGAAAGGAAGTACGTTTGTGATTAAGCTGCCAATGAGCTGATATAGATAAAATCAGATAACAAAATATACGAAGATAGAGTGAGAACGTTCATTCTTATTTATTAATTTTTAATTATTAAAATTATGAGCAACAGAATATTATTAGTAGAAGACGATCAGAGTTTCGGGGCTGTGCTGAAAGATTATTTAACGATCAATAACTTTGAGGTAACCTTAGCAACAGATGGTGAACAGGGATTGAAGGAATTTACAGAGAATGAGTTTGACATCTGTATTTTTGATGTGATGATGCCTAAAAAAGACGGGTTTTCATTAGCAGAAGACGTAAAAAAAATCGATAAAAATACCCCTATCATTTTCCTTACGGCAAGAAATATGAGAGAAGATATTCTTAAAGGATATCAGCTGGGTGCCGATGATTATATTACCAAGCCATTCGATACGGAACTTCTTTTATATAAAATCAAAGCGATTCTTCAAAGAAGCTCTACTTTGGAAAATGAAGAGCAGGAGCAATTCAAGATCAGTAATATTTTCTTCGACTCTATGTTGAGACAGCTTAAAGTAGGTGACAAAGAATACAAGCTTTCTCCAAAAGAGAATGAGCTGCTTAAACTTCTTTGCATCCACAGAAATGATTTCATGCCGAGAGACCTTGCTCTGAGAAAGATCTGGAAGAAGGAAAATTACTTTACAGCGAGAAGTATGGACGTATATATTGCCAAGCTTCGTAAGCTGCTAAAAGATGATGAAGGATTGGAAATTATCAATGTACACGGAGAAGGATTTAGGCTTTTAGTTAAAAATTAAACCTAAAAACGGATTATAAATAAAAAATTAGCAAAACAATTGAAAATGTTTTGCTAATTTTGTTTCATACGATTGGATATGAAAAATATATTTTTAAGCGTTATCGCTATTTCCGTACTTGCCGTTTCGTGTAAGAAAGATGATAAAGCCACTTATTTGAAAGAAGAAGCAGGGGTACAACCACCGCCAAGTATGGCCGTAAATTCTCCTAAAGCTTCCCTGATGGATCAGGCAGGAATCCAGTCCAATACCAATCCGGCTCCCATGGCCACTGCTCCGGGAATGAACCCTCCACACGGACAGCCCGGACACCGATGTGATATTCCTGTAGGGCAGCCACTCAGCAGCAGTCCGGCACCAACGCCAGCTGCTAATACTGTAACGGCAAACAGCAGTAACAGTATCAACATTGATCCCAACTCTCTCTCTCCGGGAAAAGTAATGATTGATAATAACGGAAAGCAGGTAAAAACCGCTCCGGGAATGAATCCTCCACACGGACAACCCGGACATCGATGTGATATCCCTGTAGGACAGCCTCTTAACAGCAAGCCTGCTCCGGCTCCACAGCCCGTTCAAAATATAGCACAGAACACACCGGCTCCGGTACCCGCTCCACAACCGACAGGAGAAAAACCTAAAGCAAACCCGGCTCACGGAGAGCCATGGCACAACTGCGCGGTAAAAGTTGGTGATCCTTTACCATAAATTTCGTATTTTTGCAATCATGAAGCTGTTTCACATTCTTGCAGTTGTTTTTTGTCTGGGAATTTTTTTAGTTCCCAAGGACAGCTTCTATGCCCAATCTATGCAGGAAATCTGCTGCAAAGCAAAGTCTGAGAAGAGCGACTGCTGTAAAAATCATTCTTCAAAAGAAAGCCATGACAGCAAAACAAAATCGTCATGCAATGATGACTGCTGTTCCTCATGCGTTGCATGCTATACCTTTATAGAAACCCCTTTTTCAAAAAATCTGCGCTTTGAACTTTCTTATTATAAAAAGAATAAAAATCCGCAGTTTCAGTATTCAGACCCTTATTTATCAGACCGTTTAAAGGAAATCTGGCAACCGCCTAAAATAGGTTAATTATTTTACGGAGTGTTCATTACATCTTTAATGAACCGTTTTTTAATTAATCTAAACTTTAAACAAAATGAAATTATATATTTCCAGGTTGATACTTGGACTATTGATCCTGTCTGTACACTTTATATCAGCGCAAAACCTTACCAAAAACCAGTTCAAAGTAAAAGGGAACTGTGAGATGTGCAAATCACGAATAGAATCAGCAGCTAAAAAAGCAGGCGCTAAAACGGCAGTTTATTCTATTGATCTGCAAACCTTAACTATTGAAACGGATAAAGCTTCTGCTGATGACATCCTCAAAAAAGTAGCTGAGGCAGGCCATGACAACGAAAAATTTAAATCATCCAACGAAACCTATGAAAAGCTTCCGGGATGCTGCCATTACGAAAGAGATCTTCAGCCCTCACCAACCGAAGCTCATCAACATGACCACCAGTCCGGTGCTAAAAAAGACAACGAGTTCTACGTAAGAGGAAACTGTGGTTCATGTAAAGCCAGAATTGAAAAGGCCGCAAAAGGAGCCGGTGCAGATACCGCAGAATGGAATGCAGAAAAGCAGATTGTCATGTTGAATTTTGATCCTGCAAAAACCTCATCAGATAAAATTTTAAAAGCAATTGCTGATGCAGGCCATGATAACGAAAAATTCAAAGCATCTGATACCGTTTACAATGGTCTCCCGGGATGCTGTCTGTATGACAGGGAGTTTACCTTCGGGGAAGCGAATCCAAAAGTTCACTATGAAGAGGAAACCACAAAACATGAAGATCATAAAGAACATACGACAACGGCATCTAAAGAAGACCACTCCCAACATGAAAAAAGTATTGACGGGGTTGTTGTGACAGGTTCTAAAGCAGCAACAGCTTTAAGTAAAAAAGAAGTCGGACTGGTTTTTAATATTGATAAAAAAGAACTTTTAAAAGCCGCCTGCTGTAATCTGTCTGAAAGTTTTGAAACCAATGCAACAGTAGATGTTTCTTTCAGCAATGCCGTTACAGGAACAAAACAGTTGAAAATGCTGGGTCTGGACCAAAAATACACCAGCCTTACCAAAGAACTTCTGCCGGAGATCAGAGGTCTGGCATCTGCTTATGGATTGAATTTTATTCCCGGAAGATGGATTGAAAGTATTCAGCTGACAAAAGGAGGAAGTACCGTTACCAATGGTTATGAAAGCATCACCGGACAGATTAATACTGAACTTCTGAAAAATGCGAAGGAGCCGGAAACTTCCCTGAATCTATTCTCGGATTTCAACGGAAGAGCAGAAGCTAATATTACCAGCGTATCCCCTATCAACGACAAATGGTCACAAACATTCCTGCTTCATGGAAACGGAACTTTCGGAGATACGGATATGAATGATGATGGTTTCCTGGACAGACCGAAAGGAACACAGATCAACGCAGCATATCTTCTTAATTTCAACGATCTTGAGAAATCCGGATTCGGATCACATTTCGGAATTAATTTTATCCGGGATGAAAGAACTGCCGGACAAACCGGATTTGATAAAAAGCTGACGCAGGATAAGCAATCTGCTTATGGTGTGGGAATTGATATTTCAAGATTTCAGGTATGGAATAAAACGGGTTATGTATTCAAAGGAAAGCCCTATCAAAGTTTAGGCTGGATGAACCAGTATGTATTCCATCAGCAGGACAGTTTTTTTGGTCTTAGAAATTATAATGGGCAGCAGCAGACCTATTATTCCAATCTGATTTTTGAAAGCATCATCGGAAATACCAATCATAAGTATAAAGCCGGAGCAAGCTTTTTATATGATGGTTATAAAGAAACGTATTTAACGAATGATCTGAGAAGAAATGAAATTGTTCCCGGTATCTTTGCCGAGTATACTTTAACCGGTTTAAAATATACATTGGTAGCGGGTTCCAGAGTAGATTTCCATAATCTTGCGGGCACTCAGTTTACTCCGAGGGTTAATTTTAAATATGACTTTACTCCACAGACCATCTTAAGACTTTCTGCGGGGAGAGGATTCAGAACAGCTAATGTTTTTGCTGAAAATCAACAGTATTTTGCATCAAACAGAAGTATTCAGATTCTTCCGAACAATGGGAATATTTATGGTTTAAAACCGGAAATTGCATGGAATTACGGAGCCAGCTTACAACAGGAATTCAAGTTATTTGGACGAAAATCTACTGTAATTGCCGATTTTTTCAGAACAGATTTCCAGGATCAGGTGCTTGTGGATTTAGACAGATCTCCTCAGCAGCTTACTTTTTACAATTTAGAGGGAAAATCTTTCGCCAACTCTTTCCAGACTCAGTGGGATTTTACTCCTTTCAGAAATTTCGACGTAAGACTTGCTTATAAATATTATGATGTACAGGCTGATTATATCGATGGAAGAAGAGAGATTCCTTTCATGGCCAAGCACAGAGGTTTCGTTAACCTTGCTTATGCTACCAATAAAAATGATAAAGGCGGGTTCTGGAGCTTTGATACTACGCTGAACTGGGTAGGAAAACAAAGACTTCCTGATACCTCCAGCAATCCTGCGGAATTCCAGCTTCCTGTATATTCTGATTCCTATGCGGTATTGAATGCACAGATCTCAAGGAATTTCAACAAAAAGATCAGAGCCTATGTTGGTGGAGAAAATTTAACATCCTATTATCAAAAGAACGCCATTGTTGATTTCAGAAATCCTTTCGGAAACTATTTTGATGGTGGAATGGTTTATGCCCCGATTATGAAGGCTAACTTCTACGTGGGGCTGGATGTAACGTTTTAAATGACGGACCCGGGGTTAATCTCAGTCTACCATTTTTAAAACAGAAATATATATAATCAAAATAAATAAAGACCTTATAGACCATAAAACGTTTATAAGGTTTTTTGTTTTGACCAGCCACAGAGAAAGATGATCATTGAAAGATGAAACTTTTTTTCTTTTTCAGATTTAAAGGGATCCCGATTAAAACGGGTTCTGATTATTGCTATTCTGCTCGCTGTATTTTCACAGATCACTGGAATCAATGCGATCATGTACTATGCTCCCGAAATCTTTAAAGCTACAGGTGTAGGCATCTGATTCTGCATTTATGCAAACCATACTGGTAGGAGTTATTAATAAAAAATCCCATTGAATGGACTGCCCCCAAAAAGTTAGACACTTTTTAGGGGCATTTTTTTATGTATAGAAAAGAAAAATTTAGCGTTGCTTTCAAATTAGAATGTATTAATCTTCACAAAAACTCTTATCGTTCGATTGAATCTATA
>NZ_JAVDUN010000007.1:0-149286 GCF_031456375.1 Chryseobacterium sp. 2987
TTAGAATTATCAAAAACCTGTTTGTACTGGATATAAGGTTTCCCAGTTCCAAAATCTTCTTTGGTTTTCCCTGATAATCCACTATAGGTCTCCCCAATTTCCCCTAGTTTCTTTCTCTCCCAATCTTGTGTAAATCCGAAAAATCTCAAATTAGGAACTTTGCCCTTTTTAAAAACTTGATTAGCTGTCTCGATCATAGAATTATCATTTAGTAAAAGCATTAAGGATAGGTGATTCGAAGGTAAGGCCTAGCTCAGCCATATAGGAATTGATTTCTTCATCAAGTTGGGAGCGCTGAGCTTCCAATTGTTTAATTTCGTGCATGACAGACTGAATATCAATTTCTTCAGGAGCTTCATAACAATCCACATATCGCGGGATATTCAGATTATATTCGTTATCTGCAATTTCCTGTAGAGTAGCATTATGGCTGTATTTTGGGATTTCTGCGCGGGTACGGTAGGTTTCCACAATCTTTTCGATGTGTTCTACCCGCATTTTATTTTGGGTCTTAACTTTATCAAATTCTTTGCTGGCATCGATAAATAAAACTCCTTCATCCTCTTTACGGCATTTCTTGGCTACAATAATACAGGTTGGAATGCTTGTTCCGTAGAAAATATTGGCAGGAAGCCCGATAATGGCATCAATATAATTTTTCTTTTCAATCAGGAACTGGCGGATTTTTCCTTCTGCGCTGCCTCTGAACAAAACACCATGCGGAGCTACACAAGCCATCGTTCCCTGGTCGTTAAGGTGGTGGAGCATATGCAGGATGAAAGCAAAATCGGCTTTTGACTTGGGAGCCAGTACTCCGGCAGGGCTGAAACGGTCATCTGTATTAAACTTTGAAGCAGCACTCCACTGTGCAGAAAATGGTGGATTGGCTACAATCGCATCAAACTGCTGATCTCCAAATTGGTCAGACTCCAAAGTATCGCCGTTGCGGATATCAAAATCTTTATATTTTACTCCATGAAGCAGCATATTCATACGGCACAGATTGAAGGTTGTCGGATTTTTTTCTTGTCCGTAAATCACATCTGCCCGGCAGTTTTTTGCGGTTCTTAGTAGCAAAGATCCACTTCCACAGGTGGGATCAAATACATCTTTCAACCTTATTTTATCGGTAGTCACAATTTCCGCAAGAATCTGGCTGACTTCCTGAGGCGTGTAAAATTCTCCGGCTTTTTTTCCCGCTCCGGCTGCGAACTGGGAGATCATATATTCATAAGCATCACCCAGAATATCAATATCCCCGGCTTCGTTTAAACCGAAATCTATTCCGTTTAAAGCGATCAGAACTTCACTTACCAGGCGGTTTTTATCCTCGGGTGTTCTTCCCAGTTTTGGAGATGCCAGGTCGATATCAGAGAACAATCCGCCAAAATCATCTTCACTCTCCTGTCCTATTGTACTGTCTTCAATACGTTTCATAGAACGTTCCAGAGCAGGAAGGATATTTTCTTTTTTCTGGATAAGGCTGATGATGTGAGAATACAGATGCTCAGGCTGAATAAAATATCCCAGATTATCAATACAGGTCCGCTTAATATTCTCCTTTAAACTTTCGTCATTGCCTTCCCAGGCCTGCTGAAAATTCAGACCATCATAATCCAGCTCTTCATTTACGTGAAGTTCAATTTTTTCAGACAGATATTTATAGAAAATAAAGCCTAGTGAAAAGTACATAAAATCGCTGGGAGACATATTTCCCCTCAAAGCATTGGCTACCATCCACAACTGGGTGCGCAGTTTTTCCTGTAATTCTTCGCTCATAATTATTGTTTTTTATATCCGAAATGGATGTTGATAAAGGTTTGCCTGGTTTTTAATCCCAGCTGAAGACACTGATTATAGTTTTTAATTTTTGGGATACACGATCAATAATGGTACGGCGTTCATTTAATCCGACTTTAATCTGTTTTACTGCATCCTGAATGATTTCTGGTTTTTCCCGCCGGAGATAATCGTATTCCGCAATAAAAGCAGCCAATGCCTCAACGTTGATACCTTCTTCATCAGCTAATTTATGGATGGCTTCATCGCGTTTACGGGTTATGAATTCATTAAGAAGGCTTTCCAGATCCAGAGTACCGTCGGTTTTGGATCTTTCAAATTCTTCTTTATTGTTGTCAATGTTCTCTTGCATAAATTCATGGAAGAGTGGTGTCTTGTTACGTGTTTGCGAGTCATTGGAAATGGTATCCAGAATGCGCTGGCGCTCTTTTTCGTAATCATCTTTTTTAGTATCCAATCCTGCCATCAGTTTCAGTATATAGCTTACGTTGATGATGTCGCTGTGCAATAATTCGAGGCAGAAATCAATATCCTCCAGAGTCTGTTGGTTTCCATACACCTGCGGATCTTCTCCAATGGTGGATGAAGTATGCACCCGATCTGCAATATCCAGGTATTTGCTCCGGAAGTCCACAAATTCCTGATTGGTCATTGGAAAAGAGCTGTCTTCGGCATCAAAATCATCATACACCTGTATTTCAGCCCGCTTTTTAATAATATCACGGAAGTCCAGTACGAAATCACGCCTGTCGTCTTCACTTTGCAGCAGATCTACGATCTGAACTTCAGGATATTTCTCTTTAAAATCCTGCATAAGATCGGAAAGCTGTCCTTTGACTTCATCATAAGACCCGCGGATGATATGCTCAACAGGTTGGTTATTGCTGAATAATTTAATGGCTTCATCTACATTAGCCTTAAGATTACGGAAGCAGATGATCTTCCCAAACTGCTTTTTATCATTCAGAATACGGTTTGTTCTGCTGAAAGCCTGTAATAATCCATGATATTCCAGGTTTTTATCCACATATAAGGTATTGAGTTTTTTAGCATCAAAACCAGTGAGGAACATATTCACCACAAGAAGTAGGTCCAGCGGCTCCATTTCCGGTTTTTTCTTCTTCATTCTCAAATTGATATCATCATAATAGGCTCCGAAATTTTCAGTAGAGAATGAAGTGTCAAACATTTGATTATAGTCGCTCATAATGTCTGCCAGTTCATCCGAAGTTACCTTTTCATTGGCAAACCCCTGCCCCATTCCTGTATTTTCATCATCCTGATTACTGATTGAGGGAAAAGTAAATACGGCACCGATTTTTATTTCAGGATTAAGCTGCTTAAAAAGCTTATAATATTTCACTAATGCCGTTATAGATTGAGTGGCAAAAAGGGCGTTGAATTCTCCGTCTGCGGTTGATTTATGGAAATTCCCCAAAATGAATTTTGCAATTTCAGTCATTCTGGTTTCATTCATATAATCTCCGCCTAATTCAGTATTTCCTTTGTAATATTCCACGAGAAATCCCAATACGTTATCGTCTGCAATCGCGTCTTTAATAAGGTATTTATGCAGGCAGTCATCAAATATTTCAGCCGTTGTATGCTCATTTGCATTTTTTGCAAAAATGGGCGTTCCGGTAAATCCAAAAATCTGAAGGTTGCTGAAAAACTGCCTGATATTACGGTGCGAATCCCCAAACTGGCTTCTGTGACACTCATCAAAGATCATCACGACTTTCTGTTCGCGTACCTCCTGAAGATGTTTATTGTAACGGTCTCTCGTAACGGCATTGTTCAGCTTCTGGATCGTTGTAATAATAATTTTGGAATTCCCTCCCAGCCTTTTTATCAGTTCATATGTGTTATCGGTGCCATCTACGGCTCCCTTTTCAAAGGCATCATATTCACTTTGGGTCTGGGTATCCAGATCCCTCCGGTCTACAACGAAAATGACCTTATCTACCCCATCTATTTCAGACGCCAGCTGAGCTGTTTTAAAAGAGGTTAATGTTTTTCCGGCCCCTGTTGTATGCCATATGTAGCCATTTTTGGCGGTATTTTCTATTCTGGTCAGGATTTTTTCAACCGCATAATACTGATAGGGACGAAGGACCATTAAAGCACGATCCCCTTCATGTAAAACAATATATTTACTGATCATTTTCCCTAAGCTGCATCTTTCCAGAAAAGAGTTAGCAAACTGGCTCAGATCATTATAGGGAACATTTTCCGTATCCGTCCAGTTGAATGTGAAATTGTAACCACCATTAGGATTGTTGGCAAAATACCGGGTATTCACGCCATTCGAAATGATAAAAAGTTGAACATAATCAAACAGGCCTGTATAAGATGTTTTATAATATTGCTGAATCTGGTTATATGCTTCCTTGAGCTCTGTTCCTTTTCTTTTGAGCTCTATCTGAACCAAAGGAAGCCCATTGATGAGGATGGTGACATCATATCTGCATTTTTTTCTTCCTTCAGTAGTGATCTGGTTGGAAACCTGAAATTCATTTTTACACCATTTCTGCCGGTCCAGAAATTCAACCCAGATGCGCTGACCGTCTTCCGTATCAAGAGGGTAAAGATCTCTCAGCTTTTTTGCTTTCTCAAAACGGGTACCTCCTTCCAGGTGAATACGGATCTTTTCAAACTCTTTATCCGTAAAAGCTGTTCTTCCGGCTTCAGCCAATCTCTTTTTATTATGTTTCTCGAGCTGGCTTTTAAAATTGGCGTACAGATTTTCCTCTCTCAGCTGTACATATTCATAGCTGTTGTCTATAAGAGTTTTTATCAGTCCGTTTTCCAGTGCCTGTTCGGTTTGGGTAGTCATCGTATTAATTTCTTGGAAGTAAAAGTAGAGGCTTCCGGCTTGATGACCTTACGGGTTTCCGTATTATGGGTAAATATTTTAAGTTTTGACAGGAACCTTAAACCAGAAACACGACATAAGTAATTGTTTTACAAATTTTTATAAATAAAAATAAATCCCAGCTATTTGATTATAACTGAGACTCTCCATTTCTTTTCCTCTGGAATGAAATATTCTTACCTATTAGCTTCAATTCCTGTTTCAAACCTTCAAAAATGATATATCCGATTGAGGGAAAGCTTCTAAAAGTTTATTCCGGATGGTATTATAATTATTTGGCATTGTAAGTAAATAAAAACGGGGCAAACCTGCTTATTCACAAGTCTGCCCCTATGGTGATAGTTATTAGTTTCTATTTAGCAAAAATTTCTTTCAGCTGGGAAACGATATTGCTGTTTCCGGAAACGGTGATATCTCCGATCTTTTCTGCGATCTTCTCCATATATTCCATTTCTTTCAGTTTCCACAGGACTTCATTTTCCTCCATCAGCTTTGCAGTGTTCAGAAGGCTTCTGGTAGAAGCTGTTTCTTCACGTCTCATGATGCTGTTGGCCTGGGCTTTTTTCTCTGCAATCAATACCTGGTTGATGATTTCTTTCATTTCCCCGGTCAGGATCACATCTCTGATTCCCGCGTCTGAAACTTTCAATCCAAGATCATTTCCTTTATTTCCAAAGTTTTCCAGGATTTCTTTTCCTACAGCATCTTTTTTCAACAATAGTTCATCCAGGGTAAGTGCTCCTACGAATTCACGCAGAGCCAGCTGCATCAGAACATACAATTGCTTATCATATTCCTTATTATGCATCAGGGATTTTTCAATATCGATGATCTGAAAGCTTACATAGAAGTTGATACGGAGCATAGCTTTATCTTTTGTTAAAAGCTCCTGTCCGGCAATTTCCATTTGCTGCATACGGATATCGGCACATTTTACTTCAATAGGAATTTCATTCATCCAGAAGTTGTATGTTCCCGGTTCAAGCACTTTCGTAAGTTTCCCGTCAATAAGCAGTATTCCTTTATATTGGTTGATCACTGAAAATTTTCTTACGAAGTTTCTCAACATTGGATTTTCCAGAACGGTTCTGGATATGTTTTCTGTGATTTCCACTTTGGTAAGGTCAATTTTCTGAAATTCTCTTTTCAGAATATCTTTCCAGAAGGCGTACTGCCCTACTTTCAATACTTCTTTGAAAATTCCGTTCTCATAGACCAGCACGATTTCGCCGTCTTTTACATCAATTACCTGTAACATAGTGTTCAGTTGTTCATTTTTAAGAAGAAGGTTAAGGTCTTCAGGGGCATGAAATGCTGTTTTCATGTCATGAATCGTTACGGTTTTATTTCCGAACATCCAGTAACCACCTTCTTTAAGGATCTGAATAAGGTTTCCGTTTTGGAAAACAAGACCTGTCTGATATGCTTTAACTGTAATTTTTTTCAACATTTCTAATTGTATTTTATGGTTATTATTTATTTAAAAAAGGGAAAAACCGAGATTGTTTCTTTCAAAAACAACGGAAGAAAAGGGCTTCAGAAAATTCATTCTGCCTCTGAACAGCTTTTTGAATGGTATTGTTGATTTCATGATTCTGTATCCTGTTCTTTTTTGAAACTCATACAAAAGCTTTTCATTAACTCTATTTATCCAATAAGGTCTGTTCCTAAGACCGATTTCATCTTCAGAAAAATCTTTTCCTGCAGGTTTTTCCAAAATGCTGATCCAACAGCTGAAAAAACCTCAGATTTTCCTGTAAAAAGATGTTTTTTTAATGAGAAACATTTAAAACTCGGCATAAAAAATAGATTTTGAGTCTATTTCAATGATACTGCAGTCATAGTGCAGCGCGTCAACCATTCCGCCATACCAATCGAATTGGCAGTGGGATTCGAACCCACACATCATAAGCTATTACTCTAACCAACTGAGTTATATTCCCGTGAAGGAAATAGAAGGATTCGAACCTTCGACCCATAGCGCATGGAATTTTATGGAAAACTCCTAACCTTCAGACCCGCTGAACAGAAGAACATCATATTTCTCAATAAAATCTCCTGCAATGGTGCTATACAGAAACACTCCAACATGGCCTGTCTGATATTTTGACTAAAATCTGTTTTTCAAAATTTTAGTAGTATTTCATTTTGATGATGCAAAGTAAGAAACCAATTGCGCAACCTTTTTGCGTATTAAAAAATTAAAGAAAATTATTTGATTTTATAGGTAAAAAAAATTCTGATCATTGCCAAAAAGCATAATAAAATAAGGATCATACGGCTGTACGATCCTTATTTTAGCTGAATATTTATATCTCTGCTGTTATTTCAAATATCCGGAGAACATCAATGAGTTCGTCGTCTTTATCAGTAAAATAAGTTTTCAGTTCCTGATAGACGAATTCTTTACTTTCTTTTTGAACTAAAGGTGTTCCAAGTTTCTGTCTGGTTGCTCCAAGGAAAGTAAGCTCCCCTGTTACTGATGCATAAAGAAAAAGATGTTGTTTAAGCTTAGCAGAACGAACACTTATTCTTTTATTTTTCTTTCGTGCTTCTTCTTTAAAAAACTTTTGAAATCCCTGCATTATTCCATCTAATAGAGAACCTCCCAATGTAGCTTCTTTATAGTTCGCGTAGGTTTTGATCTTAAAAGCTTCATAACAGTTATTAAAAAAAAGCAAAGCAACCGCATAAGAAAATTCCGTTTTCTTTTGGAAATCCAATTTAAAAAAAGGACTGTAATAGAGAAATCTTTTTTCAAGTTCGTAATCCATGATCTCAGAAACTCCATTGGGAAAGTGAAAAATATTGACTTGTTGATCTTTGTTTAATTCATTGACACTTTTAATCTTAATTTCAGGATTCAGAAAGGCATATCTTCTGAATAAATGATTAAGTATTTCATAATTAAGACAAAGGTCTTTGAAAATTTCCCGATCGGGGATATAGTCTATTTTTATATTGTTACATGTTTCCTGAAAAACGGATGTAAGCTCCTTCAATTTTCCTTTATCTGATCTTATTCCATACTGATTACCATTATCATTAACCATCATTTCTGATGATTCACTTAGTGCCAGAATTTCGATAAGAGAGAAAGGACAATTTTTACTAAAATGTGAATCAACATTCTTTAAAGTATTGCTTAGTAACAGTAAACTTTTTTTACCAAATCCTTCAATAATCAATTGATTATCATCTTTCAGAGAGAAATGTATCTCATCAATACCTGCTTTAAAAAAATCCTCTATCAAATAGCCTAACATTTCCAGAATTCCATAATGGTTTGGGATTCCGATATACATTCCCGGACGCATTCTGATGTGCTCAATCGGGCTAATTTTTTCAATCATTTCAGGTACAGGTTATTTCTTTAAATATACGGATTTTAAGTGAATTTCACTCCTATTTTTAAGCCTGATTCAGGCACCAGTAAAGGATTTTAGCAATATTTTTCGCATCATCTACTCCTCGATGGTGAGTACCTTCAAGTTTCATATTCAGTTCACCTAGAGCTCTGGCCATTCCGACACTTTTCCTGACTGTTGGATGCAGCTGGCCGAACAGGGTTTTCACGTTGATATGGTCATAACTCAGCGGATAATCCACGTTAAATCTTCTGGCCTGGCTTTGCAGCATATTCAGGTCGTAATTTCCGTAACTGGCCCAGGTAAGGTCTTCGGAATCATATTCTGCACGCAGAATGTCCAGTGCATCTTCCAGCATCACACCTTCTTCGTCCAGCATTTTCTGGGTAAGGGAAGTCAGTTCTGTACAAAACGGACTTACTTTTGAATATTGCGGTTTCACTAAAATTCCTTCATTTTGGGAGATACGGCCGGTAGCTGCATTCATGATGCATACTCCGATCTCAATGATCTCACTTTCCTGACCTCTGGGCGGGCGGTTATCCCAACATGTGGCTTCAAGGTCTATAATTAATATATTTTCTGTTGTTTTCATTGGTTTACATTTTCTAAAGAGGGAAGATGGGAGCCAGAAGATGGAAGTTAATATGGTCTTTCTCAATTTTCTTTCTCCCTTTTTTATTTTAAATTTAATTTCTTGGGGCAAACGGGGGTGTCCACTTTTTTCGTTTCATAATTTCTTTGACTTCTTCATAAGAAATCGGGTAAAAATTATGACAGTCAACTCCCACGTCAAAGCTCAGGGCCATTTCATCGTCCGGTAATGTTCCGTGTGAATGACCGTAGAGCTGCCAAACTCCGCGGTGAGAGCCGTTCCAGCTGCGCATGGCGTAATGCAGAAGAATAATTTTCTGATTGCTATTGCTGTTGTCCGGTTCATCAACTCTCAGTTCGTGGTAATCTCTGATGGATTCGAAACGTTTGGGATAGGTAAGTGCCGCGCCTTCATGGTTGCCTTTTATCAGGTGGATTTTACCGTTCAATCTGTCAAGGACTTCTTTGGTAAAATCAGGTTTACCGAGGCTGACATCGCCTAAATGATAGACGGTATCATTGACACCAACCTTCTCGTTCCATCTCTTGATAAGCTCTTCATTCATCTGTTCCAATGATTCAAAAGGTCTTTCTGAGAATTTTATAATATTGGCATGACCGAAATGATGGTCTGCCGTGAAAAAAATATTTGGTTTCATTTTTTTTAATTGTTTTTGTTCAACCATAAAATGCTCTGTTGATTCGGCTTTATGATTGTAAAGTTTAATTACTAATTGTTTTTAACGGTCTGAAATGCTTTATAAAAAGCGGTTTCAATTTCCTGTACATCACTTTCGGTGTATCTTCTTGAAAAGTGAACGGGAACAGCTTCTTTTACTCCACATTCGTTCATGATCTTTCCGGATGCTGAAGCAAAACTGTGATAATTAGCTGTTGCAAATTCCTGATCTTCATCTTTGTAAAAGGTTTCAATGTATACTTTATCCGCTCCTTTGAAAACTGCTTTTATCTTTTTATAATTGTCTTCAGACACTGCATGATCCATGATAACGCCCAGTTTATAGCCTTCGGTACGTGTTAAATGATAAAAGAGATCTGAAGCTTTGTACACCGTTCCCTCAATTTCAATTTCTTTATCCGAATTGTTGTTTTCAAAAGCTATTTTCAGTTCACTGATCCATTTTCCTTTTTTAAATTCTGAGGCATTTTCATGGAATGTCACGGAATCTTTTTCTTTGAATAAGTAAGCCACAGAAGCTGTCTTATGATCGAGAACTGCAAAATCAACTTCCACAGATTCATCTTTAAAAAGGAAATCCTGACTTCCTGCCTGCTCTGCATTCCAGAGCGGAGGATGAATGGTGTAAATATTTATTTTGTCTTTTGCAACAATTTCCCGGATTTCATAAGCTATGGCACCTTCATCTATTAAATTCCAGGTATAGGATTTTAATCTGGCTTCAACTTGCCGGTGAATATTTTCCGGACCACAGATCACAACTTTTTCTCCGCTCCCTATCTGATGTCTGAATATTCCATCGAAATTGGAGAAATGATCAATATGGGTATGACTGATAAATATTGCCGAAACCGACTGTGCTTCCTTCACCGTGAGTAGGCTTGCTTCCCCGCAGTCACACAGATAATGCTTTCCGGAGTTCGGAATTTTCACCAATATGCTGATGTCTTCTTTTAAAAGACTTTTTATTTCTGCCTGTATCATTTTTTCTGGTTTTTTATCACAGAAGTTTTTTTTTAAAAGCTTCTGCTGTGGGATTGTACACATAAAAAAGTTCCGGTAAAAATTTACCGAAACTACACTTTAAGAGTCATCAGCTCTTCTTTTATCACATCAATGGCTAAAGAATTCAGTTTTTTATTGATTCTTTTCTGCTCATCTTTTTCTATTGCTGTAAAAATGCCGGGGAAATCCTTTTCAAGATCAGTCAGGATATCCTGTGAGAAAAGGCCAATTACCTGTCCCATCATTTTAGGTTCAAATTCGCCGATCTTGCTCATTACGTTATTCAATCTGTTAACAGTAGCGTATTTCTGAATTTCATTCCAGATTTCCTGAGCTTTTTCACTGAAATTGACCTGTTTTTGAATGGTTTTCCTTTCTTTTCTCTCTACTTTGGATTTTTCGACCCACTTTTCGTTCTTATTTTTAAGAATAATCCTGGCTCCGTTTCCAAAATAACGGGTTTTTAAAGTTTTGACCACGGTTCCCTCACACCTATTATCCTCTATTTCAGGAAGGCCAAGCCATCCCGGAATTTTTGAATTAAAGGCATTCGGGTACTTCAAAGCTTCTTCCAGAGTTCCCTGGAATAGAATTTTAGCATAGAAAAATCCGGTTTCCTCAAAAATCTGATTGGCTTTGTCTGTATCCAGATAAGTGGTTCCATTCAGCTTGATGTCGAAAGCATAAAATTCGTTATAAGGTGCATATTCCACCCCTGCCTGTACTTTTACGGCATCTTTTACGGGTGCAACCTCTTTATGTTTGTAGCCTCCGCCGAACAATTCACCATAGATGACTACGGTTTCAAGATCCGGAAACAGCGTTTTTACTTTATGGAACAAATCGGTTACGTTTTTTCTGTAACGTTCCAAAATCTGATGTGCGTTATAAAATTTATCATCTTTTTCGATGAAAGCGGTCCGTTTTCCAATCTTAATTTCCTTTCCATCGGTAAAGAAAGAGAAATTAGCACCGTGGACCTTCTCCTGTACGATGAAAACCTCATCCCCAAAACCCTGAATCCTGATCTGATCGATCACGCGGGCCTGGTAAGCATTTTCTATAGCGTTATATGTTTTGAAAATCATTTTTTAGTTTTTAATGTTGTTTTAAACCATTAAGATTCTGGTAAGTTTTAAGTTTAATTAAGGAAAAAATCAAAGATTTTTCATAGACAGCACATTTTAAAGTGAAATTCATCTTAATATTCTTATAATTCAATCCGTTATTAATTTAATGGTTCTTAAAATTTTTTAATAGGTTTAGAATATTCTCTTTTCCTACGGGATTCATGGAGTGGCAGTAGAATTTTGGTAAGTCTAAATAGTTATCCATACAGTATTCTATGAGCCATTTTGCACAGTCGTAGCCTGTTTTCTCAACAAACTCCAGGGTATCCGGTTTTAAATAATGTTCATCGGCAAGGTCGTGGTCAAAAGAAATCATTTCCGGAAGTCCTTTTTCCAAAATCCTGTTGACAAACTGTTCGTAATTCCGGACGATATGCCAGTCTTTTCTGAGGAAAATGTCCTTCTTTGTATAATGATACGCTTCAATTGGGTATCTTATATCATCCAGAAACAATAATCTTTTGGTTATTTCCATTGCTTTATTTTTTTAAAACATGATACAGAAGCTTTGCCGTATTAAAGGCATCATCTGCACCACTGTGTGCACTTCCTTCAAAACTGATATTTCTTGCTTCGAGTTCTTTCAGAAGTCCGATCGGTTTTTCACCGCTCATTAGACTTAACATCACTTTCAGATCGAGATAGGTCTCACTGAAAGGGAATTTCACTCCCAATTCGCTGCACTGGCTTTCCATAATCGATTTGTCGAATCCACCGTAGCCGGCGTAGGTTCTGTGCAGGGAATTGTATCTGTTTTTGATATTGGAACAGGCTTCCTGAAAAGTCATTCCTTCATTTTCCAGTTTTTCAGCAGTAATTCCTGTAAGGTTTGTACAGTATTCGCTTATTTCTGACTGTAAAGGTTTGATCAGATAGCTTCTTTTATCTTCTATGCTTCCGTCTGACATATTCAGTTTGCAGATCCCGATTTCAATAATTTCTCTTTTTGAATTTTCGGGAACTTCTCCTTTTGCCCAGCAGGTCGCTTCAATATCAATGACTATGACTTTATCGTATAAAAACATTCTGTATTTTTTATTGGGAAAAGTAAATATTCAAAGCTCTGATAATACTTTTCACATTGGTATTGGGATAAAATCCGGAACTGTTGATACAGTTGATTTCAACAATTTTCCAGCCTTCATCTGTAAAACAAATATCCATTACAAAGGCTTCTTCAAGATTGAAAAGCTGAATCATTTCACGGGCAAAAGCTAATCCGTCTTCTGAAACTGTTTCTTCAAAAGGAGCATTATCATTGAATTTATAATAGCCTCCATCAATAATCTGTCCGCCAATAATCCAAAGTCTTGCTTCTTTTACCGTTCGTTTAGCTTCGGAAACCTGTACCAGAGAATTTTTTGTAATCCTGTTGGACGAATTTTCCAGTGATTCAAAAACGAAATCGTTCCATTCTGCTTCTGTGAAAACTTTTCCTGTAAAAATCTTTGCTTCTGTGTAAGGTTTAATGAATTTCATTTCATCCTTTCTCCAAGGTAAAGCTTCTGAGATTTTATGTACGGAAATGGTATGATTCAGGAGATTTTCGCCATAATATTGAGAATAAACCTCATATAAATGATTTCCTCCGTAAAAAGAACCGGGAAACCAGTCTGAATTTTGTCTGGCCAGTCTTGCAATTGTCACCGAACCATATACAAAAACATCCTTACGGTCTGTTTTGAAATCTATTTTTTCTGCCGTTGGAGGAATATTGATCACTTCATAATCAATACCCAGTTCTTCCAGAGCATCAAAAATCCTGTAATGGTCGGGATCTAAATATACATTAGCCTGAATTAAAAAATACATGGTTACTAGTTTTTAAGGTTCTCTTTTATTTGTTTTTCACAGTTTCTGATAGTTCCAGCTTTGCTTCTTCCGGGAATCCGGTAAGACCGGGAATATCATTATATTCTACAATTGTTTTTTCTCCATTTTCTGTTTCCAGAACATCAATAGCTACAATATCCGCTTTAATATTTTCCTGTAACAGTTTTACGTTTCCTATCCACTCTTTTTCAGGTTCAATAATCTGGTATTCCTGGGTTAATGAATTGGCTTTCCAATATCTGCCTTTTCTTTTCATAGCCCATACTTTATCATTGACGGCCAGATAGCGTATATCATATTTATAATCAATGAATTTCTCAACCGTTACATAATCCTGATGAATAAACAGCAGGTCTTTAAGTTCTTCCCATTGCTCTTCATCGGATACCAGACTTTTTCCATATCCGCCATGGTGGTTTCCCACTTTAACAACAAACGGAAACGGCATTTCCAGATTTTTCAGATGAGCTGTTCCTGTCGCTGCATTGAAATCTATAACCGGTAATTCCAGTTTTTTAAGCGTATTCAACATGGATAATCTGTCGTATCCTTTCAGCAGGGTTTCCGCTGAGTTGATGCAGGGTACTCCTGAATATTGAATCAATTCAAGCATATTTCTATGCTTAGCTTCAGGATTTACAGCTCCCAATCTCCAGAATATGACATCCGGGCTGCATGCTCCTTCCACATCTGCGACGTAGAGAACATCATTTTTTATGATACATTCCGAGGTCTGAACTTTTTTCCGGATAGTGTTGAATCCGGCAAAGTAATCATCCCAGTAGTTTTCTCCATTAATAATTAAAACTGTTTTCATTGTCAGATCAAAAAGATTAAACCATCATATCGGCACAGTTGGAGCTTGCAAAGGCAAAGGGTTTTGCTTTAAAGACATACCCCATTCCGAGAATGTATCCCATGGCATCTTTCAAAGCGGTGTTTGATTTGAATTCCGGGTCGGTATTAATGTCTGCGTGTACCTCCATTTCTACGCCATAAGCATCCAGAACGGCACAGATAGCGTAGGCTGTTGCTACGGATCTGTTCACCTCATTCAGCATCCTTTCTTTGATACTGATCGTCTGTATCTCTCTTTCTTTTCTGATAAAGGTAAACGCTCCTTTTCCTTCACGAACGAATACTACTGCCGTAGCATAATTGATGGCCTCTCCGTATACGTGGGAATCTGATCCTACACATACTTTCAGACGGTGCCCGGCTGCCAGTTCGCGGATGATGGCTTCTTCTACCAGCTGTGTGATAGAGTTACGGAAAATTTTTCCATTCATGTTCTGCCATGTTTCGTGTTGCGTTTCCATTTTTTTACATTTTAAATTCTACGTTTCAATTCTATAGTTCATAAAAATTATTTTTTGAATGTTTTCAATCATTCATTTTTTGCACTCCGAACCGGATTCGAACCAGTACCAACGGTTTTGGAGACCGGGATGCTACCATTACACTATCGGAGTATTTTTTGCTAATCCATCAGGATTCGAACCTGAACTCCAAGAATCAAAATCTTGGGTGCTGCCAGTTACACTATGGATCAGTGTTATGCTGTTTTGTGGAACAGACAGGAATCGAACCTGTACCTTTAGTTTTTCAGACTAATGTGCACACCTTGTACACCACTCTTCCGGGTTTTGTGATGAGTAATCGGTAATGTTTGAAATTACTTATTGCCTATCACTCATTACTGATAATTTTGTACGGGAAGAGGGATTCGAACCCCCAATACCTTGAGCCTAAATCAAGTGCGTCTGCCAGTTCCGCCATTCCCGCGTACTTATATGATGGGTAATGAGTAATAGGTAATGTCTGAAAGTACTCATTACTTATTGCTCATTACTGATCATTTTTAAAAAGGTCAGAGAAAGTCTGTCTATTAATAAACTATGCCTGTTAGTGTTTGTAAAGATCTTCTGCGCTTGACAAACTTTTCTCTTTCCATGAGTAATGTATGTTTCCTGATCAAGACTTCTTTTCTGAAGCCTATCATCAATTTTTATCTTTTATTAAAAAACCGCCCGACCAGGAATTGAACCTGAACAACAAGAGTATAGTTCCTGCATGCTGCCGTTACATTACCGGTGGTTTTTGGTGGAAGTGGTAGGATTCGAACCTACTCAGCTATGAAGCAACAGAGTTACAGTCTGCCCCGACTCTCCAACTCCGGCGCACTTCCTTTTTTGAAAAAATAAAGCCTGTCTTAATTTTTTTTTTTGATATAAGAACTTCTGCGCTTGACAGGCTTTTATTTTTTCGAACTAACTAGTTTTCATCATTGCTGAAGGTTATTCAGCCTTATTTTTCTCTTTCTTCATTTTCCAGCTTCTTCCTTGAGATGGCTATGGGATTCAAACCCACTCAGCTCACGCAACGGTTTTGCAGACCGCCCCGACTCTTCCACTTCGGCGAACCATCATTTTTGAGGTAAGAAAAAGTCTGTCTGTATTGTGTTTTGGCGTAAAGATCTTCTGCTCTTGACAAACCCTTTCTTCTTCTCTTTTGAAACAATTAACATTTAGTTATCCGCGATTCCGGAAAGACTCGAACTTTCAACTTCTGGTTTAACAGACCAGCGCTCTACCATTGAGCTACAGAATCATTTTTGTAATTTCGGAAGGACTCGAACCTTCAACCTTCGGCTTATGAAACCGATACTCTAACCACTTGAGCTACGAAATCGTTTACCATTTGTGAATGGCTGTTGACTGTTTCACTGTTGTACTCCATAAGGGAATCGAACCCTTGTCGTCCGGTAGAAAGCCGGATGCACTCACCTCTATGCTAATGGAGCATTGGTCTGGAAAGCAGGATTCGAACCTGCATCCTCCCGCGTCCAAGGCGGGTAAACAACCACCGTTATCTTTCCAGTTTTTCAGGTTCAGCTTCTGATATCTTTTCCGGGAGACAGCCGGAGCTGAAATCTTCCCTGAACCTTTGCGGTCTATGCGGGAATCGAACCCGCAGTGCCCAAGAAACAGTCGGGCAGGTTAGCCATTACCTCAATAGACCATTTTTTGTAATCCCAGAAGGACTTGAACCTTCAACCTTCGACGTATCAGGCCGACGCTCTAACCAATTGAGCTATAGGATCTTTTTATTTGGGGTATCTCCGGGGATCGAACCCTGTTCTCCGGTTCCACAGACCGGCGCTTTACCAAATAAGCTAAAGAAACCATAAAAAAAGCGCCTCTTTTCGGGAGGCGCTTACTATATTTTTACGTGTCGGGTCATGAGAGACCTACGTATATAAGCACCTTTTTATCAATAAATCCACAATCAAGAATATTCGCATACCACAGCTCCATCGGTTCTTGTCCGTGTAGTTTTGAAAACTGACTTTGTATGTTATGTAATTGTAGCATTGTACTGTTTGTTTTTAAATTATTAAATGAATCCTGAAAACCTGTTGCTTTCAATTTTCGGTTGCAAAGTAAATATGAAATTTTGAAACCTGCAAATTTATTTTTCAATTAACTATTTGAAAATCAATTAATTACAATTAAAATTCAGAATAGAAAATTCCTATCTGCAATAGATTGCAGATCTCTTAAATACCTAAATGACTGTCTCTCACTGGGTTACTTATCACGCTTTATTTTCCTATTAATTGTTCATTGTTAATTAAAAAATTTTTACTTCTATGGTTATTTTTTTTCGTTCTAAATAATTTTTGCCCTGAAAACACAAAAAACGCCCCGGCAACCGAGGCGTTTTTGCTATATTTTGATAAAATTTTTACGGGTTCACTGTAAATAATTTCCAAAGAATGCACATTTCGCCTCACTCAATATCATCCAATCATACACGAATAATCCCTTTATTGAAGGGCTTTCGCATAGTTCTGCATTGATATGTGTTCTTTGTAGTTTCATATTTTTATGGCGCAAAGATAAATCTTTTTCTTAATTAATTGATAATCTTCACAAGGTAGGGGAATAAAAATAATGGCTCAGAAGCCTTGATTAGCTTGTTTTTTTGAGATCTCAAATAGACGACTCGTTTGTTGAATCATTTAACTCTTCCAGCTCTTTGAATAAGCTTCCCGGATAATCATATAAGCTTTTGTACTCAGAAGTTGCAATGACGACAATTTCCTTGGCTTCGGCTAGATAAAGAAACGGAAATATTTCTCTGATTTTCTTTACTCCCTGCAAAGGCATTTTCCCATTTCCTGTAGCTTCAAGAACGATCTTATATGCATTTTTGCCTTCGTGCTTTAAATAAAGGTATTTGTTGGTGTGATCCATTTTTATTTTTATTTGAACCATTAAGACTCTTTAAGTTTTAAGATCAATTAAGGAAACATCAAAGATACTTTTTTAGGTATAATGCTTCAATGAAATCTTTTTACCTTTTAACTTTTAAAAAGCATTAATTCCTGAACATCTTATTCCGTCCTGTCTTATATCTGGAAATATCTTTCAGGATCACCTCATCATCCGGATTAAAATGTTTCAGTTCGTTGACAATTTCGGAATGTCCTGCTACCTTTTCGGTGATGATTTCGTAAGCGATGTTCCGGGTTGCTGTCTGAAGCTTCGGATCTTTTTTAAATTCATGCTTCATGGCATCAAGGTAAATGATCTTTTTATCTTCAGGTGTCTTCTGATAGAGTTCCTGAATGGAATGTTCGAGCTGTTTCACATCAAAGATATTCGCAAAATAATTATTCAGGCAGTTGAAAGCATCCTTGTTTTCTTCCCAGCCTTTCAGCAGGATTTTTTGTGCTTCTTCCGGCATTTCCATTTTTTTGCGGTAGATCAGAGAGCCTTTCACCATCTGGCTGTTGCTCACATAATCATCCACCACCATCTGATAATAGGTATTGGAATTTTTTATATCGTTGATGATCCTGTACAGGTCACCCACTTTTTCTTTTTGTTCAAGTTCTTTGTAAAGGTCAATAGCTTTTTTGTACTGCTTTGCTTTTTCATAGCAGGCTGCAGCATCTGTTCTGTTCTTCAGTTTTTTAAGATAAACAACTGCTGCTTCGGTATAAAAGCCTCCGTCTTCCAATGTTCTTGCCCCTCGGTAATGATCCTGAAGAAGATTCATATAAACTTTTGCCGCTTTTTTGTAATCCTTTTCTGCGATGTACTTTTCTGCCAGCTCTTCGTATTTGTTTCTGATCTTATCAAAAATAGAGGTTTCTATATAGACACTTCCTCCCCTGCTCTTTCCTCCTGATGAATTTTGTCCTTTTTCTTTCTTTTCAAGACGAAGCAGAACGGCAAAAATCATAATGGCCACAAAAGCGAAAACAACCAGGGTCCATATTACCTCCCAAAAACTCTGATGAAAAAGCTGCGCCAGAATTCCGATGATCTTAAGGATCGCCAGAATGAAAAATGCCGCCATGAATTTATCTATAAACTTCTGCCTATTCATCTTTATCTGATTTTAAAATGGTTTTATCTTCACTGAACAAACGGTAAAGAAGGAGTATAACGCAAATGATGAGAATCCATACGAACCAGTTGTAACCGTACATTTCAATCAAAGGATAGAAAATATAGGCCAGCATGGCTACCAGAACAATCATCAGGAAAATCTTGACTCCGCCCGGAACATGATCTCCACCAACGTTCAGGGATCTTTTTTTAATAATGAAGGAGTAGAGACCAACAGCTCCTGTCATGGCTACAATCAGCCAGAAAATATCCGAAAAGGAAATGTTCTGCTTCTGATAAGGCTTCTTAATTTCTATTTCGCCAATGTCTGAATTTTCATTCTTATAAACCGGTGTATCAGCATATTCTTTTGTTCCGTAAAGACGGCCCAGCGAATCTTCCACCAGCACCTGCTTTTTCTTCCAGACTGTTTTCACAGTTCCATTGTCTACAGCTTTTCCGGGATTGGCTTTTTTGATGGAATCTTTAATTTTCTGCCGGTAGCCCGCTTCATTCTGCCCGATATATTCTGTAATTCTCTTGCGGTACACTTTTTTAAGGGAATCTTCAGATGTTTTGACTTTAGCTTTTATGCCATCAATATCTTTATAAATGTTTTCAATAGGCCTTCCTCCTTTATCCAGATATTCCTTGTAGGTGGTTTCTTTTTTTGGATTATGGTACATCATGTTGGCCAAAACACTTTCCTGCATCAGCTCACGTCTTTTCCGGCCGTACATAGAATCTATTTTCATATCAATATCAGTAACGCCTGACTGATAAGCTACCACAGGCTTCATTAGATTCGGATCCTGCTCTTTGCCCGGTCCTGTATAAATTTCACCTGAGGAAGCTGTAGCATTTTTTGCAGGCTCACTTTCACCCCAATGCCTAAACATGCTGACCAGGCCGATTGCCAGTAAAATTACCCAGAAAACCCAGCGGTAATCCCGCCCGGAACCGCTTGCATTTTCTTTTCCTCCAAAAAGCTTATCCAGCCAGGGATTTCCAAATTTAAAATTCCCGAAACCATCTCCTCTTGAGGTTCCCATCACATCCAGCGGAACTCCGAGATCTACAGCCCTGTCAGGGTATTTTTCAATATAGTTCAGGTATTTTTCAATCTCTTTTTTATTGCCGGCCATTACTTTTTTCAGATCGAAAGGCAGGCTTTTCATCCATTCTTCCTCGGTCTTCGGTTTCTCAAGAGCTTCCAGAACTTGGTCATCGTCCATTTCTACGGTATAGCTCTCAATTTTCTGGGGAATCTTTACCCCGTTGGATGGTTTTCGGATTGTATCTTTTGACTGTTCCGGATGCTGAATTAATGAGATCCAGTCGATATCTTCATTTAATTTCACCATACCAAATTCAGGATGCATAATCAGAAATTCCGCATCTGTATTCAGCCAGTCTTCAGGATTTACTTTGGGATAGAAAATCGTATTCTCTGGAATAAACAATTTGTCATCCACACACTGAAAATAAGCATTTCGTCCGATCTCATCAGGAGCAGAACCGTTAAATATGAGGAAACACCCATATATTCCGTTCGGCTCGTTGGAAGGAATCGCAAAAGAGCGGACATGATCAAGATCTATGCCTAAAGTTTCCATCTCATATAACCATGTGAATGGTGAGGAACCTTTTATTAAAAGCCCTTTTTTAGGATAATTATTCTTCGGAAAAGGTTTTATTCTAAGTTCCATATTCCACAATCTGATCTATAAATCTTTTCAAATACTCTTCATACATATCTTCCATTTTTCTCACCTTTAGCAGAGTGTGATCCGGCAGGAAATATTCGGAACCACTAAATTCGGTATCTGCAGCCATCGCCAGAAAACTATTTTCTGCAGAAGGAATATAAAATTCCGGAATATTTTTGTTACTGCTTTTAAATGTCAGCACCCCTCGGGAATCTGTAATGATGTCGCTTCCATCGGAAAAACTGAATTTGTTTTTATTCTTACCTGCAAAAATTTTTATCTGATGCTTATTTTTACGCAAGGTCAGTGTGTTGACATAATTTTTATGCAATTCATGGTTGGAAATCACCAGCTTATTTTCCGAATTGATCCCGATTCTGTTGAAACTGCTTAGAACTCTGATTCCGGAGGATAATTTACTCAGTTCTATTTCTATCTTAGAATAGCTTCTGGCAATCTCTTCATCATTTTTAACCTGTTCAATAGAGATATTTCCTTCTAAGTTAATTTCGGAAATCCAGGGAGCTTTCGGGTAAAACAGATAAAAATTCCTGTTAAAATAAACCAGCTTAAATTCCTGTGGAATAATTTTTCCCGTAATATTCAGTTCTGAATATTCTTTGGTGTTCAGGTTTAACTTTGAAATCAGCTTTTTATCCGGCTGATACTGACACAGGATGAACTGCTGCTGTTTGTTTTTTGCCAAGGCAAACTGTCCTTTGGGCCTTATAGAGATATTTTCAAACAGAACCTCGCAGCCATGATGGGTTTTATGACGGTCATAATACTCCCTGTTGTAATAATTATCAGACAGATAAGTTCGGAGCAGCTGCTTTTTGCTGCTTAAAATAAAGTATTCTCCTTCATACATGAACTGGGCAATCTGGCCAACCGGAGAAGGAAACAGGATTGGATAATTCAACGGAAGATCTGTTTTCTTTCCGTTACGGGAATCCTGAGGAGCCTTCGATCTTCTCTGTGGAGGATTCGCCCACAACTCTTTCAACGGAAGCAGAATCTTTTGAATATGTTTTCTTGTTCCTTTATGATGTTTGTAGAAATTCAGTTCTCCGTCTGCAGAAGTTGTTACAAGAAATTTCAGACGGTCTCTGTTTTCGTTAATTACTTTCTGTAATTTATGGTTAGCAAGATTATCCTGATGAGTAATGAAAAAAACTTCAAGATCCTTTTCTTTGTGATCTTCTTCAAAGAACTTTTCCAGAGCCTGGGAAGACTCCAGTACCGGACTTACATGGTTGAGGTTTTCTACTACTTCTTCCACCTTATCCAGAGAAACCGGCACAATAGTTTGTCCTAATGCAAAAACTTTACATTCGGAGTGGGCTTTGGGATGTTTGATCACGGCAATAGCTGAGGCAAATGCTAATACTTTTGGGGTTCCCCAGTTTTTTATAGAAGTATCAATTAAAATAATTCTTTCAAAGATATTTTCTTCAGGCGGAATTTCCCGCTGGATATATAATGCTTCATTATTAGCAACACGATTCATGAAAACATCATCTTCATTGGCAAATTCTGATAAAAGCATCCGATGAAGCTCTCCTTTATTCGTCATATCAGAAATTCCTCCGATGGGCTGTTCTCCGGGAGAAAGATGACGCATAGGAATTTTCAGGCCGCTCCAGATTCTTTTGATCAGGCTTCCTACCTGAAAAGTTTTTGGTTCTTCAATCAGTTCCTGAATGAAATCTTTATTGGTTTCAACGGTAGTTTCTTCTTCGGCCACTTCATCTTCCAGCTCAGGAATATCAACGGTCCCTTTCATGACATTGATGATGGATTCTACCGACGGAAATTTCTCATTTAATATCGCTAACGTGCGGATGTCTTTTATTTTAACGGCATCTGTCAACTCTTTTTTCTCTGCCGAATCGGCAAGGCTGTGAGGTCTTCTGGCAAATCCTTTTAAGATCATGTCTGCACTTGTAGAGGATCTCACCAAACGCGGAGTATGTCTGAACAGGGTCTGTAAAAGCATAATCCTATTTTGTCCGGTTTTATAACGCGGTCCCAGATTTTTCAGGTTTTCAAGAAATTTAAATCCTGATTCTATATCCAAACGGACTTCCTCTTTGCTTTCCGTCTGTACTTTATTCAGATAATAATATATTCCGTCTAAATTCAGGTATCCATCCTGAGAGGCATACAGCACCAGCAATAATGCTCCGAAGGGCGGGAACCCCTGCAGCATCAACTCTTTCAGAATTTCCATAATGTAAGGTCTATACGCTACCGCCCCTACATTCGGAATGATGATAAGGTTGTTTTCATGATAGCCTGTGGGATCCGGAACATCTTTATCGGTAGTCCATTCCCAGAAATAGTTTTGGTATGATTGGAAATATTCGTTCAGATCCATTCCTTTGATTTTTCAGTCAGACGAAATGAGCTTACGGAAAGTTTACGGAAATCGGTTTTATCAAGAGGTAAAACACTTCCGTTTTCATTCCATAAAAGCCACATGTCCTGAGCTGCATTATATTTTCTCTGTAACAGAGTGCTTAAATTTTTAAATTCAAAATCATAACCCGCCGGAAGAAGATGATGGTCTTTCATCCAAAGGGTTTTCCCCGGAAGGCTTAATAATGGTGTTCCCAAAAACAGGGATTTATCATTAATAACCGTCCAGTCTATTTTTTCCAGTTTAAATTTCGGAAAGGCAATTATTGCTTCTTTAATCTCATCCATAAGGCTTAATAAGGCAATAACAGGCTGTTCTTCCTCACTTGGAACCAGTCTGACCTTTACTTTTTCATCAATTCCAAAAAAATTCTGGTTGGACGGTGGAAAAGTAAGCCGTAAAGCTTTATCAATAGGCGTCCATAGCAAAGCGGTTCTCACTTTTTTACTGGGAACCAAAGCATCTTTCCTGAATAAGAGACCTTCTCTCAATTCATACAGTAAAAAGTCAGGTAACTGCTGAATTTCCGGTGAAACTGCCTGTTCTCCGGTAAAGCCTTTCATCCAGATCACATCTTCTTCCAATGCGATCTGAATATTTTTCCAGTCCCGGATTGAGCCTAAAAAATCTTCACCTGCCCGCGGAAGTTCTGCCCAGAATTCTTTTACACGCTTTGAAGGATTTTCTGCCATAAACTTTCTATTTCCTGTTGAATATATTGTTTCTGTTCCGGATTTCGGATCCAGTCGCAGCGGGTCTGAAGGTATCTCAGCTTATCTTTGATTACATTCTGTTCTTCAAAACTCAATGCATCGCCGTTCCATTTTTCAACCAAAATTTTTACATCTTTCATGATTTCTTCAGGATTCGGGGTTTTATTCTGCATGGCCTGGGGATGGGATTTCGGATTTTCATCTTTTTCTATGGTCCTGTTGATGATCCCCTCCAGAATTTCAATCTGTTCTTCGGTATCCCAGATATGTTTCAGTACCCAAAGGTCTGACAGAATTGCTTCGTTTCTTCCACAGATCAGAGCACTTGCAGCGATCAGGTTCTGTAGTTTTACAGCACGACGGTCGGAAATGGCAATTCCTGTATTTCTGAGGCTGATGATGGTATTTAGATATACTTCATAAATAGGTTTCAGATCAATAGTTCTGCACAGATTCTGCAGTTCTCTGATTTCACCGGAAAGGATTTCAGGGGTTTCCGTTTCCACCGGATTTTCCAGTTTTCTTCCGGCTAAAAGCACCTGCTGAAGAAGGTCAGGATTTACATAATCTACATTGATTCTGATCAGGAAACGGTCGAATAAGGCATTCAGAGCCTCATCTTCAGGAAGAACGTTACTTGCTCCGACAAACATCAATGCCGGTAAATGTTTGGTTTCTTTTCCTCTTTTAAATATCTTTTCGTTTAAAGCCATCAGCAGAGAGTTCAGAATCGCCGAGTTGGCATTGAATATCTCATCCAGGAATACCATAGAGGCTTCCGGCATCATTCCTTCTGTGTTGGTAAGAAGTTCCCCTTCTTTTAGTTTTCTGATATCGAAAGGACCGAAAATCTCGTTCGGCTCTGTAAAACGGGTTAAAAGGTATTCAAAGTTTTTCCCATCTTTTACCGTGTTGGAAAGTGTTCTTACGATTGCAGATTTTGCGGTTCCGGGAGGTCCGTACAGAAAGGCATTTTCTCTTGCCAGAAGGCAGATTCCCAAAAGATCTACCACATCATTTTTCCCGATGAAGGTATCTTTTACGTAATTAAGAACGGTGTTGAGTTTTGTAATATTATGGTTCATTAGTATTTATTTAATAAAAAATCTAAGCAGTAAAAAATATATAAACCCACTTATGACAAGTGTAAGAAGCGAATCTATGTAAAAATTAACCGGAAATATAAAAAAAGCCAAATTATATTTAAAATAAGCAATCAATAAAAGAATACCCAGGATTAATCCTAAATAGTCCCAAAGTGACAGCACAAAGACCAGCACTAATGAGATTATAAACTGTACTACAAGCACAAAGCAAAGAAAGAAGTATTTACCATACATTTCATAACGGTCAAAAACAGCCGAAGCAAGGTCTTTATAAAGCAGCTTCTGCGTGATTAAACGGTATTCAATGGAAAGAATATCTTTGAATATTTTAACAGGATCATAACCTATGATATAACTCGCTGTAAAAAGAGCCAGTACAATGACAGCCAATACCACGAGATTAAGGATTTTAATCCTTCTTTTATTGTATGCCGCTTCTGCATCATCTACTGATACAGGGACAGGAAGTTCGTGGGTTTTAAAGGTGATATAGCTTCCTAAAGGAACATATCCAAAGTTTATTTTGATCCCGTTTTTCAGATAATATTTGTACAGCGGTTTTCCAAAAGAGATGAACATACCGATTTCACCCACATTTTTCCTAAAAAGAAGATTATTGGTATAATATGATATTATGCAAAATAAAAACAGATAGGTTCCTGCAGCCAGGCCCATTGTTACGGCCGAACTAATTTCCATTCTCACTCATTTTTAATTCTCTCCAGAAAATATCTTTATGTAGCCCAAACTCCGCGATCAACAGTTGATTGATGTATGGAATTTCGGCCAGTCTGTAGGATTTTTTTTCTACAATCCTTTCCAGATAGAGTTTCCGATAGGTTTTATCTTTTAATTCTTCTTCCCAGTTGATGTTTTCAAGATCCAGATCAAATCCAACTCCTGAATAATGAAACTGAAGGAGGATATTTTCCAGCATTTTGATCAACGGGTCTTCCGGATCGGCAGATTGTAAAGCAGAAATCGTCTGTGGTAAAAACCGCAGTGACAGGTCCGCCGATAATAAGGCTGAGACATTTCTTTTGCCATTAAACGGAGGAATTAATTTGTCAAGATTCTTCGCTGTATCTTTCCTGATCAGGTATAACTGTGCGCTGTGATACAGAATTTTTGCCGCCCAGACAGCTGTTTCACGGTCACAGCTGATCTGATCGGATAAAAACTCCAATCTTTCTTTTTCAAATTCGGATTCGAAATAATCAGCAGCCTCCTGTTCTTCTTTTTTAGAGATTTCATAAAGATCTGTGAAGATTGTAATACATTCATCCTTCCGAAGCAGAAATAAGGTATCTAAAAATGCGGATTTGTTTTCCATCATTGAACAAAAATAAAATTATTTCTCTGAGAATAAAATTTTTTAGGAATATTACCTGTGAATGGTCAATTTTACTGCGCAAGTCAATGGTGAATTGAAACAGCGTAAAAAATTCACAAGCAAAGCGGATTCACTATTCACCATTGACATTATCCCTATTCCGTTATTTCGAGAATATTACCCTCCGGATCCAGAATCACACTTTCATAATAACCATCTCCTGTTGTACGGGGTTCTCCGGCAATCCGGTATCCGTCATTTCTTAAAGTTTCTGTAAGCTGGTCCACTTTTTCATGGCTTCCTGTTGAAAAAGCCAGATGTATAATTCCATACTTCTGTGCTTCAAAAGAGTTTTCGTTTTCCTGAATATCCGATTTAGTCATTAGTTCAAGACGGCATCCGTTTTCAAAGCTTAAGAAATAGGATTCAAAATTCTTTACCGGATTATGGTATTTTTTATTGGAAACTGCTCCGAAATATTTCTGATAAAACATTCTGGATTTTTCAAGGTCTTTTACCCAAATAGCAATATGTTCAATTTTCATTTTTAAAATTTTTATTTATCATACAAAATTAGCTTCCGGGATATTGGGGAACCTGCTCTGTATTATGCTATCGTTGCTCCGGATTTGCAATGTTATTGTTGTGAATGGTCAATTTTGCTCCGCAAGTCAATGGTGAATTTATAAGCGTAAAAAAATTCACAAGCATCGCGGATTGACTATTCACAATTGACGACACATAATTCACATATTTAGTATCTTTGCCCACATTCAAAATAAAATTATGAGTATTCACATCAGTGCAAAAAAAGGAGAAATTGCTAAAGTAGTATTACAGCCGGGGGATCCGCTTCGTGCACAATATATTGCTGAAAACTATTTGGAAGATGCTAAACTGGTAAGCAAAACAAGAGGAATTTTTTATTATACCGGTCTTTATAAAGGCAAAGAAATTACTGTAGGGGCCAGCGGAATGGGATTCCCAAGCATCGGAATCTATTCTTTTGAGTTATTCACCGAATATGAGGTAGACACGATCATCAGAATCGGAACCTGCGGAGCTTATACTACGGATCTTAAACTTTTTGATATTTTAAATATCGAAAATGCGGCCAGCGAAAGTACCTACGCTAAATACGCCTGGGAAATTGAAGACGAAATCCTTTCTCACCAGGGGAATATCTTTGGAACGATCAACGAAACCGCTAAAGAGCTTTCTCTGGATGCTAAAGCGATCAATGTACACAGCAGCGATATTTTCTATAGAAAAGATCCTAACGTTCCTGCTATCGCGACTAAATACAACTGTCCTGCAGTAGAAATGGAAGCTTTCGGATTATTTGCCAATGCCCAGCATTTAGGAAAAAATGCAGCCACGATTCTTACCGTTACTGATATTATTCCTACTCACGAAAAGATCTCAGCCGACGAAAGGGAAAAAGCCCTGAAGCCGATGATGGAACTGGCTTTGGAAGCAGCTTTGAAAAGTCTTTAGAAACTGTATTCATCAACAGACTGACTGTTTCTGATCTGGCTTGATATTTAAAATAAACGCAAAGTTTGAATAACCTGATATTTTATTTTGAGAAGGCAAAGAGGTGTGACTTCGTCGCTGATGAAGCGGTGTGATAACGTCCGTTTCATTGAATCAATACTTCTTAAATCTACAATATTAATCATGAAACTTTGTGTTGCAGAAATAAAAGAGCTTTACTTTATGGGTAGAGCTCTTTTTTATATTCTGAAAAAATTCCTGGCCGTTTCTGTTGTTTCATCTGCAACTTCAGCAATACTGATCTTCTTCCAGCGGGCAATCGTTTGTGCAACATAGGGCAGATAAGATGGTTCGTTACGGCGGTTCTGTGTTCTCGGCATATTTTTCGGAAGCATAAACGGAGCATCTGTTTCAATCATCATCCGGTCCAGAGGCGTATATTTGAGTACTTCTTCCAGATGACTGAATCTTTTCTCGTCACTTATTGCTCCGGTAAATCCTAAATAAAAGCCTTTATCCAGATAAATTTTCGCTTCTTCCAGAGTTCCTGTAAAACAGTGTACAACAGCTTCCGGCAGTCTGGAAAGATATTCGTCTGTGATCTCATTAAATCTTTTAAAAGCTGATCTTTCATGCAGGAAAAGCGGTTTATTAACCTCAACAGCCAATTGCAGCTGTGCTCTGTAGCATTTTTCCTGAACGGGTCTTGGAGAAAAGTCTCTGTCGAAATCCAGTCCGCATTCTCCTACTGAGATAACATGATCCAGACTCAATAGTTTTCTGAGTTCGCGTATACTTTCTGCATTGAAAGATTTAGCGTCGTGGGGATGGACTCCCGCTGTGGAATATAAAATTTCAGGGTAATCTGATGCGATTTCTGCGGATTCTTTGCTTCCTCTTATGCTGGTTCCGGTAAGGATCATGTGGTCTACTCCGTTGTCCAGGGCGCGGTTGATGATTTCGTCGTGCTCGTTGTGGAATTGTTTATTGGTCAGGTTAATGCCAATGTCGATGTATGTGTTCATAATATTTTTGTTTTTTTTAATTTCTTTTGTCTTGAAATCGAAGATTCGACGTAGTCAAACAAAAGAAACAACAATTCAAGACTTGGAAGCCTTCGCTAAAAATGATTTCTGTTCTCTAAAAATTCTAAAACTTACGCGAATTCGTGGTGGCTTCTTCGCGGCAGAGGTGGTCTCACGCTTCGAACAGTAGAATTTTTTTGACGTTCACAGGAATCATTTTTTTAACGCTTAGGCTTCCTTGGTCGGGTTGTAATTTGTCGTTTAATGAAATGACAGCTTCTATACTTTTGTTTCTTTTCTTAATTTGTTTTTTCGTTTAAAAAGACAGAGCAGACAGGATTTGAACCTGTAAACCTCCTTGTCGGGATCGTTTTTCCGCTTAAACTACCGCTTCTGTCCTATGATTATGCTTCTGCTTCCAGAAGGCTGAAATATTCTTCGGCGGTTAAAGGTCTTACAGTTCCTTCCGGACGGACTTCCTTTTTTAATTCACAGATCAGCACATCGCCCTGCCTTTTCAGACATTTAATATGGGGGATGATATTTTCGTGAATCCTGAAGGTAGATGCTATTGCAGTTAGTGCATTATCCTTATACCGAGATTCTATCCACAGCCAATGTTCTTCAGCAGTAGAGGGACACCAACATTTCACGGCATAAGACTGTCTTTCTCTTCCCCATAAAGACAATCTGAACTTTTCGTTCTCCACTTCATATACTTCGTAATAATTGGTTCTCTGTATCTGGTTTTTATTTCCGTTTTCATCATATTCAAAGTAGTTGACCTGAATTTCGTCCTGACAGATTTTTTTTGCGTCAAGCTTTTTCATTAATGTTCCCACTCCAAGATAGCTGAAACAGAAGAGCCTGAAATCCCTGTCGTAATGGGTAAAAAACTCTTCATAACGGATTGGATCTGTTTTAGTCCATATTCTTTCAATCTGACGTAAAACTTTTGTAAAGTTGGGTGAATTGTAGTTGGTCCATTCTCTTTCGTATTCACGGGTGACAAAGTTCTGAAAGCTTTTGTGCCGTAATTTTAAAATAGAAACCAGCTTTTTAAGCGGATAGCTGAAACAGTTATACATTATTCCCGCATGCAGTGTTGCAATGTAACACTGATCTTTTGAAACAAACAGGTTTTCTTTTACATTAAAATGGATACGTTCTGCAAAGTCTTCGAAGCCATCATTTTCATCATACAGGTAGTTTCCTATCTTTTTTAATGAAGGCAGTTTTGAATTTTTCTGCTTTTCATTCACCAAAGATCCAATATACTCCAATGATCTGAAATTAAAGCTTTCGCTAGAATTTACATAGCCATTGATCTTCTTTAAATGATTGAGTTCACAGTATTTTCCCATCAGTAAATCTCCCACTTCCAGTATATTTTCTGCCAGAATCTGATGGGTATTCAAACTTCCTTTTACCTTCTGCAGTTCTATCATATAACAGGTTTCAAATCCATAGTTCTGAAGGTTTCCGTTTATTTCTCTCAGGAACGGAAACTCCGCGCCTGCATGCTGTCCGATCAAAACACTTCCTGATTTTTCCAGAAACGGGAATGAAACATAAGAATTATTATTGATCTCGATATTCCCTGATATTTCCTCAAGTTCCGGAAAGGAAACTCTGGTTTGGTCTATTTTCAGATTTCCTATTATTTTTTTCAGGACCGGAAAATCGTAATTGAAATGAGCCTGTGTCTTATCCCGGCATTCTATTTTTAACCGTCCGTGGATATATTCAAGATTGGGAAAAGAAACGTTTTTACTGTAGATAGTAATTCTTCCCCGGATTTCCCGATGGCCGAAAATGATATTATTCACCAGAATATCGATGTTAAAATTCCCGTCTTTAGGCAGGGCATCAACCTGATATTGGTGGCTAATCTCAATGACCTTTCTTCTGTCTGTCAGTTTTCTGCTTCCTGAATATACTTCGGCATTCTTTACCTCGATGCTACCGCCTATTTTTATCGGATCTTTAAATCCAAAATCAACGATACATTTGAAATTTCCGTTTACTTTTTCCAGTCTGCCCAGTTTTGCGGAATAATGCATTGCCAGATGACCTTCTATGGATTTAAGTTCCGGAAGTACACAATTTTCGGCATCTATAGAAAGATTCCCCCGGATATTCACCAGTTCCGGAAGGCTGCATCCTTCTCCCCTCAACAGCAGGTTGCCATTTATTTCTTTGAAATCAAGGGTCATATTTTTACCATAGATCTCTAGGGATGCATATTCATCAAAACGGATATCCTTCAGGTCTTTGTTTGAGAATATTTTATATCTTTTTATGGGATCAGTCGTATGCATTTTCGTTGATCTGTGTTATAGGATTGTATTCCTGCTGGATATATTTCACAAAATATTTACTTTCTACACGAAGCATCTTATGTTCATTATGTGTAATAAAAGCATCATCCTGAATAAAGAATGTTTCCGTGCTGTCGTTACGGTCGATTACTTTATAATCCGATGTTTTCATTGTATGCTGATTGCTTGTTTTTTCAAGACAGTACTCCTTGTAACCTTTTGTATGTTCTTCCAGTTTTGCAATTTTTTTCGTGCTGACTGGCATTATTTTCAATTTCGATGCTGTTACCGGATTTTCTTCATAAATTGGAGTTTCCTTCGGCTTTACAGGATCTTTCACCGATTTTTCACTTCTGACAATCGGAGCCGGAGTATAAATTTCATCAACAATTCGGAAAAAAAGCAATAGATTTTTAAGCATAACATCATTTTTTAAAGTAAAAGAAAACCGGGATCGAACCGATAATGTACTCTTTAAGAATAAGTTTTTCCAGATTAAACTATTTCTTTTACTGTTTTAATTGGGAGATAAACGGGATTTGAACCCGTATTCATTCGGGGTAGGAATACGTTTTTCCAGTTAAACTATTATCTCCGGGGTTAAAAGGAAGTACAGCAGGATTTGAACCTACAACCTCGTCCATGCTGCGGACGTATTCTTCTTGTTGAACTATGTACTCCTGTGAAACGTGCGGGAGTCGAACCCGCATCCTCTGGCGAGGAAAGCAAGCGTTCTTCCATTGAACCAACGTTTCGTTTTTTGGGAGATAAGCAGGATTCGAACCTGCAATTCATCTTAGCAAAATGTGTTTTTCCAATTATTACTACTATCTCCGTCTGGTTTTACCAGGTATGAATTTTATAATTTTTCAGCAGCACCCCGCTGAAGCAATTCCCTTTGATTCCTTCTGCCACCGGATGCAAAATTCTTGCGGCTCCGTCTACAGAATCCAGCGGCGGAATATACCCCTGTTCAAACTGTTTTTTTCTTAAACTTTCCTTTGCGCCTGTAGAAATCCACCCTACGTCCACCGCACTCATATAAATCTGATCTTTTTCAAATTCTTTTGCAGAAGTAAGGGTCATCATATTCAAAGCGGCCTTCGTCATATTGGTATGCGGGTGAAAAACCGTTTTATTTTCGTAGCTGAAAATTCCTTCTGATGAGGTGACATTGATGATGAACTTTTCTTTAAACAAAGAGTTTTTCATTAAAGGTTTCAGTTCCTTGATCAGAAAATACGGAGCAATATGATTGATGAGGTTCACTTCTACCAGTTCGTACATGGAAACTTCTTCCAGTGTTGAATTCCAGCTTGTTTTCTCACGGTTATCCACCGGCTGTCCGAATCGGGTCAGAGCAATCTGTGACTCTTCATTTTCTGCATATTCCAGCCTCGCAATCTCCTTTGAAATTTCTGTCCGGTTTGGAATGAAATTCGGAATATTTTTAAATTCCAGTTCTTTTTCTTTTTCCTTTTTGATGATCGGAAGGTAGTATTCATCAGGATATTTGATGGTTTGGGCTGCATTATTGATCAATATATCCAACGTATCAAAGCTCGCTCTGTAAAAATCTACGAATTCCTGAATGGCATTTAAGTTTCTTAAATCCAAACCATATATCCAAAGTCTGTCCTTCCATTCATTGTAATCTGCTTCCTGCTGCAAAGTTTCCAGTGCCAGTGCGGGAAAACGGGTTGTCAAAACCAGATTGGCTCCGTTTCTCAGCAGCTTCAACGCGGTGGCAAAGCCTACTTTTACTCTTCCTCCGGTAAGAATGGCATTTCTTCCGGTAAGATCCGCTGTTTGAAAACGTTTTTCATAGTTTTCTCCGGCACATTTCGGGCACAGCCGGGTATAAAAAGAGTGGGCGTACTGATAACTCTGATTACAGCAGTAGCAGTTTTTAGGGATCTGAAGTTTCGTTAATTTCGTTTCGTCTTTTTCATCATCATAAAAACCTGAAACCCCTGCCAGCGCTTTTTTCATAAGTACAGCTTCTGAGCTGATTTCCAGGTCATGCGTTTTCATCCGGGAATAGCTTTCCTGACGGTTCTGTTTTTTCGCATTTTTATGAATCTTCGTGATCAGTCCTGAAAACGTTTTATTATCCGGATTGAGAAAGGGTTCATCCTTCAGGGCATTCAGTACCTTGAGACATGCTTCCCATTCGTTTTGTGAAAATTTTTGCTCCGAAAGTTCCATTGTTTCAGTTTTATATCTGCAAAACTATTTTCTAAATGCGCAATCTTTTTACGCAGCAGAAAAAAGATTGATTATTCGTTAATAAATTTTTCCAGAAACCCGATCAGCTGCCTGCCTCCGTGACTCCACCGGATACCGTGTCCACCTTTTTCCCTGACTTCAAATACCAGTTCATGTTTGTAATGGAAGAAAACGTTCCACCAGGTTCTGTTATCAAGGATATGAGTGATTTTCTCCATCACTTTTTCCTGCTTTTGGCTGTTATTTCCTTTGATCTTGCCCCAGAATTCATCATCCATTCTTCCGACATGCTTTTCCCATGCTCTCTGGGCAATCGTTATTTCACTGTTAAAAGGTTGTCGGCAGGCTTCAAGCAATGTTTCTCTAAGTGGAGGAACCGCATCTTCATTACGGATACTGGCGGAAGTCAGGCGCTGGCCCAGAATATTCAGCCAGTGTTCAAATGAAATTTCTTCGAGCTGAACTGCTTTAACCTCATCTGGATTATTATTTTGGAATATATTCATGAACAGATCAAAGCTGTCTTTTCTGCTGATTTTTATTTCTTCATTAAAATACGGCAGTTCCCAGTCTGATATTTTTTCCTGAAAATTTTGGATGTTATTTTCAAGGTTATTGATATGCTCTTCAGCCAGGATTTCCTGGTATTTTTGTTTCCAAGGATCTGAGAATAAGGGAATGTATGGATCAAGCAGTTTCATTTTAATACATTTTTACCAGGTTTACATCCAGCTTTTCTTCTTCAATCAGGTAATCAATCAGGTTGAACCATGTTTTACAGTGATCCAGAATCCATGCATCTGAGGAAATGGAGATTTCTGTATTTTCTGCCAGAAAATGATCCGGATTAAATTGCAGATCAGCTTCCCAGTTCATGTTATTTTCGACTGCAAAATCAAGAATCATCTGCTTGACTCTTCCGCTGTTGGAAACGGGTTTATCGAAAATCCAGATCAGTTTCTGCACTTCTGTTTTCCGGAAGAATTCGGCAACAAGTTCGAGAACTCTCTGAGTTTGATTGACTCTCTTATAGGTACCATGAACTCCTGAAAGATCACGAAAACAGCCGTCTGTGCCCTTAAAAAGATAAGCACCTGACAATAAGCTTTCCAAAAGAATCACTACATTGAAACCATCCAGATAAACGATTTTACCTTTAAGTTCTGCAGCCTGCAACCGCTTACGCTTCCTGTTTTGGATCTGTTCTTCTGATGCAGAAGCGCCCCGGAATGCCTGGATCTGCCGGGTTTTAAGCCTGTAGCGGTTTCCCGCCAGTTCAGAAGATGCTTTTTCAGCATAGCCTCTACTTAATAGGTACTGCATATCCTGAACAGCCATTTTCAGCTTATCGAGCTGTTTTTCTGATCCGAAGAGGGTATCATCACCTGTATTTTTTCCACGGTTTCTGTTGTTCATGTTCAAAAATAGAATTTTTACAGCAATGAGAAGCTTTTTTCTTTTCTGAAAATGATGAAAGCAATGATGGAGTGTCTGCGAAGCGAAATTCTGGTTTTCATTGGTACTATTTTAAACCATTAAGGTTTTTAAGGTAGACAAGGGCGTAAACTTAGTGAAGGAATACAAAGATTACCTTCAGATATTTTGTATTTTTATCGGAAATACACTTCTGTTATGAAAAAGATTTCTTCAATTTCGTTTTTTCTCTTATTTTTTTCTTCTACCCTGTTTCTTTTGAGCTGTGAATATAAGGTGAAAGGAAACGGCTCCGGTGCAAAGGAAGCTTCTGAAAAAAAGACTTTGAAAAATGTAAAGGACTTTGATGAGCATACGAAAACCATTCATGTTCTTGTGGCTTTATGTGATAATAAGTACCAGGGAATAGTACCTGTTCCTGAAAAGATAGGAAACGGGCAGGATCCTGATCAGAATCTTTATTGGGGTGCCGCTTACGGAATCCGTACTTATTTTAAGAAAAGTAAAGAATGGAAGTTTTTAAAGTTGGAGAAAAAGGATTCTGTACGAATGGAAAGGCTTGTATTTCAGAATACATCAGATAAAAACTATTATCTGGTGGCAGATGCCTATGATGGCCAATATATAGAAAACTGCACAAGAGATTTTTTCTACAGCAATTCCGGCCAATTAAAGGAGGTTGTCAATATTAACGGAAAACGGATCGGAATCTATGGAAATGCAAAGATGGTTTCTTATGTCGGGCATGACGGGCTGATGGATTTCCAGTTATCAGAATCTTTTAAAAACACAGATGGAAAAGTCAGGGACTGTATTATTTTAGCCTGTTACAGCAAGAAGTTTTTTTCACCTCAGCTAAAAGATACGCGTGCCAATCCTTTGGTATGGACTACCCATCTGATGGCTCCTGAAGCTTATATTCTGCATGATGCCCTGACAGGTTATGTAAAAGGTGAATCCGGGGAACAGATCAGGACCCGAGCAGCTTCGGCCTATTCCCAATATCAGAAATGCAGTATGAAGGCGGCCAGAAATCTGCTTGTAAGCGGGTGGTAATCTTTTGATTTCTCAGCTTTATTGAGAAATCAATAACTCCAATAATCGTGAGTGATATTTTTTACAAAAAAAGAGATATTTGATACAACATTTTGATGATCATAAAGGGATAAGTTTGCAAAGATTTAAAAATCCAATTATGAATACATTGAAAAAATTATGTTACCTGTTTGCAGCCGTGTTTTTTTCTGCTGCTTTTGTATCGTGCTCTGATAATGATGAGATTATCACTGAGCAGATAACTCCCTCACAGACTCTTGCTTCTACTCCATGGGAAACTACTGGGGCTAAAGACAGAAACGGACAATCCGTAGACCTTAACAATGCCAGCGTAAACGGCTATGTAGGTTTCGCTTACTTCAAAAGTGACGGAAATTTTGTTATTTATGGGCTTAATGACGCCATCAGATCAAGAGGAACATGGTCTGTAGACGCTTTGGGAACCAAGAGAACCATTACAGCATTAAATCCGGATGGAACCACGATTTTCACTCGTGATGTAGAGATTCTTGTTCTTAACCGAAATGAATTTACGTACAGAATCCGTCCTAATGCAGCGGATCAGTCTATCTATTATGATATTATCCACACAAGAACTTCGCATGCTGAGCCTGCTAACGGGCAGCTTACGCTTGCTTCTACTCCATGGGAAACTACGGGAGCAAAGAACAGCAGCGGACAGCCGGTAGCTTTAACTGATGCAAGTGTAGCCGGATTTGTAGGGTATTCTTATTTCAAAGCTAACGGAACATATGCTATTTACGGATTAAATGATGCTCCGAGATCAAAAGGTACATGGTCTATTTCTCCGGACGGAAAGAAAAGAACCATCACGGCTTTGGATAATAACGGGAATGTGCTTTTCACCCGTGTTGTTGATATTCTTACGCTGAACAGCAGTGAATTTACCTACAGAATTACTCCTGATGCAGCGAATCCTTCTGTATACTATGATATCATCCACACCAAGGTGAATCACAACGAACCCCATTAAAACATAGATATTTTTTAAGTTAGTTGATGATGAATGGTGAAGCCTGCTCAGAGGAGCAGGCTTTATTTTTTTATCCGGGGGCTACCAACAATTTTCCCACCATTTTTCCCAATTAACTTTTCCCAGCTGATCCAGATCTGTTTTTTCACCGATCATGGGAAGGGTTATCGGCTGGTTATTTTCTTCAGCATATTTTGAAACCATCTCCAGGGGTTCATACCATGGATGCTGGGCCAGCTTAAATTTTGAATTATGAACAGGAATAAAGTTGTCTGCCTTCAGTTCTTTTACTTCCTGAATGATCTGTTCAGGCATACTGTGAATATATGGCCATTTTTCGTTGTATTGTCCGCATTCCATAATAGCCAGGTCGAAGGGCCCGTATTTTTCTCCGATTTCGGAGAAATGGTTTCCGTAACCGCTGTCACCACCGAGAAAGAGAGTTTTAGACGGTGTTTTTAAAACAAATGAGATCCACAGGGAAATATTCCGGTTGAGCAATCTTCCTGAAAAGTGTCTTGCCGGAGTAACCGTAAGGGTAAAACCTTCTGCAAGGTCTGCACTTTCCCACCAGTTTTTCTCAATGATCTTCTCAGAAGGCCATCCCCAGTATTCAAAGTGTTGTCCGGTTCCTAATCCGCATATTATTTTTCCTGTTTTGTCTTTCAGCGCCTGAACGGTTTTATAATCCAGATGATCCCAGTGATCGTGAGAGATGAGCAGAAAGTCTATATCCGGCATATGTTCCGGCTTGTAATAATCTGCTCCCGGAAATGCTTTTATAGACCCCGGCATTGGTGATGCATTCCCACTGAACACCGGATCTACCAGAAACTTTTTACCATCAATCTGGATAAAATAGGAACTGTGGCCGAACCACACGAGCACATTTTCTTCCGGCTTGAGATTTTTAAGGTCTGTTGTGATAAACGGAAGCGGAAATCCCGGAGTGGTATGCTCTACTTTGCACAGGCTGTTCAGGAGGGCTTTGGTCATGCTTTCGCCTTCCAGTAAAGCGGGTGTAGGAAGTATATTCTGAAACCTTCCGTTGAGATAGTTGGGAAGGGTACTGAAGTATTCTTTTCTTTTTTCATCGGGGAACTGCCCGAGTTGTTTTACTAAATTCATTGCTGTATTTTTTTTACATTCTGAGCCTTTCTTCTTCCAGATCAAGTCTTGTGAGATAATGTCTTATGTATTCTTCGTCGATATGGGAATTCCTTCTGTTTTCTTCCCGGAGCCAGGTTCTCTGCTGTTCCAGGGTTTCAAAATAAATTTCTTTGGCTTCATCGGAAAGTTTGTGGGTAGAATCTTCTTTATCTTCCTGTTCCCAGCGGTCCATCAATCTATTGAAATATTCGTTTTCACTGCGTCTTTCTTTATAGTTTTCATTGAGGTAGTTTAAGGCTACACGACGCATTCCTTTTCTTAAAAAGTGTTCCGATTCTTCTTCAGACATGTAACTGCTTTCTGATTCAGACAGTTTGAGTTTTTTTATCAATGCAGGCAGTGTCAGCCCCTGAACAATTAATGTTATTAAGATCACTACAAAGGTAATGAAGAGGATGAGATCACGATGCGGAAAAGGCTGCCCGTTTTCCATCATTACCGGAATTGACAATGCTGCAGCTAAAGAAACTACCCCGCGCATTCCGGTCCATCCCATGAGTACGGGAGCTTTCATTCCGGGGTCTCTATCTGCCACGTTGATAAAGTTTCTCATAATCAGGGTAACAAATACGGCTCCGAAAGAAGCCAGGAAACGAACTATAATCAGAACCGCCGTAACCAGTACTCCATAGCCGACCGCTTCAGACAGACTGATTCCTTCTTTGTTTAAGCCTACCATAATTTCCGGTAAATCCAAACCGATCAGCAGAAATACAATTCCGTTGATCAGAAATACAAAACTTTCCCAGACATTTGATCCTTTCAGCCTTGATTCTGAAGTACGGAATATTTCATGCCTGCGGACAGAAAGGTATAGTCCTCCGCTTACCACCGCCAATACACCGGAAGCATGAACTTCCTCTGCAGCAATATACATGACATAGGGAGCCACCAGACTTAAAATAGCATCCATATTAACATCAGTAGGAAATATTTTTTCAATTTTTAAAAATAAAAATGCCAATACTAATCCTATTCCTAATCCTCCGAATATCATCCATCCAAAGCTTAAAGCAGCTTCCTGCCACACAAATTGTCCTGTAGCAACCGCTACCATTGCAAACCGGAAAATAATCAGAGAGGAAGCGTCATTGAACAGGCTTTCTCCTTCCAGAACCGTGGATACATTTTTGGGTACTTTTACAAATTTCAGAATAGCTCCGGCACTCACGGCATCGGGTGGAGAAACAATTCCTCCCAGCACAAATCCTAACGCCAGTGAAAATCCGGGAATGTAGGAGTTGGCTACAAAAGCCACTGATATGGCAGTAAGAAATACGACAATGAAAGCAAAACTGGTAATGATGCGCCTCAGCTTCCATATTTCTTTCCATGAAACGGCAAAGGCAGCTTCATACAGCAAAGGTGGCAGGAAAATAATAAAAATAAGCTCGGGATCAATTCTCAGAACAGGTAAGCCGGGAATGAAACTGATCAGAAGTCCGGCAATCACTAAAATGATAGGATAAGCCACTTTCAGCCGGTTGGCCAGCATAACTGAACCAATAATGACTAAGACCAGCCCCAGGTAATAAATAAAATTCTCCACCATTGTTTTTTAATTTATTTTGAACCCAGTCGTCTTTTAATTTTATAAAACCGGATTTTTTCTAAATAAATATAAGAATTGACAGGAAAGTATGGAAATATTTTTTGGATTAATCTGAGTTCGGATTAAGGAGTAGATGGAAGAAGTAGGCTGGAAATTACTTTGAGTTATAGGTATTGAAAGCCACCAGAAAATCAAATTAAATAAAAACAGGGTGATAAAAATGCGGCCTTTTACACAGCCGCATTTTCAGTTTAAAGATTTTCTCTGAAAAAAGGAATTGCTTTTTCCATTGCCTGTCTTACGGGCTCAGGCTGGTCATACAGATCGTAATGGGAATATTCTTTTATAACCAGTAATTCTTTTTTCCCGGATGCGGTTCTTCTTATGATCTCGTATCCGTCTCTGTAGGCACCGAAACCTCCGGGTTTATCTCCTATTACCACCAAAATCGGTTATATTAATAATATTTCGCTTAAATAGAATGCATCCCAGCCCATTCCTGCGCCCATACAGAAATATACTGCACTGGTTGCTCCACCCGGAGCCTTCCCTCTTGGGGTTTTATAATAGTCTGTGGCTTCAAGGACATCTATATCTTCAATTCCGGCCTGTTTTCCGGCTTCTACTGAATCAGGAAGCATATTGATAGTCAGCAGATCTCCACCTCTGACTTCTGCGGAACGCCGAGCGGTAACATTATTAAGAACTTCCATAGGACTTCCGCCGGCAAAACCGTCTCTTAATAAGCTCTCCAATATTCAGCAAAATTAAGAAGTTTATCCGGAAGGATACAAATTAAGGAAAAACGGATACATTTTACGGTTTATATCATTTCAGCTGTCCGGAAAAATACAATACTACTAGTAAAAAAATCCCAGCGAATGCCAGTATTCCAAATATAATAGCGACAGAGAACATCACTAATTTCCAGAATGCTTTCGGATCAAACTGAAAGGTTTCCGGATGGATGCAGAATTCTCCATATATCCGCGGATCAACTTTCAGATCCGGTCTGAAATGTCTGATTCTTTGTATAAAACCTGCTCTCAGGGCTCTGCTGTTTTTGAGTGAATAAGACAAAGCCGGATCGAGATTGTTAAAATTAATTTTTTCGTATCCGGTGTCTGTAAATACTGCAATAAGATAGGTCTTATTCTGGCTGGTCAGCTGTACATCATAGGTATCCGGAAGGTTAAGGTTTCTGATCCGGCTGTAAAGCACCTCATCTGTGGTTCCGTCTGCTTTTTCATAATGAATTCCCTGGTCATCCACCACAATTCTTTTGATCCTGTTTTCTGCGTTTCTTTTTATATGCCGGGATAAAAAAAAGAGCCCGGTGCCCCATATAAAATAATATATAATGGCTCCTGCGATAAAAACGATGGACCATTCAGCAAAAAGCAAAGGAAATATGGACAGTATTATCAATAAAGAGAGCAGGAACGCTCCGGCAAAAATCCTTATCAGCCAGGTCATTGTCCAGTTAGGTCTGGATACCAATACGGGAAATCCTTTTCTCATCTCATCTTGCATCTGATTAATATACTGAAAATTTCTGAGAAAGTTTAATTAGCAGGTTCAGGATACAGATGTTTCCCCCAAGCCTGAATATCTCTCTGCCTGAGATCTGAATGAAAAAGCTCATTAAATTCTGTAACAATCCGGCCGACCGCATTAGGATCTGTTGTTCTGATCCGTGTTTCATAGTTTCCTTTGAGCCCGCTTCCTGTAAAATTCAGGGATCCCATGTAGGCAATCTCATCATCGATGATATAAATTTTGCTGTGGATAAAACTGCTTCCTGAATCGGAAACAAAGACTTTAAAAGGAAACAGCTGCCGGTAATGGTAATTGTATATTTTTTTCGTTTTTATTTTGGTGAGGTAGTAATTTCTGATGAAAAATAAGATCAGTAAAGGAAAGAGACCGTACAGTATTTTCAGATCTTTCATAGAATACAGCAAAACAATCAGTAAGGCTGCTGATCCCAGCATGATGTAAAGTAGCATTTTCTCCAGACTTATCCAGCTGTTGCGGACGGCCTGTGCATGTTCATCAACGACCCGTTGCTGAATAATCATTTTATGAATATTTTTTTCGTATTCACCGTAAAAATCTTCAATGTTATCTGTTGTGATCAGGTTTACCTGAATCCCTCTTGATCTTAAAGCAATAAGCTGTCTTACCAGGTGCGCCGATAAATAAGGGGATACGATTTTCACATTTTTTCTGGCATAGGAAATATCTTCAAGGAGTTTTTTTCCGGCTCCACGGCCTATATAGATATCACAATTTGCACCGCTATAATACATAATTCTTCAAATAATGAATTAATATACACATTTTAAATAAATCTGGACTGTTTCAGGAAAAATTCTTCTGTATCAGAAACTGATGAGCAAAAAAACACTCACATTTCTGTAAGTGTCTGCTTTTTTATTGACAGGAATGAAATCAGTTCAATATTCCATTCATTTCTGTTAAGATTACGGGTTTCCCGTCTGTGATCAGGATGGTATGTTCATGCTGTGCCATATATCCGCCTTTGTTTCCCACCATTGTCCAGCCATCATTTAGCTCTATGGCAAGATTAGACGTTGTGGAAATAAACGTTTCAATGGCAACGACTGAATTTTTCTTAAACCTTCTGGTATCAAAACGGTTTTTATAGTTCATTAATTCATCAGGCTGTTCATGCAGACTTCTTCCTACTCCGTGTCCGCCAAGGTTTCTGATCACTTTAAAGCCTCTTTTTTTGGCTTCGGTTTCCATCAGGGCCCCTATTTCTGCTATTTTTACGCCTCCTTTTATATTACTGATCGTTTTCTGTAAGATTTCTCTGGAAGCATCCACCAGTTTCTGATGTCCGTGAATATCATTCCCCACAACAAAAGATCCACCGTTATCTGCCCAATATCCGTTCAATTCTGCCGAAACATCAATATTAATCAGGTCTCCTTCTTTCAAAACTCTTTGATCAGAAGGAATTCCGTGGCAGAATTCATTGTCTACACTGATGCATGTCCATCCCGGGAACCCATACGTTAAATAAGGTGCCGATTTAGCGCCGAAATCAGAAAGGATTTTTGCTCCGTACTCGTCAAGATCTTTCGTTGTCATTCCGGGCTGGGCATAACTGATCATTTCCCTTAAAGTAAAGGCAACTGCTTCACTCACTTTCTGCATTCCGGTCAATTCACTTTCGTTTGTTATAGACATAATGGTGGTTTTATAGATGGAACGGTTTGTTATCCGTTCAGAACGACAAAGTTAAGGAATTAATCTGTTTTGGACAGGATTGAGTTGATCACCCCCTCATCTCCATAATAAGCCTCAATAGCATCATGGATATCTTCTCTCAGCGTTTGACTGTCTGGAAATTTGATTAACAATCTTTTCAGACCTTCAACCCATTCTTTATTCTGAAGCTGGTAAGAAATTGCTTCAAAACGCGAAGAGATCCATTCCAGTGTATCAAGATCAAGCTCATTAAGCGCTGTTATTGCGCCTGATACATCAGAAAGCATAAGCTCACTAATCAAATCTTTATCCGTTGAAACAGTGGGATCATTCACATGCTTCTTTTAAATTCCCTGAACGATTTCTGTGATTTTTGTTTTCATGGTATTTTCCCGCTAAATTAACCAAAATATGTTCTGAGTGGTGAATCCTTCTCAAATTGAATACAATTATTTTTAAAGAAAAGACACTCATTTGATATGAGTGTCCGATCGGTCAATTATTCAGAAAATATCCATAATGAAGTTAAAACGTTACAAAAACACGTCATCAGTATATGATCTTTTTAATCAAAAAAAGACTTAAAGACTATGATTTAGATAAAGATTTGAACTCTATACAAAAAATCAAATTTAGAAATTTAAACAGACTCTTAGAATTTATAATTAAATCCAAGGGAATATACCTGATCATTTTTGGCATCAAACGGAAGCCTTCCCGCCGCATAGCTTGCATAGAATCCGGAAGTGGTCTGAAGTGCCATTACAAAATAGTTCACAGAACTCAGTCCGGCTGCTTTAACGGAAGCAGGAGCGTCTATTTCCTGATAAAAACGATAATTGGCATTGAAGAAAATATTCTCCTTCTTTATTCTCGAAATAAAGGTTCTGAAACCCGTTTCTATCCTGAATCTCGGAAAAGGATCCTTATTTCCGGTGAGGCTTTCACGGACAAGATCTTTATTGGGAATCACATAATCGCATCCGATCTGTAAGGTAGGAACCGTTGAACCGTATACTGTAAAAGTCTTGTCTGCGCCTGTAATCAATCTCAGCAAAGCAAACGGGTAATCCAGAATATTCAGCTTTGAGAGCAGGCTTGAATTATCCCAGCCTTTGGCTCCTAAATCAATCATAAGTCCGGGAGTGAATTGAGTTTTTGAAAAATCCTGATTGGATTCAAAAGCAAATTTAGGTGACAGACCGTAATAAAACTGATCGGAAAGCTTAAGGTTATTTCCGAACTCGTCCCATAATTTGAGGGCTTCAGGGCTTTTCATGTCTTTCATCGCCACCAGTTTATCTTCAATTTCGTTCAGTCTGGTAAAAACTTCTTCATCATTTTGCCGGATAACACCTCCGCTGAAATGGGTATAGCTGTAGTTAACTTTCGTTTCCAGAAAATTATTGGGATTGGCATCTTTGTTAAATGCTACATTCCCTTTGGCAGAAAGCCCGAAAGTATGCGAAACTCTATGATTCTCTTTTTCTATAAACTTGGCATAATCAAAATTAAAATCATAGGTAAAACCTAAAGAAGTGGTAGCGCTGTCTTTTGACTGAAAAGTTTTAAACGCGATATTCAGGTCATTGAGGAACTTAAATTTATTATTCTCACTGATGTAGCTCTGCTTAATAAAGTTCTGCCACAGTGCATTGTACAATTCAGGATTTTTGATGATTCCGTTGAGGATGGTTTTAATGTCTTCTTCACTTTTGTTATTGGCTTTTAAGACGGTAACCAAATCATTAATTTGTTTGTCCGATACTTGCTGGGCATTCAGAAAACCTCCTGCCAGACTGAGAATTAATATAATCAGATTTAAATATAGCTTTTTCATGATCATTGGTTTTTAATTATTTTATTCTCCCCAGAATCTGTAAGCATCATCCACAGCTTTGGCCAGATCTTTTACCATTTTGGTATCATCTGTAAGAACTTTAACCATACTGTTTATGGCTTTTGTCCTCGTCATTTTATCTTCATATTTCGCTCCCCGGCCAACCCTGAACACATTGTCCAGCTGATCTGCAATCATCTTCGCATCCAGCTTCCGGAGTTCTGCACTTGCTAACGGATTGTAATAGGTAAGATCGCTCATCACCAGATCTCCACTATCGTTAAAATTGGTGGATAACTGTTTCATAATATAAAAGGTAGACCACAAAGTGGTACATGCTCTGTTGTTAGGTGACCAGTCTGCCATAAGATTAAGTTTTTAGGTATTAGTGTAGTATAAATTGGGTCAAATGGGTATCAATGCTAATACTTCTGATGAAGTATTACTGAAAGTTCGCGCCTGGTTGTCTGCAACCCTCTCTGTTTAATTCTCTAATCAAATGTAAGCAGTTTGTAAGGAATCTGAAATACCCTGTTGGGGTTATTTGTGGGTGGTTTGAAAAGTGTAAAAGTTGTAGATTTATTGTGATGGGGAGTAATAATAAAAAACGCTCACATGATGTAAGCGTTTTTTCGTGGTCCCACCTGGGCTCGAACCAGGGACCACCTGATTATGAGTCAGGTGCTCTAACCAACTGAGCTATAGGACCTCAAAATTTGGTTAAATTTTGTGACTGCAAAAATAGCAAAATTTATTTCACTACAAAATTTTTTATTGCTTTTCTTGACACAATTCTACCAGCACTCCATTGGTAGATTTAGGATGAAGGAAGACAACTAATTTATTATCAGCACCTTCTTTCGGTTCTTCTGAGATAAACTGAAATCCTTCTTTTTTTAGTCTTTCAACCTCTGCAAGGATATTTTCTACGCCAAAAGCTAGGTGATGGATTCCTTCGCCTTTTTTATCGATAAATTTGGAGATCGGGCTTTCCGGGTTGCTGGCTTCCAGAAGTTCTATTTTACTCTCTCCGGTTCCATAGAAGGAAGTAACCACTCCTTCCCTTTCCACAGTTTCCTGTTTATAGGACTCTTTTCCTAAAAGCCTGGCAAAAAGGTCGTCAGAAACGCCTAAAGATTTTACGGCAATACCAATATGTTCTAGCTTCATAAATACTAATAAATATAATTAAATCGTAAATTTGATACCGGAGCTAAATTTCAGGTATCAATTCAAACAAAAGTACTAAATTTGCACAACTTATGGAAAGTAACAGACAAAGAAAAGTAGCACAGATCATTCAGGAAGACTTCGCGGAGCTTTTCCGCAAACAGGCTTCAGAAAGCAAGCAGAGTATTTTAGTATCCGTTTCAGATGTAAAAGTAACGGCAGATCTGGGTATTGCTAAAATTTATTTAAGCATTTTCCCGCAGGAATTTCGTGCTGCAGTTATGAAGGAAATTGAAGAAAACAAACCTCAGTACAGAAATTTTATCGGCCAGAAAATGGCTAAACAGGTACGTATCATTCCACAGCTTAACTTTTACCTAGACACCGCTCTTGACGACGTTGAAAGACTTGAAAGAGAATTAAGAGGCGAAGGCGACAATCCTGTTTTATAAGAATTTTGAAGAATATTGCATTTTACATAGCATCCAGATACCTTTTGGCTAAAAAAGGCAGTACTGCCGTTACGTTCATTACGTGGCTTTCGGTAGGTGCCATGATGGTTGCTGTGACTGCAATGTTCGTTATTATCTCCGTTTTTTCAGGACTTGAAGACCTCAATAAAGATCTGATCTCCAATCTTCATGCGGATCTTACCCTTAAAAGCGTTTCAGGAAAGACAATAAAAGATCTGGATAAGGTAAATACTACCTTAAAGAACAACAAAGCGATCAGCAGTTTTTCCCGTATCATTGAAGAGAAAATATACATCAGCTTTCGCGGGAAAGGCGATATTGCCTATCTGAGAGGAGTAGATTCAGCCTATACTAAAGTTAATCCGATTGATAAAGAAGTCATCTACGGAACTTATCCGAGTTTTAAATACTCCAATGAAGTGTTCATGGAAACCAATCTGGATAACAGACTTTCTATTCCTGTAGATTCTTCCGACAATTATGCTACAGTATTTATGCCGAAACCAGGAACCGGGATCATTAACAAAGAAGAAGATATTTACAACAAAAGAGATATTCTTGTTACCGGACTTTTTCCGGGAAAAGAACAACTCGACAGCTATATCATTGCTCCTATTGAGCTCACCGAAGAACTGCTTAATCTTCAAAAAAAATCCGCGTACGAGATTGTTATCAAATTAAAAAATCCGGACAGCGCCGATGCAGTTAAGCAAAACCTTCTCAATATCCTTGGAAAAAACTTTGAAATAAAAACCAAGGAAGAAGAAAATGCAGCTTTCTGGAAGATGATCAACACAGAAAAAATGTTCATTTACCTGATCTTTGCGCTTGTTATCTTCATTACGACTTTCAACCTGGCCGGAGCCATTATTATCCTTCAGCTGGATAAAAAAGAACAGGCCAAATCCCTTATTTCATTAGGATTCCCATTGAGCCATCTGAGAATGACTTATTTTTATACAGGGATTCTTATTGTAATTTCAGGTGTTATTTCCGGATTGCTTCTGGGAACCATCCTTTGTTATTTCCAACTCTATACAGAGTTTTTCAGAGCCAACTCTATCCTCCCGTTCCCTGTAAAAATTGTCGGGAAAAATTATTTCATTGTAGCCCTTACCGCTTCCCTGTTCGGGATTGCTATTTCTTGGTTCTTTTCAAAAATAAGCAAAGAGTATATTACTAAAAATTAACACGTTTCGTTTTCATTTTTTTGTACCTTTACGCCCCTTAATTTTTTAGAAATGAAACGAATTCTATCCTTTTTAATGCTGGGCATTTTGTTTATCAATGCTGCAGCACAGGCACCTGCCGGTTATTATAATAATGCTGCAGGCCTAACAGGAGCTCCCCTTAAGACAGCCTTAAAAACCATCATCAAGAATGGTCATCAGGACAAAGGTTACAACGGTTTATGGACAGCTTACGCAACTACAGACCGGGATTATTATTATGATAATGATGGGAAAATTCTAGATATTTACTCTGAAAACCCTTCCGGCCCGGATCCATACTCATATACCTTAGGAACGAATCAGTGTGGAAACTACAGCGCTGAAAGCCATTGCTATAACAGAGAACACATTGTACCGCAAAGTCTTTTTAGTGAACAGAGTCCTATGGTTGCGGACGTTCATTTTATCCGCGCTACCGATGGAAAAGTAAACGGGATGAGATCCAATTTTCCTTTCGGGAAAGTAGGAACAACTGCAAGTTTCACTTCTATGAATGGATCTAAGTTAGGTAACTCTGTATCTCCGGGATATTCAGGAACAGTATTTGAGCCGATTGATGAATTCAAAGGAGACGTTGCCCGAATGATTTTTTATTTTGTAACAAGATACGAAGCAGAACTTCCTTCTTTCAGTTCAGGAAATATGCTGGGCGGATCTGCATTTCCGGGACTACAGCCGTGGGAACTGAGCCAGCTTATGGCATGGCATGCTATGGATCCGGTTTCAGATGCTGAAAGAGGAAGAAACAATGCTTCATATACTTATCAGGGAAACAGGAATCCTTTTATTGACAATCCTGCTTATGTTGAAATGATCTGGGGAAGTCCGGTTCCTGATAATCAAGCACCGACCGCTGCAACCAACCTTACAGCACAAAACCCTACTTCTAACACGATTTCTTTAAGCTGGACTGCTTCTACAGATAATATCGGAGTAATAGGTTATGATGTCTATGCTAACGGAACATTAAAAACCACAGTATCCGGAACCTCTACAACTGTTCCGGGATTAACACCTTCCACACTGTACAACTTCTATGTTATTGCAAGAGATGCAGCAGGAAACTCTTCCCCTCAAAGTAACATTGCAAGTGAAACAACTTTAGCCGGACAGTCCGGAGGAAATACAAGCTGTGGTACAGAAAACTTCAATAGTATTGTAGGAACAGATAATGGTTATGACATCAGAACCTGGACCAATAATAATATCACCTGGACTGCAACAGATACCAAAATAGACGAGAAAATTAATACAACCAGAGCCATCACTATCAGAAACGGAACGTTGACCAGTACAACCATATCCGGAGGTATTCAGACGTTAACACTGACTACCCAAAGAAGATTCAGTGGTTCAAACAACACTGTAAACGTATTGGTTAATGATGTTGTAGTAGGTACTATTCCATATAACCAGACTGCAACAACAACAGTTCTTAACATTAATGTTGACGGAGATGTTGTCATCAAGTTAACCAACCCTAGCTCCAACAGAGTTACCATGGATGACTTAAGCTGGACATGCTTCGGTGCATTAGGTACTTCCGAAATTAAAAAAGATAAAACTGAGTTCACCATCTACCCTAATCCGGTAAAAAACAATGAACTGTTTGTAAAAGGTGAAAACCTGAGCAAAATTTCAAAAGCTGAAATCTATGATCTTTCAGGAAAGCTTATTGAAGTGATCGCTAATCCTTTCAAAAACTCTAATAAGATTAACCTTAAAGGACTTGTTAAAGGAAATTACATTCTGAAAACGGATAGTTTCTCTACAAAATTCATAGTAGATTAAACTTGAAAAATATTTTACAACAAAGACCGATTTATTCGGTCTTTTTTTTATTTTTGATTCATGGATTCCAATAAAAAATTAGGACTTATAGGAAAGAATATTTCCTATTCCTTTTCCAAAAAATTCTTTGAAAATAAGTTTCAAAAGCTGATGCTTCAAGACTATTCTTACGATATTTTTGACCTTAATGATATTCATGAAGCTGAACAACTCTTCAACAACCCGGAACTCTTAGGCTTTAATGTTACCATTCCTTACAAAGAAAAAATCATCAATTATCTGGATGAACTGAGTGATGAAGCCGAAAAAATAGGGGCAGTTAACTGCGTACTGATCCGCGACGGAAAAAAGACGGGTTACAATACCGATGCTTTCGGATTCGAAAAAACCCTGCTTCTGCATAAAAAGACCCATCACGACAAAGCCCTGATCTTAGGAGACGGCGGGGCAGCAAAAGCGGTGAAGTATGTTCTGGACAAACTGGGAATCCCCTCCATAACCATCTCCAGAAAATCTGAAATTACGTTTGATACGCTAAGCAAAGAAACCGTACAGGAACATAAAATTATCGTTCAATGTACACCGGTAGGAACTTTTCCCAATGTTGAAGACTGTCTGGAATTTCCTTTTGACGGACTTTCAGCGGAACATCTTATCATAGACCTTATTTATAATCCCAATTACACCCAATTCATTATAAAAGCATCCGAAAAAGGAGCAAAAACAGTGAACGGCTACTACATGCTTGAACAGCAAGCAGAAAAAGCCTGGGAAATTTGGAATTTTCAAAAAAAATAAACTAAATTAGTACTCAAATTGGCTTTGAGGCTATATAGAAAGGATATTAACGCCACTCACATAAAAGATTTGCTATGACTACAGAAAACAATCTTTCTGAAAACGAAGAAAACAAAAATTCCCAGGAAGTATCTCAGGAAGAAACGTCAGGAAACACCGTACCTCAGAATGAGCACCATGATGACGACACAGAACATCATGAGGAAGAGCATGCTGATGCAGATATAACTCTTTCCGATGCTTTGAAAGAAATGGAAAAGATTATCAATACGGACAATGCCGGAGAAAACTTCAAAAGATTCAACCTGTTAAAAGATAAAGCAAGTCATCACATCCATGATGAAGTGGAAGACAAAAAACATGAATATGTAGAGGCTGGAAATGCACCTGAAAATTTCAGTTATGAGCATCCTTCACAAGCCAGATTCTCTGCTTTGGTTAATATCTTCAGAGAAAAACACGATTCTTACCAGAAATCGCAGGAAGAAGAGCAAAAGAAAAATCTGGACTACCGTCAGAGTATTATTGAAAGACTTAAAAATCTTTATACCAATTCTGAAGCAGGAACCAATCTTTTCAAATCCATCCGTGAGATTAAAGAAGACTGGTCAAAAGCAGGACAGGTTGCCAAATCGGAATTCAAGATCCTTAACAACAACTATTTTCACCATCTGAACCAGTTTTATCAGATGCTGGATCTGAACAAAGAGTTCCTGGAGCAGGAATTCAGCCACAATCTGGAGAAAAGACAGCATATCATTGCACGTGCCAAAGAACTTGAAAATGAACCTGTCATTCAAAAAGCCCTGAACGAGCTTCAATATCTTCATAAATTATGGAAAGAAGAGGCAGAGCCTGTGGCAGAGGAATTCCGTGAAAAAACATGGGAAGAGTTCAAAGAGATCTCTAACAAGATCCATGAAAGAAAATCTGAGCTTTCTGCTGCTATTGAAACAGAACAGAACGCTAATCTGGAAAAGAAAAACCAGATTATTGCAGAGATTAAAAAACTTTCTGAACCATCAGAAACACCTAACCACAACTACTGGCAAAGCTCCATTAAAAGAGTGGAAGATCTTCGTTCTGAATTCTTAAAAACAGGAAGTGTTCCAAGAAAACTGTCCAATCAGAACTGGAATGACTTCAAAACCATATTAAGAGGATTCAACACAACAAAGAACAACTATTATAAGTCTTTGAAAGGATCTCAGCAGGCCAACCTGGAAGAAAAGCTAAAACTGATCCAGACAGCTAAAGACAACATGAACAACGAAGAATGGGATATTGCCGTTCCGTTATTCAAAAAACTTCAGGAAGACTGGAAAAAAGTAGGTCATGTTCCAAAAAGTATGACCAACAAAATCTGGGATGAGTTCCGTGATGCCTGCAACACGTTCTTCAATAATTACAGAGAAAAGAACAACGCTTCCAACGACAACTGGAAAGAAAACTACAAGCACAAAAAAGAACTGCTTGATGAACTGAAAACAGTTTCCAACGAAGATGGCAGCATTGAAAGAATTGAAGCCATTAAAACAGCATGGAACAATATCGGAAAAGTGCCGAGAGATAAAATCGCCATCAACTCTGAATTCAACAAAACGTTGAGAGAGAAGCTGAAACTGAACAAGATCAATGAACTTGAACTGAAAGAAGAAGGCTTAACAGAAACTCAGCTTACCGACAAGGCAAGAAAAATGAAGAGCCAGATCTCCGACCTTGAAGCCGAAATTGTGAAACTGGAAAACAATTTAGCATTCTTCAACAAACCGTCCAGAGAGAATCCTCTCCTAAGAGACACTTACAATACGATTGACGAGAAAAAGGCCCATCTGGAAACATTAAAACAGAACCTTCACAACATCATCGCTGGAGAGTAACACATTAAAAAACATAAACAGGCGGAGCAAAGAAATTTGTCTTCGCTTTTTTCTTTTTTCACTATGAACAACGACGAATTCTATATTAAAAGATGTATTGAACTGGCTCATAAAGCCTTGGGCAGCACCTACCCTAATCCTCTTGTTGGCAGTGTGATTGTTCACAACGGAAAAATCATCGGAGAAGGGTATCACCACAAAGCAGGAGAAAACCATGCCGAGATCAATGCCATCAATTCCGTTAAAGATAAAAACCTTATTCCTGAATCTACTATCTATGTATCGCTGGAACCGTGTGCCCACTATGGAAAAACACCACCGTGCGCCCTTAAAATTAAAGAACTCGGCTTCAAAAAAGTAGTAATCGGTGCCATGGATTCCCATGATAAAGTAAACGGAAAAGGGAAAAAGATCATTCAGGATGCCGGTATCGAAGCTGTTTCAGGAGTTCTGGAAAAAGAATGTATTCAGTTAAATAAAAGATTCTTCACCTACCACGAAAAGCAGAGACCCTACATTATTTTAAAATGGGCACAGTCCGGAGACGGGTTCCTGGATAAAGATTTTAAACCTACAGCCGTTTCCAATACACTGGCCAGCCAGTTTGTTCATCAGTTAAGAGCCGATGAACATGCTATCTTAGTCGGGACACAAACTGCTTTAACAGACGATCCAGGCCTTACGGTAAGACACGTTGAAGGAATAAATCCGGTGAGAATTCTGATTGATTTCGATCTGAAAGTTCCCCGGGATTTCAAGATTTACAATGATGAAGCCCCAACTCTTGTTTTTAACACTGAAAAAGAAGGAACAGAGGGCAACATCCGGTTCATCAGAATTGGGAAAGGCAATTTTCAGTCTGATCTGATGGCTGCATTATACAAAGAACAGATCCAGTCTGTTATTATTGAAGGAGGAAGATTTACGCTGCAACAATTTATTGATGCCGGAATCTGGGATGAAACAATCATTATTAAAAATGAAAACCTGAAACTAGAAAGCGGAACCAAAGCACCGGATTTTAATCATATTCCCGAAAAAACCGAGAATTTCAGAGATAACACCATTTCATTTTACACAAACAAAAACAACATTGTTTAGATATTTCATAACTAATTGAATTATTTTACCTATATTTAATATTAATTAAAACGGAATCTGAAAAGTTTCAGAGTAGGAAAAACCAAATACAACATCATGAAAAATCTGAAAAAAATTTCGAGAAGTAACCTGAGATCCATTACAGGCGGAGTTTTTGTAACCTGTACTTTACCTAACGGACAGCCTACAAAATGCAGAGACCACTGCCCTACAGATTTCTGCGGACCAACCAGCTATCTATGCTACACCCCTATGGATCTGTGTGATTAGAAAAAAAAACAACCATTAAAACCCATAACAATCATGAAAAATCTAAGGAAACTATCAAAAGGAGAACTAAAAACAATTCAGGGAGGTATACAATCCTGCGAACCATGGATGACGGTATGTCCCTGCAGACCGGGATTTCACAGATGTGAGCCCAAGGGAGCTTGCATTCCTGCAACAACAATGTGTTAACAATAATAATATAAGAGCGGCAACGCTCTTTTTTTTGTAGCATATTAGCTGTAAATTTGCATTTCAAAAGCTACTCTGAAGCATGTTCGAATACAAAACGATACAAAACCCCATTGAAAATACTTTATTAAAAGAAAAAGGAAGCAAGTTCATCGGATTTGCCTACCCTGTCAACAATGAAGAAGAATTAAAAAGTGCTTTGGAAAAACTCAGAACAGAACATCCCAAAGCAACGCACCATTGTTACGCTTTCAGAATGGGGCTTCAGGGCGAGAATTACCGCGCTAATGACGATGGTGAACCTTCAGGAAGTGCAGGACTCCCGATTTACAATCAATTGCTGGCCCATGAAATCACCAATACCCTGGTAGTCGTTATCCGGTATTACGGCGGAACAAAACTCGGTGTTTCAGGATTGGTAAAAGCCTATAAAGAATCAGCGAAAATCACCCTTGAAGAAGCCAATATCATCACCAAAGAACTGGAAACCGAAATTGAAATTCAGTTTAACTTTAACCAGCAGAATACCATCTTTACCCTACTCTCAAAATTTGATGCTAAAGTGTTGAATTTCGATGCCAATGAAAACTGTATTCTCACCGCTTCTTTAAAACTGGCTCAAAAAGAAAGCATCTCAGATAAATTATCCGAGATGCAGTATGTTTCATTTGAATTTAAAGATTAATCCCTCCGGCTTCCAAGAAGCATAGATCCCCAGTATAACAACTGAGCCAATGATCCAAGAGCAGCTACCAGATATGTTCTTGCAGCCCATTTAAGGCTGTCCTGAACTCCCACAAACTCTTCCTGGGTTACAGTTCCCGTATCTTTAAGCCACTTCATCGCTCTGTTGCTCGCATCATATTCTACAGGAAGTGTTACAAAAGCAAAAAGAGTGGTTACGGCAAACATCGCTACCCCAATGGCTAAAACCGTGGTATTCCCATTCGGATTTTCAATTGATCTGGTTGCCGCCATCACTGCGATCCCTGCAATAAGCACAAACTGCATCAGATTAGAACTGATACTTACAATAGGAACCAGTTTAGAGCGGAGATTCAACATAGAATATCCTACTGCATGTTGTACAGCGTGACCACATTCATGAGCCGCCACTGCCGCTGCCGCAGCATTTCTCTGCATATATACCCCCTCAGAAAGGTTGACTGTTTTATCTCCCGGATTATAATGATCCGTAAGCTGGCCCGGAACAGAGATCACCTGTACATCATTGATCCCGTTATCTCTAAGCATTTTCTCTGCCACTTCTTTTCCCGAAAGGCCGTTTCTAAGATGCACATTGGAGTAGTATTCAAATTTCGATTTCAATCTGGATGAAACCCACCAGCTCACCAGCATTGAAATACCGATAATGATATAATAACCCGTCATTTTATATAGATTTTGTGTTTAAAATTTAACCATATTGATGTAAAAACTGTGCCAAAGTATTACATTTTATTATTTATATTTGCCCTTTAATTACCCTACAAAACTATGTCTGAAGTTTCGATTATTGAAGTAAAATCTAATGACCAGCTCAAGCAGTTCGTAAGATTTCCGATGGATCTGTACAAAAACAACCCTTACTATGTTCCCTCTTTTGTTAATGAGGAATATAAAATCTGGGATGCCAAAGAAAATCCGGCACTGCAATATTCAAAATCAAAACAGTATCTGGCATTAAAAAACAATAAGGTAGTCGGAAGAATTGCCGTCATCATCAACCAGAAAGAGGCACAGGAGCTAGGGATCAGTAAAGTACGTTTCGGGTGGATTGATTTCATTGATGACAGAGAAGTTTCCAAGGCTTTGATTCAAAAGGCTATAGATTACGCCAAAGAAAATAACATTAACAAGATTGAAGGACCTATGGGTTTTACCAATCTCGATAAGGCAGGAATGCTGACAATGGGATTTGATAAACTCGCAACGATGATCGGAATATACAATCACGAATATTACCCGAAACACCTTGAAGATCTGGGATTGACTAAAGAAAAGGAATGGGTGGAATATGAAATGAACTTCCCCAAAACCCTGCCTGAAAAAGTAGAGAAATTCAGTGGACTGATTGCCCAGAAATACAAACTTAAAGTCCTTAATTTCAAGTCGAAACAGGAAATACTTCCTTTTGTTGAACCCATGTTCAAACTTCTTGATGAGACCTACAAGCACCTTTCAACCTATACCCCTATTTCGGAAGAACAGATACAGACCTATAAAGAAAAATATTTCCCTTTTATAGACAAAAACTACGTCATTTGTGTAGTGGATGAAAACAATGAACTTGTTTCATTCGCGATTACCATGCCTTCTTATTCCAAAGCACTTCAGAAAGCAAAAGGAAAGTTGCTTCCGTTCGGATGGTGGCATCTTCTGCAGGCAGGAAAGAAAAACGACCGTGCTAATTTTTATTTGATTGGTATCCATCCGGATTACCAGAGACGTGGAGTAACAGCCATCATATTCAAAGAAATTTTCGTGCGCTTTACCAGTATGGGAATTGCCTTTGCTGAGACCAACCCTGAACTGGAAGAAAACAAAAGTGTTCAGCTCCTTTGGCAGGACTACAATCCCGTTAACCATAAAAGAAGAAGAACTTATTCAAAGAATATTAGCAATGAGTAATCAGTTATGAGTAATAACTCAACTATTTCTGTTAGCTATTAAAATCTTACCTTTACCCAATGAAACCACAGTTAATTATTTTTGCCGTTCTGATTGCAGCCTTTCTTATTTACAACTTCTTTTTTCAGTTGGAAGACGACAGAACCAATACTATAGTTAACATAATGTTTGCCAGTATTCTTTTCGGATATATCTCGTTCATGGCCTACGCTCTCCTCAAAAAAATGAAGAAATAAATCTTATTTTTATTGATTCTAAATTATCACTTTTCCCTATTTTAAACCGACTTTTAAGCTGATAAATTTCATGCTTTCTTGTTTATTCGCTAAATTTGCAAATTGAGATAATAATGCAAAAATGAATTTACCTGAAAGTTATATTCCAATCCTGATTCAAGCGGGTGTTGCTATAGGATTTGTAGCCGTTTCTTTGCTTGGAGCACATTTTCTGGGACCAAAGCAGAAAAAAGGAAATTCTGTAAAAAACCAAAGTTGGGAATGTGGAGTTCCTGTGGAAGGAAACGCAAGAACACCGTTTTCCATTAAGTACTTCCTGACTGCGGTATTGTTCGTACTATTCGATATTGAAATCGTATTTTTTTACCCATATGCGGTTAATTTCAGAGAATTTGGATTAGAAGGATTCCTGGCCGTACTTACCTTCGTAGCAATTTTCTTCATGGCATTTTTCTATGTCTGGAAGCGTGGCGCATTGGATTGGGATAAATAAAAAAAAATTATGAATTATAAATTTTGAGTTTTGGATTATTGACTCCCAGAAGTTTAATCTAAAATCTATAATTCAAAATCTAAAATTAAAAGAAATGTCAGATAAAAAACCAGTAATAAGAACAGATGCACCTGCTCCGGAAGGATTTGAAGGAGAAGGGTTTTTCGCAACGAAACTGAGCAGTGTAATCGGGATGGCAAGAAAGTTTTCTCTTTGGCCGTTACCTTTTGCAACCTCTTGTTGTGGTATCGAGTTTATGGCTACCCTGAACCCAACATATGATGCTTCAAGATTTGGTATGGAAAGAAACTCTTTCTCACCAAGACAGGCAGACATGCTGATGGTTTGTGGAACTATATCGAAAAAATTAGGACCTGTCCTAAAAGAAGTTTACACTCAGATGGCAGAGCCGAAATGGGTGGTAGCAGTTGGAGCCTGTGCTTCCAGCGGCGGTATTTTTGACAGTTACTCTGTACTTCAGGGAATCGATAAGATTATTCCGGTAGACGTATATGTTCCGGGGTGTCCTCCAAGACCGGAGCAGATCATTGAAGGGGTAATGCAGGTACAGGCTCTTGCTGAAAGCGAAAGCATCAGAAGAAGAGATATGCCAGAATATCAGAAATTATTGGATTCTTACAACATAAGCAACTAAACGGAAATGACAAACGAATTTGTATTAGAAGCAATCACTAGAGAATTTCCGGAGTCTGTAATTTCAAGTTCAGAACCTTATGAAATGTTGACGATTGAAGTAAAGAAAGAAGACATCAAAAAAATCGTTCATTACCTGAGAGATTCATCATTAGAAATAAAATTCCTTACCGATATCTGTGGAATCCACTATCCTGAATTTCCTGAAAAAGAGATTGGCGTGGTGTATCATCTTCAGAATATGATGACCAATTTCAGGCTTCGTCTGAAAATTTTCATGTCAAGAGAAAATATTGAAGTAGATTCATTGGTAGAGCTGTATGCCGGAGCCAATTGGATGGAAAGAGAAACTTACGATTTCTACGGAATTAAATTTAAAGGACATCCTGACCTGAGACCAATCCTGAATATGGAAGATCTAGGATACCATCCGATGCTGAAGGAATACCGCCTTGAAGACGGAACCAGAACGGATAAGAATGACAGTATGTTCGGAAGATAAAAATAATGCAATAAGCAGTAAGCAATAAGCGGTAAGCTTAAAGCCTAAAGCCTATAGCCTAAAGCATTTAAATTATGAAAGATAACTCATTATCTAATATACTCAACCAGTACGAAAGTAAGGAACAGATTGACGGGCAGCTGTATACCCTCAATTTAGGACCTACCCACCCTGCTACTCACGGGATCTTTCAGAATATCCTTACCATGGATGGTGAAAGAATCCTTCACGCAGAACAAACCGTAGGATACATCCACAGAGCCTTTGAAAAAATTTCCGAAAGAAGAAATTATTCTCAGATCACTACCCTTACTGACCGTATGAATTACTGTTCTGCCCCTATTAACAACTTAGGATGGCATATGACAGTAGAAAAGCTGATCGGTATAAAAGTTCCTAAACGTGTAGACTATATGCGTGTTATTCTGATGGAGCTTGCAAGAATCGGCGACCACCTGATCTGTAACGGGGTAACCGGAATGGATTCAGGAGCCATCACAGGTCTTACCTATATGTTCATCGAAAGAGAGCGTATCTACGATATGTACGAACAGATCTGCGGTGCCAGAATGACCACCAATATGGGAAGAATTGGAGGTTTTGAAAGAGATTTCACCCCGAAATTCCATGAGTTATTACAAGACTTCTTAAAAACCTTCCCGCCAAGATTTAAAGAATTCTGTACTTTATTAGAAAGAAACAGAATTTTTATGGACAGAACGATTGGTGCCGGAGCGATCTCTGCAGAAAGAGCATTAAGCTACGGATTCACAGGTCCTAACCTACGTGCAGCAGGTGTAGACTACGATGTAAGAGTTGCACAGCCTTATTCTTCCTACGAAGATTTCGACTTCATTATTCCTGTAGGAACTTCAGGAGATACTTACGACCGTTTCATGGTTCGTCAGCAGGAAATCTGGGAATCCCTTAAAATTATCAAACAAGCATACGAAAACCTTCCGGAAGGTCCGTTCCACGCAGACGTTCCGGACTTCTATCTTCCTGAAAAGGCAGATGTATATCAGAAAATGGAAGCACTGATCTACCACTTCAAAATTGTCATGGGAGAAACAGATGTACCAAAAGGAGAAGTTTACCATGCTGTAGAAGGTGGAAACGGAGAGTTAGGTTTCTATTTAGTGAGTGACGGAGGAAGAAGCCCTTACCGACTTCACTTCAGAAGACCTTGTTTTATCTACTATCAGGCATATCCTGAAATGATTACTGGCTCTGTAATTTCAGATGCCATTGTAACGATGTGTAGTATGAATATTATTGCGGGAGAATTAGACGCATAAAAAATAAGATGTCAGATATCTGATTTTCAGATGCTAGACACTTAGCTTTACATATAAATTTAAAATCTGATGTCTGAAATCTGACATCTGAAATCTTAGATAAAAAATGAGCGAAACAATAGCTTTTAAACCGGAAAGTTTAGCACAGGTACACAAAATTATCGCAAGATATCCTGAAGGAAGACAAAAATCTGCTCTTCTTCCTGTTCTGCATTTAGCACAGAAAGAATTCGGAGGATGGCTGGACGTTCCTGTAATGGATTATGTTGCCGGATTACTAAGTATCAAGCCGATTGAAGTATATGAAGTGGCTACTTTCTATACGATGTTCAACATGAAACCGGTAGGAAAATATGTATTGGAAGTATGCCGTACAGGACCTTGCATGGTATGTGGAAGCGAAAAAATTCTGGACCATATCAGAACCAAACTGAACATCAAAGACGGTGAAACTACTGAAGACGGGATGTTCACCCTGAAACCGGCAGAATGTCTTGGAGCATGCGGATATGCACCAATGCTGCAGCTTGGAAAATTCTTTCATGAAAATTTAACGATAGAAAAAGTAGACGAAATCCTTGATCTTTGCAGACAGGGACAGATTGCTTTAGACTAATAGAAATTTTAAATTCTAATTTTTAGATTTTAAATTATTCACTTAACGTTTAATAATAATTAATGCAAGAAGCCAAAAGCCAATTGCAATAAGCAAATAACAATGAGTAAAAAACTTTTACTTAAAGACGCACATATAGAAGGCATCCGCTACTTTGAAACTTACCGTAAGCAGGGAGGGTACACAGCAGCTGAAAAGGCCTTGAAAATGACTCCTGATGAAATTCTTGAAGAAGTAAAAACTTCAGGATTGAGAGGACGTGGTGGAGCCGGGTTCCCAACAGGAATGAAATGGAGCTTTCTGGCAAAACCAGAAGGCGTTCCAAGACACCTTGTGGTGAACGCAGATGAATCTGAGCCCGGAACATTCAAGGACAGATATTTGATGGAATTCCTTCCTCACCTTTTGATTGAAGGAATGCTTATTTCATCTTACTGTTTAGGCTCAAACGTTTCTTATATCTACATCCGTGGGGAATATTCATGGATTCCTGATATTTTAGAAGAAGCGATTGAAGAAGCCAAAGCAGCAGGATTCTTAGGTAAAAATATTTTAGGAACAGGATTCGATCTTGAAATCTACGTTCAGAGAGGAGGAGGAGCTTACATCTGTGGTGAAGAAACCGCATTGCTTGAATCCCTTGAAGGAAAAAGAGGAAATCCAAGACTGAAACCTCCTTTCCCGGCTGTAAAGGGACTTTGGGAAAGACCAACGGTAGTAAATAACGTAGAATCTATTGCGGCTATCGTTCCTATTATTGATATTACAGGTGCTGAATACGCTAAAATCGGGGTAGGAAGATCTACAGGGACAAAATTAATTTCTGCCTGTGGAAACATTAACAAACCGGGAGTGTATGAAATTGATATGACGATCACGGTAGAAGAATTCATTTACTCTGATGAATACTGTGGCGGAATTAAAGACGGGAAAAGATTAAAAGCCTGTATTCCTGGAGGAAGTTCCGTTCCGATTGTTCCGGCTAACTTATTACTGAGAACGGTAAACGGAGAACCAAGATACATGAACTACGAGTCATTGGCAGACGGTGGTTTCGCTACCGGAACCATGATGGGTTCAGGAGGTTTTATTGTTTTAGATGAAGACCAGTGTGTGGTAGAACATACCATGACGTTAGCGAGATTTTATCATCACGAAAGCTGTGGACAATGTACACCTTGCCGTGAAGGAACAGGATGGATGCACAAAATTCTGAAGAAGATAGAAAAAGGAGAAGGAAAAATGGAAGACATCGACCTTCTTTGGGATATCCAGAGAAAAATTGAAGGAAATACGATATGTCCGTTAGGTGATGCAGCAGCATGGCCGGTTGCAGCGGCGATTCGTCACTTCAGAGATGAATTTGAATGGCATGTGAAAAACCCTGAATTGGCTCAGACACAAAACTATGGATTGGCAAATTATGCAGATCCTATTCCGGCTGTTGAAAAAAATGCGTAGCTAAAAAAATGAAGAAGTTATTAGTTGTCGGCTTAATGATGTCAGGTTTTGCTTTTGGGCAAATAAAAAAAGATACATTAGACAAAGAATATAAATTGGAGGTAACTCCATATAAAGCTGAAAAGAAAGAAAAGCCTCTACCATTGAGCAAAAAAGGTCAGGTTTTCGTTTTCTACGGTTGGAACAGAGGAGCTTTCAGTAATTCTGATATCCATTTTTCAGGAAACGGTTATGATTTTCAGCTGAATAATGTGCAGGCAAGGGATAAACCTACCAAGTTCGGAATCGTTTATATTGATCCAAGCTGGTTTACTGTAACCCAGTATAATTTCAGACTCGGATATTTTATAAAAGATGATCTGGCTCTTGTTTTAGGAATAGACCACATGAAATATGTAATGAAACAGAACCAGACGGTTGATTTTTCAGGAACTATTTCAGATCCCAAATATGCAGGAATGGTACAGAACGGACAAGTGGACTTATCAGACTCTCAGTTTCTTACCTTTGAACATACAGATGGACTTAATTATGAGAATTTAGGTTTAGAAAAATATAAAAACCTTATTCATAAGAAAAATATAGATCTGGTATGGTCTTACGGAGCCGGGCTCGGAGTGATGTTCCCGAAAAGTAATATAAAGCTTTTTGGAAATGAAAGAAGTGACCGTTTTCACGTTGCAGGTATGGGAGCCGATTTAAGATCCAGTCTTAACCTGGTTTTCTGGAAAAACTGGATGATCAGAGCAGAAGCCAAAGCAGGATATATTAATATGTGGGATATTAAAACTACATTAAATAATAAACCTGATAAAGCAAGACAGGACTTTGTTTTCGGACAGGTTCTTGCAGGAGTAGGATATACATTTAACACGAAGAAGTATAATTAAAATAGAGCTTAACGCCCTAAAAGCATAAGCGAAAAGCATAGAATATGAGCGAAGAGGTTAAAAAATTCAAAATAACGATAGACGGACAGACCACCGAAGTACTGCCTGGAACTTCTATTCTGGAAGCTGCAAGACAAATCGGCGGAAAATCTGTACCTCCTGCAATGTGCTACTACAGCAAATTGGAAACCAGTGGAGGAAGATGCAGAACCTGCCTTGTGGAAGTTTCTAAAGGATCTGAAGCAGATCCGCGCCCAATGCCTAAATTGGTTGCCAGCTGCAGAACCAATGTAATGGACGGAATGGAAGTGAAAAACCTTACCTCCGAAAAGGCTCAGGAAGGAAGAAAAGCAGTAACCGAATTCCTATTGGTAAACCACCCGCTGGACTGCCCTATCTGCGACCAGGCCGGAGAATGTCACCTTCAGGATTTAGGATATGAGCATGGTGTAGAGAACACAAGAACCGAGTTCGAAAGAAACACCTACGAAGCTGACGACCTTGGTCCGAACATCAAATTGAATATGAACCGCTGCATTCTTTGTGCAAGATGCGTTCTTACCGCTAATCAGCTTACCGATTCAAGAGAACACGGAATTCTTTTCAGAGGAGATCACGCTGAAATTTCAACCTATTTAAATAAAGCTTTGGATAATGACTTCATCGGAAACGTTATCGACGTGTGCCCGGTTGGAGCGTTAACAGACAGAACAGCCCGTTTTGCCAGCAGAGTATGGTTTACAAAACCAATGAATGCTTCATGTAAATGTGATAAGTGCTCAGGAAAAGCTGTAGTTTGGATGAAAGGTGACGAAATCGTTAGAGTAACAGCCAGAAAAGACCAGTGGGGTGAAGTTGAAGAATTCATCTGCGATACCTGTCGTTTCGAAAGAAAAGCTTTATCAGATTGGAACATTGAGGGGCCAAGACATATCGACAGACATTCTGTTATTTCATTGAACCACTATGAAAAGCCTAAAGATGAGCTGAGAGTTCTGGATAACCCAATGGCGAAAGAAATCAGCGAAAAAGACGAAAATTTATAAAAATTATAAATTTTAAATTATAAATGAATTCATTAATCTATAATTTAAAATCTAAAATCTAAAATTCAGAATGGATTTACTAACATTTAAACTTATACTTGTACTAGCGCTTTTCCTGCTATCGTTGACGATTGCAGCCTACTCTACCTGGGCGGAAAGAAAAGTGGCCTCTATTATGCAGGATAGAATTGGTCCTAACAGAGCAGGACCTTTCGGATTGCTGCAGCCTCTTGCTGACGGTGGAAAATTCTTCTTTAAAGAAGACTTTACGCCTGCCAATGCTGAAAAATTTCTTTTCGTATTGGGACCAGCTTTAGTAATGTTTATTTCATTAATCACTGGGGCGGTTATTCCTTGGGGTAAAAGTTTAAATATTGCAGGTACTTCTTTTGATCTTCAGGTTGCGAATATTGACGTGGGAGTTCTTTTCATTATCGGAATGGCTTCTATCGGGGTATACGGAATTATGATCGGAGGTTGGGCTTCGAACAACAAATACTCACTACTGGGTGCTATCCGTGCTTCTTCACAGATGATTTCTTATGAATTGGCGATGGGATTAGCCCTTCTTTCTATCATTATGATGACAGGAAGTTTAGATTTAAAAGAAATTACAGAAAGCCAGACTGGTGGAAAATTATGGGGAATTATTCCCTGGGGTTCCGGAATGAACTGGAATATTTTCTATCAGCCTATTGCCTTCCTTGTTTTCTTTGTAGCTGCTTTGGCAGAAACCAACAGACACCCTTTCGATTTACCTGAATGTGAATCTGAATTGGTAACAGGATACTCTACGGAATACTCTTCCATGAAGCTGGGACTTTATATGTTCGGTGAATACGTGAACATGTTTATTTCCAATGCATTCATGGTTGTTCTTTTCTTCGGAGGTTACAACTACCCTGGAATTGAATGGGTAACTCAGAACTGGGGAGAAAACGCTGCAGGAATCTTAAGTATTGTTGCTTTCTTAACGAAAACAGTAATCGGAATCCTGATCTTCATGTGGATCAGATGGACGCTTCCTAGATTCAGATATGACCAGTTAATGCACTTAGGATGGAAAACTCTTATTCCTATGGCATTAGTGAACCTATTAGTTACAGGTGCTGTAATTTTAGCGTTCCAGTAAATTTGAGATTTGATGTTTGAAATTTGAGATTCAGCGAAATGACTTTAAATTAGTAATTTTAAGAGTAATAATTTCAAATATCAAATATGGCAACGATAAATAATTTTGAAGATTTGGAAATATGGCAGCAGTCAAGAAGTCTTTGCCAATTGATTCAGAAAGAATGTTTGTTGAATCCAAAATTTCTAAACCATGATAAAAACCAGATTGACAGATCATCTGCATCAATTATGGATAATATAGCCGAAGGGTTTGAAAGAGAAGGTAATAAAGAATTGATAAACTTTCTTACCATGTCTAAAGGTTCTGCAGGAGAAGTTCGTTCTCAATTGATCAGAGCTTTTGACCGAAATTATTTAGATGAAGAAGTTTTTAATTTTTTAAAAAGCCAAACAATATCTTTGTCTAAAAAACTGTCAGGATTTATCAGTTATCTGAAAATGACAGAACACAACGGAAATAAATTTAAAAGAAATAATAATTAATAATTAAGGGTTTGAGAGATAAAATTTTCAATACATTTCAAATCTCAAACTTCAAATTTCAAATTATATAATGAAATTAACTAACAGATCAAAAGTTGTTTCCAATAAAGAAATGACCCTTGCTGAAAAAATCTACCTTCCTGCGATCTTTACAGGAATGGGGATTACATTTAAGCATGCTGTAAGAACCGTGATAAAAGGTGCTCCCGCAGTATATTCGTATCCGGAAGTAAAGAAACCGAGAGCTTCCATCTGGAGAGGCCAGCACGTTCTGAAAAGAGACGAGGAAGGCAGAGAAAGATGTACAGCCTGTGGACTTTGTGCCGTAGCCTGTCCTGCAGAAGCCATTACCATGACTGCTGCAGAAAGAACAAAAGAAGAAAAAGGTCTTTACAGAGAAGAGAAATATGCTTCAGTATATGAAATCAATATGCTGAGATGTATCTTCTGCGGTATGTGTGAAGAAGCTTGTCCGAAATCTGCCATCTATCTTACCGACAGATTGGTGGATGTGGAAACCAACAGAGGTTCTTTCATTTACGGAAAAGATAAATTAGTTGAAAAAATAAATGAAAGGATTGACATCACGACCAGACAATCCGAGAAACAAAAAAATGCGGTAAAATAATGGATCAGTTTTTATTTTTCTTGGTGGCGTTTTTAGCAGTGGCAAGTGCGGTGTATTTCGTGTTTGCAAGAAATCCTCTCTATGCTATTCTATCATTAATTGTTACGATGTTTTCCATTGCGGGAATGTACATTCTTCTTAATGCACAGTTCCTGGCAATCATTCAGATTATAGTATACGCCGGTGCCATCATGGTATTATTCCTTTATATCCTGATGATGCTTAACCTTAATAAGCAAGACGAAAGTAAGAAGAACAATACTTTAAAATTTGTTGGAGTTTTTACGGCAGGTCTTCTGTTAATTGGAGTTTTAGGTGTATTCAGAGGAGTAAGCGACAACCACATTGTACTGGAAAATGTAGATAAAGGGGTTGGTCTTACGAAAAATCTGGGCAGACTTTTGTTTAATGAATATGTTTTACCGTTTGAACTTGCTTCTATCCTGATTTTGGCAGGTATTGTAGGTGCGGTATTAATCGGTAAAAAAGATTTATAAAATTATGGGAGAAGTAAATACATTTATACAAAGCATCCCTCTGAATTATTTCATCATTCTTTGTTCAGTATTATTCTGTCTGGGAGTGCTTGGAGTACTTTTGAGAAAAAATGCTATTGTTATTTTGGGCTGTGTAGAGCTTATGCTGAATTCTGTAAACCTTTTATTGGCTGCTTTTTCAGCGTATAAAGGAAACGGAGACGGACAGCTTTTAGTTTTCTTCATTATGGTAGTGGCTGCTGCAGAAGTTGCGGTAGGTCTTGCAATTATTGCTATGCTGTATAGAAATACCCGTTCTGTAGATGTAAGTATATTTAATAAATTAAGAGGATAAGGAATGGAAAATTTAGTGTATGCAATAGTACTTTTACCACTTTTAGGGTTTCTTATTAACGGTTTATTCGGGAAAAATCTTCCGAAAATAGTGGTGGGTTCTTTGGCAACAGCCATGGTTTTCGGATCATTCTGTATTGCTGTAAGTCTTTTCATGAATTTCAATTCTGAAAGCCAGCCGGTAATCGTAAGAGCTTTTGAATGGTTCAGAGTAAACGGGGTTCAGATTAATTTCGGATTCCAGATCGATCAGCTTTCTTTAATGATGGTCATGATCATTACAGGTATCGGTTCCCTGATCCACTTATACTCTATCGGATATATGAGCCACGATAAAGGATTCTATAAGTTCTTTACTTATCTGAATCTTTTCATTTTCTCTATGTTACTTTTGGTAATGGGAAGCAACTACCTTATTCTTTTCATTGGATGGGAAGGTGTAGGTCTTTGTTCTTATCTACTGATCGGATTCTGGTATACCAACGAGGAATACGGTAAAGCGGCAAGAAAAGCTTTCATCATGAACAGAATTGGTGACCTTGCGTTACTGATCGGTATCTTTATGATTGCTTCTCAGACGAATGCTGTAGATTATCTTACGGTAGCTCAGAATTCTTCAAAATTTGAATTGGACGGAACAGTAATTATCTTTATTACAGCGAGTTTATTCATCGGTGCAACCGGTAAATCGGCTCAGGTTCCTTTATATACATGGTTACCGGACGCGATGGCCGGACCAACTCCTGTATCTGCATTAATCCACGCGGCAACGATGGTTACGGCAGGTATCTATTTAGTAGTGAGATCTAACTTCTTATTTACGTTAGCCCCTACAGTACAGGGAGGAATTTTATTCATCGGATTTTTAACGGCTGCTTTGGCTGGTTTCTATGCCCTTCGTCAGAACGACATCAAAAAAGTATTGGCCTACTCTACCGTTTCACAGCTTGGATTTATGTTCATTGCTTTAGGTCTTGGAGCTTATACCACAGCGATGTTCCACGTAATGACGCACGCGTTCTTTAAGGCTTTATTGTTCTTAGGAGCAGGTTCTGTGATCCACGCGATGAGCAACGAACAGGATATGCGTTTCATGGGAGGTCTAAAAAAATACATTCCTCTTACCCACGCTACTTTCCTTATCGGAACATTAGCCATTTCAGGTTTCCCTTTATTATCAGGGATGATCTCCAAAGACGAAATTTTAGTCGCTGCTTTCGCTAAAAACCCGATGTACTGGGTAATCTTATTTGTTTTAGCAGCTATGACAGCAACGTATATGTTCAGACTGTACTATCTGACTTTCCACGGAGAATTCAGAGGTACTGAAGAGCAAAAACACCACTTACATGAAAGCCCGTCTAATATGACATTACCATTGATCGTATTGGCTATCCTTTCTGTACTTGGAGGTTTCATTAACCTTCCACACTTCATCGGTCACGGACATTATGCCAAGCTGATGGAATGGCTTAAACCGGTTCTTACCGAGCAAAGCTACAAGCAGATGGAAGCTACTCTTTCCGGAGTACCTTTCAATACTGAAATGATCTTATTAGCAGCAACAGTACTAATGTTCTTCTCTGTATGGTTTATCGTAAGAAACACCTACGTGAAAAAGAAAAAAATGGCTCTTGCAGAAGAAAGCTATACCGGATGGGAAAAGCTTTCTGCTAAAAAACTATATGTAGACGAACTTTACAATGCATTGATTGTAAAAACTGTTGAAGGATTAGGACGCGGAGGAAAGATGTTTGATAAAGGGATCTTAGACCGTTTTGTAGACTTCGTAGGCGAAGGCGCTGAAGACAGCGGAAAAGCAATGAAGCGCATCCAGAACGGAAATGTAGAGACTTATATCCTTATCATGTCTTTAGCTGTGGGAATTATACTGATTGTTAACTTTATATTACAATAATGTCTGGTTTATTATTAACATTATTACTATTACCTCTTGTAGGTTCGGGATTAGTTTTTGCCTGGAAGAATAATTCCAGCAAATATTTGGCGCTGGGAATTGCATTGATCCAGATGCTTGTAACATTCTACATTATTTCGGATTTCGATTTTAATCCAACCGTAGACAGTGTATTGCAGCATGAAATCAATTACCCGTGGTCTCAATTCATAAAAAGCACTCTGCATTTCGGAATTGACGGAATGAGCATGCTGCTTTTATTATTGACGAACATTTTAGCGCCAATCATTATTTTATCATCTTTCAATGAAAATGTAAACTACAGAAATACATTCTACGGTCTGATTCTGTTAATGCAGTTTGGTCTTGTAGGAGTGTTCACTTCTTTAGACGGACTATTGTTCTACATTTTCTGGGAGGTAACCTTAATTCCGATCTGGTTCATTGCCGGACTTTGGGGTCAGGAAAATAAAAGATTTGAATTCACTACGAAATTCTTCGTTTATACATTCGTTGGTTCATTATTCATGCTGGCAGGATTGATCTATGTGTACAACCACTCTGCATCATTCGAACTTACAGACCTGTATAATGCTCAGCTTAACGAAACACAGCAGACGGTGGTATTCTGGTTCATTTTCTTTGCCTTCGCAGTGAAATTACCGGTATTCCCTTTCCATACCTGGCAGCCTGATACCTATACCTACTCTCCTACTCAGGGATCGATGTTGTTATCAGGGATCATGCTTAAGATGGCGGTGTACGGGGTAATGCGTTATTTACTTCCAATCACTCCACTTCCAATTGCAGGAATCTCAGGACAGATTGTAATCATCCTTGCTATTGTGGGAATTGTTCACGGTGCACTTATCGCGATCATCCAGACCGATATGAAGAGAATTATTGCTTATTCTTCTTTCTCTCACGTTGGATTAATGGTAGCGGGAATCTTCGCTTCAGCAGTGATTACTCTAAGAGGAACATTCAATATTGAAGGTGCTGAAGGTGCTTTGGTTCAAACTTTTGCTCACGGTATCAACGTAGTAGGATTGTTTTACTGTTGTGATATTTTATATAAGAGATTTAAGTCAAGAGATATCAGACAAATGGGAGGCTTAGCAAAAGTAGCTCCAAAATTTGCCGTGTTATTCCTGATCATTATCCTGGGATCAATGGGAGTTCCGTTGACCAATGGATTCATCGGAGAATTTATCCTGTTAAAAGCAGTATATGATTTCAACGGATTGGCGGCAGTGATTGCAGGTCTTACGATAATTCTTTGTGCGGTATACCTGTTGAGATTCTACGGAAAAGCAATGTTCGGTGAAGGTGATGAAGCAGTTCTAAGCACAGCAAAAGATCTTTCCGGTGTAGAATTCTCTGTATTGGCAAGTTTAGCGGTTTTCGTGATCCTATTGGGTATTTATCCACAGCCGGTGATCGATATGGTAGGCAGTTCGGTGAAGTTTATCTACACAGCGATGGCTAACTAAAAAAATTAAAAGATTTAAAAATTAAAAAATAAGAGATCAGAGAAGACTAAAGGTAAAAGACAAAGAGATAAGAGACGGAAGGTTCTGAACCGGAAACTCTAAACTTTTAAGCCTTTAAACTTAAATCTCGCCTCTCAAATCTATATTATGAGTGTTTTAATTATTGTTTTCCTAACGGCAGTTGTTGCGTTATTTTCGGGAGTTTTTGAACAGGGAAAATTCGCAAGATACATTGGGATTTTGGGATTGATCATCGCATTGTACGTAAGTTTCATGCCAGAATGTGCTTTCTTCGAAAAGTACAGACATATGTATGAATATACGGCTAATACAGCTTTGTTCACTAAAATATCAATTGTAACCACCTTATTGTTATTCTTTCTCGGAGGTTTTGCATTCAGCAACCACAGAAGCCACCAGTCGGAATTATATGCCCTGATGCTTTTTGCATTAGTTGGAGGAATTGTTCTTTTCGGATACCAGAACTTAGTAACCATGTTCTTAGGTGTTGAAATTCTTTCTATCCCATTATATGTAATGGCCGGAGCCAACAAAACTGATTTAAGATCCAACGAAGCTTCAATTAAGTATTTCTTAATGGGTGCATTCGCAACAGGTTTTTTACTGTTCGGTATTGCATTCATCTACGGAAGTGCCGGAAGTTTTGATTTATATAAGATCCATGAATTCGGATTGGCCAACACTACAAATGTTATGTTCATCCTAGGGGTATTGCTTATCCTTTGTGCACTGGCATTCAAAGTAGCTTTAGCCCCTTTCCATATGTGGAGCCCTGACGTATATGTAGGTGCCCCTTCCCTGATTACAGCCTTTATGGCGAGTGTGGTGAAAATCTCCGGATTCTTTGCTCTGTTCAGATTAATGACGATTGGTTTTGCAGGAGTTACCCAGGACTGGATCAATGTATTGGGGGTATTCTTAATCATCACCTTACTTTTGGCCAACGTTATGGGTCTTGCACAAACGAACGCAAAAAGAATGCTTGCTTACTCTTCTGTTTCCCATGCAGGATATATCGGATTGGTATTCTTCGGTATGACAAGCCTTTCTACTTATAACTTAGCATTTTATTTATTTGCTTATTCACTATCTACAGTAGGAGTTTTCATGTGCCTGATCTGGGTAGAAAAACTGAAAAGAGAAACTTCATTCGGAGCATTCAAGGGTCTTGCTAAAACTGAGCCTTTACTGGCAATAGCAGCAGCAATCTCTATGCTTTCAATGGCCGGAGTTCCTTTAACTGCAGGTTTCATGGGTAAATTTGCTTTATTCTCCCAGGCGATGAATTCAAAGCACGGAGTTTTCTTAGTGTTGGTAGCTGTTTTGGGGTCCGCCCTTTCCATTGCTTACTATTTAAGAATGATCATTGCGATGTTCTTCTTTAAAGAATCAACATTCAAGTCTTCAGAAAAAGTAACAGTTACTTATAATATTGTAGCGGTATTCGTTATTGTATCCATTATCCTCCTGGGAGTTTTCCCGGATCTGTTTGCAAAGCAGTTTGGATTATAAGCGAATATTAAACATATAACACAAAACCTTTCAGGCAACTGAGAGGTTTTTTTGTATCAATTCGTTTTTATCTTGATTCGTTTTTTTAAGTGGAAGATGAAAATTACTATTGCAAATAAATCAAAATAAAGAAAATTTCTTCCCAGATAAATAGATTCAATGTATAAAATTACTCCCTGTTTTCAGGGATAATTGCTTTATTAATAAACCTTTCACATGATTTGGAAGTTTTTTTTATGGAATTTTTTATAAATTACATTCTGATAAATAAATCCCGTTGTCTAGAACTATAACGGTCAACTTATTAATCATTAAAAACACATTATCACATGATCACCTACATGACACTTCCGGGCGATACCTTAGAGAAGATTGCTTCTGATCTGAAAGTAGAGAACCCGAAATATATCAAAGATTTTCATAATACCCATTGTGCATTGTATGATCGGCTTGTAGATCCTGTAAAACTGAAAACCGGTACTCTTCTCCATATTCCCTTTGGTGATGAAATAAAAAAGCTCAATAAAAAGATCAATGAAAACGGTGACAGCCTCTATTATCATCCGCCACACGGGAAAATCCCATTTAAAATTCCTTTGATGGAGGGCAGCTATACAGTCAGACATCAGAAATATCAGGATAATACCCTGTTGTCCAATTATCTGTACCAGACAGAACTGAAGTATCTGAGACATGAAAAAGACCAGCATCTTTTTTCAGTCCAGCAATTTGGTTCCATGAAAGACGGCTACGAATCAGACAGTAAAATTTCCAGCTTAGCCAAAGCCTGTGCAGCAATTATTTTTCCTTTAGAAATCAGAATTAATGAAGCAGGAGAAATTACAGAGGCAGCATTCCATCATCCGGAAACAGTTCTTAAAAACGAGCTCGAGGCCTTAAAAAAATACTTTACTGATGAATGGTCCGCCTCTTATATCAATCAGTTAAAAAAGAAAGCTGAAAGTAAGAAACAAATTTTGACAGGTATCCGAAATACATTGCCCATGCAATTTCTGTTCGGTTCATTTTATAACGTTCAATATGAAAGCTGGACAGATTCCGGTATTTACCATGAGTTTCTTCCATGGCTGACCAATGCTTCCCCAATCCGTTTCGAACTGTATAACCGGATTTTACCCAGAGAACCGGATACAACCGATAATGAAATACTGAAAATCGTTCAGAAAGGAACTTCCTGTGATTACAGAAACCTTGATCAGCTTTATGACAAAAACCATGAATATCAGGAATCATCACCTTTTAATGGATATTCCGTAGCCTGCCACCATGAAGCGGAATATTATATCAATCGGACTGATCTGGAAGTTCAGAAAATCACCGGAAATTTTGAAATCCAGATCGGAAATATAACTGAAAAAGAAGTATTTACACTGGAAAAGCAATTAAAATAATTTACTATCTTTGAAACAACACCAATAAAAACGCAAAATATGTCCGGATCCGCATCACCACATGACGGAAAACATCTCGTCATACAGAAAGGAAAAGCTCAATGTAATCAGGGCGATCAGTTTCCACAATTTAAAGTAACCTCTCACCAGAAACATTATTGGAATAATGAAAAAGGTCAAGCCGATTATCTGGCCGTAACTGAAGATGATCTTCAGTTCAATCCCTCGGGGCCAAGTTTCGGAAGATGCAAACTGAAACCTTCATCTGGAGGGTATCTTCCCTGCGCTTACGCTCCCGCAGGAAAATGGCAGAAAACCTATGAAAAAGTAAAGGTAATGGACAAAAGCTGCGTTACTGAAGTCTCAGAACTTATGTGCTCCACAGGCGGAAAGATCACCATCATGGAACATGGACAAACCGCAGCGATGACTCAGCAGAATGTAAAAAAAGCAGATCCCCAGGAGCAGCATCATATCAATCCCTTCATGAATTTCAAGGAATTCCAGAAGGAAATGCAGGACACTGAACCAGACGCCTACTAATCAAAAACTTTTCGGCCATGTCTAAACAAGGAATTTATAAAATATCGGGAAATACAAAACCAAAAGTAGGAGAACGGGTTACTTATAAAATTGATGAATGGTATCCTGCCACTCCATTGGAGAAAAGAAATCCGGCACTCGTTACCTGGCATCTTTTTAAAAAGGTAAATGGGAAATTTGTTCCTACCAATATCAAGAAAAAAGGAGTAAGCAGCTTTACCTTTAACACAACAGCTTACAAAGATACCTTCAGGATTGAGGCCTATCTTCATAATCCGGAAGGCAGAGCTCCAATGGCACTGGAAATACAGCCACAACCCAGCGATGTTCCCAGAATCAATAAAGTTGAATTAAAATACATAGACGATACTCCCGGAACTGTTTTCAGCTTCACGGAAAAACTGGTCGCAGAAGCCAAATGCATGAATCTGGAAGGCCAGTATCTTCAATTTACTCTTTGGGAAGATGACGCCAAAGGTTCAGGTCATAATGCAAAAAACTTACCCATAGATAGCAAAAAAGAAAAAGTAAAAAACGGAATTGCCAGAGTAGAATTTATGCTCACCAAAGCCTTAATGAAGAAGGCTATGGAAGGTGAAACCGATCCTAAAGAACTGGAGTTTTATGTAACGGTAGAATACTATTCCCATAAAAAGCATGCTACGGAGAATAAAAGTGTAAAAAATCCTATCATCCTTGATCTCCCGAGTAGCAAACCCAGCCCCAAACCGGTCTCTCCGAAAGAACAGTCCAAAGCTAAGGACTCTCCTGCAGAGAACAAACCAAAGTCTAAAAAAGAAGAAAAAGACATAGCACACCAAGTGATTGACTGGTGGAATGAGCTTTGGGACTGGGGAGAAAGCAATGGCACCATAAAAAAAGATCAAAGACCTACCGCTCCGCCCCCGCCAGGGAATAGTCCCGCAGTAATTAAAGAACCGAAATTGGAAAAAAAGACGGATAATTGTACATGTTTTTGTGATAGAGCAATTAATCCCAAGGAATTAAAAGAAATGGTAATTGCAATGCGAAAAGCAACCTTTGATGAAGCTGGAGAAAATTTCTATAAATGGAACAAAGACAATTTATTTACAGGTGGACATGAACAATTTAATGATAAATCATATGAAAAGTTTGCTGAAGTATTAAACAAAACTTTTGAAAATTATGAAATAACTTCTTGTATTAGAAAAATACACTTCTTAGGACAATGTTATCATGAAACAGGTGCTTTTATGAAAAGTGTAGAAGGGAAAATAAATCAAGAATATTCTTATGATCCATATAGAGGTAGAGGGTTTATTCATTTAACATTACAGGGAAATTATCAAAAATTTAAAGATAATTCCGGATATGATGTTGTAAAAAATCCTAAATTAGTTTCTACAAATATTGAAATAGCAGCCATGTCAAGCGGATGGTATTGGAAATATAATGATAAAGGAAATATTAATCCATTTGCTGATAAAGATAGTGTTTTTGATACTTCCAGAATGGTTAATAAGCCTAATGCAACCAAATCATCCTCAATCAATGGCTATAATCAACGGGTTAATGCTATAAATGCATTAAAAACAGTTTTTCAATATCCTCAAAACTGCTGTAATCTAAATAAAAAGGAAAAATCAAGCAAGAATGAACTTTGCCCAAGTGACTTAGAAGACTGTATTTGTACTACAGCATTCAATGTAAATAATGGTTTTATAGAACATTCAAGAGTTATGAAAAATCATGTTGCTGTAATTGAACATGGAACTTTTAAAGACCCAAAAACAAGTGTTCAAAAAATAATCTTACATAGAACTGCCGGTGGAACAACCCAAGCTTGTATCAATGCTTTTAAAGGTGGGAGAAAAAATAAAAAAGGAGGTATAGATTATTATGGGACACATTTTATTGTTGGGAAAGATGGTGTAATTATTCAAACAGCTAATTTATCAAAAGTGACTTGGCATTGTGCTGGATGGAATTCAAAATCCGTAGGAATTGAAGTAGTTGGTTTTGCAATAGATAAAAATGGTAAACCTACATTAGGATTAAAGGGACAAAATCCAGTTGCAGGCTGGGAGAACTTAACTGAAGAACAAGCAAAATCTGTAGCATGTCTTGTCATCGCACTTTTAAGTTACTATAACTTAGATACAAGTAAAATTGATTGTCATGAGCATTTAGCAGCAAAAGAAGCAGGTGAAGGACAGATTGTTTATAATGCCATTAAAGATTATTTAAAATAATGAAAAATATTACAATTTTATATTTATTATTGTCAGTTATCTTATCTTGTAAGGGACAGGATAAGAATGAAAATAAAAAGACTCAAGTGACAACTTACTTTGCAAAATGTAAAGGACAATATTCAACAGGAGAAACATTAAATAAAAAAGATAAAGCATGGTCTCTGAATAATGATGATGTAGATAAAATAATGAGTTTAGCTACATCTATCACCGAAAATGAATGGCATTTTTCATATCCGATTACACCCTGTAATATTGATGTAAGTAATTATTCATACAAAGGAAAAAAATATGACTTACAAATTAATGGAGGATCATATATATCACTCTTTAACGGTAAAACAACAATGCTTTTAGGCTGTGACTTGCCAGAATGTAAAAAATACTTTTTAAAGTCAAAAGAAAGTATGGAAGAAGATACAATTTCTCTTTCAAATAGTGGTTCAAATGAGTTAGGCCAAACTAAGAGCTTTAAAGTAAATTTTAATAACAATAATTATCAGGATATAATTATTGTAGAGAAAAAAACGGAAGGTTATAATGTTGAAGCAAAATCTAATAATAAATCTTTTTTTAACAAAAACTTTGTTTGTGATTTTATAGATATTAAAACGAAAACGAAAAACAATCAAGCTTTCAATTTAATCTTGAGTTTTACTGATCAATATCAAAATATATTCAGAAAAGTTGTTATTCCTGTTCTTTTTAAAAATAATGACTTTTATATCGAAAAAATATTTATTGCAACCTTAGGAACGAGTGCAAAAACAGGAGAAGAAGAATGGATAAAAAAAGAAATTTCTAAAAAAATTCTTCTTAAACAGCTTGACTTAAATGAAACTATATCAGAATAACAAGACAGGTATACATACACCTTCAAAATTAAAGCCTATCTCCATAATCCGGAAGGCAAAGCTCCAATGGATCGGTTTATACAACATGAAAAAACAAAAACTAGAATTTGTGGGTAACGATTTTCTCCTCATAAAAGAAAATGGCGGTAAATTCCTGTTAATTCTTGAACTATGTCACTAAAATGATGAAGAAACAAATATTTTATATAATTGCCATTCTATGCCTATTCTCCTGTAAAAAAACACAGGAAAACATATCAAAAACAACTATATCTAATGAGCTCTTTATTGGCAAAATTTGGAATGGTGACGTTTTAATTTCTAATTTAAGTTTTGTGAATTCTATTGATTCTTCATGTAAACTAAGCACTACATTTTTTGATAGATCTGAAAAGCAGATTAAAGAAGATGATTCAAAATGTGCATTATCAAAAATCAAATTTGACTATGACCAGCTAAACTCTATCAATAAAAAGATCCATATTGGAAAACTGTCTTCGGGAATAGAGTTATTCATTAAAAACTCATCTCCTATAAGTACAAATAATGCAGATTTAAGTTATCAAGCAACATTATATATTGAGAAAAATAAAACGCTGTCAGATTCTATTATTGTATATCAATCTTTCAACTATTCCGAGGCTTTAACTGTAAAAACAAAATATTATTATATTGATAAAGACAATATTTATTTATTAGATATTGCAGAAGATGAATCCGGAGCAAGTGTTGAAAAATGGGAGCAATACAAAATCAATACTTCTGGAAAAACACTTTTGGTAAAACAAAAATTATTTACAAAAGAAAACAATACTGTAGTTCAGAATAATACTAATGTTTGGAAAGGATCCTATTACTTTGAGGCTACAAATAAAGATAATATAAAAACAATTTTCAATATCACTATAAATTCTTTAGAAGACGTTATGGTACATGTTACGGAAGACAGAACAAAAAATAACTATTCTAATTTAAAAGCTGAACAAATTGATAATGAAAAAATCAAAATTAATTATGACGAATCTGCTGGTGACATGGGAATTATTTATATTGAAAAAACAGACAATAATTACTTTATCTCAGGAAGTCCAATATATTTTATAAATCCTGGCAATAATGAAATGCCTTTACAAAAGACTAAATAATATTTTACATAGTTTATGCTTGTCTTAAAGTACAATTTGCTTTAATAAATTCAAAAAATGCAAACCAGTAAATTTTCACAATTAATTCTTTGCTTATTTTTTATAACAATCAGTTGTAAGAAAAATGATTCAGATAAAAGTATAATCCGAGCCAAACAAGAAAATCAAGTTTCGTCTGTTATTAATAATATAAATGATAATTCTTTTGTACTAAGCTGTGGATCAGGTTGTGCGATGACATACACACCAGAAACCGTTTCACAAGATAAGCAAACAGTAAATGTAAAATTCAAAGTTGAAACCTATATTAATGAAAAACCATCTGATACATATTATGAGAAATATAACTTTGTTTATAATAGCTTAGGTGAAATAGAAAAAGTAAACCTTGAAGGAAAAAATGATGATATTTTACAAAATCTTATGCCTGATGTTCAAGCAGAGTTTAAAAAATTTAGTAAGATTCTATTAAAAAATAAGAATGTAGATATATCAAAATTTTCGAAAACAAAACAGACTTATATTACTAACAACAGCAAATTTTGTACTTTACCATTTGACTTTGATACTTATTATAAAGCATGTATCGAAGATAATAAGAATTGTGAGGGTAAGTATCCTTCTTACACTTTTTTGGAGAATAAAGATATCCTTGAAAACTATGGTATCAAGGAGCAACCATCTATCTTTTTTCTTCTTCCGAAAATTAACAATTTACAACCCATAATTCTTGCTTTTACCGATTCTGATATTGAAGGCTATTTTTTAAAAATTGTCAACAATAATAAGATTATTTCTTCATTACAAATTGGAAAAATGGATGGAGAAACCATTGAAGATTTTGTTATTACTGAAACTTTTGATATTAATATATATACAAGAAATAACTCTACTGAAAAAAGAGTTTTAAAAAAGAAATATAAAATAATGGAGCTATAAAATAATGAATAGTAAATATTTGCTAAAAAATGTATTGTCCTTGTTATTCCTATTAATTATAGGCATCAATATCACTTCCTGTAAAAAAGAAGTGCCTAAAATAGATATAAAAAAGACAGGAACTGTTTCTAATATTTATTCAGAAGTTAAAATTGAAAAAGTTAAAATAAAAGAAAACTCAGAAAATATAACCTATGAGTTAAAAACTTCAGAAATGAAGAACATCTTTTTAACTTTAGATTTAGAAAAGGAAACTTCAATTTTAGAAATTGATAGTCAAAAAATTAATACTGATTTCAATTTTTCTTATGACATTGCAGCCAAAGATGCTATTGATGAAATTAAGCTTCTCGCCAATGATAAAAATAACCTCATCTTTTTATTTCCGTCAATTACTGAAGAGTATTTAACATTTCAAATATTAAAATATGATCAATTAAAAAAAACGTTTTCGGATAGTCATTTTTATTTTGAAACCCATGAGGATATCCATCAATTATATGTAGACTCTAAAGCTACTTTATCAGAACAAAATAGTTCATATTTATTAGAAATTGGTTCTTATCAGTTCAAGGGGAATTTTCAACCTATAGATAATACTACACAGAAAAATAGTTCAGCACACTTAATAAATTCAAACAATAATAGGAATAAAACAATTATTGAAACAAAAACTTATCCCTCGGATTTAAAAGGAATGTGGGCCGTAATCTGTCAGAATGAATTAACAGAACTGAGTGTCAATAAAAATGAAGGTTTTCTATCCCTGTACGATTTCAATGCCATTTACATCAATCTAAAGGTAGAAAGATCGTCCAATAAGAATGAATATCTTCTGAAATATGCAAGTGTATCTTCTCAGGAAAACTATTATAAAGAATATCTAAAAATTGTAGATGAGGAGATCTCCAAAGATAAGGTTATTGGAAAACTGATTCTACAAAAAAATGGGAAAGCAGAACTCCAATGGATTGGTTTATATAACATGAAAAAACAAAAACTAGAATTTGTGGGTAATGATTTTCTCCTCATAAAAGAAAACGGCGGTAAACTCCCATTAATTCTTGAACCCTGTCACTAAAATGATAAAGACGCAAATACTTTTTATAGTCGGACTTTCTATTTTATTTTCCTGCAAAGAAACAAAGCCGGAAACCCATCAACCATCAGGTTCTGATGCGATAAAGCCTGTTAACGATACTAATAAAAAGGATAAAAAGATCAATAAAGTAAATTCTGATCAACCTGAAAGCCAGAATAACGCCTATTTCATTTACGAAAAATGGAATACAATAAACAAGGCTGAGGGAATTTATCAGAAAAACAGATTAACACTACAGTTAAAGAGTTATTTAGATGAATCTAAAAATATCGGTGGAAAAAAAATGTATATCAACAATAAAGAAATTGATTTTATTGTATCGGATGCCTACGTGCTTACTCCTTTTATATTTACTGATGGGTATGAGAACATACTTTTAATTCAGGAAGAAGATGAATCCGGCATCTATGGATACAGGTTGTACTATTTTGATAAAGAAAAACTGGTAAAAAAAATCATTTTAGATGTAGCACCTGTTGAAGATACAGTTGAAATCAATAAATTTATTACATTTAAAAACGGAAAACAAAATATTATTCCAATCATTCTGACCGATCAATATTACGATACGGAGCTTTATACAATGAAGCCATCTTCCAGCTATCGTTTCGTAATCAGTAAAACATCCAACCAATAAAAAATAAAATGTATTCTCTATTTCCTGATATATATACGAAAACAAAACGTCTTGAATTTACCGGAAAAGATTTTCTGCTGATCCGTGAAAACGGAGGTAAAACACCCCTGATTCTTGAACTCTGCAATTAAAAACCATGAAAAGAACACTGAGAACTCTATTATTTCTCCTGGTGGTATCTATCATTTCCTGCAAGGAAACTAATGATTCCAAAAACAAACAGAAATCTGCTCCGATTTCTGAAGCAGAGAAAATTATTCCTGAAAAACAGATTTCGGAAAAACAGCAGGAAATCAATTCAGATAAAGCTGTTTCACAGCAAACCACCCCTTCTTTCACCTGGAACGGAAAATATTTTGGAACGTTCTGAGATTAAAAGATGAATCTGCCGATCCACGGGCATGGGGCCAGATCAAACTGGATATTCACAATAAAAAAGCCATTTTTGTCATTGACTCTTATGTTGAAATCCTTCAAAAAAATCTGGAAGTGCTCAGCCAATCCCCCAAAGAGCTAAAATTAAAAGATCCATCCACAGGAAAATCCCTGACCATCACAAAGACAGATCAATTAATACTTAAAGGAAGCCTTATGGAATCAATAGTCGGGGAACAGAAAGAATATAAGATTGAGAAACAATAAAACTTATGACCTTTAAACCTTTTCAAACCTCAATGAAAATCTATACAATTCTGATCTTCACCGTAGCAGCTTTTCTTTCTTTGTCATGCGAAAAGAAACAGGAGCAGACAGCTTCAGTACCCAAAGCAACTGTTGTTAAAGCCCAGCCTGCCCAAAAGAAAGCACTTGTTCAAAAAGAAGACACATTCAAATCGTGCGAAGAACTAATCGCAGCTTTGGTGAAATCCAGCAATGTTTCTGCTCTGAAAACTTTCAAAGATGTTAAAATCCGGATAGAAGAGGTCACATCTGAAAAAATCACCGTTGAACTGTATGTAACCAATGATATTTCCGAAGATTCATCCGTAAAAATGATGGCAGATCATGCGGTAGGCTGGCTGGAATTTTTCCCTGCTGCAAAAAAACTTCAGGATATTACCTTCGATCCGGAAGAACCGGAAATCCTGAAATATGACCATTCCCTTATCGGAAAAACAGAAATTACAAAACTGTGCGTTTCTGAAGAAAAACAATAGGCATTTTCATCAGAAAACAGTCTAAAATTCATTATATTTGAAAAGCTGATTATCTTATGAAGAAAATACTTATCACATTATTAGCAGCCTTATCTGTTGCCGCTTTTGTTCTTTTTCTAAAAAAAGATCCGGCAGAAAATAATGGCCCGGGAATACTTTTACTGCCTTTTGCCGTGATGCTTTCCATTCCTGTGATGAAATTCCTCTTTCCGGCAACCAAAGAATTAAAGATCGGAACACTAGACTTTTATCCTAATCTTGTACATAAAACTGTTGATTTTTTAAAAAAGAAAAGGAGAAACAAATAATGTTTTACAGATTTCAGAGATCTATTTAAAAGTATTAAACAAAACATTTTCCTGGCTTCATTTTTAGCTAATCCCTTCAAATTGGAAGTTCCGTTTTTTTCATAACTTTACTCTAAATTTCAGCTTTTGGCCAATCTTTACAAAAAAGACTCACCCTTTCAGGTTTACATTTCATTCAAAAAATATTTGGATGTACTGGAACATATTCGGTACAATGATCGTCTGGAATATCGTGTCAATTACGCTGAATCCCTGATCGACAGTACTAAAAATTTTCAGGAACTAAGAGAAGGTTTTCAGGATGTTTCTCTTCTGGACAAACATGAGGACCTCATCAGAATGCTTCTGGCAGACCTCTTCCCCACCGGACTCACCCATAACGAGATCAAAGCGGCCAGTATTCCACTTTCCAATATCACCTTCAATTACACGGAGAGATTTAAAAGTATTCTTAAAGATGCCGGTAAAGATTTTGAAATAGAACTCAGGAATATTGATGACAATGAATTTTATGTATTCTGCTGCTGCCTGATCCTTCAGAGCTATTTCAAAAAAGATATCAAGAGCACTATCCCGTTTTACTATGATATCCCGAATAAACAGGGAATCATGAAACATTATAAGATTACGGTCAATTCAGATTTTACAGAAATCTATCCTACAGAAACGGCAAAAATTCCTGAAGATGACGTGTTGGATATGCTGTTGGAAAACCTCGATGATTTCAAGCTCTGGAAAAGGTATTTCCCGTCACAGTCATGGGTTCTGAAAGGGTTCACCATTATATCGCTGGTAGACTGTACTTCGGAAGTGGCATTATCCGAGCTTAAATCAAGTATGATAGAGATCGACCCGGAAGACCTGAGTCCTGATGAAAACCTTACAGAAATTTTCAAATCGTACTTTGATGTGGCAGACCTTAGCTTCGGATTAATGCTTTTCGACCAGAAAGGCCAGAAACTGGAGAAACTTCCGATCTATGAAAGCCTTTTCAGTAATCATATTCTTGATTTCTGGATCAATGCCTTTGACGAAGAAACACGAATCAATACTTTTAACAATTTAAGTCATAATTCAAAACCAATTGTCGTCTCCAATGTCGGCAATCTGGATGAAAATATAAAAGCGCTGCCCTCTTTCAGTATTTTAAAGGAGAACGATATCAACAGCTTCATGGTGATCCCCATCATGAAAGACAATGAGCTTCTGGCCATCATGGAATTTACGTCTCATCATGCCAATAGTTTCAACGGCTTAAAGCTGAAAAAGATGGAGTTTTTCACGGATATGATCCTGTTCTCCCTGACCCGGTTCAGCTTTGAAAAAAACTATCAGATAGAAGCCATTATCCAACGTGAATATACTTCCATCCATAACAGCGTAGTCTGGAAATTCCGGAACGAAGCCGAAAAATATTTCAATGCTTATCTGGCCAAGAAAATGTATACACTGAAGCAGATCTCCTTTAAGAATCTCACCCCTCTGTTTGGGTTTTCAGATATCCGTTCTTCTTCAGACAAACGTTTTAACCTGATGCTGGAAGACCTTAATCAACAGATTGAGGTCCTTCATGATATTTTCACTCTGATTAATTCCGATTCAGAGAAATACCTGCTGGCACTGGATGTTTTTGAAAATGAACTGAACAACGAGATCAAAGCTGATACGGAACAACGTTTCCAAAGGATTTTGAGAGAAGAAATTCATCCTTACCTGCAGGGCAAACTAGAGGTGAAATCAACAAGAGAAATCAAAGCAAAGATCAAAGATTATTTTTTACAGGTCTTCCCACAAACCGACCTCTTTTATGCCAACCGGAAAAGGCTGGATGATTCCATTACCCTGCTCAACAGGAAACTGGCAGATATGCTGGATGAAAGTCAGATCAAAGCCCAGCAAATCTTTCCGCATTATTATGAAAGATTCAAATCGGATGGTGTGGAGCATAATCTGTACATCGGGCACAATATTGCCCCGGAACTTCAATACTCCTCCAAAGTCGTTCACAAATTAAGATACTGGCAGCTGAAAACCATCTGCAATATGGAACGCGAATTCCAGACATTTAAAATGGATCTTCCCATCCGACTGGATATTGCCTCCCTGATCTTTGTGTACAACGAAAAAATAGACATCCGTTTCAGAATGGATGAAAAACGCTTTGATGTAGACGGTGCCTACAATTCTTATTATGAAATTGTTAAAAAACGTCTTGACAAATCCCATGTTAAAGACTCTACAGAAAGGATTACCTGTCCCGGAAAGATTACCATCGTTTATTTTGGCATGGAAAACCAGAAAGAATATCTGGAATACATCGCCAAGCTCCAGAAAAAGGGAATCCTTCAGCACGATGTAGAATTCCTGAAAGTAGAGGATCTTCAGGGAATTACCGGGCTGCTGGCTCTGAGGATTTCAATAGTTTAAAATTAAAATATCCAGATCAGTTACTATTCATTTTAGAAAGGCAGATATTAGATTTTAATAATATTCAATTTTTCTGACCCACTTATATAAATCTTTTCCATCTACATTTTTAATTATTTCTATCCAGTTTTTATATTTATCAAACTTATACTTGAAACGTATTATTTTGGATTCCTTTTTTTGATCTTCCTTTCCTAATTTATCCAGAAAAAATAGTCCGGTTATATAATTGCCTTTATACTCAATTATCTGATCATGTAAAATTTCACCTTTGTAATATGTTGTTTTCCTTTCTTGTTTTTGGTTTTTAGTATAAACTGTATATTCTGAACTTTCAGCTTTTTCTTCTTTAATTAATTTTCCATTCTCAAAAAAACTATATGAATAAGGTTTTCCTTCTTTTAGTAACGTTTTTTTTACAATATTTCCAGATGCATCATATTGATATCGAAATTGTCCCATGGAATATATTTTGTTTTGAAGATTATCTTCATAGTTGAAAAAATCTTCTTCAATAACCCTGTATTCGTTATCATAAATTTTAATTCTACTCAATCTCTTATGATAAACAGAGTCTGTGCTTCTCATAAAAGATCCCTTTCCTGTTGCTTTCCAAATATTATTCGTTACGGCAAAAATGCTGTCTTTCTTTGTAAGAGTGTCAAACTTCGTTACAATTAAAGGTTCATAGTTTCCAGTCTTATTCAAATATCTTCTTGCAGGTTCATCTTTCCATTGATAAGAATTTTCTTTAAATGCTGCCGTTTTACTGTTTTCCTCATACCAGTATTTAGACCTTCTTTCGGAATATTTGTTTTTAGATATTTCTGTAATTAATCTGTTTGAATGATCAAACGTATAAACATAATCATCAACAATTTCTCCCGACTTGTAATACCATGTTTCCTTTATAATATTTCTGTTTTTATCATAATAGGTTTCATTATTTATATATCTGCAAAAATAGGTCTCAAACCACGTATCCCTCATACTTTTTCTTAGGTTACTAGGGGTCTTAATGATTGAGTGACCATATTCATCATCCCCTTTTATAAAAGTATATGGTCCAGAATCATTTAGAAAAATGACGAACTCTTTTACAAATTTAGGTTTTCCTAAAATTGAATCTTTAATAATTTGAGCATGTAATAAGGCAGATGAAAGAATAAAAAAAAATAATAAAGATTTCATAATTAAGTTCTGCTTAAATTATTGTGGTCGTTTTATAATTACTACCATTATTCGTTATTGGGCAAAGATTAAATCTTCTGTATCTGGGAGAAACCATAGCAAGTAATTCTCCTAAAAAGGAAACAAATCCTTTCATTATTGTTTGGTAAAAACTAAATTTTCCGTATCCGGAAGATATACCGTTTTATCTGGATTTCCCGGGCAATTTTCATCAGTAGTGGCTGAACCATTTGGCCTATAGATCCAAGATATCTGTGTATCATTAAGTTTTTTCAATATAATCTTTCCCCAGCCTATCCCGCAATTAGTTCCACTATAAATAAATGTTACAGTATTTTGTAAGGGGTTGGTGGCAATACTTTCAATAAAATGATGTGAGGGTTGATTATCTGGAAATGTCATATTTTGAATATCTTGCAGTACATTACCAAACGAATTCTTTATCATATATCTTATTATCAAAATATCCCGATAGAAATTTTTATTTGCTCTTTTAATCAGTCTTTGATTATCCTTTGTGATAAACAATGTAATTTCATTTCCTCCATAATTAGTTTTATAAACCCCAATATAACGTTCCAGTTCGCTATTAAGATCTTTTAAATATGAATTATTGGGTACTGTCTCATAATCTGTATTTAAAGGATACACCTGCTGTGCTTTACATGAAAAAGTTAATGTTATAGTAGCTAATAATATAATTTTTGACAAGTAAGTTTTCATTTTGATAATTTTTTAGTTAGGACAAGGAATTTCGGTTGGAATTCCATTATTATTAAACATAATTGTATTAATAGTTCCATCATTTTCTATTCTTTGCAATACCATTTTTGTTTTATCTATATTCATTCTATCTAATGTATCAAAAAATAATTTTTCAACACCTTTATAATTAAGTGATACTCCTCCATCATCTGAATACGGAGAAGTAGGCAATATAGACGTTAATTTATTTTCTCTTTCTTGATAATCTTTTATAATATCTATCATATTATAATCTGTAAAAGTAACCGTCCCTGCATCCTCTAATGAACCTTCATACCGAATCATATAATGAAAATATTTTTTACCACCCGGGCAGCTGCATGGTTTAGCGCCTATTACTCCGATAAAAATATCACTTACTGTAGAGGGGGTTCCTGAAGTCACTCTAGTTCTGAAAAATGATTGTATATCATTAGGAGAAAAAATCTGGATTCCTACATCCGGGTGTGAGTGATAAAAACCTTTAATCCCCGCTAAACTTCCAACCTCCCATTCTCCTTTTACAGGTCCCTGAGTTACTTCAGTGGATGTACCATCTACATTCACCTTAAACCCAAACTCATATCTGCCATTACTGTCAGCTTTCTCTCTTACATCTTTTATTTTATTCTGTATCCCCGGGTTGGTAATGATCTGTTTATTTTTCTCGCATGGATCTTCTGGTGGATCAGGATATTCATGGCCGTCATCACTGCTTCCACCTCCACCACCTCCACCGCTAAACGGGTCACCAAGCGGATCAAAACTCTTATGAGGAGGGCCTCCGTTCCCACCTTCCTTCCATTCGCAAACCATCTGTGAGTAGCTCAGCGGCTCACAATCCGTTTGTCCATTCAGACAGCCTATCACAATGGTTCTGGTAGAGCATACATATTTTGACTTAGCGGCAGCCCCGTCTATCACTTCGCTGTGGCTAAGAATATTAGAGTATAGTACATGCTGAAAGAAACCTAGAAGATCAGCATCATCTTTTTCATAGAAATACACCCTGTTACCTTTTCTTACCGCCTCCATCAAAAGAACAACTTTGTCTTTTTTCACTACAGGAACCAATAGATACTTTTCCCCAAACTGACCGAAACTCATCGCATAATTCCAGTACAGCTCGCCATAAGTTTCTTTTACTTTTTCCAGGTTGGCGGCCTTTAAGAATACCTGTTGTATTTTCGCAATATATACATCGTCTTCCTGCCATAAACTTTTCGAAACATATTTTGCAGCAGTGGCACCTTTCGATGGTAATCCCTTGGTATTATCGGGTTGAAGGAGATCCTCACGGATACAGGAACAGACAGAGAGCACTGCCAGAATGACCAGGAAAATCCTGGTAAGGTTTAATTTTTTCTTCATACATTTTTGTTTTTTTGGTGGGTTAAATATATAAAAAATTCACAAACGCATGAATAAAATAAAAATAAAAGCAGCCAAATATGCTTGTTTTTAATCATCACAAAGTCCCAGGCTTATCTATTGACAAGTCTGTGACGGTAGGGCGAAAAGTATTTGAAATTTTCGTCAATAATTTTTTAAGAAAAAATAGCCCCTCTGATTAAAAAAAGTATGCAGATAAAGTTTTCACTTCATCAAAGCGAAAGAAACGCATACCCAAAAGAAAGCACGGAAATAATAATACCGGCCATAAAGATTTTATAGGTAATAGAAAGAAGCTTGTATTTTCTATCCAGCACTTTTCCGAGGAAATAAAGATCTTTTACCATAGAATCATAGATATAATCCCGGTCTTTGATCAGGTCTCTCATCGCATCATGATAATCATTGAACAACATCTGGTGAAAGTTCCCGAAAAACAATAGGTTTACTTTTCTTTCTTTAATATCCTGGGCGGTAAATGCCGTTTTCGTGACATTGGGTTTTGTAGATAAAATCGCAAATATAATTGTCAGTACACTCGATAGCAGGAGAATAAAACTTGGAATGATCAGGTGTGAATTTTTGGGAGTATCCAGTTTAGGAACCAGCACAGAAAGACATACAGAAATGATGATCGCATTCACGGAAAGCAGGATGTTCGCTTTGCTGTCTGCAATATCACTCAGTCGGGTATGGTTATTCAAAGTTACCCTGAACAGCGTATCCACACTACGGTCAGATTTAGGTTCCTTTTCTTTTTTATTATCGGAGCTTTCTTTTTTATCGTCTTCTTTTTCCAGCTTTTTCTCTATTTTTTTAATATTCTTCTTTTTCAAAGGATCCCAGTTTTCCTTGGCGTATTCTGTATAGTAATGATGTTTATTTTTCAGCATATCAAGATTTCCGGCATTCCATTCTTCATTGGAAAAGCATCTTACATTCGTAAGCTCCCATTCTTTTCTCAGACAATCGGAAATATCACTGTAGTCATGGCTTGCAAAATGGCTGCAATCGGCATCCTTCGCAATTTTTTCAAGAAGATTCTGCGGCTCATAAGTGATTTTTGTTGCCAGAATCAATTGGGAAACATCGTGGATATAATTTTCAGGATAGTTTTCTTTCTGTAAAAAGTCTTTCAGAATTTCAACCCCTCTTTCCTCATGGTTCTGGGCACATTCTATATAACCGGTATCATGAAACCAGAGAGCCAGCAGCACTTTTTCCTGGTCCTCTTCAGAAACCGGGGTATGCTTCATAATCTCTTCAGCCTTATTGACCGTATAGGTGGTATGAATAAAATTATGGTAAAAGTATACAGAAGATAACTTATCTTTGAATAAGATTTCAACATAATCTTTGGCTTTGTGTAAAATGCTCATCCCTGAATTTTTGTTAATGTAAATTTATGAATTTATCCTTTAAAACTCATTTAAAAAATACTTCTATTGCCTTTAGAGCAGTATTGTCTGCCGGAGTTCTCTACTCCTGCGCAACATATAACGTAAAAAAGGGTAAAAACTTATTTGAAGTAAAAAATTCTGATATAAAATCTGAAAATGATTTTAAAGTTTTCCTGATTGGTGATGCAGGCAATGCAGATGAAGTTCAGGCACAACAGACGCTCAGCCTTCTTAAAAACAAGCTGGACTCTGCAGACAGTAATTCGATGCTGATCTTCCTGGGAGATAATATCTATCCCAACGGAATGCCCCAAGAGACAGACAAAGACTATACTTTGGCAAAACAAAAGCTGGAAGACCAATTGATTATCACTAAAAATTTTAAAGGAAAAACATTAGTTATTCCGGGAAATCATGACTGGTACAATGGTTTGGGAGGTCTAAAAGCACAGGAGGATTTCGTGAAGAATTATTTCAACGACAAAAAAGCTTTTTTACCGAAAAATTCCTGTCCTATAGATGATATTAACCTATCAAAAGACATCAAACTGATCGTCATTGATTCTGAATGGGCTTTGGCCAATTGGGATAATTATCCAGGGGTGAACAAAGGCTGCACCATCAAAACCCGTGAAGATTTTTTTACAGAATTTAAAGATCTGGTGACTAAAAACCAGGATAAAAGAATCATTGTTGCGCTGCATCATCCCATCATCAGCAGTGGTACCCATGCGGGATTCAATTCAGCAAAATCCCATCTTTTTCCGTTGAAAAGTAAAATTCCGGTTCCCGGTGTCGCAAGTCTTATCAATATACTGAGAAGTTCTTCCGGTGCCAGTCCAGAAGATCTCAATAACCAGCATTATGCTGATCTGGCCAACCGTTTAAAAAGCATTGTTCAGGATAAAGAGAATATCATTTTTGTTTCCGGACATGATCATAATCTTCAATATCATGAAGACCGGAATATAAGACAGATTATCAGTGGCGCAGGTTCCAAAACAGATCCCTCCACCATTGCCCAGAAGACCGATTTCTCTTACGGAGGCAGCGGCTTCGCAGTCCTGAATATCAGAAAAGATCAAAGCACTGATGTTGAATATTTTTCTACAAAAAATAACAACTTACAAAAGCTTACCCATATTTCCGTGATCTCAAAACCGGATGTATTTGTCAATAATTATCCACGTACTTTTCCTGGGACTGCTACCTCAACAGTATACCCTGTGGAGCTTACCCAAAAAGGGAATGTGTACCGCTGGCTATGGGGCGAACACTACAGAAAGTATTACGGAATTCCTATCGAAGCTCCTACAGCTGATCTTGCTACGTTAAACGGAGGCTTTACCCCTTTCCGAGAAGGAGGAGGAAACCAGTCGAACAGCTTACGACTAAAAGCAGCAGACGGACAGGAGTTTGTGATGCGTGGAGTAAAGAAAAGCGCCGTCCGTTTCCTTAATAATATGGCTTTTAAGAAAAGTACTTTCGGAAATGAGCTGAATAATACCTTCCCGGAAAAATTCCTGCTGGATTTTTACACTACCAATCATCCTTTTACCCCTTTTTCTGTAGGAAATATGGCTGATAAGGTGGGAATCTTTCACAGCAATCCGAAATTATATTACATCCCGAAGCAGTATACGCTGGGAGAATATAATGAAAACTACGGGGATGAAATGTACATGATTGAGGAACGTTTCTCTTCCGATCCTAAAACCCTTGCCTCACTGGATAATGCCAAAGACATTGTTTCTACAGATGATGTTCTGAAAAATTTCACTAAAAATTATAAATATTCCGTAGACCGTGAATCCTACATCAGAGCAAGAATCTTCGATATGCTGATCGGCGACTGGGACAGGCATTCTGATCAATGGAAATGGGCAGAATACCAGGAGGGAGATCAGGTGGTATACAAACCGATCCCGAAAGACAGAGATCAGGCTTTCAGCAAGTATGACGGGGCTGCATTCAGAATCATTATGAATGTTCCGGCTATCCGCCATATGAAAACCTTCAAAGATGACATAAAAAATGTAAAATGGATGAATATGGAGCCTTATCCACTGGATCTGGTTTTCCTGAAAGGTTCTACACAGGAAGAATGGATTGCTCAGGCCAAATACATCCAGGATCATCTTACGGATGCTGATATTGACGACGCCTTCACTAATCTTCCGAAAGAAGTAAAAGATGAAACTCTTTCCGACATCCTGAGTAAGCTGAAAATACGGAAAACAAAACTGCAGAATTATGCATCCCAATATTATGATGTGCTTCAGAAAAAAGTTCCTTTGGCCGGAACCGTGAATCCTGATAAGTTTGTGGTCACAAAAACCGGGCATTCAGTTAATGTAAAACAATATAAATTAGACAAAGACAAAGAAAATCCTGAGCTGGTCTTCGAAAAAAACTATGATGACTCCAAAACCAAGGAGCTCTGGATTTACGGACTGGAAGATGATGATATTTATGAAGTTTCAGGAGAAGGCAGACCTAAAATGGCCATCAGACTCGTAGGTGGCTACAACCATGATGTGTATAATATTGCAGACGGAAGCAGAGTGAAAATTTATGATTTCAAATCTCAGAAAAACACCTACAATGCAGGATCGGCAACAAAAAATATTTCTGATGACTATGACATCAATACCTACAATTATAAACACCCGAAATTCAATTATGTTGCGGGTTACCCGAATGCGGATTACAATCCTGATGACGGGGTAATTATAGGTTTCCTTGCCAATTATACTGTGAATAACTTCATCCGCGATCCTTACACACAGAAGCACAGTCTGAAAGCTAATTTCTATACGGCTACGGCAGGATTCAATCTTGTGTATAAAGGGATCTTTAAGAAAGCGATTTCCGGATGGGATTTAAATATTGACGCAGGTTATACCACTCCGAAATTTTCCAGAAACTTCTTTGGCCTTTCCAATGAAAGCCCCTACGACAAAGAAAATACGGAAAGGGAATACAACCGGGCCAGAATATCCAGATTCAATTTTGCCCCTTCCATTTCCAAAAAAAGCTGGATGAATCTTCAGCATCAGTTCCAGCTTACGTTTGAGGATAATAAAGTACAGCGAAAAGGCGACCGTTTTGTAGACCAGTCACCGGATGTACGTCCTGATGTGTTCAAAAGCCAGCAGTTTACCGGGGCCAACTATACATTCAGTTACAAAAACATGGATAATAATGCTTTCCCGACTTTAGGACTGGAATTCCTGATTAATGCAGACTGGAAAGCCAATACATCCAACTTTGAAAAGAATTTCGTCACGCTGAACGGAACATTGACGATTGACCACAGAATTGATAAAAAAGGAAATTTTGTTTTTGCCAATTCCAGCAACGTGATGTGGATTAACAATAATAATTTTGAATTCTATCAGGCGGCAAGTATCGGAGGGAATAACGGAATGAGAGCTTTCAGAAACGACAGATTCTCAGGAAGATCATACTTCACCAACAATTCTGAAGTCCGCTGGGATTTCGGAAGGGTGAGAAACAATATCGTTCCCGCCAATATGGGAGTGCTAATCGGTTATGATATCGGCCGTGTATGGAATGATAATGAAAATTCCACCAAATGGCACCAGTCTGTAGGAGCAGGTTTCTGGATGAGCATTGTAGAGATGCTTTCTGCAAGGCTTAATTATTTTTACGGTTCAGATGGCGGAAGGATTTCGGCAGGAGTCGGAATGACTTTTTAAGCTATTATGACATATAACATCAAAAAACCTTCAGCTTTCAACTGAAGGTTTTTAGTTTAAGTTATATAAAGCTTAGATCTGTCGTTTATCTAAAAAGAAAATTGGTACACGTTTCCGCCTGTCTGCTTATCTTTTTCGTCAGCAATCAGCAGGGTTTTGTCATCAAGAAACACAACGGCTTCCTTCTGGGAATTATGATTTAAAGATATTTTTTCAATCTTTGCTGTACTGAAATCATCCGCTTTAAATCCGGAAAGAACATGAATATTCTTATGGGTCAGCAAAACAATTTTATCTTTTGTACTGTTAATGGCAGCAGATGTGATAGCAGCATCACTGTATTTTCCATCAAGCTTCAGTTTCCCTATTAGCTTAGCCTCGAAATCTCCTTCCCTGTTAGGAACCTGGAATACCAGAAATGTTCCGTCAAAACCTTTGCTTCTGTTTTTCGTAAACAGATAAAAACTACCGTTCATCTCAACAAAAGCTTCGCAGTCGTACAGCCAGTTCGATTTTTTAGGAGGAAACTCGGTCTGTCCCTCATAATGAAACTTAATAGTCTCCACTACTTTAGCTGTTTTCTGCTCTATATTCTGAAGGCCTATCTTCAGAATGGCAAGATCCTGTCTGTTGTTGTCGTTATTTCCGAAATCACCAATATAGATATTTCCCTGTGTATCGGCTGTTATATCTTCCCAGTCTCTGTTTTCTGCATTTTCTACCAAAACATCAGCAATTTGCTGCCCCTTCATATCCAGGCCATACACCCTATTCTTATTCCCCTGGTCTTCAATAGCCCAGATCGTTTTTTTATCTTTGGATAATGCTATTCCGGAAACTTCCTTTAGCTTTTTGGGCAGAGAAAACTCCACTTTTAATTCATCATTTTTAGGGGTATCCTGAGCCTTGGGATTACAGCTCCACAAAATGCAGGCTGAAAATATGAGTGTCCGTAACATATCTATTTTTAATCTAAGTTATTAATTATCTATTGATGCTGAAAAAATTCTTTGCTAAGGCAAACGTTTAGCCTTTTCCCAAAAGACATCCATTTCTTCGAGTGACAGATCTGCAAGTTTCAGGCCGTCCTCCTCAGCAAGTCCTTCCATTTTCTGAAATCTCGAAATGAATTTCAAATTAGTCCTTTCCAACGCTGAATCCGGGTTGATCCCAGAGATTCTTGCGTAGTTAATCAATGAGAAAAATACATCCCCAAGTTCCTGTTCCTTCTTCTCAGGATCAGTTTCTTCATGGAATTCCTGTATTTCTTCATCCACTTTTTTCCAGGCATCCTCCGCATCATGGAATTCAAATCCAATCCCTTTTACCTTGTCCTGTATTCTGTAGGCTTTTACCATGCTTGGAAGGCTTTTCGGAACACCGCCTAATATAGATTTATTGCCTTCTTTCAGTTTCAGTTTTTCCCAGTTCTGCTTCACTTCTTCTTCATCCTTTACTTCAGTATCCCCATAAATATGCGGGTGCCTGAAGATGAGTTTCTCATTCAGGGAATTGATTACATCTGCTATATCAAAACTTTCTTTTTCAGAAACTATTTTAGCATAAAAAACAAGATGAAGAAGTACATCACCCAATTCTTTTTTTATCTCCTGAAGATCTTCCTGAAGAATGGCATCTGAAAGTTCATACGTTTCCTCCAATGTCAGATGACGTAAAGACTGCAGGGTCTGTTTTTGGTCCCATGGGCATTTTTCCCGGAGATCATCCATAATATCCAGCAATCTTCCGAAGGCTTCTAATTTTTCCTGTCTGGTATTCATAACTTGTTGAACGTTCAATATTATACAAAGGTAAGGGTTATTTGGGCTCCCCGGCAAACCTTATTTTTAAAATTGAATGAATCCGAAACATAACAGCAATCTTTGGTTGGAAAACGCAAGGTCGCAAGATTTTGATTATGCTGCTTTAAGGCGCAAGAAAATCGGAGATTTTCAGCAAGTTTCACAGTATGAAATTTTATCGGAGATAAAATCTGGCGTCTTATATCCATAAAGCTGGTAAAAAAATAGCGTCTTTGTGCAAACCTAACAAAATATATCAAAAAATCTGCGCTATAGACCCCATCTGCGAGCGAATAAATTTCAACAAAAAAGCCCCATCGGGATTGACGGGGCTTTGTATTTTACAATTAAGGATTAATTATCCTTGCTTTCTGTGTGTACTTTTTGGAGCTGCTTTTGCTGCTGAAGTAGCTTTTACTTTCGGAGCGGCAGGTTTTTCTGCTTTTGGAGCTGCTTTTTTAGGAGCATCTTTGTCAATGCTTACTTCTTCCTGTGCAGGTTCTAAAGTTTCAGATTCTGCTTTTACGAAGCTTTCCGGAGTAATATATCCTGCTTTATGAAGGATATTATACCATTGAGCCAATTTTTTGATATCAGAAGCATATACTCTTTCCGTATCATAATTAGGAAGAGAAGCCGTCATAAATTCTTTCAGATCAGCATCTGAAGATTTGTGAGAGATTGTTTCTTTGTAATCTTGATTTTTAGCAATATTTTCAAAAACTTCGAACAAAGGAACTTCTTTATCCACTGTAAACATTGCGATATTATCTAATAAGCTTACCTGGCTTGAGTTTCCGATGCTTACTTTTTTCTTGGTCGTAACGTCTTCAATAATAAACCCGTTTCTTAATTGAGAAACTAATTTGTAAAGTCCTGGCTTTCCTGAAATTGAAATTATTTTTTCTAACAGCATAATTATATTGTTTGTAAATTCTGCAATCAGCTCGGGGCTTTTTGCTCTGTATTATTTTTTCTTTTTATCCTTGTTTATCCTTATTTTGGAAATCTCATTTTATAGTTGATGCTTACATCCCCCTGAGAGATTTTCGTCAGTTTGCCTTTTACCAGCTTTTTCTTCAACGCACTCAAATGATCGGTAAACAGAATCCCTTCGATGTGGTCATATTCATGCTGAATTACGCGGGCTCTAATATCGGAAAAAGTTTCTGTATGTTTCACAAAATTTTCGTCATAATATTCAATAACGATGGTTCCCTTTCTTTTTACATCTTCCCTTACATCCGGAATAGAAAGACATCCTTCGTTGAACTTCCATTCTTCGCCTGATTCTTCAAGAATTTGTGCATTGATGAAAACTTTTTTGAATTCTGCTAATTCGTCTTTAATATCTTCATAATCTTCGTCTTCCGCCAGCGGAGTTACGTCAATCACAAACATACGGATATCCAGCCCGATCTGAGGTGCAGCCAATCCGATACCGTTTGCACTGTACATCGTCTCAAACATATTGTCTATCAATTCCTGTAATCCGGGATAGTCTTTATCTATGTCTTTTCCCATTTTTCTCAAAACAGGATCCCCAAAAGCTCTTATCGGTAAAATCATCTTGTTCTTTGTTCTAAAAAATTCTGCAATATGATAGTTGCACTTACTTTATCTATTAATCCTTTTTCCTGCCTCTTTTTTTTATTTTTTCCGCTCTGGGAAATAAAAAAGGAAGCCATCTTCGAGGTAAATCTTTCATCGAAACGGTGAACCCTGATATCCGGAAATTCCTGCTGAAACACTCCAATGAATTTCAAAATATCCGTCTCCACTTCAGAAATATTACCCTTCAGATCTGTAGGCAGTCCTACGACTGCTTCATCCACTTTGTTTTCACTGAAATACTTCTTCAAAAACTCCATCAGAAGTGGTGTCTGAATGGTATCCAGGCTGCTCGCAATAATCTGCATATCATCTGTTACGGCAATACCGCAGCGCACTTTTCCATAGTCTATTGCAAGGATCTGTCCCATAAGTCTGCAAATTTAGTAAAATTTACTGATTTTATTCATAACGCAGTTTTTTTATAAAAATCATGTTTTATTCCATTATTTTTTTTATAATTTTAATCTTCCAAAAAACGAAAGTATGAAGAAACTCATCCTCGTGAGACATGCAAAAAGCGACTGGCCGGAAGAAACGGAAGATTTTGACAGACCCCTGGCAGATAAGGGATTGCAGGACGCTATGAACATGTCCAGATTCATGAAAAACAAGAATATTTCTATCGATTATCTGGTATCCAGCCCGGCGGTCCGTGCACTGAATACCTGCAGGATCTTTAACCAGACCTATCAGCTGAATATGTCAACAGCAGATAAACTGTATAATCCCTCGGAAAGAAATTTTGAATCTGTGATCTACGAGCTGGATGACCATATAAATTCTGTAGCCCTGTTCTCTCATAACAATGGTATTTCAAACTTTGCCAATTCTATTTCGGAAGATATTTTTCACTTTCCCACCTGCGGGGTAGCAGGCTTTGAGATCGACTGCAATTCGTGGTCTGAATTTGACGGAGCCAAAAAGAAGCTGCTGTTCTTTTATGAACCAGGTAAAATATAATAGTATTTTTTATGCAGTTATTTTTATTTTCCTTTTCTCCTGCCAGAAGAAGGAAAAGTCTTATCTGGAAACAATCGCCATCAATGATGTAAAACTTTCTGATCCCCAACCGGGAAGCTGGAGGTACAGCCACGATGAAAAATTTCAGCAATTTGAAGACTTTCAGAAGTCAAAAAAAATAAAACCTGAGCCCGGAAAAAACATCATTTATCTACAGCCTGTAGGAAATTTCAATGCGTTGCAGCAAAAGGAGATCCAGCTCACTAAGGAATATTTAAATGCTTATTACCAACTGGAAACAAAAATTCTTCCTGCTTTACCTAATTCAATTATTGACAAAACGGCTAAAAGAATATCCAGGGAAGGACATGAGCAGGTATTGGCGAGCTATGTTCTGGACAATATTCTGATTAAACGAAAGCCCAAAGATGGTGTGGTACTCATGGGAATTACAGAAAGAGATCTGTATCCCAGACCGGAATGGAATTATGTTTTCGGATTTGCTTCTTATGAAGACGGTGTAGGTGTAACTTCCCTGTACAGATTTGCTAATGGTAACTTAACAGAATCTAATTTTAATGAAAGTCTTCTTAGGCTAATAAAAATAAGTTCCCACGAAATCGGACATATGTTCGGCATCAGCCACTGCCTTCATGCCAATTGTGTGATGAACGGAACCAATTCACTTTCTGAGGCGGATTTTCATTTTGCAAGAGCCTGCTCGCTTTGTCAGCAAAAACTGAACTCAAGTATTCATTACGATCCTAAAAAGCGCCTCAGCCAGCTGAAACAATTCTTTGAAAAACAACATTTGAATACTGAACTTTCCCGTACTGAAGCAGATTTAAATGTGTTGAAATAATATAAAAAAACAAAACGGGCCTAAGCCCGTTTCTATTGAATAATTTAACGTGAGTTCGGGCCAAGGAGTTTGAAAGCCTCCAGAAAATTAAAACAAATCAATATTTGCTCTTAATGACTTTCATAACTTCCCTCTTCCATCATCCAGCTTCAAACCTGCATTTATCAGATATTCTTATCCCGAACTGAGGTTAATTTAATAATCTCTTCTGTTATTTTCTTTTCAGATCCAGGTCATCAAAATCAAAGCTGAAATCTGTGATATCTGAAATTGCCTTTAGTTTTGCAGATTCTGCCTTACCGTTCTCATCATAGGCGAAAATAATATAGGCATCGGCATCGTAGCTTCTGTCGTCCCATTTGATGATAAATGTATTATTGGAATAAGGCAGCAATTCTCCCTTCAGTCTTGGTGAATTTTTACAGATAATTCTGTAGGTACTTCCCTGTTGTGAAATTTCCACATCTCCAAACCATTCGTCATTATACTTTCCTACAAACTGTTCGGCTTTAGGCTGCAGGTTTTTATCTTTTTTGAAAGCTTCAGATTTTGCAAAAGCTTCTTTTTTTTGCTTCTCATATTCAGCATTCACTTTTGCCATTCTCTCTCCGTAAGTTTTCAGCCAGTTTCTGTCTGCAATTCCCAGATAAGAATCTTTTACGGTATTGGTGATGGTATTGAAAGCCGCTCCCGACTGTTGATTAGTCAATACTACAATTCCCAATTTCAGATCCGGAATAAGGGTGAACTGGGTAACAGTTCCTATTAATCCGCCGGTATGCTGTATCTGTTTATGTCCTTTCACATCACTTAAGAACCATCCCAATCCATATCCATAGAAACTGGTGTCATAAGGATTTTTCATCGCTACTCTATCCGGAATCTGAAGGCTCCACAACTGCTGTACATTTTTATCTGAAACCAGTTTTTTGCCGTCTTTAGTAGTGAAATTATTTAAAAGACAATCTGCCCAGGTAGTCATATCTTTAATATTGCTCATAATTCCGCCTGCTGCATTAGCGGTCTCATTCCAGTCATGCGGAACGGCTACTGCTTTACCATCTACAGGAGCATGGGCATCAATCTTATTGGATACTGCTTTTGCTTTGTTATAGCTGCCATAACTGGAGGTCATCCCTACCGGCTTCATGATTTTCTGTTCAATAAATTCTGCCCAGCTTAAACCGGAAATCCTGTGAATAACTTCTCCGGCAATGATAAACATAATATTATTATAGTCCAGCGTTGTTCTAAAAGGGTTCTCAGGCTTCAGATAACGTACGTTGTGTATAATATCATTCACAGTCATACTTCCACCTTCCGGGAAAAACATCAGATCCCCCTGTCCTAATCCTAATCCGGCTCTGTGGGTTACAAGATCTTTTACCGTTACATTTTGGGAAACATACGGATCGTACATTTGAAACTCAGGGATATATTTTGAAACTTTATCGTCCCAATTCAGTTTTCCTTCATCTGCTAAGATGGCCAGAGCGGTACAGGTGAACCCTTTGGAGTTGGAAGCAATACCTACCAGTGTATTGTCATCCATCGGCTGTTTTGTAGTTAAAGAGCGCTGCCCAAAACCTTTAGAATAGATCACTTTTCCATCTTTTACAATTCCTACAGACATTCCGGGAACATCGAAGGTTTTCAGAGTATTCTGGATCAGTTCATCCAGTTTTTTTTCTTCCACCTGGGCATTGGAAAATCCCACCGCCAAAAGAAGAAGGAAAAAAGAAAATTTCTGCTTCATTTTTTTTATATATTTCTCCCAAATTTACTAAATATTAAGAGATACCATTTTACGGATGATAAAAGTTTTTCGTTTTAAATATTGAAAAATTAAATCTTTCCTAACTTTGTAAAAAATTCCAGCGTTTTATGACCAAGATCCTTCTCCTTTCCGATTCGCATTCTTATATAGATGACAGAATCTTAGAATATGCACAGCAGGCTGATGAAGTGTGGCATTGCGGCGACTTCGGAAGTATGGACGTTATTGAACAACTGGAAAAAATAAAACCTCTGAAAGGAGTTTACGGAAATATTGATAACGCAAAGATCCGTTCTGAATTTCCTGAAGTGAACAGGTTTTTCTGCGAAGATCTTGAGGTTCTGATGATTCATATCGGTGGATATCCTGGGAAATATACTCCGTTAACCAAAAAAGAGATTGCTGAGAAAGCCCCTAAATTATTTATTTCCGGACATTCCCATATTTTAAAGGCAATGTATGATGAAAAGAACAGCCTTTTGCACCTTAATCCCGGCGCATGCGGACAACAGGGCTGGCATAAGGTGAGAACCATGATGAGATTTGTAGTAGATGGTGAAGAAATAAAGGATCTTGAAGTTATTGAACTGGGAAACAAAGGTTAAAAGTAAACAGGCGTTAAGAATTATGAAGATCGGGAACAAAGTTTCTGTAGTAGATGAAGATTTGAGCGGAATTATTACTTCCGTAAATGGAAATATTGTGGTTTTTAAAGATGAGTACGGATTCACTCATCAGTATCCAAAAGAAAAGCTGGTTCCCAAAGATGTTGATCTTTACGAGAATATTAGGGTTGAAAAGAAAGCCGAACCGAAAAAGGTTATTTCTAAAAAACACCAGAAAAATCATATGGTTCTGGATCTTCATTTCCACAATCTGGTGAAGAATCCTAATGATTATGACAGTTTTGAAAGACTTTTCATCCAAAAGGAAAAACTGATGGAAGTGCTAAGTTTCTGTAGAAAACATCATCTGAAGCGACTTGAAATTGTTCACGGTATTGGTGACGGAACCCTGCAGAGAATGGTATGGAATGTTCTGGAAAGCCAGACTGATATCGATTTTTATAATAAAGAAATACTTCACCATCAATCGGGTGCCGTTATGATAGAATTTCACTAAATTTGCATTCAATAGAAATATGAACGTACTTAATTTACTTTTTACCAAAGACGGAATAATCTGCCAGATCACCAAAAACAAGAGTGTCCTGGAGGAAAAGTCTTATTTCGTTACGGAAGAAACAACGGAAAATCTAATCGAAGACAAGCTTGATGAAATGCTTATCAAACAAAGGTTTGATGAAATACAGGTGGTTTCGGCTCTGAATCATTTTACCCTGATGCCGGAAGGATATTCTGAGCATGAGGCAGGATTTGAACTTATTGCGTTCAATGCTCCTACCAACAAAGAAAAAGAAGAACTGATGCTCTCTGTTAATAAAAAATTCGGGGTACAGTTTTATTATACTTTTCAGAAAAACTTTTATAAAAAAATAAAAGAAATTGCGGTTCCCGTCCATTTTAATTTTTCGGGAGAAAAGTTTTTAAATTCTATCAACATTAAAACCGGCAAAGAAATTCATATCAATCTATATCATAACCAATGTGAATTTTTTGCTATCGATAATAAAAAAATCATCCTGTATAACAACCTGGATGTCAATTCGGAAGTAGATTTTCTTTATTTCATCATGTTTACTTTGAGTAAAATAGGTTTCGGCATCAATGAGACCCATTTCTATGCTTATGGTGAGACCACAGAAAATGAAACCTTTATCTCCGAACTTCAGAAATTTGTCAAAAACCTGAAAATTGTTTTTGATAACGTTCCTAATAAGAATTTTATACTCAATTAGACTGCAGGCAGCGGATCATAGGGATTAATTCCCAAATTCAGTGATCTGCCACCTATGTCTGTTACCTAACAACTAAAAAAATATGTTCAGAATAATATCCGGCAAGTGGAAAGCCAAGAAAATAGCGGCTCCGAAAAATTTTGATGTCAGACCAACAACCGATTTCGCTAAGGAAGCTTTATTCAGTATTCTGGAAAATACGTATGATATGCAGTCCATTTCCGTACTGGATCTTTTTGCAGGGATTGGTTCTATCTCGTTTGAGTTTGCATCCAGAGGATGTCAGGATGTTACTTCTGTGGAGATGAACCCGAAACATACCGGATTTATCAATTCTACTGCATCAGAACTGGATATGTCCTTACAGATCAATGTACAGAGAGGGGATGTGTTTGACTGGCTTAAAAAGTTCAGAAATAAAAAGAGTTTTGAGATTGTATTTTCTGATGCTCCCTTCGAAATGGAAGAAAAGAAATATTATGAACTGATCTCTTTAGTCCTCAACAATAAATTCCTGAAAGAAAACGGAGTTCTGATCGTAGAACATCAAAGCCGTATGAAGCTTGAACACTCCAATTTAAAAGAAACCCGAAAATACGGAAACGTTAGTTTCAGTTTTTTTGAACCGAATAAAGAAGATAATCAGGAAATTTAATTCCTGATTATTTTTTTGGAAAGCTCCGGAGCACCCTTTCCCCAGTTTGTAATGGCGTGCAGAACAGGCAGCAGCGTCTTTCCGAAATCGGTCAGGCTGTATTCTACCATTAAAGGAGGCTTTTCAGTATAAACTTTTCTTTCAATAATATCATCTTCCTCCATTTGCTTTAGCTGAAGGCTCAACGTTCTTTCTGTAATGGTGGGAACGAGCTTTCGCAGCTCATTATATCTTTTAACTCCGTCTATCAGGTGATATAAGATTACAGCTTTCCATTTTCCACCTATAAATCTCATCGTCACGCTTGTGCAGCAGGGATATTTTTTATCGTCTATTGTATACATTTTTATACTATCCTTTTTAACCGTTATTGCAAAGGTAACAAACTTACATTAATTTTGCAACTATAAAAATGATAGTATAAATTATGAACTTTTTAGAAAAAATGAAAACGAGGTATACGGTAAAAAAGTATAACCCTCAGGCAGCCATCAGTGAAGAACAAATCAGTGAACTGAAAGAAATTCTGAACCTGAGCCCTTCATCCATCAACAGCCAGCCATGGAATTTTATCTTCATCAGCAATCCTGAATTAAAAAAACAGCTGGCAGAAGTTTCTTTCATTAATAAAGAAAAAGTGTTGGACTGCAGCCATCTGATTATTTTCCAAGTGATAAAAAAGACTGAAGACTTTGAAAAGCAGATTGAGGAAAACCTTCCTGAAGGAGCAGTAAACTATTACATAAACCGGGTAAAACCTAAAGGTGAAGCTGCTGTAAAATCATGGCTGGCTCACCAGGTCTATTTATCATTAGGTATATTGCTTTCCGCCTGTGCAGCTATGGGAATAGATTCTACCCCAATGGAAGGAATTGAGCCGGAACAGTATGATGAAATTCTGGAAAACGGAAAATATGAAACTTTATTTGCTGTAGCTATTGGAGTTAAAGAGGAAACAGATGCCAATCAACCGAAATTCAATCCAAAATCCAGACTGAAGGCTGAGAAAGTAATTCTGGATGCGTTGTAAAAACCAATGACTGGTCTGAACATCAAAAAAGGCTGTTTCATTATAGAAACAGCCTTTTATTTATAATACTTTCAACTCCAGGTCTATCGTTTTCCCGAAAAACTTCTTAGAGATCTTTTCAAAATTTTTGGTGAGATCTGAAAGGTAAAAATGATAGTTGGGTTTTGGATTGTTTTCATTCAGAAGATGGTACTTATCCAGAATAATTTTCAAATGATTGGCTACAATATTCGGAGAATCTATCACACGGACACGGTTTCCGTAATATTGTTTAATCTCATCAATCAAAAGCGGATAATGAGTACAGCCAAGGATCAGGGTTTCTATATTCTTCAGCTTGCTGTTGCTTAAATAATTATAAATGATGGCGTGCGTAATCGGATGGTTTTTAAACCCCTCTTCAATAGCCGGAACCAATAACGGTGTTGCCAGCTCATCTACTTTGATCCATTTATTATGCTTCCGGATGCTTTTCTTATACAAGCCTGAGTTTACTGTAGCTTTCGTAGCGATTACCCCAACATTATTATGGATTTCATAAGATACTTTTTCAGCCACGGGATTAATGACGTCAATAACAGGAACTCTTCCTGCAGCAGACTGCAGCACTTCATTCAGAGCATTGGCTGTAGCTGTATTACAGGCAACCACAATAGCTTTACAGTTCTGCTCAAGCAGAAAATTGGTGATCTTGGTTGAATATTCTATAATCGCTTCTTTTGACTTTTCACCATAAGGAAGGTGCTTGGTATCTCCAAAATAAATCAGATCCTCATTCGGAAGAAGCCTCTTAATTTCTTTAGCTACGGTAAGACCTCCCACCCCACTATCGAAAATACCGATCGGCTGGCTGGATGAAAGATGCGAATAATCTTGTTTTTTAGTTTTCAAACGAACTGAAATTTTATACAAAAATAGTGAATTTTATGGCACAGTTGCATATATACAGCCATTATACAATAAACAAATCTGAAGCAATTCCGTCTGCCATGAACCAGTGTTTCTCAGGAATTTTCAAATGGTTATTTTCAGTCATTAAAATACCTTCTTCCAGCTTAGATTTTATTTCATTCCGGAACTGTTCAAGAATTTGATCCGAAAACTTACTGTTAAGACTTTCCAGGTCTACTCCCCAGATGGTCCTCAGCCCGATCATAATCATTTCATTGAACTGATCTTCCTGTGAAAGCAATTCTTCTTCTTTAGCAAGATTTTTACTACTCAGTTTTTTGATATACTGCTGATTGTTGGCCACATTCCAGCTTCTGACATCAAATCCGTTATAGGAATGGGCAGAAGGTCCTATTCCCAGATACTCCTTATACTTCCAATAGGAGGAATTATGTCTGGAATAAAAACCGGGTTTCGCAAAATTAGAGACTTCATAATGTTCAAATCCGTTATCTTTCAGGAAATCTGTCAAGTAATAAAATTCTCTGTTCTGCTCTTCTTCTTTCGGGCTAATCACTTTTCCTTTTGAGATCCAGTTTTCCAAAGCAGTCTTTGGTTCTACCGTCAAAGCATAAGATGAAATATGAGGAACCTCAAGAGCAATGGTCTTATTTAAATTTTCTTTCCAGATTTCCAGATTAGAGGTTGGCGAACCATAGATCAGATCAATACTTAGGTTTTCAAAGCCGAAATCCTGGGCTCTTTTGATGGAACCTTCTGCTTCTGACGCATTGTGTGCACGGTTCATCAGCTTTAAATCTTCATCAAAGAAACTCTGTGTTCCAATGGAAAGACGATTAACCGGCAGTTTTGAAAGCTGTTTCAGAAAGTTTTTATCCAGATCGTCCGGATTTGCTTCCAGAGTGATCTCAATATCTTTGTCGAAACTGAAATATCGGAGCACTTCATCAATAAGAGAACCGATTTCATCCGCAGAAAGAATGGAAGGAGTTCCTCCTCCAAAATATAAGGATTTTAAATTTTTATCCTGAAGCTCATCTTTCCTGAGCATGATTTCCGTTTTCATGGCACGGATCATCTCATCCTTAAAGTTCAGGGATGTGGAAAAGTGAAAATTGCAGTAGCTGCACTTCTGTCTGCAGAAAGGAACGTGAATATAGATCATAAAAAAAGCTCTGAAAAAATTCAGAGCTCAAATTTATTTAAATTAAATCAGATTAATATCTAAATCCTCTATGATTAATAAAGTTGTCGAAGTTATAACCAAGACTGATCATAAAGCTGTTTCCTCCATACGTCTGAATATCAGACATCCCGATGTTGTAAGTAGCTCCAACCATAAATTTATTAAATCTTACTTTCACTACGGGTGCAACCTGAAGCTGCTGGCTGTCGAATCTGTTTTGTACTGTTCTGTAGCTTACCCCGAAAGAGAAAGAGTTGATATCATTAAAGAATGTACCCATTAGGTTATAATCGATCATTCTTGTTGAGTTTGTATTTAAGTTGATCAAAGCTGACGGTGTCAGGAAAATATTATCTGCTAAATGCCAGTTGTATCCTAAATTAAGGAAGAACTTAATTGGTGAAGGTTCAATTCCGTTTACGATTGCTTTATCATTACTTAAAGCAATATCATTCACGGAAACACCTGCAAAAATATTTCTATAGGTAGCTGCTGCTCCGAAGTTGGCATAAGCCATGAAGATATTTCCTTCCTTTCCTATCAATAGTGGATCATAACCATCTTCAACGTTCACCGAAGTATAGTCAAAATTCATGTTATAGAAACTTACACTGGTACCGAAAGAGAACTGGTCTTTTCTTTCCCCCTCACTACTTAGTGGAATAAAATAAGAAGCACCAGCAGTAATACCACCTGCAGAGATAGGCCCATTGCTGTCTCTGAAAATAGAAAGTCCGGCTCCCACTCTATCGAAAATGTTTCCATTAATCCCAATAGACTGCGTGTTTGGAGAGTCGCTGAACTTGTCAAATTGTTTGTGATAATTGGCGTTGAGCTGTACGTAATCTGTCTTTCCGTATTGAGCTGGGTTGAACAGGAACTCACCATCCAAAAGATATTGCTGATAGTATGGTAGTGATTCTTGTGCTTTGTATGCATTCGACAAAAGAGCTAAACATACGATAGCATATAGTTTTCTCATAACAAATCTTGATTTCAATTCAACAAATATAAAAAAATTCTCAATATATTTTTAGTTTTCCAAATAATTTCTCCATTTTTTTACAGCATCCGCCATATCTTTTGGCATTGGGCTCTCAAAATACAATTCCTTCTTTGTCGTGGGATGTATAAAACCTAAAGTATGGGCATGCAGTGCATGTCTTGGCAGAATATCAAAAACATTTTTTATAAACTGCTTATACTTAGGCAGATTCACTCCCCGCAAAGGAGTATGCCCCTCATATCTCTCATCATTGAACAAAGTATGCCCGATATGCCTGAAATGAGCCCTGATCTGATGCGTTCTTCCTGTTTCAAGCTTACATTCCACCCAGGTCATGTACTTGAAACGTTCCAATACTTTATAATGGGTAACAGCATGTTTCCCCTGGCTGCCATCTTCATATACCGACATCTGCATTCTATTTTTCGGATGTCTTCCGATATGGCCTTTAATTGTTCCTTCATCTTCCTGAAGATTTCCCCAGACAAAAGCCCAGTAGAGTCTTTTTGTAGTTCTGTTGAAGAACTGTTTAGCCAAAAAGCTTAAAGCATATTCATTTTTGGCAATAACCAGTAATCCGGAAGTATCTTTATCAATCCTGTGAACAAGTCCCACCCTGTCCAGATCAGATTTCTCCCCGTTATTTTCAAAATGGAAAGCCAGCGCATTCACCAGAGTTCCGTCCCAGTTTCCAAAACCGGGATGTACTACCATTCCGGCTTCTTTATCTACAACGACAAGATCATCATCTTCGTATATAATATTAACAGGAATATCCTGCGGAATAATCACATTCTCCCTCGGTGGATGCGCAAGCAGTACCGAAATCTGATCTCCCGGCTTCACACGGTAATTCTGCTTTACCGGAGTTCCGTTTACCACTACATTTCCGGCACGGCAGGTTTGGGAAATTTTGTTTCTTGAAGAATTCTGTCTGTATAGTAATAAGAATTTATCGATCCGCAGAGGTTCCTGCTTGCTGTCTACTGTAATATTCAGATGTTCATACAACCCTTTATTCTCCTCATCAATATCAATATTTTCAATACTGTCTATATTCCCGGAATCCAGTAATTCCTCGTCAAAAAAATCTTCGTTATCTTCTGCCATTGTTTTATTTTTTACACAAAAGGCCTCAACATTTTACAGTTGAAGCCTTATTTTTTATAATAAGTTATTACTATTCTATGACCATCTTCTTAGCTTTTGGCTTTTGAGCGGGTTGTTGCCCTGTTGTAGAGGCTGCCGGTTTATTATTTGTATTTCCGGCTGATGGATTAGCTGAAGACGTTTTAGGCTTTTCCGTTGCAGATCCCGCTGGTTTGGCAGGAACTGTTGCTTTCGGTGTTTCTGTCTTCACAGGTTCAGGCTTTGGAGCTTCTTTCCTTGGAGCCGGAACATCCGCAGGCGGATCATAGCTAGGGGTAGGGTGAGCAGGAATTTCTTCGTAACGCACCGGAGGCAGCGAAGTATCTACTTTCATACGGTAGATAGAATTCAGCTGACTTATTTTAGCTCCCAACTCAGCAGGAGTTTTCTTACTTGCCCAAAGATCAATCTGCATTCCCTGATCTCTTACATCACCCGATGCAGGATCCTGATAGTAGATAATATCAGACTCATCTTTCCCACCATCTTCATGCTCTACAAGTCCTACTTCAAACATACTTTTTGCAATAATTGCTCTTGCTTCTTTTACGGATAATCCTACTACACTAGGAATGGAGATATTCCTCATAGGACCTGATCCTACTACAACATCAATCATAGAGAATCTAGGCAGACGTGCTCCCGGACTTACGGCGTTTCCTTTATATAATATTCTTAAAAGGGCATCCTTCTGAATACTTGGCTCATAGATCGTATCTCCAATCTTCAGTCCTACCTGATCCAATCTCTGGAAAGCTAATCCTGAATATTTATTAATTACATCCGGAACCGTAATAGGCGCCCAGGTTCTTGGATTCACTACAATTCTGACCAGTGATCCCGGTTTTACTCTGGAACTGGATAGCGGGTGCATCTTTAAAACCTGAAAAGGCTTAAATTTAGGATTATATTCTGCACTGTCTACTTCATATTCTAGGCCTGTATCCTCTAATATTTTAACAGCGTCATATACCGATTTATTAATAACATTGGGAACCGGAATCTCCTGACCATGATTGGTGTGGTATTCCAGCCAGCGGAACGTAAGCCATACCAACCCCACAAAAACACCGATGGCCACTACTAAGTTCAGCAAAACTTTCCAATTGAAAAGTGATTTAAGCATACTTAAAAATACTATAATTATAACGGCAAATATAGCTAATAATTTTAGAATGTGCTTTTTATTTAACACATTTCATTTTCGTCTCTAAAATTTCCCAATTTCCCTTATTACAATGTATAAAATGTTTAAATTTGCCTTAATTGATACTATATGGTTATGAGCAAAAAATGTGTTGCCGTTGTCATGGGAGGCTATTCAGACGAATATGTCGTTTCTTTAAAAAGCGGTCAGTTGATCTATGATTCTCTGGACAGAAATCTATATGATGTATATAAAGTAGTGATCCTTAAAGATGAATGGTATTTCTTAGACGAAAATGATAAAAAATATGAAATCAACAGGGGCGATTTCTCTGTAACATTAGATACCCATAAAACCCTGAAATTTGATGTCTGTTTTAACATTATCCACGGTACACCGGGCGAAAACGGAATTCTTCAGGCTTACTGGGACGCTATAGGACAAAAGTATACCGGCTGCGGTTTCTATCAGAGTGCTCTAACATTCAATAAAAAAGATACACTGGCTGTATTGTCAAAGTACGGAATTCCGGCTGCCAAAAGCATTTATTTAAGAAAAGGAGAAAACATCAATATCGATGAGATTACAGAAAGCCTTGGGCTTCCTCTTTTCGTAAAACCGAACCAATCCGGATCTTCTCTGGGAATTTCTAAAGTAAAAGAAAAATCTGAACTGATTGCTGCCACAGAAATTGCGTTCAAAGAGGATAACGAGATCCTGATTGAAAGTTTCCTGAACGGAATGGAAGTCTCCGTAGGAGTTATTGATTTTAAAGGCGAAACCATTGTTTTAGGAATCACTGAAATTGTTCCTACCAATGAATTCTTTGATTATGAAGCCAAATATGAAGGAGCTTCCGAAGAAATTACACCTGCAAGAATTGATGATGCAACCCGTCTGAGAGTGGAAGAAATTGCAAAAAGAGCATACAATTCATTAGGAATGAGCGGATTTTCAAGAAGCGAGTTTATTTTGATGGAAGGAATTCCTTACATGCTTGAAATGAATACCAATCCGGGCTTCTCTCCTGCCAGTATCCTGCCGCAACAGGCAAGACATTACGGAATCTCTATCATGGATCTTTGCGGAAACGAGGTAGAAAAAGCTTTACTTAAAAAATAGAAAGTAGAAGTTGTACATTATAGATATACAATAAAAATGTATCATTCATAATTTACAACTGAAAATTTATAATTCATACCATATGAAAATTGCTGTTTTCCCCGGATCGTTTGATCCTATTACTCTGGGACACTATGATATTATAGAAAGAGCGGCTCCGCTTTTTGACAAATTAATTATTGCAATCGGGCAGAATTCCCAGAAAAAATATATGTTCCCTCTTGAAAAAAGAATGGAATTTATTCAAAACTCAGTCGCTGAATTTCCCAATGTGGAAGTAGATTATTTTGAAGGATTAACGGTAGACTACTGTTTTGAAAAAAACGCCCAGTTCATCATCAGAGGATTAAGAAATCCTGCTGATTTTGAATTTGAGAAAGCCATCGCTCATACCAACAGAACACTGGCTCACAAAAAACTGGAAACGGTCTTTCTTTTGACCTCTTCCGGAAAATCATTCATCAGCAGCAGCATCGTCCGGGAGATCATCAATCACGGCGGAGAATACGAACTGCTGGTACCAGACTCGGTGAGGATAGAAAAATAAATGATTGGTAATGAGCAATAAGTAATTTTAGAACCATCTGGAATATAATAAAGATTTTTTAATCTGGAGAAAATCTTACATTTAAAAGCAGAATGTAAAGATTATAAAATAGTTAATTCGAATGATTACCGGATGAAATGGCATAATTTTTATTACCCATTGCTCATCATTCATTACTCACCATGATATGCACGAACAGTTTAATTTTGCCATAGAAGTTCTTGGAACCATTTCTTTTGCGATGTCAGGAAGTTTTGCTGCCATGCAGAAACGCCTTGATCCGTTTGGGGTGCTCATTATTGCCTTCGTTACCTCTGTAGGAGGAGGAACAGTAAGAGATCTTCTGCTGGACATTCCTGTTTTCTGGATGCATGATCTGTTGATGTGTGCCCTAATCCTGATCACCGCGATATTTGCCATGGTATTTAAATCCATTGAAAAGAACTTTAAGGTAACACTGTTCATTTTTGACAGCTTCGGACTGGGGCTTTTCACCATTATCGGGGTTCAGAAAGGATTAAATGCGGGTATTCACCCATTAATATGTATTGCTCTGGGGACGATTACTGGTTGTTTTGGAGGTATTATCCGGGATATTCTTCTGAACAGGATTCCTCTGATTTTCAGGAAAGAGATTTATGCTACCGCCTGTATTGTAGGAGGTTCTGCATTTCTCCTGATGACGAAATTCACTTCATTATCCTATACCTTTATACAGATTTTTACAATTATACTGATTGTTGCCATCAGAACACTTGCTGTGAAATATCAATGGCAGATGCCCAAATTTTATGGCTATGATCATAATTCTGAAATGTAACTGTAGTTTATTCAAAATAAAAAAGCACCTAAAATTAGGTGCTTTTGTTATATCTGCTAGAAGAATTTTCCTCTTTGTCTCATATTAGGGTTGTGCATATGTTTCTGCATCGTAGGCATTTTCAGCTGGTCTTTCATCATTTTGATCTGATCTGTCATCATTCCTGCGCTGTCTAACCTTTTTGCCTCATCCAGAAGTTTCTGGCCTTCCTGCTTTCTTCCTTTGGATATCGCAGCGGCTGCAAGATTTAAGGTAGCCATCGCCCGGTCATGTTTCATATTTAAACCATATTCCAAGGCTTTTTTCATTAAAGGCTCTACTTTCGTAGGATGTGCCTGAGCCTGCGTAAGACCTAAAAGATAGTGGTAATATCCGTATTGGGACTTATGAAGCTGTGCCTGGTAACTTGTGATGTGAGTTAACCATTCAGCGGCTTTTTCCATATTCTGTTTTCTCAGCTGCCAGAAAGCAAGGAGAATATATTCATTTTTAAAGAAAAGTAAGATCGGCAGTGAAGCAAGAAGGAATACAACGATCCCCCAGCCTAAACTTCTCGTAAAGAACATCATATAAAGTCCTAAAAGGATAAGAACTGCCGCAATTACAATTTTTATGTATTTATTCATTATTCAATTTTAGAAGTGCAAAGATAAAGAATTTAGAGGTTAGAACCCAGAACTTAGAACTTAGAATTTTTACAGTTCATCAGTCTTGATTCTTTCAAACGTCTGGAAACAGAAATCATAAGGATTTTTCTCATCCTTCTCATGACAGGTTTCATTTGTTTTTACCCAGACTTTACCATCCATTTCCGGAAAAAAGGTATCAGCCTCAATAGTTGCTTTAACGGTAGTAAGTTCAATCTTATCCGCAAGATCTATAGTCTGCTTATAAATATTCCCGCCACCGATAATAAATACTTCTTCATCAATTTTTTTAGCAAATTTCAGGGCTTCTTTGATGCTTCCAACAATTAAAATACCTTCTTCAAACCAGTCATTCTTTCTTGAAATGACAATATTAGTACGTCCAGGGAGAGGCTTTCCTATACTTTCATACGTTTTTCTGCCCATCACTACAGGATGTCCCGAAGTGATATTTTTAAAATGTTTTAAATCTTTAGGAAGGTGCCATAGCATTTGGTTGTTGGAACCAATACCGCGGTTTTCTCCTATCGCCACCACTATTGTTATCATTCTAATAATTTTCTGCAAAATTAGCACATAATTTGTATATTTGATTAGCACAAAAAATTAAAAAAATAAACTATGAAAAATAAAGGCTGCCTGAGCGCAGGAACTATCGGTATTGCGCTGCTTATCATTGTTGCAGTTATTTTCTTCTGGGGAAAAAGCGGCTACAACAATTTCGTCGGAAAAGAGCAGAACGTAGATGCTAAATGGTCTAATATTGAGACTGTTTACCAGAAAAGAGCCAATCTTATTCCTAATCTGGAAAGAACCATTAAATCGTACTCTAAATTCGAGCAGGAAACTTTAACAAAAGTAGTGGAAGCCCGTTCCAAGGCAACTTCTATCAACATTGACCCTTCGAATATGACTGAAGCTGATATGGCAAAATTCCAGGCAGCACAGGGAGAATTATCCGGAGCATTAAGCAGATTGATGGCCGTAGTGGAATCTTATCCGAACTTAAAAGCGGACCAACAGTACATTAACTTCCAGAGAGAATATACAGCGATTGAAAACAGCATCAGAACCGAAACGGTATATTATAACGATGCTGCTAAAGATTACAACACATCCATCAAAACGTTCCCGAATAACATTCTGGCCAATTTTACCAACTTTAAAGAAAAACCTTATTTCAAGGCAGAAGCCGGAGCTAATAAAGCGCCTGAAGTATTCAAAGATGAATAAATTCCTGACCCATCAGCAGATTAATTCCCTCGTGGAAACGATAAAATCGGCAGAAGAATATTCTACAGGTGAAATCAGAGTGCACATAGACTCTAATACGGAAGACCAAAATGCAAAAACGGCATTTGAAGTTTTCAGAGAACTCTGTATGAATAAAACTGCTGACAGGAATGCTGTGCTTTTTCATGTCAATTTTGAGAAAAAATATCTGGCCATTATTGGGGATATCGGAATTCATGAAAAAGTACACCAATCCTATTGGGACCATCTTCATGATTATATCACCGCTGAATTTGCCAAAGGAAATTATTACAAAGCGCTGAAAAGTGCTATTCTGGAAACCGGTATTGAGCTAAAAAAATATTTTCCCATACAGGGAGAAAACCCCAACCAACTCCCAAATGAAATTACGTTCTCTTAAAATAGTATTTTCATTGATGATGCTCTGCTTTTACACTTTTGTATCAGCACAGTATACCATTCCCCCAAAGCCACCGGTTCTTTATCCTGTTGTGGATGAAGCCGGGCTGCTTACCCAGCAGGAAAAAAACGAACTGAACAATAAGCTGATTAAATTTGCAGACTCTACCTCAACGGAAATTGAAGTGATCATCATTCGATCTACCAAAGGAGAAGACATTAACTTTCTGGCAACAATGTTTGGGGAAAAATGGGGAATCGGAAAAAAAGGGGTGGATAACGGCGTTGTCTTCCTGATCGCATCTGAAGACCGAACCATGGCTATCCAGCAGGGACGAGCTATAGAACAATACTTGACCGCTTCTGTAGCAGGGCAGATCATTGATTATATTGTGACCCCTCATTTCAGACAGGGGAACTGGTATGAAGGGATCAACCGTGGGACTTCAGCAATCATGGAAGCTGTTGAGGGAAAATTTAAACCAACGGAAACCTCATCACCTTCCGGTAATGGAAGCGCTTTCAAAGTACTCATTATTGCATTTGTTATTTTCATCATTATCGCTATTCTCTTCGGAAACAAAGGAGGCGGACGTGGTGGTGGCGGTGGAAATTATGATGACGATGACGTGATCATCACCAGACGCGGACGCAGAAATTATCCGGGTGGGTTCTTTCCTTTCCCCGGAGGCTTCGGAGGAGGCGGTTTCGGCGGCGGAAGTTCAGGCGGAGGAGGAGGCTTTGGCGGCTTCGGAGGAGGCGGAAGCTTTGGCGGCGGCGGGGCATCCGGCGGATGGTAACCCAACAATATTTAAAATTCAACATAATCGGACTAAACAGTCCGATTTTTTATTTAAAATACTAAAAAACAAACCTTTCTTTATCCTTTTTAACATTAAATTCCGTTTTACATATTAAAAAATTAACAAATCAACACAAAAACTGGTTTTAATTCAAAAATTTTTCGTTATATTTACTGAAAACAGGTTTATGAAGAAGACGCTGGTAGTTTTTGCCCATCCTTATCTGGAGCACTCCAATTCGAATGTGGAGCTCATTAATTTCTATGTCCGCCACCAGCATTACACTTTAAGAGATCTCTATGAAGAATATCCTGATTTTCATATTGCCGCTTTCAGGGAAAGAAAACGTCTGAAAAATTATGACCGTTTTATATTCCAGTTTCCTCTTATCTGGTTTGGGATGCCTCCTCTGCTGAGACTGTGGATTGATGAAGTTTTTGACAGGGACTGGCTGAAGGAAGGCGAACACAATCCATTAGAAGGAAAAGAAGTCTATATCCTTGTCACCACCGGCGGAAAAGAAAGATCATTCAGTAAAAACGGGACCTATCAGTATACCGTTGATGAACTGATCAGCGGGCTGATTGTATCATTAAAAGTCTTCAAAGCAGATATCAGACATCTTAAGATTGTATACGAAGCCAATAAACTCAGCAAAAAAGAAATTATTTTACACAAAAAAGAATTTACAGAACTTTTGAATCAATAGCCTATGGAATCCAGCTTAGCAATGAATACATTAATTTTTCTGGGAGTAGCCATCATTATGGTTCCGCTCGCCAGAAAATTTGGGCTGAGTTCTGTGATCGGCTATATTTTAGGCGGAATCATCATAGGCCCTTATGTTCTCAGGCTTACGGGAAAAGACGTTAATGATATTATGCACGCCAGTGAATTCGGGGTTATTATGCTTCTCTTTCTGGTAGGACTGGAACTGGAGCCCCGGAAGTTCTGGGAAATGCGGAAAAAGATCATGGGACTGGGGCTTACTCAAATGATTCTCACGATTTCATTGTTATTTCTGGTATTCATAAGTGCAGGATGGAGAATAGATAAGGCTGTTGCCGTTGCCATGTGCTTTGCATTGTCTTCCACAGCCATTGTTTTGCAGACCCTTCAGGAAAAGAATAACTTTAAAACAATGGCAGGAGAAGCTTCCTTCTCGACGCTCCTGTTCCAGGATATTGCTGTAATTCCTATTCTGGCTATTCTGCCGCTTATCGCCAATTATAAAGCAACACATCATGATAACGAGATTCAGATCCTTATTCAGAAACTTCCGGAATGGCTTCAGGCAGCTACGGTGATCTTTGGCGTTGCCTTTCTGATCCTTTTAGGCAGGTATGTATTTGTTCCTTTCTTACGATATGTTTCCAAATCCGGAATGACAGAACTTCTGACCGCTTCCTCCCTGTTTCTGGTAATCGGGGTTTCCGAGCTGATGGTTGCCATTGGTCTCTCCCCGGCTTTGGGTGCTTTCCTTGCGGGAGTAATGCTCGCCAACAGTGAATTCAGGCATGAGCTGGAAGCACAGATCAATCCTTTCAAAGGTCTTTTATTGGCCGTTTTTTTTGTAAGTGTGGGATCAACAATCAATTTCAATATTATTCAGAATGATCCTTTATTTATTTTCAGTACAGTATTGGCCGTACTTTTTGTAAAATTTACGGTTCTGTATGCTATTGGAAAGTTTTTTAGAATTGATACACCACAGAGCCTGTTTTATGCTTTTGCGCTGTCTCAGGTTGGCGAATTCGCTTTTGTATTAATCAATTATGCTACAGATCTTTATCTTTTAGGACCTGAGCTCAACGCACAGATGATGGCGGTGACAGCAATTACCATGTGTATTACTCCTATTCTTCTGATCATCAATGATAAATTCATTACTCCTAAATTTATTAAAGAAATTCCGGAAGGAGAACATGATTATAATATTCTGGACAGCGATGTAAGCCAGAAGAAGATCATTATTGTAGGTTTCGGACACTTCGGCAGCACGGTGGGGCGTCTTTTAAAAGCCAATAAAATTTCAGCAACCGTTCTGGACAGAGATTCGGATCGTGTAAAATTATTGAGAAGCTACGGGTTTAAAGTCTATTACGGAGATGCAACAAGAATCCCTATTTTAAGGGCAGCCGGTATTGAAGACGCTGAAATTCTAGTTTTATGTCTTGATGACCCCGATGATAATAAGTTCATTGCCGATCTGGTACGCGAACATTATCCAACGGTAAAGATATTTGTAAGGGCAAAAAACAGAATCGATGCTTATGATTACCTCAACAACGGAATCAATCATATCTACCGGGAAACCTTAGGAACTGCCGTAGATATGGCTGTAGATGTACTCCACGAAACTGGTATGAGAAAATATGCAGCAAGGCGACTCGGCCAGAGATTCATGGCTATAGATAAAGCCTCAATCAGAAGACTGGCTAAAGCAAAGGATAGTGATGATGAAATTTTATTATTCACCACAAAAGAAATTCTTCAGCGTGAAGAAGAGCTGCTGGCATATGACAATCTGAATTTTGACCACAAGGGCTGGGAAGGTTCCTCGTCTGCCGAAGATGAAGACGAGGATAACCCAGATTAACTTTATTGAATGCTTACGCTTCCGCCACTACTCTCTTCTTTGGTTACGTTTTGAAGTGGACCTTTTTTGGAAATATCCACACTTCCACCGGAAGATGCCTCAGCTTTTACACTGGAAACCGCACTGATCTGCACACTTGCCCCACTAGATGCTTCTGCTTTCACATGATCTGCAACGACACCTGATGCAGAAACGCTGCTGCCTGAAGATGAACTGATATCCGCATTTTTAGTTTTTCCGGAAATATCAATGCTGGCTCCTGAAGAAGCATCAATATCAAGATCTACAGCCCAGATTTTTCCGCTGAAATTACTGCTGCTGTCTGTAGTAATATCAAAATCATTAGCTTCCAGATCACCGGTAATATTTCCGGCACTTGAGATCTCAATATTGGTTTTTTCCTGGGTAAATTTATCTTTCACTGTAATTTTTGCCGCTGAATTAGCATTCAGTCTGGTAAAATCTTTAGTATAGATCTTCGCTGTAACTTTATTGATATTCATCACTCTGATTCCCGGTTTGTAATGGATATGCAGTTTTCCGCCGCTGTTATCCACAAGGATTTCATTGATGATGTTTTCAGGGGCAGAAATAACTACTCTTTCCGTTTCAGATTTAATGATTTCAGCATCTATCGCCTGTGAAACCTCAATTTCGTCAAAATCACCACTGAATTCTTTCTGTTTAATCGGGCCGCTTTCTTTATTGATCACTTTCTCTACCCAGCCATTATTTTCCCTGTTTTTTTTCTCATGCCTTTCGTTGCATGATGCTAACAGCACAAAGGCTGACAGAATAAAAAGATTCCTTGATTTCATGTTTACTACTTTTATAAATTAAGTTTTTAATATCTTTATACTTTAATAACAACTAATTTATGAAAAATATTTCATCGGTATTGTTAATTTCTGCTTTGGCACTTAACCAATCTTGTACTACAATGAAGAAAACCGATACTCAACAGGAGGCTCCTGTTACCGATCCGTCTTTATCTTCCAATCCTTTTATGAAGAAGAGCAAGCTTCAATATGAAGCACCGGAATTCAATAAAATTAAGAACGAACACTTCAAACCGGCATTTGACTTCGGACTAAAGCAGCAGGATGCTGAAATTCTGAAGATCGCCAATAATCCGGAAGCTCCTACTTTTGAAAATACAATTGTTGCCCTAGAAAAAAGCGGTGAAGTATTAAAAAGAGCGGTTATTGTATTCTCTAACCTTACCAGCGCTAATACCAACCCTACCCTTCAGGCTTTAGACGAAGAATATGCTCCTATATTTGCAGCACATTCTGATAAAATGTACCTGAACGAAAACCTATACAAAAGAATCAAATCGATAAAAGAAGACGGTCTGGATGCTGAAGGAAAAAGACTGGTACAATACTACAAACAGAATTTTGAAATTGCAGGTGCCAACCTTTCTGCAGCGGACAAAGAGAAGCTAAAGCAAATCAATCAGGAACTGGCTTCACTTTCTACACAATATTCCAATAAATTACTGGAAGCAAGAAAACAAGGAGGTGTATTTTTCTCGGATGCCAAAGAATTAGACGGACTTTCTGCTGATGAAATTGCAGCGGCTGCAGCTGATGCCAAAACGGCGGGCCAGCCCGGAAAATATCTTCTGGCCCTTCAGAATACTACCCAACAGCCTCTTCTTCAGAATATGAAAAACAGAGCTTCCAGAGAAAAGCTGTTCAAAGCTTCATGGCAGCGTGCTGAAAAAGGTGATGCAAGTGATACCAGAGAAACCATTGAAAAGCTAGCTGCTCTAAGACTGAAAAAAGCTCAGACGTTAGGCAAGAAAAGCTTTGCAGACTGGAAACTTCAGGACCAGATGGCCAAAACACCTGAAGCAGCTACAAAACTGATGAACCAAATTGCTTTTCCGGCTGTAGAAACGGCAAAGCGTGAAGCTAAAGATATTCAGGATCTGATCGATCAGCAGAAAGGAGGATTCAAGGTAGAGCCTTGGGACTGGAATTTCTATGCCGAGCAGGTAAGAAAAGCGAAATATGATCTTGATGAAAACCAGATCAAGCCTTATTTTGAAGTAACAACAGTTCTGGAAAAAGGAGTTTTCTATGCTGCAGAAAAATTTTATGGCCTTACTTTCAAAAAGAGAACAGATCTTCCGGTGTATCACCCTGATGTGGTAACCTATGAAGTTTTTGATCATGACGGAAAATCTATTGCCATCTACTATCTTGATTTCTATACGAGAGATTCTAAAAATGGGGGTGCATGGATGAGTAATTTTGTAGAACAGTCTTACCTTTTAGGAACAAAACCGGTGATTGTTAACTGTTATAATTATCAGAAGCCAGCTCCGGGAAAACCTTCCCTTATCAGCTATGACGATGTATCTACGATGTTCCACGAGTTCGGGCACTCTATTCATGGGATGTTTGCAAGCCAGAAATATCCATCTCTATCAGGAACCAATGTACCGAGAGACTTTGTGGAATTCCCTTCCCAAATCAACGAGCACTGGGCTTTAGATCCGGTAGTGCTTAAAAATTATGCGCTTCATTATGAAACCAAGCAGCCTATTCCTCAGGCTTTGGTAGATAAGATTAAAAAAGCATCAACCTTTAATCAGGGTTATATGACGACAGAACTTGTTTCTGCCGCTGCTTTGGATATGGATTGGCACACCGTAACCAATGAAAGCCAGCTGATCCCGGTTTTAGATTTTGAAAAACAATCATTGAACAACCACGGATTTACTTTGGCAACCGTTCCGCCAAGATACCACACTCCTTATTTCGCTCACATCTGGGGTGGAGGCTATTCAGCAGGGTATTACGCTTACCTGTGGTCTGAAACTCTTGACAATGATGCATGGGAATGGATTAAAAATAACGGAGGGCTTACAAGAGAAAACGGTGACCGTTTCAGAAAATATATTCTTTCTGTAGGAAATTCCGTAGATCTTAACCAGGCCTTCAGAGATTTCACGGGACATGATCCGGATATCAAACCTTTATTAAGAAGCAGAGGTTTTATTAAATAAATCAACAGGAAGCATTCTTCGGAATGCTTCTTTTTTTATGCTGGAAGATTATATATTTCTCTTATTTTTCAGACACTAATTCACTAATAAAAAATTCGTGCATCAGTGGCAATAAAATACTACATCAAAGCAGAATGTTTCAGAACCTTCAGCTACAGAAATACAAATCCTAAACGTATTATAAGGGAATTATCCCGCGATATTCATTATTTTTGCCCTTCAACCAATAAAATACAACACTATGGACTGTCCCTGCTGTTCTGGAAAACCGTATGAAGAATGCTGCAGCCCTTATCACAAAGGAGAACAGCATGCTCCTACAGCCGAAGCGTTAATGCGTTCACGGTTTTCGGCATTTGCCATTCCCAACGGGGAATATCTTATGGAAACCACCCTTCCCGGAAAACGAAAATTTCATAACAAAAAGGATCTTCAGGAGTGGGGCGAGATCAATGAATGGACAAAACTGGAAATTATCCGGACCCCGGCATTAAATCATGTAGAGTTTAAGGCCTATTATACGGATCAGGACGGACAGCAGCAGCTCCACCACGAGTTTTCCGTATTCCAGAAAATGCATGAGCGATGGTATTATGTTTCAGGTGAATTTTTAAGTTAATAAGATATGAAGAAGATGATTTACATGACACTGATGCTGATTTGCAGCTTCAGTTTTTTCAATGCCCAAAGCAATGATGACAAAAAGCAGATTTCAGTGGCAGTTACTGATATTTTGAAAGGTTTTCAAACGAAAAATGCTGATCTTTTAAACAGGTATGTGAACCAAGATTATGGGGTGGGAATTCTGTTTAAAAGTGCGGGAGATCTGGGGTTTGTCCTTAATGAAGAGGTGGATTTCAATATGTCTTTAGGATATATTCAGAAATCATGGAATATCCGCAACCAATTTCCATTACAGTTCGGGCCAGCTCCGGAGTACGACAGCAAAAATAAAAAATGGAAAAAGGAAGGTTTATCTGTAGAACTTAATTCCAATATTGTGAATCAATATGCCGATGACTTCCTGGAGCAGTATTCAGTAAAGGATCAGACTATTTTCAAAATCAATACCGATCCGAAGAATACCGTTTTTGTAAAGCTTGCCGAAAACACTAAAGAAAATGCTCCCATCAACGGATTCAGATGTATCCTGACCAAAATAAATGCACAGTGGTATCTTACCTTTATTGATGTCACAGAATATGATGCTGAATAAATAACCACCACTACAAAATAGAGTATGAAAAAGATATTAGCGGGCATCAGCCTGATTTCGCTTATAATAAGCTGTAAAAAAGAATCTGCCTCACCATCTGCGGAAACAAAAAAAGATACCATTCAGCAGAAAGTCTCAAACCTGAAGGCAGAAATCAGTGATTTTAAAGAAGCACAGCAGGTGGACAATGTCAACGACGTTCCTTTTGAAGTGTATTCCAAAATGGATTCCGTTTCATTTTATACAGAACCAAAAGCAGATGCCAAAGTTTTAAGGATCAAAAATGATAAGCTGAATAATTATTACGGCTTCAACGACCTGAATGATTTTTTTGAAATTCACTACACCATAGCGTATCAGCCAAACAGGACAATCACCGCTTATGTTTCCAAGAAAGAATTCACGAAAGACTCCCAGCTTTCAGTTCAGGGTATTGATCTGAATGAAATCCGGAGCTCTACGGTGAAAGGAATGGATGATTTTAAAACCAAAACGTCAAAAAGTTATGCCGTGGTAAGCATGATTGATGAAGCAGCTTATGTTCAGGCGCAGAGCAAAAGTCTGAATGAGAGAATTTCTCCTAATCCGGAAGTTCATTTTGACGGAAAAGCCTGGAGCCTTAATTTCTTAAAAATCAATAAAAAGGAAGTGGATGAAGAAGCAGAATATACCAACCAGTATATCGGTTTTTCTCCGGTTACCCAAAGGGAATTCTTTGTGGGAGAGAACAGCTATAATACGGATAAGTACTACACGGCCTACCGTTCTTCCAAACAGGATGAAGGGATGACTTTTCTGGGTTATCCGGCGATCAATACAACACTGAAGCTTCTTGCCTGTGTAACCCCCAATAATGATGTTGGTTCAGACTTTACACTGACCCGGTACAATCCGAAAACAGACCGTTTTGAAAATCTGCTGTACATCAACTTTACCAATTTCAAGGCTATCGATTCCAAATCACTGGTCTGGGTAACCTCCAATATCCTTTATTTTAAAGTGACCCATCTGAACACCAATACTTCAGATCCGGCTCATAAAACAGAATATCTGAAAATTGAACTTACCGATAAAGGCTTTTAAACAGATCAACCGCAGTAAAAATACAGCGGTTGATTCTTTTTTAGTGTAAAAATATCCGGCAAAAACCGGATATTTATATTTTTTAGTGACCTTCTGTTCCGTCAATTCCGTGAGCGTGACCATGAGACAGCTCTTCTTCTGTTGCAGGACGAGTGTTTAAAACTTCTACTTCGAAATCCAAAACTTTACCTGCCATCGGATGGTTAAGATCTGCTACTACAGCTTCCGGAGTGATTTCTACCACAAATGCCTGGAAATTATTTCCCTGGTTATCAGATAATGGTAAAATAGCCCCGATAGGCGGAGTTCCTGATTCTTTAAACATCTCCATTGGCAATTGAACGATAGCATCAGGCTGTCTGTCACCGTAAGCTTCTTCCGGCTGAACGATAAAAGCAGCTTTATCACCTGCTTTCAATCCTAAGATGTTTTCTTCAAATTTTGGAATCATCATTCCCACACCATACAAAAATGTAAGTGGATTTTCTGTTGTTGTTTCTTCTGCAAGAACTTTACTTCCATCTTCTTCGATAGTGTGAAGGATGTATTTTACAGCTACAACGTGATTTTTTTCAATTGTCATACTTTTCTTTTTTGTCGTGAGTTCTTTCACGATTAATGATACAAATATACTGTTTTTGAAATGATTGTTCAGAGAAAAGAATTCAAAGAAAAATCTCCAGACAGCACCTTACTTTCCTTTTTCCTCTCTTTTTTTCTGTCTCAGTACAAAGAGGTATAAACTTTCAACTTTGGTTCTTGCCCAAGGCGTTTTTCTCAAAAATTTTAACGATGAATTGATACTGGGATTATCGGTAAAACATTTGATATTGATCTGTTCACCCAGCTTCTCAAAGCCTTCGTAATATTCTACCAGTTCTTCCAGAATGGCATCAAGTCTTTTTCCGTGTAAAGGATCTTTGGAGGGCTGCTGCATTGTTTATTTTTTTACAAAATTAAATTATTATAAGTTGATACGGAAATCCGGAATCCCGTATCGCAATTTTGTCCTTACCTTTGAGGGATGAAAATTCTGCACACCGCCGACTGGCATTTAGGAAAACGCCTGGACCGCTTCTCCCGTATGGAAGAGCAGGTTCTGGTTATGCAAGAAATCGCCGATATTGCTGATGAACAAAATGCCGATATAATTCTGGTAGCCGGCGATCTTTTTGATAATTTCAATCCCGGCGTAGAAGCTGTTGAACTATTTTATAAAACCCTGAAACAGCTTTCCCGTAATGGCAGCCGTCCGGTTATTGCCATTTCAGGCAACCATGACTCTCCTAATCTGATTGATGCTCCGGATCCTTTGGCCCGGGAATGCGGAATTATTCTGATTGGTCATCCCAGAGCCCACATCACTCCTATTAAAACCGAATATTTTGAAGTTACCCGCTCCAAGGAAGGATTTATAGAACTGGAAATTGGAAATCTGGATTTTCCGGTAAGAATTCTGCATACTCCTTATGCGAATGAGGCCCGTTTAAAAGAATATTTCGGAGAAAATAAAGAGGAAGAGATCAATAAAGTACTTTCGGATACCTGGAAGACGCTGGCTGAGGAATTTTGCGATGATGCAGGCGTCAATCTTCTGACGGCCCATTTGTATATGAATAAAAAAGACGGCCCTGTTTTAGAGGAACCGGAAGGGGAAAAACCAATCAGGATCGGAAATGCGGATATGATCTATTCAGATTGTATTCCAGAGCAAATTCAGTATACCGCACTTGGGCACCTTCACGGTTTCAGGAATATAGGAACAGCAGAAAAGCCTGTAATTTATTCTTCATCACCACTTTGCTACAGCTTCAGTGAGGCCGGACAAACCAAATATGTTTCGATGGTTGAAGCTTTCCCGGGAAAAAATGTTTCTGTTGAAAAAAAGCCCCTGAAAAACGGAAAAGCTTTGGTACGGAAAATATTCAGCAATGTTGAAGATACCGTTCAGTGGCTGAAGGAAAACCCAAATACTTTTATTGAACTTACTCTGGAAAGCGAAACCTTTATCACTGCCGATGAAAGGAAACTGCTTTACCAATCTCATACCGGTATTGTTCACCTGATCCCGAAAATAAAAAACCTCAACCCTGCAGAAGACCAATCTCACGAAATGAATTTAAGCCAGAATATAGAAACTTTATTCAACGATTATTTTAAATCAAAAAACGGTGGCCAGGAAGCCAATGAAGAACTGATGAATTTGTTTAACGAAATTTTAAATCCATAAGCTATGATTCCTGTTCAACTGACCATCGAAGGGCTTTATTCTTACCAGGAACGCCAGGTTATCGATTTTAAAAATCTTACTGATGCCGGATTATTCGGAATATTCGGTTCTGTGGGTTCCGGAAAATCATCTATTCTAGAGGCCATTTCATTTGCCCTTTACGGAAAAACGGAACGTCTGAATACCAATGACAAGAGGGCCTACAATATGATGAACCTAAAATCGAACCGGTTTTATATTGAGTTTGATTTTTTGAATTACGAAAATAAACTGTTTCGTGTTACCAGAGATTTCAGAAGAAATTCCAAGAGGTTTGATGATGTAAACCCTCATGCAGCCGACATTTATCAAAATATCGATGGGAAATGGGTCTCTATGGAAAATGCGGATATTGAGACGATCATAGGATTAAATTATGCCAATTTCAAGCGCACCATTATTATTCCGCAAGGCCAGTTTAAAGAATTTCTGGAACTGAAAGCTACGGAACGGACCAATATGATGAAGGAGATCTTCAGTCTTCACCGTTATGATCTTTACAATAATGCGGCTGTTTTAAACAGTGGTAATAATTCTGAACTGGATAAACTTGAGGGTCAGCTTAAAGGTTTTGAGGAAATCAATGAGGAGAAAATACAGCTTCATAAAGAAAATTTAACCGAAGAAAAGAAAAAATTCAGTGAGGCAGACGCCCGGTTTCAGAAAATCGCTGAAGGGTTTCAACGGCTTAAAAATTTAAAAGCTGATTTTGAGAATTTAAAGCAGAAAAAAGAAAAGTTCAGCGGGTTATCTGCACAGAAACAGAAAATGGATGCGCTGGAAGTACAGGCTGAACAATATGATAAAGTGTCCAGAATATTCAGTCCTCTGATCGCTGAAGACCAGAAACTGACTAAGGAAATTTCCGAACAAAAAGCGGAAAAAGAGAAACAGACAAAACTTTTTCAGCAGACAGAAACAGCTTTCAACGGGGTAAAACAACAGCTTACTGCTTTGCAGCCACAGTTTGAACAGCTGGATCAATCCAGAATACAGGAAAATGACCTGCTGCTGATTCTGCAGATGCTTGGCTACTCCACCGATATTACCGCTCTTAAAGACAGAACCGCCAAGGGAAAGGCAATGGTAGGAGAAGTGGAAACGGTCATGGAAAATCTTCGGAAAAATATTGAGAAACTGTCAAAAGATACTGAAGCGCTGAAGGTTAAAAAGCTTGATTCTGCACTTCTTTTGAATGTCGGAAACTGGTTCATCCATCAAAAAAGCCTGAAGAAACTTATAGATGAACAGGCTATAAAAGTTGAAAAAGGACAACGGGAAATCAAACTGACAGAAGAGGAACTAAAACCTCTTGAGATCAATATTGAACAATTTAAGGAAGATTTTAAAGCTTTATACGCGGATTTTGAAAAACAGAAAAAAAATTGGTCTCAAAAACTGGATCATTTAAAGGTTCAGAAAGAGCTTTCCCGGTTTGCTGATGAGCTTCATTCGGGAGAGGCCTGCCCTCTCTGCGGCTCCCATGATCACCCGGCTATTGTAGAATTTCATGATGTACATTCAGGAATTCAGGAGATACAGGAAAAAATGGAATCTATAGATTTGCAGACTGTTGCACTTCAAAAGAAAGAAACCACAGCAGAGAAAATTCTGGAAAGAAAAGCCATTTATGAGGATCAGCTTATTTCGGAGGTAAAAAAAACGGAACAGCTTCAAAAAGACATGGAAGAGCATCTGAAAAGTTTTACCTGGCCTCAATTTGATCCTGATAATGAAAAGGATTTTGAAGAAAAGCGATCGACTTCTTTTGCTATTGAAAAGGAAATTGAACAGGCAGATCAGAATATTCTGAAGGAACGTGAAGCCCTGGAAAAAGAAAGTAAAAATGCAGAAAAATACAGAAGTTTGCTGGAAAGTTTCAGGCTGGAAGAAGCTAAAAAAGAAGAGCAGATCAATACTAGCCGTTCGGCATTAAAAATACTGAACTGGGATGATTACCGTGAAAAAACAAAAGTTGAAGTTGAAGATACTTATCAAAAACTATCCCGTTCCAATGCAGAAATCGAGCAGAATTACCAGAAAGTGACTCAACAGGAAAAAGAACTTTCCCCTCAGCTGGCTTCACAAAAAACAGTGGTTGAACAGTTGGAAAAACGAATCTCGGAGCTCACGCTGGAAATTTCCGCGCATCAGGAACGAATGAAAGAAACACTTCAGGAACAGAATTTCGCATCCCTTGATGAAGTTCGCCTTATTCTTGAACAGGAAATCAATGTCGCGCATGTAAGAACAACCGTTCAGGCTTTCCGTATTGAATTTGAAACCCTGAAAAATGGAATTGATGAGCTGGAAATCAAGGTGAAGGATTTTTCTTTTGATGAAACTCAGTTCGCCAAAGCTGAAGAAGAGTTCAATACTGTTCAGAGTGAAGTGAAACAGATCGGGGAATCTGTTGTAAAAATCACCGCAGAGATTGAAAGGCTGGAAAATGAATACAAAAAGAAGGAAGATCTTTTAAAGGACCTGTCACGTCTTCAGAAACGTTCTGAAAACCTGAAATTGATGATGAATCTTTTCAAAGGAGCTGGTTTTGTACAGTACGTTTCTTCCATCTATCTGAGACAGCTGTGCGATCATGCCAACGTACGTTTCCATAGAATGACAAGAAACCAGCTGAGTTTACAGCTTAATGAAAACAATGATTTTGAGATCATCGATTACCTGAATGAGGGCAGAAGCAGAAGTGTAAAAACGCTTTCGGGAGGACAGGCGTTCCAGGTTTCTTTAAGTCTGGCGCTTGCATTGGCAGAAAGTGTCCAGTCCAATGCTGCTGCTGATAAAAACTTCTTCTTTATTGATGAAGGTTTCGGTACACAGGATACGGAATCGGTGAATATTGTTTTTGAGACGCTGATGAGCCTTCAGAAAGAAAACCGCATTGTTGGAATCATTTCCCACGTGGAAGAGCTGAAAGAAAAAATACCTGCTGCCCTGAATATCGCCCGTGATGAAGAACGGGGAAGCCTGATTGAAATTGTGTAAACAGTTTATTTTAAATTTTAAAATCAAAATAAATCCTCCGCTGAAAATCAACGGAGGATTGTTTTTAAAGGTTCTGAACAGCTGGTTTTACTTCATCACCAAACAATTCTATTGATTTCAGGGTGATATCATGAGCAGGATCTCCAATATCCATATGCCCGATGAATCTCGTAATCCCGAAGAGTTCTTTCATATAAGCAATCTTATCAGCTACTTCTGCCGGGCTTCCGATAAACAAAGCGCCTTCACGGCTTCTTCCGCCGTCATACTGCATTTTTGTATAAGGTGCCCAGCCTCTTGATGCTCCTACTCTGTCCATCTGGGATTTATAATTATGAAAATATCCGTCCACCACTGCAGAATCATTGCTGACAAAAGTGTGGGAATGAACAGCAATCTGCATCTGTGATACATCGTGTCCTGCCTTTTTATATTCCTGTTTGTAGAATTCAATCAGGTTTCTGAACTGTGCAGGCATTCCACCGATAATAGCCACCACCAAAGGCATTCCCATTTGTGCTGCGCTTAAAACAGACTGCGGAGTTCCTCCTACTGCTCTCCAGATGGGTATTTTACCACCATTTTTAGCTCTCGGATAAACGGTCTGGTTCTGCATGGGAGCTCTGAGTTTTCCTGACCAGGTTACATTTTCTTCAGTATTGATCTTCATCAGCAGTTCCAGTTTTTCATCGAAAAGCTCTTCATAATCATTCAGAGAATAGCCATATAATGGAAAGGATTCAATAAAACTTCCTCTTCCTACAAATATTTCCGCTCTTCCGTCTGATATAAGGTCTAAAGTGGCGAAATCTTCATATACTTTTACAGGTTCCGAAGAACTTAATACGGTAACACCGCTTGCCAGTTTTATATTTTTGGTGATGGAAGCGGCGGCGGCCAAAACCATTTCCGGAGACGAAACAGCATAATCCGGACGGTGATGCTCTCCCATAGCAAAAACATCAAGCCCTACCTCATCCATTAGCTTTACCTGATCCAGGATTTCACGAATTTTGGTTCCTGCTTCTCTATATTTTCCGGTGGCCTGGTCGAAAGCCAGATCCCCGAACATTCCTATTCCTAATTCCATATTTCTGATTTTATAGATACAAAAGTACGGCTGTAAAAAATGAAAAACATTGATGTTTGTTAAGAACGGTTTTGCTGATTTACCTTTACTTGGCTATATTTGAGGATTATCTCTTAATTTTTACCCGTAATGAAATCTATCATCAGTACTTTTCTGCTTTTTATGGCCGGTCTATGTTTTTCTCAAAATAAAACGGAGATTTATGTGATCGGGAATATTCATGACAGTGTTCCGAATTATCATCCCAAAATACTGTTCGATATTCTTGAAAAAATCAAACCGGACATCATTCTTCATGAAGTGGACAACGAAGGAATGAAAGAGTACGAAAGTGGTGCTGACTTCAATGGCAATGAGATAAAAGCAAGCAATCTCTATGTAAATAAATACCCGAAAACGTTAAGGTTTCCTTTTGATTTTGAAGGCAGAAACCAATACAGGAAAGACCGGGGAATGGTTCCCACAGATAATTTGGCCGTAAAACTGACTGACAGCCTGTATAAAGCAAAAGCATTGACTTCTAAGGAAACCGCGCTCTATGAAGATTTTACCAACACCACTAAAGAATTGATGAAAACGGCAGGGTTATCTCCCGAAAATTTCAACAATGCAGCGACGGATAAAATATCAGAAAGGAGACAGAATGCCCAGTATTCCGGATTGGTAAAAATCAGTGACGGAAGACCGGAATTTGCTAAAAGATGGGTAACCAAGCCTGATGGTAAAAAGATCAGCTACCGGGACGGATTTAAATTGATGTCCGGCTTCTGGGATCTACGCAATCAGACCATGGCAAGAAATATCTATAAAGTCGCAGAAAAACATCCTCATCAAAAGATTGTAGTCCTGACAGGGTTTCTGCACAGGTATTATCTGCTGAAAGAACTGAAAAGAATCAATAACGGCCAATATGTGATCAAAGAGTTTTATGATTAACAGTAATTCAAAAAGCTGTTTAAACTTTTTTATTAAACCACAAAAGGAGCAAAAGTTTTATCTTAAACACTTAAGTGATTTTTAAGTCTAAATACCTTGTGCATAGAAGTTCACATAAGCCTTCAAAAATCTTTGATTTTTATTCTTTTGAGAATTTTTTATCATATCTAACATCTGTGCAAATAGCTTTTATTAAATCCTTTCTCTGTTGCTATAGATTCAATCGAACAGTGAGAATTTTTATGAAGGTTAATACACTCTCATTTGAAAGCAACGCTAAATTTTTCTTTTCTATACATAAAAAAATGCCCCTAAAAAGTGTCTAACTTTTTTGGGGCAGTCCAAAGATCCGGATTTTCTGTTTTTTTATTTCTTTAAATACTGATCAAAATAATCGGTTACCTTTTGCATCAGGTGTACCCTGTCTTTTCCGATAACGTTGTGCGGGTGTCCCGGATAGACAAAATAATCCAGCTGAACTCCGTTGTCTACTGCAGATTTAATAAACTTCACGGAATGCTGCCAAACCACTACATCATCCTGAGCTCCGTGAATCATCAGTAATTTTCCTTTCAGATTCTGAACTTTGTCCAGAAGATTGGCCGTTTTGTATCCCTGTGGATTTTCCTGAGGCGTATCCATATATCTTTCGCCGTACATGATTTCATACATGCTCCAGTCTATCACCGGGCCTCCGGCTACTCCTACTTTAAACACTTCCGGATGACGAAGCATGAAACTTGTCGTCATAAATCCTCCGAAGCTCCATCCATGAATTCCTAATTTCTGAGAATCTACATAAGAAAGGGATTTTAAGTAATCCACACCTTTCATCTGATCATTCATTTCGGTGGTTCCCAGGTTTCTGAATACGGCCTGCTCAAATTTCATTCCACGGTTTGCAGATCCTCTTCCATCCATGGTAAAAATTACATATCCGTTCTGAGCCATGTATTCGTACCAAAGGTTTCCTGAAGCTGGAAAAGTATTGTTTACAAGCTGTAAATGAGGACCATTATACAGATAAACGATTGCCGGATATTTTTTATTCGGATCAAAATTGGTAGGAAGGATGATTTTTCCATATAAAGGAGTTCCGTCATCTGCTTTTAATTCTACGTTTTTAACTTCCGGTCTCTGGTAATTCTTCAAAGGATTTTCAGAGGTAAGGATATTGGTAGATTTCAGGTTACCAGTATTGATGATATTGGCTACTCTTGGCGAGTTTGAACTGCTGTAAGTGTCATATAAATAATTCCCGTCGCTGCTTAACACTCCGGTATGCATTCCTTCTGCTGTATCCAGTCTCTGCATTTTGAAATTGGTCCAGTCTATTTTATATAAATGTCTTTCTAAAGGTGTTTCTTTTGTAGAGGTAAAATAAATCTCTTTTTTCTTTTCATTAAAGCCTAAGATATCGGTTACCAGCCAGTCTCCTTTTGTAATTTGAGCAACAAGACCTTTTTCCAGACTATAGTGGAACAGGTGATTGTATCCTGTTCTCTGACTCTGCCAGATAAAGTCTGTGTTAGAGTTCGGGAAGAAGGTAAGCGGGTGCTGTGGTTCTACATATTTGCTGTCTGATTCTTCAAACAAAGTTTTTACCAGCTCTCCTGTAGCCGCATCGTACTGGTTCATTTTCATATGATTCTGCCCTCTGTTCAGCACACCTACAAATATATATTTTGAATCCGGGCTCCACGTAACTGCTGTTAAATACTGATCTTTTTCACCTTCGATCTTCAGGAAAGTGGTTGATTGACTTTTAATATTGTATACTCCCAAAGTTACCTGATGGGAAGTCTGCCCCGCCATCGGGTATTTGATATTGTGATTAACAGCCGGAGTTACAGACCAGTCGATGATCGGGTAATCCGCAACCATGGTCTGATCCATTTTATAGAACGCTACACTTTCTGAGTTCGGGGCAGGAAAAATTCCCGTATCAATTCCGAATTCATTTCTGTGAACGGCCTGTCCGCTGATGATATTTTCATTAGCTTCATTGGTTACTGCAACAGTTTTCCCGTTTTTATTGACAAATAAGTTATTTTTTGCCGTAAAAGCAAAGGTCTGCCCGTCGCCAAACATTTTTACATTGGCTGCATCCTGATCTACAGTGGCCTTATTCTTTATTTTCCAGTCATTTCCTGACTTCTCAATCCAGAACATATTACCATCTGTATTGAAATATCCTTGTGACGCTCCGGAAAATTTAATGGGAGGAACAGCTTTTAACTTATCATTAGTAAATGATCTGTTCAGCTGTGTTAAAGATACCAGCGTATCCTGTTTATTGGTTTTCAGATCGGTGATCAGGTATCCGCCTTTTACGGCCTGAATGTAAGATTTTCCGTCTGCAGACCAAGAAAACTGGGAAATATTTTTCACAGCAAGGTTGGTTCTCATCCCATTTACAGCCTCGGCCATGGTAAATTTCTGGGTCTGGGCCAATGCAGCATTCCCCAAAACCAGCATCAATAAAGAGAATTTATATAATTTCATTGTATAAAATTGAATCTGTCAAAAATAAGAAATAAAAATCATCCGTTAAGAAATGTTAAAATAAAACATTCATAAAATAGAATTAATGGACTGATAAAAATTATTTCTTACCTTAATACTAGATTTTTTTGAGTATTGAAATAAAGCCGTAATGAAGTAACCTCAACTTAAATTAACCTCTAGCGGATGGCAGACATTGCTATTATTATAGCTTATCTTATTAGCCCCGATAGAAACGGTTACCCCGCAACAGGAATGGGAAAGCTATGGCGTGAGGAGTATGAGTGGATAGCGGGAAAAAGCTCCTGAAAAATTAAAAATCTGAAGTCCCAATGCAGGGCAGTATGCATTTCTTATCCTATATCAATGATTGGTATCTGTTCTCTGTCCTACATTTGCATCATAGTTAACCAACAAAAAAATATATTACAATGGCAACAAAATGGAACCTAGACCCAACGCATAGTGAAATTACCTTCAAAGTAAAACACATGATGATTTCTAATGTAAAAGGAAGCTTCAGAACTTTCACAGCTGAAATTGAAGCTGAAGATGATTCTTTTGCAAATGCTAAAACAACAGCTACGATTGAGACTGATTCTGTTTTCACGAACAATACAGACCGTGATAACCACTTAAAGTCTGCTGAATTCTTCAATGCTGAGAATCATCCAACGATCACTTTCGATTCCCAGACGTTAAACGATAAGGTAACAGGAAATCTTACTATTAACGGGATCACAAAACCGGTAACTCTTGATGTTGATTTCGGAGGAATTAATGTAGACCCTTGGGGAAATACCAAAGCCGGTTTTTCTTTTGAAGGAAAGATCAGCAGAAAAGATTTCGGACTTAACTGGAATGCAGCTCTTGAAGCGGGAGGTGTAATGGTAAGCGACGAAGTAAAGGTAGCCGGAGAACTACAGTTTGTAAAACAGGCATAATTTCTAACACATACAATAAAAGGTTCAGGGTTTTCTACGACCTTGAGCCTTTTATTTTTCAACATATTATATCCAATGAACCTCAACGATCTACAGCACATCAGCGAAAATTTTAAAAGTACACAGAGAATGCCTGTCTTATTTCTGGGACATGGCTCTCCTATGAATGCCATTGAAGAAAACCAGTTTGTACAGGGATTCCGAAAAGCAGCTGCGGAAATCCCAAAGCCTAATGCTATTTTGTGTATTTCGGCCCATTGGTATACTCAGGGAACTTTGGTGACGGCTATGAAAATGCCCAGAACGATTCATGATTTCGGGGGATTTCCACAAGCTTTGTTTGATGTACAGTATCCCGCGCCCGGAGATCCGGAGCTGGCCAAAGAAACAGTTGAACTTCTGGCTCCTGTTATGGTGGAAGAAGATCATAGCTGGGGGCTTGACCATGGTGCCTGGTCAGTCATTAAACATATGTATCCGGAAGCAGATATTCCTGTGATCCAGCTAAGCATTGATTATACAAAACCTCCCCAATATCATTTTGAGCTTGCCCAAAAACTGAATAAGCTTCGTGAAAAAGGTATTTTAATTATCGGAAGCGGTAATATTGTTCATAACCTGCGTCTGATTGACTGGAGAAACATCAATACCGTAGGAGCCGGCTGGGATTGGGCTGTTGAAGCCAGAGAAAAAACAAATAACTGGCTTTTGGACGGAAATTTCCAAAATATCATTGACTACCAGGGACAAGGAACATTTATGCAGTATGCTGTTCCTACACCGGATCATTATCTTCCGCTGATTTATACATTAGGATTAAAGGATACATCTGAAAATCTGGCTTTATTTAATGATGAGCTGATCGGCGGATCTCTGAGCATGACCAGTGTAAGGATAGGCTAAATTAACAGTGTTTTTCACTGGTATTTTTTTATCACTAAAAATTTAGTAATATTGTTTTACCATGAAAAAAACAGTATTTCTATTTTTAATGCTGCTTCCTCTTTATCTGCTGACAGCACAAACTGTCCGGGGAAGTGTTGTGAGTGACAAGGGAGGTTTTCTTCCCGGAGTTAATATTTACATTGACGGAACTAAAACAGGGACCGTTTCTAAAGAGGATGGAAGTTTCAGTCTTTCAGTTCCGGCAGGAAATCTTGGTAGTGTAGTTTTTCAGAAAGAAGAATATGAAACTTTTACCTCTCCTGTTTCTGACCTTATTAATAAAAATCTGAAAGTGGTTCTCACCAAGACTCATGAAATTGAGGAAATCAAGTTAGTTCCTTATACTGCGGAAGCTTACAAAAACTACATTAAATATTTCCTTGACACTTTCATCGGCAGCGATCACCAAAATGTAAAGATTAAAAACCAAAATACCCTTAAGTTTTCATTTGATAAAGAGAACAAAATTCTAAGGGTAAAGGCACCCAAAACACTGATCATTGAGAATAAAAATCTGGGATATGAAATCAAATATAATCTTATCACCTATTCTGCGGATTTCAATACCCGGATGATCAATTATATCGGAACGAGTTTTTTTCAGGAAACTAAGAATACAGATAAGATCAAACTCAACCGGATGAATGCCTATGACGGAAGTATGCTGCATTTCTTCAGAAGCATTTATGAGAATAAGATTTCTGAGGACAAATTTGTCGTTAACCACCTTATAAAAGTTCCCAATCCCAAGTATCCTACTGAAGAGGAGCTTAAAACTCTGAAAGATTTTCAGGCGATGACTAAAAGCTCCAGAACCCTGAAATTTCCTGATGACATCCTCGATATTGCTCAAAGAAAGAACAGCCAGAAACCTTATGCCCTTGCTATTGTAAAAACTCTGATTCCTGACTCTGATTATGTAAAGAGAGAGAACGGACAGGTTTTCTTCAGTTTTAAAGATATGCTGCAGGTGAATTATCAGAAATACTTTTACGAGCAGAAAGGAAAACAATTTATCAAAAGTGAATATCCGGTTACCCTCACTTCTTATCTTCATCCTGAGGGCGAAACTTTTGAAGTTTCAAAAGAAGGAAATATCACCACTCCGGATCTGTTGACTAATGAAGGGGATTTTTCAAAGAATAAGATTGAAAATATGCTTCCATTGGATTATCAACTCGGAGATTAAAATAATTTAATTTTTCATCTATCATATGAACAAAAAACCGCAGAATATATCTGCGGTTTTCTTATTTATATAGGCTTGAACCTGGGAGCAGGAAGAGGGAAGTTATGAAGGTTATAAGTATTGATCTGTTTTTACAGTGGCTTTCAATACCTATACCTAAAAGTAGCTTCCAGCCTCCTTTCTTCCATCTTCCAGCCTTTAATCTGAGTTTTTATTTATTTTTTTATGAATCTGTAAATTCTATTGTACAGCCTGTAAAACATTGATATTCCCGTACCCGTAACTTGAATTCACGGAAGGATAATAGGTTGCCGACTGTCTCATTTTATTCAGAACCTGATCTCTTGTCCATGAAGGGTTTTTAGACCAGACCAAGGCTGCGATTCCTGCTGTAGCTGCTGTAGCAACGGAAGACCCACCTACATAATCTGCCTGTCCGTTATAATAACTCAGAACAGGAACGGTGTTTCCTGAAGGCCTTTCCATCTGGAAGGTGAAATCAATCTGGCTTCCGGAATGGCAAACGTCACATTTTTGGTTAGAAGTCCCTTCCTTTACTCCTGTCACGGCCTGTACTTCGGACATGCTTGCCGGGAAAATAACGCCTACAAAATTGGTAAAGCTGGTAGAAGTTCCGCCTGCACAGAAAATCAGTTTTCCTTTGGAATAGGCATATTTCACACCATCTTCAATTTTTCCTACTGAAAAAATGTGCCCCATTGACATGGAAATGATTTTTACACTCGTATTATTGGCCAATTCTGTAAATGCTGTCTTTACTCCGTTCTGCTCACTGGAAGTATCCAGCAAAACGTTGGCGGCAGCACGATACGTAATCAGATTGGCATTATAAGCTACTCCAACAGGAAGTCCTGCATTATTTTTCGGAGCGGCCATTACAGAAGCCATTTTGGTTCCGTGCCCGCACTGATCGGCTGGTCCGTCTGTACTGGATCCGTTCACATAAACTCCATTTTTTGTGATGGTTCTTCCTGATGATGCTCCCGTATTAAAATTGGTTCCCAACAGGCTTTGCTGGGCTGAAACTCCTGTATCTACAAGCCCTATTGTTATTCCTGCACCCGTACTGTAATTCCATGCATTCGGGATATTGTGTTTGGTAAATGCCCACGGAACTTTTGCATTAGGTGTGGTAGAAGTGTAATCTGCGGCATTCAGGGCAGTAGATTCAAATCCGCATCCTGATGATGATCCACTGGATTTTGCCGCGACATCGGTTTCATAGTCAAAGTAACGATAGTCACCAGGCTCTACATACCGTATCGTCTTCATCTGGCGGAGAGCAGTTAAGGTTTCTTCTTTTTCAATCAGAACATCAATTTGATTGAGGTATTTGTCTGAAGAAATCAAAGCATCTCCTCTTTCTTTTCCTTCCGATTTTCTGATGACATTTAAAATTTCATCTTCCATCTCTCTACTGTTGACAGAAAGGCTTCTGTCGAAATCCTCTCCCGAAGTTCCGAAACCAATGGAAACCATTTTATTTCCGCGAAACACGGCACTCCATAACAAATGGTCAGAAGCTTCTTTCCAATTAAAGCTTCCGGTATTTTTAATGGAATTTTTGATCTCTTCATTGATCTGTTTTGCCGTTAAAGGATCTTTCTGAACAGTTTCGATTTTTGAACCTTCACCTGGCAGTTCATTCGTATTACATGAGTTCAGAACAAAGAACAGGGGCAAAAGGTAGAATACACTTTTTTTCATAGGTTAATATTTTGATTTGGAATCCTAATATAACACTTTAAAGTGAATTACAAATGCGTAAAAAATGAATTTAGTATTACAGGAATATTAATCTTCCCCTGTTGCGGCTATTGATTTACTCTGAGTTTAGTTTAAGGATATTGATTGGAAGCTGGAAGAAGGAGGCTGGGAGTTACTTTTAGTTATAGGTATTAACAGTCACTATAAAACTTTAATAGTATAAAAAAAACATTTATACTTAATAACCTTCATAGCTTCCAGCTTCAAACTTCCATTAAATTAATCGGAAATTCTTACCCTGAGCTGATGCTTTAAAATACTTTTTCATAACATACACTTTTATCAATGCCTACATAGGGTTCATAATTAGGAATTCTGTAAAACCCACTTTTCTCATATACGGAAAGCGCTTCATTCTGTTCTGCAGAAGTTTCCAGAACAGCTTTTTTAAAACCGAACTCTTTAGCCCAGATTTCCAGTTCCTGTACAAGAGCTGTGGCCAGACCTCTTTTTCTGAATTCCGGACTGGTATACATTCTTTTGATTTCTACAGTTTCCTCAGAAAGTTTTTTGAACGCTCCACAGGCTGCCGGGGTGCCATCAATATAAGCTACCAGGCAATTTCTGATCATATCGATTTTGTTAAACTGATTAAAAAATACATGATCATCTCCGTTACGAACAGCAAGATCAGCATCAAGATGTTTTACTAAATTCTGAAAATCTATATTGGAAGAATCTGTTCTTTCTATGTTCATGACAACATTTTAAAAATTTATTTTACGAAAATATAAAAGCTTCCCCAATGATAAGGAAGCCTGAAATTTATTTCTTTTTAGAATCTGCAGGAGGTGGCGGGTTTGTGTAGCCCTTTTCTTTATCAAGTTTTTCCATAACTCTTTCTGCTACATCCCTGCCCATTTTTCCGCCTGCTTCCATACTTTCCTGTAAAATTGAAGGCATCACTGAAATTGTTTTCTGCCCTACAGGAGATTTATAGAACTTTATGAGTTCATCAATATCTGATTCCGTATAGTATTTAGCATAAATAGGTACATACAGCTGTACCATTTTATCGGCTGTGAATTCTCTTGCAAACTCATTCCAGAATTCATCCGGAATATTGGGAGCACTATTTTTAAACTGCTCCATATAGGTCTGCATAGAAGAAATTGCAAGTTTATCCGCACCGGTAATTTTTATGAACTCCTTAACCTTTGCTTCCGAAGCTTGGGAAAATGCCAGAGCTCCTATAAAAAGACTTAAAACGGTTATTACTTTTTTCATTTTTACTGAATTAAGCCTCAACAATAAATTTTCTTTCGTTGATCAACTCCGCTATGGCCAGCATATCCTGCCCGATCAGCCTGTCATCTTCCAGCTTTTTAACTTTAGAACGAAGAACCGCAAAGTTTTCCTCAATAATTTTTGAACATTTGGAAGGTCTTCTGAACTCTAAACCTTGCGCAGCAAACATCAGTTCCACCGCCAGGATATTCACCAGGTTTCCAAGAACCTGATTGAATTTTCTCCCTGAAATACTTCCCATTGATACATGATCTTCCTGTCCTAAACTCGTTGGAATAGAATCTGCAGAAGCCGGGAAACAAAGGGTCTTATTTTCTGTAACCAAGGCAGCAGAAGTATATTGCGGAATCATGAATCCTGAGTTCAGTCCTGAACTTTCTGTAAGCAGCCTCGGAAGCCCGTATTTCCCTTCCAGTAATAAGTAACTTCTTCTATCTGAAATATTTCCTAATTCAGCGGCAGCCAAAGTTGCGTAATCTAAAGGTAGTGCCATCAGCTGTCCGTGGAAGTTTCCTCCTGAAATAGATTCTTCGGCACTTAGCACAATTGGATTATCGGTTACTGAGTTCAATTCTGTTTCTGCCATATTTTTAAGGTGTTCAAAAGCATTTCTGCTGGCTCCGTGAACCTGTGGCACACATCTCATGGAATAAGGATCCTGAACTCTTTCGCAGTCTTCATGAGCTTTCATATTTTCAGAGCCTTTTAAGAATTTAAGCATTCTCGCTGCTACTTTTTTACTGCCCTCGAAAGGTCTTATCTCGTGAAGCTCTTTTTTAAACGGACTGGCAGATCCTCTGTATGCTTCAATACTCATGGCAGCCGTCATATCGGCAAGGTTTAATAAATATTCAAACTTTTCAAGCCCTTTGATGGCATGAGCCAGAATAAACTGGGTTCCATTAATCAGTCCTAATCCTTCTTTCGGGCCTAAAACCAACGGGTCTAATCCATGTTTTTCTAAAATTTCCATGGTATCGGAAACTTTATCTCCTTCCCAAACCTGTCCAAGTCCTAATAAAGGCAGTACGAGGTGAGCAAGAGGCGCAAGATCTCCAGATGCTCCAACAGATCCCTGTTCAGGAACCACCGGAATAATATCCTTTTCAAGCATCAGAATCATTCTTTCAATAACTTCCAGAGAAACTCCGGAAAATCCTTTAGATAATGCATGAACCTTGGCGATCATCATGATCTTGGAATATTCCTTTTCTATTGGTTTTCCCACTCCTACTGCATGCGAGATGATAAGGTTATACTGCAGTTGAGCTGTTTCATCTGCTGAAATTTTAGTATCACAAAGTGGTCCGAAACCTGTATTGATCCCATATACACATCGATCGGATTCTACAATTTTCTGAACGTTCTGCTGAGATTTTAATATCTGTTCTTTTGCTGTTTTATTCAGCTTAGCTTTATTAGGTTTTTTACATATTTCCAAAACATCATGGAAAGTGAAAACATCTACACCGTATATCATTTCTAAAAAATTTCCTTAAAATTACGCATTTAACAATAATTGTAAAAGCTAAATTTCAAGGTCTTATATTTTTCTTAAGGATAAATCGTTTTATTTGCTATTTTTACCGCCGAATAAAAATAATAACCCATGAAATTTAAAACTCTACTGTTGGCCTTATGTCTGGCGAGTACGACTGCTTTCGCCCAAAAGGTAAAATATTCTAAAGAAGAGATCAAAAAAATGGAGACTTACCTTTTTAATGAAGGTTTTAATGCTCCTTCACCCAAGAAAACATCTACCCTTATTTTAAAAGACGGAACTACTCATAAAGGATTCTGTGGCAGGATTGAAACCAAAAAAGGACAGATCTATGAGGTTTCCATCAAAGACAGCATCACCAAAAAAAGTGCTAATTTCAATGCTGACCAGATCAGCGAAATGTATGTTTATCCTAGCAATGCTGAAAAAATAGCCAAAGTTGCCAAGTACATGGGGAACATCAGAAATTTCGGCACTAAAAAGCTGACTAAGAATACAACCGGGGAAAGAATACATTTTGTGAACCAGACCGTTTCGCTGAAGAATAAAAAAGATGACAAGGAATTCCTGATGCAGCTGATCAATCCTGAATTCAGTGATATCATTTCGGTGTATCATGATCCCAGAGCTAAAGAAACGGCAGGCTTTTCTGTGATGGGTTCTCCCCAGCTTGGCGGCGGAGTTATCAAGTCTTATTATGTAAAAAAGGGAGACAAAGTGTTGTGGCTTCACAAAGATGATTTTGAAGACAATTACGACTTCCTTTTCGGAGATAATGCCGAGTTCATTAAAAAGTATCCGAAAAAATCTGTTGAATGGGATTATTTCAGTTTTCTGATTAGTGAATATACAGATATGAGCAACGGATAAAATTTAAAATTAATGATTAAAACTGCAGAAATACCCTGCAGTTTTTTTGTGCTTTTAAATCCGGGAATGATTCCGTATTTTTGTTATATGAATCCTTCTTTAGAATTACAGCTCAAAACTTTACCTTCAGAACCCGGCGTTTATCGTTATTACGACAAGAATGATCAGCTGCTGTATGTAGGAAAGGCCAAAAACCTGAAGAAGAGGGTTCTCTCCTACTTCAACAAGAATTTGTCCGGCTACCGCATCAAAATCATGGTGGGAAAGATCGTCCGTCTGGAGACCACGATTGTCAACAGTGAATACGATGCTCTTTTATTGGAAAATAATCTGATCAAGGAACACCGTCCTTTTTATAATGTCATGTTGAAGGATGATAAAACGTATCCCTGGATCTGTATCAAGAATGAAGATTTTCCAAGAATTTTTCTGACCAGAAATATCATCAAAGATGGTTCGGAATATTTCGGACCTTATGCTAAGGTACGTCCAGCAAAGATTTTACTGGATACTATTAAACATATCTATAAGCTCAGAACCTGTAACCTGAATCTTTCTCCCGGCAAAATTGCTGAGGGAAAATATAAAGTCTGCCTGGAATATCATATCAAAAACTGTGAAGGCCCTTGTGAAGATCTTGAAAGCAAAGAGGAATATGATGAAAAGATTGATGCAATCCGCGATATTATCAAAGGGGATTTCCGGAAAGCAAAGGAGTATCTGGTCAACCAGATGATGAAACTGGCCACTGATCTGAAGTTCGAAGAAGCACAGATCATTAAGGAAAGACTGGATATCCTTGAAGATTATCAGGCGAAAAACACCGTTGTAAATCCGAATATTGATGATGTGGATGTTTTCGGAATGACGAGCGATGAAACGGCGGCTTATGTGAATTTCTTTAAGATAAGAAACGGAAATATCATCCAGAGTTTTACAACAGAAATCAAAAAAATTCTTGAGGAAACGGATGAGGATATTATGGAGGAAGCCCTGATTGAAATCCGCCAGAAATTTGGTTCTGACTCTAAAGAGGTTCTACTTCCCTTTCACCTGTCTGTAGAAATTCCGAATGTAAAACTTATTGTTCCTAAAGTTGGCGATAAAAAAAGAATTGTAGAGCTTTCGGAAAAAAATGCCAAAGAATACCGTCTGGAAAAATTAAAACAGGTACAAATTGTAGATCCGGAAAGGCATACGAACAGGATTATGGCTGAAATGCAGAAACTTTTGAGAATGCCTGTAGAGCCGAGACATATTGAAGGATTTGATAACTCTAATATCCAGGGAACCAATCCTGTTTCAGCCTGTGTGGTTTTTAAAGACGGCAGGCCAAGCAAAGCAGATTACAGGATCTTCCATCCTAAAACGGTAGAAGGGCCTAATGATTTTGCTACCATGGAAGAAGTAATCTACCGCCGTTACAAAAGAATGCTGGATGAAGGTGAAAGTCTTCCCCAGCTTATCCTTATCGACGGTGGGAAAGGCCAGCTTTCGTCTGCAGTGAAAAGTTTAAGGCTGTTAGGACTTTACGGAAAAATTACCATTGTTGGGATTGCGAAAAGACTTGAAGAGATTTTCTTTCCTGAAGATTCTATTCCTTTGTATCTGGATAAAAAATCTGAAACGTTGAAGATTTTGCAGAGGGTTCGTGATGAAGCCCACCGTTTCGGAGTAAAGCACCATAGAACACGAAGAAAAAATTCCACTATAAAATCTGAGCTGGAAGAAATTCCTGGCGTGGGTGAGAAAACCATTGAGCTGCTGCTTTCTAAACTGAAATCAGTAAAAAGAATCAAAGAATCAAACCTGGAAACTCTGGAAGAAATTCTGGGGAAAAGCAAAGCAAAAATGATTTGGGAATTTTTTAATTCTAACTGATAAGAATTAAAACATTTTATTACATTTGTAAAAACTAAAACCTATCAATATGAGAAAATATACCGTTCTTTTTTTATTAGTGACAGCTGGTGCTATGCAGGCTCAGGCTATATTAAACTTCACCAGAAATAAAGAGACTTCACTTCAGTTTACGAAAACAGCCAGTGCTGACGAATTTTTAAATTATTCGGAAGTTAATGGAACTCCATACTACAATCAGGAATTTTCAATAGCAAAAGCAACCTGCTGTAGTGAAAAAACCCTGATGAGATATGACGAATATGCTGATCAAATTGAATATCAGAAAGACGGAACTGTATATATTCTTGAAAAAGGACAGCCTTACTCAAAAATTGAATTCTTAGATTCCAAGTTTACTCTTGTTCTCGGCACCTTTGATGATAAGCCGGAATATTTTATTGAGCTCGCTGATGGTAAGAATTCTCTATTGAAGAAAGTTTCAAAAAAAATTGAAACGGTTGCCGGAAAAAAAGTCATCTTTGAAAAAAAGCCTACAACATCTACTGTATTCAAAGAAAATCTTCCAAAGTATTTCATCAAAACAGACAAGGATGTATATCAGCTGATCAAAAGTAAAAGTGATATTCTTGATCTTTATCCTGAAAAATCAGCTGAATTAACAGCATTTATTAGCTCAAATAAAATTAAGTTTAGCAAGGAAGAGGACTTGATTAAAGTTGTTAATTTTATTAATAAAGGTTAATTAAAATTCTTAATTACAAAGCTTAAAGACAAGGACAATTTACTAAACCCTATTTTTTTGTAAAATAGGGCTATTTTAGTTGTAAGATTTTATTACTTTTATGCAAATAATTTTCATGAAAAATCTTACAATAGTTCTGCTGTGTGCCCTTTCCTCAATAAGTGTTTATTCACAGGAAACTTCATATCAAATGACTACAACGTCAACAAAGGAAGAATTTTTAAAATATTCTGAAATCAATGGTTCACCTTATTTAAATTCTGATTTTAAGCTTGCTAAAGCAACGTGCTGTAATGAAACATTACCTATGCGTTATAATACTTATGCTGATGAAATTGAGTTTAAAAAAGATGGAATGGTATATATTCTGCAAAAAGGGCTGCCCTACTCTAAAATTCAATTTTCAGACCCAAAGCAGACCATCGTTCTTGAAACGGTTGATCATACACCAGAATATTTCATCTTATTAGCTGAAGGAAAAAATCTATTGCTAAAGAAAGTATCTTCAAAAATTCAAAAGCCTTCGCAAACAACCAAGAAACCAGCTTCTTTTGTGGAAAAGGATGACAAGTCAAGTTTTGTCAAAAATGATCCTGTGTACTATATCAAAACAGATAAAAACATTTATAAAGCTGTTAAAAACAAAAAAGATGTTCTTGAATTATATCCAGATAAAGCTAATGAACTTGACAAGTTTTTTGACATTAATAAAATCAAATTTAACAAAGAAGAAAGCCTGATCAAACTAGCTTCTTTTCTTAATCAATAAAATGATAAAAAATAAGGGTTCCTACTTGAGGAAACCTTTTATTTTTTATGTATCAGAACTTTATTTATTATTTTTCTGAAAAAATCTCTTTAGAATATGAACCGTCAGCCTGAGGAATGTCAATCACCAGATCTCCATTTTCCAGATATCCGATTGTAAACTTCCCATCTGCCAGCTTTACTCTGAAGACATCTTTTTTAGAGGTAAGTCCAAAAGTCGCGTATGGTGCGGTACCTGCAGCATCTACCAGAATAAACTGATTAGTATCAATTTGTATCTTCTGAAGACTCATTTTACCATTGACATATTTTTTAACTTTATTTTCAGTAATCGCTGTACTTTCTTTTACTTCACCTGTATTTTTAGGTTCAGGTTTGTTGTCTGTAGACATTGAAGCGGGAATATTGATGAGTGCCTGTTTCAAAGCATCGTGAAATCCCTCTTCAAATTCTTTTATATTTGAGCTTCCTTTAGAGGTAAATATAATCTTATCATTACAATCTTTAAATTCCAGCTTTACTCTGTTTCTGAGAAAATTACTATCATTAATAAGATTGGCGATAACTGCATTGCAGGATTTCCCCTTAATTTCTGATGGCCACTGTTCTTTATCTCCTTGGATGACAACATATTTTTTACCTTTCAGAGCATTAATTAAAGCGGTGTCTAAGCCATAAGACTCTTTTTCAAAATCTTTAAATTTACCCGGAATTGAAATATATTTATAATCGGAAACCTTCTGCCCGAAAACAGCAGTTACCAAAAAAACGGATACCAGTAGTGATATTTTTTTCATTAATTCTTTAATTGTACTTCAAAGTTAATCATTTCTGAATTCTCCCATATCCAATTTCAACGAGAAGAAATTAGAGTAGAAATTAGATCCTCCTATTCCTGAATTGGTAATAGCATAATCCAGGGTAAGTCCTCTGTATCTGATTCCGATACCGGCACTTGGCTGGAAAGATACTTTTCTTTTAAGATCTTCAATATCTGTGATCGACTGAAATCTGTTGACCCCTAATCGGACAAAGATCATTTTCTGATAGCCTAATTCTGCTCCGGCATAAGGTGTAATACTTGCAAAGTCTGTAGAAACAAGAGCTGCCGTTTTAGCAAAATCTACATTAATCCCAGCTTCCGGCAGAACATATACACTGCTGTTGATATTGAACATTTTACTTGCTCCTACGTTAAGCTTAGGCATGGTAAGTTCCATTTTATCTTTTGGTGCCGGGTTAAATTCCTCTCCATTCACCACTGTTGAAAGTTTATCCTGATTGATACTCCAAAAGTTCACCGTAGTGGTTGCATCTCGCAACATTCCCCCGAATTTCCATCCGTTATCCGCTTTATAAATAGCCCCGATATCAAAACCAAAACCATAGCCACTGGCAAATTTTCCTACATTTCTATAGACAATTTTAGCATTCACCCCTATATCCAGTTTAGTGTTTCCTGCCGGATTAAATGCATAAGAAAGAATTGCTGCATAATCAGACTGAGAGAACTTTGTAATTTTATCATAATCAATATTCCCTTCAGCATCAATCATCTGTGTTGTATTCAGGATATTATCTACCCCAAGCCTTACTACAGAAACCCCAAAAACACCTTCTTCAAGTACCTTTGCATAGGCCAGGTAATCATATTTTGCAATAGATTCAAAATATTCTGCGTGCATTGCTGCTCCCTGCCAATCTTTTTCAATGGCCATTAAACCTGCGGGATTCCACATAGGAGAATACACATCATCCTGGTTGGAAATTACAGCTCCTCCCATCGCCAGCCCTCTCGCACCAGCACCGATATTTAAAAATTCATTGGAATATTTTCTGATAATCTGAGATTGAGACAGCCCAAATAGCAGTGAGAATGCAAGTAAAAAATATTTTTTCATCATATAAATTTGATGCTAGTTAAAGTTTTTTTGTTTTATAGCTTTTTATGACCCCATTAGCAATGATAGCCAGAATCATAACTGCTGAGGCTATATAAAATACAGGACTCATCTGTTCTGATTCTCCAAAGATAAAAAAAGCTAGTATAATTCCGTAGACAGGTTCCAAATTAACTGTTAAAATTAGTGTAAAAGGCGATATATACTTCATTAGCTTCACAGATTCAAGCATCGGATAAGCTGTAAAAACACTTGCTAACAAGCATATTAACGCTAAATCACGGTAATTTATTTCACTCATTTCAAAAAACTGTCCAGTGAACAGATAAAATAACATTAAAATAAACCATCCGCAAAATATTTCATAAAATATAATGTTATCTGAACTCGTTTTTCCAAACATTTTTCCGTTAAAAACAGAAAAGATAGTTCCAAAGATCGCACATAGAACTCCATAAAAAATTCCTTCTTTATACTGAAACTCTGTTTTAAAAATAAGTAATATACAGGCTACGATCACGATTCCCATAATTACTTCAGACACATCAATCTTTCTTTTAAAAATAATAGGCTCCAATACGGAAGCAAAGAGTGTTGATAAGGAGAGACAGCTCAAAGCTATGGAGACATTGGAAATTTTAATAGAATAAAAAAAACAATACCAATGCAGAGCCATGGCAAAACCAATAGCGGCCAGCTGAAAAAATATTTTTTTGGAAACTCTGATGCTTTCTTTTTTGAAAAACCTAATGAAGACAAATAGAAAAACAGCGGCAAACAGCATTCGGTAAAATACCAGAACCTGGGCATTGGCATGAATCATTTTTCCTAGAATTGCAGTGAAGCCCCACAAAAAAACAATCAAATGCAATCTGAAAAGTGCTAATTTATGCATCTTATACCTCTTATAAATTTTTAACATGCAAATTTACAAATAGCTTTCGCAATAATTAGCAAAAAGGTAAATTAAGTCATAGAAAAAAATATAAAATGTAAAAATAAGTTCATTTAATCAATTTTATACAACAAAAAAACCCTGAAAATTTGTTCAACTTTCAGGGCCTTCAAATAATAAACTATTAAAAAAATAAACTAGGAACTTAGAGTATTTAGCAGGGAATATCTTCCCTTTTACTCTGAGGTAAAGTTAGAAAAAATATAAATCATTTAAAAATATTTTTTTGTTAAAAAATTCACAATTTTCTGAGAACCAATATATTAAACACTTGTTTTACTCCAACTTGTATTCCTTATAAAAATAGTATCTTTAGACGTAAAAAATTGAAGTTTTATGGACATTGAATTCAACAAACGGGAAGATCAAAATAGGTTAAAATTATCTGAGATCAATCAATTACTCGCTGAAATAAAAAAAGGAGGCGGAGAGAAAAGACTCCAAAAGCTTCGTGATGAAGGAAAAATGACAGCAAGAGAGAGAATTGAGTATCTTCTTGATAAAGGTTCAGATTCCATAGAAATCGGAGCATTTGCCGGCTATGAAATGTATAAAGAGCACGGAGGATGTCCTAGCGGTGGTGTTGTAGTGGTGATGGGATATGTTTCCGGCAGACAGTGTCTCGTTGTAGCCAATGATGCTTCTGTAAAAGCAGGCGCATGGTTTCCTATTACCGGGAAAAAAAATCTGAGGGCTCAGGAAATTGCTATGGAAAATAAACTTCCTATTATTTACCTTGTGGATTCCGCAGGAGTTTATCTGCCAATGCAGGATGAGATTTTCCCGGATAAAGAGCACTTTGGACGTATTTTCAGAAATAATGCAAAAATGAGCTCTATGGGAATCATCCAGATCTCTGCAGTAATGGGAAGTTGTGTTGCAGGCGGAGCTTATCTGCCTATTATGAGTGATGAAGCCATGATTGTTGATAAAACAGGCTCTATTTTCCTAGCAGGAAGTTATCTTGTAAAAGCAGCCATCGGAGAAAGTATCGATAACGAAACCCTTGGCGGTGCTACCACTCATTGTTCAATTTCCGGGGTAACCGATTATAAAGCAAAAGACGATAAAGACGCCCTAGACAGGATTAAAAATATTATGAAGTCTGTTGGAAGTACCGAAAAAGCGGGTTTCGACAGAATAGAAAGTTTTCCGCCTAAAGAAAATCCGGATCATATTTTTGGAATCATCCCTTCTTCCAGAGCAGAACAATATGATACGTTTGACATCATAAAATGTCTTGTTGATAATTCTGAATATGAAGAATACAAACCAGATTACGGGAAAAGTATTATTTGTGCAACAGCCCGAGTGGATGGTTGGTCTGTAGGTATCGTTGCCAACCAAAGAAAACTGGTAAAAAGCGGTAAAGGCGAAATGCAGTTCGGAGGCGTTATCTATTCTGATTCTGCAGATAAGGCAACCCGGTTCATAGCCAATTGTAATCAACGAAAAATACCATTGATATTCCTTCAGGACGTTACCGGATTTATGGTAGGTTCGAAGTCGGAGCACGGCGGAATTATCAAAGACGGAGCGAAAATGGTAAATGCTGTTTCTAATTCAGTAGTACCTAAATTCACAATAATCACAGGAAACTCTTATGGGGCCGGAAATTATGCCATGTGCGGCAAAGCTTATGACCCACGACTTATTGTTGCATGGCCATGGGCAGATCTTGCCGTAATGGGAGGAGCCCAGGCAGCAAAGGTTTTAGCACAGATACAGGAATCAACGCTAAAAAAACAAGGCAAAGAGATCTCTGAAGAAGAGCATCAGGAGATTCTGGATACGATTACAAAGAAATATCAAAAGCAGACTGAAGCTACTTATGCAGCAGCGAGGTTATGGACAGATGCTATTATCAATCCAATAGATACCAGAAAATGGATTTCTATGGGGATTGAAGCAGCAAATCATGCTCCAATTACGGAGAAATTTAACCTAGGTGTCATTCAAGTATAAAAAAATCATTTTCAACAGAAAAGCAATTAATATTTTCAGTAAAATCTAAAAAAACAATGATAAAAATGTAAAAAATCTCATTTTGTCATTGTTTTTTTTGATAATTATACAGCAAAACCATTTTATCATGAAATATAATTAAAATTTTGTTCTATTAATAGCTTTTAACTATTTCTTGACACTGGATCAAAAAAAAGTGTCATTTACCTTGTAATCTTTTTCGTTTCGATTTTCAAAGGTTTGAAAAACAGTTTAAAGAAAATCGCCTAAAAAAGAAAAAATTTCACAGACATTTATAGATCTTCCTGCTGAAAACGGAAAAACTATACATTTCATTTTAAATGAAAATAGTCTTACTGATCAGAGGCTTAATTCTGTGCTTACTTTCGACTGCGTGAATCATCATTAAAACTGACCGTTTTTAAAGATTTATTATTAAAGCAGTTCAGTATATTTTTTTGTAGATCCTTACAAAACAGCCCAGGGAGAATATAGAATCTACAGTACTTTCTGAGGCTTCGAAGACATAATTAGCTGTTGTAGAGCCGAAGAAAATCATTTTTATTAAAGAATTATCCACTGTCAGAGATCCATTAGAAGCAAAGGCTGTCATCAATTTCCCCTTCGGAAACCAGATCATAAATTTAGACTTATAGCTGAAAATTTTTGATCCTGCCAGAAGGCCTTTAATATTACTGAAAGCAGCATATTCGAACAACCTATCCGAATATTAATACACTCAAAGAAAGCGCTATTGATAAGGCCCAAAGAATATCATTCACTTTAACGAAAAAAACAATTTCCAGTTCTTATTCTGATCAGGGTATTGAAGTATATTTAATTCTGCTAAATATAAAAAATGTGTTTACAAAGTATCTGTTTCAACTTTTCCACTGGGTAGGAGCAAGATTTTATGACGTGATCGTAAATAACTTTTTCATGAGCATTTTCCCGCTATCCGCTCATACTCCTCACGCCATTAGCTGTTCCCTGCCTCAATCCTTTCTTTTCCATCCAGTTGCGGGGTAA
>NZ_JAVDUN010000008.1:0-130450 GCF_031456375.1 Chryseobacterium sp. 2987
CTTTCATGAATAATCATCATAAAAGGTACACCTCACTAGCCCCGATAGCAGCGGTTACCCCGCAACATGCACTGGAAAGACGCTGGAAATGCCGCGGAAAGTAAAGCCTGAGGAGTAGAAGCGAATAGCGGGAAAGTGCTAATAAGCAATTATCTTATTAAAGGGATTTAAAATCTGGAGAAGTTGAAACGTGAAGTTCCTCTTTGACTTCAATAAAGTGATCAGAAAAATCGTTTGAGTAAAGCCTTATATATATAGTATCCCAAAAGACAACCTATAGTATCGGCTACGATATCGAGGGTTTCCATAGATCTTCCCAGTCCCATCTCTTCCTGAAGAATCTCCGTGAGAAAAGCGTAGATCAACATGATCTGAATGTAATAGGAAAACTTTATACGGGGAAATGTGACCATAAAACAAAAGCCCAGAACGGCAAATATACTCAGGTGCAGGACTTTGTCAATACCGCTGAACATAAACCAGTACTCCTGATTTTCCTGCCCGGGTTTGAGAAGCATATAAGTAAGAAATGCCCAATAAATGGGCAAAATCTTACTAAATATTTTTGAAATTTTATCCAATGATAGCCTGGTATTCTTCTGCAGAAAGCAATTCAGACTGATCTGCACCGTCAGCAATTTCTAATTTGATGATCCATCCGTTTCCATAAGGCTCTGTATTCAACAGTTCAGGCTGATCTTCAAGATCTGAATTGAATTCAATTACTTTTCCTGCAATAGGTAAGAATAAATCTGAAACCGTCTTTACTGCTTCTACACTTCCGAAAACCGCTCCGCCTTCAAGATCATCATCTACTGTATCTACATCTACATACACAATATCGCCAAGCTCTCCCTGTGCAAAATCTGTAATACCAATCGTAGCAACATTTCCTTCAATCTTGATCCACTCGTGATCTTTAGTGTACTTTAATTCTGATGGTGTGTTCATTTTTAAATTTTTATTTTGTACAAATGTATTCAAAATTATACTAGCTTCAAATATCAGATATAAAAAATGTCCTTCAAAATTGAAGGACATTTGAGTTTATTTCACTTTATTTTAGAAACCACCTGAATCACCGAACGTAAACGTTGCAGAAATTCCGGCTCTGATGGTAGATAATGGGAATGCCGTTGATATCTTATATTTTGAAGTCATTTGTTCGTAGAAGACTCTCAGGTTAAGATTTTCGGAAACATTGTAATCTGCAGAAAGCTTAATATTCATTAGCTTTTGCCCTCCCGTCACCTGCGAATCATTCAGTAGAATATTCATAATAGAGGTTTTACTGTCCCTTAATGAGATGTCTCCCCTGATATTAAGGTCGCTTCCTTTTCCTCTGCTTCCTCTGGTATTGGCCATACCTAATCTGAAGTTTTTCACAATATAACCAAGCCTTACCACGTATTCTGTATTGGAATCTTCTGTCAGGGTATGGTTTACCAAACCTAGTGATAACATCCTGTTTTTGTTATACTGAATACCAAACTGCATATTATTTCTCATGGTAACATCTATTCCGATAAGCGGAGAGAATGATTCTACATAACCTACCTGTGAGAATGTAAATGGATTGATGTAGTCACCATTCACATCAAACACAGCATTAGGATCACTCCCTTTAGCAGTTAGGCTATTAAAATAATCAATACTTGACTGAACCCCTGCCGCTGTATAGGTTGCTGTGTAGGTATGTTGTATATCAAACTTAGAGAACTGACCATTAATAATCGGGATATTTCTCAATCCGGAATAGGTTAGTTTCCAGTTCGGAATTGGAAGTCCTGCTTTCTTTGCATTCCCCATCTGTTTTACAGATTTACCTTCAACAGCAGCTCTGAATGCAGGAATTAACACATAAGCATTGGAAATACTATAGCCGTCTGCAAAACCATCTGTTAATGGAGCATTAGGACCACCAAGCTGTTGTGAAAGTTCTCTTGCATTCTGCCTGATCGCCTGGTAAATCGCTTCGCTTTGCTTGAACGAGGTTTTCAACAGTACTACAGAATTAGAGTAAGTTACCAGATCATTAGCAAATACATAATCATGGTTTGTTGTTGCCAGGTTATTCCTGTTATTGAATCCTGACTGGGAGAAGTTTCTGTTATAATTATGCAACGCACTCAGATCTATTCTGAATTCATTAATTGGGACAATTTGTAAATTGGCTCTTAATTCCCGTGTTGACATCCGTATATAAGGATCTGTCATATAAGGAGAGTCACTTACCCATCCGTTCTCCAGAACGGTTCTTCTGACGTCAGCCTGAGACCCTAATAAGAATCCCATAGTAGGTCCTCCCAGGGTTTGACCGTAGCCATACCAGTTCGGAGCAGACAGTAAGCCAGGAAGTACTGTTCCGTTATTTTCAGAGTAATTAACATCCAGCTGTTTGAAAGAGGTCATGAAGAATGCTGCACTCTCAAGCGGTGTCAGTTTATTCTTGAACTTATATTTTTTGTATTTGAATCTTTTTTTCTCCCACTGCTGAGTATAAACATTATTCAGGGAGTCAATCTCCTGCTTACGTTTCTGAAGCTTTGTATTGATATTCTTAAAGTACTTAAACTGACTGAAGAACTTCGGAATATCCGCCGTTGCTGTTGCCAGGATCATATTGGTATTCTGACCAACAGAACCAAGGCTTCCTTCAGGACTCGAAAGGAGTGCTGTAGACCTTGCATTCCAGTTGTAGGTAAATCCATATCCTACTTCTGCATTAATGAAATCAAGATACGGAAGATACTGGAACGGAAGTTTATAGTTCAACTGTGCTCTGTGATTGTACAATACCGGCCTTCCCGCTCTGAATACATTTCCAAAAATGGATTTGTCATTCATGGTATTCACATCCACCTGATCATTAAGGGTTCTTGTAGCAGAATTGATTTCCAGCTTTAATGATTTTGTGAAATTGAAGCCCAACCCGTACTGCCATCCAAAATAGAAGTTTCTGTTTTTGATTGCATCGAAGCTGCTTCCTGTGTTTCCACTTAAAATAGCTTCTACATTTCTAAATTCAAGTTCATTATAATTTCTGTCGATTTCCGTTCTGAAAGATAATCTTGTAGGAATAGGATTGAAATTAAACTCTTTAACCCATCTCAGATACTTCGTTGATTTTGCCGTATCGCTGATCATTCTATTGAAAGGTTTGATCACCCACGGTTTGAAGGTATAATTATAATCAACATATCCTCTCAGATACTGTCTGTAATTTCTGGAAGTATAAATATCTCTGAAGTAATCATCGTTATATACCGCCGTTACAGAAACGTTCTCAATATCATAGAATTTAGGTTTCTTATTAGGGTTCATTCTTTCTTTATGCATATTCACTACCCCGATACTTCTCTGCTGGGTATATGTTCTCGCTACTTTTTTCAGCTGTTCTTTGTTGGCAGCTTTATTGAACTCTACATCGGTATCCAGTGGATTGTACTTAGGATCTTCGATGGTTTGTGAGTATGAATAGTTCAGAGGAATTTTCACTCCGCTTTTTTCAGGAAGGAATTTATCTACATTTACCGCTGTATTGATACTGAAAGCTGATTGGGTAGACTGGGTTCTTTCTGCCGGTTTTGAGTCTATGTTTCCAAATCCTACTGAGGTATAGGAAGCGCTGGTATTAACCGTTGCAAAATCTCCAAGATTAAAGTTCAAACTTGCATTTCCGGCATATCCTCCGTCATTTTCAATTTCAGAAAGACGAATCTCATTCACCCATAGAACTCTGGTAATTGGACCTCCTACTCTGTCTCCTGCATTTCTTACCCCAATCATTATGGTTGTAATATTTCCTAAACTTGGACGTCCTTTGATATAAATTCTCTTTAAATCATCACCAAATACAGGATCCATGATTCTTTTGATGATATCAGTAGGTGAACTCTTGTCTCTTCGGATTTTAGCATCAACAAAGTTTTGGATTTCAAGATCTACATCATTTTCAAACGGCCAGATATCCATAGGTGCAGTTGCGGTCTTATCCGTCAATTTCAATGCTGATTCATATTCATAATAGTTATCTGTAGCATCACTACCGAAACGAATAAAGAATCTGGTTCTAGGATCTATTTGCCCGTTATTACTACCTCCACTAGGGGTAGGGTCATGAGCGTGTACAAAAAGTTTCAGCTTTTTATATCTTCTCATATCCAGGGATGTATTTTTGAAAACTCCTCTGGCCTCTTCAAAAAGATTGTCCACTTTCATATACAAAGACGCTTCGTTTTGTCTCTGAGCTCCTGCATTTCCACTCAATACCTGTCTGTCAATTCCCGGAGGCAATACGTAAGGAGGCTGATTTAAAGCATTTTCTTCAATATTTACACTTCCAACCTCAAAATTATTGTTCATCGTATCAGGTCCTGTTGTTCCTTCATTAGGCTCAGGCACTGATATACTGGCAATTTTATTTGGATATCTTCTCCAATCTGATCGCACTAAATCCAATGTTCCAAATCTTAATGTAGAAGTCTGTTCGAATCCGGCTAACATTAATCTCGCAAATCTTACGTTATTAAGTACTGCTGATTTACGCTCTCCTTCTGCTCCAGTTTCCTCAAATTTGGAAACCGGGATTCTGAAAAGGTACCATTTTACATCTGAAGACTGTCCGTTCTGGAAGGTTGCCTTCACCGTTTTTACATCTACGATATTATTCTGTCCTAATGCAAGGTTTGGTTGGTCAAGTTTTACAACATATTCATTATAGCTTTCTGTTTGGTCAAGGTTATAATCTTTGTTGATATCTTCTGCATCCGGTGTCTGTGAAGCAACTTCCAATGAATTCGCCTGAGAGTTTCCTTCCGGGTTTCTGAAATATTTATATCTCTGTACCACAGAAGACGCCTGACTGCCCGTAAATTTCTCGGACATATAGAATACGAAGTCATCTACCGCAGGGTCTACCAGATTGGTTACCGGGTTCACAAATGTATTTCCGAATCTCGATGATTCCTGTTCTGAACTTAAGCCGTCATACCCAAGATCCTGTACTCTTCTATCATCCCCTTCACTAGAGAATGCATAAAGGATAGGGGGTTGTTTTGGCTGAATTCCCCAATTGGAAGCAGATGTTGTAGAAGGTGCTCCTGCTGTAGGAAGACCATTCTCATACTGCATTTTTCCGTCTTTCAGGATGTCTTCAGAAACGTTTCCTAAGTGAAGTAAAAGTCTTGGCGGATTTCCAGGAGACGATCCTAGGGTATTACCATCGGCATACGGATCCATCATCCAGAATTCTACATATTCTATATTCGAAGTGATGAAGTTAGGTACACTCACCGGTCTCATAATTCCCGCCCATCTGCTGGCCGAAGCTTCTGCATTCGGATTCACATTATACGGACCTTTTTCCTGAGGGAAATAAGAAATATCCAGGGTATTGGTGAAAGTCTGCTCTCCAGCTACAAAATCCCTGTTGTTATAAATTTCGGAATATTGTACTCTTCTGGATGCATGATTGGACATTGACTGTGCCGTAATCCCTGCCGGAGCTCTTCCTCCAACTCCCCAGAACCTAGGGTCAATATTATACCAGGATAAAAGTCCTCTACCGTAACCGGTTGTTGTATCATCATTAGCCGGAACTCCGTTAAAAGGAGGGAGCACATTTTTCTCCGGTTTAGAGGCAAGACTCCATGCAGCAGGTTCTTTTAATGATATTTTAGAAGTAGTCTGCTCAAAATCGTCAATATAAGACTGGTCATTTGTTCCTTTATTAAGTCCCGGAAGCAAATAGGCAGCTTCCATCTTGAAGTTCAGATTGGATGGGGCTTCCGTATTTACCAATGGGATTTTATCCGTTAATCTTGTAAGGAAAGGTACCTGATTGTTATACATCATGTTGATACCCGCCATTGTATTATTAACAGCTTCCTGTCCGTAATTTACCTTTTGGGTAAGCGGAGATTCTGAATAATTAACAACCGTTCCTCCCAGAATAAAGTTCTCACTGAATCGTCTTTCGAGGTTTAAGCCGAGGAATCTTTTTCTCTGTGTATTAAAAGTCAGTTGATTTTCTAATGAAATATTGATGGCCTGTCCGGACTGTTTTACATTTTCATTGATAACTGTTACAGTACCCAGCATATAATCTACGGTGTAATCCACCCCTTCTGTCAGCTGTACTCCGTTTGCAGAAACTTTTACGGATCCCTGAGGAACGTTTACTGCACCAAGGGAAATTCCTTGTCCCTGTGTTCCTTTATAACGACCCTCTATGGTATAACGCTGTGCCAGGTTACTTGCCGTAGCGGTCTGTTTCTGCTGCTTATACAGGTCTGTGAAAACAAACTGCGGATCATTTCCAACCTGACTCTGCATAAAGGTTCCGAAAGGCTGTACTTTGGTAAAGATTATTCTTCCGGTTTCAGGTTTGATGGTAACACCATTAACAAAGTCAAAAATACCATCTCCCAGAACTCCTCCACTGTTTTGAATGTCACCATTCATATTGAGGCGGTCCCAATTCAACAATTTCAATAAATTTTTGTCTGCAACCGGTGTTCCGGGAAGATAATTTACTTTACCTCCGGTTTTAGGATCTCTGTAAAAAACGTTGAGGATAAAGCCATCCTGTGCAACCTGCCCTGCATCCAGAGAATAAATATTCTTCATCATCAGGTCCCACATCGGCGAATCTACATTCACTCTGTTATTTACTCTTAGGACTTTGGTTACCAGAACAGGGCTTTCTTCTGAAAATTCCCCTACTTTATACACTTTATTAGACCCATCTGTGTAGGAATAGGAAACAGCTAAAAGCTGATTCTCATTTAGTTTCTGATTTAATGAAATATATCCTAACTGAGGTTGTAATGTATATTCGTTGGAATTCAGCCTTCTTGCTTTGGTATTGAAGATAAACTGTTCCCCATTATCATAAGGCTGCGCACTTCCCGGAAAGGTCTGTCCCTGGAAATTGGGTGCATAATTTTTACCGGCCTCTCTAGGTGTTCCGATAGCGGTATTAATTGATGTATATAAGCCGTTTTGAGAGTTATCCGGCAACCCTGCTCCTTCTCCAAGATCTCTGATCCCGATAATACTTTTCTGATACGCCAGATTACTGTTCCCCTGATCAAGTACCCAGACTTCAAGCCTGGTAATATTCACTGTGGAATTGATCTGTGGATAGTTCATTAAGGCATTATCATAACGGTCATGGAAATAATGTCCAAGGAAAAAGTGCTGGTTATCTTCATAGTCAATCGCATTGACCTTAAAGTTATTCATCACACCACCACCCTGTACAACAATATTTCTTGCTTCACCCTGTTGTTGGGAAAGCACAACAGTTCCATAGGTTTTCCCAAGCTGGAACTCTGTTTTCATACCAAATAGAGACTGCGAACCCCGGATAAGACTGGTTGAAAGCGGCATGTTTACGTTACCGAATTCTACTCTTTTGATGATTTTATCTTCTCCTCCGGCACTTGGTTTATCAACATCACCTAAACCTTTAGTCTGTAAATCTTTCCAGTTTCCTTTTGCCTGCCAGACAAGATTCATTCTGTTCTCGAATGCAAAACCACTCTGGGTGTCATAATTGGCTTTTAGCTGAAGATTTTCTCCAACTTTTCCCAATAATCCCAGCTGTATTCTCTGATCGATGTCAAAGGTGAAACTCGTTCTGTTCTGCGGTAAAATCAGTGGATTGTCTATTTTCTGATACAAACCTGCAAAGTCTAAAGAGGCATATCCCGAAGGAATGATCTCAATCTTGTTGCTTCCGAAAATAGTTTCAAAAAGCTTGTTATTGATCATCAGAGAAGGAATAAGGCCTTTTCTGCGGGCATCACTTCTGTCTTTCCTGAAAAGCAGGTTGTATTTATCCGATTTCTCCTTATAATAAGCCCTTGTCTGGGTTGCCATCATAAATTCTTTATACTCTTCCGGAGACATGGCTGTAGGAGGACCGGTAATTATATTCCCAATTTTTGGATATATGAAATACATTCCGGTTTTTATGTCATAGTAGGCTTCGTATCTTGTAGGATCGGCCAGCTGATATTCCTTTTTTATAATCGCGGTATCACGTACCTGCTGTGCAAAGCCACTTACTGACATACACAGGAACGACAGGAACAAAAATATCTTAAAATGCTTATTCTTCGCCACCAAATGTTAAATGTTTTTTAAAATTTGTTTTACCAGTTCTTCTACAGAAACCTCCGGATTCTGCTTCAGAATTCTGTCTGCAATTTTTTCACTCATCCGTTTAGGAATCCCTAAAACTTCTAATGCAGATAACGATTCTTCCTTGATTTTATTATCTGCAAGGGCAGAAATGTTTTCTTCCGGAAGACTGAATTTCTGGACTTTATCTTTAAGATCTACAATGATCCTCTCTGCTGTTTTTGCCCCGATTCCTTTTGCTTTTTGAATGAGTGCACTGTTCTTTGAAAGTATGGCTGAAGAAATCTCCCCGAGACTTAAAGTAGAAAGCAGGATAAGTGCTGAAACAGCGCCTACCCCATTAACGCTTATTAACAGGTTGAACATCTCTTTTTCTGAACGAGTGTTAAAACCGAAGAGAAGGTGGGCATCTTCCCGGATGATCTGCTGGGTAAATAAGAAAGCCGGCTGATTCAGGGCCAGTACCTGGGAGGTCATCAAACTGATACCTACATAGTAACCAACTCCTTGTACATTGATCACTGCGTAGGTGGGCGTAAGTTCTTGAACGCTGCCTTGTAAAGAAAATATCATTATTAATTTTTAAAACTCCCAAATATAGCAATTTAAACTAATTAATGTTTTTATTTCCAGTACGAATGAATTTTAACTTAAATTTTGACTGTATATTCAATGAATTCATATAAATACAAAAAACCTATCCAAGCGGATAGGTTTTATACTATTTTTATTCTTAAAAAACAGGTTTTTTATTATTTTTTGCTTTCTCTTCTTTGAGCATCCAATACTGCAATTGTTGCAAGATTTACGATTTCATCTACACTGGAACGCATCTGCAATACATGTACAGGCTGCTTTAATCCCATTAAGATTGGTCCGATAACCTGTGCCACTTTCATTCCTCTGATAATCTTGTAAGATAAATTTGCACTTTCAAGATTCGGGAAAATGAATGTATTGGCCGGGGTTGTTCCAAGTTTTGAGAATGGATAATCACTTAAATGATCTGCGTTCATGGCAAAATCCGGCTGAATTTCTCCATCTACAACCATTTTAGGGTATTTTTCATGCAGAATACTTACTGCTTTGGCTACTTTTTTAGAGGTATCAGAGATGGCAGCGAAGTTTTCAAAACCAAGCATTGCAATTCTAGGCTCAATAGCAAAAGATTTTACGGTAATTTCTGCCATTTTAGCGATATTCACCAGGTCTTCTGCTGTTGGATTCTGATTGATGGAAGTATCTGCAAAGAAAATAGGTTTCTTTTCAGACAGGATCATCATCATTGCAGCTACTTTGTCTACGCCTTTATCTTTTTCGATTACTTCTAAAACAGGACGGAGTACTGAGGTATAGTTTTTAGAGAACCCTACGATAAGCCCGTCTGTATCTCCATGTCTCAACATCAGAGGTCCGAAATAATCTCTCTGGCGTACATATCTTTTCGCCTTGTACTCGTTCATTCCTTTTCTCTGACGAAGTTTCCAGAGTGTTTCTCTGTATTTTTTCCTGTTTTCCTTCTGATCGTCATCACTAGGATCGATAATCGGTACATCCAGATTGATTCCGAAACGTACCATCTGTTCCTGAATGTATTTTTTATCTCCTAAAAGACTTGGGAAAGCAATTCCTTCTTCATAAAGAATCTGTGCAGCTTTCAGAACATTGTATTCTTCGGCATTTCCAAGGGTAATTCTTTTCGGGTTGGATCTTGCACGGCTCTGCATCATTCTTACCAGCTTTTCGTCACGTCCCATTCTGTCCAGTAGCTGGTTTTCGTATTCTTCGAAATCTGTGATTGTTTTCCCTGCAACTCCGCTTTCAATAGCTGCTTTTGCTACAGCACTTGATACTTTGGTGATCAGTCTGTTATCAAAAGGTTTCGGAATGAAATACTCTCTTCCGAATTGTAAATTCTGTACATTATATGCTAATATTACAGCTTCAGGCACCGGTTCTTTAGCCAGATCTGCGATAGCGTGTACGGCAGCCAGCTTCATTTCTTCGTTAATTCCTTTTGCCTGAACATCTAAAGCACCACGGAAAATATACGGGAATCCCAATACATTGTTTACCTGGTTAGGATAGTCGCTTCTTCCTGTTGCCATAATCACGTCTTTACGGGTTTCAACAGCCAGGTCATACGCAATCTCCGGATCTGGATTTGCTAGGGCAAAAACAATAGGGTTTTCGGTCATGCTCATCAGCATTTCCGGAGTCATCACATTACCTTTTGATAATCCAATAAAAACATCTGAACCTTTTACAGCGTCTTCTAATGTTTCAATATCAGTTTGAGCGATGAAATCCAATTTTTCAGGGGTAAGATTTTCTCTTTTATGATTGATTACTCCCTTACTGTCGCACATCAGAACGTTTTCCTTTTTCAGCCCCAGTGCAATGTACAGTTTAGTACACGCAATGGCAGCTGCTCCTGCCCCGTTCACTACCATCTTTACTTCAGCAATATCTTTATTGGCAATCTGAAGTGAATTGATTAGTGCTGCTGCAGAAATAATTGCTGTTCCGTGCTGATCATCATGCATTAATGGAATATCCAGCTCTTCTTTAAGTCTCTGCTCAATATAAAATGCTTCGGGAGCCTTAATATCTTCAAGGTTAATTCCTCCGAACGTTGGAGCAATTCCTTTTACAATCTGAATGAATTTATCCGGATCTTTTTCATTGATTTCGATATCAAACACATTGATATCTGCAAAGATCTTAAACAGAAGTCCTTTCCCTTCCATTACTGGTTTTGAGGCTTCTGCCCCAATATCACCAAGCCCAAGCACGGCAGTTCCGTTTGAAATTACAGCTACCAGGTTTCCTTTTCCTGTGTAATCGTAAACTGTTTCCGGTTTATCGTGGATTTCCATACAAGGAACAGCCACTCCCGGCGAATAGGCCAGGGACAAATCTCTTTGAGAAGAGTGCGGCTTTGAAGGAATCACTTCGATCTTTCCTTTAGGTTCTGCTTTATGATAGTCTAACGCGGCCTGATTAAAGTTCTTTTCGTCGCGGTGGGTTTTACTTGACATAGAATTTCGTTTTTTATTAAAGTATATATTTAATATGGTAGTCTACTAAACTTTCGATAGGTTTTTGTACGACATGACCCACATTTAAATGAAGTTCTGCCGCAACAGAACGGAGAATATTTTCATAGTAATAAGCGATAGAGCCGATAAAGTTAATTTCGGCATCTTTTGATTCGGCATAAGGAATCACCTGGTATTCGAAAAAGTTCTTCATTTCTTCGAAAACCATCTCCTTAAGGTAAGGATGATCTTTTCTTTCGATCACAAATTTGTTGAAGTCTGCCAGAAAGGCATTCGGTCTCGGGCTGTGATACATCTTTTTCAATGCTTCTTCTACCGTAAGCTGATAAGCCTGCTCAAATTCGGAATGAAGGTCTGCAGGAAGTTTTTTCATAAAATATCTGCGCACGAGCTGTTTTCCGATCGCACTTCCGCTTCCTTCATCTCCTATAAGGAAACCAAGGGACGGTAGTTCTATTTTCAGGTTTTTCCCGTCAAAATAACAAGAGTTTGACCCTGTTCCTAAAATGCATACGACAGCCGGTTTTCCGCTGTATGCGGCATAAGCTGCGGCCATAAGATCTTCTTTTACCACAATTTCAGCTCTGGTAAATATCCTTTTAAGCTCTTCTTCTATTGTTTCGCAGTTTTTTTTCACACCGCATCCGGAACCATAAAAGAAAATCTTTGTGATGGAGTTTTTGATCAATGTCAGGTTGCTGTTTTTCTCTATTTCAGGGACAATAAGTTCTCTGTTGATAAAGTTCGGGTTGAAGCCGATAGTTTCTGTTTTTAGAAAAACCTTTTTGAAATCATCAAGAATCACCCAGTCCGACTTAGTAGAACCACTGTCAACAATAGCAACCATATTTTACATTTTAGTTTAAGGGTGCTAAAATATGAATTTATCTTCAATTAGCGTTTAAAAACAACCTGGAAGCTGTTTAAAATCACGAATGTTTTATATCAGTTTTTTCGTTATTGAACTGGATCAGCCAGTCTTCAATTTCATCTTCCAGATAGGAGGTCTGAAGAACCATCGCATTGATAAAATCATCGGGTACGGGTTCTCCTGTAGAATTTTCAAGATTCCAGAGTTCATCTGCCATATTTTCATATTCAGAATATACTCTTTTGAAGCGGGAATTTTCTTTTTCAAGAGCTTCAATATTTTTTTGCTGAAGCTGGAATTTTCTGTATTTGTTTTGACGTTTCATACAAATATTGTTATTAATTGAGGGGCGTAAAAATGGGGTGTATGCTTTCAATCGTGCATTACAAGATAGAAAAAACCATCAACACAAGAAGTTGAAAATGAATTTATTATCAGGTTATAATTACATCATTCAGAAGATTAAATTTAGACATAATTTTGATTCAAAAAAATTTTTTAACAACTTTTTTCAGTGTTTAACATATCATTATTAGTTGATCCTTTTCTGAGCTTATGTTTATATGTTCTAAGACACAGGTTATCATCTCATCTTTCTTAATCTTTTTTCTTTATTTTAAATTTTGACTCTCTTTCTTATTAATTTATCATTCACCAGCAAGACGAAATTCACGATTAACAGGTTGAGGAGATACAAAATCTTTTGTGTGAAAACTTTTATTTCCGGTATATTAATATATAGTTATAAATTTGCAGATCATATATTTTGAATGAAAGAGTTACTCATACGCCAGAAGCAGGTTCTGTTCTTCATCATTGCCGGAGGACTGAGTGCTGTAGTAGAGATCGGAAGTTTTAAGGCATTCAGCACCTACCTTCCTCATGTCTTTGCCAGGGAAGTTAATTTTCATGGTATACATTATCCTTTAAGCAATATTTTCTCTACGAGCTGTGGCATCATCAGCAATTATTTTCTGAGCATCTGGTTTGTTTTTGAAAGAGGAAAACATTCCAAGAAACGGGAATTTGCCTATTTTATGGGAGTTTCTTTTGTTTCAACCTTATTGAGTCTTGGATTTTTCCAGGTATTTTACAGTTTTATATTTAAGGATAATATCAATTTAATTTTTTATACCTTAAGCCCGGAAATGATCAGCAAAGTAGCGGCAATCCTGCTGGTTTCCATTCTTAATTATTCAGTAAAAAAGAAAGTAATTTTTAACGGTTAAGCAGTGGCAAAGATTTTAAATTACCTATGGAGATTCTGGCTTCTTCTGTTAGCTTTTGTACTGACAGTTACTCTGGGAATTCCTGTTTATATTTTATCCTTCAACAAAAAGCATTATAAATATGCGTATAAATTCATACGATTGTGGTGCTTTGGTATGTTTTACGGTATGGGACTGAGATATGACCTGATCAAGCTTTCAGACCAGAAGAAAGATAAAAACACCCAGTATGTTTTCATTTCGAATCATACTTCCATCATGGATATTATGCTTACCTGCATTTTATTTCCACACAACCCGATTTGTTTTGTGGGTAAAAAAGAACTGGTAAAAATTCCGATCTTCGGAACCATCTATAAAAGAATATGTGTAATGGTAGACCGGGGAAGCGCCAGAAGCCGAGCCGATGTTTACAGAAGATGTGCTGAAAAGATGGAGGAAGGTAACAGCATCGCCATATTTCCTGAAGGCGGCGTTCCGGATGACACGTCTGTTATTCTGGATGATTTTAAAGACGGAGCCTTCACCTTATCTTCGAAACATAATTCTCCTATTGCTGTGTATACTTTTATCGGGTTAAAAGAAATTTTCCCCTTTGACAGCTCGAAAGGCTACCCTGGAAGAGTAAAAGTATATTTCAACGGAATTATGGAGCCTTCAGATTCTCCAAAAGACTTAAAAACAGAAGCTTATAATCAGATAAAAAAAACGCTGCTGGAACATTCTATTTAAAAGAAATAGTTATATTTGTTTGCGAAATTTTTAACAAATATGTCAAATTATTCTAAACAAACCAATTGGGGACAATTCATTCCTTTGGTTACTGTGTTTTTTTTCTGGGGATTTGTAGCGGCAAGTAATGACATTCTGATCCCGGTCTTTCAAAAAGCCTTTAAACTGACCCAAACTGAAAGTATGCTCGTACAGATCTGCTTTTATGTGGCTTACACTGTGGGTTCTTTAATTTATATGGCTGTTTCAAAGAGTTTGAAACAAGACCTGATCAACAAAATAGGATATAAAAACGGCTTAATTTTAGGTCTTCTTATTTCTGCAGCGGGAACTTTACTTTTCTATCCTGCAGCCAATATGGGTTCTTTCCCATTAATGATCTCAGGACTTTTTATCGTAGGTCTCGGGTTTTCACTGCAACAGATTGTAGCCAATCCATTAGCCATTGAAGTCGGACCGGTGGAAACAGGATCTCAAAGACTGACAATGGCCGGGGGAATCAATAATTTGGGAACAACGATCGGCCCTCTTATTGTTTCATTTGCCATTTTCGGATCTGCTTCTGCTGCTAATACGGAAGCGAGTATTGAAAGTGTAAAAATTCCTTATCTGATCTTAGGGGCTGCATTTGCTTTGGTAGCTGTAATGCTTAAGTTTTCATCTCTTCCTGCAATAACTCCTACCAATACTAAAGATACTGATGATATTGTTCCTGGCGATCATAAAACATCAGCTTTCCAATACCCTCAATTAGTTATGGGGATGATTGCCATCTTTGTTTATGTAGGGGTGGAGGTTTCTACAGCAAGTAATCTTCCTGCATATATGGAAAAAAGTTTAGGTTTCGAAACTAAAGAAGTTGCTCCTTATATTTCATTATACTGGGCTTCATTAATGATCGGCCGTTGGACCGGAGCTGTAGAAGCTTTTGATGTGAGCGGCGGATTTAAAAAGATATTAAGATTCATTGCTCCTTATCTTGCATTTGGAGTCTTCCTTCTGGTGAATGCCATTGCAAAACATGATCTTTCTCCGTTTTATGTGTATGCAGCGGTTATTATCGTAATGATTATCTGCGATATTATGAGTAAAGGAAATCCTGCAAGAATGCTTCTGATCTTTTCCGTAGCTGGTATTGCAGCATTATTGATAGGAATGTCTACCTCTGGAATGACTTCTGTATATGCATTTACCAGTGTAGGTTTATTCTGTTCTACCCTATGGCCGTGTATTTTTGCTCTTGCGATCAATGGTCTTGGAAAGCATACTAACCAAGGATCCGGTTACCTGATTATGATGATCATGGGAGGTGGTATTGTCAGTATGATACAGGGTTACATTGCTGATTTAACAAATATTCACTTCAGCTATATCGTAGGTGTTATCTGTTTTGCTTATCTTGCGTTCTATGCAATCCGTGTCACAGGAATCCTGAAGGCACAAGGTATTGATCTAGACAAAATTTCTAAAGGCAGTGGTCATTAACAGTAAAAAAATTATTCATAAAAAACGATTTTGGGCAGGTGTATTACTTGCCCAATTTCTTTTGTTCTATGGATTTTCGAAATCCAGCATGATGGTTTCTTTTTTTGAACAGTTCTTTGAATATCAAAAAGGAATACATCAGGTACTTTTCAGCTGGATTCCTTTTTCTTTCGGAGATCTGATCTATATTATTCTGGGAATCTTTCTTTTATATTTTCTCATTAAATGTTTTAAAAAGACAGGCAGAAACGATGCTTTTCTTAAAATACTCGCAGGCATCAATATTTTCTATTTTACCTACCAGATCTTCTGGGGAATGCTGTATTTTCAGACTCCAATCATCAAAAAGCTTGCATCTCAACAGGAGCCTGACATTAATAAAGCGAAAACTCTTGCTCTCCGCTATCTTGAAAAATGTAAAGCTACCCGCACCTCCGTTCGGGAAGATAAAAACGGTATTTTCATTATTACTGATCTGAAATCGGTACAAACTGAAATTCTTAAACAACAGCAGCAGCTTCCAAAGTTTATTTCAGACAAAAGAGCCCCGCAGGTTAATGCTTTCAAACCCAGCCTGTTTAAAAAAGTAATGAACTTTACCGGAATATTGGGATATTATAATCCTTTTACGGCAGAAGCTCAATATAATGGAGAGCTTCCGCACACTTTTATTCCGTTTACGTCGGCGCATGAAAGTTCTCATCAGCTTGGCTTTGCACGGGAACAGGAAGCTAATTTTATAGGCTATCTGATTGGCATTCATTCAGACAATATTGATTTGAGATACAGCACCGAATATTTCACTCTTAAAAGCCTTTTAAGATTCATTGTGGAGGAAGATCCTGAATTTGTAAAAATGGTTTTGAACCACTATTCTCCTGCCATGAAAAGAGACAGAGCTTATGAAAGAGCTTTTATTTTAAGGCATCAGGGCTGGCTTGATGATTTTTTCGGATTTACGAACAATCTGTTTCTGAAAAGTAACCAGCAGGAAGGTTCTGTAACGTACTCCTACTTTATTGACCTTCTTTTAAACTATGAGAAATAGTGTAGGACTTAAAATGAAAATTCTGTGAAAGCAAGACACAAAATTTTGAAATAATTTTTATTGACCGCGAAGGCAAACAAAAAATAATAGTGGCTTGTTTTGAAGGCTCTTTGCTCATATTTGAAATATAAGGTCTTTGTATTACTTTACTAAACTTACACCTTTGTTTATCCCTAAATTTATCCATCTCTTTGCCTTGATTTATGTTTGATATAATGTATGATGGGGGTATTTAGTCAGATCTTAAGCAGCTTCAGCTTTTATGCTTTATCCTTTTTAACAGGCATAAAAAAAGAATCGTATCAGGCGATACGATTCTAAAAACACAAATGATGAAAAAAAATTTATTACCTTGACTTGTTCCCTCATTCAAGGCGATGTAAAAGTACAACATATTTCATAAATACAAAAAGATTTCCCTCCTTTTTTTAAACTTTATGAAAATTTTATGATTTTTTAAGTTTTTTTGAGTTTGCTATTGAAAATCAACATTATGTTAAAATCAACAATTCTGCAATAAAATTGATTTTAAAGATCGGTTTTAAATATAAAAAGGTTACAAAATTCAACACTTATATAAAGATATAATAAACAGTTTTTCTTTATTTTTCAGAAGTAAAAAATTAGAGTTATTATCGAATATAAGGTATAAAACGGCTTTCAATTTTTAATAATGTCTCAAACTGATTATGCTCATAGTTAAACCAGGAAAAAACGGATATCAAATACAATTCTGTGTAAAATAAAATCTGGAAACGGTCCCATTGAACAGAACTCTTGTTGACAGGATTGGGGAATTTTTAATAGAAAATGAAAATCTAAAAGATTTTCTGACGTTATCAGCCGCTACAATCGGTTACCTGCTGCTCATAAAAATCTATAGCATAAAATACCAGACTATTTCTAAAAGTACAGATTTACAACCTTATATAGTCACTTAAACGTCGTATATCACCCTTGAAAGAAAAAAAATTTGTTTATTTGAAATCTCTGCGTATTTTAGATAAAAATATTAATATGATTTTTGACAAGCTAATAAACTACCTGAAATTAGACAAACAGGAATTCACATTTCAGTTCAATTCGCATCCTAATTTTCCTTCTGCACTTGCATTCAGCGATACCTTAAACTTTATGGGGGTAAAAAATGATGCCTATGAACTGGATAAAGAATACTGGGATGAATTGCCGGAAGAATTTATTGCTATTGTGGACAACTCTTTCTCTCTTGTAAAAAAATCAGGAAACTCTTATTCAGTTTACTCAGAAAAAGCTAAAACTCTTAACAAAGAAGAACTTCATCAAAAATCTACAGATTTCGTATTATTATTTGAAAAAACAGAAAACGCAGAAAATAAATCAGCTTTTGATTTTAAGCCTGTTTTATATCTTGTTTTTGCGGTCATTCTTATCTACTCTTTTCTAACTCTGAGTGTATATGAAGCTATTTTCAATGTTCTTTCGTTAGCCGGCGTTTACATCTCGCTGGAAATCTTCAACCAGAAATTCGGGAATACTTCCACAGTTATCGGAAGTATATGCGGTGATACAACTGCCAGCCAGGCGGCTAATTCATGTGATAAGATCATCAAACAGGATAAAACAAGTATTTTCGGTTTAAAGTTTTCAGATTTTTCTCTGATCTATTTTACCGGACTTGCAGTAATGGGATTATTCCTTCCAGCTTCAGCTTATATTATTAAGGGATTCACGTTTGTTTCGGTAATTGCCATTGCTTATTCTTTATATATTCAGGCTTTTGTAGAGAAAACATTCTGCAGAGTCTGCCTTTTGATTATTTCAATTCTTGCAGGACAAATCGTAATCAGTACTCTGTTGTTTCAGAACACGGTTTTTAGTATAGGAATATTATTATTAACTCTTATTTTGTGGCTGCTTATCTTTTCAGCCGTCCTATATTCCAGCAATCTGCTTACTCAAAAAGAAAACCTTCAGAAATCTAATGCAAAAAATCTAAGATTTAAAAGAAATTATGATCTTTTCAAAAGTCAGCTTTTAGAAAATGAAAAAATAACATTTCAGGATAACCAGACCTTTTCTCTGGGAAATAAAGATGCTAAACTTCGTATTGCCATTGTATCTAATCCCTATTGCGGTTTCTGTAAAGATGCTCATAAGATTATGGAGGGACTTTTGGAAAAATACCCGGAAGATATTTCCGTACAAATCCGTTTCAATTATTTCCCGGACAGGGCTCCTGAAAAATACACTCAGCTTCTTTCTGCATTCAACTATATGTACCATAACAAACCTCAGAAAGAATTCATGCACACTATAGAAGAATGGTTTGAAACAAAAGATGAGAGCAAAGCTGTGGCAAGAGCAGGCTTGGCTACGACTGAGGATCTTACACCATTCACTGCAATGTCTACTGACAACAGTAATGCAGGACTTAACTTCACTCCTATATTCGTTCTGAACGGATATCAGTTCCCGGATAAATATGATCGTGACGATATCTGGTATTTCGTTGATGAATTAATAGAAGATGAAGACTTTTAGTAAGATTTTCCAAAAGAAAAACCTTTATTGAATTTGAAAATTCACTATCTTAGGAAAAAATAAAAGCGTAATCCGAAAAGCTTTAAAAGAGTAGGAAGCCAACCAAAACTAATTATTATGAAAAATTTAAAGAAAGTATCCCGCGAAAACCTGAAAATGATCATTGGTGGAGACAGTACCCCTATAAGTGATGGTCTGGGTGGATGGCGTTGTTCAAGCAGTTTTGAAATAGTATGCTATAAAGGCTGTACGCCAATGTGCATGAGTTTTACTAAATGTATGATTTCATTCTGCCATGATCCGATCTAATCAATTTATTGAATTAAAAACAACAACCAATACAAAAAAAGACTATTGTGAAAAATTTAAAAAAACTTTCAAGGGAAAACCTAAAGACTCTTAAGGGAGGAATTACTGAAGAATGTGCCCGTATTCAGGCTGTATCGGTATGCTATCCTATCGGCGGATGCCCTTTAGATGAAATTTGTGTACGGGTATGCAATAAGGTATGCATTCTGTAAATAAGCGTTAAGCTTGAATATTAATAATAGTAGATAAATTAAAAATGTCGCCATCTTTTGGCGGCATTTTACAATGAAAAAAGTTTTGAAGAAATTTCCTTTTTATAAACAGCCTGACGCTAAAGACTGCGGGCCCACCTGCCTTAGAATAATAAGTAAATATTATGGCAAAAGCATCTCGCTTCAGCAGATCCGTACACTTTCTGAAACTACCCGTGAAGGGAGCAGCCTCTTAGGCCTCAGTGATGCAGCAGAAAATCTGGGATTCCGGTCACTTGGAGTTCAGATTGATTTCAATACCCTTACAGAAGAAGTTCCATTCCCCTGCATTGTACACTGGAACAAAAATCACTTCGTTGTTGTTTATAAGATTGATAAAAACAATAAAGTCTATATTTCAGATCCTAGTTATGGACTGATTACCTATACCAGAGAAGAATTCATCAAACTATGGATAGGAGAAAATGCTAATGAAAATACAGAAGAAGGCATTGTCCTGATTCTGGAAACAACACCGGCTTTTTTCCAGACCGAATTCGATTCAGAAGAAAGCAAGGCAAGCTTCTCTTTTCTGTCCAAATATCTTTTAAAGTACAAATCACTTGTTATCCAGCTTGCAGTAGGACTTTTAGCAGGAAGTTTACTTTCCCTTATTTTCCCATTCCTTACCCAGAGTATTGTAGATGTGGGGATACAAAATCAGGATCTTAACTTCATTTATGTTGTACTTCTTGCACAGATCATGCTGTTTCTGGGAAGAATGGGAATTGAAGTTATCCGAAGCTGGATCTTGCTTCACTTATCCGCCAGAATCAATATCTCTATCATTTCAGATTTCTTTATTAAACTGATGAGACTTCCTATCAGCTTTTTCGATACGAGAATGACAGGAGATATCATGCAGAGAATTAATGACCATCACAGAATTGAACAGCTTCTGACCAGTTCGTCTTTAAATACATTGTTCTCATTGGTCAACCTTATTATTTTCAGTATTGTTCTATTGTTTTATGACTATAGACTATTTATCGTTTATCTGGTAGGAGCCGTATTGTATGTTGGATGGATCAGCTTTTTCCTTAAAAAGAGAAAAGAATTAGACTATAAAAGATTCTCTCAGGTTTCTCAGGAACAGAGTAAAGTCATTGAACTGATCAACGGGATGCAGGAAATTAAAATGCATAATGCTGAAAAACAGAAACGCTGGGACTGGGAATTCCTTCAGGTAAAACTATTTAAAATAAGAATTCAGTCACTTTCATTAGAGCAATGGCAGTCTGTAGGAGGAAATTTCATTAACCAGATGAAAGATATCCTGGTAAGTTTTCTTTCTGCAAAACTTGTTCTGAGCGGTAATCTTACTTTGGGGATGATGCTTTCTGTACAGTATATTATTGGGCAGCTTAACAGCCCTCTGCTTCAGCTTATTGACTTTATCAAACAAACTCAGGATGCTAAAATTTCTCTTGAAAGGCTTGGTGAAATTCATGATAAAGAAGATGAAGAAGACAAGGATGAGCAATATGCTACAGAAGTACCGCAAAAAGACATTGAGATCAGCAATATGTCATTCAGATACATCGGGTCTGATGTTCCGGTATTTGAAAATCTGGATCTTAGCATTCCTTATCAGAAAACCACCGCTATTGTAGGAGCAAGCGGAAGCGGAAAAACGACGCTCTTAAAGCTGCTCATGAAGTTTTATGAGCCTTCTGAAGGAGATATTAAAATAGGGAATACAAAATTGAAAAACGTATCTCCAAGATTCTGGAGAGATCATTGTGGGGTTGTAATGCAGGAAGGGTATGTTTTCAATGATACGATTGCCAACAATATTGCTGTTGGCGAAGATCATATCGACAGGCAAAAATTAAGACGTGCCGTAGAAATTGCTAATATTAAAGAGTTTATTGAAGGACTACCTTTAAGCTACAATACAAAAATCGGAAATGAAGGCGTGGGAGTAAGCGGTGGACAAAAACAAAGGCTTTTCATTGCCAGAGCAGTTTATAAATCTCCGGAATATATCTTTTTCGATGAGGCTACTTCTGCCTTAGATGCCAATAATGAAAAGATCATTATGGAAAATCTGGAACAATTCTTTAAAGGAAAAACAGCCATTGTCATAGCTCACAGGTTATCTACCGTAAAACATGCCGACAAGATCATTGTTCTGGATAAAGGAAAGGTAGTGGAAGAAGGCAGCCACAGTGAACTTGTTGCTTTAAAAGGTGAATATTACAGACTGGTGAAGAATCAGCTGGAATTGGGGAATTAATCTGTTTTTACTAAATTCACGTACTCAACTTAATACGTATCAATTACAATATTACAAAGAAAAAAATTGAAGACAGCATTACAATGATTAGAGATATGATTGCCAACTGTCTTTGTTATAATTTATTTTAAAATGAAAAAATGAATCAGGATCTTCCTGTGAAGATTTTGGTTTCAACAGACTGCTTATATGGAAAAGGAAATTTTAGATACTATTGAACTTCGTTCGGAAAGCGTTCAGGACATTCTTACCCAGCCGCCCCATTGGATGATACGCTGGGGAAATACGCTTATATTTATTATACTTCTGCTTATTCTTCTGATGAGCTACATCATCAAGTACCCTGAATTTGTTCCGGCTCCAATTATTGTTACTTCACAAAATCCTCCTGAAAAGATAGAGGCCCGGACCAGTTCAAAAATTGAAAAAATATTTATCAAAAACCATCAGGAAGTTAAAAAGAATGATGTTCTTATGGTGATGCAGTCTGCAGCCAACTATAAAGATGTTCTGGAATTGAAAAAACTGGTGGATTCCATTACTCCCAACCAGGTTCTGTCCTTTCCCATCGCGCAGGCATCAAGGTTTAAGCTTGGAGAGCTTCAGGGCGACTACAACAATTTTGCAAAAGCATTTCAGGATGAAGAACTTTTCACCAGACTCCAGCCTTATGCACCGGAAAATATTGCAGCCAATCAGAGTCTTTCGGAATACCGTGTAAGAATGGCAACAACGAAGCAGCAAAAGAATTTAGAACAGGCCAAATATGAACTCACAAAAAAGAATTATCAACGATCGCAGGAACTATTTAACCAGGGCGTTATTTCTTCCATGGAACTGGAAAACGAGAAAATAAAATATATTCAGGCCCAGCAGAATCTTGAAAATATTACGATTTCTCTATCACAGATGGAAGAAGGAATCTCCAACCTACATAAAACCAAAAGCGGTACTGCCATTAATACAGAAAAGGACAAGATTACTTATTCATCACAGACTTTACAGCTTTTCGAACAGCTTCGTAAGTCTTTAAAACAATGGGAACAAACCTATCTTGTAATTTCTTCGACTGACGGTATGGCCAGTTTTCAACAGTTTTTTGGTGAAAATCAGTTTGTAAAAACCGGTGAACCTATTCTTTCTATTCTTCCTGCCAATAAAGAGAATCTTGTAGGACGGATGTCTGTACCTACCATTAACTCCGGAAAAATCATTCCAGGCGAAAAAGTACTGATTAAACTGGATAATTACCGTTTTCAGGAATATGGTATTGTGGAAGGAAAAGTACAGAATATCTCTCTTATTCCGGATGACAAAGGAAATTATTACGTAGATGTAATTCTTCCAAAAGGATTAAAAACCAGCTATAACAAAACCCTCGTATTTGATAAAGAGCTCAGAGGGAATGCTGAAATTGTCACCCAGGACCTAAGACTGATTGAAAGATTCTTCTACCAGATCAGAAAATTACTGGGGTATCAGAGTTGATACTTTTAAAAAAAATATATAAAAACCGCAATCTGATTCAGGCTGCGGTTTTTATTTTATGTTTCTTCAGAATTTAAAGAAATTTTTCAGTCATATCAAAGTGAACCTGATGTTGAATTTCTTCTTTTCTTTTACAATTGATTTTTATTCTGGCCACCATGATCCGGATGAGCTTCAGACGGAAATCAAAATTCCAGCGCGGATATCGTGGATGCTCCATATGTTCACTGATCATAATAACCGTTACCAGAATCATCGCCAGATTATGTCCTTCCGGCAGGATCATCGGGAACAGCATTAAGCCCCATCCAGAACCGATACACCATATTCCGTGCATTATTCCGAATTTCAAGACATCCCGATCTGCAGCCCATCCAAAAGCAGCAATCGAGATGTGATCATGTCCGCGGTTCAAGCACATTTGCTTCACTGGTGAAAATTGCCAGATCAAAGCTACAATTCCTACGATAAGAGCCGGAATATATGAGCCTCCGGGCAATAACAGATTAAATCCGAGGATAACAGCATTCATTACTACTCCCATAACCGTCCAGACCATTGTATAACTTAATACAAAGAGTAAGCTTAGCCAGAAGCGACGTCTTTTAAGGCTTCTTGCATAAATATACTGAACCGGTGAGATCAGCTTTGGAAGCATCATCGCCAATACCATAAGAATCCAGCCTGTCATCATCTCTGAAAAAGGATTCATCTGAAGCATCATCTGCAGAGAAACATTTGATGCGCCGTCTGCCGTCATGTGGCAATGTTTTATCCCCATAATTCCACCCGGATTCACCAGCAATATAATCCAGAATATGATACTTGTGATGAGAATGACAGCCGTGATATAGTTGCCATCTCTTACTGAGATTTTCATAATTTCTGTTGTTCACGGTAGATGCTCACCCGTCCTACCGTAATGGTTTCGTCATTTGGAATTGCGTTATCAGGCAGAATAGCTACTTCCAGAGAATTTACATCAAGATTATTACTCACAAACAGGTTGTCAATGATCTCTGTAATATTCAGGATAAAAGTAAGTCCATTACCTCCATTATGCCCGTCTTTGTCAGAAGCGTTACGTAACCCGAAAAGAGAAACGTAGCCTGCCAGCTGATGATTTACCGAAACACTTAAAACATTGGAATCAGCGGTTCCTTTCACATTCTCCAGCTGAAGATAAACCTGATCCGGCAAATTGTTTACCGAAGCTTTCATCAGACTTCCGGATACGTTTTTCCAGGAGCTTCCTTCCAGCTTTACACTGGTTTTTGTTCCTGATCCGTCTAATTGAACTTGTCCTGCATTGGCACCAACAAGCTCTGAGTTACGTCCTAAATCCATATTTTTTTCTTCCAGATTTTCAACAGGCTGTGCACCTAATTTATTTAATCTCTGAGCAAGTGTCTTCTGAGGCAGCGGAGCCGTGGTCAGTGAAAGGTCATCATAGTTGTAATCCAGTGTCTCTAAGTTACTCATTTCTGCCGGAGTGTATACCCAGCCTTTATCATTACCCGGTACAGGCATGATAAACTCTCTTTCCCCCGATGCTGCAGGCCCGTTTAACCAATCCGGATCCGTAGGATTATCATTGCTTGTATTCCATGCCGCCCACATTCTGTCTATATTGCAATGGTGCAGATAAAAAATAGGATCCAGCCCGGCAGAATCAGGATCTGACATCCAGCCATCCTGGCCTCCAACCTTTACGTGCACCAGATTATGCGGATTGCTTTCTAAATTTCCGCTCACATTACCGTCATGTGAAAATTTCGTTTTTGGCCCTCCATATCCAGGATGTGGCGTTGAAGTATTGCTTCCTGTATAAATAGTATTTCCCTGGCATACCTCTGAGATGGGTGGGATGGGTACATATACATTTCCGTCACTTTTAGGTCCATATCTCGCGGTTACATACAAAGGATTGGCACTACCATCAGGCATTGTCTCTTGCATAAAGGCAGGTGGAATTTTATATTGATCTCCGGGACCTAAATAATTCCAATAAGGAAGTGCCCAGTCTGCCGGTCCTCCTAAACTGATGACCGCCTGACGAACCTGTTCTTCCAAAGCGATAAGGTAACCACGATGCCATGGTGTAAAATACCAGCTTTGATGCTGACATTGATTCCAGAATTTCTTAATAACATCCGGGGAAGGAAGCGGGCTTGTAGGAACTTTCGGAACACCGGTAAGTACATTCCAGTTAGGAAATTTCTTTCCTCCAATCTGTTCACCATGAATAGCGGCAAAGAACCACCAGCTGTTTTCATCACTCAGAAGTCTTGATTGCAAAGCTCCTACTCCCTTTGCATACCAAAAAAGATCAGGGTTATCAAAAGTGCCTCCTTTCTCCCATGCATTTTTTCTTAAGAATTTAGCCATAGAATTAGTTTTTTTTAGATTTATACTTTTATGTTAAATACAAATCTAAGCACCCTTCTAAAAAAAACAGTACGTATTTATACCTAATTTATCCCTTTGTTGTGATAATTTAATATTGAAAAAACATATTCTAAGAATAAATGAAAAAGCTGCAAGAGAACTCTTACAGCTTTAAATGTTATAATGATAAACCAGAATTATATTGAAATCTGCAGTAATTTCCGGTATGATCATTTTCACTTTATTGTATCAATTGTTTGCGTCTTGCATATTTTAAATAAAAAAATAAAAGCAGATTACAAACTACAAAATAAATTAAAAAGAAGATACTCTTTTTAACATCCAGGTATTCAAAATTCGTAATGAAAAACCCTTCCCCAATCTCATTACTATCCTGAAATTCTAAAATAGTAAACGCAAACTTATAAGGAAGAAAAATGATAAATATAATTAAATAGAGAAAAACATTCTTTATTTTGTCATTATTGATCAGTTCATCAAAAAGGAAAGGAAGTGCAACACAGAATATTCTTGTAAGATCAGATCCTGAAACGGACAGAAGTGCAATCAGAAATGTAAAAAACAAGGTCTGCTCAGAAAATTTTCTTCTGATAAACAAGAAGGAAGAAAATACAATAAAGAAACACGCAAGAAGCCGGACTGTATTTTCAATCTCACCATAAAAGCGGTGGAAGAAAAACTCAAGGGCACCAAGCCCTACACTTTCACTGTTAAATCCAAAGATTTCGGCACCCAACTGCAAATAGCCCCAGAAGAGCAGAACAACCGGTACAATATACAACAGGTATTTAAACTTTCTATAGATTAAAAATCTTGTTCCTAAATAGATACAACAAATAGGAATCGTACTTTCTTTAAAGGGCATAAAAAGTATACTTGCCAGTATCACATATAAAGGTTTATCGAAAAACCATAGCATTAAAGCAATAAATAAAAACTGCACCCCATCTACGGTAAAAGGATAAAAAAGAGTAAGCCTGAACGGCATCTGCGGCGTTATCAGAATAGAAAGAATAAAAATTAAAGCAATAGTAATATTCTTCTTTCCCCATTTATACATCAACAGGATAAGCCCGGAGAAGAAAGCTATAAGATTAATTAATTTAAAACTGGTAGCCGCATCAAAAGGAAGAGCTGTTGCCAATTCGGGGACCCCTACCCTTTTATTAAACGGATCGGCATCATGATATAAATTATAATACGTATTGTTGTGATCTTTACTTTTATACAGTTCATTTCCTTTATCTGAAAATACCTGATAAGCTGCATTATAATACACCCCGTCCCATCCTAAGCCATTTTCTTTACCAATCTGCTTCTGGGTAATAAATCCAAAAGCAATATAAGAAATAATAAATAATATTAGAGCTCCATTTATATAGGGGATTACCCCTTCTTTACTGATTTTCATCAATTATCAATTTTCGCTCAAAAGTAAGAAAGATATTCTAGAATAGGTTTAAAAAAATATTCAAATGAATACAAATAAAAAAGTCCCTAAAATTAGGGACTTTGTAGCGAAGACGGGAATTGAACCCGTGACCTCAGGGTTATGAATCCTGCGCTCTAACCAACTGAGCTACCTCGCCGTTTTGGTGGTGCAAATATAGAAAATATTTATTTACTACCAAAATTATTTTACCTTAAAATATTCCAAAACATCGCCTACATGGTCTGGTTTGCTGATTATCTTATTGTTAGCATCTAAAATAAAATACGTAGGTGTTGCGTGAACATTATAGGTTTCGGTATAACTGCTGTTCCAACCTCTCAGTTCAGAATCATTGATCCATGGAAATGCAGCAATTCTGTTGGTGTAGGAATTTTTATCTGTATCTAAAGACAGACCTACAATCTGGATATTTTTCGCTTTCAGATCATTGTATTTCTCCAGAAGCTTAGGCAGCTCAGTTTCACAGTGAGAACACGTAGACGACCAGAAAATTACAACTTTCTTATCTGCTTTTACATCCTGAAGTGACTTTGCTGTGGTATTCACAGGTGACTGGAATTTATAATTAGGAAATACAGCCCCTATTTCTACATTAGCATTAGATTTTAACGTAGAAGCTAATCTATCGGTGATTGTACACTTAAGATTTTTAGCCAGGCTAAGGTACTTGTTTTTAAACTCATCCATTTCGTAAGCATCGAAAATATCAATAAGCTCAGACAGAACAGCCTGCCCTCTTGGAGTTTCTACTTTTAAGCGGTCTAACACCTTATCTACAGAAGCTGGTACATTAGTATTGCCACCAGCATTAAGATAAGCTACTAAAACTGGTCTTAATAAGGATGAAGATTCAAGCATATCATTGGACTTGTCCAGGAAGTTGATAATATCGTCCTGAGAAACCTTTTTAGAAGGATCTGAGGAATTAGACAGAAACTTACTGTAGTTGGTATTATAGAAAGAAATAAAGGGGTGTTTCGCTGCATCTATAGGGGCGGCATTACCTGAAAGTCTGCTAATTTCTGTTTTGAGAGCTTTTCCGAAATCTGTGTTATCTTTATAATATTCTTTGATCTGTGCCAAAGCCGGAAGAATCATTTCCTTTTTCTGAGAACCTTCCTGCTGTTTGCTCATCAGATCATTAACTTCATCCAGATAAGCTACATCTTTAATTTTATTGTTCTGAACATCCAGCTTAATATTGACATTCTTATTTTCGGAAATAAAACTCACCGTATTATTGGAGCCCGGAAAATACACCTTCATCATTCCCATGTAATGATTAGGATTCTTGAAAGTCCATGTATTGTTCTTATTTTGCTCTTTGGTAACAATAACGTCCTTTGAGCCGTTGAGTGTATATAGAATGGCATCCTGATCTTTAAAATCTGCAGGCGCCTGAATGGTTACAGTAAACTGAGCCTGTAAAGAAAATGCAGCTAATACTGCAGATACTATATAAATCTTTTTCATAGGGTAAAAATAAAAAAACTCTCTGATTAATCAGAGAGTTTAATGTTATTTTAATAAAATTTTAGGCTTTTACGCTTTTATATTTTTTAGTGTAATAAACAATGAAGAGGATAGCTACTATTGACAGTACATAAATGTACATATCGATAGGAGATGCCGGTTTTCCAGGACCTACCGTTCCTGTTCCGTCTCCACCCGGCACTGGCATATCATTAGGATCTGCTGCCCTGACCAGTAATACTGCGAATATAAAAAGAGCTGATACTAGTTTATTTATAGTTTTCATAATATTTATTTTAAGATTTTAGTGCTAACGGTTATTCCTTTATCTGAAACAATTTTTACAACATAAGAGTTTTTAAGAGCGCTGTTAAGCTCAATTACAAAATCTCTAGATGTGTCAACTGCTTTTTTAGAAATAACCAGTTTACCACTCATATCATAAACTTCAATATCTGCTTTTTTCCAATCCGGATCGAATCTCACAATGTAGTTGGTAATATCTGGATTATAAACTACCATTGTTCTTGATTGTGTAGCCTCAGTATCTCTCGCTCCTAGCGAACCTTTGTTTGGCTCTCCGTAATATAAATTATAAGATTTAGAACTTAAAGAAACTATATCTCCTTGTTTTGCCTGCTGTACTGTACCATTAGAAGCTTTGTAATAGAAACCTTCCCCAGAAGAAAGCTGGTGTGTTCCAGCCGGAACAAGTTCAGCGTTTTCTCTGATCTCAAATTTATAAGATACAATTTTTCTGTTTGGCTTATCGTAATCATAGTTCCAAAGTAAAACATCTTTTCCAAGGAAGTTGTTTTCATTGGCTTCATTGATGTATAACCAATATTTAGCGTTGTAGTTCGGATCATAGCCTCCACTTGGTAATTCTTCAAATGTTCCGATTAGGTTAGCACTTGTATTGGTTGCCTGAACGGTAGTAGCAATTGAAGACTGAAACCCTGTAGTGGCAGTATTGGAAACTACATAATACGCTCTTGAAACTTCATATCCGTTAGCATCCAGACCAATTACTCCAAGTTGCTTCAGAGTTCCTGAAGTTACGTTTTTAGCAGCAGTTACGTTATAGTCTGTACCTGCAGCTCTGGTTGTGGAACTAAATCTTCTAAGGGTATTAAAATTTAAAGTCTGAGGATTATTGTTTCTCAGTTTCAAAACAAATGCCTGCATAGGCTTAATAATAAGTCCTACATCCCCTGCCGGAATTCCGGAAGCATTATACGTCTGAATCTGAGCTCCCATACTGTATGCATTACCCGCAGGAGTAGCAACAACAGTTCCAGGGTCATATCTTACTCCCCAGATATTGGAAATATTATTTCCGTCAGTAACTCCTCCGTTCTCTACATATCCGATTCTTGATAAGTCAAGATTGGTTAGGAAAGGATTTCCGAACTGATAAATATTTTTACCATATGTTGATGATACCCAGGCTCCTGTTGAAAATTCAAACTGATCCTGAATATGGGTGTTATACTTTTCACCATATGGATTCAGGTTGTTACCTCCTGCTCCGAAATCTACACTTCCTCCATTCTGCAAGGTAGCGTTAGCCAGTGTTGCATTAGGACGTCCGTTAAGGGTATAAACAGAACCTGTAGGGGTTGGAGCAATGGTTGCCATTGAAGTTGGCGGCGTACTGGTATCTAAGTTATTATTGTTTGATCCCAACATATAATAACCGGTTGCATCGCTGGTTGTTGCTGCAAGATTGGTGAGTGTTTCTGCAACATTGTTAATGTTGTTCAGCTTCAGAATTTCATTTTTACTGTATCGTGCAGTATTGAATACTTTACCGAATTCTGAGGACAGAGAACTCAATGTTTTACCAAAAAATGGCATTGCCAGCTGTTGATAATAGCTACCGTTACCATGTTTCTTGCTTCTGAATTCTTTACTTACAATACCTGTAATATCGCCTTGGTTTAACCCATTGATATACAACTGTCCGTAAGTAGAAGTGTCATAGCTGCCTGAATTATTCAGCCTTAATACGATATTACCACCATCGGTTTTATCTGAACCGGTGCCGGTAATTGTTTTTAGGGCATCTCCTGCGGCACCTACAATCATAACGTTACCGTGAACATCCAAAAGACCATTGCCTTTTGTCTGAACACCTCCACCGCTATAAACCAGGGTACCTTCGCTTACATACATATTAGCGTTAGTGTCTACGTGACATAAAACATTCTGCGCCTGAACAGAATAGCTAACGGCTAAAAGACCTATAGCAAATAAACTTTTTCTCATTGTATAAATTATTTGTGTGTTAATACAATCTCACCCGCAAAGGTATGATTTTTATTTCTTAGAAAAAAATATATTTTATTTATTAACAAAAATATTATCTTCCGTCAATATGATTTCTTTCTCTTCTCCTATTGAAAACATATAATCCTCCAAAACCTTCTCGGTTGTTCCTCTTAAGCCTCTGGCGCCCAATCCTTTCTCAATGGTTTCTTCTACAATTTTCTCGATAGCACCGTCTGTGAAAGACAATTGGGTACCATCCATTTTGAAAAGCTCCACAAATTGATTAATGATAGAATTTTTAGGTTCTTTCATAATCCTTACCATGGTTTCTTTTGTTAGTTTATCAAGATAAGTAATGATCGGAAATCTTCCCAAAAGTTCAGGAATTAATCCGAAAGAACGAAGATCAATTGCATTAATATTTGTTAATACATATTCATCTTCATCTACTTTATTAATCTTTTCAGAACTAAACCCGATAGCCTGCTTGTTCATTCTTCTTTCAATGATCTCTTTGATTCCATCAAAAGCACCTCCGGCTATAAACAGGATATTCTGGGTATTTACCTGGATATACTTCTGATCCGGATGTTTTCTTCCTCCCTGAGGCGGAACATTAACAATGCTTCCTTCCAACAGTTTCAGCAGTCCCTGCTGTACTCCTTCTCCGGAAACGTCTCTTGTAATACTCGGGTTATCTGATTTCCTTGCAATCTTATCAATTTCATCAATAAATACAATTCCTCTTTCTGCTTTTTCCACGTCATAATCTGCCACCATTAAAAGTCTTGAAAGGATACTTTCGACATCCTCCCCTACATAACCGGCTTCTGTCAGGATAGTTGCATCAACGATACAGAAAGGTACATTAAGTTCTCTTGCAATGGTTTTTGCCAGTAAGGTTTTTCCGGTACCTGTTTCACCAATCATGATGATATTGGATTTTTCCAGCTCTACTTCTCTGTTTTCATCCTTGGCATGAAGAAGTCTTTTATAGTGATTGTACACCGCGATCGAAAGCTGTTTTTTTGCCTGATCCTGCCCAATAACATATTGATCAAGAAATACCTTGATCTCCTTAGGTTTTTTTAATTCGTCTATATTTTCTGCCGGGGAATATCCTGTTTTTGAAACGCTGTCTTTTACAATCACATGCGCCTGCTCTATACAGTTTTCGCAGATAAAACCATTCTGCCCGGAAATCAGCATCTGTACTTCATTTCTTTTTCTGCCGCAGAAAGAACATTGGTTTGAGTTCATACTATAATAATATATTGTATATGTTAAAGAAAATCGTAAAAAATTACTTTTTTACGATTTATGTTTTTAAGAATTAATAATAGAGTTTTTAATCTCTGTGTATTCTTCGTCCGTTAATTTTAATCTTTCATTTCTGAAATTCATGTCTTCCACCTTATTCAAAGGGATGAGATGAATATGTGCATGCGGAACTTCAAGTCCCACTACTGCCACCCCTACTCTCACGCAGGGAACAGCATTTTTAATCTTCTTCGCTACGTTCTGTGCAAATCCCCAAAGGTTTTTGTATTCTTCACTCTCCAGATCAAAGATCAGGTCTACTTCTTTTTTGGGAACAACCAATGTATGTCCTTTCACCAATGGCATTGCGTCCAGGAATGCGATAAAGTTCTCATCCTCTGCAATTTTATAGGAGGGAATTTCGCCGTTGATGATCTTTGTGAATATACTGCTCATGTTGTAGAAGTTAGAAATTAAATAATAGAGTTAATAATCAGAAATTCAGATAAGAAGATGTATCAGACTATAGAGAAATGTCTAATACTTCGAAAGACAGTTTGTTTCCGTTAGGCAGAACGATATCTGCAGTTTCGCCTACTACTTTTCCAAGCAGTCCTTTTGCGATAGGGGTATTCACAGAAATTTTCCCTGCTTTAAGGTCACTTTCATTATCCGGTACCAGTGTAAACACCTGCTCCTGTTTGGTAGCGTTATTTTTAAGTTTTACCGTTGTAAGAATGGAAACCTTTGAAGTATCTAATTGACTTTCATCTATGATTTTAGAGGTTGCGATAGTATCTTTCAGCTTGGAAATTCTCATTTCAAGCATCCCTTGAGCCTCTTTGGCCGCATCGTATTCCGCATTTTCAGACAAATCTCCTTTGTCTCTTGCTTCTGCGATCTGCTGGGTAATTTTTGGTCTTTCCACAGTTTCTAACTGTTCCAGCTCAGCTTTCATTTTCTCTAGCCCCTCCTTTGTTACATAGCTTGCCATAATTTTCAAAATTTAGTTTTAGTATAAAAAAATAATCCGACATTTGCCGGACAATGTTTTCGTATTATAATCGTTTTATTTTTACAAATATATAAAAATTTAAATTGAAATGAAAAAAACTTTTTCGATACTATCTATTTTCATACTTCTGATTTTCAGTAATTTAACTATAAACTCATGTGGAAGCAGAGAAGATACTGTAAGCTGCTTTCCCAACAATCCTATTAATGTTACCTTAAACCTCAACCTTCCGGCTTATTATAATCTTACGTACAGCGGAGGCTGGATTTATGTGGACGAACAGCAGTCCGGAACCAGAGGGCTGATTGTTGTCCGTGTTGGTGACGCCTTTAAGGTTTATGACCGTAATGCTCCTCATCTCTGCCCTGATTCCAATACTACCCTTGAGGTACAAAACAACATCAATATTCTGTGTCCAAAAGATAATACAAAATGGATACTGAATACAGGCCAGCCGCTGGATGGAGCTCAAACCTCCCTTCCTCCGAAAACGTACCCTTACAATTATGACCCGGCATCCAAAACCCTGAACATTTATTATTAGTCCAAAATAAAAACCGCAATGATCTTAAATTGCGGTTTCTTTATTCATTATCGGGATATTGAATAGCCTTATCCAATTCTATCGGGTTATTAAAAGATCTGAGCTTTTTCCGTTCATTTTTTTCTGCCGGCTTTAATTCTTCTTTGGTCAGGATGGTGCCATCATCCAACTGAAGCTTTTTGCCTTCAGGAATACTCAATTTTCCATTAAAAACGTATTTAAAAGGGCTCTGATACAGTTCTAGTTTCAGATCATTCAGTTTTTTCTGACTGACTTTTATTGCTTTGCTTCTCCGCTCTTTAAGGCTGTAGCTTTCGTAATTTCCGGGAATTTTCTCACTTTTAATCAGCTTGAAAATATAATCATTCCGGGTATCATGGATTTCAATGATCATTCCGGGAAGACCATTAAATTTATACGGGCCATATGACAAAGGGATTTCCTGGGTAAACCACGCAACCCATTTTCTTCCCCCAAAACCGGTTTCTGCTTTCTGTACTTTCAGCTCGCCTATCATCTTTGTACTGTCTGATATCTTCCATACAAGATGGGCAGGTGTTTCCAGTTTATAAAAATTCACATCTCCTATATATTCGTAATTTTCATAAATGGAATTCCCTTTATTTCTGGTTAAAAAGGAAGTTAAACGATATCCTTTAAAACCCTCTTTTCCTGTTGCCGCAAATACGGAATCATTGATATAAAAAATTCTGTTGTAATAGGCTATTTCTTCTTTTGTAATGTCTAAATGGTAATTTTCTTTTGTGATTTCGCTGGAAGCAGAATCTTTTTTGAAACTGATCTCATAAATAAAGCGGTCATTTTGAGAATATAGTAAACAGCTCATGAGCGCCAATAGTATCGCGGCTATCTTTTTCATTGTTATCATGTTTTTAAAGCTTTTCAGAATACTGAACATAAAAGGCTGACAATATATAAAATTATAGCTTACCATTGAACAAAACTTTCCTGAATTCTTGCTGCTATCCTTTGAGTTTTCTTATATTGGAAGTTTAAAAGTAAAGATCAATAAAATGAAGATTGTCATACAAAGAGTATCGGAAGCCAGTGTAAAAGTAGATGGAAAAACAGTGGGTGAGATCGGTAAAGGCTTAATGCTGCTAACCGGAATAGATGAAAACGATGAAAAAGCAGATGCAGACTGGCTGGTTCAGAAAGTACTGAATCTCCGGATCTTTGGCGATGAAGATGGGAAACTGAATCTTTCTGTAAAGGATATTTCAGGAGAAATCCTTTGTATCAGTCAATTTACATTGATTGCTGACTATAAAAAAGGAAACCGTCCTTCATTTATAAAGGCAGCAAAACCTGACAAAGCTGTCCCTCTCTTTGATTATTTTAAAGAAGAGATCGCCAGATCCGGATTAAAAACTGAAAGTGGTATCTTTGGGGCGGACATGAAGGTTTCCCTAATTAATGACGGACCTGTAACCATTGTGATGGATTCAATAACAAAAAACTAATCCAGGAATTCATCAGTATTCATTAAGAATTGAATACCTCACCAGCATTACTTTAATCCTCTATAAAACAGCGTCTTTCAAAATTTCTGAAAGACGTTTTTCATTTTAATCCTGTAAATATAGTTTTCATCAGTATTAAAAGAATTATTTATTTGAAAAATTCACAAAAAAGTGATTTGCATTTATTTTATTCTTATTTTTGATGTAATCTGATTATAGCAGATGAAGATTTCGTTCGTTCATTTATTTTTTATCTCATTACCTAAAAAAACACCAATTATATATGATTCACAACCATTTAATACAATATTATGAGAGCAAAAATTTCACTTCTCACGTTACTTATTTTATGCTTTACCCTTTCTTTTGGGCAAAATACATTTAATAAAGCAAGCCATTTGAAAGATCACATTTATGTATGCTTTTCAAAAGGGATCAACTCTGAAAAAATGGCATTCAGTAAAAATCCGGAGCTGGAAAGCTTTGCCAGAGCCAATCAGATTTCATTTACTTATGATCTCGGTTTCAGTGATCAGAAACTTGATGAAATGATGAGAGACAGTAAGGCCAATGGTCATTCGGGTGAATCTGTAGAAAAACTGAAACGGATATTCAAGGCAGAGCTTCCTCTACAAAATGAAGAAGGTACAAAAAAGATGATTCGGGTTCTTGAAAAATTTCCTGAGATTGAGTATGTATCAGTCATGAGCGGAACTCCAATTGAGCCACCGTTAGTTAAAATGTATACCGTAACACCTAATCTGGAAAGCCTGCAGACCTACCTCAACGATAATCCCGGCATCAATGCAAAATATGCCTGGTCCAGAGGGATTACCGGACAAAACATCCGTATTCGTGATGTAGAATATGGCTTTCATAAAACCCATGAAATGCTGTCCGCACAGAACTTTATACAGCTGGAATCAGGATACACTCCTAACTCCGGATTATCGGGCAACAATTATATGGATCATGGAACCGCTGTGGTAAGTATTATGGGTTCAGCAAAAGATAATGTAGGGCTTTCCGGGGCAGCCTATGGTGCTTCTGAAATAAAAGGTTATTTAGAATGGACGACTGTTGGTTATAACAGGGCTTCGGCGGTAAGCAGATCTATCAGTGCTTCTCAGGCAGGCGACATTATTTTATACGAAATGCAGACCGGCGGGAAAGATGGTTACTGCCCTGCAGAATATGACAGTGTTATCTGGGATATGACAAAAGCCGCTACAGATTCCGGAATTATCATTATTGCTGCTGCAGGAAACGGAAATCAGGATTTAGATGAGCCTTTTTACGCAGCGTACCGGGCAAGAGGAAACAGCGGAGCCATTATTGTAGGAGCCGGTTCTCCTAATACTACCCATTCTAAACTAAGCTTCAGCACCTACGGAAACAGGGTGGATGTTCAGGGCTGGGGAAGCAGTGTTCTGGCGGCAGGATATGGTTCTTACCAGAAATATGATAATGATAACAACAGGACTTATAACTATTTCAGCGGAACAAGTTCTGCCACTCCTACCGTAGCCTCAGCAGCTGTATTGATCCAGTCTTTCTACCGTCAGAATACAGGCCAGTATTTAACTCCGGCTGCCATGAAAAACCTTTTGGTTTCTACGGGAATTCCTCAGGGAGGAACAGACACCAATAAGAAAATAGGACCACTTCCCAATGTAAAAAATGCCATATTACAATTAGAGGGCAGCTTTGCAGCTCCTGTAAAAAATATGCTTCCGTTAGAAATCAAAATTTATCCTAATCCGGCAGGCAACTATATTGCATTAAAAGGCGGTGAAAATAAAAAGCTTGATATAGAAATTATCAATATGCAGGGACGATCTGTGATCAAAAATTCGGTTTCTACAGATGAAAGAATGGACATATCTTCTCTTCCTCCGGGACAATATATGATCAATATTAATGAAGGACAAAGAAGAGTTGTTGAGAAATTCACAAAATTATAAACTCAACAAAAACACCTTTCAGCAGTACTGAAAGGTGTTTTTTTAATCAATATATATTAAACTATTTCGCAGGAACGCTGCTGAAATTAAGCGCAACTTTGATATTCATATCTGAACTGGTCTGGTTTTTCAATTCATAAACGGTTCTTACGGTAAGTCCGGAACTTTTTACGACCTCATCCAGAAATCCGGTATCATTAAGATCAAGATTCAGGCTGGAAGAATTGGTTGATATATTGGAGCGGGAAGCAACCAGTCTTTCTCCGGTACCGCCTGATGAAATGTATACTTTAACTGTTTTAAAGGCACTCAGATTTCCGCCTGAAGGAGAAACTATAGAGATTTTCGCATCAGAAATTCTTACGTCTTTAATTTTAGCGTTATTATTTCCTCCAAACCATGTCTGTACATTGGTTGCCGTAGAAGTTGATGAAACTTCTTTATCGGCAGGCACTCCCGTAGAAACTAAAACATTGGCTGTATAGGGGAATGTATTCTGAACCAGCGACTGTACCGTTCCACAACTTACTGCTACCACAGAAACAGCTGCTGTCATTAAAAATATATTTTTCATAATTTTAAACTTTAGTGTTCAGTTTGCAGAAACTATACCAAACCGATTACAATTATTCTACATTGACCATAAAACTACCTTTTGTATTTCCTGAAGCCATATTACTTTTCCCGATTATCAGCCATACTTCGCCTTTTTCCGGAATTTTATAGGTGATATCTCTTCCGAAAGGGCCATCATAGCTTCCGTTCGGCAGCCTGATCTGGTTGAAACGGATATTAAAGTCTTTCTGGTTGGTAGTGATTGTAGCTTTAAGATCCGTCTTTTTATAATTTCTGAGTTTAAGAACAAGCTCCTGCCCTTCTTTTGTAAACTCCTCCCCCAATGCGAAAGGCAGCTGGGAAGCATCTGCTGTTCTTATGATCTGTCCATCTTTTTCTTCTCTCATGATTCCCTTCCGTCCGCCAGCCGGAACATTCCTGGTGACAGAATCTCTAGTAAGCACTGCCGAATCTGATTTTACTGCAGAATCCGGTATTTCTGTTACCACTGCAGAATCTTTGTCGGGTACTGTAACCGGGGGTACTTCTTTTTTACAGGAAAGAATCAACAATGGAATGAAGAATAAGCTCTTTTTCATAGGACTTTATTTTAGAATGATGTGTTAACTGTAGTTTAAACCGGGAAAACATATTTTCAATCATCCGTATCTCCGGTTCATATGATCTTTTCAAAGCTAAAATTATTCCAAGTGTTTTTCAGACAATCTTTTATTTCTATTTCAGGGTTTGATAATATACAATCTTTGAAAGGAAAGGTTTTAATTTCTGTTCTTTAATTTTATCCTGCACTTTCTTTCTAAGTTCCGGATTATTCTTTTCATCTGCATATTTCAGCAGAGGTCTTTCACTAAAATTAATAGACCTGAAGTGATAATCCACGACAAAATCTTTACGTTTCATATTCTGTGAGGTAATAAACCCTCCCCAGTTGATGTAGCTGCAAATCAGGATCGTTCCATAAAAATACCAGGCCATTGTATTGAACAGGAATACATTTCTTTTTTGCTTCTGAATTTTAATAAAAGTCATTGCCAGCCCCGCCAGAGACAGAATCAGAAATGCAAACACACCAAGTCTTTTATAGGTAAACCCGTAATTCACGATATATTCGTAGTTTTTTACGGCTGCAGACAGCACCAACACAGCATTCAGAAATATCCAGATTTTGGCTAAAATTTTCATCAGCCGGGCTTTGGGATCAAAATTAAAGCCAGATTTAAAGTAGAACATGATGACCAGAATAGCCATTATAATAGATACAATCACCGCATTCACTCTCTGATGGGTTTCTTCTGAAAGCTGGTAAGGAGTCTTTACAGCTTCATAAAATTGTTCATAATTGTAGGTCAGAATAAAAAAGACCAGCAAAATGTTGAGGGAGAAGAAAGAAACGACCCCGCTTATTCTTTCGGCATCAAGATCCAGAAATGAATAGGTGGATTTCTGAGGTTTCCTGTTTTCACTAAAGTCATTATCCAACAGGTGATTCATTTTATAGATTGGTCTTTCTACTGCATAATTCCAGTAATTGAAGGCAATAAAAAACCCGATGGCTGACAGACAAATGACCTGCCAAACGTTCAGATCCAGTTCATAATCTCTGAAAAGTGCAGCAAAGTGATCACTTCCTGCTGAATAGATCGCAAAAAAAATGGACAGGAATATGAGTGGAATTAACACAAAAGCCAATGTTTTCTGCCAGACCCCTGAGACGTTTCTTTTCGGCAGCCATGCATCAAAACTGAAAAACCGGAAAAATGAGGTAATGCAGTTGATTATAAAAACCGGAATCAGGAATAACATTTTCAGCTTCCTGTTTCGGGAACGGTAAGAAAGCATAAGGAATGAACTTACAACCGCCAGAAATGAAGGAAAGTCCCCGTACCATATAAAAGCAATACTCGACAAAATACTGGTAACAAAAAGTATCAGAAAAATTCTGGTCCTGTTTTGCTCCGGCGTTCTGAATAAAGTTAATAAGGCATAGATAATTCCCAGGATTCCAAAATTCAATCCGATATCCTGATCATAAAACAGAACAACAAATAAAGCGGCTGTAAGAAATATATAGTGATGTGTTTTCATAATTGAAAAATTTAGAGATTAAAGGTTTATATATTAAAGACAATAAGAAGGTATACAACTGCTATCGGGATGTTAAGGAGAAGCAGCAATATGGAATTTCCTGAAGCCTTATGATCTGAAACATTCGTTAGAAATTCTATGAGTTCGTACAATAGTACAATCAGATTGATGACTGCAGCAGCAACGACATAATAAAAGCCCAGTATGACCAGAAAATCTGATCGGGTTACCAGGAAGCTGATAAAAATAAACGTTCCTGTTAAAAATGAGGTAAGGAAAACATTTCTACCCAGCGGGCTGCATTTGATACTCTTCATGGTTTGATCAGTTTAATTAATAAAGTACAACTGGATCTTTCTGTTGGATATAGTCTCTCAGGTGGTCAAAATTCTGCCACAGGAGGCTTTCAAAATCCCAGTTATAAAATGGTTTCATACGCTGTCCTTTTCTGTAGGCTCTGAGGTACATTTTCATGTATTCAGGAAGGATAAGTGTTCCCAATACCACTGCCGCAAGAAGGTGGGCATTCAATTTTCCGTTTCCGAGAAGCAGATACTGCATAGCGATTTCATCTTCAAAATGAGTTCCACAGCCTGTGATCAGATGGTGTACATCGTGGTTCTCCATTTTAGGGATCATAGAGAATCCATGTTTTTTATAAAACTCCCCCAACTTTCTGCCTAAAGAATCTTCTTTGAATTCCAGCAGCTGCTTTTCATTGAACTGCCACTGTCTTTTTTTCTTCTTAAAGTATTTTCTGTAAAGTTTCTGAGTTTTATCATAAACAAAAAGCAAAAAGGCAACACGCATTTTTTTCATAGTTTATTATTTTAAATGATAGTAAGTCCTATTAAAGTGTACACAATAGCGAGAGGAATATTGATAAGGATTATTCCTATAGCTTTAAGGCAGGCATTGAGTTTTGAATGACAGATAAGCCCGTACAGCAGCAGTCCTGCTATTGCTATCATATTCAGTATAGATCCGAATACAAGCAGCATATAACCGCCAGCCATAAAACCGTCATCTCTGGTGAATATAAAACCAAAGAGACATATATTTCCCAGCAGCAGGCATAACCCAAACAGCCCTCTTCCTATATTTATAATTTCATGGTCTTTCATTGTTATATTTTTATATTAAGCTTGAGCTAAAGTAAAAACCGTTATTTCCGGACGTACCATAAAACGGATCTGGAAAGAATGCCCGATTGCCCGGTTGATGTACAGCATTCTTCCATCCTGAAGATCAATCTCGCCGGAGATATATTGTTTATTTTTCACCGGGAGAACCGGAGTAATTATTCCCGGAATTCGGCATTGTCCACCATGGGTATGTCCGCTCAAAATCCATCCCTGGTAGCCGTTCCAGATGTCTATATCACAGGCATCAGGGTTATGGCAGAGCACAATGGAAGCTTTTGAAGGATTATAATTCTTCATGACTTCAGAAAATCCGAAATTGGGTGACCACAGATCATCAAACCCAATAAAGTTCAGCCCGTGGCTTTCTTCACTTCTGTTTTTTAGCATCGTGATACCTGCGTTTTCGAGAATTCCACAGATCTTTTCTGAGCATGGTATATCTTTCCAGTCTGCTCCGTAATCATGGTTCCCCAGTATCCCGAAAGTAGCCAGATTTCCGTGAACAGCGTGGTTCATCACTTTTTTCAGAGCTTCCTGCTCTTCTGCATTTCCGTGGTTCACAAAGTCCCCGGTGTAGACTACAAAATCTGGATTGAATTGTTGGGCTTCCTGAAAAGATTCGATCAAAAAATTCCAGTCGAAACGGTTTCCCACATGAAGATCAGAGATCTGCATCAGTGTTTTACCATTTAAAGTTTCCGGCAAATTTTTAACCGGAAGTTTTTTTTGGACAAACTCTATCCAGAAAGGTTCTACCTGCCATGAATACAGCGCAGGAAATGCTCCGATTACTGAAATCTGCATCAATCTTTTAATAAATTTTCTTCTGGTCATCATTGTGGTATTTTCTAATTCCGGGAAAGTAAATCCGGCATTAATTTCCGGCAAACGGGCTTCCGAAAATCCCTACGGCCAATTCAATCCAAATTAATGCGAGAACCAGCAGAATGAAAGTACAGATCAGGATTTTCCAACTTTGTTTTTTAATTCTGCTCCTTACGAGGTTGACTAGAAAAGCAGTAGCAAAAAGTAAAACTCCTGCGATCATAAAATCTGAAGGAGACCAGTTCACCTCATCAGTAATTATAGTTCCAAATAGCGGAATACATAGTAAAACCAATGGAAGGGCGTAAATCGTAAGTGTTTTTTGTTTTTGTGTCATCATATTATTTAATTTTATTTTTTATAAAGTACTTTGAATTGCAAAGTAAATTTTCAAAAAAATATAAGAATTATCGTCCCAATAATTTTTCAAGAGCATTAAGGTGTTCCGTGAAGGCCAGTCTCCCACTCTGGGTTACGCGGTAAGAAGTTTTAGGTTTTTTTCCTACAAATTCTTTCTTCACTTCAATATATCCTGCTTTTTCCAGGGCATTGCTGTGGCTTGCCATATTACCGTCTGTGATTTCAAGCAGAGCCTTCATTTCAGAAAAATCAACCCAGTCGTTCACCATAAGAACGGACATGATGCCCAGTCTTACGCGGCTTTCGAATTCTTTATTGAGCTGATTTATCTTTATCATTTTAACGTTATCTTATTTATTCTGAAATAGTCATAGAGTGCTGCATCAATGGCTATTCTTTCTTTAGTTTCTTTATTCTCCACGACCACAAAATCATGGTCTTTAAAAAATTTTGAGGTGAAGTACTGATTGATATTTTTATTCAAAAAATAGATCTCTCCTACTTCATGGCTCACCTCCCATTTTTTATCTAATTTATTCTTCCTGAGCTCAGTTTGTATCAATGCTGCTAAAAGTGCGGAATATCCTATACAATTGGCCTTTTTTGTTTTCAAAAGCAGATTGGGATCATTTTCACAGCGCTCAAAACTAAATGCCAGTACGGATGAGGTCTGTTCTAAGTTGTTCTGAATAATCTCTTCTATTTCCCTGGCAGGTTTATCGTCTTTTAAATTTTCATTTTCAAATGGATAAATCTGTCTCTCTTTGATGATTTCATATCTGAATAAACTGCTGAACAGAAAATTCCTGCTGAAAACAGCTGCAAAAATAATGATTAAAAACAGGATCCATTTCTTCACAATTATAAATTCTATTTTCCAGTTATCTTTTTCTAACAATTTTAAAAACTACTTGCTTCAAAAGCGACACTGCTCCTACACTTCCCATGAAAGATAAAATCCCTATCCAGATTGGCCATAAACTCATTATTTTACTTTTCCTGGCTGAATAAAAATCATAAGCATCTGTCAGCTGAAGCTTCTTATTTCCAATTGAAGAGCTCAGTTCTTTTTCAGTACTGAATTCTTTAACTTCACTGGTCTTTGTATTGTAAGAAAAATACTGGCCATCAAACATCTTTCCCAAGATCTGATTTCCGTTTTCCTCAATTTCTGATATTTCCGAAACCAATAGTTCTCCGTTTTCTTTTGCAATAGATGCCTGCTCCGGAATATCAATGAATAACAGCTGATGTTCATGTTTTAATGGTACATACCATGCATCTCCAATTCCAACATCTACCTTCTTTTTATCTGCCACAATAGACATTCCCATAAAGCCACAGATAAAAAAAGTATAAAAACCTACAAAAGGGGCTATTATCACCAATATCGTATTTCTGCTTTTTCCTTCCCTACTTACAAAATAAGTAATGATACCTCCTATTACTGCACAAGTCAAGCTTAAAATAAAGAGTATGAAAAGATATATAAGTATGACAAAGCCTATTCCCATTATTTATATTTCTTATGCATGATTAATCCATACACAATGTGCAATACTCCAAAGCCAAATGCCCAGAATACCAATCCCCAGCCTAAGAAGAATAATGAAAGCATTCCTAAAATAATTTCAAGATATCCTAAATATTTTACGTCTGTGAGGGTATATCGTTCTGCACTTACCAATGCAAGCCCGTAAAAGATCAGGGTAGCCGGAGCAATCCACACATACAGATGATGGAAGATGAGCGCCAGGCAAAAAATACCTCCTGTCACCAAAGGAACAGCAAAGGTTACCAAAAGGCGTTTTGTTGTTGCATCCCAGATTTTCAGTCCTTTCTTTTTACTTTTATTGGCTGTAAACACAGATCCGTTAACCACAGCTACTATCAGGATTACAAATCCGGTTATCACCAGTTCCTTCACCAGTTCCGGGCTAAAAAAATTCCTCTCACCTTCAAAATAATCGATTCCTTCACGTTGAAGTATAAAATATACATATCCAGCCCCAATTAAGGCTGCAAGTCCTGCAAATACACCGGACAACCCGCTCAGTGAAATAAACCGGGAAGACCGCTCCATCATGGAACGGATATGGGACAGGTCTTCATGATAATTTTTTGAATCCATAAAAAGAACTTTGAATTACAAAGTTATAATTTATTTTTATCCTGCAAAATATTTTTCGAAAAAATTGAAATGGAAAATAAGAGATTATGAATAGCGAATTGATTTTGCAGTTAATGGTCAACAAAAAAGCCGCTGAACAAATCAACGGCTGTATTATAGGAAAGCTGGTTTTTACTTAGCTCTCAGTCTTTCTTTGATGGCTTCGATATTTTTCTTGGCAGAATCTTCAAGGATAAGGCTTGCACTCATATGGATTCTGGCAGGCATCAGCTCATTGAAATGATCTGTACCTTCCCATGATACTTTTTTGATCAGTGCCAAAGCATCACTGCTTCTGGACGCCAAAGTCTGTAAAAATTTCTCAAGCTGTTCATCCATTTCTGCGATGCTGTCTGAAACGGAGTGGTAAACATTGTGTTGTTCTGCCCACGCTGCCGATCTGAAATCAGCATCAATAGCCATTGCAGAGAACTGTGATTTTCCGATTTTTCTTTCTACATAAGGACCGATAACGAAAGGACCGATTCCCAGATTGATCTCTGTTAACGCTAACGCAGAATCTTTAGTAGCAAAACAATAATCTGCTCCACACGCAATTCCTACTCCTCCACCGGTTGTTTTTCCCTGAACTCTTACTACGACAATCTTTCCGCAGTTTCTCATCGCATTAAGCACTTTGGCAAATCCTCCGAAAAATTTTGTAGAAGCCTCCAGTTCTTCAATAGCCAGAAGCTCATCAAAGCTGGCTCCTGCACAGAATGCTTTTTCTCCTTCACTCTTTACCAGAATGGCTTTTACCTCATCTTTTGCGCCTTCATCCAGAATGGTTTGAGCAAGCTTTTCCAGAATTGCTCCCGGAAGAGAGTTGCTTTTAGGGGTTCCGAAAGTAATTTCGGCAATATTATTTTTAATTTCTGATACTACAAATTCGTTCATTTTTATTTTAAATTGGATTCTTACAAAAATACTAAATACTGATCTTTCAGAGAAAATTATCCTCTACAAATTATTTCTTTCATCACCGCTTCGGAATATCAGATCACTCATCCCTTTTTTAATGAAATTACGTATAAATACGTAGTGCGAAATTTGGTATTTTCTACGCTAGTACTGCCTTATGGGAAATCGTTCCTTTGACCTATCAAAACAACTGATCTATTGAGGCGGAATCCGAAAAGCCCTATACGAGTAGGAAATTTAATCACTGAAAACTATTTATTATGGATGAGTACATTGGAATCGTAAAATTATTTGCCGGAAATTTTGCACCTAGAGGCTGGATGTTCTGCGACGGAAGCTTATTAAGAATTTCCCAAAACAGCGCTTTATTTTCAATTCTGGGAACAACTTACGGAGGAAACGGGATTGATACTTTCGCACTCCCTAACATGAAAGGGCGTATGGCTATCGGAGCCGGAACCGTAAACTCTAACGAAAATTATCCTTTAGGAGTTCAGGCAGGGACCACTCAGAATACACTATTATCAGCCAATCTTCCAAGTATAGGAGGTGGGTTTCAGCTGAGAGTAAAAAACCAGAATGCCAACAGTGCAACCCCTACGGCTGCTTCAGCACTTGCTATTTCGGGAATTCCAAACGGGAGGAACTTTGACCCAGTGCCAAGTTTTATAGATGCTGATCCGGATACGGCTATTAGTACAAAGTCTATTATGTTCACCGGGCAGAATCTTCCTGTGAATAATATGCCTCCGTATATCGGACTGAACTATATTATCTGTGTTGAAGGAATATATCCTTCCCGCAGTTAATATCCAAACAAAAATCTAATATTTAATACAAAAATCATGAAAAGCACTACCTTTTTAACAATATGTAGCCTGCTCATTTCAATTTTTTCATTTGGGCAGACCAGCAGCGAACTTTTTGAAACTGAATCTCCTGGAAGCACTACCTTTACAGATAACGGGGTAATTTTTAAAATTAACTCGCATGTATCCACTTTTAACGTCGTAAATTTCCCAAATACAGGCTGGTCTGGTACAGCTAATGATAACAGGTATATAGACAATACATCCAATGTAGGTCCGGCCAATCCATCATTCAGTGTTAAAACCACGTCCAATCTGTTTAAGGTAAACAAGTTTTGGGTATACACGGCTGATAAATTCAGCAATCAGAATGCCACAGGGTCACTTACTGTAACCGGAAAATTAAGTGGTGTTACTAAATTTTCCACCATAAAAACCGGAAACTTTGCTACATCACTTGGCTCTACAAATGGATACACGCTAATTGATATGACTAATCTGAACGGCCAGAACTATTCAAATATTATTATTGATGAGCTGGTGCTGACGCTTGGTGGTAATTTCTACTATCTTGGCTTTGATGCTTTCACCTGGGTAAAGGACAGCAATATTGTATTGGCAACCAACGAAACCAAAGCTGCGCAAAAAGGGATCAGTATTTATCCTAACCCAACTGACGGACCTGTTTCCATTGAAACGGAAAAGGATATAAAAGCTGAGGTTTACAGTATGGAAGGAAAGCTAATGAAGACTATGGATCTTAAGAAAGGTAATCAAAAGGCTGATCTTTCAGAGTTTCCAAGCGGAACGTATATCGTTAAAACTCCGTCAGGATCTTCTAAGGTCATCAAAAAATAAAATCCAATTTTTTCATAAGTCTTTGTGCGATAAAGATTCTAATGCATAAATGATCAAATCCCCTGAAATGTTCGGGGGATTTTTTAGTTTATCGGGTCCATTTATGAAGATGCTCTATTCTTGCATCTGTTTTCAGGAGAGCCTGAAATCTTAACTTTAACAGAATCCGGCGGCCTTCAATAGTTCTGGTAAAAAGCACTTCTGATTTTTCAATTTTCTCACTCCATGTTTTGGCAAAGAAATCAGCACTTTTCTTATTTTTGGCGAAAGCCTCAGGGATGGGATAATACATTTCTTTTTTTGTAAAGAAAAATATGGTCTTTTGCTTCAGCAGATATCTTGGGTTATCCACTTTTGAAATTACTTCCTGAAGCACCTGGATGAATTGTGATTTTTCATAATAACTGCCACCTTCCAGATAACAGAATACATCTTTATCTTTATTGCCGGAACTTACTACTTTCATCTTTTCAGGATCTGTAGTAATAATTCTTTCATGTACCAGACATTCCAAAACTGTTTCTCCGATAAGGCCAATCTGTCTGCCTACATTTTTATATTTTTGATACTGCCGTAAAGCACGGTAAAATTTCCTGCCATATCGTATTATTCCTCCAACTCCTAATATAAAAGTAATCAGTAACAAACCTTTCCTGGAATCTATTGAATCTGCATTTTCAAGAATTCCCATCAGAAGATCTTTTCCAAAAAGCAAAACAGATGAAATAAGAACCCCTGAAAGATCACCTATCATGGTTTTAACATAGTTCATTTTCATGTCGTGCATTTCCGTCATATCCGTTGACGGAACTTTGATTTCTTCAATGAGAACATTTCCTTTTTCTAAAGCTTCTTTCCAACGTGACGACTGCCCTTTTCTGTTTCCGGCCCTCGAAAATATTTCTTTATTAACTGCTGAAATGTTTTCCGGCTTTTCGATAATTCCCAGGTGAAGTCTTTCAAAATTATTTTCAATGGTAGCTTCTTCTTTATTGGAAATTCCTACAAAGGTTTTGAATCTTTTTTTCACAATATTCAGGTCCTGCCCACCATCTTCGCTTTGTGGATCAAAACATATAAGATGCCATATATTTCCACTTTTACAAGGGTTATCTTTATCAACTCTTATTACCCGACCTCTCATCTGATTGGAAAGGACAAAAGAACTTACAAAGCTTGCAAGAATTAAAGTATTCATTTTAGGGGCATCCCAGCCCTCTCCCAACAGAGATTTGGTTCCGATAAGAATCTGTATTCCACCTGACTGAAAAATTTCGGTTACAATGTGTACAATATCATGTTTGATCTGTTCGCTAAGGCTGATCTGAACATATCCAGAGTCATACGTAAGCTGTGAAAACGAAATTCCGGATATTCCTTTTTTAAAGCAAAGAGCATTTAACTGATCTTTTACTGAAGCCGGAATGATGACCAGACTGCCCGTAAGAATTCCTATTTTTTTATTCTGAGCATTTTCTCTTCTCAGTTTTTCAAAAATGGGCACTGCTCCTATTTTGTCCAGCGTGAGATTGTTTTGCTGTCCGCTGCTCAGATACTCTTTTTTTATAAAATCGGTAAGGATAACCATTCTCAGGTCTTCTTTCAGAATTGAGAATTCAAAATCCGCTATATCTTTAATACCTTGAAGTTTTCCGATACTGGAATTCAGGATCTGACCTAAATGTTTGTTATTAAAAAAACTTATGGTCTTTTTCTCAAAAAACCCTTGCCGTTTAAGCCTGTTTCCGAGTGCTGTACGATGCTCTTCTTCTTTTTTAAAATGAATCTCATCTACAATCAGGTAAAAATCAAGCAGTTCTTCTAGCCAGAAAAAGTCAAATTCCGGGATATATTTCTGATGATCTCCTATAACCTCAAAATGAATTTCAGGGATTTCTTTCTGTCTGAAATGCATATATACAAGCCCCGAAGTATAAGATGATACATTTTCATAGATCCAGTCCAAATGTTCTAATGGATTTAAATAAACAGGATGCTTTTCCAAAGCATTCAAAAGAATATCATCAGTACTGATCTCATTAAGAAAAGCGGCGGCCTGGGCATGATAATATTCTATTTTCTGTTGTTCTTCATAAGACGGCAATGTAAAATAGACCAGATCCTGATGTGGGCAAAGGTCTCCTTCTATCATCAGTTCAGGAACAGAGATTTCTGCATCAATGGGACCATTCAGTTGGATATATTTCTGCCATTCGGAACCTGAGACATCAAAAGGAGGTGTTGCGGTAAGGGAAACTATGGTAGGCTCAATCTTAGATTTTAGCTCCATTAAACTTCGCCACCATGCACTTTTCAGATGGTGAGCTTCGTCAAAAATAAAGGTTTCCACATTCTGTTTTTTCAGTTTTCTGATGATATCAGCTAATGAAACCCTTGACGATTTTTTATTGGTATCTTCTTCTTCATCCACATAACCCGATGCGGCATGAATTCCCTGATATGTAGTTACAGTAATAAGCCCCGGGTTTTTAATATCTCCTGATATCCAGTCCGGAACAACTTCTGTATCCAGGAAAAGTTCACAGAATCTTTGTATCCATTGATTTTTTACAGCTAAAGTAGGGGCAACAATAAGGGAGGGTTTATTAAGTCTCAGCATGACCTCCAGTCCCAGAACGGTTTTTCCTGATCCGGGCGGCGCAGTTACATGAAGGTGCCCGTTTTGAAGATATTCTTCCATATTATCCAGAAAATTCTTCTGGTAGGCACGCCAACTGTATTTAAATTTTGCTTCTGCAGGAAAAATGGTCATAGGTTATTAGGTTTAGCTAAGAATCGTAAAGCTGACATTTTACTTTTTCAATGCCAGAACATACTTGTCAATATACAATTGTTTTTCTTTGGATTTATATTGCTGAATATAGCGGGGATGCTCCAAAACGGTCATTTTCCCGAACAGCTTAGTTTCTTTGTTTAATTTTGAAATGAAATCGGCATTCTTTTTTCCAAGGATGAAGACTTCTGAGGTATCCAATCCGAGACTGATATGTTTTTTTAATGAATCAATCATAAAATCTTTTACCGCCTCAACCAGACTTTTATCATCATAATAATTGGCGTTCAGCCAGCCGTTTTTCGTTTTTCTGACAATAGCCAGCGGAAATGGTGAATTGATATAAATATCTCTGTAAAACTCTGCCGGACCACCATAATCAGCTATCATATCGTACATGAAAACAGAGGAAACTTCATGGGTATGCGCCGCCTTCATGGATATACCGCAGACAGATTCAAGTCGTTTGGTGTCAGTAAACGGGACTCCAGTAACGCCTGCTCCATGACGGCTAGGATTGATTCCGATCATCAATTTTCTTTGTGCTGAATCGTTATAATATTTGTGATAAAATTCTTTCATCACAATCATCGTTTCCGGATTATCCAGATACGGATTTAACACCTGAAAACCTTCAGGAAGTTCACCTGTAAAATTTAGATTTTCATTAAACTCAATAACCTTATCTGCAAAAGTTTCATTCATAAAATCTTATTCGTGCCATTGTTCCCTACAGCTATCGCTCATTATTTTGTCCTGCTTGGATTTGAATTCTAAAAATACAATTTATTTGACGAATACCAATTCTTGCTGAATTTTTAACCTGTTACTAAAGCATATAATTTCATAAAAAAGGCCTTTAAGTTCTATTTTTTCTTAATTTCGTTTTTATAAAACTGTAATACTTTGATATTTAAACAAATAACCTATGATTGGAATCATTACTGAATTAATTATTTCCTGGCTCTTACTTTGGTTTATTGTGAAAAAAAATCTCAGTATTTTGGGATTTAAACCCTCCAGAAAAAGGCTCATCCAGCTATTTTCCGGAATATTACTTGCAGCAGTCTGCTGTATTTTTTATCACGTAACCTCCAAAATTTCAGCAAATAATAACTGGGAGCTGAATAAACAGATTTCATTTCGGACCCTTTTACCGGGAGTATGGTGGGTTTTAAAGTCGGTATTGTTTGAAGAACTTATTTTCAGGGGTGCTTTACTGTATATTGCCATAGATAAATTAGGAATAAAGAAGGCTTGTTTATTGTCTGCAGCCTGCTTTGGAATCTATCACTGGTTTTCATACAATGCTTTCGGCAGTCCTTTCCAGATGGCTATTATTTTTGTAATGACCGCTGTTTTCGGATATATGCTTGCTTATGCTTTTGCCATAACAAAGTCTCTTTATCTACCCTTTGGGCTTCATCTTGGATGGAACCTTTTCAATATTATTGTGTTTTCCAATGGCCCGTTGGGAAATCAGATTCTGTTAAAAGCGAATGAAAATAAACCTGAGGGGATTTTATCTTTGGTTATTTTTCTGTTCCAGATTTTTGGTCTTCCTCTTTTGGCTTTCTGGTATCTGAGATATTTAAAATCAAAAGATGAAATGGAGCATAAAAAGCAAGAAGAATAAACTTAAATATTTTACATTTTTTAAACGCAAAGTTCAATGTACAGGCAATGTTGATTTTAGGATGCAAAGAGCAGAATCAACTCCGTTGATTCGATGAAGCGGACGTATAATTAGCAACGAAGTGGCATAACTTTGTGGTTTAAAGAAATATAAAAATCTGCTGAACCTGCCAGATCAGCGGGCAAAATAAAATACACCTGTAAAATTTCCTTCAACGCATAAAATACGCAAAGGGATGCATAAAACATTATGTATACTTTCGTTTGCAAGGGCATTTCATTCAGCAAGTTTAATCTATTAAAACCCTCTGCTAAGTACCAAAGCAAAACAGCAGCCCGCTAGAAACGAACTGCTGTTTTTATTAGATATTCTGTTGGAATTAAATTAATCCAAACTGTTCAAAATGATGGGTAAAATGTTTTTTGTGCATTAGTTCCCACATTTCTTTGTTCAATTTTCCGAAGACAAAATTCATATGCTCTGCCTGAGGATTTTCTCTGTAATAGATGGCATATTTCTTCATGGTTTCGATGAAAGATTCTTTTGCTTTCTCCAGGTTCTTATAAACCGGTTCCGGAAGGCTGCCATCCTGCGGAAGGAAAGGAGCGGTAAAATCTTTCGGCATTTTTCTATGGGTGTATAGTGAATCCTGCCATTTTTCAAGATGTTCTTCCGGAGTGAAACATTTTTCAGCTTCCGGTTCTCCCAAACTTACCAACACTCCCTGTTCAAGGTGTTCAATCATCTGCTGTGGAGACATTTTACCCCATTGTGCCGGAGTATTTTCTGTTAATCCGTTCAGAATTTTCTGAATATTTTTCACATTCAGATCGATAAAAGGAGACTGTTTTGCGACCAGTGTCAGAATGGTTGCTACGCAAACGATCTCGTCTCTCTGGTTAACTACCTCAACCAGCCATTTAACAACTCCTGAAGGAATATTTCTTCCTTTTACGCCCCTGTTGATCTTCTCTTTTGCTGTAAGGTATACTGTGATGGTATCTCCTGCATATACGGGTTTGAAGAAACTACAGTCTTCCAGGCCGTAATTGGCGATAACCGGACCTTTTTTCCCGGAAACAAACAATCCTGCTGCTGCAGAAAGGATAAAGTATCCATGAGCAACGGTTTTATCGAAAATTGTCCCTGATAAGCTTGTTGCATCTGTATGGGCGTAGAAGTGATCCCAGGAAACATTGGAGAAGTTTACGATATCTGCATCGGTAACAGTTCTTCCTGCTGTTTCTAAAGAATCTCCTACTTCAACTTCTTCAAAGTATTTCTGGAACGGATGCTTATCTGAGAATTTTTTCTCGGCACCCTGCTGATAGATCTTGGTAATGGCTTTCAATACATCCGGTGATCCCTGAATTGCTGTTTTCTGTAAGAAGAAATGGAGACCGTTCAGTCCACCCATTTCCTCGCCTCCTCCTGCTCTGCCAGGACCTCCATGCATTAATGTAGGAAGTGGAGAACCATGACCTGTACTTTCTTTAGCACTGTCTCTGTTCAATACAAAAATTCTTCCGTGTTGGGAAGCCATTTTCCATGACGTTTCTGCGATGAAGTTTTCATCGTGGGATATAATAGATCCTACTAAGCTTCCTTTTCCTCTTTTTGCCAGCGCAGCTGCTTCTTCTGCATCTTTGTAAGGCATCAGTGTAGAAACCGGTCCGAAGGCTTCTACATCATGAGAGATATTCTTTTCAAACGGTTTATCATTCAGGAATAATTTCGGGCTCATGAACGCTCCTTTTTCATAATCAGCATCTACCAGCTCATGTTTCCCGTCGTATACCAATTCGGTTTCTGCTTTCAGTAGATTAACTTTTCTCAATACCTCATCATACTGTTGTTTTCCTACTAATGAACCCATTCTGGTTTCTCTGCTCAGCGGGCTTCCGATTTTAGTCTGGTCTAAAGCCTTAGATAAAGCATTCTGAACGTCTCCGATCAAATGTTCTGGAACAATAATTCTTCTGATTGCCGTACATTTTTGCCCGGCCTTTGTGGTCATTTCATTTCGTACTTCCTTAATGAAAAGATCGAATTCAGGAGTTCCCGGTTTTGCATCCAATCCAAGGATGGAGCAGTTCAGAGAGTCTGCTTCCATATTAAAACGTACAGCATTTCCGGCAACTGATGGTGAGGATTTTAATTTTCTACCTGTAGAGGCTGAACCTGTAAACAAAACGGAATCTCCGTCCTGAACATAATCAAGAATATTTCCCGGTTCTCCGCATACCAATTGGATTGCTCCTTCAGGAAGAATTCCGCTTTCAATCATATCCTGGAATACCGCATTGGTAAGGTATGAACCAAATGGTGAAGGCTTAACGATAGAAGGAACCCCCGCCAATAATGAAGTAGACAGTTTTTCCAGCATTCCCCAAACCGGAAAGTTATAAGCATTAATCTGTATGGATACTCCTTCACTTGGTGTTAAAATATGGGTTCCAAGGAAAGTTCCGTTGGCAGAAATTTTCTGAGTATCACCATCTACCCAAAACGGAGTATTAGGAAGCATTCTCTTCGCTAGTCCTGAATAGGTGAAGAAAGTTCCGAAACCTCCTTCGATATCTACCCATGAATCTACATGAGTAGCTCCTGTCTTGTAAGATAAGTCATAATATTTTTTCTTTCTTTCCAACAGATAAAGGGCTACTTTTTTCAGCATTTCCCCTCTGTCATAGAAAGTCATTGAAGAAAGATTTTTGTACCCTACTGTTCTACCATAATCAAGAGCCTGTTCAAAATTAAGCCCTTCCGTATCTGAGACAGCAACCTGCTCACCGGTAACAGCATTGTATAAAGGGACTCCGTTTCCGGTACCTTCTATCCATTCTCCGTAGATATAGTTTTTCAGTTTTTCCATATGAATTTTTACTTATTATATTTTCTGTTTTTATTTTTAATCACATTCCTGATGAGCAGATAAGGAACAAAAAGGATAAGCGAGAAATCCAGAATCAGAACGGCATCTATCAACAGGGTATAGAAAAAACTTTTCTGTTCCAGCTTTTTTATGACCCTCTCTGAATCTATATGTTCCAACGCATCTGAAATGCCAATTGATTCTTTGATCAGATAAAACCCCAAAAAATTGACTGCAATCACTGCAATCAATATCAAGACCCAATATTTTCTCAGGAAATTTCTCATTTTGCTTTCATGAGCTCCAGAGCTTCTTTCAATGTATATTTTTTATATTCTGCTCCTGTAAGGTCTTTTGCATATTCTTCTACTGTTCCTCCAATTCCTGCTTCCTGTCTGAGTTTATTAACATTTTCAGGATCTTTTATGGGCCAGATCAGCCACACTAACTGCTGTTTTCCATCTTTTGTCACGGTATAGGAACGGGCCTGTGTTCCGTAGATCTGTTCTTTATTTTCCTGCATTAGCTTCCGATCCAGCATCATGGCATACAGTCTGAACGGCAGTTCTTTTTCTTCAGCTGCTTTTTTGATCATCGGAAAATACTTTTCGATCTCTGGCGAGTGTTGTATTACATACCATACGGCTTTGTTCTCAGGCTCTCCCACCAAAGATTTTCCCGGATAACCATATTTTTTGATAATTTTTTCTACTTTGATAAGATTCTCACGATCCTGAGCATCCGCCCGTTTAGGCAGTTCTGCCCCCATATCTGCCTGAGTGAGATTTTTCTCCGTCATAATTTCTTTTCGCCTCTCAGGTGTAATTGGAGACATCAGCTCACGGTAGATCTGGTCATCTTTATAGATTTGTGCCAGCTCTTTTTTAAGTTCTGTATTAACAGGTTTTACTTCGGTCTTCTGACCGCTCATTACTATTGAAAAGAAAACTGCAACGAATAGGTATCTCATGGTTAAGTCTATTATTTAGGCTCTTTATACGGGAACATTTTTACTAATCCTTCGTACAGACTTCTGTGTAAAATCGTAGCGTGGTTATCTGTTTCCATTAATTGGTATTCAACAGTCCAGTTTTTCTTTCCTGTTTTTTTCAGGACATCATACAGCGATCCTGCATCTTTTACCATTACAGGATGTTCATCTTTTCCTACGGAAACATACACAAATTTCTTTTTATCTCCTGATTTTGAAAACATTTGAGGAGCCTGCTTCAGAAGGCTCTGGTCATCCCACCATAAACTCGGACTGATGATAAAATAATTATCAAACATTTCCGGTTTCTTTACAAGAATCTCAGTTGCCAGAAGTCCTCCTAATGATTGTCCAAACAGATATTTGTCTGTTGTTTTATATTGACTTTCGATGTAAGGTTTCAGTTCTTTTTCCAGAAAACTGATGAATTTATCTGAATGTCCTGTTGTAGGATAGTCTTTCTGCAGATCTTTTAAATCTGTATGAAAAGTAAAGTCCCTTTTTCTGTCAATATTTGCAATCCCAACAACAATGGTTTCAGGCATCGCATACATCAGGTTGAAAAACTGAACCAATCCTGAAACATGGATAAAATCTTCATTCATTGATCCGTCCAAAAGATAGACCACCGGATATGATTTTGTTTTATCAAAATTCTGTGGAAGATAGATGTTTAAAATTCTGTCTTCGTTTAAGACTTTAGATTTTAATGTTCTTACTTCTCCTATTGTAAGCGGTTTTACTGTTGCAGTTTGCCCCAACATCATAAAATTCACAGCCCAAAGAATACTGCAAAAAATAAAAGCTTTTTTTATCATATATAAAATTTATAAATCTGATGCTTAATTTAAAACCTAACAGGCTTTGGAAACCTGTTAGATTTAAGTTTGTATATATCTTTATTTCACATCATCCCAAATGCTGTAATCAACAATTTTTGTAGGGATCTGCTGCACATATTCTGTAAACGGTTCACATGGAAGAATAGCTTCTTTGCCTTCTCTTGCCAATTCCTGATATAGTTTTGTTCCTTCTGTTTTCCAGCGGATCATTTCATCAGAAACATCACGAATGATCTTTGCCGGGCTTCCTACGATGAGTTTTCTCGGTTCACATTTAAAATTAGCAGGAACAAAAGCCAGAGCTCCAATGATACATTCGTCTCCGATAACTGCTTTATCCATTACTACAGAATTCATTCCCACCAGACAGTTTTTTCCGATATGTCCGGAATGAATGATGGCTCCGTGGCCGATATGGGCAGATTCTTCAAGAATAGTTTCGATATTCGGGAAAACATGAAGGGTACAGTTTTCCTGAACATTGGCACCGTCTTTAATGATAATTTTCCCCCAGTCGCCGCGGATCACTGCATTCGGTCCGATATAGACCTCTTCACCAATCTCTACGTTTCCGATAATTACGGCCTGCGGATGAATGTAGGCTGAAGGTTTTATAACGGGGCGTATTCCATGGTATGAGTAGATGTTCATATTTCTTTAATTTGAAGATTTGAAAATGAGATAATTTGAAAATGAATAGTACGCTGTTTATTTCCTAACGTTTTCATTGTTTAGAAACTATATAGAAGGTTACATTCCAGAAGAAATTTCCGGTAGCGCATTTTAAATTCTCAGATTATTTCATTTTCAAATAAGTTATACTTTTTCAATCACCATTGCATACCCCTGTCCAACACCGATACAAAGGGTACACAATGCATATTTTTTATCCTGTTTCTGAAGTTCTATAGCAGCCGAACCAACAATTCTTGCTCCTGAAACTCCAAGAGGGTGACCAATGGCGATCGCTCCTCCGTTTGGATTTATTCTTGGATCATTATCCTGTAAACCTAAGCTTCTTGTTACGGCTAGTGCCTGTGCTGCAAATGCTTCGTTCAGCTCAATGATGTCCATATCTTCTAAAGACAGGTTAAGTCTTTTCAACAGTTTCTGTGTAGCTTCTACAGGTCCGATCCCCATGATTCTCGGTTCTACCCCTGCTACAGATGATCCAAGAATTTTAGCTTTTGGTTTCAGTCCGTATTTTTCCACAGCTTCTTCGCTCGCCAGAATAAGAGCTGCTGCTCCGTCATTCATTCCTGAAGCATTTCCTGCGGTTACGGTTCCTTCTTTTCTGAATGCAGGACGAAGTTTGGCCAGTCCTTCCATGGATGATGAAGGTTTGATGAATTCGTCTTTTTCAAAAACTACAGGATCTCCTTTTCTCTGTGGAATTTCCACTTTTACAATTTCTTCGGCCAGTCTTCCGCTTTCCTGAGCTCTTGATGCTTTCTGCTGAGACCAAAGGGCAAACTGATCCTGGTCCTCTCTGCTAATCTGGTGAATATCTGCAAGATTTTCTGCGGTTTCTCCCATTCCGTCAACTCCATACATTTCCTTCATTTTCGGGTTGATAAAACGCCATCCGAACGTAGTATCAAACATCTGGCTGTCTCTTCCGAAAGCGGCACTTGGTTTTGACATCACATACGGCGAACGGGTCATATGTTCTACTCCGCCTGCAATATAAATTTCTCCTTCTCCGGCTGCAATAGAACGGAAAGCATTGGCAACGGCCGACATTCCTGAAGCACAAAGCCTGTTGACCGTTTCACCTCCTATCTTATATGGAAGACCTGCCAGTAAAAGTCCCATTCTTGCCACATTTCTGTTATCTTCTCCTGCCTGGTTGGCACATCCGAAAATAACATCCTCAATTTCATCAACAGGAACTTCCGGATTTCTGGCTACGATTTCTTTAAGCACAATGGCTGCCAGATCATCGGCTCTTACTTCTGATAATCCTCCCTGTAGTTTTGAAACAGGAGTTCTGACATAGTCTATAATGTATACGTTATTCATTTCTTATTAGATTTTAGATGATAGATTTCAGATAGCAGACATTTTCAAAATCTAATATCTGATGTCTTTTATCTTATTTATAGCTCTGTTATTTTTTTTCCTATTTTATATACCGTTCCTACGAATTTTGCAATCAGATCATTATTTTGATTGGTGATCTTAATATCGTAAACAGCTGTTTTCCGGGTATTATTCACCAGAATGCTTTCTGCCCTGAAAGTATCCCCTTCTTTTCCGGCTTTGGTAAAATTGATGATACAGTTCAGTGCTACCGCAGCATCTCCGGTGTTATTGGAGGAAAATGCCAGAGCGGAGTCCGCAAAAGCAAATGTTACTCCTCCGTGCACTGTTTTCAGCCCGTTAATCATTTCTTTTTTGATGGGCATTTCTATTAAACAGTAATTTTCTTTTACCTCAATCATTCTGATATTCATCCATTGGGAAAAATAATCCTGATTAAGCATATAATCTGCAACCTGTCTTGGATTCATTTCTGTCATACGTTCGTTATTTCTTCATATAATTCATCAGATAATCTATCATAAACACTCATGGTTTTGCCAAGAATGATCTGTTCGTAGGTAAGGTTTTCTGAGTCGGAAGGAACTTCAGGCGGATAAGGTGCATTCAAATCAATACCTTCTTCATTTGCCAGTCTTTTAATCAACATTTTGTATTTCTCATTAAACTTCCCCAACAGCTCAAGCCTTTCCTGAACATCTTCAATTGAGGACGCTTCTCTGATTAAATATTCTTTCTCAATTAAAAGTCTTACTTCAAGTTCTGCCCTGAATTCATCTATATTCATGAAAATATTTTATCTATTTTCCTTTTATTTCCTTAACCATTTTTTATCCGGAGCTATCAAATATTGTTTACCATCTTTGTCAAATCCCCAAACATCTGATATTTCTCTTAATTGAAACAAATCATAATCTTTTTTATGAATTTTGATTTTATTCAATCTTCTTAATTTTCGGTTAGCTTTTCTTTTATTCTCTTTTTCTGTCACAGCAGTAGTAATTCCCGTTATGGATGTTTTCCTTCTTGACCTACTCATCATAAAATAAACTAGCTAACAGATTTATAATTTTCTTAGCAAAGGGCTTTGTCTATACCTTTCTTCCTGGTATTCCCCGTAAAGATTCTGCAGGGTTTCTGAAATTTTTGCATATCCGATCTCTTTTCCCCAGTCTAATAATCCTTTTGGATAGTTGACTCCTTTCTGCATAGCCAACTCAATGTCCTCATCATTGGCAATACCTAATCTTTTGGCTTCAACGGCCTCATTGATCAGCATTGAGATAATTCTTAAAAAGATCTGCTGGTATAATGCGTCATCTTTTGAAGCTGCAGGTTTTTCTGCACCTTCACTGTAGTCATAGAAGCCTTTTCCGGTTTTTCTGCCGTGAAGTTTGGCTTCAGACATTCTCTGTTGAAGCAAAGATGGCTTATACTTCGGATCATAGAAATAATCTTTGTAAACGGTAGTGGTTACCGCAAAGTTGACATCAACTCCGATAAGGTCCATCAGTTCAAAAGGTCCCATTTTGAAGTTCCCGAGGGTTTTCATGGCTTCGTCTACCTGCTCAGGAGAGGCTATATTTTCTTCAACAATTCTTAATGCTTCGCCATAGTATGGACGGGCAATTCTGTTAACGATGAACCCAGGAATATCTTTAGCAATAACTGGTATTTTTCCCCAGTCTTTCATAAGGATATACATTTTTTCCGCTAAAGTTTTTTCTGTTACTAAAGATGGGATAATTTCCACTAAAGGCATTAGAGGTGCCGGGTTGAAAAAGTGGATACCAATGAAACGTTCCGGTTTCTTAAGTTCTGCACCCAGAGAGGTAATAGAAATGGAAGAGGTGTTGGAACTGATCACACAGCTGTCAGAAACATAGGTTTCAAGCTCTGTGAATACTTTGGTTTTAATTTCTTTGTTTTCGATGATGGCTTCAATGACAAGATCTGAATCTTTTAAATCCTGAAGAGCTTCACCTTTAACGATATTGGTTCTGATTTCTGCGGCTTTTTCCTGAGAGATTTTACCTTTTTCAGACAGTTTCTGAAGGGTCTTTTCCAGGCCGGTAAGCGCTTTATCAATCTGCGGTGTATTCGCATCGAATAAAACAACTTTGCATCCCGCTGTTGCAGCTACCTGGGCAATTCCTACCCCCATAGTTCCTGCACCGATAATTCCGATATTCATATTTTTAATTTGAAAATTTGAAAATGAGCTCATTTGAAAATTATTTAAATTTTGAAGTAGAAACAATTTTAGAGAGAATTAATATAATCTCTTTTAAATCTTTAAATAATTTCTCGTCCGGAGAACTCAAAAACGGTGATTGCAAACATAATAAAAACCAATATTCTGTTATGAATAAAATCAGTCTTACTTTTAGCATTTTGAGCTTCTCTTACATTAGCCCCAATAGATGTTCCCGATTTAAAAAATTTGATTCGCGATCGAAAATCTGCTTACCTTATAGAGTTCTTCTGAAAATTCAATAATATCCAATGTAAATTCGAAAGTTTTATTAACAATTATATTTTCCCTATCGTTTCTCATTTTAAAATTTTCAAATGAGCTCATTTTCAAATTGATTATTTTCCTTTATAATTAGGTTTTCTTTTCTGTAAAAAGGCATTTACTCCTTCTATGAAGTCTTCTGTTTCTGCAGCTTCCTGCTGAAGATCTCCTTCTAATTCAAGCTGCTCTTTCAGGGTATTGTTGTAAGAGTTTGCAAACGCTTTTTTCGTCAATTTGATCGCTGCAGTTGGCATATTGGCCATTTTTTCAAGGATCTCCATTGATTTAGGAGCAAATTCTTCTTCTGTGAACACTTCTGCCACAAGACCATGCATTTTAGATTCTTCTGCTGATAGTTTTTTACCTGTAAAGGCCAGATAATTGGCTAATTGCCTACCTAAAAGTTTCGGTAAGAAATAGGTTCCTCCTGTATCAGGAATTAATCCGATATTAGAGAATGCCTGTGAGAAATACGCTTTGTTGTTAGCCAGTACAAAATCACAGATCAGTGCCAGCATGGCTCCTGCTCCTACTGCAGGACCGTTTACCAAAGCGATAACCGGTTTTTTACAACGGGTAACTTCCAGCACCAAAGGGTTATAATAATCTACCACAATTTTTCTGATAATATCATTATCGCGATGCTCGTTCCCCTGTACAAAAGCATCATCCAGGTTCTGTCCCGAGCAGAAAGCTCTTCCTCTTCCTGAAATGGCAACACATCTTACTGTTTCATCTTCGCTGCATTCTTTAATAAAATCTTTCAGATCTGATAAAGACGGCTTTGTAAGAGCATTCATGGTTTCCGGCTGGTTGAGATAAGCAATTTTCAGTTTCCCGTCAAAATGCATTTCAATATCAAGTTGTGTATACATAGTTTTTAATTTTATTATTTAACAATGCACTAATTTAACAATATAAATCAATGTAACGGCCTGCCATACTATAACAATTGAACAGATTAACAATGTTACAAATAAAATGTAACAATATCGGCTACGCTTTGTTTATTGATTAGTGGCATTTAAAATAATCAAACGGCTCCAGACAGTCTAAACACTGATAAGAGGCCTTACATAGCGTGGATCCGAATCTGCTGATCTGTTTGGTATGTTCGGAACCACATCTCGGACATTTTTTCGGTTTTCCGATATGATGTTCGTCTGCTCCTTTTTCCGGAGGGGTAATTCCGTAAACACGGAGTTTTTCTCTGGCTTCATCGGTTAACCAGTCTGTTGTCCAGATTGGAAACATTTTGGTTACCACCTTTGCATCCCAGCCGTTTTCCTTCATCATTTTGATGATATCCTCTTCAATGGTAAACATTGCAGGACAGGCGGAATAGGTAGGTGTAATGATTACTTCACAGGTATTTTCACCAGTAACATGAGCTTCTCTTACAATTCCCAATTCCACAATATCAATCACGGGAATTTCCGGATCAGGGATTGTTTTTAATAAATCTAATAGGTTGTTCAATTTCTTTAATTTAACAATTTAGCAGTAGAACAAGACAATCTTTACTGCATTGTTGTACTGATATATTGGTCCATTGTCTACCAGGTACATCCCGGATATGCTCTCTGCATATACTGCAACTCGCAAAGGATATATCCAAAATATTCTGTATGGTATCCTGTTCTTGATTTTGGCTGCATGAAAGGATTAGCAGGATATTCTAACCCAAACTCCTGAAAATCTTTTTGTGTAATGGCTACAAACTCATTGTATAGTTCGTCAGCATTGGGAGCAATATTCAAAGCGATAAGGTCATCCTCTCCTTCTACTTTTGCAAACAATCCTTTGGTGTATTCCCAGATATTCTCAATGGCTTTTACCAAACGTTCACGGCTTTCCTCTGTTCCCTGGGCAAAAATTTTCATCCAGGAAGAAGTGTGGGTATAGTGATACTTTACTTCTTTCAATGATTTCTGAGCGATGGCAGAAAGTTCTTCATCGGCAGAGTTGGAAAGGGCTTCATACATCAGCTTCTGATAGATGGAGAACACATATACTTTAAGAATTGTCTGTGCATAATCTTCATTGGGAAGTTCTGTCCAGTGAGCGTTTACATATTCGTGTTCATATCTTAAAAAAGCAATGTCATCTTCACTTTTACCGTTGTCAATTACTCTTGAAGCATACACGTAAAAATTATTAGCCTGCCCCAGCTCATCCAACGCAATATTTGTCAATGCAATATCTTCTTCCAGATAAGGACCTTCACCGCACCACGCAGACAAACGCTGCCCCATAATGAAGCTGTCGTCTGCTAGTTTTAATAAATAATTATATAATGGGTTCATTGTTTAGTAGATTTCAGATTTCAGACATCAGATTTCAGATCGACAAAAAAAGTCTGGTATCTGAGATCTCATATCTTAAAATCTTGATTAATTACATATTTTTTACGTCGTTAGGGATTTCGTAGAAAGTTGGGTGACGGTATAGCTTATCATCAGCAGGATCGAAGAATGCCTCTTTATCCACCCCTTCTGAAGTCACAATATATTTACTTGGAACTACCCAAACAGAAGTTCCTTCTTTTCTTCTTGTATAAACGTCTCTTGCATTCTGCAAAGCCATTTCTGCTGTTGGCGCCTGTACAATTCCAACATGTTTGTGGGATAATCCCGGTTTAGTCTGAATAAACACTTCCCACATATCTAAATTTGCCATAATTAATTTGAAAATTTGAAAATTGGTTAATTTGAAAATTGATTGATTGCCTTCATTGAAAATTTGAGAATTATTAACGTTTTTAATTTATTTTCAAATTGGCACATTTTCAAATCATATAACTTCTTTTTGTTGTTTTTCTGCAAAAGCTATCGCCGCTTCTTTTACCCAAGAGTTTTCTCTTTGAGCTTTTCTCTTCGTTTCAATACGCTTTTTATTACAAGGACCGTTTCCTTTTAAGATGGTCATGAATTCATCCCATGGAAGCTCTCCGAAATCATAATGCTGTCTTTCTTCATTCCATTTCAGGTCTTTATCCGGAATCGTCAATCCTAAGAATTCAGCCTGAGAAACGGTAACGTCAATAAATCTCTGGCGAAGACTGTCATTACTTTCTCTTTTAACTCTGTAATTCATAGAGATTTTAGAGTTTGGTGAACTGTCATCATTCGGGCCAAACATCATCAGAGCCGGCCACCAGAAACGGTTCAATGAAGCCTGAGCCATTTCTTTCTGTTGTTTGGTACCACGGCAAAGCGCCATCAGAATTTCATATCCCTGTCTTTGGTGAAATGATTCTTCTTTACAAATCTTCACCATTGCTCTTGAATAGGGTCCATAAGAGTTCCCCATCAGCATTACCTGATTCATAATTGCCGCACCATCTACCAGCCAGCCGATAGCACCTATATCTGCCCAGCTCAAAGTAGGGTAATTGAAAATACTTGAGTATTTTGCTTTTCCTTCCAACATATCATCATAGGTAGCATCTCTGTCTGCTCTGATGCTTCCGTCTCCTAATGTTTCTGTTGCAGAATAAAGGTATAAACCATGTCCTGCTTCATCCTGAACTTTAGCCAAAAGCGCCATTTTTCTTCTCAATGAAGGGGCTCTTGAAATCCAGTTAGCTTCCGGCAACATCCCGACAATCTCAGAATGGGCGTGCTGTGAAATCTGACGAACCAATAATTTTCTGTAATCATCCGGCATTACATCTTTGGGTTCTACTTTATTTTCTTCGTGAACGTATTGAACAAATTTTTCTAAGTCCATAACTAAAATTTTTAAAATTTTAAAATGTAACAATGAATCAATATAACAGTCTAACAATAATTGTTACATGGGTAAACTGTTACATTGTTACATTAATTACACGTCATAATTAAGCATCACCACATTCGTTGTCGGGTGACATTGACAAGTAAGAACGTAACCTCTGGCTACTTCGTCTTCGGTAAGTGCGTAGTTTTTCTCCATGAATACTTCTCCTTCTAAAACCTGCGCTTTACACGTACAGCACACGCCTCCTTTACATGCGAAAGGAACCGGAAGCTGGTCTTTCAATGCTTTATCTAAGATACTCTCTTTTTTGGAATTTAAGTGGAACGAATATTCATCATCATCAATGATTACCGTTACCATACTTTCAATGTTGGCAATAGCCTTGAATTCATCACTCATTTCTTCGGAATTTTCTTCGTCAGGAGCGGTGAAATATTCAAATAATACCTGAATGGCAGGTACTTTTTTATCTTTCTTTAAATAATCAGCGATTCCTTTGATCATTTCTGCAGGTCCGCAGATAAAATAGGTCGCTTCTTTCACATCGATGTCTGTATATCTTTCAAACAGCTGTTCCAGTTTTTCGGCTGAAATACGCCCTTCAAATACAGGATCTTCGTGTTTCTCACGGCTTACCAGATAGATTACTTTCAGTCTTCCGTTGAAGTGCTCTACCAACTTATCAATCTCTGCTCTCTTCATCACATGATTCATGCTTCTGTTGCTGTAGAAAAGATAAGCGTTGCTGTTAGGCTCCTGGTAAAGGCTTTCTTTAATATTTGATAAAACAGGACTGATTCCGCTTCCCGCCGCCAAACCAACATAGGTTTTTACGTTCGTAGGATGGTAAGAGGTATTGAAACCACCCATTGGAGGCATTACTTCCAGCAGTTCATCCATATGAAGATGTTCATTGAAATATCCTGAAACTTTTCCTCCTTCAAGGAGCTTTACCAATACTTCCAACGTGTTGCTTTTCTCACTTGGGGCATTGCAGATAGAATAAGAACGTCTCTCTTCGTTTCCGTTGATAATCATCCGGAAATTAAGATACTGTCCCTGCTTGAACCTGAATTTATCCTTCAGCTCTTCAGGGATTTCTACCGCTACATTTACTGCTTCGGAAGTATCTTTCTGAACTTTTACAGTCTTAAGTTTATAAAATGAATTCATTATTTTTTAAGTATTCTATTAATTTTTCCGCCTTCACACTTCGGTAAGCTGTCCTGAGCGTGAATTTTTACTTTTGTGGTGATTCCTACCCGTTTTTTTATTTCGTTTTCTATGCTTTTTCCAAAGTTTCCAACAAAATTAAAATAATCATCGGTACCCGCCAGTATTTTTTGATCTTTCACCAATTCATCTGCGATTTCCACATCAATATCAAGTGCTACACACATCTGTTCTTTTTCAACGGGTGTCAGGTAATAATTCGGAACGACTCCTTTTACATGGGAAAAGGCTTCTTCAATCTGGCTTGGATAAACATTCACCCCTCTTACGATCAGCATATCGTCTGCCCGGCCTTTAATAGGTCTCATTTTCACCATGGTTCTCTTGCTGTTTTCATCATAATACAGGCTGGTGATATCGTTGGTCCAATATCTTAAAAGCGGCATTGCCTTTTTCGTTAATGTGGTAATCACTAAAACCCCTTCTTCCCCGAAAGGAACCGGCTGTTTGGTAACCGGATCTAAAATTTCCGGATAGAAATGATCTTCCCAGATGTAAGAACCTCCTTTTTCCTCAAAGTCTTCCATGGAAACCCCGGGACCGATAATTTCGCTTAATCCGTAGATATTCGTTGCATGAAGACCTAATCTTTCTTCAATATGTCCTCTGATAATTTCCGTCCATGGCTCTGAACCTAAAACCGCATATTTCAGACTGATTTCTTCAGCAGAAATTCCTCTGTTGGCAAATTCCTCGGCAATTGTCAGTGCATAAGACGGCGAACAGCAAATGACTTCCGGCTTGAAATCCATGATCAGATCTACCTGTCTTGCCGTCATTCCTCCTGAAATCGGAAGAACACTCATTCCTAATTTTTCTGCTCCATAATGTAGTCCCAGTCCACCGGTAAAAATTCCGTATCCGTATGCATTATGCAGCTGCATTCCCGGTCTGGCTCCAGCAGCATTTAATGATCTTGCCACCACTTCACTGAAAAGGTCTACATCTTCTTTGGTATAGCCCACCACGGTAGGCTTTCCCGTTGTCCCGCTCGAACAGTGAATTCTCTGCAGTTCACTTTTCGGAACAGTGAAGAGGCCGAATGGATAGTTATCTCTTAAATCCTGCTTATAAGTAATCGGAAGTTTCGCAATATCTTCTACCGACCTTATCTCTTCCGGAGCAATTCCTGATTTATTAAACTTTCCTCTATAAAATTCTGATCGCTCTGCAAGATAGGTGACCAAAGCCGCCAACCGGTCAGACTGAAGCTGTCTCAACTGATCGAGCTTCAAATATTCAACTGAAAAATCCATATCTTAACTAACTAACATTTGTTAGGTGTAAATTTAAAAAGATTTTGCTATCTGGCAAAATTTTTATGATTTTTATCACATTTTGAATGATTCTAAATAACTGGAATTCTGATGAGATAAGAATCGAAGATGGGAGCAGGAAGATGGAAGTTATAAATTGCGCATTTAAATTATGGTGGTTACCCTTAGTTTTAACAAACGATAAGACCTTCTAAAAAATCTGCTCAATCTGCCAGATCCGCGAGAGTTAAAATCATAAAATCTGTAAATCCGTGCGGTCTGTGGGAAAATTTGCATTGCTTCTTTTTTCAAACGCAAAGTTCATTGATAGGCAATGCTGATTTAGAGGAGGCAAAGATCGAATCAACTCCGTTGATTCGATGAAGCGGTCGTATAGCGACACGCTTACTATAGGCAAATAGTATAAAGCCGTTCTGTGGGAAATTTCTGTTTAAAAACGGGGCTCATCAGTATTTTTGATTTCCTCTCAGCCCGAAAAGAATTTTATCTCTTATCTCGCTAGTAATCTCATCGGTAGAATCGCTGTTTCTTTTGAACCAGAAATAAGAGTTATTTAGGGTATGCAGAATAAATCTTGTGGTAAAAGAAGGTGATTTCAATTCCCACATTTCCGCTTTGTAAATTTCAGAGATCAGCTCTTCCACTTCTTCCTGATAATTTTTTCTCAACTCTACAAATTCAGGAAGCCTTTCTTCGAGATGCTTCCATTCATTGGAATAAATATGGGTGACATCGCGGTTTTTAAGCACTACGGATAAATGCCTGTCAATAAACAAGTTTAGTTTATCCTTTGGGGCAGCTTCAGTACTTTTCACCTTCTGAAGTTCATCAAAAAATTCCTGAGCAATACCAAAGCATATCCATTCCAAAATTTCTTCTTTAGAACGGATGTGGGCATATAAAGATGCCGCCTTGATGCTGAGCTTCGTAGCCAGATCTCTCACCGAGCTTCCCATATACCCTTTCTCTTTGAAAAGTTCTACGGCTACGTCTAGTATTTTTTTCTGTTTTTCTTTAAGTTCCATATTTTTCAGTTACCCGGAAGTGCTTTTCGGCTGCGTACCCATCTTAATAAAAGAAGCATCACAATACCTGTCAAAATAAGATTTCCTGCTGCTGCATCACTAAAAAAACGGTCTAAAGTATAGGATTCACTTCCAGAATAAAAACTAAACTGGTGTGCCTGCATACTCCAGAATGCATTGCGAAACACAGCTATTACAGAGGGAATTATGAAAGTAAAGCCTAAAATAATTACATTTAATGCTACTGATGACAGGTTTTTCCTGTATCTGGCGATAAAAGCAAGCGACAGGAAAACAATTAATTCCACGAGCAAAGCTATCAAAAAAATCTGAAAACCTACAACACGGTCACTAATAAATCCCAGCAAAGCCGTATTTATGATTACCAGTAACATAAACGTCACAATAGAAATAAACCATTGCAGAAGAGAAGATATCCTGAATGTAATTACAACCATTGATAAGGTCGTCGCCAGATACAGCAATGCCAGAAAAATATCATAATGCAATACTTTAGCATCTTTTCCCATTATTAGATTCCCGTAATACTCTTTCAGGATATAAGAATCTGCGTAGAGCCCTTTTTTATTAGGAAGGTATTCAGGAACATCATAGGAGTTCCCCCTTCTGTCACCAATTAAAACATCAGAAACAAATTCCTTATTATAAAAATATTTAAACCACAGTGCAGTGGTTACATTAGTTTCTAAATGATGTTCTTTAAGCAGATCTAAATACTGGCTCAGGATTTTTTGCAGCTGTACGGAATCATTTCTATAAAAGAGCTGTCTGACCTGATCTGTATATAAAGAATCTAATTTGTTATCATAATAAAATACTTCCCGATCCTGATTGGCTATCATACTTTTCCAGGGATACTCTTTATCTTTATATTTGAAAAACTCACTATCAATAGTCTGATATACAGAATCAACAGGATCTATATAGGAACTTTCAGGCTGTCTTTCCTTATTATAATCATCATTAAGCATCAGCAGCCTGCCTTTATAGGTAATTTCAGCATTCCGGCTTAGCTGCTCAGCAGAAAAAACAGTTCTTGCAGCATATCTGCTTCCATAATTCACTGAGAAAAAAGCCATTGAAAAAAACACAAAAATTCCCAGTACAATCCACCATTCTTTAAAAAGATCGTCTTTCTTTTTAGGGTAAAATGATTTGAAACCATTATTCCTGATATAAAACAGAAACCATATAAGAAGAATAACACTTCCTATAATCCCAATTCCGAACGCTGTAAGATCCCTGTGTTTATAAAAATAAACATCTTTACGATAAAGATCTTTTCCAAAATCATTAAACCAGAAACCAGCCAGAAATGCCAGTATATGAAACAGTATTCCCACTATAACTATATAAGGAAATCTGGTATTCCACAACAATGGAAACCGAAGCAGTAATTGAGTATCAAATTTTTTCAACATAAGATCTATTTTAAAAAGAAAACCCGGCTTGATTTTGAAATATCACGGAAATAAACCAGATTAATTTCCTGGTCCAAAGAAAATTTCATAAAATCTTCCCTCTTCAAATCTCCGTTAAAAGTGGCTATAAATGTACTTCCGTTCTGCTCAAGAGAATGCAGTGGCAATATAGAGAGCTTACGCTTAAGTTCTGTAATTCCCTCATTCGTTTCGAATTCTACAATAAGAGATCCGGTTTCGTGTGCATTCAGATTCTGCTGTCTTCCTTTTTTCAGAAAAATAATCTGACCGGAATTTTTCTCAACTTCGTACAGTTGCTGTGAGCTGAGAACTACTGCCAAGGGACGAAACGGTGAATCCGCAATCTGTCTGAGATCTTCCAAAACGGTTTGCTGCGCAATAATATCCAGATTGGCAAGCGGTTCATCAATGAGCAGAATTTTAGGTTTTCTTAAAAGCATTCTGGCTAATTCAAATCTCATCTTATATCCTGAACTAAGATTTTTCCAGGCATATTCTTTAAATTCTCTTAATCCGAGCCTTGCAATGATCAGTTCTGTAATTTCAACTGCTTCATCAGGAGAATATCCGTATGATACCGCTGTAAACAAAAGGTTCTGGATAAGACTTCCTTTCCATGAAGGAGTACGCTGCGGAATATAAATAAGTTTGGAACGAAGATCATAGGCATCCGTATAAGGAAACAGATAATAAAGTTCTCCTTTATCTGCTTTCAGTTCTCCACACAGAGATCGGAGAAGTGTTGTCTTTCCGTTTCCATTCTCTCCTACTAAACCTGCTATTTCTCCGGTTCTGAGCTCAAGGTTCATAGGACCTAATGTAAAGGATTTAGAATGTTTTTTCTCCCAACCAATCATTTTGGTGAGAATATGGCGGTCCACAGGTTCTTTGTTCTGAAGCTGATCTGTAACTTCAGAAAGTAAGGCTGTCAGTTTTCCCGGCACCTCTTCCGAATGCTGGTGGCTGTCAAACCATTTCAGGAATAAGTTGGTTTTTCTGTAAAAATTAACGTGCTCTGTATCCAGCGTAAAATCTATAATCCGTTTCAACGCCTGATGATAATTCCCGGAACTGATCTGCTCTGCAGTTTCCTCTTTCTGTTTATGAAAAGTTTTCATCGGTTTTTATTTCGTCCTAAAAGGTATTAAATATTTTGTTTCCCCCGAATAAAATTAAAATCGGAAATTTTGTCAAGTTAATTTTACGTTAAAAATAACAAATCCGGAAATTTTGTCCATATTTTTTATAAATTTAATAATTGAACAGTTTTTGCGGTAAGGTAATCGATTAAATGATTAAATAACTGATGGCATTAAGAAACTAAGCCTTAAAATTTAGTTTCTTGATGTTTTTAAAAAAATTAAACCTGAATATATCATTACAAAAAACATAAAAATATGAACTTAAACCAATATACTGTAAAATCACAGGAAGCCATCCAGACAGCACAGCAGACTGCAATGGAGTTTGGCAACCAGAGTATCGAACCACAACACATTCTGGAAGGAATCTTCCAGGTGGATGAAAATATATCGCCTTTCTTATTAAAAAAATCTGAAGCAGATGCCAATCTGGTAAGAGAACGCAACCGTGAAAGTTTAGAAAAACTTCCTAAAGTACAGGGAGGAAATATCTACTTATCACAATCTGCTAACAAAGTATTATTAGATGCCCCCAACATCGCTAAAAAAATGGGTGACGAATATGTAACGATTGAGCATTTATGGCTATCCCTTTTAGAAACAACTTCGGAGGTCTCCAAGATGCTTAAAGATATGGGCGTAACCAAAAATCTTTTGGAAGGCGCCATCAAAGAATTAAGAAAAGGAAGCAAAGCTACTTCTGCCAGCTCAGAAGAAACCTATCAATCCTTAAATAAATATGCAAAAAACTTCAACGAGTTAGCTGCTGAAGGGAAGCTGGATCCGGTAATCGGACGTGATGAAGAGATCAGAAGAGTGCTTCAGATCCTTTCCAGAAGGACAAAGAACAACCCTATCCTTATCGGGGAACCCGGTGTAGGTAAAACCGCTATTGCTGAAGGAATTGCACACCGTATCATCAGCGGGGACGTACCGGAAAACCTGATGGACAAAACATTGTTCTCACTGGATATGGGAGCTCTGATCGCTGGCGCCAAATATAAAGGTGAATTCGAAGAGCGTTTAAAATCCGTTGTGAATGAAGTCATCAAGTCTGATGGACAGATTATTCTTTTCATCGATGAGATCCACACCCTTGTAGGAGCAGGAGGTGGAGAAGGAGCTATGGATGCTGCCAATATCCTTAAACCAGCTTTGGCAAGAGGCGAACTGAGAGCTATCGGAGCGACTACCTTAAACGAATATCAAAAATATTTTGAAAAGGATAAAGCTTTGGAAAGACGTTTCCAGAAAGTAATGGTGGAGGAACCGGATACTGAATCCGCTATTTCCATTCTTCGTGGAATCAAAGATAAATATGAAGCTCACCATAAGGTAAGAATCAAAGATGAAGCGATTATTGCAGCAGTAGAAATGTCTCAACGGTATATTTCAGACCGTTTTCTACCGGACAAAGCAATTGACCTTATTGACGAGGCTTCTGCAAAACTGAGAATGGAAATCAATTCAAAACCGGAAGATCTGGATGTACTGGACAGAAAACTGATGCAGCTTGAAATTGAATTAGCGGCTATTTCCAGAGAAGGCAACCAGACGAAAATTGATCATTTGAAGGAGGATATTGCCAAAATCTCCGAGGAGAGAAACGAGATCAATGCCAAATGGCTGAAAGAAAAACAGAAAAGTGAAGATCTTACCCAGATCAAAAAAGATATTGAATCTCTGAAACTGGAGGCAGAAAGAGCATCCAGAGCCGGAGATTATGCAAAAGTAGCAGAGATCCAGTATGGAAAACTCCGCGAAAAAGAAGAAGAACTCAGTAAGATGGAGCTAGAAATGCAGAACCATCAGAATGAGCTTATCAAGGAAGAAGTTACTTCTGAAAATATTTCTGAGGTGATTGCAAAATGGACCGGTGTTCCTGTAACAAAACTATTACAATCAGAAAGGGAAAAGTTACTGAATCTTGAAACAGAGCTTCACCACAGGGTTGTTGGCCAGGATGAGGCTATTCAGGCTGTAGCAGATGCTATCCGAAGAAACAGAGCCGGGCTGAGTGATGAGAAAAAACCAATTGGATCATTCCTGTTCCTGGGTACAACCGGAGTTGGTAAAACTGAATTGGCAAAAGCTTTAGCAGAATTCTTATTTGATGATGAGAACAACATGACGAGAATTGACATGAGTGAATATCAGGAACGTCACAGTGTTTCAAGATTAGTGGGAGCGCCTCCGGGATATGTAGGATATGATGAAGGCGGACAGCTTACTGAAGCGGTAAGAAGAAGACCTTATTCTGTAGTTCTTCTGGATGAAATTGAAAAAGCTCATCCGGATGTATTCAACACGCTTCTTCAGGTCTTAGATGACGGACGTTTAACGGATAACAAGGGACGTGTGGTGAATTTTAAAAATTCTATTATCATCATGACTTCGAATTTAGGTTCACATCTGATCCAGGAGAATTTTGAAAATATTACGGATGAAAACCAGGATGAGATTGTGGATAAAACCAAAGACGAAGTTTTTGACCTTCTGAAACAGACTCTGCGTCCGGAATTCCTGAACAGAATTGATGAGGTAGTATTGTTCCAGCCTCTCAGAAAAAAAGAAATCGGAAAAATTGTTCAGTATCAGTTGAGAGGATTTAATGATATGCTTGCAAAACGTAACATCATCATGACTGCTACTCAGGATGCCGTAGATTATCTGATGAACAAGGGCTATGATCCCGCTTTCGGAGCGAGACCTTTAAAAAGAGTGATCCAGCAGGAAGTTCTTAATAAATTATCCCGAGAAATTCTTGCCGGAACCGTGAATGACGGAGACCGTATCACTTTAGATTATTTTGACGAAACCGGTCTTGTTTTCAGACCGTCAGAACAATAAGTAGTTTTTTTTCATATATATTATTTTTGTAAGTAAGTGCTGCAGCCCAATCTGCAGCACTTATTTTTTTAACCATCATTTATCAAAACAAAGTGAAATATCGTTATATTTACAATACCACAAATTATCAACTCAAACAAAATCATTATGAAAAAGTTAAAAAGAAATGAATTAAAGAAAATCAGCGGCGGTGCAGCCGCGGTAATTACAGAATGTGATATCAATATGAACTGCCCGCGAGGCCTTTGCTGCTCCACCGGAAATATCTGCAGAGACCCGAAAAGATATCCATGTATTTAACTTCAGTTCGGGATAAGAATATTTGATGGATGCAGGTTTGAAGCTGGATGATGGAAGAGGGAAGTTTTCAAAGCCATTAAGAACAAATATTGATCTGTTTTTATTTAATTTGATTTTCTGGTAGTTTTCAATACGTATAACTAAAAGTAACTTCCAGCCTCCTTCTTCCATCTTCCAACCTTTTACCTTTTAACTCCTTAACCCGAACTAAGGTTATTTAATAAAAACACCAACCGGAGAATTATTTTTCCGGTTTTTTTGTCTTTTTGATGAAATTATTTTTTTCACGGTAAATTTTACTCTCATGTGCCTCATATTATTTTTTAAAATATAAGATGAAAAATTTTCAATAAAAATTAAATAAAAAAGGATAATTTAAATTACAAAAAATACATACTTTAATGTAAAAAATGTTAAAATGCTAAATAATACATAATCAATATATATTTTTCATACATTTGTGATAAACCAAACCACAAAATATAAATTTTATGAAAAAAACAGTATTAGGAGTATTAATTACTCTTTTTGTTTCATGTAACAATGAAATAGAAAATCCTACCGCCGAAAATCCAATTCAGGATCAATCCACAGCACTTGCTAAAGACGGCGCCATATGCGGCTCGGATGTAGTAAGACAGAAGCTCCTTTCAGAAAATCCCGATGCAGCACAACGTATGATGCAGATAGAGAACAACACCGCTGAATTTATTGAACAGAAAAAGATGGGCAAAGTTCTTCCGGATGGCAGTGTTGAAATCCCGGTGATCTTCAATGTTCTGTACACCAATTCAACGAATAATGTGTCTGATGCGAGAATCAACTCACAGATTGATGTACTGAACAAAGCTTTTGCGTCAACTCATGCTAATGTTTCCAACATTCCTTCTGCATTCCAGCCTGTGAATGCCGGAGATACGAAGATCAAATTCAGACTGGCTCAGATTAACAGAAAATCAACAACTACTTCCAACTGGGCTCCTAATGATAATATGAAAAGATCCTCTACAGGTGGAATCAACGCTACAGACCCTACGAAATATCTGAATATTTGGGTGGTTAATTATATGCCATACCAAACCGGCTACGTACTTGGATATGCTACCTTCCCTGAATCTGCAGGTCTCTGGAATGACGGAGTGGTTATGATGGACGAATACGTAGGTGAAGGCGGACCAGTAGCTACCCATAATAAAGGAAGAGTAACAGTGCACGAAGTAGGTCATTACCTAAACCTTAGACACATCTGGGGGGATGCCAACTGCGGAAACGATTTCGTAGATGATACGCCACAGCAGATCACTAACCACAGAGGCGTTCCTTCTTATCCTAAAATGGAAACATGCGGTGGTGTATCGCGTTCAACAATGTTCATGAACTATATGGATTATTCTGATGAAACAACACTGTTTATGTTTACCAAAAAACAAAACGACAGAATGCAGGCTTCTATTTCTGCTAACGGACCAAGGGCCGGGTTGAGAATATTATAAGCACAATATCACATTTTTTATATTAAGTCTCCAGATCATTTTGGAGACTTATTTTTTTTCAAGTTTTATACAATCCGTAAAAACACGGAGAATTAAGGGGAAAAAACACATACGTTTTAACATAAAATTTCACGAAATTTGCATTAACAACTAACATTTTACTATAAAACTACGTTATGAAGACAAAAATTACTCCAGAAGGTGATGCTTTAGCAGCTGCCCACGGAACAAATACGATCGCCTCAGATCTTGTTCAGACACTTATTAACAATTATAGAAGCAACCAGATGAATCTGGTTAACAAAGGATTAGGCATTACCGATTCTAACTCGATCTGGTTTGATCTTCCCAAGCTGAAAAATTTCATAGCAGCCATGGAGGATGAGATCAAAAGTAGTAATCCTGATGTTTCAGATGAAGATATGGGAATCCGGTTTTACTATGCAGCCTATCCAAAAGCAGAAGAATGGGATATCATGGCAGACCATCCTGTGGAAAAGGAATATGCAGAGAGACATACGCTTGTTATGATTCCTACGATGAAAAAAGCTGATGAAAATGGTGAGATGCTGGATTATGATTTTAACCCGTTAAATGAGATTTCAGGAAAATCAATGGCTTTGTTTTCAAAATCAAAAGGCGGCACATTCCCTGATATTACGTTCGCAGAAAATCATGGAACACTGGCTCCTCCATCAGATCCTAAAGTACAAAGTTTTTAATTTGAGCTCACCCATTTCACGTAACACCCTATATGACTGATTTTCAGAAATTACTTCAGGAATCTTTAATCTGGACAGAAGGATTTGCTGCCATAGTTTCTCTTTTTTACTACAAACGTGAAAAAGACTATACCTGGAAGTATTTCTCACTGTACCTTGTTCTGATGTTTCTATGTGAGGCAATGGGAAAATGGGGACATCATCTTATAGAATATGATAAACCTAAGTTTTTCAATTACTTTGTGATTCCTGCAGAATTCATTTTTTTCTATTGGTTGTATGCTTCAAAATCTTTTGGAAAGCCCAAGCTATTTTACATCCTGTCATTTCTGTATTTACTCTCTTTTTTACCCAGTGAGTTTTTCTTTACCAGTAAAAAAATAATCTTCTCATTTAATTATACCTTCGGATGTCTCATTCTGATGGTACTCGTAATTATGGAATATTATAAACAGGTCAATTCCTCGGAAATTTTAAATTTCAGCAGAAACAAGATGTTTTACATTAACCTGGGAGTTACATTATTCTATATCGGAACATTACCATTCTGGACCTTCTTTAGCCTCCTCAGCGAGTATAAAGAACTCTGGAATCTCTATTTTAATTATTTTCTGATCACCGGAATTATTATGTATCTTTTATTTTCAATTTCATTCATATGGGGAAAACAGAGCTCATCATAACAATTATTCTCTTTAATATCTTTTTTGTGCTGTTTGTTGTAGCTGTAATTATATACATCCGAAAATACAAACAGCGCAAAAGAGAATATATCAATGAAATTGAAATAAAAAATGAAATTCACAAACGCGAACTTCTGGCCACACAGCTGGAGATTCAGCAGGCTACCATGCAGCAGATCGGCCGTGAGCTTCATGATAATATCGGACAGAAGCTGACTTTGGTAAGCCTATACACCCAGCAGCTCCTATATGAAAACAAAGTACCTGAAGTAAGTGAAAGAATCGATCAGGTTTCACAAATTATCAACCAATCGCTTCAGGATCTCAGAAGCCTTTCAAAAACCCTGACTGATGACAATATAACCCAGAAGGAAATTGTAACTTTGATTCAGGAAGAGGTAGATAATACGAATGCTTTTCAAAGATGCCATATCACATTTGAGCACAATTTTGAACAGCTGGATCTTGGGTTTGTTCATAAAAATGTACTGCTGAGGATTACACAGGAATTTATCCAGAACAGCATCAAACATGCCAATTGCAAAAATATTTTCATCAACCTGAATACTTCTGAAAATATTCTTTGGGAACTCAATCTCAGGGATGACGGTATTGGATTTGACAGTACCAAGACCACATCCAACGGTATCGGACTGACCAATATGAAGAACAGGGCAGCCATTATAGGAGCAGAATTCAAATTTGAAAGCCAAGAAAACATCGGTACCTCGCTCAACATTATTTTAAAGAAACAATCATGAAAAAAACTATAGTGATCGTTGACGACCACATTCTTATTGCCAAAGCTCTGGAAGGCATCATAGGTAACTTCAGTGAATTTGAGGTAATTTATGTATGTGAAAATGGTAAAGACCTGATCCAGAAGCTTGAAAACAAAAGCCCGATTCCGGATATTATTCTGTTAGACATCAGCATGCCCATCATGAACGGCTTTGAAACGGCAGCCTGGCTTACAAAAAATCATCCTGATATTAAAGTGATGGCCCTCAGCATGCAGGGTGATGATAACAGCGTCATCAAAATGATTAAAAGCGGAGCAAAAGGATATTTATTAAAAAATACTCATCCAAAAGATCTGGAAACGGCATTGACTAAATTAAATTCCGAAGGTTTTTTCTATCCAGAATGGGCCTCAAAGATCATTTTTTCCAATATCGGAAAAGAAATGGACACTGAAAATACAGTACGAATTTCAGACCGTGAAAAAGAGTTTCTGAAATATACCGTTACCGAACTAAGCTATAAAGAGATTGCAGATAAAATGTGCTGCAGCCCGAGAACGGTGGAAAGCTATCGTGACCAGCTCTGCGATAAATTAGATCTTAAAACCCGGGTAGGTCTTGCAGTTTTTGCCATCAAAAATGGTTTCGCCAATTGATCAGGAAATATATTCCGAAAAAAATCAATCATTTCTTTATTTAATCTACAATATTTCACCTTATAAAGATTAATTTTTAATTAAAATATCCTGTTATGTTTATCGAAAATAAATTTAAATCAATAAAATACACGATAACATAAATAAAACATAATAATACGCGCTATATTATGCGATATATATAAATATTTTTAAATTAATTTTGCATATTAATTTTTTATACTATAATTTAGCAATTCAAACCACTTAAAAAAATAGTATGAAAAAAGTTCTATTAGGAGCCGGAATAGTCTTTCTGGCCTCCTGCAGCAACGACACGAATCTAAACAACGAATCTTCAGAAGGAGAACCGCAGACATCACAGGTTTCCAGCAAAAGAACCTGTCCTTCAGACCAAATGAGGGATGAAATTTTAAACAAAGATCCCGAGGCCCGCGCAAGAGTCCTAGCCATTGAAAAATATACAGAAAACCACATTAACGACATCAAGGTAGGCAAAGTATTGGCCGATGGGACCGTAGAGATCCCTGTCGTATTCAATGTCGTGTATAAAACAGCTGCCGAAAATGTTTCCGATGCAAGACTTCAATCTCAGATTGATGTCCTGAACAAAGATTATGGAGCTACCAATTCCGATATCAACAATACCCCTGCAGAGTTTGTTCCTGTAAAAGCCGGAGACACGAAGATCCGATTCAGGCTGTCAAAAGTTGTCAGAAAACAGAGCAACACTACTCTATGGAATCCTGATCAGAATAAAATGAAAGCGGCAAGTACAGGAATTGCAGCTACTTCACCAGACAATTATTTGAATATCTGGATTGTTAACCAAATGAGTAACGGTACTCTTGGTTACGCTTATTATCCGGGAACAATTTCATCATCACTGGATGGTGTTGTTATTGCAGCTCCTTATATCGGAACTGGCTCGGGAACTTCTGCTCCATACAATCTGGGCAGAACAGCGACTCATGAAGTAGGCCACTATCTGAATCTTCCACACCTTTGGGGATCATCAAATACAGGCTGTCAAACGGATTATTCCAATGATACCCCTCTTTCTCCCGGCCCGAATTACGGAGTTCCATCCTATCCTCTTAACCGTACCTGCAGCGGGGTAAGCCGTTCTCAGATGTTCATGAATTACATGGATTATGTGGACGACAGAGCAATGCATATGTTTACAGCCAATCAGAAGCAGAGAATGCAGGCTGTAGTAGCAGCATCCGGTCCAAGATCGGGATTAAGACTTTATTAAAATCAACCCAAAATATAAAAAGCCTGAACGATTTGTTCAGGCTTTTCAGTTTATAAAGGTCTTGTATTATCTTCCGGTGTGTAGTCCATAAAAAGGTCTCCGTCCAAAGTAACCGATTTTACTTTCTTTTTTATAGGAATAACAAGGTCTGTCTGTTTTTGATTTTTCTCCCACAAAGCCGGTGAAAAATGAAGTTTTTCTGTGGTTCCGTCCTCGTAGCTCAAAACAGCGTCAAAAGGAATGGCAAATCCACCAACATTATCAACGTTTACCGTAAGAAGATCATTAAGCTGTGAAGCTCCTTTTACTTTTAAATCAATATAATTATTGGTATAGAACCAGTTATTAAAGAACCAGGTGAGGTTTTTACCGGATCCGGTGCTCATAGAATTGAAATAATCCCATGGAACAGGATGTTTTCCGTTCCAATTATCCATATAATGATGTAATGCTTTTTTGAACAGTTCATCGCCCAGATAATCCTTCAGTGCCAGATAAGAAAGGGAGGCTTTTACATAGGAATTGTTTCCATATCCGGCTCCGCTTACCTGTGTACTCATGGTAATGATGGGCTGGTCCTGTTCTGCAGATGGATCTTTAATCCACCTTTTGATTCTGAAGTTTTTAAAGAATTCTTTTGCGGCTGCCTCACCGTTCTCATCAATTCCGATAAGATATTCCAGTGTGGTTGCCCAGCCTTCATCCATAAAAGCATATCTGGTTTCATTAATTCCCATGTAAAAAGGGAAATAAGTATGGGCTATTTCATGGTCTGCCGTTAGTCTTGCATCCTGGAAATTATCCGGAATACTGCTATCGTTGATCATCATTGGATATTCCATATCGGCATATCCCTGGATGGCAGTCATTACATTATAAGGATATTCTACTCCCGGCCAGTTTTTCGAAAACCAGTCCAGGTTATAACGCATCCAGTCTACATAATGTTCAAAATCTTTGGCATCTGTTTTATAACCCGCCTGAACGCTTGCTCTCTTGGTTTTCAGCTGAACGCTTGCTGCATCCCAAACATAATGGTTGCTTAATGCAAAACAAAAATCGGTGATATGGCTGGCTTTGAATTTCCAGATATTCCATTTGTTCGGTTTAGTTACTTTTCCGGATCTCATTTCCTGTTCAGTGGCAATGTGTATCACCTTATCGCTTTTCAATGAGTTTTTATATCTTTTCAGGTATTCCGGTTGAAGAACAGCGTCAGGATTCAGGAAATCTCCGGTTGCCCAGACCACAAAGTTCTTCGGAGCGGTGATGCTGAAGCTATAATCATTAAAATCATTATAAAACTCCTGTCTGTCGGAGTGAGGCAGCATATCCCAACCGTTGTAATCATCATAAACTGAAATTCTCGGGAATGAATAGGCTACATAAAAAGTTTCAGGATCAATCTGCCCTTCTCTTCCACTCTGTACAGAAAGCGGATATTCCCATTCGATTTTCACCTCAGCTTTTGTACCTGCTTTAAGGGGTTTATTCAGTTTTACTTTTTCAACAGTACTCCAATCATCACTGTTGATGTTATACTTCTCACCATTCACAATGAATGATTTGATATGAAGCCCTGAAGATAAAAAATCCTTTGAAACAAAACCGGATCTTGGAGACTGCGGTTTATGAAGGTTATTCACAAATCTTATCGCCAGCTCATTAAGCTGATCCGGGCTATTATTGCTGTACACAATCGTTTCTTTTCCTGAAACTATTTTTGTACCGGCATCTACCTTTACATCTACATTATAAACTCCTTTATTCTGCCAGTAATTTTTACCGGGTGCTCCGGAAATATCCCGGGTTCCTTTTTCATACGCCTTTTTAATATTTCTCGGCATATACAATTCTTGAGCAGAGACCAATTGCATAGATACAGCAACAGCCAGGGCATAAAGAAGTCTTTTCATGTCTCCAATTTTTAAAAATTGGTATCAAAATTAGCGAAAATGTGACACAGAATGACCATTTCTTTTATAATAATGTTTTATGGATATTAGTTTTTTATTGAAATTATTTATAACCGGCTTTGTTCATCTGTTCGTTTTATATTTTTTGCATTCTTTACAGCCTGATTTCCAAAATTATACTTTAAAGAAAGAGTAAAGCCCTGCGTATCTGAATAATCCAGAAAATAATTATCCTGATTAGCATATTTCGTACTAACCTTCTGCCCTGTACTTCTGAAAATATCATTGAAAACAAAAGAAGCCTCTAATTTCTTATTGAAAAATTTACGATTCATTACAAAATAAGCTGACCACATATTGGAAATTCTGAACGTTCCCTGTACACCGGGAGAATAATACTTATGCCCAACTTCCATTTTCCAGTCGCTGCTCTTATCCAGGGTAAAGCTTGTGGAGACATCAGATACCCAGTTCCAGACTTCGTTTTTGTACAGCTGACCGTCAATTCCTTTGAAATAGTTCTCATTATGTTCCAGATTTTGAGACAAAACAAAATTCCACCACGGTTTAACCTGAAAGTTTTTATAAAGACTTAGCCCATACGCCTGATCCTTCTCAATATTGGTGAAATAATAGATCATCTGGTTAGTGCTTGGCTCCTGAAAAGAGATTTCCATAGACGGATCGAGTTCCTTTCTGTAATAAAGGTCTGCATTCCAGCCTTTCCATGAATAGGTAAGATTCAGGTTATGAATAATCGTTGCTTTCATTTTCGGATCTCCTTGATAATAGGAGAAGAGATTATAATAAGACTTTGCAGGGTTTAGCCATGAATAGTAAGGGCGGTTGATCCTTTTTCCATAAGAAAACCCGAATTCATGCTTACTGTCGGTGGTATATTGGGCATAAAAAGTAGGAAACAGGCTCCAGTAGTTATTTTTATTCTGTTCATAGGGTTCGGATACCACTCCTTCCAGGTCTGTCATTTCTGCCCGGAGGCCTCCTTTGAAATTCCACTTTCCAAGATTGTAAGCCAGCGAGGAGTACACTGCAAAATTATGTTCTTTATAATCGAAAAGGCTGCTTTTTTCCGGTCTGTGCAAAAGAGTTCCGTTTTGATTATCCGAAAAATCGAGACCGCTTCTGGTCTTCACAAAACTGTATTTTGCCCCGGATTCAAGTTCTAATTTTTCTCCTTTCCACTGATAATCTGCCTGTGTGGAATATAATTTCACATCTGTTTTATTCTGGGTTAAAAAATTATCATTTCTGGGTGCCTGCCCGGCAAAGTTCAGCTCGGTGATTACATTCTGGTATTTATCTCCGTTGTTTCCGGTAAAATAGCTGATCCAGGAAATACTGCTTTTTTTATTCAGCTTCCGGTCTGCCTGGAAGCTCAGGGAATTATTGCTGGTTCGTGAGTAGTGGTCATTGATTGTGGTATAATGAGACTCTACAATATCTTGAGCATTATAGATCAGGGTAGGCACGTAATAGGTACCGAAAGATTTCGGAGAAAAATATCCTGAATAATTCAAGCTGATATTGGTAAGGCTGTCTATTTCATATTCAGCATTGAAATTCACGGTGTTCTGTGCCTTATTCTTATCTTTCCGGTTCATGATACTTACCCAGCGGGTCTGGTTTTCCTGATAATTCACATAATCTGTTCCTTCGCGGTAATAAGTTCCCATTCCCCTGTAATAGCTTCCCATCAGGGAAAGTTTATCTTTTTTGTAGTATTGGGAAAGTCCCATATTTCCTTTGGCATATTGAGTCTGAACATATTTGGACGAAAGAATTCCACGATAGCCTTCAATTTTATTTTTCTTCATAACAATATTCAGCACGGCACTTCCGGAAGCTTCATATTTGGCAGGCGGATTGGTAATCACCTCCACTGATTTTATATCATTTCCCTGTGTATTTTCAAGAAGATTCTTCAGCTCATCCCCCGTCAGCATTACTTTTTTATCATTGATGGTCACCAGAATGGCTGTGCTTCCTTTTACGGTAAGCACATCATTATTCACGGTTACATTGGGTGTTTTTTTTAGGATTTCCCAAGCATTAAGAGAAGAAATATTACTGTTTTCCACATTGAATTCCAGGCGGTCTACTTTTCTTGTTACCTGAGGTTTCTGTTTGGTCATTACAACCCCTTCGATTTCCTGAGTTTCCTTTTCCAGAATAACTTTCAGAGCTTCACCACCGTCTTTTAGTGCAACTATTTTCTCGAACGGTGCATAATCTGCTTTTTTTACCATCAATTTTACAGAATCACCGGAAATTCCTTCCAGCACAAAATAACCTTTTATGTCAGATTTTACAGTTTTGATTAGTTCATTGTTCAGATTAAATACTTCTACTTCGGCAGCCGGTATTTTCCGGTTGTCTGCATCCGTCACTGTTCCTTCCGTCTTCTGTATCTGGGCAGAAAACATCAATGGGAAAAGCAGAAAAAAACAAGCTTTATACATATCATTAGTTTTACCGTACAAACTTCCGCATTCATGCAGAGAATATCGGTTAATAAAAGGTTAATGGCAGGTTAATGCCTGTTTGGGGAAAGGCGAAAGTTTTATCTTTGCTGTGATGATATCCAAAAGTAAATACCTGATTGCCTTATTTGCAACTTTATTCCTGCTATTGTTAGGAATACAGGTTTACTTTATCTACAAAACCTATCAGGTGAAGGAACGTGAGGTTTACAGAACTATTCAGGACGGGCTTTCCGGATATACTGATAAGCTGGAAGATATCAGCAGTATTAAGGAAATGAAAGATGACTCCCTTCAGAAAACCTTTATCCGATATTATGATAAAGAGATCAGTAAACAGGAATTTCTTGATTTCTTTGTTGAAAACAGAAGAGCCATCAAAGAAAGGCTTCTCCGTTATCTCGACTATCGTATGAAAACAAACGGCTATGATATTGCTGCAAAAATAGAATATACTTCCATTATTCATATTCCGGACAGCACCCGCTTGATTGATAAGCCCATTCTTCTTTTTGAAACAAAGAATAAAGTTACCAATCCCAAAATTACCAATGAAGGAAGCTGGGAAACCTCATCAAAAAATGAATCCGGGAAAGGAAAGCTTAAAAACAACTCATTTCTTATTAAAAGCAATACTGAGTTTGAAATTTCAAATATCAAAAGTATCGTCTTTAAAGAGCTTATTTTATTGATATTGTGTTGTATTGCCCTACTGACAGGTGTTATGATGCTGTTTATTTTCACCGTCAGGAATCTCGTCCGCCAGCAAAAGCAGGTGGAAGTTCTCCACACCATTGTGGATAACATTTCTCATGAGTTTAAAACACCAATAGCCACTCTGAAAATTGCATCAAAAGCATTAAAGAAGGACTGGAATACGGAAACACTGCCCCTTATTGAGCGGCAGATCAGTCGCCTTGAAAGCCTGATGTTCCAGCTGCACAAGGATGAGACAGAAGGCAATCTTAGCCAGACCCAGCCTGAAGACTGGAATTTTTTCATCCAGGATCTTGCCTTCACTTATCCTCAGATTAATTTCGAACTGAAGAATCATATTTCAGGTGTACTTCCTTTTGATAAAAACCTGATGGAAACCGTTATCAAAAACCTATGTGAAAACAGCGTAAAATATGGCTCTTCAGTTGTAAAAATCAACATCAACAGGCTTACGGAACATGTAGAAATAGAAGTAACGGATAACGGGCAGGGCATAGAAAAAAAGGAACTTAAAAATATTTTTGAAAAATTTTACAGGGTTCAGTCCAATAATATTCACAACAGCAAAGGGCTCGGGCTCGGGCTCTACTTTGTTAAAAACATTGTGAATAAATATCACGGAAAAATTGATGTTTCAAGCCGCCCTGAAATGGGAACCATCTTTAAAATAATCCTTCCTTATGAAAACTAAAATTCTTTTGGCAGAAGACGATCCGGATTTCGGAATGATCCTGAAGCAGTATCTTGAACTGGAAGATTTTGAGGTAATGTGGTTTCAGAATCCTGAGGATATTCTGCCTCTTTTAAAATCAGGTTTTCCTTTTCATATCGGGATTCTGGATATTATGATGCCGAATATTGACGGTTTTTCTCTGGCTAAAATGATATTAAAAGAGAAAAATGATTTTCCGCTTCTCTTTCTGTCTGCCAAAAACCAGAAAATAGACCGTCTTACAGGCCTAAAGATAGGAGCTGACGATTATATTGCCAAGCCCTGCGATCCGGAAGAACTTGTTTTGCGGCTCCGGAATATCCTGAAAAGAATCCAGCCGGCCGCTTTTCCACAAATGATAAAAATCGGCACTTATTCCCTCGATACAGACAAACTTCTGCTTTCCCATCATGAAGGAAATATTCGCCTTACAGCCCGTGAGCAGGAACTTCTGCTCTATCTTCTGAAGCATAATCAAAGTACCATCAAAAGAGATGACATTCTGGATACCCTTTGGGAAACCAATGATTATTTTACGGGAAGAAGCCTTGATGTATTCATCAGCAGACTTAGGAAATATTTCATCCATGATCCTGAAATAAAAATCCAATCCCTCAGAGGAATCGGATTTGAAATTGATTTTCCCAGAGACTAATTCAGTTTAAAAGGAAAGCTCTGTCAAAACAGGAAAATGATCTGACGGATACAGCAGATTTTCCCTTCTGTCGTTGATATGTCTGTGTGACTTTATTTTGAATCCTTTTACAAAAATATAGTCAATTCTGTCTTTTGGTATTTCATTTACATTGAATGCGGTGAACGTTCCTATCGGACCGTAATGTTTCGTTTCTGAGTGGTAAAAGCTGTCTTTCAGGTTCTGTGAAAGGATCTTTACAGGTTCCGTATCATCGGTCAGGTTGAAGTCTCCGCTTAACGTTACCGGAAGGTTTTTAGGATTGATTTCTTTGATCTTCTTCAGGATCAGATCAGCAGACTTCACTCTCGCTACATTACCAACATGATCGAAATGAAGATTCATCGCCAGAAATTCTTTTTTAGACTTTTTATCTTTAAAAACAGCATAGGTACAGATTCTGTTCAATGCGGCATCCCAGCCTTTTGACGGTTTCTCCGGAGTTTCAGATAGCCAGAATGTTCCAGACCTCACCACTTCAAGTCTCTTTGTATTGTAAAAAATAGCAGAAAATTCACCTTTTTCCTTTCCGTCATCTCTTCCTACACCCACATAATCATAATTCTTAAGTCCGTTTTTAATATCTTTCATCTGCTCAGGAAGTACTTCCTGTACTCCGAAATAATCAGGATGATAATAGGTGAGCAGATCTGCAACATCCTGCTTTCTTTCCGGCCATGCATTATCTTTGTCTGATGCTACATTCAGCCTGATGTTGAAACTCATTACGGTAAGGTCCTGTGAAAATCCCAATGCAAAAAACATCAGGAGAATCATTGAAAATCTGAAATTCATAAGCTTATTTTATCAATAAGAGACAAAAATAAAACTTCTCTGCGACAGGGAAGCTTTATTGATATGATTATATTGTTAAATTATCTTTTTCTTCTTCTATAGATATAAAATAATCCTGAAATTCAGTTTTCAAAACCGGCAGCTCACTTTCAAGCTTTACAACCCCTATGGTTTTATAATGAGCAGTAAGCATGATTGCTTTAGTTTTGAGGAGCGCTTCAAGTTTTTTTAAATTTATATCTTTCTTTAAAACAGCAAGGTAGGTAATCATATTTATATCTGTATTAAACCGTTTCCTATGTCTCTGTATTTTATGTCTTCAATGGGTCTTGCTCTCTTTTCAATAAGTTCCCAGATTTCTTTTGCCGATTTATCGGGAAACTGTTCCATATACAAGGCCGCAAGTCCGGTAACATGAGGGGCAGCCATACTGGTTCCGCTCATAGCATAATACAGATTACTTTTATTTTTTGAATTTTTGGGATAGGCACTTATAATATCCACGCCCGGAGCACAGACATTGACATTGCCTCCTGTTGAAGGATTGAGTCCTGCATTTGAAAACCTGGCCACCTTCATCTGTCCGTCAATTGCTGCAACCGCCATGATAGATTTTGAATTGGCCGGCATTGAAACGGGCTGCGGAATCTGCGGTCTGCTGCTATCATTTCCTGCCGCAGCTATGATAAGACAGTTATTTTCCAATGCTCTTTCCCCTATCGTTTCAAAAAGAACTGAAGGTGAATCATTAAGTTTTACAGGAGCAGCCAGTGAAAGAGACAGGATCCTGAACTTTTTCGTAATAGCCCAGTCTATCGCATCAATCACACTGCTCGTAGTGCCCCTTCCGCTATCTGACAGTACTTTCGCAATTTTCAGATTGCAGTCTTTGGCAATTCCGTAACGTTTTCCGATGTCATTTCGGATATTTCCTGAAGCAACACCTGCACAGTGGGTACCATGCCCGTTGGGATCTCTGTTCCAGTCTTCTCCGTCAATGAAAGATTTACCTTCAATTTCCCGGGATGAGAAATCAGGATGAGAAAGCTGAAGACCTGTATCCAGTATACAGATATCAATACCCTTTCCAGAATATTGAGCATTTTCCAGTCCGATAGCTTTCAAACCCCATTCCATTTCAACCAAAGACTTTTGTGGCAATGGTTTATTGGTCATGTATTTTTCAAGTTCTGAAATTTTTTCTGCGATTCCAGCTGACTGTTTTTTAAGTTCATTGATCAGCTGTAATTCATCTGCCGGGAAAAACTCCCGTTCTTTTTCATAATAAACAATAGAGTTTGATGCGTTTTTCACCGCACTTTTCAATTGCTCTTCATCCATATTCTCCACAACGAGGACTCCCAGGTTTTTGTACAGTACACTGTTATCCTGATCAATAATATCATAAGAACGGTTTTCTTTGGAAAGAAGTTCTGAAGAGGTAATATTTACTTCCAGCTCTTTCTCAATTTTTTTGAGCGATGCTTTCTGCTGGTCTTTCAGCAGCACAATATATCTTCCGGTTTCCATAATGATCTTTTTTTAAATTAACTTCTGAAATATTTTTTCCAGAATGAGGAAAATATCTTCCGGAATAATGGTTAGTCTGAGCTTCTTATTAATTCCAGAGATGGCTGTATTCTGTGTTACCAGTGAGGTCCAGAAACTTTCAATCTTCGAAACAGAATCCATTTCCTTCAGTTTTTCATCATCCAGAATCCCGTTCTGGTATAGTGAAACAATGATTCCGGAAATAAGTTCTTCCGCATCGTCCAGCTTTTTGTTTTCCTTAGCGTATATTTCCATCAGAATGTCATAAATACTTTCCATTCCATTGAATGAAAATCCCCAGAGAAGATCACGTTTTCCAGCCGTTATTTTCTCCATTTTTATGGGATTAAAGCTTCTTTTCACGGTTGCAACCATACTCATGATCTTCAAAACTTCAGATTCATGAGTGGTACTTCCTTTTGTACGGAAATATTCCAGAACCTCGTTGAGAAAAGCTTCCAGCCGGGCATCAAAGTCAAACGATTTTGACAGGTATAAAGCCTGAACTTCATTGAAATGCTCGAGAAGTTCTTTGATTTTCTGTACGGTGTAATGAATAAGTTCCTGCATTATTCAAAAGTTATCTGTTCTATTTCGTTGCCGTCTTTATCTTTGTATGACACAATCCTTATTCCTTCTTCCTCCATTTCCACATGAAGGTTGATGAATAATTTGTCTTTATCTTCTGCTGCTGATGTATTGGGATCTATGTAAATGTTGTTCAGCTTTGCATTCACCAGTGTATATTTATTCAGTAAAACCTTTGAAAAGATTTCTTTCAGCTCATCAATTTCCTCTTCTCCTGTTCCGTCCTGAGGGCGGAAAATTCCGCTATTGAGAACTTTTATTCTGTTTCTGAGATCCAGTTTAAGCACTTCATTGGCAGGCAGCTTCCCGAACTTCTGGTCGTTCTTTTCCAGTTTACTGAACAATGTTTTAAATTCTTCCGTCTGAATCTGTCTTTTGGTAATTACAGGAATATTCAGTTTTTTCTCTTTATTCACCAGCTGAATTCTTTCGTTCATTTCCGAGACAAACTGATCCTGGTTCAGCTTAAAATTGTATTTGGGAGCCGAATCTATATCGGTAATCTTAATGGGAATATCCATCTTTACACTGGGCAGGGCATAACGTGGAACCTTAAAATATTTAAGGTACTCATGCTTGGCATATTCTTTTGCAATAAGAACAGCATTCTCATCAGCTTTTTTACGAGCCTGAATTATCTCGTTATTGAGATAATCCAGGTAATCTGATAATTTGATCATTTTCGTAAAAATTGTTATTGTGAAAGAAGTCCAAGAACTTTTTCAAGTCCTGCCGGCATTTCATCATTGGTAGCCCGTACTTTTACTCCCAGAGAGTATTCTTTTTCCACTTTAATTCCTGTACTGGAAGTTCTTTTGTATGAAACATCCACTTTGAATTTTACAGGTCCCCATCCTCCGGAAACTCCGGCATTGATTCCAAATTCATCACTTACATCTTTGGTGTAGGTAGAATTAAGTTTAACGTTAAAATCTACCTCACAGGTTTCAATTCTAAAGCTTGGAACGTTCAGCAGCGCAATAAAAGGCACTGTGATTTCCACATCATCAGGAATAGTCTTAGGATTAGTTGCGCTTACCGCCTCATCAGGTTTAAAATCCGGATTCGGAATATTTTTTTTGTATTTAAATTCTGCCATTCTCAGTTTTTTCGGACTGGCTGCATTGGCAGGATCTGTAAGCTCAAAACCTACTTCATTGATGAAATTAACGGTAGCAATAGAGGCATTAGACTGTGCTTTTACGCAGGCATCCAAAGGTCCGCCGATAATGGTGGCAAAATCAATACTTCCCAGTTCTGCAGCAAAATCTGCGCTGGCAGCGTCTGAAGTTTTGAAAATCTCTTCATCGGCAGCCATTTTACCGGCAATAAGCTTCATAAGTTCTGCAGATGCTCCGGAAAAAGATTTTTCCCACTTTTCATCATAATTCTTTTTGAAATCCTCCACGATATTCAAGAGCTCTTTATTGGTAAGGGTTGCCAATTCTGAAGTCTCTATTCCTGAAACTTTTTCGTAAACTGCCGGAGTAAGAACTTTTTCTACTCCTGACAGAAGGTCGATCAGCTCATTTTTTGTTTTTTTGGTGTGGCTTGCTTCAAGCACCGATTTTAATGTTTCCATGTTCTTTTGTTTTTAAATTAATACTGTGGGGCAAAATTATCCCACTAATAATCAAAACACTACAGGAAAACCCCTCGATCTGCCCCGGAAAAACACCCTAAAAAATAAAAGCCTGAGTTCACGGTTGTGAAGCTCAGGCTTTTGATCATTGATATATTCTTATCCTATACCAGCAGAATATTTATGCCGGTGTCCAGGTATTGTTTTTAGTATTGACGTCCGGAACTACGGAATCCGGATCCAGCATTACTTCCGTAATTTCTTTAGTGGAATTAACTCTGAAGGTCCATTCTGTATTTCGTTTCCAGATTTCAACAGGAATTTTTACAGTTTGTTTGGTTCCGTCTTTGAATTTTAACTGAACGGTCGTTGGCATTGGCAGCTGTCCCAGGTTTTCAACGGTAATCTGCGCTCCGTTTTTAAAATCACCATTGACATATTTTACCTCTTTCACCGACTGATCAATCTTCCATTTGTTGATAAACCATCCTCTCCAGAACCAGCTGAGTTCCTCTCCCGAAACGTTTTCCATTGTATGGAAGAAATCCCAAGGGGTAGGATGTTTGAAGGCCCAGCGATCAATATAGGTTTTAAAAGCTTTGTCAAATTTTTCAGGTCCCAAAACGGCCTCCCTTAAAATTTCAAGCCCAAGCCCCGGTTTATAGTAAGCCAAAGCTCCGATGCTTCTTTCTTTCATGTTATCAGGACCTACCATCACAGGTTCCAGGTTATCCCCCATCATGAAACTTCCGGTTCTGGCCAGGTCTTTCTTTTTATAGTATTCCCCATTGTTGAATGCTTTTGTGGATAACTCATTAATAAAGGTGTTGAAACCTTCATCCATCCAGGCAAAAAGCCTTTCATTAGAACCAACAATCATTGGGAACCAGTTGTGCCCGAATTCATGATCTGTTACTCCCCAAAGATCTTCTCCTGCAGAATCCATATGGCAGAACACAATTCCCGGATATTCCATTCCTCCTTCGTTTCCTGCAACATTAGTGGCCGCAGGATAAGTATATTCATACCATTTTTGAGAATAATGCTCTATAGCAGCCTTTGTATATTCCGTAGATCTGCCCCAGGCTTTCTCTCCTCCGCTTTCTGCAGGATAAGCTGATATAGCCAGTGATTTTTTACCGCTAGGAAGGTTTATTTTTGCAGCATCCAGAATGAATGCAGGTGAAGAAGCCCAGGCAAAATCACGGGTCTGTTCAATTTTAAACTTCCATGTTTTTGTTCCTGAAGTCTGATTTTTTCCGATCTCGGATTCTGTACGGATCATTACTGTTTTATCACTGCCCTTTGCCTGCTGCCAGCGGTTATTCTCTTCTTTGCTGTAAACATCTTTAGCATTCAGAAGTTCTCCGGAAGCTACTACATAATGATTGGCAGGAACGGTTATATTGGCTGTAATATTCCCGTATTCCAGATAAAACTCTGATGCTCCAAGATAAGGCAGGGTATTCCAGCCCATTACGTCATCATACACGCACATTCTCGGATACCATTGTGCCATGGTAAAGATTTTACCATTTTTGGTTTTCTGAACTCCCATCCTGTCAGAACCGTATTCAGGAGAGATAAATGAATATTCGATGGCAATTTTAGCTTTACCTCCTTTGGCTTTAAGTTCATTTGGAAGGTCAATCTGCATCCGGGTGTCCGTAATGGTATATTTTACTTCTTTTCCGTCCAGTTTTACGGATTTGATCTTATAACCTCCCTCTAGTTTTTCGCCACGGGCTCCGTTTCGGCTTCCCGAAAGCGGAACCAAAGCATTTCCTCTGGAATCTTCTGCAAACAGGTTCTGATCCAGCTGCAGCCAGAGAAACCCTAATTTATCAGGGCTGTTATTGGTATAGGTAATTTCAGCGGTACCGGAAATTTCGTTTTCGGTTTCATTCAGTGAAACATTCAGGTTGTAATCTGCAGAGTTCTGCCAATAGGCATGCCCGGGCTGTCCGCTTGCAGACCGGGTTTCTGTTCCTGTCTGTGGATAAAAGAAAGGTTTAAATGCTTCTACATAACTGTATTTTGGAGCTTCTTGTGCTAAGGCTGTTCCTGATAAAAGAAAAACTGCAGCCGCAGCAACAAGACCTGGGAGCTTAAAATTCATTTGAAAAAATTTAGTAAATTCAGGGTATAAGTTATAAAAAATCCCGGAATCGTTACACTCCGGGATCTTTTTTAGTTTATTTTTATTTTAATTGGATTTTTTTGCCTTGATCATTGCTTCAAGGGCATCCCACATTTCCTTAGGAATATCTTCAAGCATATTAAACTCTCCTGCTCCCTGCAGCCATTCTCCGCCATCTATTGTCACGACTTCTCCATTCATATAAGCCGAATAATCTGAAACCAGATAGGCCGCAAGGTTGGCCAGCTCCTGATGTTCACCTACTCTTCTTAAAGGAACTTTTTTCCTCATATCGAATTTTTCCTGAAGATCTCCCGGAAGCAGCCTGTCCCATGCTCCTTTGGTAGGGAAAGGTCCCGGTGCGATGGCGTTGAAGCGGATCCCATATTTTGCCCACTCTACGGCAAGCGATCTTGTCATAGCCAGAACTCCTGCTTTGGCACATGCTGAAGGAACTACATAAGCAGAACCTGTCCACGCATATGTTGTCACAATATTCAGAACGGTTCCCGGCGTTTTAGAATCAATCCAGTGTTTTCCTATAGATAGTGTACAGTTCTTGGTTCCTTTTAAAACAATATCCAGGATAGAATCAAATGCAGAATGTGTCAGTCTTTCGGTTGGGGAAATAAAATTTCCTGCTGCATTGTTCAATAAAATATCAATTCTTCCGAATTCTTTTAAAGCTGCTTCTTTCATAGCTTCTACCTCATCCCAGTTTCTGACGTCACAGGATACGGAAAGCACTTTTCCACCGGTTTCTTCTTCCAGTTCTTTCGCAGTAGCCTGGAGTTTTTCAAGGTTGCGGGAAGTGATTACCACTTTGGCTCCCAGCTCCAGAAAATATTTAGTCATCGCTTTTCCCAGTCCGCTTCCGCCTCCTGTTACAATAGCTACTTTATCTTTCAATGCGCCTTCACGCAGCATTGGTTGTGTGTACATATTCATAAATGTTATTATTTTAAATACAGTTTATCACGTAGATTCTACAGACCATATCAGAGCAGCTATAAAATAAACATGAGATCGCTAAATGCTTACTATGTAAATTTAATACAATTATTCTTGCGGTTAATTTTAAAAATTATGCGGGAGATAATAACGACGGTATAATTAAAACAAAAAGCCGTTTCATTGTTGTGAAACAGCTTTATTTTATTGTTTTAAAAATTAATTATGCAACAACCACTCCTTTAAATGAAAGTGTTTTAGGAGTTTTACTGTCGCTTGTCGTTACATTTACGTTTTTGATAAATGGGCCCGCTGCTGCTGCATTATAGCTTGCTTCTACAAACCCTTTTTTCCCTGGCGCAATAGGTTCTTTGGTGTAATCTGCGGTTGTGCATCCACATGATGGTGCTACATTCTCAATAATGATTGGCTTTGAAGTAGTGTTGGTAAATTCAAATCTGATTAACTTTGGTTTTCCCTGAGGAATATTTCCAACATCAATAGATTCTGATTTCCATTTAACAGCATCTGCAATCATTTTTACCACAGCAGGGTTTTCTGTAGCCGATACATTAGCATAAAACGGAGAGAAGGCAAAAACAGCCAAAAGTGCAGAGATAGTTAATTTTTTCATGTATATAAATTTTATAGTTAAAAGATCAAAGGAATTCTTTATTTATTTTTGGTATAACAAATATAGAGCGGAAAACCGACAGAAGTTGTTAACTGCTATCAAACATTTGTTAACGAGTTGTTAATGATAAAAGATATATAGATATTTTTAGATAATATTGTTTAGGAAAATGGAAATAAAAAGACTCAATATTATTATAACGCTCGGGTTTGTTGCTATTATCGGGATTTTAATAGCCCAGCTTCTCTGGACCCGCCAGGCTTATAACCTTGAGGATAAAAAATTTAATCAAAAAGTAAATATTGCTTTACTGGAGGTCGTGGAGAAATTATCCGAAGGGAAAACGTCTTTCACTGAAAACCCGGTACAGAATATCGCTAATGATTACTATGTGGTTAATATTAACAATGAATTTCACCCTGTAGTTCTTGAACATTACCTGAAGACGGAATTTAACCGCTTTCAGATCAATACCGATTATGTATATGCCTTATACAACTGCCACAGCGATAAAATGATTTATGGAAAATACATTCCTAAAAATCAGGAAAGCTCCAATAATAAAGGGATTAGTTTTCCAAAACATAAGAATCTGACGTATTATTTTTCCATACGATTTCCGGATAAAACCACTTATCTGATCAGCTCGTTAAGGTTCTGGTATTTACTCACGTTTGCTCTCATTATCATTCTTTTAGTATATGTCTATTCCATCTATACCATTATTCAGCAGAAAAAATTCTCTGAGTTGCAACGCGATTTCATCAATAATATGACCCACGAGTTCAAGACTCCGCTGTCATCTATTCTTCTTGCTTCAGAAGCACTCAACAAACAGAATGCGATACAGGAGAACACCAAACTTCAGACGTATACTTCCATTATCATCAACCAAAGCCACAAGCTCAACAGCCATATTGAGAAAATATTGAATATTGCCAGAACTGATACTTCAGGACTGTCATTAAAGCTTCAGAAGATCATACTGCTTCCGTTTGTTCAGGAAATTGCAGAGACTATAGAACAAAAGAATGAAAACCTCAGCATTCGTGTAGATATTGAAAATAATGTATCTGTAATGGCGGATGAATTCCACTTTACCAACATCATATACAACATTTTAGACAACTCTGTGAAGTATTGTGAAAAGCACCCCGAGATTACCATTTCATCTCATAAAGATTCAAAAGGTTTATATTTAAAGTTTAAAGACAACGGAATGGGGATTCCTGCTAAAAATATTCCTCATATTTTTGATAAATTTTACAGGGTGAATACCCAAAAGAGCGATGAGATCAATGGTTTCGGATTAGGACTATTTTATGTAAAGAAAATCGTACAGCAGCATGGATGGAAAATTTCAGTTGAAAATAATACAGACCAGGGAATTACTATCACGATTTTTTTCCCCTTTTAAATTAATAATGGAGAAGTAATGGAGAAATCTAAAATTTTATATGCCGAAGACGACAAAACAATCGCTTTCCTGATTCAGGACAGCCTGGAAAATTATTATGACATCCATTGCTGCCCGGACGGTAAATCAGCCCTTGAAGCCTTCAACAGCCAAAGTTTTGACATCTGCCTGCTGGATATTATGATGCCTGAACTTAATGGATTTGAACTGGCCCAGTATATCCGCAGCAAGAATTCTGATATTCCTATTATTTTTATTTCTGCAAAAGCTTTAAAAGAAGACAGGATCAAAGGTCTTAAGATTGGTGCTGATGATTACCTTGTTAAGCCATTCAGCATTGAGGAATTAATCCTAAAAATTGAAGTTTTCCTGAAGCGCACCAAGAAAACAGATCATTTTCCGCTGAAATACAAAGTTGGAAAATTCGATTTTGATCCCAGAAACTATACTTTACAAGATCATGAAGGCAGCATCGCCCTTACCCAGAGGGAATCTGAACTGCTGTTGTATTTTATCCGTCACAAAAACACGGTTGTTAAGAGACAGGACATCCTGAAAGCCATTTGGGGAGACGATGACTACTTTATGGGAAGAAGCCTGGATGTATTTATTTCCAGATTACGGAAAGTACTTGCCGGTGAGCAGAATATCCTGATTGAAAACCTCCATGGAATAGGGTTCCGATTTTCCGAAAAAGCATAAGATAAAGGGAGCCACAACTGGAAAAAGAAATAACTTATTAATCCGTTTTTCTCTGATTTTTAATTAATTTTAATCTCTGAAAATTCGGCATTAATGAAAAATCAAGGAACCACTCCATCTGTTTTTATCTTTCTTTTATTGTTCAGCGTAAGCTTTCCTGCTCAAAAATTTGAAAAATTAATCCAATATGTCAACCCATTAATCGGTACCGAAAAAATGGGGCATACCTATCCCGGAGCAACTGTTCCTTTCGGAGCCGTACAGCTGAGTCCGGAGACGGATACCATTTCTTACGAGCTTAACGGCAAATACAACGGTGAGGTTTATAAATATTGTGCAGGATACCGTTATGAAGATAAAACCATTATAGGGTTCAGCTCTACTCATTTCAGCGGAACCGGACATTCAGATCTCGGAGATTTCCTGATTATGCCAACCGTTGGAAAGCTTCAGCTCAATCCAGGCACTGCCTCCCATCCCGAAAGCGGATACAGAAGCAGATTTTCTCATCAGAATGAAAAAGCCGAGGCCGGATATTATAAAGTAAAACTTGATGACTACAATATTCTGGCAGAACTTACTGCATCTGCAAGAACTGGAGTTCATCGGTATACCTTTCCCCAATCTGATCAGGCGCATATCATCTTAGATCTTACCGCCGGAATTTATAATTATGAGGGTAAAAACATCTGGACCTATGTGCGAGTGGACAATGACGGAACTGTGACAGGCTACCGACAAACCAACGGCTGGGCCAGAACAAGAACGGTTTATTTTGCCATGAAGTTTTCAAAGCCTTTCAAATCTTACGGACAGAAAAATTATGACGGACAACAGCCTTACAAAGGATTCTGGAGAAAATTTGATCAGACAAAAAATTTTCCGGAGATCGCAGGTAAAAACTTAAAAATGTATTTTGATTTTGATACCAAAGAGCAGGAAGCTATTGAAATCAAACTGGCCATTTCACCAGTCAGCCAAACCAACGCTCTGGAAAATCTGGAAAAGGAAACAGGCACATTATCCTTTGATCAGGTGAAAGCAAACGCTCAGGAAGAATGGAATAAAGAACTGAATAAAATGATCATCAAAGGTTCTGAAACCGAAAAAGTCAATTTTTATACAGCCCTGTATCACACGTTTATCAGTCCCACTACCTATATGGATATCAACGGAGAATACAAAGGACTAGATCAGAATATCCACAAAGCGGAAGGCTTTACCAATTATACTACATTTTCAATCTGGGATACTTACCGTGCTCTTCATCCTTTATTCAATATTATCCAGCCCAAGCGGAACAATGATATGGTTAAATCAATGATGGCTCATTATCAGCAGTTCTCCATGAAAATGCTGCCGATATGGTCGCATTATGCCAATGACAACTGGTGTATGAGCGGTTATCACAGCGTAAGCGTTGTTGCAGATGCCATTATCAAAGGAAATTACAACGGTGATGCCAAAGAAGCATTAAAAGCCTGTATTGCTACCGCCAACAAAAGAGATTATGAAGGAATAGGATATTATATTGATAAAGGATATATTCCTGCTGAAAAAAATGGAACATCCGTTTCCAATACATTAGAGTATGCATACGACGACTGGGCCATTGCACAACTTGCCAAACACCTGGGAGAAACAGAGATCTACAATCAGTTTATCAAACGATCTGAGAACTGGAAAAATAATTTTGATCCAGGCATAGGCTTTATGAGACCTCGTCTGGCAGACGGAAGCTTCAAAAAAGATTTTGATGTATTGAGCACCCACGGACAGGGCTTCATTGAAGGAAACTCATGGAACTACAGTTTCTTTGTCCCACAAAACCCTAATGAGCTGATCAATGCGATGGGCGGAAAGAAAAAATTTGCGTCAAAACTGGATGAACTGTTCACCATGCATCTTCCTGATGAGTTTTTTGCTGATACAGAAGATATTACCCGCGAAGGAATTATCGGCGGCTATGTTCATGGCAACGAACCTGCTCATCATGTGGCTTATCTTTATAACTGGGCAGGGCAGCCGTGGAAAACACAGGCTCAGATCAGACGTATTCTGGAAATGCAGTATAAAGCCACTCCGGATGGTCTTGGTGGCAACGATGATGCAGGACAGATGAGTGCCTGGTATATTTTAAGCTCACTTGGCCTTTATCCTGTAGCTCCGGGATCTGAAGACTATTCAATAGGAAGTCCGGCTGTTGATCACGCCATCCTTAACCTGGAAAACGGAAAGATTTTTGAGATTGAAGCCATCAACCAAAGCCAGAAAAATGTATACGTTCAGAAAGTTGTTTTAAACGGCAAAGAGATCAAAGATTTTACATTAAAACATTCAGAGATGATGAAAGGTGGAAAACTGACATTTCATATGGGTGTTAAACCCAAAAAGTAATAATCTGATAAAATGAAAAGGCCAATCTGCGATATGCAGATTGGCCTTTTTTATGTTTTTGTCTTTCCGAATTTTATTCCACTTCAAAAAGCAGCCTTTCCCCGAATTTCCCTTCGGCTATCTTCCCGTTGTCAAAAACAAGATGTCCGTTCACAAAGGTATGGGTTACTTTAGAATGTAAATTCATTCCCTCCAACGGGCTCCAGCCACATTTGTACAGAAGGTTATCTTTGGCAACGGTCCAGTCTGCATTTAAATCTACTAAAACCAAATCTGCTTTGTAGCCTTCTTTAATAAATCCTCTTTTTTCAACTCTGAAAAGAATGGCCGGATTATGGGACATTTTTTCAACGATTTTTTCCAGAGATATTTTACCATTTCTGTAATTCTCCAGCATCACGGGCAAAGAATGCTGTACCAGAGGTGCCCCGGATGGACATTTTAAATATTTATTCTCTTTTTCCTCAGCAGTATGCGGCGCATGATCAGTTGCAATCACATCAATTCTTCCGTCCAGAAGAGCTTCCCAAAGACCATCTTTATCCTGTTGGGTTTTTACTGCAGGGTTCCATTTGATTAAACCGCCTTTGGTTTCATAATCTTCATTGGTAAATGTTAAATGATGAACACAAACCTCTGCAGTAATTTTTTTATCTTTTAACGGAATATCATTTCTGAAAAGTGCAGTCTCTTTTGCTGTTGAAAGATGGAAAACATGAAGTCTTGCTCCTGTTTTTTCCGCCAGTTCAATCGCCTTTGAAGAAGATTTATAGCAGGCTTCTTCACTTCTGATCAGATGATGGAATTTTACAGGAATATCTTCACCGTATTCATCAATATATTTTTGAGTATTGGCTTTAATTGTTGCTTCATCTTCACAATGAACAGCAATCAGCATTTTTGTGCTGCTGAAAATATTCTCAAGAGTTTCAGGATTATCAACCAGCATATTTCCTGTAGAGGAACCTAAAAACAACTTAATTCCCGGAACATTTCTGGGATTGGTCTTTAAAACTTCTTCAAGGTTATCATTGGTTCCTCCCATCATAAAACCGTAGTTGGCATATGCTTTTTGAGAAGCGATCTCGTATTTATCGGCCAATAACTCCTGCGTAACTGCATTAGGAACCGTATTCGGCTGATCGATAAAACTGGTTATTCCTCCTGCAATCGCTGCTCTGGATTCACTTTCAATATCTCCTTTGTGCGTCAGTCCCGGTTCTCTGAAATGTACCTGGTCATCAATAACACCCGGAAGAAGATATTTTCCGGAGCCGTCAATAATCTGGTCTGCATCTTCGGAAATTTGGGAATCTATTTTAGAGATGAGGTCATTTTCTATTAAAACATCGCCATCAAAGATTTGGCCCTCGTTAACGATTTTTACATTTTTGATAAGGATTTTCATTGTACTTTTTAGAAATTAGATGTTACATATCAGAAGCCAGAAAAGTTTTGTGCTGTCAATATAAAATGTCATTACAGAGTTCCAGCTTCTACTCTTCAGCTTCTATAAAAAACAAAATTAAGATTTATGAATGAATTTAAAGACGCTCGTTAAAAATCAATTTCTAAATATTTACATTTGCATAAAATTTTCGATTTGTATAAGAAATTATTTGGGCAGACTGCTGTATATGGACTGAGTTCTGTATTGGTGCGTATTTTTCCTTTCATCGTCGCACCCATTGTCACAAAATTTTTTGGACCTGCTGCATCGTCTCCCTTTGTAGACTGGTATTCCATTGCAGGGGTAATTACCGTATTACTCACCCATGGTATGGAAACTTCTTTTTTCAGGTTTGCACAGGAGGATAATATTGATAAAAAAACATTAATCTCCACTTGCTCGGTAAGTATCATCAGCGTAGGTCTTATTTACCTTATCTTAGGGTATGTATTCAGGTATCAGTTGGCGCAGGCCTTTGAAACTCCGGATCAGGTCAATTTTCTTATCATTTTCTTATTCATTCTGTCATTAGATGCTTTTTCCACGATTCCGTCTGCAATATTAAGACTTCAGGGCAAACCTTTTAAGTATATGCTTTCCAAGGTAGCCGGTTCTGTAGTTTATTTCCTGCTGGTTGTATTTTTTATCCGATGGCTTCCTAAGCATCCTGAAGGCATATTCGGACTGAAATACAATCCGGATTTCGGGGTAGGTTATGTTTTTGTGGCCAACCTTATCCAAAGTATCATCACTCTTTTAATTGTAGGAAAGGAATTTTTCAGCTTCAGCATCTCCAAATTCGATTTCAATTTATGGAAAAGGATTATGAACTATTCATGGCCTGTAATGATTGCAGGATTAGCAGGTATTGTTAATCAGACCCTGGACAGACAGTTTTTGAAATATTTACTTCCGGAGAACCAGGCCCGTCATCAGATAGGGGTTTATGGAGCTGTGTATAAAATAGCAACTTTTATTACTGTTTTCAGGCAGGCTTATCAGCTGGGTATTGAACCTTATTTCTTTTCAAGCTTTAAGAATAAAGACTCTCATAAAACGTATGCCGTACTGATGGATGTTTTCGTCATTTGCAGCTGCATTATTTATATGGGGCTGATGGTCAACCTTCAGTGGATCTCTGAAAAATACCTAGGAAATCCGCTTTATTATGAAGGAATTGAAATCATTCCTTTTGTAATGCTGGGCGCTTTATTTTTAGGAATATATCTTAACCTGTCTATATGGTATAAGCTATCAGATCAGACACGGGTAGGACTCTATATATCAATCATAGGAGCATGTATTACGATCCTCATCAACTTCCTGTTCATTCCAAAGTACGGATATTGGGCCAGTGCAGTTGCTGCCTTGGTAACCTTCATGTCGATGATGATTATTTCCTATGTATGGGGGCAGAAACAGTACCCTATCCATTATAATACAGGGAAAATATTAATGTATTTGGCCTTTACTGTCGGGTTCTCACTGCTGTCTTTTTATGAGTTCAGAACCAATTATCTGGTGAGTAACCTGTTCCTTCTTCTTTTTATAGGACTGGTAGCTTATAAGGAAAAGGCGATATTATCCAGAATTATAAAAAGGTCTTAGGCTTTGGTCTTTAATTTGATGCTTTTCAAGCCTGTTATTAATTAACAATTTTCCACGGATATAAATCATATCATACGGAAGGTTTTAATTGCTATCTTTAACCTTACAAATCAAACTAACTAACATAAAAAACATTCTTAAATAGTCTATGAAAATAATTGTTCCTATGGCTGGACGCGGTTCCAGATTACGTCCACATACTCTTACTGTTCCCAAACCTCTTATTCCTATTGCCGGAAAACCAATTGTTCAGAGACTGGTGGAAGATATTGCTAAAGTAGCGGGAGAACCTATTGAAGAAGTAGCATTTATCATCGGAGATTTCGGACCTGAGATCGAAAAATCGTTAATCCATATCGCAGAAAAACTGGGTGCAAAAGGAAGCATATACTATCAGAATGATCCTCTGGGAACAGCTCATGCTATCAAGTGTGCAGAAGCTTCCATGCAGGGAGATGTGGTCATTGCCTTTGCAGATACTCTTTTCCGTGCAGACTTCCAGCTGGATAAAAATTCAGATGGTGTGATCTGGGTGAAAAGTGTAGAAGATCCGTCTGCTTTTGGTGTGGTAAAACTGGACAATTACGGTTTTATTACAGATTTCGTAGAGAAACCTCAGACTTTTGTTTCTGATCTTGCCATCATCGGGATCTATTATTTCAACAGTGCTGAAAAGCTGATGGATGAGATCAACCATATCATTGATAACGATATTAAAAACGGCGGTGAATACCAATTAACCATGGCTTTGGAAAACTTAAGAGCCAAAGGGGCAAAATTCACTTTAGGAAAGGTAAATGACTGGATGGACTGCGGAAACAAAAATGCAACCGTAGAAACCAACAGCAAAATTCTTGAATACGAAAGAGAAGAAATGATGAAATATCCTGCTTCGGCTGTTATTGAAAATTCACTGATTATCCAGCCTTGCTTTATTGGAGAGAATGTAAAAATATCCAACTCAAAAGTAGGCCCGGGAGTATCATTAGGAAATAATACAATAATTGTTAACTCCAATATTGAGAATTCCCTGATTCAGGAGAATACAAGAATCAATCACGGAAATCTTTCCAATTCCATGATTGGAAATTCGGCGCAGTATTTCGGTGTTGCAAGAGAAATTTCTTTAGGTGATTATTCCGTACTGGATTTTTTATCTAAATAAACCAAAACTTATTATTCCCAAACAAGATAATCCAAGCCACACAAAAGATTTTGTGTGGTTTGGCGTTAATATTGCAAAGTATTCTTTAATCTGAAAGATAAACACATGAAAAACTGTATCCTGATACTTTTAGTACTTCTTACCTTATCATCGTGCAAAACAAGAAATGCCGCAAAAAACAACAGCGGCAATGTGCAGGACAGCACTGTAGTTTCAGAAGATGGTAGAAAATCCAAAGATGACGGTGAATCTGTGAGAGACAAATACACCTTTTTTGAACATGTGCTTATCCCTCCCAAATTTGAGCAGATTAAAATAAACAGTAAAGTAAACGTACAGACAGGGAGCTTTATTCCGACTCTTGATGCTACCATTTATATTGAAAATGATAAAAAAGTCTGGATGAACCTTCAGGCCCTTCTATTTAATGTAGCCAGAGGAATTGCTACTCCGGAGGGGATTAAAGGCCAGGATAAGACCAGTAAAACATATATCGATTCAGATTTTGATTACCTCAATAATTTACTGAATGTAAACTTCATCGATTATAAATCCCTGGAAAAAATTCTGATGGGAAGAACTTTTGTTAAAATCAATGATTCAAATTTTACATTAACCCAAAATGCACAGGGGTTTAAAATGGTCTCCAATGCCAACCAGAAGATTGTTACCGATGAAAAAACAAGGGAATATAAAATTGTTCTGCTCTATGATACCAATTATGATTTGCTGAGCGTTAATTTAAAGGATGTTCTGTCTTCTGATGAACTGGAAATTTCTTACAGCAACTGGAATGAATACAACGGAATCCGTCTTCCAAAAAATGTTAAAATAATTATAAAAGGCTCAAAATCTAGTCAGATTTTACTGGAAAATACGAAATTTGACTTTTCGAGGATGGAAACACCTTATTCTGTACCATCCAGTTACAAGAAAATTGAGATTAAATGATTAGAAAATTTAGCTTTTTAATAGGTATTTTGATGTTCGGACTGCATCAGGGGCAGCAGAACAAGGAACAGCTTCAGAAGCAGAATGCCGAACTTAAAAAACAAATTGCACAAATAAATACAGATTTAGCGAAAACAAGAAACGAATCTAAACTTTCAGTAGCCTATCTTACCAACGTTAATAAAAAATTATCTTTAAGAGAAAAGGTGTATTCCAATACTCAGAAAGAAAAAAGATTTATTGAAGATGAGATTTATCTGCGTCAGCTGGAAATTAACCGCCAGAACAAAGAATTGGCCGTTCTTAGAAAGAATTATGCGGAAGTTCTTGTAAATGCTTATAAAAACAAAGGGGTACAGAACAAAGTAACCTTCATTCTTTCTGCCAAAAATTTAGGCGAGGCCATCAGAAGAGTACAATACCTGAAACAGTATTCTGATTACCAGGATAAAAAAGCTTCTGAAATTACTGATGCCGCTAATCAGATTAAAAAATCCATTGCTCAAAAGCAAACCTCCGTTAAGGAAAAAGAAAATCTTCTGGTGAACCAGCAGAAAGATCTTACGACCATTAATGCGGAAAGAGCCCAAAAGGAACAGTTGGTGGAAGATTTCAAGAAGAACGAATCAAAACTTACGGCTGAACTTAGACAAAAGCAGGCTCAGAATAAAGTAATAGAGGGGCAGATCAGAGCAATTATTGCTGAAGAAATCAGAATAGCAAAAGCTGAAGAAGAAGCCAGAAAGAAAGCCGAAGCTGAAAAAATACGTCTTGCCAAACTTGCTGCTGAAAGAGAAAAAGCAAGAATTGAAGCAGAAGCAAAAGCAAAAGCAGAAGCTCTTGAAAGAGAAAGAAAACTCGCTGAAGCAGAAGCTAAAAAAACAGCTGAACTCGCCGCTAAAAGAGCTGAAGAAGAGAAAAAACGAAGCGAAGAAGCCGCAAGAGCTGAAGCTAATGCCAAAGACGAAGCCAGAAGAGTTGCCGCTAAAAAAGCATATGACGAAGCGAATGCCAGAGCCAAAGAAGCTGCAGAAAAACTAACAGCAGCCAAAGCAGCAGAAACAGCCCTTGCCAAGAGAAAAGAAGAAGAGAAAAAAGCCGCAGAAACTAAAGCGATGACCAATTACGGGGTGTCTGCAGCTCCTGCCGGAAGTAGTTTTGCAGAGAGCAAAGGGAGATTGGGATATCCAGCAGACAGAGCCGGACAGATTACCCACCGATTTGGAAGACAGCCGCACCCGGTTTTCAAAAATATTACGGAAGAAAATAACGGTGTTAAAATTTCAGTTCCTTCAGGAACACGCGCGAAGTCTGTATATCCGGGGTCTGTTTCTTCAGTAATGGCTAACAGTGACGGAACAAAAACCGTTATTGTGAAACACGGAACCTATTTTACGATCTATTCCAACTTAGGAAGCGTAAGTGTCTCCAAAGGACAGCAGGTTTCTGCCGGTACGCCAGTGGGTACCGTTGCTCAGGATTTTGACGGTGCTTATACCCTTGATTTCCAAGTATGGAACGGAAGTACACCAGTTGATCCATTAGGTTGGATTTCATATTAAAAAAAGCGTAACTTTGCAAAAATTTTAAGAGATGAATACACTAACAATACTTGCCTTATCTTGGCAGCACGTTCTGATCGTAGCCATACTTTTGGTCTTACTTTTCGGAGGAAAGAAAATTCCGGAACTAATGAGAGGAGTAGGCTCAGGGATCAAAGAATTTAAAGATGCGGTAAAGGAAGAAGACAAACAACCTGGCTCAGAAAACAAAACGTCTTCTAACTCAAATAATAATTCTTCCAGCAACTAAAAAGCCCCAGAATTAATGAATTTCACTGAAACTGCATGGAAAGTCTTCAATCAATCTATTGAAGACTATCACGTGTCTGATGACGTTAACACTCTAATTAATAACCCGTTTGAAAAAGACAGTTTGGAACGGATTTTGTATGCAAAGAACTGGATTGATACCGTTCAATGGCATTTAGAAGATATTATTAGAGATGAAAATATCGATCCTGCTGAAGCTCTTCAACTGAAGAGAACAATTGATGCTTCTAACCAGAAAAGAACAGATCTGGTAGAATATATCGACGGCTGGTTCCTTAGAAAGTTTGAAAATATAACTCCTGAACCTGATGCAAAAATCAATACAGAAACTCCCGCTTGGGCAGTAGACAGGTTATCAATTCTTGCATTAAAGGTTTATCATATGTCATTAGAAGCTAATAGAGATTCCGCTTCTGAAGAGCACCGTGCAAACTGCCAGGCAAAACTGGATGTACTGCTTACCCAGAAAGAAGACCTATCCACTTCTATAGATCAGTTGCTTGCTGATATTGAAAACGGTAAAGTTAAGATGAAGGTATACAAACAAATGAAAATGTATAACGATGAAAGTCTTAACCCAATCCTCTATCAAAAGGGGCAACAGAAATGAAAAAACTATTTTTTTTTGGAGTACTAATCATCATCACTTCCTGTGCAACGGAAAAGCTTAACCTTTCTCCGCTGTCCAATAATTTTTATAGCGAAACTAAAGGCTCTGATTCAGACAGAGGCTCAAAGAAGAGTTTTGATATCAATATCAAAGAAAATGTTAACGCTTCTGAAATCTCAAACCTTATTTCTACTTTTCCAAAGTTTAAGAATGATGGTCTGAATGAAGAGATAACAAGCTTAAAATACAGCCTTCAGAATTATCTGTATGCTATTGACGCTAATAATTTAAACGGGAAAAACAGAGCGATTAAAAGCTTCGAAAAATCATATAAGAAAATTCAAAAACTCAGACAGAATATTGAAAAGGATGACAATGAGGTTCTTAACAGGTATCTGGTTCGTCTGAAAACGAATATCTCTGTTATTGAAGATTCTTTGAAAAATTAATAATTAACTGCAGTATTAATGATTAAAATTCAGGCGGAAGCCAATGTTCCCACAGAGCACGGGACTTTCCGAATGATCGCTTTCTCTGAAAACGAAAATGACTGGATGCCCCACATGGCCATCGTAGCAGAAAATACAGACTTCACAAAACCGGTGAACGTACGTTTTCATTCAGAATGCATTACCGGAGAGGTTTTTCACTCAAAAAAATGCGAATGCGGACAACAATTGGATGCCGCAATGAAATATATCCATGAGAACGGAGGAATGATTATTTATCTTCGTCAGGAAGGAAGAAATATAGGAATCATCAATAAGCTGAAAGCCTACTCGCTTCAGGAAAAAGGATTGGACACTGTACAGGCAAATCTGGAACTGGGACTTCCTGCTGATGACCGAAATTTCGGAGTGGCTATTGAGATCCTTAATCTGTTAGATGTAAAAGATGTCAATTTGCTGACAAACAATCCTGAAAAGGTAAAATATGTAACAGAAAGCAATGTACACCTTAATTCACGGATTCCTTTACAGATTCCGGCCAATGAAATAAGCAAAGGCTATCTGAAGACAAAAAAAGACTTCTTCGGACATCTGCTGGATGACAATGATAATTAAATAAAAATAATACAAGCTTCAGATTTCTGGAGCTTTTTTTATGCCCAATCATTATTAGAAGAAGAGAAAAAAATCATGCATTTCTAAAGTAAATAACCTGAATTCGGGTTAAGGAGTTTAAATATAAAAGGTTGGAAGATGGAAGAAGGAGGCTGGAAGTTACTTTTAGTTATAAATACTGAAAACCTCTGTAAAATCAAGAATGACATGTTAATCAATATAATTATCAGGTCGCTCCTACGGAGCTTACCTTGAATTTGAATAATGTATTAAATTCTATGAACAGAGTGCTCCTAAGAAGTATGTTGAAAAAAGTTCAAATACCTCCATTTTTACAAAAATAGAACCAATCTCAATTCGGGTTAAATAGCAGCCGATGTTTCAAAGATAAACAAGATCGCGTTGTTTTTATCTTAAGCACTAGTATTTTATATTATTATATCTTTCTTTATGACTAAAAAATCAAAAGCCCCAGGATTGCTCCTGAGGCTTTTTTAATTATAAAAAACTGAAAAGATATTCTTAATTAATTCACTTTGGTAGTTTTTACCTTAGTTTCATCCAGATTATAATATTTTACTACGGCATTATAATCACTTGTATCTACTGTTGCTGCATTCTTGCTTGCTGAAGCCGGAACCAGTACAATTCTGAATCTCTGATTATTTAAATAATCGGCTCTCTCAGTTGGTGTCAACTGTGTATCAAGATCGAAATTTTCATCATCAACTCTGATTTGTACGTTCTGAGAATCAAAAACAAAATTATAATCAAATACTCTGTTGTTCGGCATACCCGTTACATTGGGAAGGTATACAGATTTTGGAATCTGCTGCCATGCATTACCAGCTGCTCTATATACCAGGACTACATCTGTTGCTTCAATATTAATTCCCTGTGTAAATGCATAACCGTTTGCATTGGTTAATGATCCTGTGATATCTCTCATTCTGGAATAGGTATCTCCATCCCCCACTACATCATCCTTATTATCACAACTGTACACAAACAATGTTGCAAAGGCAAGAAGTAAAAATGGAATTATTTTTTTCATTTTCATAAAAGTTTAGTTATTATTTATATAGCGTATTCAAATCATATACCAAAAATTTCAAAAACTTTGTTTTTCATCATTTTTTTAATTGTATTTTTGTTCTTATAGAAAAGATCATGAAGAAATTAATATATACTTCCCTCTTTATTTGTGCATTCATAAGCCCTGCTGCCAAAGCACAGTACCAGCCCAAAAACCTTTCCAAAGACGATCTGAAAAAGGCCCATCACTGGGTAGACAAGACCTACAGATCACTTTCCCAGGATGAAAAGCTGGGCCAGCTGTTTATCGTAGCATTGTACACGAATAAAGGCGAAGGCTATATTGAGCAGGTAAGAAACATCGTGGTTAATGATAAGATTGGAGGTCTGATCCTGATGCAGGATGACGCTGCCAGAGAAATCAGTCTGGTGAATGAATTTCAACAGAAATCCAAAGTTCCGATGATGATCGGAATGGACGCTGAATGGGGATTGTTCCAGAGGATCGCTACAGCTCATAAATTTCCATGGGCTATGACTCTTGGTGCTATTCAGGATAAGAGCCTTATTTACCAGATGTCTGCCAAAATTGCTGACGACTGTCACAGAATGGGGATCAACTGGGACTTTGCGCCGGTTGTTGACGTTAATACCAACCCAGGCAACCCGATCATCGGAAACAGAAGCTTCGGATCGGAAGTAGATAATGTCATCAGCTCTGCCCTATCCTATTCCAACGGTCTTCAGGATAATACCATCCTCGCTGCCATCAAGCATTTTCCGGGACATGGTGATACCAGTACAGATTCTCACCTTGATCTGCCTGTTGTTTCCCATAACTTAGACAGACTGAACACTGTTGAGCTGGCTCCTTTTAAAGCTTTAATGGATAAAGGAATCGGAGGAGTGATGGTAGCCCATTTATATGTTCCGAGCTTAGAATCCGGAAAAGGCATTCCTGCTTCGGTTTCTAAAAATATTATTACAGGATTACTGAAAGATAAATTAGGCTATAAAGGTTTAATTATCACTGATGCATTAAATATGGGTGCTGTAGCCAATAAATATAAACCGGGTGAACTTGATGCTTTAGCGTTTAAGGCAGGAAATGATATCATGCTATTCTCCCAAGGAGTTTCCGAAGGAAAAAAATTAATCCAGAAAGCTATTGATAATCGTGAAATTTCACAATCCAGAGTAGAAGAAAGTGTAAAGAAAATTTTATTGACGAAATATTTTCTCGGCCTTGACAAATACACACCAAAAAACCCGGAAAATATCAACAGCGACCTGAACAATGACTCTCATAAAACCCTTGTTCAGAATCTTTATGCCAATGCTCTGACTTTATTAAAAGACGACAAGAAATTACTTCCTGTTACAGGAAAGCAGGTCTATTACGTTCCATTGGAAGAAGCTCCGTATCAAACATTCGCTAATCAGCTTGGGTCTAATGTTATGATCAAAAAAGCCAGTGAAATCAATGCTATTCCTGCAGGATCAATGGTAATCGTTGGTTTCCATAAAGATAATTCAACGGCTTATAAACCTTATAAGATTTCAGCAGAATCAAAGAAAATACTAGCTGACCTTACCAAAAAACAAAACGTTATTTTAAATGTGTTCGGAAGTGCTTACGCGCTGAAAGACATTGATATTTCAAATGTGTCTACTGTTCTTGTATCTTACGAAAACAATGACGATTCAATGACAGCTGCAGCCAATGCTCTGAATGGAAAGACAAAAATCTGGGGCAGACTGCCTGTTCTGGTTAACGACCAGCTTAAAGCAGGTATGGGTATAGACCTTAATGCCGGCGTGAACACAACCGTTTCATCAACATCAAAACAACAATAATCTAATGAAAATAGGCATACTTTGCTATCCAACCTACGGAGGAAGCGGAATTGTAGCAACAGAACTCGGAATGTCTCTTGCTAATAAAGGCTATGAAGTACATTTCATCAGCTCAGCGCTTCCCGCAAGATTAGACATCACCAATCCCAATATTTTCTTTCACAGGGTAAATGTTCAGACTTATCCGCTTTTCCAGTATCAGCCTTATGATATTGCTTTAAGTTCGATGATCTATCGTGTCGTGAATCTTTATAAGCTGGATCTGCTTCACGCTCATTATGCTATTCCTTATGCATATGCAGCATTCACCGCCAAACAGATGCTGAAAGAAGACAATAATGACATACCTTTGGTAACCACCCTTCACGGAACAGATATTACGCTGGTGGGACAACATCCAAGCTACAAACATGCTGTGGAGTTTTCCATTAATCAGTCAGATGCTATCACTTCTGTTTCTGAAAGTCTGAAAAAAGATACCCTTCAGTTTTTCAATATCAAAAAAGAGATTCAGGTTATTACCAATTTTATTGATAATTCTGAATTTGATGACTGTTCGGAATGCCAGCGAACACAGTTTGCCAATCCTGACGAAAAAATCCTGATTCACGTTTCCAATTTACGTCCGGTAAAACGCGTGGAAGAAGTGCTTCAGATCTTCAAGAATGTAGAGAAAAAGGTAAAATCAAAACTGATCATCATTGGTGAAGGTCCGGATATGGAAAAGGTTAATCAGTTTCTGGAGGAAAATCCTGATCTTATTTCCAAGATCCGTCTTTTAGGAAAAGTAAATGACCTGTATAAAATTTTACAGCTTTCCGATGTATTTCTTCTTCCTTCAGAACAGGAAAGTTTTGGTTTGGCTGCTTTGGAAGCCATGGCTGCTTATACTCCGGTCATCAGTTCCAATGCGGGCGGAATTCCTGAGGTAAACATTCAGGGAGAAACCGGATTCCTTGCTGAGATCGGAAATGTGGAAGCCATGAGCAATTATACGATCAAGCTCCTGAGCAATGATGAGCTTTTAACCCAGATGAAGCAGAATGCCAAAGACCAGGCGATCAAGTTTGATCTGAAAAACATTCTTCCGATCTATGAGGAAATGTACAGAACAACCATAGAAAATTTCAAGAAAGAAACCGTTGCAGGAATCAACTGACAATACGGTAAACAAGCATAAAATAGTGAATATCTCCTGTGAAAACGGGAGATATTTCTTTATAGCACAGCCCACAGATAATTTGTATAATTTTTATCTAAAACCTAAAGTATAATGAAAGAATAAATTAAAAAATAAGATCTGAAAAACATTCTTTCTCTTAATAAAGAAATGTATAGAACAACTGCTGAAAATTTCAAAAAGCGGTTACGAAATATCTGTTATTTAGAGTATTTTTATGCTAGCACTTATGACAGAAAAACTCCTTCAATATCTTTGGAATTATAAAATTTTCCAACATTTTGACTTCAGAGACACTGAGGGGAACCCTGTTGAAATCATCCATTACGGGAAATGGAATACGAATGCTGGTCCTGATTTCTTAGACGCCCAGATTAAAACAAAAGGGCTTCTGATTGCCGGAAATATAGAGCTACACATAAGAACCTCGGACTGGATCTTTCACAATCACTCCACAGATCCTAATTACCAGAATATTATTCTTCATGTGGTATTCCTGAACGATGCAGAAATTGATGACCTCAGCCGGCGAAATGTTCCCACTCTGGAATTGAAAGATCATATTGATGAAAATGTTCTCTGGAAATATGAAAAGCTGGTAAGTGGTAAGACTTTCATTCCCTGTGAAAATATTTTCAATCCTGCTAAAATTCCGATTGCTTTTCATGAAGAGAATATCCTGAAAAAACTGGATGAAAAATCTCTGGAACTGGAAAAGAGTCTGGATCTTCATAAAAACAATTTTGAGGCGGTACTTTTTCACAGTCTAGCCTACTCTTTCGGTTTAAAAGTAAATGCTCATATCTTCAGACAGATTGCAGAAAGCATTGATTTTAGTATCATCAATAAAATCCGGCAGAATGAAATACAGCTTGAATCCTTGTTTTTCGGAGTTGCAGGATGGCTTGATCAACCTATGGACGGGCAAATGATGCTCTGGAAACGGGAATTTGAATTTATTAAGAAGAAGTTCAATATTACTGATCTGAAATTTCATCCTAAATTTTTACGCCTGCGTCCTCCTAATTTCCCTACTATCCGTCTCTCTCAGCTGGCCGATCTTTATTACCAACACCAGAATTTATTTTCAAAACTCATCAGGGCGGAAAGTACGGAAGAATTGTATCATGTATTCTCACCCATCAAAGCATCGGAATACTGGGATTGTCATTTTAATTTCGGAACAATCTCAAAGGTTCAGCCCAAAATTTTGAGCAGAGATTTTATTGAACTGGTTATCCTGAATACAGTTTTACCTTTAAAATATACCTACCATAAATACCATAAAGAAGAAATTGCAGGTGAAGTCCTTGACTTTTACCGGAATATAACCACTGAAAAAAATACGATAACCTCCGGATGGAAAAAAATAGGTCTGAACTGTAAAAATGCTTTGGAAAGCCAGAGCCTGATTTATCATTACAAAAACTCGTGTACCGAAAAAAATTGCTTAAATTGCAGTATTGGATTTAAACTTTTAAAAGAATCTTCAAATGTTTGATAATATCCGCCATAAGATGGAAAGAGAATGGTTCGGTGTTCTTACGAGAACCGGGGCTAAACTGGGAATTCCTGTATCCAAGCTAAGGATATTCTTTATCTATTCAACTTTTGCCACTGCCGGCTTCTTCTTTCTGATCTATCTTGGATTGGCTTTCACGCTTTGGATCAAAGATATTTTTATTACCAGAAGACCCAGTGTTTTTGATTTATAATTATGGAATTTTTACCAATTACTACCGCTGAAGACTATAGAGTTCAGGAAATCTACTCTTCTTATACCTCAACTTTTCCTGAAGACGAGCGAAGAGACTGGAATCAATTTACTGCTCTTTTTTCCAATCCTCATGTAAAAGTAATCTCTGTACTGCACAATTCACAGACGATAGGATACCTGATCATCTGGGAACTGAGTTCTTATGTTTTTGTAGAACATTTTGAGGTTTTTGAGACCTTCAGAAGCCAAAAGCTAGGATCACACATTACAGGATACCTGTTTAAAACTTATCCCCGAATTGTTCTGGAAATAGAGCCGGATCATTTGGGAGAAGATGCTAAAAGACGCTATGCTTTTTATCAGAAAAACGGATTCACCCTGATTGATGAAATGTATGTACAGCCCAGTTATGGTGAAGGCAAAAAGCCATTAGATCTGTGGCTGCTTGCGAACTATGCCCCTGAACACCTGAAGGAGATCAAAGAAGAAATTTATGATGTAGTATATCATTAAAATATAATTTCCACTCAATGAAGGCTTCCCTTTTTTGCATTATTTTTTAGGTCAACTTTAAAATGGCAAAACAGGGAAGTTTATTTTTTATTCATCACTTCTCTTTAAATATTTATTATTCTCCAGGATAAAGATTCTCTACTCTAAAATTATCCCTTTCTTTTTTTCTTTTAACCTAATACTTAAAGTTATGGCCTCTGCTATAAATTCAAAAGTATAAAAAATGATGGTAAGGATTTTTTAACTACCTTTAATAATCTATAAAACAAAATGTTATGATTAAAATTATCACCCTTTTGATGAGCATATTATTGGCAAATACTGTTCTGTATTCACAAAATACTACTCAGAAAAAAATTGTTATTAAATTGGTCGATGAAATTAACGAGGCTATTCCATCGTATAAGGTTATTTTAACATCAAAACCTATTAAGCTCAGGAAATATAATAAAATGAATAATCAGAATAAAATTCCGGCTTCAATACTAATAGATTCAATATTAACTGATTACAGAGGGGTAGCTACTGCTATTGTAAAAGCCAATTATTCCAGAAGGAAAATATATTTAAACTTTGTAAATTCTTATTATATAGACCAATCGACAACTCTTCATCTTTCAAAATTACCAACCGATACCCTGTTAATCAGCCTAAAACCTGCAGGGCAAACCTTACAAAGTGAAAAAATCTCAGAAAGAAGTGTACAGATTAACACCACGACCAACAATTCCGGACTTTTATTAAACACCGCTGCTGTTAAGCTCTCCAATGAAAAATTTGAGATATTGGGACAAAATAAGTCAGATAAAACAATATTTATAAATTCCATCCGGTCGGCTGCAAGCGATTGTATTGTGGATAGTTATCCAAAAGTATTACAAGCCGGGGAGGCTTTTAAAATTGGTGTAATTGCTTCTTCTGCAAAAATTCCAAAAAATGCAAGCCGTATATTTAAGTTGTATACCTCCAATAATGACAAACAAGATAACTTCACCATTATTTGTGAATGGATAAATTAATTATAAAAAATGATGATATGTGGATCATTAAAATATAAAAACGCCGAAGAATATTCTCCGGCGTTTTATCTTTATGTCTTTTAAAACTCTTTGAGGATTATGATATTTTTAGTTCTAATTCACCTGATATTCAAGTTTTATGGTAATACTGGCTTCTTTTTCTTTGGAAGAAGTATTGAATGTTCCACCGTAGGAATAATCTTCATTGGAATTGGGTGCAGTAATCTGAATCACTCCCATCGTTGCTTTTTTAAGGCTGCCCAGGCTGCTTCCTGAGTTTTCTGCAATTTTTTCTGCTCTTTCCTTAGCATCTTTTGTAGCACTTGCAATCATTTCCTGCTTTACTGTAGCCAGCTTGGTATAGAAATAGGAAGGTGAAGAAGACGTAAATTCGATACCGCGGTTGATGATCTCGGTAATGTTTCTGGAAAGGTTTTCAATATTTGCCACATCTTTGCTTTCAATAGAGACTTTCTGTGTTAGATTATAGCCTGAAAACTCTCCCTGTACATAGTTTCCGTTGGAATCGTTATAGCTTCTGAACTGTTTTTGAATATCTACAGAAGAAAAGACAATCTCATTTTCTTTCACTCCTTTTGAGGTCAGATAATCATGGATCACCTTCCGGTCCAATGCCAGCTCATCATAAGCTGATTTTAAATCTATGTTATTTTTAGAAAAACTTCCGGACCAGGTAATAAGATCAGATACGAACTGTTTCGTTCCAAGTCCTGTCACAGCTATTGTATTTTCGGATTTATTTCTGTTCTTGACAGCATTGCCTAAAAAGGTAAGTCCAATAACGAAGCCTAATGCCGCTATTGCTACTGCGATACTATTTTTGTTCATAAAATATTGATTTGATGCATATTTAAGTTACATCTACATCAATTTCCATTCCCTTTTTAAGAATTTTTAACATTATTCCTGGTTTTTACGCTGCTGCAGACGTTCAACATAAACAGGAATCAGATCTTCCATTTTCAGTAAAACACCGGATATATTTTTGGATCTTACGTAACTACGAACCAGAGGTTGTTGGGCAAATGAAAATTCTATAAATTCAGAAACCTTATCTGCAGGAATTCCTACCTCCGTAAAATAACTTTTATCTACTCTATCTGTTACCCAGGTAATATCCGTCTGAAGATCATCATATCTGTACTTCCTTTTCTGCCTCCTTGCCTTACCGCTGATCAGGTCAAAAGCTCCCTGTACATCCAGCGATCCTAAAAGTATCGGCAGTAAAACCTTCTTAACCTCAGCAGGCCTTTCCCTCATTTTTCCTACAGGCTGAGGAAGCCCTACCGCCTGTCTCACTCTTTCACCTTTATCTTCTCTGGCAGCTAATCTGGAATCTACAGCAAGATCTCCTGTTGGTTTTCTCACCACTTTTACTTCTCCAACGTCTTTTGGTATCGGAATAAGGGTAATCATAAGCTCTGAATTAATACCGTTTGTAAGCACTCTTTTTGAGCCCCTGTTGAAGCCTTCTTTTACAAACCTCAGCTCGTCATTGGGGAAAGCTTCAATAGCAAAAATACCTGCTGTATTAGAGTATGTTTTTTGATCGGTAGACATATTGATGACAATCACAGAGCTGATAGTCTCGCCATCATTATCTGTGATACGGCCCGTAACAGTCTGTTGGGAAAAGAAGGTATTGAACAGGAAAATAAAGAAAAGAAAAATTTTCCTTCCTTTAAAAAATTCAATATTTCTGTCTATATAATCCAATTCTTTTTATTTCAAATGTAATAAACTCAGAGCTGTTATTGGTTATCCAGTTTGTTCAATTTGCTGTATTCAGCAAAAGCAACCTGCAGCTCCATGATGATAACGTCTTTTTTAAAATCTTTCCTGTATTTCTTCGCCATAGTCCGCGTATCATTGGCGTAAATAAGAAAATGATCTATCTGTTCATCTTCCATTCCATATTTTCTAAGAAATCCCAAATCGATGTCTGTTTTAATTCTGCTTATAAAATCCTGTGTTTCCGTAAAATTAGCCTTGGTAATTTTAGGTTTCCTTGATTTTTTGATGAAATTAGCAGCTACTTTAAGAACACTGAACACATTTACATACCCGGCTTTAAAATCGTGACCTTTAAAGTTCTGGGAAATGGAATTAACCGGCAGCGGCTCATTCAAAGGGCTTCTCATATATTCACTTAATCCTGATTTCAAAGCCCCAATCTTTCTCGATTCATTGAGATACTTGTTATCTTTTTCCAGATTTCCGGTGGGTGTATAAGTCACTTTCACTTCAGGAATCTCAATTTCTATTCTCTTAAGACTTATGGATAAAGGAGTATTGAAATCTTTCTTTGAAACCTTTTTATCAAAGCGGTAATACCCTTCTTTTACGAACCTGATCTCATCATTTTCCGAGGCATCAATGGTAAAATCACCAGAAGTACTGCTTAATACGCTCTTCTGATTAGAGATATTGATCACCAGCACCGGATTGATATTTGTACTGCTGTTATCTGTAATTCTCCCGGTTACTTTTTGCTGTGAAAAAGCAGTGGCAGAGATCAGGACCAGAGTCCCACTGAGATATTGTTTACTATAGGCTTTCATTAGGTTATCTTTTCGTCTGTGGAGCTCTGTAAGATGATATTCTCATCATAACGAACCGTTTAAAACGGTTCAGATCAGTATCACTGCAGAAGCCGTATTTCAGAATTGCTTTTCTTTCAAAACCACCAGCCAGAACATAGCTGATAAAATGGTCTACCTGAGAAGGTTCTATTTTAAGATCGGCAAAATATTCTTCACCAAGAGCTGTTTTCAGGTAACTTCCCAGATCAATATCATCCCATTTATTTTTTATTTTCCCAATGGAGAATCCACCTCCATTAGGCTGTACAAATTCACCGGGTTTTGCAGCAAGTATCCTTGGATCTGATTTCTGGGCAATATAACGGTCTATATCTTTTATCAGCTTCTCTACTTTTTTGGGTCTGTTAAGATTTTTGGAATCAATCTTCAAATCTCCGGTAACACCCTTTTTTACTTCAACTTCAGCAATCTGTATGGTTTCCCTTTCCAGGCTTATATTGAGGGGAGCTTCAATGTTTTCCTTAGTTACTTTCTTTACAAGGCGCACATATCCAAGCTTTACAAACCTTAATTCATCCCCGCCTCTTCCGGAAACCATAAAGTGACCATCCCTGTTGGTGAGAACGGTTTCATCTGTTCTTATATTGATAACCGTCACGTCCGGCATTTCGGAACCATCTTCAGAAGTTACCTTTCCGAAGATATAATTCTGGGCATGAGAATAAATGGAAAAAAGAGTGAATAAAATAAAGAATAGTTTGAGTTTCACTGGCAGTTTTTTATGCAACAAATCTAAAATTATTTTCAAAGCAAACTACAAGTTTAACCACAGTTAACGTGTTTTAGGATTTCTTTTTGAATTTTGCCTGTAAAAGTGTTAAAGAGCCCATTATAATTGTTAAAATTTCACTTAAATTTTAGCTAACTTGCAGATTCAATTCTAAATTCAGCAATGCATAATTCTTATACGGTCATCAATGCTTCAGCGGGCTCGGGAAAAACATATGCCCTTGTTCAGAGACTTCTGATGATTTGTCTCCGTTATCCTAATCAGCAGCAGTCGATCAGGAATATACTGGCACTTACGTTTACCAACAAAGCTGCCAACGAGATGAAAGAAAGAATCTTGTCATGGCTGGGAAATTTCACTGCGGATAATTTTGCAGACAATGCAGATCTTAAAAATATCCAACTGGCATTTGAAGCAGAAGGATTGAAAATTACCATCGATGAGCTTCATATCCGCTCAAAGAAACTCTTGGATTATGTACTTCATAATTATTCAACCCTGAACATCGGAACGATTGACCGTTTTAATTCCAGGCTGGTAAGGAGTTTTTCTTATGAGCTGGGATTGGCCAAAAACTTTAATCTGGAAATCGAAGCGGAACCATTCCTGATTGAGGCCGTTGATAAAATGCTGGATCAGATCGGGGAAAATGATGTGATCTCGAACTCTTTCATGGATTATGTGGATTACAGTCTTGAAAACAACGAAAGGATCAACCTCAATAAAAACCTTTACGATTCGGCCAAAGAATTCGTAAAAGATATCCATTACGAGCATCTGAAAAGCAATAAAGATTTTGATGATACGAATTATGAGAATATCAAAAATACGCTTCGGAAAGAGATTGTTCAGAATAAAAAAAAATCGGCAGAACTAGCTGAAGAATCAGTGAAATTATTCCGTTCCAGAAATATAGAGATTGAAGATTTTGCGCAGGGTAAAAACGGAATCGGAGGATTTTTCACGAAAGTTATTGACTTTTATCAGCAGAAAAGACCTGGTTTTCCTTTTCCAACGACCCAGGAAGAATCCGTTGTCAATAATTACAGAAAAGGAGCTTCCTCTAAATCAAAGAATAAGGAACCTGAAATTTTTGAGATTCTCGATCAGCTTCTTGCTAACAGGATGCAGCTGATCCTTTTATATATTGAAACCCAAAAGAAAGAAAAAATCCTATCGGCCCTACTGCCTTTGAAGGTTAATAAGGATATTCAGGATGAACTGAGAAAGATTGAAGAGGAGAATGATCTGGTACTGTTATCAAAATTCAATATTCTGATCAATGAAAATCTCAGAAATGAGCCGTCTGCTTTTATTTATGAAAAGGTAGGTTCCCAGTTTCAGCATTATTTCTTTGATGAATTTCAGGATACCTCGGAACTTCAATGGCAGAATTTTGTTCCGCTGCGTGACCACAGTGTTTCTACAGAATATACTTCTTTTACACTGGTGGGCGATCCCAAGCAGAGTATTTACAGGTTCCGTGGCGGGGAGAGCAAGCTGATGCTGGATATTATCAATAAAAAGGAATTTGCTCCGAGACAGGCTGATCTTCTGGTACTGAAAGACAACTGGAGAAGTGCTAAAAATATTGTTCAGTTCAACAACGAACTTTATCGGTATCATTCTGAGGGGCTGGAAGAGGAACATCAGAATATTTTCGGAACAGATGCTGAGCAAAACCCGAAATCGAAGATTGACGGCCGTGTAAAGGTAAGTCTCATTGAAAATCTCACCAATGAAGATTTTTACAACGACACGTCTGAAAGAATGCGGAAAGATATTCAGAAAAGCCTTGACAACGGATTTAAGTTTTCTGATATCACGATCTTATGCCGTGGAAATTTTGATATTTTCAGCTATTCACAGAAACTGGGAAATCTGAAAGTAAATTACCTTGGTGAAGAAACCAACATCAAGACGATTTCGGATAAAGGGCTTACCCTGGAACTTTCCAATACCCTGAAAGCGGTTATTGAATTCCTGAGGTGGGAGATTAATCCCAAAAACAGAACTAATCTGATCATGCTGATGTATTATCTGAATACTTTAGGCAGGATTCATATGGCAGATTTCACTCTGGAAATGAAAGAGATCCTGGAGATTGAAAAACATGAGGACATTCTTCAGTTCATTCAGATAAAATATACTTTAAAGCTAAAGCAGGATCATTTCCCAAGATTCAATCTGTATAATTTTGTGGAATATTATATCAACGAATTTTCTGTTGAAAATAAAGAAACCGATTTTCTCCTGAACTTTCTGGAAATGCTTTTCAATTTCACCCAGAATGCCGGAGCCAGCACCAAAGAATTTTTGAAATATTGGGATGAAGAAGCATCTGCCTATACCATTCAGGCATCGGAAAATATAGATGCGGTGCAGATTATGACTATCCATAAGTCTAAAGGGCTGGAATTCCCGATCGTATTTATTCCGATGATGAACAAGAACCGGGACGGCGAATTTACCAATTGGTTTGATACTCAGAATGATGATGCTCTGAAATCCGTCAATATCAATCAGTTCAGCAAAACACTGGAAGTTTACGATGAAGAAATTGAAAAATTCAACAAAAAAAACTCCTATAAAAACCTTATTGACAGACTGTGCCTTCAATATGTAGCAACCACCCGTCCTGTTGAGCAATTGTTCTTTTATCTTCAAAAAGCCAATAAAACGTCCAACAATCTTGAGTTACTTGAGTTTTTCAATGGTAAAAATACAAATCAGGCGGATGAGTTTGATCTGTATGAAACAACTCCTGAAGGTCTAAAGAAGCATTCAAAAGATAAAATATCTTCCTTTAAGACCAAAGATATTCAGCATCTGAAAAATGTGAATGAAAAGAGTACTTCTATTAAAATCGCTACTCCATCCAAAAACTATCAGGTTCGAAATGAAAAGGTAAGAATAGGGCTTTTTGTACATGAGCTGCTTTCAAAAATCAATACGAAAAAAGATACCGCCAAAGTATTGGAACGGTATGTGATGGAAGGACAGATCACCGTGGAAGAAAAGAACGAGATAGAGGAAACGCTACTCCATATCATTGAAAAGTATGCTGAATTCTTTGATGAAAGCTGGCAGGTGATCAATGAAAAGGATATTATGATCTCTGAAAATGGTGAAAGTCATCTATTCAGGCCCGACCGTATTTTAAAAAATGATGAAGGATATATTATCGTGGATTTCAAAACCGGAGAGCCAACAGAAAAAGATCAGCTACAGATTGAAGGATACCGGAATATTCTGGAAAAGCTGGGAAGAAAAGTTTTGAAAATACAACTGATCTATCTATAAATTTTTTATATTAGCCATAATCGTAGAAGTACTACATCAAATCGTAGAAGTACTACAAAATCTGAAAGTTATGTGAAAAAATTTCCAGAATAATACAAAGTAATATACATTTGTAGTACAATCACTGATGCAAATATTATTAACCATTAAAAATTTATTATCATGGCAGCAAACTCAAGAGGAATTTTAAAATTCAATGGTGGGGAAGGTCAAAAATTATTAAAGCTGAACTACAGCGTATCTAGATCTACAGACGTTTCAGGACGTGTAGCGTCAGATCCCTCTAATGCACTTATTAAAATTACAGTAGAAGCAACGGAAAAATCAGACATTCTGGAAAGCTTACTCAACGGAAAGTATAAGCCTACAACAGGAGAAATTACATTCAATAAATCTCACGAAGAAGGTACTCTTATTACTTTAAGCTGGGAAAACGGCTATGTAGTCCAGCATCAGGTAGAATTTGATGCAGTGGATGAAAACAGTATGCTGATCAGCTTTATCGTAAGTGCAGAAACTATCGATTACGGTAACTCTAAGTACTTCGGTTTCTGGCCGTCTTAATTCCTGCTTATTACCATATATAAAGATCATCTTCATTAAAGATGGTCTTTTTTTATTTTAAAAACTTCAGTAATTCTTCATCTTATTTTCACTTCTAATCCGGATAACATTCTTATTTTTAAGGGATAAACATGAAAGCTCTATACCATGAAAATTTACCTTATTTCTTTTCTTATAAGTATTGCCATACTGATTATTACAATGGTGGCAGTTTATGAGACAGCAGACTATATCAGTCCACCTGTAACAACAGATGGCCACCGATATATGCCTACGGGAAATGTTTTTATTGCTTTGGTATATGGTTTTCTCTCGGCCATTCTCTCCTTCTTCATTTCTGTCAGAATACTGAGGCGAAGGCAGAAAAGATAAAGGATAAATGGATTAGGGTTAAGGAAATTGGTTGGAAGCTGGAAGTTACTTTTAGTTATATGTATTGAGAGTCACTATAAAATTTTAATATTATAAGAAAAGTAAAAAACAAATAAATAATTATTCTTAATGACCTTCATAACTTCCCTCTTCCCCCTCCCAGCTTCAAACCTATATTAAAATCAGAAATTCTTATTACAGACTGATGTTAAGTACAGGCTCTTAATTAGAGTTTTATTAACTTTTTAAAACAAAATTTAATAAAACTTTATGTCTGATTTTTTTAAATAAATTATTTTTTGACTTTGTTTTGCGGTACAAAAAATAAGCCATGAAGACACATTATTACAGAGCAACCTTTACTCTCCTCATCTTTCTTATATCTTTCAATGTCCAGGCACAGAAAAAAAGTTTGACGGAGGAAGAGAAAACTTATCTAAAAAAATTCATTTATCCTTTAAAATCTGTTGAACCGGGGTATCCTGAAACTTCTGATCTGAATGTATTTGATAAATTAATCGGAGATTCTAAAATTGTTGCGTTGGGAGAAGTTTCCCATGGTTCCAGCGAGATTTATAAAATGAAAGACCGACTGGTAAGATACCTGGTTCCTAATAAAAATTTCAGTATATTTTCTCTTGAGGCGTCCATGCCTGAATCCTACATGATGAACGAATATACGATGAGTGGAAAAGGGGATCCTAAAGCTTTTCTGGATGAAATGGGATTCTGGACGTGGCAGACTGAGGAAATGCTATCAATCATCAACTGGATTAAAAAATACAATGAGACCAGTTCTCATCAAGTACAATTCACAGGATTTGATATGTTGTTTACTAACGGTGCTACAGAAGAAATAAAGAAAATCTGCACAGCCAACAATTTTTCACAAAATGATGCCGCCCAGATTTCTGAAATATTTGCACAAAGTAATGGTAAATCTAAAAAAACGGATATTACCGGCAGTCAAAAAGAAACTCTGAACACTCTTCTTGAAAATCTCAAAGTATCTTCCCAGAAAATAAAAGATGAGAAAGAAAGGAACTGGTTTCTTCAGAATCTCCGCATCATTGAACAGAATATAGATAAATCAGCGATGAAAAGAGATCTTTATATGGCCCAGAATATTGAATGGATCATCTCTCAAAATCCTGATTTCAGAATGATTATTTCAGCTCATAACGGTCATATCAACAGCTACAAAGGAAAGATGGGAGAATATTTAAAACGTGATTTAAAAAATGATTATGTCACTTTCGGGTTTGCATTTTACAGCGGAAATTATACTGCTTTTGACCGAAAGTCCAAAACAACTGGTCCTTTTCCTGCACAAACAGCCTATGAAGGTACAGCAGAATATCTGTTGAACTCCCTAGACATTCCTATCTTCATTCTGGACCTTAAAAGCCTTAAAAAAGAAAATAATGAGGCTGCAAGATGGATAACCAGGGATGAAATAAAATTCAGAAGAGCCGGTTCCACGGTAGTTCCGGAAGAGTTTCAGAAAACCAATATTGCCGCTGATTTCGATTATCTGATCTTCATTAAGGAATCTACCCATTCCAGACTTTTAATAAAATAAAATAGCCCCGCCGTTCTCTGAACGGCGGGGCTATTTCTTTAGCTTATTATGGATATTAAGCGGTAGTATTAGGAGTAAAAACTCTCTGAGCCAGCTCCTGATCGAAAAGATATAATGCAGAAGGGTTGTCACATACCATCTTGATCTTCGTCACATACTGCGAAGCGCTTGCTTCTTCTTCTACCTGCTCATTAATGAACCACTGCATGAAAGATGTTGTTGCAAAATCTCCTTCATCATTAGCGTTCTTTACAATATTGAAAATGCTCTTTGTTACTTTTTTCTCATGCTCCAATGCTTTCTCGAAAATATCTGTTGCATTTTCAAACTGATGCGGTGGTTTTGCAATTTCTCCGATAATGATTTCTCCGCCTACATCATTCAGGTAATCAAACATTTTATCTGCGTGCATCAACTCTTCTTTGCTTTGAACTCTGAAATAGTTGGCAATTCCGTCAAGGTCCTGTCCTGAAAACCAGGCAGACATTGAAAGATAGTATTGTGCAGCATATTGTTCGTGAGCAATCTGCTCGTTAATTAATTTTGCAATTTTTTCGCTGATCATAAGTATAAATTTATAGTCAAAAATAGGGAATAAAAGCCCGAAATCAAAAGCTTTAATGAAAATTAATACAAAAAGGACGGGAAAAATCCCATCCTTCACACATTAAAAAATCAAAATTATGAACGTTTATTTTGCATCAGGAACAGCCGTGTTCATCGGCTTTTTCATCATTTTTCTTTCCTTCATTGCTACCCTTCTTTCCTCCATCTTTGCTTTTCTGTCCGCCTGCCATTTATCATATTGCTCAGGGGTCAGGATCTTTTTCATATCGGCATCCATTTGAGCTCTTTTCGCTTTCATTTCTTCCATTTTAGCCATTCTTTCATCTTTGTTCTTTTCAAAATTGGCTTTCATTTCAGCTTTTCTTTGTTCGTGAAGGGCTTTAATCTGAGCTACCTGAGATGGGTTCAGGTTAAGATCTTTCTGCATCTGTGCCATACGTTCCTGTTCTTTCTGCTGCATTTTCTGCTTCATCTCTACAGCTCTTGCCTGTCTGTCCTGAGGAGTAGTCTGTTGTGCCATTGCCAAACCACTTATTCCGATCATTGCTATTGCTAAAACTAATTTTTTCATCTTAAAAAATATTTAATTAATTGTTATACATCTTTTTGATTATAAGTTAAAACAGAAGTTAAATGAACATATTCATAAAAATTGTTAAATTTTATTATCAAAATAATAATTAAATAAAAAAAAGGACAGATCCTAAAACCTGCCCTTCACACCACTTAAATATAATATATGAAAATTAATTATTTGCTAATCTGCTTCGGAAACCTCCGGAACTGTTGTTATTGTTCTGCGGTCTTGGAGAGGAGCTTTCAGATCTGAAACCATTATTATTTCCTCTGAATCCTCCGTTACTGTTTTCTCTTCTCGGAGCATCTCTTTTTATTTCACTGTTTCCTCTGAAACCTCCATTATTTCCAAATCCACCTCTGGTTCCGTTATTGTTATCAGATTCTCTTCTGAATCCACCATTACTTCTTCCCCCGTTATTGTCGTTTCGGAATCCTCCGGAATTATTGGATCTGTCTCTGTTATCTGCCTGATTACGGAAACCGCCACTATTGCTGCCGTCTCTTACCGGTCCTCTGAATCCGTTGTTCGGTCTGTCACTTCCTCTGAATCCATTAAAACTAGGATTATCCATTCTGCTGAATCTTGACCGGTCAACACGATAAATATTGATATTCACATTTCTGTATCTCGGCATTACTGCATATCTCGGAGCATAGTATGTTCTTCTGTAATTCTGGAAATAAACGATTGGGCTTCCTCCGTGATAATAATTATTCTGGAATACCACGAATACTCTTGGTCCTAAAATTCTTTCCAGCGCATAGAATCTGTCGTAATACCATCTGTCCGGATTATATCGGTAAAAGTTATCCCAAGCTGAAAAACTTGCATACAGATTATTCAGCCGCAAAATCTGATCAATCTGCCAACGGTTCAGCCCGTTTTGTCTGAAGAAAACATTCCAGTTGATATTGACAACACTGTTTCGGTAGTCGCTATAATAGTTCTGGTAATACTCGCTTGGATAATAATCCTGAGGATAATTGTAGTAATAATCATCAGGGAAATAATTTCGGTCATCTTCATCAGAATAATAACCGTTCCCATTTTGATAATATCCGTCGTCTCCCCATCCGTTATTTGGATATTGCTGGGCGGAAGACAAAGCTGCCAGTCCCAAAGCAAATCCCAAAAATATTTTTTTCATCCCGATAGTCGTTAATTGGTTAGTATATAGCAGAATATCTCTATTCTACTTCTTTGATGTAAATAAAAAAAAGAAGTTAAATCCTAAGATAAAACTTCTTTCAATTTATTATTAAATGACTGATAATCAATTGTTAATTTTACATTCTACCACTATCTTTTATCCAATGTTTTATCTTTTCATTGAAGTTTGTGCTGGCTTTGAGATCTTTCAGTTTCAGATGCATCCTGTAACGCCAGTAATGTGGAAATACGGCAGGGTCGTTAATTCTTTCGTTATCTATATTTTTGTTTGTCAGCTCCGGATCTGTTGCCATAAATTCCTGAATTGGGAAAATAGCCAGCATCGCCTCATTGTAAAGATGTTGCTTCATGATGATTTCCGCCAGATGTGCCTCCATTTCTTCAGGGGCTTTTCCATACTGAATCAGCTGTTGATTAAAGTATTTCTGTGTCAAAGCAGGATCTTCCTTCCACCATTGCCGTAAAGTAGAGCTGTCATGGGAAGAAGCAGTTACCACGTTCATATAATCTGCATTTTTAGGATTATAAAACGGAATATTTTCAGAAGGCATGCGTTGCACTTTCAGGGCGATAATAGCCAGTTCATCCATGACAACAGGTACACAGGAAGGTACCATTCCAAGGTCTTCTCCACAGATCAGCATCTTGGTTGCATTCAGGATAACCGGAAGTTTTTCCATGGCTTTCTCATACCAAAGATGGTCCTGTCTTCTGAAGAAATAGTCGTGATACAAGTCATAAATTGCTTTCTGATCCCATTCAGGCAGGTATTGGTAAGACTCTGTGTTATAAACATTAAATCTCGGGTGATAAACCGTTTCTCCGTTTCTCTCTTCAGTAAGAAACAATACATTCGCACATAGTGAAATAAGCTTATCTTCTATTGAGCTTCCAGGATTCTTTTTAAAAAAATCGGATATTTTTCTTTGAGTATCAAATTCTTCTTTAAATGAATAGGTTCCGTCACTATTATGGTTAATATATTTTAATGCTTCAGTGGTATTTTCACCAAAGTAATCCCACAGGATCTTGTCATTGATAAATGGTTTACAGTATCGGTTAAAATCAAATGAGATATTCCATGCCTTAAATTCTTCTGTAACGATAGGAACTGCCGGATAAAAATATCCCAAAATTCCTTGCACAGCGGAGATCGGCATTCTCCATATTCTGAAAAAGCCCAAGATATGATCAATTCTCATCGCATCAAAATATTGTTCCAATGCTTTGAAACGATTTTTCCACCATCTGTAATCATCGGCCTTCATAGCTTCCCAGTTATACGTTGGGAATTCCCAGTTCTGTCCTAATTCTGTAAATTGATCTGGTGGTGCTCCTGCCTGGAAATCCATTCCAAACAATTCCGGTTCTGTCCATGCTTCTACAGAATACCTGTAAATACCGATTGGAAGATCGCCTTTTAACGAAATCCCCAATTTATGGGTATAATCCACAGCATCTTTCAACTGCAAATGAAGCTGATACTGTACCCATGCATGAAGCATTGAAGCATCATAATCTTTGCTCTTGCTGGTGAAAAACGGAGCTATTTTCCCTGCAATATATTTTTTATGGGTTTTCCATTCGTTGAAATTCGGAGTTTTATATTTATCCCGAAGCACACAGAAAGCGGCGTAAGGAAGAAGCCAATGATCATTATCTTTTATAAACTTCTTAAAATTCCGGTCTTTATAAATCTTATCTTTTTCTGCGTTAAAAACCGCTTTTAGATATTTCCATTTGCCTTCAATCATTTTCTCATAATCAATCAGATCAAGGGCATTTAAAGCTTCTTTTTCAGACTGATACTCTAAAACTAAAGATTCCGGTAAAGGGAAATCAAGGCTTTCCAATGAAATATACTGCGGATGAAGTGCATACACAGAAACAGCTGCATAAGGATAAGAATCCGTCCAGGAATAATTAGCTGTAGTATCATTGATTGGCAGAATCTGGATAATTCCCAGATTGGTTTCCTTTGTCCAGTCTGCCAGCTCTTTAATATCAGAAAATTCCCCTACTCCAAAACCATTTTCGCTTCTCAGAGAAAACACAGGAACGGCTACTCCCGCATCATGATACATCTGATATCCTTTAAATCTGAAATAATGATTGGAAACTATCTGAAGAACATCTTCCAAAGGATTAGCCAGCGTAAACCTGTTTTCTCCTGTTTCTACATCAATTACTTTTCCTTCTTTAACATCATAAATACAGTATTTGAATTGAATAAATTCATTTTCAGGGATTTCAACAGAGACTTCCCAAATTCCGAAATCGGTCTGTGAAAGATGAATAGCTTTATCATAATTCCAGTTTCCAAGTGAGGCTGTACTTCCAAAGAGTACAATTTTCCAGTCCGGATTATAGATGGGTGCCTCAATTCTGAAAAGATGGGTATGCTTTTTCAGAACGGTCACTTTTTCAGGAACAAACTGATTAAGCTTGTTATAAAGAATCTTATTGTTTAAGTAATTTTCAGGGAAATTTTTATTATTCCATTCGTCAAAAATCACAAACTCTTTATAGTTGTGAGGGAAATTAAGATGATGCTGTACAAATTCCTCCCTCAGAATATTACCTTTCCCATCTGTAAGCCGATACTTGTACGATATGGTCTTTGAAAAATAATCTACTTCACATTTCCATAATCCGTTTTCAGCGTAAAACATTGTATAGGATTGTACTGCGGTACCTTCCTCATCTACGGTTACCAACTGAAGATTCTCTCCGGCTTTGGCATTATATCCTACATTAAAGTATAGCTTCATCCTAGATTTTTTTATAAAAATACATTTTAATATCGAAAAATAAAATTTATTGAATATCAAATAATCATTAAAAACCCTTCTCAAAAATTAATTGAAAAGGGCTTTAATTTTCTGCAAAGTTAACGAGAATTCTGTGTATAATTAATGTAACTTATTCTGTCACAAGAATTTTTTTATTTAATAATATTTTCCCGGATTCATTGGTTATATTGATCATATAGGCTCCACTAACTATATTATTCAGATAAAGCTGTTGATTCAGCGAACCATCTTTTACAACAAAATCCTGTTTCATGATACTTTTACCCGAGAAATCAAAGACCGTAAGTTTAAGATTTCCTTTTACTGTTTTATCATTTACACTGATATTGATAAGATGTTCATCAACTCTTGTCGGATAAATATCAATTCCTGCTAATGCGCTAGATGATGCTATTCTGTCGTTTGCAAAATATTTACTGGCCAGGTCATAGATGTGAGGTTTCTCTTCACCAGGAAGAAGTTTGGCCTGAAGGGACTTTAAATCCACTTCGTATAATCCTGCTCCTTTGGCACTTGCAATGACTACTTTACCTTGTGCATTCACAGCAGCCCCATTTACTGAATAGTTTTCAGGAATTCCTGTAATTTTTCCAACAAATTTTGCTTTCAGTTCTTTGGTAATGACTTTAAAAACATTTCCGGAAACTGAGAATACGTAGAAATTATTATCCGCATCAGCAATCATATCTCCACCAAAACCTGTTTCCATTGCTGTAAATGAATTTTTCCCGTTGGAAACATCATCTTTAACGATTCCAAGATCACTTACTGTATATTGTCCGCTTTTTTTGCTGATCTGAAGAAACTGTGTTCCTGCATTGTTCATCGCATAAATATTCCCGTCATATCCGGCAGACATTCTTGTTATGTGGGAGTTAATATCACACGAAGTCACTCGTACTGCTGTATTTTCCACCAAAGTAATCTCCTGGGTATTCGGGTTCAAAATATATATATTGGAAGAAAACATCGGCATATACACCAGATCGTTATTGGAAGCATCATAAGCCAAAGCTGCCATCATAATCGCCTGCGAATGGGCATACGTGCTTTTATCCTCTGTTACCATACCTTTCCTGGATTGGGAAAATACTTTTGCAGGAGAATCAGCAGTAAAAACTTTCTTTCCGGAAGTTCCATTTGTAGCATCAATGGTTCGTAAATCACTGAAAATAATACTTGGAGTATCTTTTCCTGCAATGGCAAAAATATCCTGCTGTGCATGGGCATATACACCTGATAACAGCAAAAATAAAGGGAATAAATGTTTTTTCATACTATGTAGAATTTAGATTTAATCATTTTAGTATGACTAAGTTACGTAATTTACAAATTGAAATCACAAAAAATACAATTCATTTTAATAATATTTACAAAAATTTAATCCTTATATTGATATTATGATAATCAAAATCTAAGGAAATCATCTGCTCGGATAACTAATGGGAATTTCATTTTCATGAGCATTTTCCCGCTATCCGCTCATACTCCTCACGCCATTAGCTGTTCCCTGCCTCAATCCTTTCTTTTCCATCCAGTTGCGGGGTAA
>NZ_JAVDUN010000009.1:0-125491 GCF_031456375.1 Chryseobacterium sp. 2987
AATACATTCTAATTTGAAAGCAACGCTAAATTTTTCTTTTCTATACATAAAAAAATGCCCCTAAAAAGTGTCTAACTTTTTGGGGGCAGTCCATTTACATTAAGGCTTTTTTTATTCGTCTAGAACTCAGCGTTCTTCGGCGTTCTTGGAAAAGGAATTACGTCTCTGATATTCGTCATTCCTGTTACGAAAAGAATAAGTCTTTCCAATCCTAATCCAAACCCGGCATGTGGCACAGAACCGAATTTACGGGTATCAAGATACCACCAAAGTTCGTGCTCATCCACGTGCATATCTGCCATTTTCTGTTTTAGTACGTCTAATCTGGCCTCTCTTTCGGAACCTCCGATGATTTCTCCGATTCCCGGAAAAAGGACATCCATTGCAGCAACGGTCTTGTTATCATCATTCAGTTTCATGTAGAATGCTTTGATTTCCTTCGGATAATCGAATAATACTACCGGGCACTCAAAGTGTTTTTCTACCAGATATCTTTCATGCTCAGACTGAAGATCTGTTCCCCATTGTTCAACAGGATACACAAATTTTCCTTTTTTATTTTCTTTAGAGTTCAACAGGATCTCAATAGCTTCTGTATAGCTTACACGCTTGAAACGCTTGGTAATTACATTCTCAAGTTTTTCTATCAGTCCTTCTTTCGCTCTTTCTTTTTCCGGTTTTGATTTTTGTTCTTCTTCAAAACGCTTGTCAAGGAATTCAAGATCGTCTTTGCAGTTGTCAAGAACATACTGAATCACGTATTTCAGGAAGTCTTCTGCCAGATCAATGTTATCTTCAAGGTTGTTGAAAGCCACTTCAGGCTCAATCATCCAGAATTCCGCAAGGTGTCTTGTCGTGTTCGAGTTTTCTGCACGGAAAGTAGGCCCGAAGGTATAAATTCTTCCCAATCCCATTGCGGCAGTTTCTCCTTCAAGCTGTCCGGAAACCGTTAAGTTGGTTTTTTTACCGAAGAAATCCTGTGAGAAATCAATTTCACCTTCTTCAGTTCTTGGCATATTGTTAAGATCGAAGTTGGTCACTCCGAACATTTCTCCTGCTCCTTCAGCATCTGCTCCTGTAATAACCGGAGTGTTGATATAGAAGAACTGGTTTTTGTTAAAGAATGAGTGTACTGCGAAACTTACCGCGTGACGGATTCTGAAAACGGCTCCAAATACATTGGTTCTGAATCTTAAATGCGCCTGCTCACGAAGCTTTTCCAGACTGTGCTTTTTTGGCTGCAAAATAGTATTCTGCAATTCTTCTGTAAAGTTATCTCCTAAAATAATGATCTTTTTAGCAATAATTTCCACAGTCTGCCCGGCTCCCTGACTTTCTACCACTTCTCCTACAACTTTAAGAGATGAAGCTGTACTGATCTTTTTGATAAGCTCCTCGTCAAAGCTTTCAAAATCAACAACAATCTGCAAATTATTAATCGTAGAACCATCATTTAGGGCAATAAAGCGATTAGAACGGAATGCTCTTACCCATCCGTAAACTGTAATGTCATGATGTAATACTTTCTTGTAATCCTGTAGGATTTCTTTAATCGTCTGCTTTTTCATTTGTTGATGATAAATTTTTGTATAAAAATTAATGACTGCAAAGTTACAAAAAAACAGCGCAATTTGATGATTGCGCTGTCTTTAAAAAAATCATTTAAGAAGTATTTAAACTTTCAGTTCAGGAAAATCGCCTTTTTATCTGTTAGTCTTTTTTGATTTTCGAATTTAATTTCACTTTAATACCGGTCTGAACTGTTATAAAAACCTTCATTAATCTGAAGCCACATCACTTTAAATAAATTAGTCTGAGTTTTCATGGAGTAGTTTTTAATAATAAATGGTTATTAGTTTTTAAAATTCAGATTAATGTTCAAACCATGATCCCGTTTTGCTATTACACTTCATTTCCACATTTAAAATGCATTAATGGGATTGAATGGTTCTTGTTTTTACTGGTTTAAAATCCTTAAATGATTAGTGTCTGCATATCAATCTTTAAACAATTATGTCATTACTTTCGTTCGATTTTTTTCGTCACATTAACTTTTTGATTTGATTTTTTACGATCAAAGATTGAACATTTTCAATTTTGAATGGTACCTCTTCAAAATGCAGATGTTGTGTCTTTAACTGAAACAAAGATGCAGTAAAGTAAGATGATTATGCAAGCAGATGGTTTATAGATTCATAAATTTATAGGGATAAAATCATGAATCTATAAATGATAAAACACTGATAACAAATAAATTAAAGTTAAATCGAATTAATATTTTCAATCTCCTTCAGATAAATAGAAAGTGGGGTTCCGGTTCGTTTTTTGAAGGCTAAAGTGAAGGCCTGTTCATTATTATATCCTAGTTCTTCGGCAATAAAAGGAATTTTATAAGAACGGAATTTCTTATCATTGGCCAATCTGTTAATCGCATAATCAATACGAAGATCATTAAGATACGTAGCAAAATTCTTTCCTTTATAGGTATTGATGATTTCTGATAAATATCTGGAATTGGTCTTTACTTTTTTGGCGAGACTTCCCAGGGTAATTCCTTTATTTAAAAACTGTTCTTTATCTTCGAAAATTTCAAGTTCTTTTAATACAGCCTGGGCGATATCCTCTGAAACGGTTTTGGCTGTTTTATGATCTTCAGTTTCTTTGTTCTGTTCTGAAAAATCCTCTGACATCGTTTCACTTTTCGGTTCCCAGCTTCTTTTATTTTTATGAACAGACTGAAGAAGATCCTGTGCAATTTTCCTGTATTTCTTTCCCGTTTTTTTATACCTGAAATAAAAATTCATAAATAATAAATGGGAGATCACTAAAAGACTGAGAACAATATAAAAAAGGTTCTTCCTGTTTTTAAAATCATTGGCAGCGGCTTCTTCTTCCTGCTGCAGTTCAGGGACATCATATTTTCCGGGAAGCTCACGGGATATATCCAGGAATTGAGCATCCAGAATACGGTCAATTTTCATAAAACGGTCTACATAATACCATTGCTTCTCCTTGTCCCCATTTTCTTTATAATAATTGATAAGATAAGTATATACTTCTTTTAGCTCAGGATAAATATAATCCGTCTTAAGAACCATAGAATCTATTCTGACAAAACATTCTATCGCTTTCTCTTTTTCCTGAAGCCCTGCATAGGATTTCCCTAAATTTAAAAGGGTATAGTTTTGATTTCTCTTAGTCGAATTTTCCGGAATAAAGAAGAATTTTCTGCATTGTATCAGGTTATCTATGGCAGGTCTGTATTTTTTTAGCTGTACATGATAAAGGCCCAATAAACCCAGATACTGATGATAGCTGTACTTATTTTCATTCTTTTGGGAAGCCTGCAAACCCTCCTGTATCAGTGTATAAGCAGAATCCATTTTATTAGTCTGTATATAGGCATCTGCAAGGCTAAGTTTGAGAAGATCACGTTCGCCCTCATTCATATTATCTGCCTCATATAAGTAATGTCTGAAAGTTCTGGCTGCTTCGGCATGTTTTCCTGTATAATTATTCAGGGTGGCAATGCCTATATGCGCCAGGGCCATCTGCTTTTTATCTCCTTGTTCTTTGGCAGATTCCAGGGCAGCCTGAGGATTTGTGTTAAAGAATTTTTCTTCCAGTTCCTGATAGGCTGATTGTTTTCCTAAGATACTTTTTTCAGCCGTATGTGCCTGTGCATTCACTACGGTAGTCCATACAATCCATAACAGTATCCAATATTTTACTTTCATTGCTCCTTCAGGGTATCTTACAAAAATATTATTTTATTCGGCAGATTCATGATCTCTTTCAATTTTCCTTTATTGATTGAGGGTTTATAAGGAAATTAATTCCCGATCAAGTTACAAAAAACAGCGTAAAGTAACGATTACGCTGTATGATTCATCAATTATTTAAAAGAAAACGATATGGATCAATTAAAGAAGATGGTCTTTTTTCTCTGTTTTCCGTTCCGGATTCTCCATGCATGGTAAGAGCTGGGTACGTCATACTGCCATTTCGGGAGCAGCACGACAATCAGGATCACATCTATATGAGAGATAAAGCCCAATCCCACTGTAAGATAAAATGCCCAGCCGGTCTGTTGGAATCCTATTAAATAGGTAAAAGCGATCAGCAGACTCACTCCCCACATTTTTGATAAGAACGCATGGGTACAGGTTTCCTTTCCGAATTTCCAGATGCTTACGATATAGCAAAGTGCTTCCATCACAAAGATCAGAAGAATTCCCTGCCATTCGTCTTTAATGAGTCCGGGATTCAGGAAATAGGCAGCAAAGCCCAGTGAAAGCCAGAATATCAAATCGGTCTGACTGTCCATTCTCCGGAGTTTTTCGGAAGAAACCCCTGCTTTCCGGGCAATAATCCCATCAAAAATGTCCGTGAGCAGTCCTGCATACATCATTATCAAAATTATAAATCGGGCTTTTTCACCTGCAGAATAGGCTAAGAAAAGAATCACCGGAGCAAGGAGCAGTCTTATGGCAATTAAAATATAAGGTATTGTTTTCATGGTTTTAAAAATTAATGATTGGTAAACTTCTTTTTCCGTTTTTATTCCATAGTCCCAACTGAAGGCCTTTCATTTTCCTGGAAACATTGACCAGCCCGATCTGTACTCCTGTCATTTCTTCTGTTTTATTGTAGATTCCGGCCTGAAATCCTTTAAATAGTTCAGCGTTGTTTACCGGAGCAATCGTTACTCCTTTAAAGTCTTTTTCATAATTATAAAACCCGGACAGCATCACCCCCTTTCCTTTATCGATGTAAGTGCCCAGTCCTGTTACAATAATTCCGTTCATCGTGTTTCCATAATTATAAACTGAAACAGAAACCCCGTTGTGGTTCACTATACTTCCGTATCCGCAACCGGAAACCGTAAGGCCGTTGACAATAAGCTCAGGCTGCTCTTTCCTGTTTTTCGCAGGATCGTAAAACATCCATACAACAGGTCCCAGAGGAATCGGTTCCAGATTGATACCATTAATTTTTCTGGTATTGTTTTTATCCAGAACACCTCCTAACCCTAAAGCAATACCGTTTACTTTATCAATTTTATTTAATGGAGTTAAAGCGGCGAAACTTGTTCTTTCCCTGCTTAAACTGTTCTGAGCTGAAACCAGAACACTCAAAAAAAGTCCTGTTATTAAAAATATTGTTTTCATATTCTTTTTGATTTATATTTTTTATTCAAAACTACCGGCTTAATTTTTTCAGATATTCATAATGAGAAATTACCGCATAAAAGATGCTTTTTTCATGATAAGGAAGCTGATTTCTCACTGCTGCTTTTTTAATAGCGGGAGTGATAATCGTATACACTGTATGCGGAAGACCGGGAAAAAGATGATGGGCGGCATGGGAATTAAATCCTCCGAAAATCCAGTTGGCCAGTCTGTTTGTAGGGTGATAATCCAGAGAGACGGCTAACTGATGTTCATAATAATCATAGGGTAGATAACCGTTTTCATCTGCTTCCGGAAAGTCTGTTTCAAGGCTCAGGTGGGAAATAATCAGGGTGAGCACAAAAAACAGGGAAATCGTCAGGTGCATGATGATAAAAGACAAAATGATTGTCACTACCGGAATATGAGTAAAAAAAGCAGGAATTACCAACATGTAGCTGAAATAAGCCAGCTTCAGGATAATGACTTCTGCAACAGACATCCAGGAATGGCTTTGATTTCTCAGATTGGCCAGGTCTTTTTTCCCCAGATAAATAAAATCTTTAATCAGGATCCAGTGTAAGGTATACAGACAATACAATAAAGTAGCGTATAAATGCTGGTATTGATGAAGCTTACTTCTGGGCTGATTAGCAGAAAGCCGGATGAATATATTGTCATCAATATCTGTGTCACAACCATCTACATTCGGAAACACATGATGTGAGGCAATATGTCTTTTTTTCCACAGTCTCGCATTAACTCCCTGCAGATTAAAGGTGATATAATAAATAATCTGGTTCAGCTTTTTATACTTTGAAAATGTATTATGTACACAGTCATGAGAACAATTGAATGCAAGAAGTATCCCTGACAACCCTAATAATATATAGTTAATAACAACGGCGTACCTCTTATTTTCCATATAAGGATTAAAAAGATTGAGATACAGCAGGATAAAAGCCACAGAATAGAACAAGAATTTTACAATTATTAGCTGCTTCGCTTTATCAACAGTCTCTTCTGTAAGCAGTACCTTTACCTCTTCACGCAGCTCCGGGTAAAACGCGGAACTCGTTTTTTTGAATTTTATCTTTGTTTTCATGATCATGTGGTTAAAAAACAATGTTGAACCCAAAGGAATACCTGAATCCTTTAATAGGAAAGTGTTTATACGTATTGTACTCGAAATTATAGCCCAGTTCTCCGGTAAAGAAATGGCAGAATGTTACTCCGAATTTGGGTGACGCAGTATAAGGAGAAACTCCTGCTCCCGCATATAGGCTGGTCACGAGATCTTCATCACCAAACGCTTTTATCTTCCGGAAATAATCGAATTCCGGAATGATCAGCAGCTTTCTCTCGTCCCACCAGTTAAAGTGCCCTCTCAGGCTGTAATAGTTCTTGGCATTTTCGGACGGTAATTTCATTCCTACCGATAAAAAGGTCTTGTCTCCTAATGAAGTTCCTTCTATTCTGGTACTGAGGATTACGGCTACAATTTTCCAGCCTTTATCATTTCCCAGCTGAGCTTTGCCCAAACTAAAAAAAAGTAAAAATGCTCCTAAGATTATATTTTTCATCGCTGATTGTTTTAAAATGATGTTTCAAAATTATCTGTGAAAAACACCAATCCGAATGCGAAAAAAAATTAAAATAAATGCCTACATTTGTGAAAATCACAAAAACATGCACCAGGAACTTTTACTCAGGGAAATTCGTAGGAAAATCGGTGACAAATCGCTGAATGATGAAATTGCTAATATCCTCAATGTAAGTTATGATGCAGCCCACAGAAGAACTTCATTAAAAGCAAAATTCAGCTTTGAAGAGGCTCTGGAACTCGCAAAATACTATCAGATTTCTCTGGATCAGTTTATGACATCCGATCATCAGATTCTGGTACAAAAAACATCAGCAGTGACTGAAACGGAAGATTTGCAGTCATTTTTTCAGAATAATCTCAGCGTTTTTGAGAATTTACCGCTTTCAGACGGGATTACCATTTACTATTCGGCGAAGGATATTCCCTTTTTTTACACCCTTTCCGATACACTGCTTTCCCGGTTCAAAGTATATGTATGGATGAATCTCCTGAATGCCAAGCAGGTCTTCGTTCCTTTCCTTCAGTTTTCACCGCCTTATTTTGAAGCAGACACCCAGGAATTGAAGAAAAAGTATGAAACACAAAACGTTGTGGAACTGTGGAATGATATGACGGTTTCCAGCATTCTGCAGCAGATTTCATTTTATTCCGATACCGGACTTTTACAAAAGAAAGAAGCCAATATTATTTTGGAGGAACTGAAGGAACTGATAGAATATATCGAACAGAAAACGGAAAACAACCCCAAATTTCACCTGTATGAAAATGAGCTGATGCACCTTTCCAACGATATTTTTTTCCACCATCCGCAGCAGTCCCTTTTTGCTATTCCTACCAACATGTTTGGGTATATTCTTATTAATGATGCCAAAACCTGTAACGAAACCCTGAATTATTTTGAACATCAGATTAAAAATTCAAAATCCCTGAATACCTCCGGGAACCGCGACAGGAAGATATTTTTCAACAAAATGTACGAACAGATCGGTCGCCTTCAGAGATATCTGAGCGAATAAAACTGTATCTTTAATCAAAACAACCTTATGAAAACCCGGATTATCCTCTTATTTTCACTATTGGTGCTTCAGTCCTGTTATTCCCCGAAAACAGATATTGAGGAGGACAAACACCCTGAAATACCGGAATTTCCAAAATTTTCAGAGCCTGCCATTTATGCGGAAAAGGTAATGGAACTTCCTCTTTCACAGAGCAGTAATTGTTTTTATCAGCAAAAGGATGATTATTTTTTCATCTACAATTATCCAGGGCTGGATTACGCATCCAATGATCTCTGCCAGCTCTTCATCATCAAAAACGGTAAACCAGTCATTTTTGAAAAATGGAAAAATATTCCGAAGATCAATAATTTCGCATTTGTGGGGGATCATGCAGATCTTTATGTGAATAACAGAAAATATCTGGCCCCCAATTATACTCTGAAAGAAATTTTCCCCATTTATAATCTTGATGATGTTCAGGATAAATATGAACACCTTTTGCATTTGGGAGAAAATGAAAAAGATTCCGCGGTATTGCAAAAGATCGCCGTGGAGCAGAAACAGCTGCAGGATAATATTTTAAGCAGGATCAAAGAAATCCGTTACATCGATGATGAAGCCAGTCCGGGAATGATGAACTACCCTTCCTCATCCGTTTCCTATCTCTGCAATTCTGATTCTGAAAATCCTTTTTATATTATGCCTAATTTTCTGGAAGAATCGCGGGCTGCATTTGAAATGAGGGATGTCGGCTACAGAGATTCTCTTTACGGGAAATTACGACCGAAAATGACACTGGTTCACAGAGAAAACAGGTTTACCCGTGAAATCAGCAAACAGCATGTGGATTCTACATTTTTCAATCAAAAAGATAGAATTGTTACCGGAAATGTATGGTTCAGCCGTGGCAATCATTATGTAGCCAGCTTTGGTTATTCTCCGGTCTACATGTATTATTACGATCTGAAAATCAAAAATAAGACCATCTCTACCAAGGAAGACAATACCAAAATGGTTATCACATCCATTGTAAAAACAGCCTCAGGGAAATATTTTTTAGTGAACAACCTGAAAGCAGGAAAGTTTCAGGTCTATTTTTTGAAAAATTAAATTATTCGTCCTTTTTGGAAGGCACTAAAAAGACATCGATAAGTCCTTCAGGAAGTTCAGTTTTAATGAATCTTTCTTCTCTGTTGACTTCCATGATCCAGTCTTTGATAATTGGAATTACTACTTCTTTTCCGTCTAAATTGGTGATAAAGTAGTTCTGTGCAGTCTGATCATTAACAGATCTTATCACTCCGCAGTTATTATTATTCTGGTCCAGAATATCGAAACCAATGATTTCGTGGTAATAGAATTGTTTTCCTGAAAGCTTAGGCAGTGTAGCAAGCGGCAGATAAACACTTTTACCTAACACCTGATCTACAATGGCTTCTGTGGAATTTTTAAGGAAAATATTCAGAGCATCGTTTTTGCTCCAGGATGATCTTTCAATAAAAAAAGGAACCAATAATCCGTTGATTTCAACGAATATTGATTCCAATTTATTGTAAAGCTCGGGTTGATCGGTATCCAATTTAAGGATAACGTTGCCCGCAAGTCCGTGTCTGCGTGTGATCTTACCTAATAAATAGCAGTCTTCTTTACGCATACGGCGGTACTTTTTAAGCTTCAGTGTTTTCTTCAGTTTCAGCAGCAGGAGCTTCTCCTTCTGTAGCTTCAGCAACTTCTTCAGCAGGTGCGTTAGCAGCTTCTTCAGCAGCCTTAGCATCAGCTTCAGCCTGTGCAGCAGCAGCGATTCTAGCTTCGTTTACTTTAGCTTCAGCTTCTAAAGCAGCTTTCTTAGCGTCTGCCTGAGCTTTAGATAAACCTTCTACTTTACCTTGTACTTTTGCATCTTTAGCTTCTACCCAAGCATTGAATCTTTTTTCAGCTTCAGCTTCGTCAAAAGCACCTTTAGCTACACCACCTTGTAGGTGTTTTTTGTAAAGGGCACCTTTGTAAGAAAGGATTGCTCTTGCAGTATCAGTTGGCTGTGCACCGTTGTTTAACCACTTTACAGCAGCATCAACGTTCAAATCGATAGTTGCAGGGTTAGTAATTGGGTTGTAAGTTCCTAGTTTCTCGATGAATCTACCATCTCTTCTAGCTCTAGAATCTGCAACCACGATGTGGAAGAAAGGCTTACCTTTTTTACCGTGTCTTTGTAATCTGATTTTTACTGACATAATGTTGTGAATTTTACGGGAACTCGTCCCAGTTAAATATTTAAGAGTGCAAAGATAAATAATTTTTCTGATGTAACAAGATAAAATCTTAAATTGTTATAGTATTAAACGGTCAGACAGTTTGTTTATGAAAAATTTCTGTGATTTCCGGAGTTAGTTCTGGTATTACTTTTTCTTTTTCATGTTTCCGTTCAAAGCATTTTTAAATATTTTAACAAAAACGTTACGTTTAATGAAAAACTTACTCCTCCTTATGGTAGCCATCTTTGGTTGTAAAAATCTGTACAGCCAATCCAGAGAAGAAAAAATTGACAAGCTTATCAGCTCTTATGAGCATCTCGGCCGTTTTAACGGAAGTGTTCTTGTGGCAGAAAAGGGAAAAATACTTTTTGAGAAAAGTTATGGCATCAAAAATTTCCAGACCAAAGAAAAGAATACTAATCAGACTATTTACCGGATCTACTCTACCACCAAATCATTCACAGCTACCGTTGTTTTATTGCTGGAAAAACAGGGAAAATTATCTCTGCAGGATAAACTATCCAAATATTTTCCAAAATTTCCAAAAGGAGACAGCATTACCATTGAACAATTACTTACCCATACTTCCGGCATTCAGAACAATACCAATTCTGAGCAGACCAAAGATGAAGAAACATTTCTGAACTATATAGCGGGCCAGCCTTTAGATTTTTCTCCCGGCAGCAAATGGAGTTACAGCAATTCCAATTATTACTTATTAGGATACATCATCAACAAAACGGCAGGAATGTCTTACCAACAGGCTGTAAAAAAATATATTCTAAATCCTTTAAGCATGACCAGTACAGGTTTTGGATTTAAAGATTTAAAAGATAAAAACAAAGCAACAGGCTATGATTTTTTATCCAAAAACAATTCCAGAGAAGGGGTAAATTATGATTATGACCACCCTCACGCTGCGGGCGCCATGTATTCTACAGTAGAGGATCTTTACAAATATGAAGAAGGACTTAAGAATTTTAAAATACTGGATAAGGAAACTTTGGAAAAGGCGCAGTCCCCTTTCCATAATTACGGCTATGGATATGGATGGACCGTTGAATCAATACAAGGGAAAACGGTGATCGGACATGGTGGTGCGGGGCCTGGCTTTCTATCTTTCTTTTCAAGAATTCCTCAGGATGATATTTCTGTTATCATATTAAGCAATATTTTCGATGGTGGTGTTCCGGAAGTATACAAAGGAATCATCTCTTTACTGAACAACCATCCTTATCATCTTCCTAAAAATGTAAAAATCAGTCCTGAACAGCAAAACCGGATAAAGGGATTATACCAGTCAGCAGACAGGAATATCTATATTTCTGCAAACGACGGATTAACAAGTTATTTTGATTCTAAAGACAGCTCCGGAGATACCTTCTTTCCGGAAAATGAAAAAAAGTTTTACGTTATCAATTATGAAAATGATAAAATTTATTTTGAATTTGAAGCGGGCAAAAATGGAGAAATAAGCTCTTTAAAAATAACCAAAAACGGAAAACTGATGAGGGAAGCTAAAAAAATAAGCAGTTCTTTTCTATGGGGAGCAGTAGGAGCCTCCACTCCAAATGGGTGGAACGGACCAGATGTAAAATTAGCACCCAGTTCCGAAAATAAAAATATTCTGGAAGCCAGAAATGTCATATTAAAACCAGGTGACCTAAAATTTCGGGCCAATAATGAATGGGCGATGGAACTGGGCATCAATGAAGCCAACCATCTGGTAAAATATGGGAATAATATCAAAATAACAGAACCCGGAACCTATGATATTATTCTGGATATGACCAATGAAATTAACCCTGCTTACCAGGTAATTAAAAAGCCGTGATTACAGGATTAATTTCACAGGTATAATTCATTTAATTAAGTTTCCCCAAGTAGAAAAGTCCAAGACATTTCTGGTTTTCTTCAATAGTCAGGGATTCTTTCAGATGGTCTACAATTTTGGGTGAACTCCAATAGCACCCTATTTCATTGGCTGTACAGGTAAGATACATATTTTGTACAGCCATTGAGGTAGCTGCAATTTCTTCCCATTCAGGAACCATTCCGCTAAAATTAACGACAATGGATACTACCGCATCTGCTTTATTGATTTTAAATCCTATATCGTTATATTTTTTCTCCAGGAAAAGCTGTTCAGGCTGTGTTGCCTTATAAATAGCCTGCATTTCGGAAGCTAGCTTTGCTTTGTCTTCGCCTCTGAAAACTTTAAATCTCCACGGTTTCGTCCGTTTATGATTGGGAGCAAATGCTGCTGAGCTGAGAATTTCATCAATCAGTTCCTGAGAAATTTCAGCATCGGTATAATCTTTCGGAAATATACTTCTTCTGTGCTCTATGATTTCTTTTAAAATTTCTGCTTTATTCATGCTGCAAATTTACAACATGAACGCAAACGCACCGCATTTATTTACATCTGATTTTTCAAAAAAAGATCCGGGTTTTTGTATGCTTTATACCCGGTTATTACAAAGGTACCCACCATCAAAATCCCCAAAGCTGCAGAAATCCCCTTCATGTAGATATTTTCACCGACGGGCCCAAGCAGATAAAGGGTTACAAAACTGAAAATATAAATCATTCCCGTCATTACCCAGCTTTTGTCCGGATCCGGAAAGGCTTTCACAGAAGATGACTGATTGTAGCTGAATAAAGGCATCAGTTTATGTTTATCCCATATAATCAATGCCAGTACGGCAATCATCATCAGAGAAGTAATCATCCAGGTTCCGGTAAAAGAGAGGCTTATCGTAATGACCCATATATTACTCAGGATTGCCATGAACATGAGTGCCCCCAATAATGCAAAGCGCTGTGTCATCAGTAAAATTCCTGCTGCCACCTGTGTGAGTCCTAAAAAATTCCAATAAAAACCTGATTGATATAATGCTTCAAAAAAATACCCGATGGGATGATCTGTAGAAATACGGGTAAATCTCTCTCCCATCAGTTTCACCAGCCCTGAGGGTAGAAAAGCAAATCCTACGAGGTATCTTAAATGTATGATGATCCACTGATTGAATCGATTTGTTCTTAACTTTTCAAATATCACAGCTTTAGTATTTTGCAATGCAAGGTACTAAAATATTTCAAATCCACAAATTTCTTTCAATATATTTGTAATGAGATCCCTAAAGTACTTCAATAATCTCCTGGTGGATATTATTCAGAGTAAAAGCATCTCCTGATTTCATTCCCATCATTTTTCGGGCCATAGGACTTTCGGGAGAAATGGCATAAAAACGATCTCCTTCAAAAAAGAATTCACCTAAAGAAACAGAAATATAAAAACGGGCTTTATTGGTAATCACAAGAGAGCCGAGTTGTACTCTTTCCGTAGCATTGTTCAGCACTTTTGCCATATTTCTTTTCAGATCATTCAAAGCACCTAACTGGCGCTGCATCTGGTAGATCTCCTCTTGCATTTCTTCCCTCATACTGTCATATTTGGGCGTTTTTTTAATGTCACGGCTTGCTTCCAGCGTAAATTCGATGAAGTTTTTAAGTTTTTCTATTTTCTCTGCAATAACAGTCTTAACATAGTTTCGGATATCACTTTTTTCAAATACAGTCTTCTCCATACATCTAATCTTTACATAAAGGTATATTTTTTTCCTGAAAAAATTAAGCCATTCTGATCAGGACAACCTATTATTTTAACAGAACCCATTTTTTCATCTAAAAAATCTAATTCTCCCCGCATTATCCGTAAATGTTATATTTTAGCCTAAAAAAAAATGAAGATAGGTTTAATCATATGGGCTTTGATTTTTATACTGCCATTAAGCTCATGTGTTTCTGATGAAGAATCCGTCAGACAGGTAAATTCAGCGTTTAAGGGTGAATATGCAGGAACGTTCAGCGGAGATGAAAACGGCAACATTTCTTTTACAATATCAAAAGAAGGAACCATGGATGGCAAACTGGAATTTCCTCCCGCTAATACAACAGAGATCATAGACGGATATGTGAATTCCGACGGTAAATTTGATATGAATACCAAAAATAATTTTCATTTTACCGGATACCTGAAACAAACCCACACTACGGGAAGTTGGAAAAGAGGTCCGTTATCCGGGACGTTCAGTTTTGACAAAAAACAATAGTAATAACACTTCTATTTTGAGTTGCAATAAAAAAAGAGACTTTTTATAGCCTCTTTTTTTAGTATTATTAATTATTGTTCTGCCTGTTTCTTCAAATCTCCAAGCCCCTGATTAAACATTTTTTCCATATTCATGTTCATCAGAGGCTTCATGATCTTCATTACCGGATTCAGTTCATTGTCTATCATCCAGGTTACTTTGGTTCCGCTTCCTTCAGGAGTTAAAACAAATGCTGCTTTGGCATTACCATTGAATGGTTTGATAAAGTGAAGTTTTGTCACCAGTTTTTGATTGGGCACTATTTCAGTAACAGACTGTTCTCCTTCACTTCCCTCTCCTATCCAATGATAAGAATCTCCCATTTTGTCACCTTCTCCGGAATATGTGATCTTGATATTTTTGATTTCTTTAGAAAAAGGATCCCATGTGTTATAGCTTTTCAGAGAGCCTACATGCTGCCATACTTTTTCTATTGGAGCATTAATGGTTACAGCTTTTTCGAAATGATAATCTTTGCTGAATGTTAATATCGCAATGATACCATATACGACAAGAAGCAGAATGATTGTGCCAAGAATTTTTAAGATTGTTTTCATAGTTTATCTATTTTTAAGTTTATTTTGAGTTGAAATGGTAAATCCTGTCACCAAAATTAGTCATTCTGTTTTCTCTGCAGCTTTCCATATGACAAGATTATTAAAGTTAAAGTATTTTTGTCATATCCTGACATCAAGGCATTATTTTTGACCATTTTCAGCTTTGATTCAGGGATGAATCATTATTTTTACCTTAAATAAAATTGAAAAATGAATATTTTAACAGAAACTTTTAATACGCCATATCACGCAGCCCCTTTCAATGAAATCAAAAATGAGGATTACCTTCCGGCTTTTAACGAACTGATTAAACGATCTGAGCAGGAAATTGATGCCATTGTCAATAATCCAGAAGCACCAACTTTTGAAAATGTTATTGAAGCCCTCGCCTATTCCGGTGAACAGCTGGATGTGGTTTCGAATATATTTTTTAATTTAAATTCTGCGGAAACCAGTGATGAGATCCAGCAGATCGCCCAGGAAGTTTCTCCCATCCTGACGGAATATTCTTCTAAAATTTCTCAGAATGAGGCCCTTTTCAGCAAAATCAAAAAAGTATATGATGAGAAGGAAAAATACCAACTTAACGGTGAACAGGAAATGCTTTTAAATGAAACCTACAAAGGGTTTGTAAGAAGCGGAGCCCTGTTGAATGAGGAAGACAAAGAAAAATTAAAGAAAATCAGCATGGATCTGTCTTTAAAGTCCCTTCAATATGGACAAAACGTACTGGCTTCTACAAATGCTTATTTTAAACATATCACCGATAAAAAAGAACTGGCTGGAATTCCGCAAGCCATCATTGAACAGTTTGCTGAAGAAGCTAAAGAAAGAAATCTTGAAGGCTGGGTGGTTACCTTGCAGTACCCAAGCTATATTCCGTTTATGACGTATGCCGAAAACCGTGATCTGAGAAAGGAACTGGCTCTGGCCAACGGTAAAAAATCTTTCAATGGTGATGAGTTTGACAACCAGAATCTGATTAAAGAGCTTCTTACTTTAAAGCAGCAGAAAGCTGAGCTTTTAGGATATAAAAATTATGCGGATTATGTTCTTGAAGAAAGAATGGCTAAATCTCCGGTTAAGGTTTTTGATTTTTTAAATGAACTTTTAACCAAAGCAAAGCCTTATGCTGACCAGGAAATCGAAGAACTGAAATCTCTGGCAAAAGCTGACGGAATTGAAGAAATGCAAAACTATGATCATACGTTCTATGCCGAGAAGCTCCGTAAAGCCAAATTTGATCTGGATGACGAAGAACTAAAACCTTACTTCCCACTGGATCAGGTACAGGACGCCGTGTTCGGACTGGCAGGAAAACTTTTCGGGCTTAGCTTTGAAGAAAGAAATGATATTCCGAAATATCACGAGGATGTGAAAGTGTATGAGGTAAAAGAAATTATAGCTGTTTCCAGTACCGGTAAGATAGAATCTGAGTACAAAGCATTGTTATATGTTGATTATTTCCCAAGAAAAGGTAAAAGAGCCGGAGCATGGATGACCAGCTATAAAAGCCAGTATCAACAAAACGGTGAAAACTCCCGTCCGCACATTTCTATTGTATGTAATTTCAGCAAACCGACAAAAGATACACCTAGCTTACTGACCTTCCAGGAAGTAACCACTCTTTTCCATGAATTCGGACACGCACTTCATGGCATGATGGCTGATACTCAATACCCAAGTCTTTCCGGAACTTCCGTAAAATGGGACTTTGTAGAACTTCCTTCCCAGTTTTTGGAGAACTTCTGCTTTGAACCTGAATTCTTAAAAACATTCGCAAAACATTATCAGACAGGAGAAGTACTTCCTGATGAAAAGATTGAAAAAATTGAATTGTCTAAAAACTTCATGGAAGGTTACCAGACGCTCAGACAGATCGGTTTCGGGCTGCTGGATATGAATTATCATACCAAAGTGAAAGAGCTGGAGAATGAAAGTATAAAAGAGTTTGAAGATAAGTATACTAAACCTGCTACCCTTTATCCGATTAATCCTGAAACAGCCATGAGCCCAAGCTTCTCGCATATTTTCCAGGGCGGATATTCTGCAGGGTATTATTCTTACAAATGGGCTGAAGTACTGGATGCCGATGCTTTCCAATATTTTAAGGAAACCGGAATTTTTAATCCTGAAACCGCAGCAAAATATAAAATCCTGCTTTCTTCCGGAGGAACAAAAGATCCTATGGAGCTGTATAAAGACTTCAGAGGAAGCGAGCCTAAGGTGGAAAGTTTACTGAAAAGAGCATTTGGATAAAAAATAGACAATTATGAAGCAGGTACTTAATACTCTTGGAGAGATTTTTATAAAGACTTTAAAAATCACTCTTAATAAGATTACTTCCGAAAGCATTGACGAAATTTTAAACAACAGAGATGAGCCTGAATTTTCATCATTGTGGATGCAGGCTTACCAGGTCGTGGAGGAAAAGGAAATGAAGGAAGCTTTAAGGGATCAGGTTGACGAAATCAGAAAGGAAATCTTTTTATTCACTTTCAGAACAGCCAACTCATCTGATCTTCCGGCCTATATTTCTGAAGATTTTGAACTGATTGCTTCTTACTGCATTCATGAAATTGAAAATCCCTGGGTTACGAATCTGTTTTTCACGTATCTCAATCATCAGATTCCTTATGGAGAACTGATGAAAACGGATAAGACCATGAAGGAATTAATTGATTCACTATAAAATTCCGGATTATTTAAATAATAAAAGATAGGTGTAGGTTTTATTCCTGCATCTATTTTTTTATAATTACCTCCCGAAAAATGAAAAATGGGATACAGAGAAGCAGTCATACCTAATCTCTTCACCAAATAATATTTTCCAAGCAAAAGCCACTCCTATTTTTTAAAATATAACTAACTTTCGTATTCATAATATTAAAATCAGAAGCCATGTTATTAGCTATTCTTCTCCCCTTTCTATCCTTTATGGTTCGTGGAAAAATCATTACAGGAATTGTCTGCCTGATTCTTCAGATTACATTGATAGGCTGGCTTCCCGCAGCGATCTGGGCTGTTTTATCCTTAAATAATGAAAGAGCAGACCAACGAAATGAAAGATTAATCCGTGCCATGCGCGAAAATCGGAAATAAGCTGCCGGCCGTGAATATATTATACAGATCCTTTATTTTTTTAAAGGATTTTTTATATTCAAAAGCGCTTACAGGAATTGTAACAGGAAATCAGAAAGACTATTTCATGGATTATTTTCGTTTTTAATGAAACAAATCTCTTAGAAAAACAACTTATCCTATATGAAAGAAAATAAGTACGACGAACCTTCATTTTTTGAGCAGTATGATAAAATGCTCCGCTCTCAAATCGGGCTGCAAGGAGCCGGGGAATGGCATGCCCTGAAAAATATGTTACCGGATTTTAAGGATAAAAATGTTCTTGATCTTGGCTGCGGATTCGGATGGCACTGCCGCTATGCTGTTGAAAATGGAGCAAAATCTGTCATTGGAATTGATCTTTCAGAAAAAATGCTTGCCAAGGCGAAAGAAGTCAACAGCCTTGAAGGTATTCAATATGAAAGGAAAGCTCTGGAAGATCTGGAGTATCCTTCAGAAAAATTCGATATTATATTGAGCTCATTAACTCTGCATTATGTGGAATCTCTGGATACGGTCATTCAGAATGTTTACCGATGGTTGACTGCCGAAGGACATTTTATATTCTCAGTGGAACATCCTGTGTTTACCTCGGAAGGAGGCCAGGATTGGACTTATGACAAAAATGGCGAAAAAATAAGCTGGCCTGTCGACCGATATTTCATGGAAGGAAAAAGGAGCACAACATTTCTCGGCGAAAATGTCACCAAATACCACAGAACTTTAACCTCTTACCTGAATACCCTGCTAAAACACGGCTTTAGAATCAAAGAAATTGTAGAACCAGAACCAAGCCATGAAATGCTGAAAGAAATCCCTGAAATGAAAGATGAACTCCGCCGCCCAATGATGCTTCTGGTCTCAGCAGAAAAATAGTATTCTAAGATAAAAAGAAGCTAAACTAATATCATCACTATGAAACTCAGAATCATTATTTTATTCTTACTTACCCATCAGCTGTATTTTACACAAAAAAAAATCTTCCGGATCTAAAAATATGGAAGCCAGAATTGATCGTATTATTCTCACTGGTTTTAGTAATAAAAATGAGCCTGGTGGCGTATTTATGGTGGCTAAAGGCGAGAAAACCCTATACCGGAAGGCCTTCGGGAAAGCCAATCTGGAACTGAATTCAGATATGACTCCGGAACAGGTCTTCCAGATCGGCTCAATGACCAAACAGTTTGCTGCGGTGGCTATCCTTATGCTGGAGCAACAGGGAAAACTGAGTGTTAATGATCCGGTTTCAAAATAGATTAAAGATTATCCTTCCGGAGATAAAATTACGATTCACCATCTGCTTACCCATACTTCAGGGATTATTTAGAGAGCAAAGGATAGAATCAACTTCGTTGATTCGTCGAAGCATGTGGATAAGCATACCTCTTCATCAGCGACAAAGTCGTTTCACTTTGCCCACTTCAAATAAAGCGGAATTATTCATCAACTTTGCATTAATTTTTTTGCAGACTTGAAGAAATATAAAATTTAAACAGTCTCTAAGTATCAAAAATTCAAAATGGATCAGCTGGAAAAGCTATTTTCAAAAGCATTTACCTGTAAAAATAGGAGCCACCTGTACTCTTATTTCCCTTTTACTGGCCTGTACAGGCTTTGCAGCTATTGTATCGGTTATTCCTGTCGCCTTTGCTGTTGAATTACTGATCTCGCTATTTGGAGATCATCAAGAGGGACCGGGTGGTTTGATATTGCTGTCATTCGTTTTTATCAGTGCTCTGATCATGACTTTCTATTATGTAAAGAATCTGGCAAGAAACATATTCACGATTACGAAAAAAGAATTATTCCTTATTATGTTCCTCTTTTACTGGATTGTGCACTCTCTGGGTTTTTATATTTACTGGGGCCTTTTTACGGATTTTAGCAATGACGGGCAGATTATTTTGGGTTCTATCTTCAGCTTTCCGGTTTCCAGTCTTGCTTTTATTATCATCGGTTTTTGGATTGATTCTATCATTAAAAAATACACTCCGGAACATCAGTTACCTGAAAATCATTAAAAATTCTATTAGTTATTTCAAAAAATTTGGAGGATCACGGCTTAAATAATATCTTTATCAGACAGCATTTCTCAGAAATTGCTGAAAGAAACTAAATACCATATGCAATCAATGTTCAGAAAACCAGACATTAAAATTACATTCTCGTTTTTCATTATTTTATTATTTTCATTACAAGCCATAGCCCAAGAAAAAAGTCCTTTGCTTACTGGCAAAGTCACTATTTCCATAAAAGAAGGAACTTTTGACTGTGATCTTACTTTAAGTGATATTCCCCGTATTGAAGATTATGTCATCCGCCTCAATTCCGGGATGAATATATTACACTTTAAAAGTAAAAAGCCCAATGATTTTGTACTAGCTTATGAAAAAAGTACTGTTGACAGTACTTCAACAGGCGAGTCACTTGCCTACTATTTTCCGAAAAACAAAAAAGAAAAATTTCTGCCTCAATCTGTACAATTGAAGTATACCGGCAAGTTTCCTATTGCCAAAGATACTATTGAAAATTATACTAAAGATGACTGGAGAGGAAATATCGCCTTCAACTATAATTCTCTGAGAGCCGAAGGTAACCAGGGCGCCTGGTATCCTATTTTATTTGATATGGCCAAGGACAAAAAATATGAAGAAGTGCGATATGATATTGAATTTACCTGCAGCGACTGCTCCACTCTGTATGTCAACGGAAATCCCCCTGTAAAGGCTAAAAATTACCGTTTCAAAAGTGATGTACCCTATGAGCTGGCGGTCTTCCTTGGAAATTATGATTACTCCAATATCGCCAATACCTATATCCTGAATCCTCAACTTACGCAGGAACAGATTAAACAATTCAGCGAAATGATTAATACCTATAAAAATTATTATGCTGAAAACCTGGAAACTCCTTTTGGGGGGCCGGTGACTTTTGTAGAAACTACCCCTACTTCCCGCGACAACGGATGGCTGTTCGTATCTTACCCAACCATCATGAATATAGGCTGGGGAGATAATGGACTTAAAAGCCTTTTTGATCCTAAAACCCAGAACTGGTTCAAGCCTTTTATTGCTCATGAACTGGCTCATTACTATTTCGGAACTTATAAACAATTCAACTCTGAGCTTGGCGGAATTATCTCAGAAGGATTTTCGGAATTCCTTTCTCTAAAAGTAGCCAAAGATATTCTGGGTAAAGAGGTATATGACAAAAAGATAAAGGATAAACTTAAAAATATTAAGGATTTTACTCCAATGCCTTTAAGCACTATCAAAACAAAACCATCCGATGATGATTATATTGAATATGCTTACGAATCTACTCCTATTCTTCTGGCGGCTATAGAAAAAGAAATAGGTGAAAAGCAAATGTGGAAATGGATGGATGCCCTTCTGAAAACACCTACCGTTTTCACCAACTACTCATTCCTGATATCAACGTTAAAAGCATCACTTAAAGACGATAAAAAATTTGAATATCTCAAAATCCGTTATTTTGAAGACAAAAAGCATATAGAACATGCCATACAGACTTTAGAACAGAAGTAAACAAGATGACAGCAGAACACCCTGCTGTCATTTTTTATTTATGCTGAATAAGTAGACCATAACTTCCAGCCTTCCTAAATCCTACTCAAAATTATCTTTCAGATAATGGGTATCCACAATTTTACTTTCTATGGCATACACTACAAGGCCTGCCGTATTTTTTGCCCCGGTTTTCAGGAGAAGGTTATTGCGGTGGCCTTCAACTGTCCTCGAACTTAAGAATAATTTATCTGCAATTTCCGAAGTACTGTACTGCCTGCAAATAAGCTCCAGCACCTCTTTTTCTCTTTTTGAGATATGATTGGCATCAAAAATACTGGAGACTTTTTTACTGGAATCCGTTATATTCTGATGCAGCGCTTCCATAACTTCCCCATTATAATAAAAGCCTTTCTCATACACTTCCCTCACCGCTTTGACCAATTCTGCCGGGCTGGAATTTTTTTTAAGAAAAGAACAGGCTCCCGACTGGATCATATTGATGATAAAAGATTTGGTATTGTAACTGGTCAGTGCAATTATTTTTACCTGAGGATATTTTGTATGGATCTGTTTGGTTGCTTCTACTCCGTTTACTTCCGGCATATTAAGATCCATCAGAATTACATGTGGCAGCTCTTCAAGAACAGCAAGAGCATCAAGAATCTCTTTGCCATTGCTGAAATCTCCGGAAAGCACCATATCTTTTTCTCTTTGTATTAAAAAGGAAATTCCCTGGCGGAACAGGGCTTCGTCATCTACAATGATCACCCGGATTAAGTTTTCTTTCATCTTATTCTGATTATCAATTAAAATGTAAATTCTACCGTAGTTCCCTTGTCTTTTTTACTTTCTATTTTCAGGGTACCATTGATGAGCTCTATTCTGCTTCTTATATTTCTCAGTCCCAGACCGCCTTTTAGGGTATCGTCATCCGGGTCAAAACCTTTACCGTTATCTTCATACCTGCAAACATTTTTTCCGTCTCTTCCTTCAAATATAATCCGGATATGAGTGCTTTCGCCATGCTTTATGGAGTTGTTGGTAAGTTCCTGGATTATTCTAAAGATATGTAAATTTTTTTCACTTTCAGCCTTTGCAAAATATAAATTGCTGGTATAGGAAACCTGCACTGTTTTTGAAAGATTGATTTCTGAACACAGGGCATCTATGGCCGCGTGCAGTCCGAATTTTTCCAATATGGGAGGAAGCAGGTCATGCGAAATCTGCCGGGCACTTTCTGCGGTTATATTAATCAGGTTTATTATTTTATCCTTAAGCTCGGTATATTCCTCTTTTGTTAAATATTCGCAATCCAGCAGATGAACATTCAGAGAAACCACACTTAGTTTTGAGCTGATATCATCATGCAGATCCTGAGCTATTCTCAGTCTTTCTTTTTCCTGTGAACTGATCATGGCATGGGTAAGATCTTTTTCATACCTGATTTCCATTTCTTTCTTCTGAAGAAGATTTTTGGTGATCTTTTTATTGGAGAAATAGTAGAAAATAATCAGTGCGACAGCCAGTAAGGTGAATGCCAGAAAAGTGTAGACTATCGTGGAAATAATGGTATTGTCATTCATGGTATAAAATCTTCAAAATAATTATACTCTTTTTCTGTGGAAGGAAAAATACTCGATCAGAATAAAAATCTGGTACACAATAAACATCACTGCATTGATTACCCAGATCTCTTTATGCACATTTCTATCCATAACCACGTACAGATTCCCTGATAAAAACAGCACTGTACTGCTGATCAGATACATAATGAGCCCCAAAACCATATAATTATATTTTTTTTCGCCATCCAGTATATTATATAAGTGAAACAATCCCAGAATAATGATGGCGTAAGAGGTAACAAAAATTTCAAACAGATTGAAAATGTAATATTTTGCCGGATCTGCAATGTATTGCAAAATCAGGACGGTGGGAATAATCATTAAAAAAAACTGTGCAGTTTTCTTCTGATACCGTTCCGTCAGAATCTCACGAAAGAACAGTCCCAGCAGTAGGAATTGGCCTATCAGATAATAATGAGAGAAAAACAGATTATTGATTTTCTGATAGCTCAGTATGTAAAATACAGCTTCACATATTGATATCCAGATTAAATAGCCCATAAAAAATCTATAGGCCTTCCCGGAACCGGAAAAGCCTATGGTATATACGGTCAGGTTAATCAGCAGAATACCTTTTCCAATTAACGATGGTATTTCAATCCATTGATACAATGATCCCGCTATTTTAAATTGTTTCTTCCCACCATTTATTAGCAGAACATGCAGAAGGACAAGGAGTGGTCATATCATAAATATACCATCTGCGATCAGGATCTACCATATCATTCCCATCCGGATCAACGCCTACCATCAGAAATTTATACTCACCCTCATCGGTAATGGCATTATAGCCGCGAAACCGTTCGGTTCCGTTTTCAATCTTAAAGATTTCATATACATCAATAGATGGAAGAAGGTGAGAAATGATCTGGGTGCCTTTAATTTTTTCCTGCTTCTGCCAGTTGCTTATCCATCTTCTGGCGTCTTTTAACGGTACATGTAATACGGGTTCTTTCATAGTTTAGATTTTTTTAAAGTTACACAATTCGTTCAGAATATTGAGTATTAACCTCAGCATATTTTACAAAATAAAGATCTGATGCATAGCTCAATACTTATGAAATTTTACAATTTTCAATCATTTACAGCTCTTTGCTTTCCATCTCTTTTAAATAAGGAATATGACTGTTATTTCAAATCTTCTGTCTCTGTTTTCAAAAGTAGAATAATCCCGGAATTGAAAACCGCGTATTTCTACCTGTTTTTCAATTCAGCCTGTAATACGCTGTTTTTGCCTTTTTTTTCACTGTTACTTTGGAGTATTCATTACATGGGAAGTATGAGCACTCATATTTTGTAAGAATAATAAAAAACAGTCCTATCTAAAAATCTATATCATGAAAAAAATTTTCTTTTTTGCAATCCTTGTTTTCTTAAGCAGTATTGCAGGCATCAGTGCACAGACAAGCACAATGACTTTTGAGAATGCAATTAATGGCAGCACAAGCTTTATCAATAACGGGTATACTTTTAACATTGTTTCACAAGCAGGTACTTTTAGAATTCAGTCCAATTATCCGGGCACAGGATGGAACGGAACCGCGAATGATAATGTTTATATTGATAATACGGGAACCACCAATATCAACTCTCCTTCCTTCAGCGTTAAGAGCACTTCCAGATTTACCGTATCGAAGTTTTGGGTGTTTTTAAGCAATACCCAGCTGAATCAATCTAATTCATCAGGAACATTGATCATTACAGGAAAACTAGGAGGTGTCACTAAATTTACCACCACCAAAACATCGGGATTCAACACTACTTTCAACGGAACAACAGGATCAACTGGTGTCTACAACGGTTTTACCCTGATTGATCTTTCCACCCTGAATAACCAGAACAACAGCAACACTCTCATTGACGAGCTCCAGCTGCAGTCTACCGGAGGCTATGTTTATATGTGCCTTGATGCCTTTACCTGGACAAAAACATCCACACTGGGAACAGCCGAAAATAAGATTAAAGACAAAACGGCAATATACCCTAATCCTACCTCAGGAATTTTCCATCTGAATGTGGAAAAAAACAATAAAGTTTCTGTTTATGATCAATCAGGAAAGCTTGTGAAGTCCACAGAAGTGGTAAAAGGTGACAATGAGATAGACATTACCGCACTTCCCGACGGAGCTTATCTTATCACCACAGATTCCGGAAGTTATAAAATCATTAAAAAATAACATCGGAAAAATAAGATGGAGACCAGAAACCACCTATCAAACGGGGCAGATTCCGAAAAGCCATAAGAGTAGGAAAACTAATTATACAAAAATGAAAACATTTTCACAAAACTGGATGAGCTATCTTCCCAATCATCTGAAAATTACTGATCTTACTATTCCCGGAACTCATGACAGCGGAACTTATCCGGCCTGGGATTCAAGCTACCTTACCAAATGCCAGTCCCTGAACATCTCTGAACAGTTAAATGCAGGTATACGATTTCTGGACATCCGTTTAAAACGCGGAACGCGGGCAGACAAGGATCATGTGCTCTGGGTGTATCATGGGATTGCAGATATGGATATCAGTTTCAGCGGAACCATTATGAATGAATGTCAGAAATTTCTTTCAGAAAACCCGGGAGAAACCATACTGATGTCCATCAAAAATGAAAGTGACCCCGACAGCAGTAAAGACAAAAACAAATTCTATGATGATCTGACCGGATCTGTCAATATAGGACATTTCCCGGGCCTTTTCTACACAGAAAACCGAATACCCGCATTGAGTGAAGTAAAGGGAAAAATAGTGCTCCTCCGTCGGTTTGGACTGGGAGACCGGGCTGACATAGGAATTGACCTTTATGACCAATGGCCGCATGACAGCACCAAAGAATTCAGCAATCACGGCATCGCCTTGTATGTTCAGGACAGGTATGATGACTGGAAAGATGATATAGAAGATAAATTCATAAAGGCTGTAAAACCTGTCCTGGAAAAAGCTTCATCATCACTTCCGGACAGTCTTTTCATTAATTTTACCAGTGGAACCAGCGGTAATATATTTTATGAAGGACCAAGAGGCATTGCAGAAATTGTCAACCGTCTTTTTTTTAATTATCTGTATAACAAACCTAAATCCCGATATGGAATTATTCCGATGGATTTTCCGGAAATCCCGCAGGATAAAGCCCTGATTAATCGTCTTTTCTCCTGTAACCCTTTTTCTTTCAGTTCTGAAACCATGCAACACGGACAGATTTATGAAGTTCGTACAAGACTGGACCTTAACAAATGTATGGATGTCAATCAAAACAGCCAGCAGGACGGAACCCCAATCATTGTGCATACCGCAAACGGCCAGCCCAATCAAAGATGGAAACTGGAAGCTGCGGGAGACGGTTATTTCTATCTGCATGCCCAGAATACTCCCGACTCTGTTCTGGATGTAAATGGCTTAGGAAAAACTGACGGAACAGCTGTTATTCTTCAGAAAAAGAATGGCGGGGATAATCAGAAATGGAAAATCAACCGTCTGGAAAACGGGTACTTCACCTTAAATCCAAAACATATATCCACCATGTCACTTGATTTATTTGGGGCATCAACAGAAAACGGATCATTAATTAAAATTTTCCAGGCTTCAACCGGTGACTGGGCAGAGCAATGGGCATTTATTCCGGTAAGATGATTCCAAACAATATAAAAAATAATTACAATGGGAGCACCCCAATTTCTGAAGCATTTTATCTTATTTAATTTTAAGGCCAATAAAAAATAGACAGAATCTGATTTGTCTATTTTTTTGTTTCTCACTTTGTGTATCTTTATTCACACGAAAAAATATCAGTTAATGGACCATCTTCATGGAAAAGTAAAATCGGTGAAAGAATATGTATCGGATACTATTCGTGAAGAAACCCTCTACACCCCGGAAGGACAGATGTCAGAAAAGAAATTATACAGGAAAGGTGTTCTGACAAGTATCGAAAAAAGATATGGAAAAGAGGGTATGCAAGTCAGGGAACTTCACCGTCTGGGAAAAAATATGCCTGATACGATTGTCTATCATTTTACGGATCCATCAGGAAACCTCAACAAAAAAGAGACTTATGATCTGAACGGCAATTTTCTGGAGGAAAAAAAGATGGGGAGTACCTTTATCACCTATAATTCTACAGGAAAACTGGTCAGCTTTATTAAAGACGGGATCACTCTTTTTACCAAACAGTTCAATGCACAAAATCAGGCTCTGGAAGAAATATCATTTACCGATTCCGGTGAAGAATGGTCTGTTGTTACCTATTCTTATGCTGGAAATTCTATTACCAAAAAAACATTTGATGCAGAAAAAAGACTGGTGAGGCTAAAATATCTTGTCTTGGATGAAAAGAAAAGGATCTTACAGAGTTTTGCCTTTTCCAGATATGATATTCATGTTTATGATCTGTATGAATTGTATAACAAGGAAATCACCTCCAGGATTACACCAGAAAATTTCAAAAATATAATCTCAGATGGTCTCCCGGAACAGGCTGTTTTTCCTTTACAAAATAACGGACTGTATAGGGATGAAATTAAAAATCTCCTTGAAGAATTTAGATATGATATGAATGGAGCACTTCTTCCCGGCTACCCACCGATCCATTTTTTCAATGAATTAATAACATTGGGTTATGATGAATCTGACCGGGAAATTTACTCTGCAAGATTCGTTTACTGGCCTGATTTTGACGAAACGGAACTTACTCAATTGGAGTTTTCAGAAAATAAATACGATGACCGCGGACTTTTAACGGCCCACACCAATACTATCACAGAAAAAAATTATGATTTCGGAGGCAGTTATACATACACTTATGAATTTGATGGCGAAAATAGGGTCATCAAAAAAATCAAAACGGGCAGAAGTTCCAGCATCACTGCTGTTTCTTATGAAAACGGAAACAGAATTGAAGTGGAACAAACTGAAGACCATCGGAGGTTTACCCATATTTTTGACCCGCATAATAACCTAATCTACTACGAAGATGCTTCAGAGAGAGAAAATGAGAAATGGTCACAGTCTTATGAAATCACCTATTATGAATAAAAGTCTTTTACATTTTGTATTTCTCCTGTTATTATTAAACGCCTGCGCTCCAAAAGAAACTCCTATGAATACATCCAATCCCGTTGTTTACTTTGAAATTCCCGTTACTGATCTGCAACGCGCTGAACAGTTTTACAAGGCTGTTTTCGGGTTCAGCTTTGAAAAAGAAATTATCGACCGTTATGAAATGGCATTGTTCCCTTTTGAAGAAAAAAGCAGCGGCATTACCGGAGCTCTGGCCAAAGGAGATGTTTACAAACCCAGCAAAGAAGGCGTTATTATTTATTTCAAAACAGATAATATTGATAAGACTTTAGACAAAGCCGTTCAGAATGGCGGAAAAATTCTCTATCCGAAAAAAACAGATGATAAATATGGTTTTGCCGTAGCTGAATTTGAAGACTCGGAAGGAAACAGAATTGCCCTTCACGAAACTCTAAAAAAATAAGGAGTGTAAAGACAGTTCAGACGGTATTTACACTTATGATAGAACAAATTAATTATTATTATCAAATTGTGAAAAAAAAATCTTTACCTTAGTTCACGGAAAAGGGCTTACCACCTTAAAAAACCAAGCTATGCATAACATATGGCAAATGAACTTTTTTTCATAAAAACCAATCCTACTATTGCCAAAATTAATTTGTTCAATAAGATTGACCGCGAGGAAGAACAGATGATGAAATTTCTTCCGGATGATGCCCGGGTAAGCCTTGAAATTATTAAGAAAAAGGTAAAGGATTCTGTGGAACACCTTACCAAAGATGAACTTTCCACTATTTTTGCATGGTTCAACAGCCTTTATCCTTCCGACATTGAAGAAACCAAAACACAGCTTTTCATCAACGGAATTGATCTCTTCTATGAAATCTCCCATAAAGACCGGGTGGCAAGTTTCCAGCAGCTTCTTACCGATTACGAAAATTATTCCCAGCAAAATCTGGAATTCATTATGGATTCCCAAAATTTCAATCAGTTTCTGCTTTACGGAATATTTATCACGGATATAGCTTCGGAAGAAAAAGGCAGTGTGAATATGCTTTCCCATTATTTAAAGACCGACCATCCTACGCTCTACTCTTTTGCAGAAGGCCAGTTCAAAAAAGGGATTGAAATAGAGGCCCACTCTGAATTACAGCGGTATTTCGGAGAACTCTATGATCTTACCCGATTTTACAAAGGTTCTATCATCAAACTCGACCAGTAAGCATTTTCCGCCTGTATTAATAAGTTGGAAAACGCAACGGCGCCAGGATCTTTAAATACTAACCGTTTTTAGGGCGCAAAGGCGTTTACACTCAGCAAAGATGATTTTTTATAGATTATAAAACTTTCATTGGAAAGAAAAAGCATTCACAAAAATCTGCGAAATCTGTGAGATCTGTGGGAAACAAAAATGACTTATAAATCCTTATAAGTTGGAAAACGCTAAGGCGCCAGGATCTTTAACTACTACCCGTTTTTAGGACGCTAAGGCGTTTACACTCAGCAAAGATGTTTCTTAATGGATAATTGCCAAAAATCTTTGATTTTTTTGTGCCTTATAAACAGCATAATAGGAAAAGTTCTTTGCGTCTTTTGCGTATACCAACATGAAAAGTTCTGCAGCCATCAATGCTCTCATCTCTTTTAAAAATAGATCAGGGATGTAATATCTTCAGTTCGTGAATTGTCATGTATAAAAAAACAACCATGAACCGGAAGATAATTATTCTTGCATGCCTCGCCTCCTCTTCTTTCTTTTTTGCTCAAAGCGTTGAAGGAACCGTAACCGACGGACAAAATAAACCGTCATCGGAAACTGAAGTGCTTATCACTAAAAATAACGCTAAATTTTCTGCCATTACAGATGAAAACGGGATGTTCAAAATCCCACTGAAAGAAGACGGAGACTACCTGCTTGAAATTATCCGGGATGGTGTAAAAACCAACAGTGAAAAAATTACCGTAAAAGGAACTTCCAAAAAGGATATACAGCTCAAAGAAGTGCCTGCTCCGGAACAGAAAATAGAAGGAGTAACGATCACCGCAAAGAAAAAACTGTTTGAAAGAAAAGTTGACAGGCTGGTTTTTAATGTAGAGAATTCTGTAGCTTCACAAGGAATAGACGCCGTGGAAGCATTGGCAAAAACCCCGATGGTAAGGGCAACTGATGATGCCATAAGTATTGCAGGGAAAAGCAATGTTGCTGTTATGATCAACGACAGGCTCCTAAACCTAAGCGGTCAGGAGCTTATCAATTACCTAAAAACATTAAGATCCGATGATATTTTAAAAATAGAAGTCATTACCACACCCCCTGCAAAATATGAAGCAGAAGGGAAAAGCGGGCTGATCAATATTATCATGAAGAAAAATACCAGCCTGGGCTGGAACGGTTCTCTTCAGACTTCCGGAAGTTATTATGGAGGAAGACCGGCAACCTCTACCAGAAGCGGTGCCTCATTTAATTATCAGGGGGAAAAGCTTTCCCTGAGCACCAATCTTTCTTTAGGTGATAATTACTGGGAAAATCATTCTTACAATTATCTGACAGGAACCACAGCTGATAATTACTGGAATACCAACAACATCAGTTCCAATAATTATAAATACAAAGGCGGAAACGCAAAAGGAGAATACAAGATTAATGATCATAATCTGATTGGTTTCAACTATAATTATTCTTTCAGTAATCCTTTGGAACAGGGAGAAAGCAAAACGACCATTTTCAATGAGGAAGGGCTGCTGAATGTTGAATCTAATTTCAGAAACAAAAACCGCAGAAATGTTCATAATGCCACCGCTTTTTATGATCTTAAACTGGATTCTCTGGGAAGCAAGCTGAACATTACGGCTAACATGCTTGTGAATGATGCCAATGCCAGAAACTTTTATAATACCATTACTTCAGAGACAAGCTCAACATTTGTTAATCCAATCAGTAAATACCGTATTTATTCCGGGCAGGCTGATCTGGAGAAAAACTTTGCCAAAATTAAGACAGAGGCAGGGTTGAAATATACTAAGATCAAAAATGATTCTGAGTTTAATTTCTTTGATATTAAAAACAATGAATACCTCATCAATCTGAAAAAGACCAACACCTTCTTTTACAATGAACAAAACTACGCTGCATATGCATCTGCCAGCCTTAAAATCAACGAAAAATGGGATGCTAAAGCCGGTCTCCGCTATGAATATACTTCTCTAGAAGGTATTTCTATGAATGATGATTCTTCTGCAAAAATCAAATACGGAAAATTCTTCCCTACCGCTTATATCAGCTATAAACCCAATGAAAATCATACATTCTCCCTGAATTATTCAAGGAGAATTTCACGCCCTTATTTTGGAAACCTCAATCCTTTCAAATTTTATACTTCAGATTTTGAATACAATACCGGGAATCCTTACCTGCTTCCTTCTTTTTCTGATAATTTTGAATTCGGGTATGTGCTGAATAATAACTTCAATGTTACCTTATACTATAATTACAATAAAGACAACTGGGACAGGATTCAGTATGTGGAAGGCAACCTTAAATACAGTATTGTCAAGAATTTTTATAATGAAGATCAGGCCGGAATCAACATCAGCTATAACTACAACAAACTGAAGTGGCTGGAATCCAATATTTTTGTGAACGGCTATTATGCCAAATCAAAATCGTATGATCCGGATGCGGTCTCTGCTCCGGCCGGATACAGTGCCAACTTTAATGTAGATAATAATTTCTTCCTGAATAAAGACAAAACCCTGACCTTAATGCTCGGTTTATGGAGCAATCTTCCCAACAGAGACGGGAATACCTCTTATTTTGCCAATGCTTCCCTGTACACAGGAATGAAACTGAACCTGATGGATAAAAAACTTCTGATCAACCTGTATGTCAATGATTTTCTGAATACCAACCGATCAAAAGGAATAGAATATTATCCCAATTATAACGTAGAATACTATTATAAAGGAATTACAAGAAACATCTATCTTTCTGTGACCTATAAATTCGGGAACAATAATGTAAAAGGTGCTACCAAACAGGTTAAATTTGAAGAATCCAGCAGAGCGGGAGGTAATAATTAAGCATATTTACTATTTTTAATGAAAATTACAGTCTTGGATGAAAATTATTTAGAAGCAGCACAAAAATATGTTCAGGAAACAGCCGGATCTGGATTTAATATTCCAGGAAAAAGTATAGAGAATTATGAAGATATATTCTGCTTTTCTTATCAGTCCGGTTCCTATTTAAAGACTTTGAATGCGGAAGATATGCAGGTCGGGCCCGGGCCTCATGTTTTAGTTAAAGCAGACGGAAGGATATATCCTTATTCCGGTTCATATTCTTATGCAGAAGCCATTCAGGAAACCAGGATGAAACTGTACCGTGAAAAAATCATTAAAAGTGTACATTCAGGCTATCAGCTTGACAAAGTATATACCCTGATCATCGAAAAAATACATCATGAAGATCAGCTGATCTCTATTTTAAGAGACTACAAAGCAAGTTTTATTATACCGGAAATTATAGGAAACTCTATTTACCGTACAGAAAGAACTTACAAAAAAAGTGAACTGAAAAAAAGGTTTGAACTTCTCCCTGCGGAATTTAATAAACTGCATGGGGATTTTTCTGCTGCATTAAACAACATTATTGAAACTTATTGCTGTGAATTCAGTCTGAAAGAGAAACATCATTATCCGTATGCCTCGTATATCGGAAATGCCCAAGAAAAGGATTATGAAACGGTCTGGTAAACAGTTTATATAGCTTCTGCGTCTTTCTTCATTAACCTGATTTTCAAAACATAATAAAGCATTCCTCCTGCCAGGTAGGCCAGAACATCCAGCAGATCTCCTGTAAACCTCTCTGAAATTAGCGGGCAAATAGCTTCAAATAACAGTGATAGATACAGAACAGAAGTAAGAATGAATTTCAGATCCGGTTTCCAGGAATATCCCATTCTTTTATTCATCAGGTATTCTATCAGATAAGTGTACATCGGAACCGTAATAAAATCAGTAAAATGATTACTGATGACAGGAATGATAATACCTTTTTTCCTTAAAATAAGAATCATAAGCCAGACTGTAAGCCCTGATAAAAACCAATATGAAATTTTATTTTTCATCCGTTACATATGAAGAACTGCCATAATAAATCCAATGATTACCTGCAGAATTTTAACCATGGTTTCCTGCATATCCTTTCCTTTTTTCGCATCATTATTTCCTGAAGCTTCGTAGTTGAACATTTTTTTACCTTCCATCCTGATCTGATTTTGAGTTACAAATATACTAAAATTAGAACAATTGTTCTAATTTTGAAATATGATCTAAACTCTCTTATCTTTGGATGATGAAAACTAAGGACAAAATACTACAGAAAGCGCTGCAGCTTTTTAATGAAAAAGGTTATAACAATATTACAACCAGGCACATTGCAGCCGCTCTGAATATCAGTCCGGGAAATTTACATTATCATTTCAAACACTCTGAAGACATTGTTAAGATCCTTTTTTCCGATCTGATCTTAAAAATGGACGAGGTGCTGAACAATATGAAGAAGGAAGAAAACAGAACGCTGGAAGATCTTTATCAGTTTACCTTGTCTACCTACGAAATATTTTATTCCTTCCGGTTTATTTTCATGAATTTTGTTGATATTTTGCAGGAAATCCCAGAGATTGAATCACAGTATGAATCAATCAATGTCAGCAGAAAAGAAGAATTTCAGGTTATTTTTAAAGGATTGCAGGCCAGTGGGGTATTCAGAAAAAACATTCCGGATTTCATCCTTCACAGCCTGACTACACAGATTTTCATCATTGCGGATAACTGGATCACCCATAACAGCCTTGCCTTTAAATTTGATAAAGAAAAAGCCATTCAATATTACGTACTGATCCAGATGAATCTTTTTTATCCTTTATTGAATGAAGAACAGCAGAAACTCTACGAAAAGAAATATATCCAATAATGAACTCCCCAACCGCCAAAATACGAGAAGGAAACAACAATGATCTGGCAAAAATGAAGCAGCTTTTTACAGATACCATCACTCATATCTGTAAAAAAGATTATGATGATGTACAGATTGAAGCCTGGAAGCTGGGAGCTGAGAACGAAATACGGTGGCAGAAAGTCATGGAAAACCAATATGTACTGATCGCTGAATCTAACGGGGAAATTACAGGTTTTATCAGTCTTGATCAAGGAAATTATATTGACTTTTTGTTTGTACATAAAGATTATCAGAATCAGGGGATAGCTTTTCAGCTCTATCAGCTTATTGAGCATGAAGCGATAAAACAGGAGAAAACTTTTATGACAGCAGATGTGAGTAAAACAGCAAAACCTTTCTTTGAAAAAATGGGATTTAGTATTGTCCGGGAGCAGTCTGTTCCGGTAAGGGGAGTTGAGCTCACCAATTATAAAATGGAGAAAAAATTGTTGTAAAATCCATATTATGAAAGAGTTTTACCATCAACGCAGAATCGCAGTTCCTGAAGAGTTTGCAGGAGTATTTTCACATTTCTATTTTGTAGAAAACCCATCTTCAGTCCTTCCGGTTACCAAAACTCTTCTCCCAACGTATCAGACTATTTTATTATTCTGCTTTGGAAAAAGTGCATCTATGCAGATACAGGAAGGTGATCTGATCACTGTAGACCAATGCATTATTTTCGGACCGGTAAGACAGTCTTTTGAATATATACTTCCTCCCGGAACATCAATTCTGGCAGCCAATTTCAAAGATGATGCATTTTTCAGGTTCTTTGGAAAAATTATGACAGAAAAGAACAGGATAACACATCCTGATGATCTGCTGGAAGAAAACTGTTTCACAGATCTATGGCATATTATTTCAAAAATTCAATCTCCTGAAGAGCAGGTACAATGTATTTTAGAGTTTTGCAAACCTTATCTCCCGGAACAGAACGCCACCGGATTTCTTTTAAGCAGTTTTGAAAATAATGCCTTAAATCCCATAAAGACCATAGCCGGACAAACCGGCCAAACTGAAAGGAATATCCAGCGCAGACAGAAAGAGCAGTTTGGTTATTCCCAAAAAGAAATTTCCAGGTATAACCGTTTTCTAAAAGCCATTATCCTCATTGAAGCCTGCATTAAAAACCAACATCAACCGGAGTGGTTCAGTATTATTGAACAGTGTGGTTATTATGATCAAAGCCAGCTTATTCATGATTTCAAGCATTATCTTAATCTTTCTCCTACCCAATATCTCAAATTCCAGCAGAACATCTGCAATCCCAGATCGGAATAACCTTTCGTTTTCTTACAATTTTTAAGCGTTCGGCTGCTCTACATTTGTTTCATTAATTTAAAAATCAAAACAATGAGACATTTAATTATTTATGCCCATCCTAATGAGCAGAGTTTAAACAACCAACTTTTAAACACAGTTACGGAAAGCCTTGAATTACAAAATCATGAAATCAGAATCAGAGATCTTTATCACATTGGATTTGATCCTGTTCTTTCTTTAGCAGATATGCAGGGACAGCGTGCCGGAACGGTTTCGGAAGATGTACAGAAAGAGCAGGAACATATATCGTGGGCAGAGCAGATCACATTTATTTATCCTATCTGGTGGACGGGCTTACCCGCCATTATGAAAGGATATATAGACCGGGTTTTCAGCTATGGTTTTGCGTACCGGTATGACTCAGGAGTTCAAAAAGGTCTTTTAAAAGGTAAAAAGGCCATTGTGATCAATACTCACGGAAAATCATACGAAGAATATGAACGTATGGGAATGGATAAAGCCCTTTCACTGACTTCCGACAGTGGTATCTTTATATATTCCGGCTTAGAAGTTATCCGTCATTTTTTCTTTGACAAAGCAGACAGAGTTTCTTCCGATGATCTTGAGGTCTGGATAGAACAGATCCGGAATACCTTTCAACCTTCCCAGGAAATCGCTAATCAGTAATTAAAATGCAAGTGATATGATAATTGTCAGCAATACCATACAGAACATTAGTTTCCCTCTGGTTCTTAGGATATTATTCCAGGCATTTTCAGCCTGTACATTTCTTCCATTTTGAAAATGAATAATTTATGGCATGGTATTGGATAAAAGAATGGCAAGTAAAATTGTTTTGAACCACTATTTTAAACCATTAGGATTGGTAAAATGATTAAAATTTTTAAGTTTTTTTGCTAAAATCTTACCTTACTTGTTCCAAACAAGGCATCTTAATGGTTTAAATATTGGAATACTATGAAAAAACGATTATATTTACAATACAGATGAAACACCTGAACAGCATATTGCGTCTTCCATTCTTCAGTGAGTATTACTCCCCGATCAGCCGTTCGGGAAGACTTTCTATATCTGTGATTCAATAAGACTATTCTAACCAATCATATAGAGCCCGGACAGCATTGTCCGGGCTTTTTTCATTTTTAAAATTAATACAACATGATCAGTACATTACAAGAAAATGCAGCCATCATCATCCCGGAAAACGGGCTGGAACAGAAGTTGAAACAGGCTGAAAAAGAAAACAGAAAATTAATGATCAAACTGGGCTTTGATCCCACAGCTCCGGATCTTCATTTAGGACATGCCGTAGTTCTTAAAAAACTAAAACAGTTTCAGGAACTCGGACATCAGGTTATCATTGTAGTAGGAAGTTTTACGGCAAGAATCGGAGATCCTACAGGAAAAAACAAAGCAAGAAAGCCTCTGACTGTTGAAGAGGTAAATCATAATGCACAGACCTACATCAGCCAGCTTTCAAAGATCCTTGATCCGGAGAAAACCCAAGTTGTTTTTAATTCTGACTGGCTGGATGCACTCAGTTTTTCAGAAGTGATTCAGCTGATGTCAAAAGTAACAGTAGCCCAGCTGATGCACAGAAACGATTTCAACAAGAGGTTTACGGAAAATACACCGATTGCCATGCACGAACTGGTTTACCCTATCCTTCAGGGATTTGATTCGGTGAAGATTGAATGTGATGTTGAAATGGGTGGTACAGACCAGCTCTTCAACTGTACAATGGGAAGACAGCTTCAGGAAACTCATGATCTGCCGGCACAAATTGTTATGTGCATGCCTCTGCTGAAAGGCCTTGACGGAAAGGAAAAAATGAGTAAATCCCTTAACAACATTATCGGACTGACAGATGAACCTAATGAAATGTTCGGGAAAACCATGTCAATCCCGGACAGTCTTATTGATGAATTCATCGATCTTACCACCGATTTTTCCATGGAAGAAAAGAACTATTTAAAACAAAAAATAGAAAACGGTGAAAATCCGATGAACATTAAAAAACTAATCGCTAAAAATATCATTGTCCAATACCATGATAAAGCTTCAGCAGAAGATGCTGAACAATTTTTTGAAAATCAGTTTCAGAATAAAAATTTTGAAGAGAAAGTCTATGAAAAAGTTTTAATGAAATCTTTGAAACATCAGCATACGATTTCTTTAGTTGAACTTTGTCATCATTTAAAAAATGACCTCAGCAAATCTGCCATACGAAGACTGATTCTGAATGGAGGAATCCAGATTAATGATATCAAAATAACAGATCCTGAACAGGAAATTGAACTGAAAAAAGAAATGAAGATCAAAATCGGGAGAAGAAGTTTTTTTGAACTGGTATAAACTTTCCAACTGCAGGAATAATTTCAATATATTCGCTGGATCAAAGAAAAAACAATGACCACGAAAGAAATTTTCCTGCTCGTTCAGGATGAACTTTACGCGCAGAACGTTGATACGGAAATCAAAGAAGATGAAATTGTATGGACAGACCATTACGGAGCTGAAAATTCGGTATTGGCATGGCAGACCGCTGTCAGTGATAACGGATGGGCAGCCTGGTGGCTTCGCAACGATGTAGGCAATGATATGGTAAAAATATGGCTCAGAAAAGATACTGTTGTTACCTGGCACCCACCGCTTAATACCATGTGCCAGCCTTCGGTTGGAGGCCGTTTGATGTTTTTTGAAAATTATCTTATTGCCCGGTATTATGATAAGCATGGAGAGAGGATTTTTATTTTCAATATTCATACTTTAAATAAAACAGAGATATTCGTTATACCTTCAAAATTTAAATCCTATGGCAATGAACTCATTGTAGGAAACAGCTTCAACAATCAACTGCTAAAGATTACTACGTATCCGGACCGTATGGAAAAGGAAGAAGTTGATGAGGAATATATGAAGATCCGAAATATTAAATTTGATTAAGTTATGAGCTACTTTATGGTGGATATAGAGTCAGACGGCCCTATTCCCGGAGATTTTTCAATGGTCTGTTTCGGTGCTGTACTGGTTGATGAAAAACTGGACCGGACTTTCTACGGAAAGCTCAAACCCATATCGGATCAGTTCAATCCTGATGCGCTGGCGGTTTCAGGCTTCAGCAGAGAGGAAACAATGAATTTTGATGATCCGGAACAGGTGATGCTGGCCTTTGAGGAATGGATTAAAGAAAACTCTAAAGGAAGACCTATTTTTATCAGTGACAATAATGGTTTCGACTGGATGTTTATCTGCTGGTATTTTCATCATTTTATCGGAAGAAATCCCTTTGGCTACTCTTCCCGGAGACTTTCTGATCTGTACTGCGGGCTGGAAAAAGATACGTTTGCCCAATGGAAACACCTCCGCAAAACAGAGCACACCCACAACCCCGTAGATGATGCGAGAGGAAATGCTGAGGTTCTGCTTTATATGAAAGAAGAAATGGGGCTGAAAATTGTTCTGAAATAACTCAATCTATCAGATCATGGGAAGAAATACATCCATTTATATGTTTGATAAAGAGAAAGCATCAACTCTTTATGAGCACCTTGTGCATCCCGAAAGCTTTAAAGAATATCTGAGAGAAAGTGAAACCGATTTTGATGAAATAAATTTTGATAATCTGTTAGAAACCGTCAGAAATGACATCAATAGAATCTCTGCTGAGGAACTCTCCGTAATTATTTCATTTTTTAATAAAGAAAGCCATTTTCATTCTATAGACAAAGATCGTGCAACATCGGAACAGATACTTCAGGAGCTGTACAATCGTTTTGGGATCACGCTACTTTACGAGGTACCTACTTCTACTGTCTGCTACTGCTATATGTTTCAGTATGGAAATTACACTCATTGCTTTCCGGTTGATCAAAAGACAGACGAAGACATTGGTATTACCATTGGTTCAAAAGATTTTCTGAGGTTCAATGATTATATGATTCTTCTGGCCAAACAAATTCTGGACAGCAGACTGGATGGCTTTGAATATACTTTTACTGAACTTGAAGAAAAAAACAGTCTTTGAAATTAAGGATAATCCGGGTAATAGAACTATCTTGGAAGAAGCGGAGAATGAATTCGAATATCTGAAAAAGATGTTCAACAAAGATAACATCGCTACACAAACAGTTTGCAGGGCCTATGATTTTTTTCTATGTTCTGCAGCCATGAAATCTAAAATTAATGCTGATAAAAATACAAGAATCATTATTTTAGACTCCTGTTAATGGTACTGCAATGGTATCTGTAAGATGAAATGAAAAAATAAAACAATGGATCCTGACCTGCACTATGAAAAAGCCAATGAAGCTGATATTGATTTTCTTCTCAGCCTGAGAATGAAAACCATGAATCCTCATTACGAAAAATCCAATTTACCTACTGACCATGAGGCTACTTTGCAAAGAGTTCTGTACCAGTTTGATAAGGCGCATATTATTTTCTTACACCATCATCCCATCGGATTATTAAAAATAAACCGGACAGAAGACAAAACAGAAGTTCTTCAGCTGCAGATTGATCCGGAGCAGCAGGGCCGCGGGCTGGGGAAAAAAATATTGAAAGATATTCTTGATGAAGCTTCAGAAACAGGAAAAACAGTCATCCTGAGCGTATTGAAAACCAATAAGGCACAGAACTTATATTCTGCCCTAGGGTTTAAAATTATTGGTGAAGATGAGCATTCTTATTTTATGGAATTTCTAGAGGAGAAAGAATCATAAAACCTTCAATTAAGAATTTAAAACATCCACAAAAATCTGTGAAATCTGAGCGATCTGTGGGAAATATGTAACTACAACAGACACAAAAGATTTAACACTTTATCAATAAGTTTAACTGCATAAAAGAGCACCTTAGTTTTTAGAAATCTACGATTTTTATTGATTCGCCAGCGTTACATAAATTAGTCTGCCTCCTTCTTCAGCAGATAAAAGGATCTTTTTGCCGTCAGTCAGCTCAGTCATTGAGCCCGGCGGAATTTCTTTCTGTTCCGTAACATCTTTCATTGAAGTAAGACTTTGATTGACCAACACCCATTTTCCCTGATGAAACGTAAAATATCCTACAGGCATTTTGTCCTGCATGGTAAGATTTTCATTTCGGATCACTTTCCGGGAAACGTGCCATTTGAAAAGATACTGGTTATTGTAAACCATTAATCTGTGGTTTTCGGGTTTCCATACCTCATCATCAAATTTAAAATATAGATCCAGCACGGGTAGTGTTCCCTGATGCGGTGTACCACAGAAAGGACATTTTGGATTGCTGGTGTTATCAAAAACATACCATTTTTCCGTACAGGATGCGTTAGAGCAGGGTTGTATAAGGTCTACTGTCTTCAGCAAGGCCGTTTCCCATTCATTAGCCAGGGGACGTCTTATCGGGTCATGAAGGCCATCAACAAAAGCCTTTTTGAACAACTCAGAAAGATAAGGACCGGTAATGGTATACGGAATTTTTTGAGGATCGCCCCAGAAAGTCTCCCACTTTTTCAGATGATCAGGCTTGACATGGTTCACGGAATCATCAGGATGTTCCACAAATGTAGCTTTTTCACCCATAGAAAGTATTTCATCCTTTTCAGAATCCAGATCCCATATTTTTCCTCCTCTCAATGGATGTCTTCTCAAGAGGTACATATAGATCAGCGCTGCGAGGGCATGAAGGTCTGTTTTCTGGTTAGGCAGATGTCTTCCGGGATCCTGAATATTCAGATGTTTGGTCTTCAGTACTTCAGGAGCAATAAAATCAGCGGTTCCAATCACTTCGGGAGGGAATAATTTTGGTACCACTAATCCGTCAATATCAATAATACAGGCTGATTTCGTTACCGGATCCACCAGAATATTATTATAAGAAAGATCCGAATGAGCCAGGCCCATCTGGTGAAGCTTTTTCACTCCCCTGCTGATATTGATGGCAATCTGAAAATAACTCAGCCAGTCACCCAGTTCCGACTGGTCAAGCCTTAACGGGTACTGCTGGTTTCTGAACATCGGGGAAGTAAACCATTTCCCCACTTTATCTTCACCCTGGATATTATCTGAACCGATATACCCTTTAGCAAAGAAGAATTTATTGTGATATACGGGAACAACAATTCCCGTAAGCTTTCCTTTTTCCACAATATCATACGGCCATCTGAATATTTCGTTCAAAAAGTATTCTGATGAAGTTCCGCTTTGTATATTTCCGAGATAAGTAGATACGATCCGCATGATACGCTCTTTCTGTCCGGCATCGATGGGATTTCTGTAAAAGGCTACGACATAATCTCTCTCGGGAGAAAAATAGACATCTTTTACTCCTCCCCGAATGGGATTTTCATCTACATATTCATATGATTTGGATGTGTCTAAAATAGAAACAACCTTAACAGTCTTTTTCATGTTTTAATAGATTATGGCAAGGGTTCTGTCATCGTGATTTCCTCTGCTCCAGAAATCGGCCCATTGCAGAAGCTGACGGTCAATATCTGTATCGTTGATAAAGTCAACTTTTGCACGGTCATCATTATTTCCGTTGAGGTCATTAAAAAAAGTTGTCCAGCTTTCCAGATCTTCCAGTTTATTTTCCGTCATGAATTTCGGATCATAAATCCCGTCAGTCATCAATACCAGATAGGAAAAATCATTCACACAGGTCATTCCGAAACGGGAAATCATCTGATCATTGAAGATCTCGTCCATGGTAATAAAGCGGGTTCCTCCGCTGAATTCTCCTACGTCCATCCGGTTTAACAGCTTTACTTCGGAAAAATCAGGGCTGATGAGATTAATCGGACAGTCTCCTACTCCAAAGGTCAGAAAAACATATCCGAAATCAAACTTCTTAGCCAGCGCAAAAATAAGTGTGGTATGAAAATCTTTGATGGAAAGTGAATGTTCAGATGCTGTTTTATCTAAAACCTGATAGACATACTTTACACTTTCAGATAAAATTCCGGTAATATTTTTTTCTGCTTCGGAATGTACTCCGGATGTAACGTTATAAATGACTTTTATATTTTTTTCAAGCTCGCTTAATTTTGCTTCTGAGCCAAAAAATTCATTCACTGAATGTACAGCCAGCCTGGAACCTTCCCGTGCCATTTCCGCGGAACCGGCTCCATCAGATACAGAAACAATATTCCATCCTTCAGAAAGTTCATTTACGGCAAAATCGTCTTCCCGAAACCGTCCGTCATGGGCGTGTGAGCGACCTCTTTTGGAGGCAGCCACCATTTTTTTATCTAAAAAAGTTCCTTTCCATGAGACTTCATCAGATTTATAGAAAATAGCGTTGGTATCACCGGGAATATTTTTCCAGAGGTCTTTGGGGTCTGCATTGACATACAGCTGAACTCTTTTAAGGTCTGAATTGTTTTCATCCCGGATATGGTAAAATTCAATATCCAGATCATACACACTACCTCCTGTGGGAATTCCGGTAATCCTATTTTCTTCAAATTCCAGTCCGGTTTCCTCAATATTTCCGATAGTTCTGATTCTGATATTGGGAAAATCCTCCAGTTCAAAACTGAATTCATAAAACTGTCTTGAAGTAGCATTTTTCAGGACCAGATAAGCTTCTCTGAACTCTTCTTTTTCTTTAAAGATCAAAGCCCTTTCCCTCGCTTCTTCACCTCCGGAAGCTTGTTCTTCTTTCCCGCTATTATTAAAAAAAATACTGCCCATATTGTGCTACTGTTACCCCAACGTTCTGTTAATATCATACCCTCCGCTGGAGAATCCATAATGATCGGATGTTCCGCACCATGGACACTTGTTGTATCCTTCTCCTTTCAGACAGTGAATTCCGCCGCAGGAACAGGTCGCCAGCGCAATAGGGTTGGCACAGTGAGGACAGGATGTTCCGCCCTGAAGTTCTTCAATAGAGATTTTCAGATTATTTCTCTGGGATGAAGAAAGTCTCATATATGCTTTTTCATCAATTTTATAGGCACCGTCCAGTTTATAATATCTTGTGGACATGCCCATAATTCCGGAATCTGTAAAGGCTTTCTTAAACTTCATCAGATACAGTTTTTCAGTTTCTGAACATTTACCGTTCAGCACTATAAAATTGTTGTCCGGAAATCTTTGTTCCATTTCAGGATCTACCTTTTCCAGAATAATGGAGTCGATCTTTGACAGATTGATTCCTTCTTTATTGGCTTCGGTAACACTCTGGCTGGTGGTTTTAATAGAATCTGTTACCCATCTGAAGAATTCTTTATAGGAATTTTCATCGGAGTTGTTGAAAAGCAGTACATTTTCAGCTAAAGAACCGAGCAGTTTATAGTTGGTATTTTCTCCGATGGATACGGCAATGGTATTGGCTTTTCCTCCATATTTGGTATTCCATCTTTCGATCGCTTTGGTAGCATCGTCTGTAGGAACTCCATCTGTAAACAGAAAAACAATAGGTTTCCAGTCGCCTTTCCTTTCGTAGGTTGTTTTTACAATATCCCGGTCTATGCAGTCCATGACTTTAATCAATCCCTGGGATAGTGATGTTCCGCTTCCAATCGGAATTTTCGGCGGATAAAAGCTGATGATGTCCTGAAGCGGAGTAATGACTTCGGCTTCTCCGGCAAAACCGATCACAGAAATATAAACCGTTTCCAGTGAATACGGATCTTTTTTTAATTCTCTGATGATGTTGGCAATACCTTCCTGTACCTGTTCGATAGGCTCTCCTACCATAGATTCAGAAATATCAACCAAAAAATAAATCGGTAGTCTTCTCATGATTATAGTGTAAAGACGGTAATTAAATAATAATATTAAGCTCTGATGGCGGCGGCGGAAGCGTTACATTTTCTCCCGCATTCTGTGAATGCCCTCCCTGTGTAATGGAAGAACTTACCCATCTGAAGAAAGAAGAAAGCGTAATCGCATCTGTTGTATCCAGTTTTACCACATGATCAGTCAGTTCTTTCAGAAACTGTTCATCGGCTTTCGGACCTGCTGCACAGCCTACAATTGCGCCAAATTCAAGACCTCTGATCACAGGAATCATCTGTCTGTATTTCTGAATATCAGAAGGTTTTCCATCGGTAAATATAAAAAGTAACGGCTGCCAGTCTCCTTTTTCGTCTCCGGATCCTTTTACCAGATCCTTCTGAACGAGTTCCGAAACCATTTCCAATGCAGCGCCCGTATGAGTAGGCCCGCTGTCCGGACAGGTAATTTCCATTGGATAAAAGCTCGCAAGATCAATCAGCGGAATGATATTTTTAACCTCTCTGTCGAAAGTAATGACACTCAGGTGAAGGCTGTCCATGGCCTGAGGATCTGCTCTGAGCATGCTGATAAGCCCGTTAAATCCGTTATTAAGTGCCTGGATAGGTTCTCCGTTCATAGAGCCGGAAGTATCCAGTAAAAAGTATGCTAATAATCTTCTGGTCATTGTAAGACAAATATTAATTCTGAAGCCGGCAGGAAGTATTTTACTATTCTCTGCCGGCTTTTAAGTTGTATAGAAGGTTAATTTAGTTGCTGTAGGCGTACTGCTTCAGAATTTCTATAAAATTATCTGTAGGATGTGGTTCACCTATAGCACGGAACTTCCAGTCACCATTATGACGGTAAGCTTCCGCAAACACCATGGCACACATTCCGTTCATACTTGAATCTCCGGAAAGGCTGTATTTTGTGATTTCTTTTCCTTTAGCATCTACGGCTCTGATGAAAGCATTTTCAATCATTCCGAAATGCTGATTATTCTGTTTTCCCTGATAAATAGTTACCAGAAATAGTATTTTCTGATAGCTTTCATCCAGCTGATCCAGTTTTACAATAATCTGCTCGTCATCTCCGTCTCCAGCTCCGGTTCTGTTGTCTCCGGTAAGCCACACGTTTCCGCTTGGATGCTGCATTGAATTAAAGAAAACAACGTCTCCCTGATAAAGAGCGATCTGTCTTCCGTCCTGAGTCTGAACTGTTTTCCCCAGATTGGCTACTTTTCCGTTTCCATCCAGAAGAAATGCCACTGCATCAAGATCGTACTCAGCTTCTTTGCTGAATAGTTTTCCGAAGAAGCCTCCGCCCTGTTTTCTCACGTCCCATCCTAAACCGATTGTTACTTTTGACAGGTCATAGACACTTTCTCCACGGTCATTTTTTCTTAGATCAATGGTCTGACCTTTCTGTAAATTAATTGCCATAGCTATAGTTTTATATAATTGATATTATTTAATGATTTGTCCGTTATAATATTTTTCAAGGAAGAATCCAAGGTCTGCTCTGTAGCCGATTCCTGAAGCTTCAAATTTCCAGCTACCGTTTCTTTTGTACAGTCTTCCGAATTCTACACCAGTTTCTATAGAGAAATCTTCATCCAGTTCATATTTCGCAATTTCCTGATTGGAGCTGTTGTCTACAATTCTGATATAAGAGTTTCTTACCTGTCCGAAGTTTTGTTTTCTTCTTTCAAAATCCTCGATGGTGACTACGAAAAGGATTTCCTCTACTCTAGGGTCTACTTTTTCAAGGTCTACAATGATTGCTTCATCATCATCCCCATCACTGTTTTTACCATTGGGATCATCTCCTGTGTGTGTTAATGCACCATCCGGAGATTGCAGGTTATTATAAAAAACGAAACATTCCTCACTTACTAATTTTCTGTTGGAGTCAATCATGATAGCAGAAGCATCCAGATCAAAGTCGAATCCTGTTCCGTCATTCGGGTCCCAGCCCAGTCCTATCGTCATTTTTGTCAGTCCGATTTCAATCTTTTGTCCTTTCTGTAAATTAATTGCCATAGTGTTTTAGATTATTAATTATTTTTCGATTAAGATAGATTTGATTTGTGAATTGACCAAATTTATACATAAAAAAATAAATGTTACAGGATAAACCGGATAAAGTTTTATTTTTCGGAGTGTAAAAACATAAAAAAGTCCGGTTTCTCAACCGGACTCATTATTAAAATATAATAGTAGTAATATTAATCTTTAAATTCTTTATCGGAAACAGCATTATTTCTTGCCTTTGCCAGCATAGGAATGGATATAAGCCCCATTACCAGCATGATCGTAATCTGAAGCGGAAGTGAGATAAATGAATAGGTAAGTCCCATTTCACCACCCAGATCTGCACTTTTCCCTACTGAAATGAACAAAGCCATAAATCCGTACTTCATCGCCAAATTAAATGCTCCAATACCGCCGCTGGCAGGAATGATCATCCCCAAAGTTCCTACAACAATAATGAAAAACCCGTCAGCAATAGTAAAATCCGAGGTTTCAGGAAGGGCAAAACATACCAGATAGGCCGCAAAATAATACGAAATCCAGATTCCTAAAGTATAAAGTATGAATTTTACTTTCTGTTTCAACTTAAAAATAGTTGCCAGCCCCTGAAAGATACCATCGATAAAATTCACGATCTTTCCTAAAAACGGTATTCCGGCCAGCTTCTTTTTAAATACAAAGAACAGAACCGTTCCTGCTGTCAGGATTAGAAGGACCAGTAAAATCTTGTTAGGGTTAATATTGATTCCTGAATTCTTATAAAAAGACAGGATGGCATCGTATTTAAATAACAATGTTAATCCCAGGAAACCAAGCATGCAGGCAAGATCTACCACTCTTTCCAGAATAATTGTTCCGAAAGATTTATCTACCGGAACTTTTTCCACACCGTACAAGGCAGTAGCCCTCGCAAGCTCCCCGCTTCTTGGAATGGTAAGATTCATGAGATAACCAAATGATATTGACCAGAGAGAATTGGAATTGGAAATCCGGTGTCCCATGGGTTCAAGCATCAGATTCCATCGGATTGCCCTGAACCAGTAAGCTAAAATCCCGAAAACGGAAGCAAACAGCACCCAAAGATAATTGGCTTTTGCCAGCGATTTCTGAATCACTTTGAAGTCAAGCCCTTTTAGGGCCAGCCATAAAAAAAAGCCTGCAAAAGCAAGCGATATTACTATTGTTAGTATGGATTTTAATGGATTTTTTGATTTTTTCTCCATAGATTACGTCAACAGATTTGTTTTTTCATCCGGGAAAACGATCTTCGGCTGGAAAGTTTTTGCTTCTTCAGGAGACATCTGTGCATAAGCAATGATGATGATGATATCATCTTTCTGTACTTTTCTGGCGGCAGGACCGTTCAGACATACCTCTCCTGATTTTCTTTTTCCTTTGATCACATAGGTATCAAAGCGCTCCCCGTTATTTACGTTGACAATATAGACCCTTTCTCCTACTACCAGACCGGCAGCATCAATAAGATCTTCATCAATCGTTATACTTCCAATATAATTAAGGTCTGAGGCAGTAACCCTCACCCTATGGATCTTAGACTTGAAAACTTCTATTAACATACTGCAAATTTATTAATAAAAATTCATAAATCGAGCTTTTGTAATCATTTTAAAAGTCCCACAAACACAGGGGTTTAATTTCAAATTATATAAGTTTTTTGAATATTGCTTGATAAATTATCAAACATATGATAAAAAAAATTAATAGTCTACATGCAATTTAGGATTTAATAAATACAGAAAGTAATATTAATTTTTTGCTAAAGTCAATGCACATAAGCATTTGGCATGATTTTAGTGACCCGTAACGCAGGTTTTCCGTGAAAAACCAAATTATCATATTTTGACTATTTTCACCAAAAAGCAAAAAAATTATATAAGTTTTAATAAAAAAATTGCACAAATAGAAAATAGTATTATATTTGCTATAATTACGAACTAACTTTAATATTAAAAATTATGAACAAGTCTGAATTAATCGACGCAATCGCAAAAGATGCAGGAATCACTAAAGTTGCAGCTAAAGCTGCTTTAGAATCTTTTATTTCTAACGTAACGACTACTTTAAAGAAAAAAGACGGAAAAGTTTCTTTAGTAGGATTCGGAACTTTCTCAGTAGCTGAGAGAGCGGCTAGACAAGGTATCAACCCTGCAACTAAGAAACCAATCAAAATTGCGGCTAAAAAAGTTGCTAAATTCAAAGCTGGAGCTGATCTATCTAATGCAGTTTCTGGTGCTAAGAAAAAATAATCATTCAGATTACAAAATTCAAAGACCGCTTCCAAGAAGCGGTCTTTTTTATAGCAAATAGTTTTAATTTTATATATACCTTGCCTGGCTATGCGATTAATTACATCAAATTAATTTCATAATTTATTACGGGGCCAATCTGGAGATTTTCCAGTCCAGATCTTCCAGTTGATAAATAATCCGGTCATGGAGGCGATTGGGTCTTCCCTGCCAGAATTCAATTTCATAAGGTTTTGCAAGGTATCCGCCCCAGTTTTCAGGTCTTGGAACTTCGGTGTTTTCGTATTGTTTTTCCAGTTCTTTCAATTTTTCTTCAAGAAATTCACGATTTGGAATGACCTCGCTCTGTGGTGAAACGGCTGCTCCAAGCTGGCTTCCTTTCGGCCTTGAATGAAAATATCCATCACTGAGGTTCCCAGCTATTTTTTCAAGATCAGCTTTGATGATGATCTGTCTTTCAAGGTTCGGCCAGAAGAAATGCAGACAGGCCTTGTGATTCTTTTCTATGGCTTTTCCTTTTCTGCTGCTGTAATTGGTATAGAAAATAAATCCTTCATGGGTATACGCTTTAAGCAGCACCATTCTGGTTCTCGGGCATCCGTCTTCTTCTACAGTGGAAACAGCCATAGCATTGGCTTCAGAGATCACAGCACTCTCGCTGGCCTCTAAAAACCAGTCTCTGAACTGCTCAATAGGATTTTGTTTTATCTCACTTTCAATAAGTTGGGATTTCTCATACACTTTTCTTTTGTCGTGCAGGTTTTCCATAAATATTTTTTATTAAATTTGAGTATGAATTACTCATACAAAGGTAAAATATTAATCTCCACCCCTGACATTTCCGGCGATATTTTTTCCAGATCGGTGGTTCTGATCATTGAACATAACGAAGGCGGTGCATTTGGTTTGATATTAAATAAAAGGAACAACCAGATGAGTAATAAATTCAACAATTTCTTTGATTTCAAAATAGAGGTATATGACGGCGGGCCGGTAGAAAATGACAAAGTATTTTTTATCGTAAAAGGCAAAAAAGTAACAGAGATCTATTCTGAGATCACCGATGATTTCTATTTAACAGAAGACATTGAAAATATCATCAGTGCAGTCCTCAACAAAGAACTGAGCATTGATGATGTAAAGATTTTCTCAGGATATTCCGGATGGGCTGCAGACCAGTTGGATAAGGAGATCCAGAGAAAGATGTGGACTGTTGTGGATGTATATAATCTAGACTACACACTACCCAATGATCAGACCTTATGGAAATCAATTATGCAGAACCTGGGCGGCGAATATCTGCTTTGGGCCAACTCTCCCGAAGACATTTCTCTTAACTAACTGTATTCCTATTCACTACACCTTAAAAACATTAACAAATTTTAAGATTACGTTAACCAATTTTAAAGAAAGAATTTCCGTTATTTGAAAAACCAAAAATCACTGAAAATGAGAGGGATTAAACTACTTACTTTATCAGCATTTTCCGCGGCATTCTTATCTTTTACTCCGGTTAATAAAAAGGTTATTGTTATTGATGCCGGGCATGGCGGAAATGATAATGGTGTTGTTCACGGAAATATTGCCGAGAAAGATATCACCATGAATATCGCGAAAGAAATCAAAAAGTTTAATGATGGCCAGAATCAGTATGAAGTAATTCTTACCAGGGATTCTGATACCTATCCATCTCTTTCTGACAGAACAGCACTGATCAACAAACTTAATCCTGAAATTGTGATTTCCCTGCACGTTAACGGAAGTCCTCAAAAGGAATCTCCTGATCAGGGGACCGAAGTTTTTGTTCAGAATACTGACAACTCAAAACAGCTGGCTAAAAAGATATCCGAAAAATTTGATGTCCGTAAGGTTGAAGAGCGTAATCTTCACATTTTACGGGAAACAAAAGCTCCTGCGGTATTGGTAGAACTTGGATTTATCAATAATACCAAAGACAGAGAGTATATCACCAGCGAAAAAGGACAAAAAGAAATCGCTCAGAAATTCACTGAAATCATCAGCGAATACTAAATAAAAATACAATTTCTGATTTATTCAGAATAAAACCCGGTAAAGGACTGTGGAACTTTTGTTGTTTACCGGGTTTGTCAATTTTTAAAAACTTTTTTTCCAGCTTTCTACCATTTCCAGAAAACGGCTGTTTTCAAAAGTTTTATTTCTTATTTTACCTACAGAAAATATACCTTTTTCATCGGAGATCATTAAAATCTCTTCGGCTTTCTGGGATTCAAACGCTATAATTTCATGTTCCTGAATATCTGCCAGATTATTTTTGTGCAGGAAGGTTACAAAATTTTCCATAAAAGGAGAGATGTAAGCTCCTTCTGTCTGTTTCGGCACCTTAATCACGTTTCCCTCCAGAAATAAAAGGTTTCCTGATGTGGTACGGGCAATTCTTTTATTAGGGTTAAGCAGGATAACATCGTCAAGATCATTTTCCTGGGCATAAATTCCACCGTAGATATTTTCAGGGCAGTGTACCCGGATATTACTCAATAGATTGTTATTGACATTGATTTCTTTAATCAGATCCAGCTCTAAAAGTCTTTGCTGAACAGAAAGAACATCTGCTACTTCTGTCACTTCATAAAAATAAGAAACTGAAGATTTTGCCAGCGTTATTTCATCATTATTTCTGAATACCTGAAAATTAATAATCCCGTTTTGAATTCCTTTCCCTTCTATAATATCTTTGTAAAAAAGGGTTTGAAAAAATTCCAGAGTATAGGTCAGGGGAATATTCATTCTCATCTTTCTCATGGAAGCCATCAGGAAAAAATAGCATTCTTCATCCATGATAAGTTCTCCGTTTCTCACAAAGAAAGAAACCTTCACTGCGTCTCCCATCAGAAACGCTCTGTTCTTTACATTTAATTCGTCTGATGTAAAATATTGATTTTCCAATTTTTGATGTGATTTATTTATAAAAAAATAATGAACGATAAATCGTTCATCAGTTTTACCATTTTACCAGTATCCGGATTACGCCGCACCTAGTTTTATTCTAAGGTTTTCTATCAGATTTTCCCAGTACATTGCGTTTTCTTCTTCATCTCCTTCTTCACAGAAATCGGTGATATTTAAAGCTAGATCTTCTGTAATGTCATCTATAATGATGGTCATTTCAAAAAAGTTCTTCGTTCCTTCATCTTCTTCCCATCTGAAACGGACGAAACCTTCAGGCTTATATCTGATCAAAGTAGCCTTTTCGGCAGGCCCTCCGCCCCAGCTAAAAAAGAAATCATCGCCTTTCTCAGTTACCTCATCCGCAAACCATTCAGATAATCCCTCTGCAGTTGCCAGATATTCATATAAAATCTCTGATAAACAATGCATTGGAAATTCGTAATGGACTTTATGTTTCGCCATATAATCTTTGTTTTTATCGTCCCGCAATATATAAATTAATTTTTTTATTACACAAAAAAGCCATTACTTTTTTACATAATCTGCATGATATTTATCAGAGATCAAAAATCTGTAACAGACTTCATTTTCAGGGATAAAAACTATAATGCTGAGCATAAAAAAATCTCTCCGGACCGAAGAGATTTTTTATTTAATTTTCATTTAAAACATCCAGAATAATCTGACAACCCTGTCTGATTTCATCCATCGAAATAGTAAGCGGAGGTGAAATTCTCAGGTATTCATTTCGGTACAGCTGCCAGAAGACAATAAGTCCTTTTTCCATACATTTTTTTGCCGTTTCCAGCGTGTATTCCGGACTTCCCAGATTGACAGCCAGCATCAATCCTTTTCCGTTGATATTTTTAATTTTCGGATGAACCAGAAGTTCTCTGAATAGTTTTTCTTTTTCTGCAGTTTCTTCCATAAGACCACTTTCCAGTACTTCCTTTAAAGTAGCGTGGCTTGCTGCTGCGATCAGAGGGTTTCCTCCAAAAGTGGTAATATGCCCTAACTTCGGTGAGTGTGACAGAGTTTCCATAATTCTTTTAGAGCTCATGAAAGCTCCTACTGGTACTCCTCCTCCCATTCCTTTTCCCATTACAAGAATATCAGGAACGATTCCGAAATGCTCAAAAGAAAAAAGTTTTCCGGTTCTTCCGAAGCCCGGCTGAATTTCATCTAAAATAAGAAGGGCTCCAACTTCTTCGCATCTCTTTTTCAGTTTGATGAGATAATCCTCTGCCGGCACCAGAAATCCCGCTGCTCCCTGAATTGTTTCCAGAATCACACAGGCTGTTTTTTCTGTGATCTTATCAAAATCATCTTCATTATTGAACTCAATAAAGCTGATCATCGGTAATAAAGGCCGGAATTCTCTTTTATGGAATTCATTTCCTGATACACTTAATGCACCGTGGGTATTTCCGTGATAGGAATTCTTAAAAGAAACAATTTCTTCTCTTCCTGTATATCGTTTTGCCAGTTTAAGACTACCATCTATAGCTTCTGCTCCACTGTTTACCAGATAAGTAATTTCTAAAGGATCCGGTGTTGCTTCTGCAAGCAGCTTACACAATTCAACAGGCTTTTCCTGAGCATACTCTCCATACACCATGACATGAAGATATTTATCGGCCTGCTCTTTGATTGCGTTTATCACTTTAGGATGCGAATGTCCCAAGGTATTGGCTGAAACTCCTGCCACAAAGTCCAGATATTTCTTTCCGTCTGTTCCATAAATGTAGCATCCTTCTGCTTTTTCAACTTCAAAACCTGCCGCAAATTGAGTGGTTTGTGCCTGATATGTAAAAAAATCCTTTTGCATTTCCATTGTCTCGAAAAATTTCAGCAAAGCTATAAAACATTCATTAGATGCTCAAATTAATGGGGCAAAAAGATAGATGATGATATTCTTTTTTGTGATTGATAAAAACTGTTGATTTTTTTAATTATTTAGGCGGACTAAAGTCCACCTCTATTGTATAAATACTGCAGATTATATATATTTTCGCAGATTCTGCAGATTGAGCAGATCTTTTATTCTGTCATAAACAGAAATCTTAGATTTCTAAAAACTAAGGTGTTCTTTTATGCAGTAAGCTTTTAAACGTATTGAGACTAAAGGGTTGAATCTTTTGTGGTTAAATATTTCCCACAGATTGCTCAGATTACACGGATTTTGTGGTGTTTTTTAATTAGTGACAACTAGGCATAAAAAAGACCAGTCGTACGCTGGTCTTTTGTTTATTTTCTAACTCTTTTCGGTTTCTTGGCTTCTTCTTTTGCCCTTTCTTTCTCTACGGCTTCCTGAGCCTGATTATAAAGGTCATTTTCTGCCACATATTTTATTTCCTCGTAATTCGGAGAGTCTACAAGGATGTCCTGCCATTTTCTTATCCGGTCTTTGGTATTCCAGTTGAAATCCGGAAATTTTCTTTTTTCAGGTTCTATCATACTCATTGGATAGGTATCTGAATTGGCTCCGATACTGCATGAAATAACCTGCAATCCTGTTTCTTCAAATAAAGCTCCGATAATTCCGCAGGTTGAAAGGGTAATTCCGATTCTTCGGGGTTTCTGGGTTTCCTGATCAACATCATCTGCATACGCAATGGCCTGGGCATTTCCAACTACACGAGCCTCTTTGATATTGTTATGCTCATAGTAAACAGTCATAAACTTCCCTTTTACCTGGTTGAATTCATCTTTCAGATTCAGGGAGTCAACTTTGCTTATTGCGAAAGCATTTCCGATTACTTTAAGTGAGTCTAAGTCTTCTGTTTTTGTATTGAAATAAGCTTCAATCTTATCCCCCGTTACCTGCTTCTCGCCGCTCCATAAAATAGGTTTGGTGTACATGTGCATAATTCCATCAGTCTCATTGAAGGCAATGGAATCTGCTCTTCCTTGTGCATTGGACTTATATATTCTTCCTTTTCTATAAGCTCTTAAGAAGTTTTTCTTGATTTTTATATCTGCAGAATCAGGTTTTTGGTAAGAAATAATCTTTTCAGCGGCAAAGTAGATGGAATCTTTTTCCATAATCTTTACAGCATAAGGACTTTTGGTCATCATGGCAGAATCTTTCTTTTCAAAAACTTCACCATAACCTCCTTTCATATACCTTTTTTCCAGAGGATCGTCTAAGGTTACATTCCCTGTTGCTTTTCCGAAACCAGTGATCTGATTATAATACATATCGTCCCCGGTAAGGATTTTATCGTTATAAAAGATTTTCGAATTTTTATACAGGAAAGCTTCTTTAGTTTCCATTTTATAGGTCCCTTTTTCTGTATAAATTCTGTTTTTAGGATTGGCTCTGTTGGTAATGGTGGTTGGTCCTATAAAATCAGCCACTTTTGTATTTTGATTCTGTTTGATATTAGCTCCTTCTATGATATACTGAGGAGTATCTATCTTTACATTTCCTGTAAGATCAACCAGTTTTGTAGTGAGAAAATAAGTCGCTGACTTGGTATAGGTTACATTCTTTCCATCAGAAATGGTTCCTCCGGTATTGAAGTAAGCCTGATTGGAAATTCTGTCATAATACAGAATATCGGTTTTTATGGTTTGTTTCGGATCGGTAAGAACTACGTTTTTCCTAGCAATACCTTTCTGGGTATTGCCGTCATATTCCATTTCTCCTGCAGTGATCACTGATCCGTCGGTATTCTGGAGTTTGGTATTTCCGATTGCTTTTACAAAATTTTCTTTCTCATAAATGATCAGTTCATCCGCTGTAAGAATGGATCCCTGATGTTCAATCTGAACATTGCCAACGAAATACTGGTTTCCATCATATTTTTCGGGATTTTTTTTGATCTCATCTGCATGAATGATCTTTATTTTATCTTCAGGTTTTTGTGGTTGCTGACGTGGTGCCCCTGCAGCCGGCTGAAGATACGGATCTCTTTTCACAGGCTTAGTGTCCTGTGCGGAAGCGAGCGCAGAAATAAAAATTAACAGGAAAAGGAATATTCTCATTGATTAATCATTCTTAGTACCATAAAAATACAGCGAATGCGAATCAATTTTTACGCCAAATGCATCTTCAATTGCTTCTTTTATTCCCTGGATTCTTGGGTCGCAGAATTCTATAATTTCTTCAATTTCTTTATCAGAGTCTTTTTTGTAGATCACCAGGTGGTCATGCTGCTTATCAAAATAAGACTTTTCATAAGATGAAGAGGTCAATGTCTTTTCTCCAAATTGATGCTTACGGATTAAACCGGCATCAAGGAAAATCTCAATAGTATTGTAAATCGTTGCTTTAGAAACATGATATTTTTTCTGCATCATCAGAAGATACAGATCATCAACATTGAAGTGATGATCCATATTATAAATCTCTTCTAATATCGTATATCGTTCAGGAGTGTTTCTAAACCCTTTTTCTAATAAGTAGTTTCTTAAAACATCCTTGATCAAAGCAATATTTTTTTCTTTTTGTACTGTATCCATCAAAAAAATTATCTACAAATTTATTGATTTTTATTTAAATAGACCTTATGGTTTAATACGCCGGGATTAAGAGTTGTGACGGAAGAATCCTGATTGTTCTATTTTATTGTCGTAAACGGTCAGCTCTGTAATTGGTGCAGACTCCACTTCAACGTTGTGGGAAGATACTCCCCATGCTTTAAAGTCATCACTTCCGATGTATTTCACGAAGTTGTAAATATTCAGGGTAATCTTCTGTTTAACTGTTAAAAGTATATCGTTGATATATGTATTATCTATAATAACATATTTCAGATCCGGCGGAACATTATGAGCCCTTAATGACGGATGGCTGCTTCTTGAAGGAATGGTTCCATCGGCCATCAGGTCTTTAAGAACCATATTAAAGTAGTCATTGATTCTTCGGTCTACTTTAAATCCTAAAAGGAAATTCACTTTATACACAGTTCCCGGAAGGATTTCATCCACCGTATATTTGAAAGTATATGGATCTTCCTGATTGACAATACTTAAAATAAAGTAATGATCAGCTCTTTTAGGCTGTTTTTTGATGATGGAATAGATAATTTTTGATTCTACTTCATCGTTTCTTTTAGCTCTGCTCAGGTAGGCCAGATTGGTAGCATATTTCGGGATAGACTCATCCAGTTTCATGTCTTTCAGAATCGATACGTATTTATCAATTTTTACATACTGAATAAAGTTCGCTTTAATCAATCGGCCGTTGTACCATGCATACATACAGACTGCTATAAATCCTCCTAATACCATAGTCAGCCACCCTCCGTCTACAAATTTGATCACATTGGCATAGAAGAACCCTGATTCAAGGAACAGATATACAATAGCAAAACCTAAGATAAAAATCTTATTGACTCTGGTACGGCTCAGCCAGAACAGGAGCAGAATAGTCGTCATCAACATGGTAATGGTAATGGTAAGACCATAAGCGGCTTCCATACGTTCTGATTTCTGGAAGAAAATTACAACTACAAAACAGAAAGCCATTAGCCCCCAGTTAATTCTTGGAATATACATCTGTCCTTTAATCCCTGAAGGATATTCGATATGCTGGTTGGGCCAGAAAGAAATGGACATTGCTTCAGAGAACATGGTAAATGAACCTGTGATTACGGCCTGGCTGGCAATAATTGCAGCCGCTGTTGCCAATATAACACTCGGAAGAACCGCCCATTCAGGCATGATTCCGAAAAAAGGATTAACTCCATTATGTACCTGATGGTAATTATCTAACAACCATGAGCCTTGTCCTAAATAGTTCAGTATAAGCATTATTTTAACAAAAATCCAGCTTATTCTGATATTTTTTGCTCCGCAGTGTCCCAAATCTGAGTATAACGCTTCGGCCCCTGTTGTACAGAGGAAAACAGCTCCCATAATCACAATTGCGCTTGATGAGTGGGTGATCAGGTTATAGGCATACATTGGGTTGAAAGCTCTCAGAATTTCAATATGATCGAAGATATGCAGTGATCCGGAAACTCCCAAAACCAGGAACCAGGTTACCATAATCGGTCCAAAGAATTTACCAATAGAAGCCGTCCCGAACTGCTGTACCACAAAGATTACAAACAGGATTACCAGTGTAATGAGCACTACAGGGGTTTCCGGATTGTATATTTTAAGACCTTCAATGGCCGACATTACGGTAAGAGACGGCGTAATAACACTATCTGCTACCAATGTGGAGGCTCCAATAATGGCGACGACATAGAGCCATTTTTTCTTCAGTTTTTTGACTAATGAATACAAAGCAAGAATTCCTCCTTCTCCCTTGTTGTCTGCCCTTAAGGCAATGATTACATATTTCAGGGTCGTCTGCAGGGTAAGGGTCCAGATAATACAGGACAATGCTCCTTCAATATACTCATCGAACGGCATAGCGGCCCCGTCTTTTCTTGCGTTAACGATCGCCTTCATTACGTAAAGCGGCGAGGTACCAATATCCCCGAAAACAATCCCTAGAGATACTATAACACCTACAAATGAGAGTTTCTTAAGGTCAAAGTGATGACCGCCCTCTGTAACTTCTGCCATATCAGCCAATTTTAATTTTTAAAAGCGCAAATTTATACTAATTTTATGACGCCAAGAATTTTTCTTCATGAATATAATAAATGAAAAAACTTCCTTTCGGAAGTTTTTCTCTATTATCTTTACTTTACGTACATCGCTTTTTTAATTTCCTCTTTTACTTTTTCAAGTTTAGGGAACCATTCTGCAAACAATGCAGCTGAATAAGGCGCAGGTGCGTCAGGGGTAGTAATTCTCTTTATAGGTGCATCAAGATAGTCAAATGCTTTCTGTTGTACCATATAAGTAATTTCAGAGGATATTGAACCGAAAGGCCATGCTTCCTCAAGAATTACCAGTCTGTTTGTCTTTTTAACTGATTCTAAGATGGTATCGAAATCAAGCGGACGAACTGTTCTAAGGTCAATAACTTCTACAGAAATACCTTCTTTAGCCATATCTTCAGCAGCCTGTAAAGCCAGCTTCATAATTTTACCGAAAGAAACTAATGTTACATCTGTCCCTTCTCTCTTGATATCAGCTTTTCCTATTGGAAGGTAGTATTCTTCTTCAGGGATTTCCATTTTATCTCCATACATCTGTTCAGATTCCATGAAAATAACCGGATCATTATCCTGAATTGCAGTTTTCAATAATCCTTTTGCATCATATGGGTTGGAAGGAACAACAACTTTAAGTCCTGGACAGTTAGCAAACCAGCCTTCAAAAGCCTGAGAGTGAGTTGCTCCAAGCTGTCCTGCAGAAGCAGTAGGGCCACGGAAAACAATTGGGCAGTTCCATTGTCCACCACTCATCTGACGGATCTTCGCTGCATTATTGATAATCTGATCAATTCCTACCAATGAGAAATTAAAGGTCATAAATTCTACGATAGGTCTGTTACCATTCATTGCAGCTCCCACAGAGATCCCTGTAAATCCAAGTTCTGCAATTGGGGTATCGATTACTCTTTTAGGACCAAATTCATCCAGCATTCCTTTTGAAGCTTTGTATGCACCATTGTATTCTGCAACTTCTTCTCCCATCAGATAGATAGATTCGTCTTTACGCATTTCCTCGCTCATTGCCTGTGCAATTACCTCACGAAAAGTATATTCTGCCATATTTTCTTGAAAAATTTAGACTACAAAAATAGTGTTTTTTTATTATACACATAACAAAAAAGGCATCTCATTGGATGAGATGCTTTAATATTCATTGTATTTAGCGAACCTGAGTTCGGGTTAAGAAGTTTAAATATAAAAGAAAAGACCGGAAGTTGCTTTTAGTTTTACATATTGAAAGTCATCAGAAAATCAAATTAGATAAAAAAACGGTATTTCATTGCTGAAATGCCGTTTTTAAATTCTATTTAAACTTGATTAGTTTGCTTTGTCCCAGGTCTGTGTTCTTCCAAATACCGACATTCCAAGATATCCTCTTACATTAAGCTTTTCGCCATTTTTGGTAATGGTACACTTGTATGTTTTTCCTGTTTTAGGATCTGTAATGGTTCCTCCTGTAAATTCATCACCGTCTTTTTTCAGACCTCTGATAATTTCAAGTCCTACGATTGGCTTTCCTTTTCTGTCATCTTTACAAGCGCTACAGTTTGGATCCGCAGGTTTTATAAGCAGTTGGGAAACTTTTCCGTAGTATTTCCCGTCTGATTTTTTAAAGATTTCAACAATAGATTTTGCCTGTTTGGTTTCATCATCTATGGTCTTCCATTTACCTTCTATCTGCGCAAAAGACATTACGCTGAACAATGAAAGTACAAAGGTTGCTAATAATTTTTTCATATTTCTATAGTTTTAATTCTGATATATTGGCTTTATTGCCTATCTATTGATAAAAATATAAATTAATTTCCAACCTGCAAAAAATTTTATTATACGGAGCATATTAAGAAAGGGCAAAATAAGCAAAAGGGTGATCTGTAATTTCTTTATTGCTCTTCCTATATTGCTACTTTTTTACTTAATTCAGTTTTCTGTTGATTACTCTGTCCATATAATCCTGATACCAGGCCATTGCGGTCTTTTTCCCTGTTTCTATTTCCGGACTGTTTATTTTTCCCATCAGATTTTTCTCAAACCCAAGATCTGCTTTATCATATACTCCTATGATTTCTTTTCCGTTAAAACGGTACATATAGTTTCCAATGATGAACTGTTCTGTAGTTCCATCTGAGTTTACGACAAGTGATGGATATTTTTTATCACTTACCAGGCTTCTCCCCCAGCTTCTGATACGTTTATTGTAACCTATAAGGTCTGCCAGTGTAGGATAAATATCAATCTGCTGTGCTATTTCCGGGCTCACTCCTTTAAGGTTATACTTTGGATTAGGAGAATAGAAAATCAACGGTACTGCAAAACGGTTCATGGCTTTTTCATATTCACCATAAGCAATCTGGTTGGTATGGTCTCCGGTAAAAACAAAAATAGTATTATTGAACCATGGCTGCTTTTTGGCGGTTTCAAAGTATTCTTTGATGGCATAATCCGTGTATTGTATCGGCTCATGCATTTCTATCGTTCCTTTTTTGAATTTCCCCTGGTACTTTTCAGGAATTTTGAAAGGATGATGCGATGAAGCGGTAAATACTGTACTCATGAAAGGCTGTTTTTTTCCTACATTTTTAGCAAAATACTGAAGAAATGGTTCATCCCATATTGCCCACATTCCATCGAAATCTTCATCATGGTTGTATTCATTCTTTCCGAAATAATGTTTAAACCCTAAGATATTTCCAAATCCCAGGAATCCCATGGAACCGTTCGGAGCTCCATGATAAAAAGAAGTATCATATCCAAGATCATTACACACTGAAACAATAGACTGAATTTTCTGATTGGAATACGGTGAGCTGGTAAAAGCATCGGTAAGACTTGGAATTCCGGCCAGCACGCTGCTCATCCCATGAATAGACTGTCTTCCATTGGCAAAAGTATTAGGAAAAATAAGACTTTGTCCAGCCAGACTGTCGATAAACGGGGTGTAAGAAACATAGCCATTTATATTTTTATCTTTATTGAATGCCCCGGAATATTCCCTTCCAAAAGATTCAACAATAAAAATAACAACATTGGGGCGGTTTTCTACTTCCCTGCTGTATTCTTTATAAGGCTGAACATGGTCATCAATATATTTTTGATCTACAAAATGAACTTCTTTGAAATTATTGGTTCCTAATGTTCTGAAAAATGAAAATGTACTGTTCAGAACAATATTCCCCTGCAGCGGATTGACAACAAAACGGTTGGCATCTACCAGGTTAATAGGTCTTGTACTGTGTTTGAAATCTCCCCGGATTCCGCCAACTACTAAAACAGCTGTTCCGCAGAGAACAAGGATAGACCAGATAAAGTATGGAATGAGTTTTAAAGGTTTATACTCTGTGATCTTCACTTTTTTATAAAGGAACACCCAAAGCGCCATCAGAACAATAAACCATATCAAAACAAACGGATGCTGCCCAATGGAAACCGTGAAAACTTTAAAAATATTGGATTCGTGCTGGGCAACATTCAGCGCTGTAGAAGTTAATCTTGCCTGTGAAAACTTATAATAAACAAAATCACCGAAGTTCATGGCGTAGGCAATTCCATTGGTGACAAAGTACAACCAGAATAAAACAGTCTGATACACTTTTTTTGTATTAATCACTATCGGAATAAGGCTCAGCAGGATGAATAAAGCGTTAACGTATAAAATCGCTGTGGTATCAAAGGCGGTTCCATGAAAGGCCAGGTTGAAATAATCTGAAACGGAATCCACTTTTATGAGCTCCTTATTGAAATACCAAAACAAAAGCCTTGCAATCTGATAAAAAACATATGCTAAGAAAATCCGGTACAAAAGGACCAGAACTTCTTGTTTTCTAAATTCTTTAAAAAATTTCATTCGGCAAATTTACATCAAAATCATATGAATGTATTTTTTCCTGCATAATATTTCAGGATAAAATTTGGAAAAACTGTATTTTTGCGGATATGAATTTCATAAAAAATAATCTTGCCAACTTACTGACGCTTGCTAATCTGCTGGCAGGCTGTATAGGGGCAATACATCTTATTCTGGGAGATTACCAGACCACTGCCATCTGCCTGATCCTCTCTTCTATCTTTGATTTTTTTGATGGATTTGTAGCCAGAGCTGTAAAATCTAATTCTAATCTGGGGCTTCAACTGGATTCTCTTGCTGATATGATCAGCTTTGGGCTGATTCCGGGGCTTACCATGTTTAAAGCACTGGAACCTTTCGGAAGCGAGCTTCTGGGAATGCATTTCCCTTTTGAGATTAAATACATCGGGCTTTTGGTTACCGTTTTTTCATGCCTCAGACTGGCTATTTTTAATCTGGATGAAGAGCAGCGTTATTATTTTAAAGGCCTCAACACTCCTACCAATACTGTTTTATTATTTGGGTTGTATTATGCCTTCAAAGAAACAGGAAACTTCAGCTTCTTATTTGAGAACGAATTATTTCTGATAGCACTGACCATAATTACTTCATGGCTTTTAATCAGTCCTATAAAAATGATGGCGATGAAATTTAAATCCAAAACATTAAAAGATAATTATCCAAAGGTAATATTACTGGCAGGCGGTATTGCTATTCTGGCTTTTTTCCAGATTGTAGGAATCCCGATGCTTGTGATTTATTATATATTGGTATCACTCATTTTTCAGGGACAGTTAAAATAAACACATTTTCAAATTATTAATCATCAACATGAATTTAAAACTCCATAAACCTCTTTGCATTTTTGATCTTGAAACCACAGGAACCAACATCGGAAAAGACAGAATTGTAGAAATCTGCATATTAAAAGTAAATCCTGATGCGTCCAGAGAAAGCAAAACCTGGCGTGTAAACCCTGAGATGCTTATTCCAAAAGAATCCAGTGAAATCCACGGAATTTATGATGAAGATGTAAAAGATGCTCCAACCTTCAGAGAAATTGCTCCCAAAATTATGGAAATGCTTGCAGGAACTGACTTAGGAGGCTTTAATTCTAACCGTTTTGACGTTCCTCTTCTGGCTGAAGAGCTTTTAAGAGTGGGTATTGATTTTGATCTGAGTAAATTCAGACTGGTAGATGCCCAGACCATTTTCCACAAAAAAGAACCGAGAAATTTAGGGGCTGCCTACCAGTTCTATTGTGGCAAAACCTTGGAAAATGCACACTCTGCGGAAGCTGATGTAATGGCTACTTTTGAAGTACTGGATGCACAGGTGGGAAAATATGATGATATTCCGAATGAGATTGCTCCTTTAAGTGAATTTACATTCCACAATAAGAATGCAGATCTGGCAGGATTTATCGGATACAATGATAAAATGGTGGAAGTTTTCAACTTCGGAAAATATAAAGGACAGGGTGTAAAGGCTGTTTTCCAAAAAGATCTTGGATATTTCGGATGGCTTCAGAATGCAGACTTTCCTCTGTATACTAAGAAAGTATTCACAAAGATTCAATTGACTGGTAAATCCTAAACAAAATGTCAGAACTTGTCCGTTTTAAATTCTATGAAACTGCTCTGGAAGCCAACAGGGACAAACAGATCCTTGCTGAAAACGGGGTCAACAGTTTCATTGCCAACGAGCAGCTTATTCAGTCGGACTGGCTCCTGTCTCAGGCTGTAGGCGGCATCCAGCTTCAGGTATTTGAAGAAGATCTGGAAAAAGCAAAACAGATCCTGCAAGAGTATAAAGACAATGAAGCGTTTTCACTGGAAGCTGAACATACCATTGTAAATCCTGAATTTGATTTTGTATGCCCCAAATGTGGTTCTAACCATATTTACAGAGATGACAGGGCAACCAGCTTTTTTGGGATCTCCATCCTGAAGAGCCAGAAATTTGTCTGCTATCATTGCGGTAACGAATTCATACACTAACAATTCTCAGTATATCACTATTCTATCATTAAAATAAAAAGAATTATGAAAATTATCTGTATAGGAAGAAATTACAGCGAACATGCAAAGGAACTGGGAAATGAAATTCCTGAGAAACCGGTTATTTTCATGAAGCCTGACACTGCCGTATTAAAAGGAAATGATTTTTATATTCCTGAATTTTCAGAAGATATCCATTATGAGCTGGAAGTGGTTCTGAAGGTTTCAAAAGGCGGAAAATATATCCAGAAAGATTCTGCAAACAAACATTATGAAGAAATCAGCCTTGGAATAGATTTTACGGCAAGAGATCTTCAGAACGAGCTTAAATCCAAAGGACTTCCCTGGGAACTGGCTAAAGGTTTTGACGGATCTGCTGTTGTCGGAAATTTCTTCAAAAAAGAAAACTTTGATCTTCAGAACCTTGAGTTTTCTTTATTACAGAATAAAAGTAAAGTTCAGGATGGCAATACAAAAGATATGATGTTCAGTTTTGATGATATTATAGCTTTCGTTTCCCAGTATTTTACTTTAAGAGTAGGTGACCTGATCTTTACAGGAACACCAAAAGGAGTTGGAAAAGTGAATGAAAATGATATTCTGGAAGCGTATCTGAAAGATGATAAAATTCTTGATATCCGAATATTATAACTTATTTAACATAAATTCCGACAATTTTTTCCTATCTTTAGGTAACAAAATTAGAGGTCATGATAAATATTGTATTACCCGTAGATTTTGGGGATAAAACAGAACAACTTGTAGAAGGTGCCGTAAAATTTGCAAAACAGCTGAACGGCAGAATTTTCCTTATTCACGTAGCACCGTCCGATATTGGTTTTGCCATTGGTGATATGGGATATCAATATTTTCCTGAGGTGGAGCAAAACGAGATCAGAGAAGAGCTGGTACAGCTGAATAAAATAGAACAGCGCATCATTGCTCACGATATAGACTGTGAGCACCTTTTGAAGCAGGGACTTGCCAAAGAAACAATCCTGGAATATGCTAAAGCAAAAAATGCAGATTACATTGTGATGGGATCACACGGAAGAAGCGGAATCTACGATGTATTCGTAGGAAGCCTTACAAAAGGTCTTACCAAAGATTCTCCTGTTCCGGTGCTGGTACTCCCTATTCATGACTAGAGAATACAAATAAATTTAATCGTTAATAAAAAAACCGATCGGAAACAATCTTCCAATCGGTTTTTTACTATATAACCAATTAATTAACCTTCTTTTTTGTAGATTTTCGGATCGTAGTAAGGGTTCTTGCCCTCCGTTGGAGAATAGTAGTCTTTATCTTTATCGCCACCTAGTTTTGCAACCAGGACATAGCACCAATACGTGAACAATACACAGCAAACGATAAATAAAATCCAGTTCAGAACATTTCCAAATGTATCATAAAAACCGAAAGACCATTTGAAAACTTTACTTAAGAATAACCAGAAAGACGTCATTATTTTCCTTTTTTAAATTAACTTTGTACAAATTTATAAAAAATGTTTAAATTACTTTCAAAAGAAAGCAATATTTTTTCAATTCCTGTTTATATTGGCTGCCTTCTTTTAGTAGTATTAATATTTAACATACTGAATTTCAATACTTATGAAGCTATAATTGCCGGAATTACTTTTCTGGGAATTGCTTTAGGATATTTTTGTTTTCACAGCATTGCTCTGAATTATCAAACTCATCTGCCCTTATTTTTATATACAATTTTTATTTTCGGGCTGTATCCTGGAAATCTGGACATCGGCATTGCCGTTTCATTGCTTACCAATTCATTTCTCATCCTTCTTCTGACCAGTACGGATGAAGATATCAGAAAGAAATCTTATGTTCTGGTAGGATCTATTGTTGCTTTGAACTTTATTTTCCTGCCAACCACCTGGCCTATGGCTGTTTTTGTTATTATTCATGTGATTGCTACCTCTCAAAGAATTGCACTGAATCTTTTCAGATTTCTTCTGGGAATCATTCTGATTGCATTCAGCTATTTTTCAATTATGTTCTTTTTCCGCTTTACTTCATGGAATATCGATTATTTTCCGTTTGGAAAAATGAAACCCATGACTGACTATAGTGAGCTGATTCCGCTTCTTCCGGTTGCCCTGATGCTTATATATGCTGTATATGACCATTTTACCAACTATAATAAGAAAAGCCCGATAAGCCGCTACAAATACACTTTCCTGCTGGTTTTTTCCGTGGCTCAGCTGATCACCATTATTCTGTATATGAATAAAAGTTATGAATATCTTCTGCTGCTGGCATTTCCCTCCAGTATTATCCTGAGCAGAATGATGAGATTTTTACCTAAGTACTGGATGCAGGAAGTGAGTCTGTGGCTGATTATAATCAGCCTTATCACATTCAAAGCAGGTACATATTTTGATTTATTTTAAAGATTATGATTCAGATAGACGATAAATTGATTTCTGAGGATATTTTTTCCGAAGAATTTGTTTGCAACCTTACGAAATGTAAAGGTGCATGCTGTGTGGAAGGAGATGTAGGTGCTCCACTGGACAAAGATGAACTTGAAATTTTAGACAGCATCTTTGACAAAATCAAGCCCTATCTTACTCCGGAAGGCATTAAAGCCCTTGAAGAACAAGGTACATGGACTACTGATCCTATGGACGGAATGTATGTTACCCCAATGGTGGAAGACCGCGAATGTGCTTATGTAACCTTTGATGAAAAGGGAATTACAAAATGTGGAATTGAAAAAGCGTATGAAGACGGAGCTGTAGACTGGCAAAAGCCTATCTCATGCCACCTCTATCCGATCCGTATTACAGAATATTCCACTTTTACGGCTCTAAACTATCACGAATGGAATGTCTGCAGCGATGCCTGTACGCTTGGAAAAGAACTTCAGGTACCTGTTTACAAATTTCTGAAAACTCCGCTGACCAGAAAATACGGTGAAGCGTTTTACGAAGTTTTAAGTGAAGCTGCCGATGAATGGAAAAAAGAATATGGTTCATAAAATAAAAAACCGCAGAGTGATCTGCGGTTTTCTTATATAAATAAAAGCTTTTAGTTGGCTGCACCTACTTTTTTAGCTTCTTCTTTTTTAGCATTTTCCCATCCGTCTTCCGGCATTAGTGTTGCTGTAATTCTTCCTTTAGAAAGATATTTTTTCGCCACATCCTGAAGATCTTTTACGGTAAGGGCTTTTACTTTGTCCTGATAGTTCAGGATGTCGTATTTATCGCTTCCGTCCAACTGATTTTTAGACAAAGCACTCATCCAGTACATATTGTCTTTAAGATCTGTCTTATTATCATTGTACTCTCCTTCTTTGTATTTGTCAAGATCTTTCTGCTCAGGACCTTTATCAATCAGTTTCTGAAGTTCTGCAATAGCACTTTTCGTTAATTTGTCAGCATTTTCAGGTCCGCAAGGAAAGCTGATACTGAAGCTGTAGGTACTGTATGGAACTTTGTTCATTCCTCCTCTGGCTCCTCCGCCGTAGATACCGCTTTCATCTTCTCTAAGCTTCTCAATTACTTTAATGGTTGCCACTTCTCCAAGAGCAGATAAAGCCAAAGCTTCTTTCTCATTGTAAGGAGCTTCTCCACTGTAAGAAATCGTTACCATACTCTTAGGGTCTTTTCCTTTTTTGTATACTTTGGTAAAATCACCCGTCATCTGTCTGTAGCCTGTATCTTTGAATGAGGTTGTTTTTCCTGCGGAAGGAAGACTTGCAATATACTGCAATACTTCATTTTTGAATTTAGCTTCGTCAATATTTCCTACGAAATAGAACTGGAAGTTACCGGCATTGGCAAATTTCTCTTTGTAAATATCGTATGCCTTTTTATAGTCTGTATTCGCCCATTCTTTTTCCATTGGAACCACTCCGATAAATCTAGGGTTCTTCTGATTCATGAATTTAGCATGTTCGCTTGAGAAATAGAACTGAGGATTAGACAGAAGGTTATTCAGCATGGCTGCCTGTTTTTCTTTATAAGCATTGAATGCTGCCGGGTTGAAGTTTAAATCTGTGAAATAGGCATACATAAGCTCCATTGCTGTTCCCAGATCCTTTTGTGAAGATCTTCCTGAAATCCCTTCAAAAAGAGGGGTAATCATTGGGTTTACACCAACCTGCTTTCCTGCAAGATAATTGGTAAGATCTGCTTTGGAAAGGCCTCCTACTCCTGCTTCTGATAATGCAGAGAAAGCAAATTGTGTTTTATTGAAATCAGCATCCGAAATTAAAGAGCTTCCTCCTAAACTTCTTGCTGAGAATACAATTTCGTCATCTTTGAAATCTGTTTTCTTGAAAGTCACTTTTGCACCGTTGCTTAACGTCCAGGTTGTTGTTCCCAGTTTTGCATCCGTTTCCGTTTTTGCAATTTTTCCTTCAGATTTGAAAGGTTTTACCAGATTTTTGATGGTTGCTTTCTCTTCGTAAGGTTTAAGGTCGGCCATTTTCACCGCTTCAAAGGTATTCAGTACCATTGCTTCGGTAGGCATTGTTACATTATCTTTTTTAGGACCTGTTATCACGATTACCCTGCTGTCATCCTTAACCATTTTCTTGATGACATCGTTGGTCTGTGCCAAAGTAACGGAAGGAAGGAATGATTTTGTATCTTCATATTCCCAGGCAATTCCAGGCATAGGCTCCTGCTCCAGGAAGTTTCTTACATACTCATCTACCAGCATATCACTTTCCGTTTTGTCACGGTTGTTGTAAGATCTTTCAAGGTTGGATAAAACCTGCGCCTTTGCACGGTCAAGTTCAGTTTGTGTAAACCCGAACCTTTTTGCTCTTTCCACTTCTTCCAATAGAACTTTAAGCGCACTAAGCTGATTTCCTTCTTTCACCATAGCAAATCCCTGTAAAGCTTCTTTAGTTCTTGCGTATGTTCCTCCGTGATATACGGAACCAAACGTGAAAGGCGGATTATTTGAGTTAATAAGCTCTCTCAATCTGTTGTTCAGCATGGTTGTAGAAAGATTTTCTATAATACTTTGATTGTACTGCTGGATCGTTACATCCGGCTTATACGCTTCAGCATCTTTCATAATAAACTGAACCATAGAATTGGTTGCATCAGGATCAGTTTCAATCGCTACCAGTGTTTCTTTATGGTTAGGAAGGTCAAATACTTTTCTTTCTCTCGGCTTGGAAGGATTTTTATATTTTCCGAAATTCTCCTTTACCTTTTTCTCCACTTCATCCACATTGATATCTCCAACCACTACAAGAGCCATAAGATCTGGTCTGTACCAATCCTGATGGAATTTTCTGATGACATCCGGTTTAAAGTTTTCCAGCACTTCCTTTTTACCGATCGGCAGTCTGTCTGCATATTGGGATTTATATAAAAGCTTAGGAAGATATTTATCTGACATTCTTTTATCAGCGCCAAGACCTAATCTCAATTCCTCTAAAACAACCCCTCTTTCCTTATTGATCTGCTCATCGGAAAGTGTTGCATTAAAGGCCCAGTCTTCCATTACTTTCAGACCTGCATCCAGATTTCCCGGCTTATCTAGAGGAACAGGAAGCATATAAACAGTTTCATCAAAACTAGTGTACGCATTAAGGTGCTGCCCGAACTTCACTCCTATAGACTGCAGAAAGTCCACTAATTTATTGTCCGGAAAATTTTTGGTTCCGTTGAAGTTCATGTGCTCCATAAAGTGAGCAAGACCTCTCTGGTTTTCATCTTCAAGAATAGATCCGGCATTGATAGCCAGACGGAAATCTACTTTCTTTTCAGGTAATGTGTTTTTTTTGATGTAGTACTTCATTCCGTTGGAAAGGGTACCGATTCTTACAGAAGGATCCACAGGGATATTCTGCCCGAAAACATTTGAGGACATCAGAACGACCACCGCAAATGACGATAAAATTCTCTTCATGTTATTTGATTTTATTTTGAGCCAAAAGTATCAATTATTCACCACGTAAAGAAATGCTAAAATCCGGATTATAGTTAAATTTGAGTTAAAATTAAAAATCCAGCAAAAAGCCGGGTACTTTCCCGGCTTTGTTATTAAAAAAATCAATTTTTTATTTGAATTCACTATCATTGATTACCGGATTAAGAGTAATCTTGGTAGTTTTAATCGTTGCTTTCTGCCCGTTTCCTTCAAAGTCTACTTCTGATGGGAATTTTAATCCATCAACAGTCATATAGCTTTTAATAGTCATACCTCCCTGCTCAGATCCTACTTTATATAAAAGTCCTGTAGAGGCATCAAAGTATGATTTTCCTTTATCAGAAACCAAAACATTATAATCTTTACCATCTAGTTTTTCTACTGAAGCTGATTTAAAATCCGCCTCTTCAAAAGCTAATGCTTCAACCGGACCTCCTTTTTTCAAAGCTGGAATCTGGTCTGCCGGAAGATCCATTTTCTGCCCCATCTGATCTACATATCCTTTTTCACCATCAAAAACCTGAGTCATAGACTGGCCCATTACAGACTGTACAGATTTGAATTTATTTCCTGATTTTTGGGTAGTCATTGCAATTTCCATCCCTTGGGTACTCATCGTATTTTCAATGGTAATAGACTTTACAGCTTCTAATTTATTTTTACCACCCAAAGCGTTGAAATATTTATCCAAAACATCTTTAGGTGTTAATTGTGATTTTGCAACTTCCGTCTTAGCAGGAGCTGCACTTTTCTTTTGAGCCGCTGCCGGAACCGAAAAAAGTACGGCACAGAAAAACGGAATGATAATCTTTTTCATAATAATGATAATAAGTTTAAAGTGTAAATATATGAATATTGGAGAAAATAAAATCAATAAAAGAAATTATCCTCAGGGCTGAATATTGGCAAATACTTTATGGATGGGAGATTGATGCAGGAAGATGGGCCTTGTCATTAACTTCCAAATTCAGATTGTTGTTGAAATATGATTAACTAACTTTAACAGGATGGTCTGTTTAAACAAAAAAACCGCCATAACTGGCGGTTTTGAAATATTTATATCAAGAAATATTATTTCTTAAGTTCTTCTAAAAACTCATCGTGAGAGATTACAGTTTCTTTTTTACCTGCTTTCTCAAGGATAACGTCTTTTAGTTTAGCCATAGCTACTTCAGAAGAAATTTGTCTTACCTGCTCCTGATCTTTCAACATTTCAACAGCATATTTCTGGATTTCTTCATCTCCTAAGTGGTGAATTCCGTAGATTGCCAGCTGATTTCTTACCAATTGCTCAGCCTGAGCCAATACATCAGCATAATCTAACTGAATTTCATTGTCAGTCATCAACTTACCTTCAATGATCTGGTATCTTAACTGGTTTTTCTCTGCTTCAAGAATTGCTTTAGCCTGATCTTCAGACTGGATGTTCTGATTAGAGAACTGTAACCACTTTACAAGGAAAGTTTCAGGAAGTTTTACTTCTTCTTTGTCTGTAACCTGCTCCAATACTTTATTCACAAAGTGAACGTCTGCATTCTGCTGGAAGTACTCATCCAGTTCAGATTTCACTTTTTCTTTAAGTTCTTCTTCAGACTTGATGTTTCCTTCTCCGTATACTTTATCAAAAAGTTCCTGATTAAGCTCAGCAAGGTTTAGTGAATAGAAGTCTTTTACAGTTACTTCCACTTCAGCGTGGTGTAAATGTTCTACTTCCTCTTTGCTGAATCCTAATTCTTTAGCTAATTCTTCATCTCCTGCAAGAGTTTCTTTCGTTACTTTTACAGATCCGTCCATTTTCAATCCTTTTACCAATTTGAAAGCTTCTTTGTTTTCAGCTGTAATGGTAACGTTCTTTGGATGGTGGTGGTGCTCTCCTTCTGCATCTTCTTCTACAACCTGAGAAACTTCTAAAGCAATGTAAGAATCTTTAGTGATCTTATCCTGAGGAACCTGCTCTGCGAAACGTCTCTGCATGTTCTCGATGCTTTTGTTGATCTCTTTTTCAGAAGCTTCTACTTTGTAGTGAGGAGCTTCGTATGACGCTAAATCTATAGTGAATTCAGGCTCATATCCAACTTCAAAAGCAACTTCCAATTGATCAGCATTGTAATCGAATTCGTTTACTGGCTGAGGAACAGGCTGTCCAACTAGTCTTAATTTGTTTTCGTTAACGTAGTTGTTCAAAGCGTCAGAAACCTGTTTGTTGATTTCTTCAAATGCAATACCTGCTTCATATTGTTTTCTAACCATACTTAAAGGCACTTTCCCTTTTCTGAAACCAGGAACTTGCGCATTTTTAGCATAATTAATCAATTGCTTTTCTACTCTTTCTTTGTAGTCAGATTTTTCCAATGTTACGGTAAGTAAAGCACTTACGTCATCATGGTTTTGTGCGGTAACCTTCATTATTGATTAAAATTTTAGGTTGCAAAAATATGAAATTTTTATGAAAATAACTCATTAATAATAAATTCTTAACGGTCAAATATTTATAAATGAAAAACCGCTGAAAAATTCAGCGGTCGGTTACTTTAATATTAAGGTTTTTATTAGTGAATATCAATTAAAGCATCTACATCACTTTCTCCTCCTACCACACTTCCCAACTGGTTATCGGATGAAGGTGAATTTTCATTGACAGAGGTTGGTGCATGGATAAGTTTGATATTGGCTTTACCGTTGGTTGTTGTACTTACCACAGTCCATTCTGTTTTAAGCCCTAATCTTTTCCCGTCTGTTCTTATAACATCATCTGCGGCTCTTTTCACTTTAACATCGGCTCCTGCGAAATTAAAAATGATAAAATGTTCGTCTTTCTCTTCCAGGATCTCGTCGTTAGCGCTATGGTAATGATCATCATGCTTCACCTGAAAATCAAGTTCTACCGTATAAACATCACCGGCATGAGCATGAATATGAGCATCTGCCACTCCTCCGATATAATTAATAGTTTGGATATCTGCCGCATCATTTTTATTCGTAAGCTTCACAACCAGCTTTTCGATTTCTTCATGTTCGTGGATATCTTCCGGAATACTGTCGTTATCATCATTTCTACAAGAGAATAACAGAACTGCAGCGAAAAGTATAAGTGTTATATTGAATATTTTTTTCATTTTGATTTAAATTTTAAGTATTAATAATAAATTAGAAATTGTATTTCAGAGTAACCACGAAATTTCTTCCCGGTTCATACATTACTAATCTTAACCTGTTAAGATATTCTTTGTAAAGAGTGTTCGTAATGTTATTTATTCTGAAATTCAGGTTAAAGTTTTTGAAAATATCTGCCCCGACAGATGCATTAAATGCAACATATCCCGGAGGAGGCGTGCTCATATCGATGGTTTTTGTTACAAGCGTTCCATTTTCTATAAAGGTGATATCAGGATTTCTTACCGGAAAACGTTTCTGATGTGTAACAATATCATTTTCCAAAGTTATATAAAACTTGGAAGGTTTATTGAGTTTCAACTCAACGCTGTTCCTAAGTTTAGTCGGCATCATCAGGATAAGAGGTTCATCATTCGTCAGATCATTCCCTCTCAAAGTACTGAATGCGGATCTAAAGTTCAGGTTATCAAGAATCCGAAGTTCTGCTTCTGCATCCAATCCGTACATTCTGGCTTTAATCTGCTGATACGTCCAGATTGGGAAAACCCCTCTATTGGTTGACTGTATCCCTGTTGGAACCTGATTAATAAAGCTATCGGAGTACATAAAGTAAGGACTTGCTTCAATATGCAGCCCTTTCAGCACATCAAACTGAGCCGCCAAAGAAAGATTTACATTATAAGCCGTCTCTTTTTTGATGGTCAGGTCGCCTTTTTCCATCACTGCTGCAGAATGGTGAAGTCCGTCTGCAAACAATTCTGCAGGATTAGGAGTTCTTTCTGCTCGGGATGCATTCAGCTTCACTTCAAAATTACGGACCGGAGTATAATTCAGGCCGATATTGGCTGAAAGATTATGATAATCCAGAATCGGACGGGTTAGAATTCTGCTGTCATTTTTCTGCACAAAAAATTGTGGGAAAAGGTCGGCATATTTACTTTCCCATTCGGAAGCATCATAATATTTATAGGCATCGTATCTGCTGAAATCATACCGTACAGCAGCTTCTGCATTCAGTTTACCGTTAAATCTATATTTAAACACAGAAAACGCTCCGGCATCATAGCGATAATAATCAGGGATCAGACGTCTTGCTTTGGTAGCCGGGTTTGGATAATTATCCTGATATCCCGCAGAAATTCCACTCTCCAGGCTCCATGCTGAGCGTTCAAGGAGGTGTGTTAAACTTGCTGTATGGGTAATCAATCTTAAATCCATGGAAGGAACAGCATTCAGCTCACCCCTTCTGATATCAAACTCTTTACGTCTGTTTAATTGAAAACTATACTGGAAAGTCAGCTTTCCAAAATCGGCAAAACGCTTGTAAGCCATAACTTTTCCGATATGATGCTCAACTTCCTGTTTCGGGCTGTTGATATCATAGCTGAAACCGTCGTAAAAATAGGCCTGACCAAGATTTACGGCATTGTAATAATCTATCGGTCCTCCAAGGTGAGCCCCTTTGTAAATCCCGAATTCCTGATTGATTCCGCTATAAGCCACTTCAAATCCCTGCATAAAACTCTGCTTTCCGAAAGAAAAATTAAAAGAATTAATTTCCAGTCCGGTATTTTGCAGCGTGTGATGAGGAATGTACTGGTCTCCAAGCTTTTTGTAGCTTCCTCCGGTTTTTACAAACCAGTCATTTTTCCAGGATTTAAGAGCATTTGCAGCCAATTCACCGCCTTTTCCGTTGGACATTCCTGACAGTTTTATATTTCCCATCAGCGTATCTTTCTTAGGCAGCGGCGCCGGTTCCAGAATGATAGTTCCCCCGATTCCTTCGCTACCGTATTTTAATGCCGATGCTCCTTTGATTACATCGATATGTTCAAAATCATTGACGTCCACATTAGGAGCATGCTCTACTCCCCATTCCTGTTCAGCCATTTTCACTCCGCTGTTCAAAATAGAAATACGGCTTCCGTAAAGACCTCGGATAACAGGTTTTGAAATATTATTCCCTGTTTTCAATGCGGTAACTCCGGATAATCTTGAAAGCAAATTCCCCAGATTTTCCGTTGAATTTCTTTCAATTTCAGTTTTGTCCAGCGTTTTCATAATTACGGATGCTTTCTTTTTATGGCTTCCGTGCAGGGTAATGGTTTCGATATCACCGGAATGATGCTCTAGTATAATTGCCAGGCTAAGATCCTCGTCAACTCCTATATTTTCAGTATAATCATTGCAATCAGGATGTTTAGCAATGAGTGTATACTTTCCCGCAGGAATCCTGGGAAGGACAAACTTACCTTTCCGGTCTGTTTTTGCCGTGAACGTCCCGATTTTCACTTCTGCATTTTCCAGCATGGTTTTATCATGAAAATCCTGAACGGTTCCTTCAATGGTGTACGTTTTTTGTGCACTTGTAAGCGCCAGTCCGCAAAAGACCAGCAGCAGGCTATATATCAATTTCATTGTCAATAAATAGATTGAGTACCTTTTTTGAGGTACATTTTTTCGTAAAAATTAAGGGATGGGTTTATAATCTGTGTTGATGTACGATGTACAATGTATAATGTACTATGTCTTAATGATCAAAGAAAGTTATAAATCATTAAAAGCTGTATTACTGTTTCCAGCCAACAGACTATTAATTGTTTTTACTAACAATATAAGCTTTAAACGTCAAACATTGAATATTACATCTAAAACAGCATGTTTTAAACCCAAAAAGAATCTATGAATTATGAAATTGTGGGTGGACCCCGAAGCTGAAATGTGAATTTAGTCTGAGACCATATTTTTTCCTGAACAGCAATAATAAGTTCTACTTCCTGTGTATAATGTTCAAAAGTAAAACTGTATTCTTCAGGAACCAAAGTATGTCCTGTTGCCAGGAAATGACAGGCAAGACAGTCTCCGGCTTTTTCTTTCTGGGAAGACTTTGCCATGGTATTTTCTGTTTTTTTAAGATTGAAGCTCTTAAAATAGTCTACAGAATCATGGTGGTGAAAGCTTTGGGAAAACAGCGCAACGAAGTATATCCCAAACAAAAGCTTGGCGATAAAACTCTTCAGATTTCTGCTTTCCTTAAAAACCATTTGTCAAAATTATAAAAATAATTTAATTTTTAAATTAAACTTATATTAAAATTAAACTGAACTACTCTTATCAATAGGTAGAAAAGCAGTGCTCTTTGTTACAAAAGAACAGGATTAAAATAACTCAATATAGCTTAATACACTGATTTAAAAATCTTTGGAAAAGAATTTTAAAGATGGAGCAGTTTTTTATTAATCGCAATAGCAGATAAATCGAAGTGTTTTTAAGATAAACAAAGGCGTAAACTTAGCAAAGTCATACAATGTTTTGCAAACTCTGATTAATGTGCGCCTTTGTTTAATTTATTATTCTATTTTGGGAAAAACTCTCTGCTCTTCTTATTTCAAAATTAATCCAGCTGAGAACCTAAATATTCCCACTCCTGTAAAGCAAGTTCAAGTTCTCCCTTGGTTTTATTATATTTTTCCAGGGTTTCCTCTGAAGGATTTTCCTGAGCAAAAGAGGCCTCCATTTTTTCAATTTCGGTTTCCAGTTCTGAAATTTTCTCTTCTACCTTTTTCAGCTTGTTCTGGATGTTTTTTTGCTCTTTACTAACCATAACAGATGACTGGCTGCTTGGTGTAGCAGGCTTCACTTCTGCTTTTTTAGGCTCCGGCTTTACTTCTTCATTGTGCAGCTTTGCTTTTTCTGCAGAAATTTCTCTAAGGGTTTCTTTTTGTCTGTATTCAAGGTATTCTCCTACACTTCCCAGGAATTCTTTCATTCTTCCGTCACGGAATTCATAGATTTTATCACAAAGTCCATCCAGGAATTCTCTGTCGTGGGAAATTACGATCAATGTTCCCTGAAAATTCTGTAGAGCCAGTTTGATAATCTCCTTAGACTGAATATCCAGGTGATTGGTAGGCTCATCCATAATCAGAGTATTGAAAGGACGAAGCAACAATTTACAAAGCGCCAGACGGTTTCTTTCTCCCCCGGAAAGCACTTTTGTTTTTTTGGTTACCGCTTCTCCCTGAAAAAGGAAAGATCCTAAAAGGTCTCTCACTCTTGGTCTTGTTTCTTCCGTTGCGGCATCTTCAGCTTCTTCCAGTACTGTTTTATTGGGTGTCAGTACTTCTTCCTGATTTTGGGCGAAGTATCCGATGTTTACATTATGTCCTAAATTCCAGGTTCCAGTATAATCTTTGATGTCTCCGGCAAGAATTTTGGCTAGTGTTGTTTTTCCCTGTCCGTTTTGTCCTAAAAGGGCAATTCTGTCTCCTCTCTGAACAATAAAGTCTACATCATCAAAAATCTGTTTTGTTCCGTAAGCTTTTCCTAAATGTTCAGCCTCGAAAATAACTTTTCCGGGTACCACAGACTGTACGAAACGGATATTGAATTTGGAAACGTCTTCGGTATCTACTTCAATACGTTCAATTTTATCCAGTTTCTTAATAAGGGACTGTGCAAAAGATGCTTTGGTAGCACTTGCACGGAACTTATTGATGTTATCTTCCATCTGCTTGATCTCCGCGTCCTGATTCTTTTTAGCCTGAATCAGTTTTTCACGGCGTTCTTCACGCATTACAAGATATTTTGAATAATTGGCTTTATAGTCATCAACTTTTTTGTTATTAATGTCAAATGTTCTGTTGCACACCGCCGTCATAAACTGTTTATCGTGGCTTACCAGAACAATGGCTCCAGGATATTCTTTCAGGAAGTTTTCCAGCCAGATAATAGACTCCATATCAAGGTGATTGGTGGGCTCATCGAGAAGCATGATATCATTCTTTTGAAGCAGCAGCTTTGCCAGCTCGATTCTCATTCTCCAACCTCCGGAAAATTCATCGGTAATTTTATGAAAATCATCTGCTTTGAAACCTAAACCAAACAATATTTTCTCCATATCACCTTCAAGATTGTAGGCATCATGGTTCATTAAAAGATCATTAAGTTCAGTCATCTTATTGATCAGATCAGTATAGGCATCACTTTCGTAATCGGTTCTGGTAGCCAGCTGGTGGTTAACTTCTTCCAGCGCTTCTTTCCAGGCATTAATCTGTTCGAAGGCCTGCATGGTTTCATTCCATACCGTTCTTCCTTTAACGAAATCAAGATCCTGCTTCAGGAAACCAATGGTTATATTCCCTTCAGGAACTACATTTCCTTCGTAGAAATTAATTTCTCCCGACAGCATTTTCAACAGGGTAGATTTCCCTGCTCCGTTTTTTCCTACCAAACCAACTTTATCATCTTTTTTGATGGTAAAATTTACGTTTTGAAACAGATAATTTCCCGAATGATGTAATCCTAAACCTTGAACCGAAAGCATTTCTTTTAATTAATAATTAGTTATGAATAATGAATTTTCGGGTGCAAAAGTACGGAAAAAGAAATGAATAGGCCAGAAATAAAAAGAGGGAAGCCGGAAGAGGGAGGATGGAAGTTCACCGCTGCCTCAGACTTTAGGAGGTTTTCTGAAACTGATTTTTGTTTTTATCGCAACGGCAGACAAAAAAAAATTAAATTCCTGATGTTTTTAAGATAAACAAGGCCGCTTCGCTTATTTTTGAAATACAAGAGTTTTAAAGATAGAAGTTTACGAAGTGGCCCATTGTTTTTTTATAACAAAATGCGTTGCTTTCAGGTCTTAATGGTTCCCTTCTTCCAGCTTCCAGCTTTCTCCATTCATTTTATTCATTCTCATCTCGATGGTACGGCTCCAGATATCGTTGTTTGGGACATTGGTTCCATAGAGAAAATCAGGGATAAAGCTGTCTTCGGGAAGATGAAGTTCCATGATAACCTTAGTATGGCTTTCATGATCCAGAGAGCTGCTGCTGGGTACATTAAGGCCATTATTAATCAATTCTGCACTAATATCTTTTGTGGATCTTTTTAATACTTCATCGCTGTACAGCCCGAAGTTGGCAGAAATATGGGTATACTCTGCAAAGCGGCTATAATCATATACAGGCTGGAGTTCCGGCTGCATATTTTTAACGTAAGCTTCTGCACGGATATAAAAGTCTACAAGAAACGGGTGTTTTTCCGGATCTATCTCAAAATCATCTTCTTTAAAATCTGTACTGAAGATCTGTGATGTTACCCTGTTGGTTTCGTCCAACATCAGTCTGCCATATACTTTTGAAAGATCCTGATAAACTTTGTCTCTGGAAACATAAGCTTGCGCAAGAATCACCCCTTTTTCAATCTGAAATTCTGCAAGCAGCGAATCCCATATTTTATTTCCAGCCCTATCTGTTTTGGCATTTCGTATATCTGATACATAATCCTGCAAGTCCTGGGTATTGAGAAAATCTGTAGAAATATAGACGGACTGGGGACCTTCCAGATAGCCACCTCCAATATCTGCATGAGCCCCGGGAACAAAGACCTCCTTCCATACAGAATTCCAGGTTTCCGTTTTTGTATCCCGCCTACTTTTGGAAGTCTCAAAAAAACCGGCAAGAGGAAAAAAGTACCTGCATTCATTCACGGCACACAGATGAAGGGCATTCTCTGTTTCCTGCGGCAAATTGATTGTGTAGGTATTAAAAGGTTTGGATTCTACGGTGTCAAAAACACCCAGAAATTTTATTTTAATGGAGACTGAAGGATACTGTAAGAGAATCTGATTGCTGAAATGTCTTGCCAGCATACTTCCTCTGCTGAATCCATAGATATAAAAATAGTATATTTTGTTGGTATTATTTATTGTATGCTCTACGAAATCATAGGCTTTCTGAAGTTTGTCATCCGAAGAATATCCTTTTTCTCCAGGAGGATTGCTACAGGTCGCCATTGCAAAATTACTATCTTCCCCACCATTTAGGGTACCAATTCCTTCAACATATAATTTGTGGTTTCCGTTAAATAAACTGAACAGTTTGTAAATATTAGTCGCTGCTCCCTGATAACTTTCATTATTCCTGGCCGGCATATTCGCTGAAGCAGCATTAACTCCGTTGTTTCCGGTTCCGTCAAAAAAAATTCCGACTGATATTATTCCATCGTTTTTCATCATTGTGTTTCTACGTTGTAACTGACTATCTCCGGCGTATTTTAATGAACTACAATTATTTACATCCGGACTAAACTTATAGTGTCAAATTAACGAAAGATACAACAAGTGTACAAGCGTGAAATCACCAAATAAAAAAATTCCGTATTTCTACGGAATCATATTTTTTCAAGGGTATAAATGTTATTAATGATGGCATAGATCACAATGCCTACTGTATTTTTGGCTCCAATCTTTTCAAGAATCCGCTGCCTGTGGCTTTCTACTGTTCTTGGACTGATGAACAGCTTTTCTCCGATCTCATTGTTGGTATACTCCTGGCAGATCAGCTTTACCACATCTTTTTCTCTTTCGGAAAGTTCATCTTCCATTTCAAAAAGAGATTTTTTCTTCGTCGAACTGTTCATATAAGTAAACAGCATCTGATGATCTTCAGCGGTAAAGAAAACGCCATTTTTATAAACCATTGTGATGGCATCAATAAATGTTTTTCTATCTGAATTTTTAGGAAGAAATGCAGAAACTCCCAGTTTAACCATATATCCCAGGATAGATGTTTTATAGTGGGAAGAAAGAATGATAATCTTCAATTCAGGGTATTTTTCTTTTAAAATCTCCACGAGTTCAAAGCCATTCATGGGCTGCATCTGCACATCTACGAGAGCAATATCCGGAAAGCCTTCATTGGAAAGTTCTTCCAGTTTTTCAATAAAATCAGGTCCGTTACCGGAAGTCAGCGATACGGAGATATTTTTTTCATTGGACAACAGCATTTTTACTCCTTCCAGGATCAGCTGTTCATCATCAATCAGTGCTATTTTGATTTGCGGGTTCATGGTTTGTTGGAATTATAATAATTAAACGGCTTCCTTTTTTCAGGGTACTTTTCCACTTATGGACAGCATTCATTGATTTCATCCGGGATTCTATATTTTTGAGTCCCATTCCTTTTTTTACCTGGTCATAATCAAATCCCTGCCCGTTATCTGATATGACCACCGCCATATACAAAGGATAATCTTTGATATAAATCCAGAGATCTGTTGCCTGGGAATGTTTGATTACATTGGTTGTAAATTCCTGAATAATCCTATACAGCTGCACTTCTGTAAAAATCTCTTTTTTCCTGTACCCGGGCATTACCTGCAGAGAAATATTGATTTTATGAGACAGATTCGCAATCAATTCTTCCACATATAAAACCAATCCTACTGATTCAAGATTTACAGGATATAATGAATGTGAAATGCTTCTTGCCGCATCAATCAATGATGACATCTGGCCGTAAATATTCTTTTTAATCACCTCATCTCCTTTGGTATCCAGATTATTCAGCCATAATGATAAAATATTAAGCCTGTTTCCGATATCATCATGAATCATAACGGCTATCCTTTTTCTTTCTTCTTCCTGAGCTTTAATGTTTTCAAGTACCAGACTTTTCTGGTGAAGAACTTCTGCCTCATGCTGGGCATTTTTTTCTTTAATAATCCGGCTGATGAAAGAGCGGTAAGCAAGGAGTATAAAGGATACTATAACTGTTATGGTAACAATTATAAGAACCAAAAGACTGATATTTAAAGTTACTTCTTTAATTTGATAAAAGTGTATATAAATGAACAATATAAGATACTCAGCAAGATATTATTAATGCTCAGCATAAAGTAAAAATCATCATCAGAAAGATTGGCAAGCTGATGCTGAATAATAAAAAAAAATACTGACACGGAATAATAGAAGAAAATACTGGCATCTACCAAAAGAAAACGGTTCTTTGCAGAAGCTCCATTAATTTCCCGGATGAGCGTGAATCCCGAAAGACAGACAATGATAATATTGGATACTACCTTCACAATATCACTGTTGGAGGGATAATCAAAGGCATATTTTGCGACCATAAAACCAATAGCCAGTACTCCTGCCAGCCCGAGAAAATATTTTGATACGTCCAATTTTCTGATGAATAGAGCACTCAGCAGAAAAAATTCTCCGGCAATATAAAACGGATAGATAAATGAAGTATCATTCAGTTTAAAAACATAAGGCAGGATCAGGTTCAGGAGTTCAATAAAAAAAAGAAAAGCAATACAATAAAAATACTGCTTTTCCTTATGATTGAGTATACGATATCTGGCTGCTCCCAAAATAATCACACAAAGAAGCAGGCCATAATTCAGAAATAAAATTGTCTTAAAAAATTCTGTCATTCCTTTTTCGTCCAGACATTTAAGATCTTAATTTGGGAATCCGGGAATACGGCATACCGGCGGACATGGTTTTGCCCAGTCATAGGTATTGGAAATAGAGGATGTAGTTCCTCCATTCTGCAGCAGTTCATGGTAAGAAATAAAGATCAGGGTTACCAGCATTCTTTGATAAATATCATTGTAACGAAGTCCGAATGAGCATACGATTCTGGTAACTTCAGGGATCGGATGGCAAAGGTCTTCCATAGGAACGTAGAATTTTCTGAAGATTCTTGCCCCTCCGAATTCTGAACATTCATGATAGAACCATTCCATTCCTTCGTCTCTCCAGCGCTCAATGGCTTCTACCGCTTTATCCTGCTCAAAAACAGGAGCTTCTGATACTGGAAAATACATATCCGTATTGCTGCCTATTTTTTGAAGGTCGTTAGAAAGTAATGCATTTTTTACGATTTTAAACTCTTTAGTCTCCTGTAGGACAAGATCGTATTTCTGAGGCTCAAGAGTAGTGTACTGGTACTCTGTTACAGCACTGTTTATCACTCCTTTTTCAGTTAACGGAACAAAAATCAGGACAAGACTTCCTTCAACTACTCCAACTTCTGCGCAGATATATTCGTAGGAATTGTAGTCTTTGATTTTATCAATTTGATCTTTAGATAGTTTAAAAGTGTAATTGGTGCGAATCCACTCAGCAATTGAGTGATAATCAGAAACCCCGTTACCCCATTGGGCAATTGCCAGGGCGTATTCTTCTCTGTTCATAGATGTGGCTTGTTTAGTTTGCATAAAAATATACAAACTAAATGTGCTGTGCAAATAATCACTAAAATTTGAATTTTAATTAACCTGGGTTAAGAAATTTTAAATATAAAAGGTTGGAAGATGGAAGAAGGAGGCTGGAAGTCACTGTTGGTTATAGATACTGAAACCTCTGTAAAATCAAATGAGATAAAAATATATCAACACTTATTTTTAATGACCTTCATAACTTTCCTTCTTCCAGCTTTAAGCCAGTCTAAATAAAACATTTTATCCCGGACTGAGATGATAATTGTTTTCAAATTTTGTTCATATTAAAGCTATATCAGAACAACATATGAATCAATATAATTATCAGGTCGCTCCTACGGAGCTCACTTTAGATCATGTATTAAATTCTATGAACAGAGTACTCCTACGGAGCACTTAAAAAACTCAAATAATATCATATTTTTTTACAAAAATTTATAAATTGATCATCAGTTATAACACTTAATATAAGTCTGATTTTTTATTCCGGACTGAGGTTAAGGTAAGTATAAAAGAATGGATAAGGAAGACTCGAAATTATTTTTGGTTGCACCCTAAACAGCCACCATAAAATTAAAAAACTCTATCAGAACATCATATGATCAATATAATTATCAGGTCGCTCCTACGGAGCTCACCTTAGATCATGTATTAAATTCTATGAACAGAGTATTCCTAAGGAGCACTTAAAAAACTCAAATAATATCATATTTTTTACAAAAATTTATAAATTGATCATCAGTTATAACACTTAATATAAGTCTGATTTTTTATTCCGGACTGAGGCTAATTAATAATTCCTAACAGTAACATGATAACAGCTCTGCTGTTTTTCTTTGATATAGTAAATTCGGCCCGCGTCTGCATAGTATTTCAGGACTTTCTCCAAAGCGAGCTCCATTTTAGGATTATATTTGAGTACATTATTGAAACGCACATAAGAAATATCGAAAGAGTTTCCGTAATTGTGAGAACTGATCCCTAGAGAGGCATTGGAGTTCACTTTTCTAAGCCGGCATTGGTCTTCAAGGGTTCTTGTTATTGACGAAACCGTAAAGGTATGACCTTTTGTCTCTTTACTGAATTTTGATGCGATCTTCTCTAATGTTGTTTTGGCTTTGGATACCATAAAAGCCCTGCTGTAATCCAGTCTCTGAACACGGTACCCTTTTCCTGTTTTTTTTACCGCGTGAAATTTACCGCTATTAACGTACTTCTGTACCGTTTTAGAGTCTTTAAGCAGTTTAACCCCAAAACTCTTTGAGGCATCCAGATGAGACTTATAAAGAGGAGTAGGTTCTACTTTTAAAACCTGTGACAAATCATAGCAGGGAAGACTCTTTTTAGCTCCCTGTGAATAATAAAGACTGTATAGGAAAGGCACAAAAACCACACAAAAAAACTTTCTCATTAACCATGCTTTAAAATTACTAACGAAAGATAAACATTTATGTTATATCAATCAATCCGGAGCGTTATGCTCTTTCAACAGAATCCCCAACAAACATTAAACCAAATTAATAAATCCTCAATTTTTTCGTTCTCCAATATTTGAAATATTTTTAAGATTTATCTTTCTATTTTGAGATTTAAATTCTACATTTGAGATACATTTAAAAATAAACAACATGATAAAAAAACTTTTTGCTGAATTTTTCGGCACGTTTTGGCTTGTTTTCGGAGGCTGCGGAAGTGCGGTTTTTGCAGCCGGAGTTCCCGACATCGGAATTGGTCTTTTAGGCGTTGCTCTAGCTTTTGGTCTTACAGTGCTTACAATGGCATATGCTGTGGGCCACATCTCCGGAGGTCATTTTAATCCGGCCGTTACTTTCGGGCTTATGGCAGGAGGCAGATTTCCTGCAAAAGACCTTATCCCGTACATTGTTGCCCAGTGTCTTGGAGCGCTTGTTGCTGCGGGATGCCTGTATGTTATCCTTAATGGCGCCGGAACCGTAGATTTTTCCCAACCCGGAGCGTTTGCCACCAACTTCTATGGGGAAGCGGTATATAACGGCAAAGCATTCAGCATGGGAGCCGCATTTCTTGCGGAATTCTTACTGACAGCATTTTTCCTCATTGTTATTATGGGAGCAACGGATAAATGGGCGAACGGAAAGTTTGCTGGTATTGCTATCGGTCTGGCTTTAACACTGATTCACTTAATTTCAATTCCTATCACCAATACTTCGGTAAACCCTGCGAGATCTCTTTCACAGGCTGTTTTTGCAGGAGGACTTGCGATGTCTCAGCTCTGGTTATTCTGGGCAGCTCCTATTTTAGGAGGGATTGTAGGAGGGTTGATTTATAAGTTCCTTCTTCAGAGAGACTCGACGGAAGTTGAAGCTTAATTATATTCAACATTTCATTATCATAAATAACAAATCCTGTCATCTGACAGGATTTGTTATTTTTTCTTCTTTATATCAAAAGGATTTTTAAAGATCAATTCTTCGTGTTTTCCTTTGATCTCCATCTTCCTGTGCAGGAGATTCAACGCCATTTTACGTATAAAAAGATCTTTATCATTCAGTTTCCAGTAAGAATCTTCATGTACATTTTTAGGCTTACGTATCAGATAGAATTCCGTTTCCCAGCTGTCTTCATTATGGTAAAACTCAATGATGCCACAGTGTTCCGGAACATCTTTATGCTCGATCATTCCCATCGGAAGCAGAAAACTGAATGCGTTGCAGACATAATCTCCACAAGAAACCTTGTCATGCTTCAGAAATTTTTCTCCCGTATCTTTGTTGAGATATGATTTTTTGAAATCGTTTTTAAAGTCACTTTTCGATAGTTTGATCTCAATTTCATGACTGAACCCTTCGGCATCAATGATCAGTATATCAGCCTCCCAATCTGCCTGAAAGTGATTTGTCATCACAATTTCCTTCTCAAAATCACAGTGAGAGTGGATGTAGGCATGAACAAGCTCGTCTATTTTGATCATTGTTTGGAAAGTGTGTTATCTGCTTTGTATAATGTACGATGTATAGTTTACGATGTAAAAGTATCGGACTAATTTTCAGTTCAAACCGCCCTCTATTAACTTACCAACAGGCTGCAACCGCGGATATCGGAATGGTCTATTCTTCCAAGCACCTGAAACTGATCTCCGGTTATTTTCCCCAAATCCTGGGTAGCAATAAAAGAACAGGAATGAATATTGGCAAGATCTATAATATTGACCGCTCCGGTTCTCCCCTCTTTTTCATAGGCAAAAGGGTCTTCTGCATTTCTGATCATCACTCTCATCCATTTTGGGCATGTATATTCATTTTTTCCGAGAGAATAAGCCTGGGAAAGCAGTTCTGTCATCGAATATTCGGAGTAGATTTTTTCGGTTTTAAATCCGTTTTGTAAAATGGCCAGAAGTTCGTCTTTGGTCATTTCTTCCTTTCTGCCTTTCATTCCTCCAGTTTCAATTACGGTCAGGTTGAGGGATTCTGAGATCGATAGATTTTGAGATTTCAATGTATCTAAAAAATCCAGCAGAGCGAAGGAAACTCCGAAAAGAATAACTTTTTTATCCTTTATTGTTACCAGCAGATCAAAAAGTTCGGTATGATTGTAAAGGAAATATCCGTTCTCCGGTTTGCCTGATTTTTTCATAAGATAATCCACCATATAAATCAGGGAAGAGTTCTGTTTTTCCAGGTAACTAGGAAGAAGCCCTAGGAAAATAAAGTCTTCCGGTTTTCCGATAAACTGTTGAAAACTTTTATAGATGCTCTCCTCATATTTTCGAGGATCTGCAATATAATGTTTTGAAAGATTCATCTGCGTGGTTCCTGAGCTTTGAAAAAAAAGATCAGCTTTGGCATTTTTATCCAGAATCTGATGATTTTTAAACATTTCTATGGGCAGAAACGGAATTTTCTCCAGACTGTTGATCTTTTCAACATCTGTCTTCAGAAAGTCTACAAACTTCCTGTATATTTCAACGTTTTCATACTGATATCGAAAAGTTTTCAATGCTGCGTTCAGGAAATCCTGTTCTGTCTGAATGTTGAATATATTTTCCAATTCTAATAAAACTATTTTAAACTCCCCCGCTTTACCCTAAGTTTTTACAGGGAAAAAGATATTTTTTAATATTTTTTTCAGAAGATTTACACTTTGGTAAACTTCTTGCAATTACCTATTCGGAATATGGATTAAAAACAAGAGTGGACTTCGGTCCATTCGGAAATTACCTCTTTTAGGGGTAATTTTTTTTTGTTCCGTCCTTATAGGTTTTCAATTCAAAATTCTTCTCAAAAACCCCGTAAGTGTAATATGAAATCCAGTCACCGAGGTTAATATATTCAGCCTTTCCACTCAGGTTCAGAACCATCGGAAGGTGGCGGTGTCCGTAAATAAAGTAGTCTATTTTCTGGGTTTTCAGTTTCTCTTTTGAATAGATGATCAAAAATTCTTTATCTTCTCCCAGGAATGCCTTATCTTCTTCTCCGGAAATCATTTTATTTTTCTGGGAAAGGTATAAGGCTACTTTCATTGCAATATCGGGATGAAGCCATTTGAAAAACCACTGGGCAACAGGATTGGTAAACAGCTTTTTCATTCTTTTATATCCTTTATCGCCAGGCCCTAATCCGTCTCCATGAGCTAGCAGAAACTGCTTTCCGCCCATTTCAAAATACTGCTTCTGATAGAATACAGTACAGCCGATTTCTTCTTCAAGATAATCTTTCATCCAAAGATCATGGTTCCCGACAAAGAAATAGATGTGAATTCCCCTGTCTTTCAATTCTGCTATTTTACCGAGAACACGTACGTATCCTTTTGGAATTACGTGTTTCCATTCGTGCCAGAAATCGAAAAGGTCACCCATTAAAAACAGGACCTGGGCATCTTCCTTAATTTCATCCATCCAGCGTATGAATTTCTCTTCACGCATCTTGCTTTCCTTAGGAGTGGGTGCTCCGAAATGCTGATCTGAAGCGAAATATACCTTTTTGCCAGGTTCGAGATTAATGATCGTTTTTAACACCGTCTTGAGTTTTTATCTGTCAGATTACTTATTATCTTCTGCGAACCATTCTCCGTAAGAGTTTTCGGTTTCATGAAGTTTAAGGTAGGCCAGAGAAACCTCAGCCGGAAGTTTTGATTTTATTTTTGCAGCGATTGCATACAGCATATTTTCACAGGTAGGCTGAAAACTGCAGTAGATCACTTTATGACCTTTCTGCTCCAGATCTTCGCCCAATTCTTTATGCGGAGACAGGGCATTCACCAAAACAGCATGGTCCCATACATCTACAATTTCAGATTTTACGATACTTTTGATATCCCCAAAATCTACTACCATCCCGTTTTTGGGATCTTCCAAGTCATTGATGGGCCTCCCTTTCACCGTTACAAACAGCTTATAGGAATGTCCGTGCATATTTTTACATTTCCCGTCATAGTTGTACAGCACATGAGCGGTTTCGAATGTAAAAATTTTCGTAATACGTATCATAATAAGTCTTTCAATTTTAATTTACTGGTTTTTATATTTTTTTAACTGCAAAAAAATACAGCAGAACTGAATATCGTTCATGAAATAAAAACCAGTAAAATGAATTTACAAATTTAAGATAAAAAGAGGAACAAATAAAATGCCTGAAAGATTGGGGAGAAATTATTATTTTGTATTTGGGGAACAGAACGTTTTTATTTTTATCAGCTATACGAAAGGAATCGTGCGAGAGCGGGGGCTACTCAGAAACGAAACATACAAAGAAAAGAAGCTAACTTTTAAGAGTTGGTTTTATTATTATACTCAAAGTCTAATCGAACCTCATTGAAGAAGGAGATTTAATAATGACATAGTATTTATCATTTTTAGCAATTTTTGAAAATCTTTTTCTATATTTTTTTTTATCTAAATTAAATATGTTAATAATAACATATTCTTGGTTTAAATAAACTTTGGGCAAGTTGACAAGATATTTTGAAACAAATACTTTATTAGGTATAATCGCTTCAAAACCTATATTTATATTTTGCGATGAAGTATTTAATAAACTTGTATAAAAATTGTCGCTTATATCAACTGATCCAACAGTATATTTAAATTCAATCTTTTCTGTAGATGGAGGAATGTTTATATAAAAATTATTTACCGTTAAACATGGTTCTTCATCAATCATGATTAATATATTTAATTTTTTACATTGAGAATAATATGTCGTCAATATAAAGGAGCAAGCTAAAATTAATACTTTTTTTACTATACTATTTTGCATTTCTATTCAATATGTTTTTTATTACGGGAACAGTCAATTTCATTCTAAAAGATCCATCTCTATTATATACTGCCGCACCAACAGATCTGTTATCTTTATAGCTCCCATCACTATTTTTTGTAATATTTGATGAATTACCAATCTCTAATCTACCAGCAATTATATTTGTTTGATAAGTTGAAAATGCTACATCATCAACACCTCGAGTTGGAGTTAAAGCATTTAAAGGATAAAAAGTTCCGCCTGTACCTTCAATAATACCTGTACTATGAGAATGTATACTTGTTGTCGGAACGCCTTGCAAAAGACTATTAAACTTAATATTTGTACTTGCCGTAGCCATTGCTCCATCTGCGGAGATTGTTGGCGCTGGTCCTGTAGGAGATCTTAAAATATATCCAGTACTCCCAATAGTAGAAGCTTCTTCACTTAAACCACCATTATCAGTTTCTCTCTTTATAACGTCTAGTGTTTCAGTAAGCTCATTGTCAAACGGAACAATCATATTAGAATTTAATTCACTTAATTTTTCAGTAGAAATATGTTCCCCTTTTTTTTCTGCTGCTTTTATTGCTTTTTGATCATCTCTATTAGTTATCATTAATGTTCCTTGTACATCAGTTCCGTCAGTCCCAATTTTTTTTCCATTTTCATTAACATAGTCAATTGGATCTCTTCCATCTGGATCAATAAATCTAATCGGATTATTAAACGCATAATTATAAGGACTATGACGAGTCATCTTCTCCGCCAGCGGATCCACAACACCCCATCTTCCCAAATCCGGCATATACATCCTCGCTCCGTAGTCATACATACCTGTCTCTTGCAACTCTTTACCGTTGTACTTATAACTAAGATAGCCTCCTAATTTCCCTTTAGAAATCTGACCGTCAATATGGTTCAGACCAAAAGGATAATAGTTGTTCACATCCGTTATTTCAAGAACGCCTTCGCTGTTTTTGGCATAGCTCACCCTTGCGTTGCCAAGATGATCCCTGTACTGATAAATATAACGGTTTTCCTAAACCTGTATATAAAAGCCACTACAGATGCAGTGGTTTTTGTGTTTACCATCATGGTACAAGCGTGACGCTTGCGCCAGCTGGGGGATTATATATATTCAGAAGTTAAAAATCCATAAACCAATCTAATGAAAATATATAAATAATATATAGTTATTAAACAAATAGGAATTAATGAAATCTTAATATTTCTTTTATTGTTACAACTTTTACTGATACTAAAATTAAATATTGAAATACCTAAGAAAACGGCTGTTCCAGGTATAAAGCAAAATAGATTAAATGTTGTTTTAATTTTTTTATAAAAATATTCATTGGATTGAAAAAATTCATATCCTATATAATTTACAGATATAAATATTACAATAAATATTATAAAAAAGATTAAAATATAGTTAGGGCTAAGTATTTTTTTTATATTCATAATTTTTATTTTCCTGTCATTATAAATCTTCGTCCATTAAAAATAGCACGTTGATCTGCCTTACTATCCAATTGACCATTTAAGATTTCATTGAAATGGCTCCCTCCGAATACCTCATGATCAAATAAACCAATAGCGGCAGACCATCCTCCCCACATAAAGTTACCAGCATCCATTAAACTGTAAATAGTATTCGTACCCTCAAATCTAAAATGGTAAGAAGAATCATTTTGATTAACATTACTACCAATATCCAATTTTCGAGATAAGTAGTGAGCGGAAAAATCAGCTTCTCCCCAAGTAGACTCATAACCAATCAGGCTATAGGCAGCAATTTGTGCACTCGGAGATGTAAGAATATTTCCTACTCTTGCTTGTGTTAACAGGCGTACAATGTTGTAATTATTTCCAACATTGTTTAAAGCACCTATATAATCCTTCCTGCTAATCCAATAATAAACCTGATCTCCTATATTGTATTTTTTCTTTTGAGTAGGTTTATCTACATTTTTGGGGTCATTAAAAAATAACTCATTCCCATTTTCCTCAAAAAATCTATTGTTTCCTTCTTTTCTAACATAATTTACAACTCTACCATTTTTCCCTACTGTTATATCGTCTTTAGGACGGCTGGACGCCATAGAGTTTTGTAATAATCTAAAGGCAGATTGTGCGTCCGAACCAGTATAAGTCGTTCCAATTGACGTTTCTTTTACAGCTCTTCCATCAGGATCAGTAAATCTAATTGGGTTATTCACTGTATAATTATACGGTGACCATCTGCGATATTTCTCCGCCAGCGGATCCACTACACCCCATCTTCCCAAATCCGGCATATACATCCTTGCCCCATAATCATACATTCCAGTCTCTTGCAACTCTTTCCCGTTGTACTTATACTGATAATCATTCTGTGTGGTTGCTGTATAATTATGCAGCAATCCAAAAGGATAATAATTATTCACTTCCACAATCTCTCCCGGTTTCCAACCATCAATACAATTGGGTGGATTTAAAGGGTTCCAAGGTCCGTCACATTGCACCCAACGGTATTGTCTTGGCTGTATGAATCCGTCCTTATTGGTATCCGTGTAGCTTAATCTTACATTACCCAAATGATCGGTATAATTATAAATGTACTGGCCGTTAAGTGCATCATAATAACCTTCTGAGGTAGGAATGATTCTGAGTTTCATCTCCGCAACTTCATTTGGATCAGGTAATATAATTCCACCTGTTCCTGCTTCTGATGGCTTGGTACTTTTATACTGGAATCCATCCAGATAATAGGTTTCCAGGTTCTTAAAGAGCTTCTTTACTTTTACTCCATCTGCCCTATAGGTATATTGGGTGAGATTTGAGTTTTGGGTAATCTGTTTGGGTAAATTTAAATAATTATACTGAATTAAAGAAATATCTTTATCCGGATGACTGGTCATATTCCCATTGCCGCTGCCATTATCATTGTCATACCCAATTGTTCCGGGGCTGGCAAGGTATGGATAGCCTGATGGATTCTGCTGCAAATCGGTTACTTTAGTCAGCTTATTGCCTGTATAATCATATCTTAAATCATCAATCACAACAGCAGCTGTATTTCCTGTTTGGAGGGCAGCTGATCTTTTCAGCTTTGTGATATTTCCATTCAGGTCGTACTCTGGCATTTCAAAATATTCATTGGCTGTCTCATTGCCTTGTTTCTGGTAAAATCCTGCTAAAAGACGGTTTAATGGATCATAAACATAACCGTATCTTTTTAACGGTTCATTTTCTTCCGTTAAAGTTTTCCAAGATACTTCCGCAATATTTCCGTTGAATTTAGGTCTTACTTTTAAGGTGCTATAGTTACTGTTCGGGGTTTCCATTCCTTCAACCTGGTTGTAATTGATTTTATAACCAAACAGATCATTTCCCAAATTCGCAGGATCGTTAATTTGTGTCATCCAGCCTCTGATGTTATACTGATAGTTGATGGTTTGTAATGGTGATCCCGCACTAGTTCCTCCAACCTTCTTGGTTTCCAATTGGGAGAGTTCATTGTAGCTGTTTTGCGACAGAATCTCTTCCGGATTACTGTCTACTTGATGCTTATGAACGAGCTGTCTGTTCTGGTGGTCATACGTAAAGGTTTCAGTAACCACTCTCTCGGTATCTGTACTCAGTCTTTTATGCTTTGTCACAGCTTTCTGTACAGCTCCTGCGAAATCAAGTTTGGATTCATTGTGAGTATAACCTCCCAAATGATTGATGGAATGAGTGCTAATTACTCTTCCTTTGGTATCATAATAAGAGTAGCTTTTGGTCCAGTTATCGTCTTCAATGTTCTTAACCAGGCTCATCACGGCAAGGCCTTTCGTGCTTCTTCCCTCTGTAGAAGGGGTATCTGTTAAGACTGTTTCCCCTTCAATGCTTGATGGGAAAGAAGGATTGAAGCTATACTGGGGATAAGTATCATAATAATTGATACTTAACACAGTCTGTGTGTCAGATGGGAAATAATTATTGGAATAGTAAACAGACATCCCACTTTTAACATAACCTGCTGTACTTCGGGATTCTATAATTATTAAATCTTTGATCAGATTTTGAAGGGCTGGTCTTTCTCCTGCTGCAATTATTCCAGTAAGAATAGTTCTTCCAAACTGGTCATATTTAGTCATCAACCATTTACCTTGCGTTCTCATCCCTGCATCCTGGGTAAGAATCAAACGGTCTGACTTGTCATACACCATATATTCCCAATCTTTTCCCGGAAGTTTCTTCTCAACCAAACGGTTTCTACCGTCATAACGGTACTGATAGCAAAGATTTTTGAGCGTGGCTTCATCCAGCGATGCCGCTCCGGAAGCTAATGGCGGGAGAACAAAAGCCAACTGATCATATTCATTATAAACATAGTAGGTGTCTGTATTTTTGATTTTGTTGAGTATTTTTCTGACTAAAATGGTCTGGCCTTTTCCATTCTTGAATTCGATGGTCTTATTGCCGTCTTCATCAATAATTGTGTTTTTATACAACTGTGCAGCACCATAGCTTTCTACAGAACTGAACTCTGATTGGGTAGCTCCGTTTACCCAGGTTGTGGTGACGGTATATTTCCTTACCTCTCCGTCTTCAGAAGCATCATACTCAAATTTCACGGGTTTTCCATCCCATGCAGTACCTACCTGTTTCTGTTCCAAAATCCGGTCTAGGGGTGAGTTTTCCAGGACTTTCTCAGCATAGATCTTTTCTGAGCCATAAGGTGTACTTGAAGCATTAGCCAGTGGATTGGGAACAATAGCACCGTTTAAGGTTCCTGTCTGGGGAATGGGAAGGTATTCTTTAATCTGCCTTCCAAACTCATCATACGTGATATGGGTAACCACATCTCTTCCCAGAGGAGAAGCTTTTACATTAACAACCTGTTTGGGCCTTCCAAGACCATCAACATACTGAACGGTTTCTAATGTTTTGGAAGGCTGGGTTCCGTTATAATCAAGGTAGGTCTTGGACTGGACGTAATTTTCTGTATCGGTAAGCTGGCCATGGGCTAAGCCAGAGAGCAGCAGGGTACCTATCGGGATGATGTATTTTTTCATCGTTCTTAGTTTTTATAGTGGTATTGGTATTCTTTGATGATTCTCCCGCCCGGGCTGTGTTCTCTTACTTCTTTCAGCCTGTTCGCCGCATCATACAGGTATACTTCCCGGATTCCTGACGGTGGCGTAATGCTTTTCACCCCGATTAATGGATCGTAGCTGTAAGTGGTGATCTGATAGCCGGTTAATGAAGCATGATTCCTGAAACTGTCCAGTGCCGCCAAGAGATTCAGCTCAGCCTGTTCTGCCGATACGCCCTGAGGGGGAATATTGTCATTGTCTGACGCGGTGATGATACCGGTCACTAAAGAGGATGGAATATCGGTGTATTTAATGCCTTCTATTTTAGCGATCGGCTGGGTACTGTTGTATCCCCAAATGATGGCGGTGGAAATGCCGTCTTTGGTGGTATACTGCAGAATATTTCCTTTGCTGTCGTATCGGTCATAGGTAACTTCTGTATGTGCTGCTGACGGGTTCTGTATATCATAAGACTGAAGTGACAATGGCAGCACAAGGTTTCCGGCTACCGCATGCGGCAACGATGAAGGATAAATGGTTTCTGTCTTAGACAATGTTTTGGTCATTCCATTTATAGTCTGCTTTACAGTAGTTTCCAAGGGAATGCCTATCATATTTTTTTCAATCATCAGCTGGTTTCCTTTTTCATGGGCATAGCTGTAAATGGTCTCAATAGGTTCATTATGAGTGAGAATATTGATTTGCTTCAAAAGATTAATTGGTTTTTGAATATCATTTATAGAGTACTCATTATTTACTTTTGAAGTGAGGATCTTTCCATTAATATAATCTTTTGTAGTGACTTCATCTAATAAAAACTTCCCTGATTCTATAGGGTAATGTGCCAGTATTTTTGTTGTATACCATGCAGTCTGTATAGTAGGCCCACCTTTCCACATTAGGTATATTCCCATGATCGTAGAAGGGATCACCTGTCCCCCATTGCCAGATGAATAATTACTTGACAATGCATTTTTAAAATAAGTCGGAGTATAGCTGTAAATCACCTCTCTTAACGGGTTGTTTGCATTCAGGCTATAGATGGTTTCACTGAGAAGGCTGGTATTACTCAGCTTATAAGGATTAAATCCATTGCCGTCAAGACTGGTAATATCCATAGGATTATCGGTATAGCTATATTTGAATAATTTTTTTCCTTTTCCCAATGTATGTTCGGTGACATATTCATAATTTACCACATCTTTTCCCGATAAGCTTGAATTAATTGCCTGATCTGCGCTGAGTACATAAGGATTACAGAGAATATCATGATCATATCCCGTATTTCGGATCACTTTATAGGTACCTTTCACAAATTCTAAAGGAGACGCAAAATAGGCGGAAGATCTTTTCCCTGAAAGATTAGGATTGTAATATTCAAACTGTCGTTTTGTATAGGTTATTGAGCCGTCAAAATCTTCAACACTTTTTATTCTCACTCCTCCAACAGGATTATTCTGGTTATTGTTTTTAATATTTTTCACTTTATAAAACCGTAATGCAACAGAACAATTCCCATTTCTGACCGTTCTGATCCTTTTAGGAGCTTGCGGATGGAGAAAAAAATTTGGATCTGTTAATTGTGCCTCGCCATCCTGACCGCTGAACGTAGCCACTGTTTTCCATTGATTATTTATCAACTCGTCTAAATAAGCAAACCCGGAACTGCTTCCATTTTCAGGAATTTGATTGGGAATCTCGTTTGAACATGAATTTCTGAACTCACACCAAAGTTCCTCAGAATTACTTGAAGGATCTACATCGAAATAAAAATACTCGTTTGAAGGAGTTATTTTTGTAATTATGTCATACTCATTCTGAGTATTGTCATAATAATTGTTGATCGTTCCGTATTCGACAGCCTGTCTTTGCGGAATCACCAGCTTATCCCATATCGTATTATTTTCATAAGTAAATGACGATGAGCCGCCTGTAGGATATAGAACCTTCTTTAAAATGAAAGCCTGTGAATAATCCGAATATACGCCTCTGTCCCCTCCCTTGATATAATTGATATTGAAATAGCGAAGATTGGGGATAAGCCCTCTATTTGTATCATTTCCGTTATAATACCCCCAAATGTCCTGTGCAAAGCTTTCAATAGCAGGCTTATATGCTTCATTGTACTCAAAGATATGCTTGCTATTTTCCAAAATATTATCTATTCTGGTTAGTTTCAGTCTGTAGTTTCTGTAATCCGTGCCAATTCCAGAACCAAAATAAGTGTGGTTAAATTTATAGTTCCCAATGGTATTTCCAGCCGAATTGTTAATGAGTATCTGATCTATTGCAAAAGTATTCTCTGGATTTGCCCCATTAACATCTTTCCTTCCCAGTACCCCGTCAATCGTATTTTTATAATTAAACTTTACAGTCTCATTGCCATATTTTATTTCCGTCAGCAAAATATCCCTATATTGGTTAATAGTTGTTGCATGAGTATCTTCTACCGCGCCCCGGCAGGAAATTTCATATCCCTCTATGGGAGCATATACATCCTGATAGCTATGTGTGGTAGTCTGATAAGTCATTCGTTTTTCATATTTGAAAGAAATTTCCTCGTTGGTTGGAAGTTTAATATTTTCAAGGAAAAAAGAAGATACTGAGGAGTCTACAGACGGCCCCGTTGTTGACGACAGAGTGTTCCCACGTCCTAAAGTATAAATAATTCCCTTTGGATCTGTTATTTGGAATCTTTTATCAGTGTCTGAATAAGAAATTTTTATATTGTCATAAGGGATTGTATGAAAACCTCCGTTGGAATCCATGATAAAAGAACCTGAAATTGTAGGCAGGTTATAATGGAAAATATCAGGCTGCATATCCTGAAGACCGTCATATAGATTATAAAGCTTTGTACGGACGTCAACCGGCAGAGATTCTAAGTTGATATCTGTATATACATGGTCAAAAGGATTTGCTGGAAACCATTTGGTATAATTCATTACATCACTTCTCCCATGCTGCTCCACTGAAATACTGTTGGGAATGGCTAAAGTCCACCCTAAACCAACTGTACCAGAGGTTTCATCTACTTTTATCCCTCCTGTATTATAGGTTAAATGAATAGGGATTGATAATCCACTGGTATTAATACTGTAAATAGGAATGGATATATTGAGCTTCCCTGTCCTGTAATCAACCGGAAAGTCTCCAGCTTTAAAAATGCTGTAAGTCTCAGGAGTAGAGGGAATAATTTTGTCAAGGTTGTTATTGCTGCCCAGCGATTGTTGTCCGCAAAGGTTCGTTGAAATCATAAAAAAGAAAACCGCACCTTTTAACCGTTTTATTCCATGGTGTTTATTTTGAATCTGCAAATATTTTTTCATTTGTATTATTTCTTTATCAGTTTTGCATTTGCTGTTTTATTGGTATCTGTTTTGATCACCACTAGATAAGCTCCCTGAACCAGTGGCTGAGTATTAATCTTGGTGACTTTATTCTTCGTCTTCACGCTCTGAAGCTGTCTTCCGCCCATGTCATACACCAGAATATCGGATTCTGAAAAATCAACACCTATTTCTACGTAAGCATAATCCGAGACAGGGTTTGGATAAATTTTGATATCCTGCTTCTGGATCAGCTTATCGATCTGGCTGTCTCCAAGCTTCACAATCTTCCAGTTCTCTTTTCCGAGTTCTTCAGCACTGGTGCCGGCAAGAATAATGGAACCGTCTCTGTTCAGTTTAATATCTGAAAGCCTTTCTTCTTTCTTCCGGTTCTCTCCCGTGATGTGTTTTCTCCACTGTTCATTACCCTGCTGATCCAGATACAGCATCCAGAACGTTTCATCATCTTTTTCTATTCTTCCTTCTGCCTGGGTGTAACCACCAAGCAAAATTCCTTTGGAAGTTTTATCATCCGCGGAATGAATCACACTCATTCCCATCAGGATATCACGGTTTTTGAAGTTGTAGGATTTCTGCCACTGTTCTTCTCCTCTTTCATTTAAAGCGACAAGCCATAAATCGGTTCCTTCTTCTATGCCTACGGTTTTATTGCCTGATCTCTCTGATCTGGATTCTCCTCCAATAACATAGCCCGTGGATGTTAAAGCAAGAGTTCTTAAATGATCATCACCCTTGCCTCCATAGTTCTTTTCCCATTCTACTTTTCCCGTTTTATCAAGCTTCACCATCCAGTAATCACCTTCTCCCGAGTTTTCAGTTTTCTTGTTTCCTCCAACTGAGCTTCGTGAATAAATCCCTATTAGGACACCACCATCTTTTGTCGGGATCATTTTCTCTACTTCATCCAGTCCTTTTCCACCTAAAATGATCTGAGAAAGTTCTTTTCCATCTTTATCCAGTCTGATGATCCAGGCATCTTTAGAGCCATAACCTTTGGAAGAGTTTTGAACATTACCTGCCACAAAGAATCCCAGGTCTGTAGTCTGAACGACTGCCCTGGCCTGTTCATCGGAAGCGGTTCCTAAAGTTTTCTGCCATAATTCATCCCCGAACTCATTCAATCTTACCAGCCAGATATCGGATCCACCTTTGGATTCTTCTTTTTTATCCAGTCCTTTTCCCGAATACGAAGTTCCAGCTATAAGGAAACCGCCTTCCTGGGTAGAAACAGAAGCGGAAAGATAGTCGTGATTTTGTCCTGAAAGGTATTTTTCCCAGACCTGTTCACCCTGCTGGTTCAGTTTAACCAAATGGAAATCGTAGCCGTTGTTTTGCTTGTTAGCAGCTGGCTGTTGGCTTTTTGTCTGGATGGAACTTCCGGTAATCAGATACTGCTGATCAATAGTGGTGGTAATCTGGCTTAGGAAATCCTGCGTGGAGGATTTGAGGTATTTCTGCCAGAGAATTTCCTGGGCTGATATACTCAGGACCGTACATATCACTAATACACTCATATAGAGTTTTCTCATTTGCGTTTGTTTTTATTATGAAATATTTACAAAATTAACATTTATTAGTATAAATTAATTCCTCACTAAAGAGAGTTATTGTAAATTTTATCACTTTAAAGTGTTTTTTATACGAATGTAAGTATTTGTATTGAAAATATATTTCTATACATCAACAAAAATAATCGTATTTTTTTCGAAAGAATTATTTTTTAATTGATAATGATATAGAAATTAGTGATATAAGTAAAAATCGATAAAATTTAAATTTTGCACCAAATTTTAGCAAAAAAACTGCTTCAGAAATGAAACAGTTTTTTTTCTTTGGCCTATAAAGTTAGCTCTAGAGAATCTCTTCCACTCAAAGCTTTATCGTTTATACCGCTAATTTTAGGGAGCAAAGGATAGAATCAACTTTGTTGATTCGAAGAAGCAGCCTCCATAAAGATTCAGTTTGATTTCAATTTGTTTGTTACCCCCCAAGGTCTGCGATGGACATTACTTATTTTTGAAATATAAAGTTTCGAAATACATGGTAGATCGCCTACCCTTTCAGATTAGTCAGCCTTGATAAATCATCAAACTCTCCGATTACAGAATTTCCGTTTTGCGTTCCTTCTACAGAATTTTCATTTTCGGTTACCTGATATCCTTTAAAGACCAGATAGTTCTTGAAGGTATTTTTATGGTTCACTTCAAACTGTGAGATCAGTTGCGGGAAAGCAGTAAAGATCCGGAGATGATCACTGGTTCGGGCCTGGTCTATTGTATCACTTTTCACAGTTACCACCATGGCACCCTGGCCGTAATCTGCAATATAATAACCGCTCGCATCAAACATTCCCGATGCAGTCATGCCTATAAGGTGCAGTTCCTCAGCTGAAAAATCAAAGGTATCCGTGCTCAGAAGATCAATTCCATTGTCTTCACCATATTTTTTAAGCTGAAGAGACTGCCTGATTATATTTTCAGGAAGATTGGATTGTGTATTCGCCCATGCCCAAAGCCAGGTTTGCGATGAATGGGAAAAAGTTCCCAGTATTTGCATCGGAAAAGTAAGATCTTCACCAAAACTGATGATTCCCTGACCAATGTCCACATTCCAGTTATTATCTCCGATTACTTCTCCAAAATCCATCTGTTTATCAAAGGCTATTGCTCCATAACGTTCAAGAAGCTCCTGCTCTGTTTTGCAAGCAGCCTGTTCTGGCTGTACTCCTTGAGAGCTATCAGAATTTTGGTTGTCCGGCTGTCCGAAAATGTTGTTAAATAATCCCATATTATATTATTTGAATTGATTATCTGTTTCTGTAAGCAAATTAATAATTTCTTTGGCGGTGTCTATTTCTGTTTGATCAGTAAACTTTGTCAAGATAAATGAATGCGCTTTTGCTATTTCGAAAATATATTTCAGCCAATAATAATGTTCATCCCCATACTCAAATTCTTCCCAATGCATCTCATCCTGATCTTCACTTTCAAATTCCGGCCAGATATACTGATCATCAAGCAATTCTTGAATATGACTGATTTTATTTTCTATTTCCTGACCTTCATAATATTCAGTCTGGAATTTTGCTGCTTTCACAACTGCCAGAATAGTTTTTAAAATCTGCTTTTTATCTGTTTGGTCAAACGCAAGAAGTCTGAACAGGAACAACAGCGCAAATGGTGTTGCCATCATAATTCCATCCTGATGTTCAATATTCATTTCAATTTTTCCAATCGCCGCTTTTTGTTTTTCAGGATCATCCGAAAGCATATCATGGAAACAGGCAGGAAAATCGGTGGAACGGCCGTACCAGTTGACCAGTCTTCCCCATGGAATATCATAAAGTCCGGCTGAAAAATAGAATTCTTTATCTGTCTGCATCGATTTATAGTTTATGTTTTTCCATTATTTCGCCATACCTTTTATGATATACCGAAGGATCAATTTTTTCTTGAGCAGTAATTTCGGACAGAATTTCATTTTGAAAATTAACTTCTTTTTCCAATACATCATTCCAAAATTCAGGTTCATCTGAAAAATTTTCAAAGTAATCCAGCGCATCAATCACTCCGATAAACAATCCGACAATGTTCTCTGTACTGTTAATATCACAAACAGCATTGCCCAATGCATCTAATATAAAGATTTCAACGGGTTCCGGTTCTTCATAATCATCAGCATATTCATCCAACCCGTCCAGACTTTTCTCATTTGCTTCCTGATATTGTTTGACCTTCTCATTTCTAATATCAGAAATCAACTGTTTTTTATCAATTTCAAGGTGGATATATTTAGCTGTAACCTCTTCAAAATCATCCAGCAGAAAATAGAAATTCAATAAAGCAATGATCAGGTTTTTCCTTTGTTCAATTGAGGAACTGATAAGACCTTTCTGTAAATTCCCCGTATGCTCTTTGATGTGCTTTACGATGTCCATTTTAATTTATTTTGAAATTATCTTGTTGCTTCAAATCTGCTGATCACCTTATATTCCCTGTTCATTATTATAATATCATAATTTCCTTTATCCAGTATCAAAAACCGGCTGTCTTTTGAATTGTTAAGTTCGATAATATCCGCGGGAATCCCTTTTTTCTCAAATTCTCCTTTTCTGTAAGCCAGAACCAATACCGGAAATTGTGTGACTTTAGACTTTGGAATTTTATAGAACCTGCGGTTTCCGTCCAGCATCCAGCCAGGTCTTCCTTTTATGTATTTTGTAACCGGATGAATGATTTTAATATCTGTATACAGCTCTTTGTCTTCTCCGTTGTAAGGTGTCTGGTTTTCATCTTTCAGAACAACAGGAATTTTTTTGTTAACGATTCTGATAAGCGGCTCATTGTATTTCGGATCGCTTTTTTCTGAAAACTGGGTTTGGTCAATGGTAAAAGGGTTTAAAGAGGTCAGGTCAGAAAGCCTTCCTGCCATCGTTTTCTCCCAGGCTTTATGAACTCCTTCATAAGCATGCTGATAACCGCAGTAGATCAGGTATTTTCCGTCTTTATTGTTCTGCATGAAATTATAAATATTCTCTGCTTCGCCTATCTCCCTTTCTTTACCATTCTTTCCTTTGGTATCATAAGGAAACAGCTTAAATCCGATTTTAAGGGCCTGATAAATAAAGTTCCCGAATTCCGGTTCCTGGGAATACATTCCGCTTTCCTGCGTAGCAAACTTCCCGATATGGAAAGGGCCGTCATTATTCAGGGTTTCAACACCCAAATATCGATATCCTTTATCATATAATCCCTGAAGCAGAGAGGAGGCAAAAGTTCTGTGGCTGGCATTATGATGTGCTTCGTTAATGATAATTACTTTTTCATTCACCGCCCTGTTCAGAATATAATCTTTTGCATTGACGGGAGTCATTTTTGTGAACTTCAGACTGTCGGCACTGCTGATTTTTTTAGGTCTTCCAAACATTTTATCCCAATTGACAAGCGCCAATTTATAGTTTCCGCTTATTGAATAATAGGTAGCACCCATCTGGCTTGTCCAGGATTTATCTTTTGTGGAATCCTTCACAATTGTCTTTTCAATATCATCCGAAAACCAGTAGAGATTCTCCTGGCCGTGCGCCGCAAGGCTGAGCAGTAATACAATTACTGAATAATGAATTTTCATGTTCTATAGTTTTTATAATAGCCTGTACGGCATCCAATAAAGTTTTTCACACTTCATTTTTAGAGTTGTCAATATAATATTTTTAACCGAAAAAAGCCGGGATTTCAGGATTTAACCTCTAAATTAATAACAAAATTCAGACTGTGGTTTATGAATATCTGAACCAAATCGTTTTTGTTCCCTTTGACCTGGCATAATCCACAAAATTTTTGAAATTATTCAAATCTGTGTAAAAGTTATCACCTCCGTTATTTTCTTTTTTGAAATAAACTGAGCTGTTCAGCGAATCAAACGAAGTGAATGACAATAAACGATACAGGTCTTCTTTTTCTTTCAGTTTTTCTATAAGTTCAGTTATTTTTGAGGACACCTCATCCAGATTATTTTCAATTTTGCTCCTCTGAATTTCATATTCCACTTTTTGCTCCTCATAATATTCAGGATCATATTCTAAAATCTCTTCGAGTTCGCCCAGATCAGGAATTTCGTCTAAATGACTAATTGATGACAAATCAATCCCCGTAATTTGGGAAATCTGATCCAGCTCTGTTTTTTCATTCTCAGGAATAACATTCTTTCTACTCATCAAGTTAGCGAAAGTACGGGTCAGCTCATGATGTCTTTTCAGTTCATCATCGGTAATATATTCAAAGGTGAAAATCTCGTCGTCGTTATCAACATTATAGAAAATATCCAGTCCCATCTGTTTATAAATTTTAGTTATTCTCTGCTTTAAGTCCGGCAATTAAACCGGTTAAATTTTCTTCCCATTCATTGTATACATCAGAATCTTTCCAGAGTTCTACAATTTCCCGTTCTCCGTCTTCATCAGGGACTCCATTTTTAATATCAGTCAGATACCCAAGCAGAAAATCAAAGGATGCGGTGTCTCCAGTAAATGATTGAATTCGTTTTTTAAGATCCCGTGTTTCATTTTCTTCATCCGGATAGTCCAACTCTCCTGTTTCTTTAAACATAAGGTATAATTCTGCAAGTGCCATCGCTGAATGATCATAAAAAAAGTCTATTTCAGCCCATGTTTTTCCAAAGAAATCAGCTTCTTTCAAAGCATTGATCACTTCTGAAAGTTTCAGATCAATCTGAACATTCCCCGGATATTTTGTTTCGGCATAGTCTCTGATAAAATCAACAACATCCAGTCCTTCATCGCTTTCCAGTGCTTTATATCCCCATGCTCCCATAGTAATTATTATATTTTGATTGGTTTATATTAATGCAGCCTTACCGCTGATAACCAAATATACTTCATTGTGTCTATACTATATCTATAATTTCCCGAAATTAACGTTCAAAAAATATAAAAAACAACCCGGCTTAAAAAGCCGGGCCGTCAAGAGATTGATTATAAATGTCTGGCATTAACTGCCGGTTAAGTGTTCTGCTGCATTCGTATTTTTAATAAAGATAAGTCCGTCAAAACATTCATTCAGTTTTAAGGGCTCTGTAATGGTAAACTTTTCTGTTTCCGGTGTGATTGGACCATATCCTACAAACCTTGCTTTGAAAGATTTTCCATAAAATCCTGTGTTATCTTTTTGAAAATCTGTGAAATAATTTCCTGCGTTTTTCTGTCTCAGTTTTTCTTCCCAACTGTCTTCCAGTAATTTTGGAAGAGGATAAGAAGTGTATTTATTATTTTTCACAGCACGGGGGTCTGTTGTTGCGCTGTAAGTTCCGGATGCCGTAAATGTGCCCAGCGCATAATATTCTTTTCCATATTTCTTTTTTATATATCCTCCCATTCCGTCTACCAGAATCGGTTTCAATGCGACATGAGCGTTATGGGCAAAAAGGATCATTTTTTTATGATATACTGATTGAATTTTACCGATCATATCGGCCATAATCCGGTCCCTGGAGACATCATAGTTCTTTTTACCGGCTTCATAGGGAATTTCAAAGCCAAGCTGAAGGTTATAAAGAGCAAGTTCAGCATCTCTTCCTATTTTACCGCCATAAATACTGTCTATTTTCTTTGCCAGCATATACCCTTCTGTTCCGTTCTTAATCACGGCCTTCATATCCAGTTTGAAAGAGGGATCATTTTGTTTTTCCCACATTTCATCCTGAAATACAGCTTTCTTTTTAAGCTCATCTGCAATTTCGGAATATTGTTTTTCTTTAACTTCAGATTTTTCGAGCATTCTGGCGCTGTTTTCCAAAGAATTGGTATCGAACCCTGAAATAATGACTTTATCTTTATGGTTTTTGTTGTAAACTCTTATCCAGCCCAGTAGATTTTCGATTTCTTTTGTCTGCCAGATGGAGGTTATATAATTTTTTAATACATCTTTCAAATCGGTATCTGAGTTAAGAGCATCATTCAGAAAAGCAGCATCACCATAGGCACTTTCAAATGCAACGATTTTAAAATCATTTTTATCAATAAGATTTTTTGAAATTTCACTTCTGATCTCATTAAATTCTTTTGTTCCGTGGATTCCTTCTCCCAACCCGACAATGGTGTAGTCTTTAAGACTCCCGCTGATATTTTTTACTGCTTTATTCAGGCTTCTGCTGTCTGTTAGCTGTGACGGAATCTGTATTTCTGATTTCTTGTCTTGTGAAAAACCCAATGCAGAGACCAGCATCAGGTTGAGTAACAAATATTTTTTTAACATAGCAATTATCTTAATCCGAAGGCCTTTTTCTTTTGCATATTCTGTGAGGGCCTTCTATCAGGGGTAAATTTACATAAATAAATCATAGAAACCCTTCTCTTTAAATCCCGTTAACCTATCATTAACCTAACCAATACTTGAGTTCGGGTTAAGCAGGTTAAGATTAATAACCGGAAGAGGAAACAAGGAAACTGGAAGTTACTTTTAGCTATAGATATTAAAGACCACTGTACAATCAAATTACTTAAAATTACCTTCAGTTATTAGGATAGTTGTTCAAGCCAGTCGCTTTCCAGTCTTCTGATCTTTTGTGTTTCTTTATCAAATAACACCCACAGCGTATGGGAATCTACCACCAGCTGATCATTGCAGTAGAATTCAACTTTTCTGGGCTGCCGGATCCCTTCCGGATCTTTTGGATATGTTTTTACAGTGATGGCATCTCCTAAATAAACCTGTTTTTTGTATTGTATATGGTGGTCAACCAGCATCCAGACATCATTCGCGTATTCTGTCTTATCTTTCAGAAGCTCCCAATGTTCTGCGGCTACATCTTCTACCCAATGAACATACTGTACATTGTTAACATGATTATTCTGATCAATATGGGCTTCTGTTACTTTTATCTGCTTTTCATAGACTAGATTCATTTCTAAAAAATTTATTCAAATGTATAAAACATCTGAATAAATCCGTACCAACAGAAGGAATAAAAAAACGGAATCAGATAGTCATCCGATTCCGTTTTCAATATTAATTTAAAAACATTATTTTTTTGCAGCCGGCTTAGCAGTCGTTGCTGAAGCTCCCAGTTTAGTTTTTACGATAGATGTGATATCTTCGCTTCCATCTGTATAAATAAGATTGTTTGCTCCTTGTGCAGCAACATCAAAAACATAACTCAGATTTCTTTCTTTAGCCACAGTAAAGATCGCTGTCTTTACCTTTTGCTGTATTGGATTAACCAATTCATTTTGTTTAGCAGCAATATCTTTAGCAGCCTGTGCTCTGGTTTCCTCTATCTTTTTACCTAAAGTTTCAAGTTCCGTTTGCGCAGCCATCAGTTCTTTAGTCACTGTTTCTTTATTAGCCTCACTTAATGTTTTCTCTTTATCCTGTGCTGCCTTTAGTTTTGTCTGGTATTGGCTGATCAATTTTTCAATCTCAGCCTGCTTAGTCTTAGACAGGGTCTCAATAGTTGTATTGGCTGTTTTCACTTCAGTTAAACTTTCAAATACATCATTAGTATCTACACTTCCTATTTTCTGTTGAGCATTCGCAGCATTGGCAGTCAGCATTAATCCTGCAGCAATAAAAAATCCTTTAATTAGTTTCATTTTTTTTATAGTTTTTTCCAAAAAAATCCGTTTTTTTTCGCGTTCAAATATAATACATATTTTTAATAGTTATTACCTGGTTTTCATTCTCATTCAGGAACGAATATAAATCACTGAAAATCAAATTAAAAAACTCAAAAAACCTTCTCAAAACGAGAAGGCTTACATCAGAAAAATATGGAAAAATGATTAATGAAATTGTGCAGTTTCTGTAGAATCTTTCATGGCTACTGTTGCAGAGGAGCCGTTGGTCACCACATTCTGAATTTCATCAAAATATCCCGTTCCCACGAATGATTGGTGTTTTACCGCCCTGAATCCTTTCTGCTGAAGGGCAAACTCACGCTCCTGAAGCTCTGAATATCCGGCCATTCCCTTTTCTTTATAGGCTAAAGCCAGCTCAAACATAGATGTGTTCAGCGCATGGAAACCAGCCAGTGTAATGAACTGGAATTTGTAGCCCATTTTGGCCAGCTCTTCACGGAAACTGCCCATTTCTTCAACACTCAGTTTTGCGGCCCAGTTGAATGATGGTGAGCAGTTGTAAGCTAACATTTTCCCCGGAAACTGCGCATGAATTCCTTCTGCAAATTTTCTGGCCTGTTCCAGATCCGGATTAGAAGTCTCCATCCAGATAAGATCTGCGTAAGGGGCATAAGAAAGACCGCGGTCTATTCCCTGCTCTACTCCGTTTCTTACGACATAAAAACCTTCGGAGGTTCTTTCGCCTGTTACAAATTTTTTATCTCTGTCATCTATATCTGAAGTCAGAAGATCTGCAGCATCTGCGTCTGTTCTTGCCACAATTACACTTGGCACTCCTAATACATCTGCGGCAAGACGGGCTGCCACCAGTTTATTTATGGCTTCCTGAGTAGGAACCAGAACTTTTCCGCCCAGATGTCCGCATTTTTTAGCAGAAGAAAGCTGGTCTTCAAAGTGTACTCCGGCTGCTCCGGCTTCAATCATCTGTTTCATCAGTTCAAAAGCATTGAGATTTCCTCCGAACCCGGCCTCTGCATCGGCAACAATCGGAACAAGGTACTCCCTGTCTCCGCTTCCGTTGACAGACTGGATCTGATCTGCTCTCAATAAAGCATTATTGATCTTTTTCACTACAGAAGGTACTGAGTTGGCTGGATACAATGACTGATCCGGATACATTTCTCCGGAAAGATTGGCATCTGCTGCCACCTGCCATCCGGAAAGATAGATAGCTTCAAGACCTGCATCAACTTCCTGAACGGCCTGATTTCCTGTAAGAGCACCAAGCCCTGCTACATAATCCTGGTTATTTAATTTATCCCAAAGCTTTGCAGACATTTCTGTCGCAATGGTATAATCAATTTTATAAGAGCCACGAAGTTTAAGCACTTCTTCAGCCGTATAGGTTCTTTTTACCCCGTTCCAGCGCGGATTGTTCAACCAATCCTGCTCTAATGCGTGGATTTGTTCTTGTTTTGTTTTCATAATATTTGGATTTTTAGATTAAGAGGAATGAGTTTGAGGATTGTTTCAAACTTTGTTTGGGGTTCAGTCAATAAAAGGATATGCTTTCAGGGTCAGAAATTCTTCAAATTTTTCAGAGAAAACGAGTTCATTGAAAAGTTCTTTGGCCAGATTGAATTTCCCGTTTTTAAATCGGTTTTCTCCGATATATTTTTCGATATGGCCTATTTCTTCTGCTTCCCACTGGAGAATCATTTCACGGGTAAGGATTCTACCATCGCTTAGTTCTGCTTCATTTTTCAGCCATTGCCACAGCTGGGTTCTAGAGATCTCTGCAGTGGCAGCATCTTCCATCAGATTATAAATGGCGGCAGCTCCTGCTCCCATTAGCCAGCTTTCCAGGTAAAGGATTCCTATATTGATATTTTTCCTGACTCCTTTTTCGGTAATTTCACCCTGAGGAACTTCCAGCAGATCATTTTCTTTGATATGGTATTCAAATTTTTCATCAATCTGATTGGCTTCGGGCATATATTGATCAAACACTTCCATGGCAACCTGCACCAAAGCAGGATGGGCTACCCAGGTTCCGTCATGACCGTTTTTTACTTCACGCTCTTTGTCACCTCTCACTTTTTCGAAAGCAATTGTATTGGCTTCCTCATCATCTTTTACGGGAATCTGTGCCGCCATCCCTCCTACTGCATGAACATTTCTTTTATGGCAGATCTCAATAACCCTTTTGGAATAAGCACTCATAAATGGTGATAGCATGGTTACCTGATCCCTGTCGGGCACCATAAATCCGGGCAGGTTTCTGAATTTTTTAATGTAGGAGAAAATATAATCCCACCGCCCACAGTTGAGTCCGGAACTGTGATCTTTCAATTCGTACAGAATTTCATCAATCTGAAATGAAGCGGTAATGGTTTCTATTAAAACTGTCGCTTTAATGGTTCCGTTGGCAATTCCTAAATAATTCTGGGCAAAAACAAATACATCATTCCACCAGTGTGCTTCTTTATAATGTTCCAATTTAGGCAGGTAAAAGTATGGCCCGCTTCCATTTTTCAAAAGCTGTTGTGAATTATTGAAGAAATACATTCCAAAATCGATCAGTGAGCCTGAAGCTTCTTCTCCACCAATTTCAACATGTTTTTCCGGAAGATGTAATCCTCTCGGACGTACGAGAAGTACGGCTGTTTTCTCATTAAGCTTATACGATTTTCCATTTTCAGCTGTAAAATCAATATTTCTTCTTACCGCATCGGCCAGATTGATCTGTCCCTGAATGCAGTTTTCCCAAGTTGGCGAGCTGCTGTCTTCAAAATCTGCCATAAAGGTTTTTGCTCCTGAATTCAGTGCATTGATGATCATCTTTCGGTCTACAGGTCCTGTGATTTCTACTCTTCTGTCCAGTAGATCTTCCGGAAGAGGTGCACAGGTCCAGTCTGCATTTCGGATGCCTTCTGTTTCAGATAAAAATTCCGGCATTTTCCCCTGATCCCATTCTGACTGTGTTTTTTTTCTGTCTTCTAAAAGTTCCAGCCTTCTTTCATTAAAATTCTGATGTAAGGCAATCAGAAAATCGGTAAGATCAGGAGTAAAAACTGCTTCAAACTGCTTCTGAGCCTTTATTTTGAATTGTGTTTTGGTTTCCATATTATGCTGATTTTGTGTTTTGATATTACAAACATAAATAAAAATTTTCACAAACAGCGAACGTTCGCTAAATATTTTAAAAATTTATTATGCGAATAACCGCAATCATTATTTATATTTGAACATGAATTCAGAAAGTGATTATATCAAAACGGTTTTCGGACTGAAGCTGAAACAGCTGAGACAAAAGAAAAACTGGTCTCTTCAGGATCTTGCTGTAAAAACAGGATTATCTAAATCTTATCTCAACGAGATCGAGAATGGAAAAAAATATCCGAAACATGACAAAATCATCCAGCTTTCAGAATCACTGAACTGTACTTTTGATGATCTGGTTTCTACCAAACTGGACAAAAGCCTGGCTCCTTTTAATGAAATCCTCCAGTCTGATTTTTTTAAGGAAATTCCGCTGGAACTCTTTGGTATTAATAAAAACAACCTCATCAGTATCATCAGTGATGCGCCTAAAAAGGTAACCGCTTTTATTAATGCACTGATTGAGATCTCCCAGAATTATAATTTAGGAAAGGAACGTTTTTATTTTGCCGTACTGCGATCTTTCCAGGAGTTATATGACAATTATTTTCCTGAAATTGAAGAAAAAGCAACAGAATTTGCCCAGAAAAATGAGCTGGATATCAGCAAAGATCTTCGGGATTCTGTTCTGGAGCATATCCTTACTGAAAAATTCAGATACAGCATCCGTTCTGAAGATTTTGAACAATTCGGGACACTGGGAAACCTCCGTTCTCTGTTCATTCCTGAAAAAAAATTGCTTTTACTCAATCGAAAACTGGAAAAGGATCAAAGAACATTTATTCTGGCCAAAGAGATCGGGTTCAATGTTCTGGAATTAAAAATCCGTCCTAATACTTACTCTTGGCTGGATTTTGGAAGCTTTGAGGAAATTCTCAACAATTTTTACGCCTCCTATTTTGCGGGTGCTTTACTTATTTCTAAAAAGAAAGTAACTGAAAAGGTTTCTGACTTTTTCCTGCAGCACGAATGGACCTCCGGAAATTTTGAAAAGCTCATCCAGGACTTTACGGATTCTCCTGAGACTTTTTATTACAGGCTCACCAATATCCTTTCTTCCGAACTTGGGATTAAAGACCTGTTTTACCTCTGTCTGGTTAAGAAAAAAGATTCGGATAAAATCCAGATCCTGAAAGAACTTCATCTGAATCATCAGCAGGCCCCTCATGCCAATGCGACCAACGAACATTACTGCCGAAGATGGATTGCCGTTAAAAACCTACATCTTTTAAAGGAAAATGAAACGCTTACAGATGCCCAGATCTCGCATTACAAAGATCAGGGGGTAAGTTATCTGGTGATTTCCACTTCGCAGAAAAACCCGTTTTCGGATGGCAGCAACCGAAGCTACTGTCTGGGTATTTTACTGAATTCTCAAACGATTAAAAAAATCAGTTTTATAAAGTCGCCGTCATTAAAAACCGTAAATGTAGGAGTCACCTGTGAATCCTGCAGCATAGCCGATTGTGAAGTAAGACAGGCTCCTCCGGTACGGCTGGAAAAGGAACATTTTAACCGGAACATGAAAAATGCAATTGAGAGAATCAGGAAAACTATTGAAGAATAAGAAAGCTTAATCGTTTAAAGGCAACAGGTTGCGAATGTTATCACTAATTATTAACTTCCAGTTTCTAAAAAACACCAATGATACTAGATTTATTTTTCCCGAACCGGTGCATCAACTGCAACCGGATCATTGAAGCAGATCTTCTGGTCTGTGATCTGTGTTTTGCGCAGATTAATTTTACTCATTCTGATTACTTTGGAGAAAACAGCATTAAAGAACAATGCAGACTTTTATTTCCTGCTGAGAATACGTATGGCCTGATGCAGTTTGAAAAAGAAGGATTAAGCCGGAAGATTATTCATGAACTGAAATATAAAGGCAGGGAAAACGCAGGAAAAGTTATTGCTTCATGGACTATAGAACGCCTGGATTTTAAAGGAGAAAAACCTGACCTTCTGGTTCCTGTTCCACTTCACCAGAAAAAGCTCAGAGAAAGAGGTTACAACCAGCTTCATTTATATACCAGGACCTTGTCAGAATTTTATAATATTCCTTATGATTTCAGTCTGGTTAAGAGAAACTATTATTCAAAGGCACAGGCTTTAAAGGATAAAAAACACCGGCTGGAAACAGCGGCGGCTTTTTCTCTCACGAAAGAAATTACCGGGAAGCACATCCTTCTGATTGACGATGTTTTCACCACAGGAAATACAGTTTCATCCATTGCCTGGGAGTTCCTGAATGCAGGAGATAATAAAGTGAGCGTTCTGGTAATGGCTGTAGATGTGTAGATCAGGAGGCAGGTAATAGCTTGCAGGCTGTAAATAGCATCCATTTTTCAGGCTTTTATTTCTTTCAAAATGATTCATTTTCCTTTTTTTCTCTTCCGATTCTTTTTCCTAATTTCGGGCAAACTCATGATCATGAAAAATCTACTGTTACTGCATGGTGCTTTGGGGCACACCGACCTGTTCAATCCTTATCTGGAGCAGATGTCAAAACACTTTACTATCCATACTTTTTTATTCTCAGGACACGGTAAAACGGAACTGCCTGAAAATGGCATCACCGTAGAGAAATATACTGAAGAGCTGATGAATTATCTGGCACAGAATCAACTGGAAAACGTTGATATTTTAGGCCACAGTATGGGCGGTTATGTTGCTCTGTGCGGAGCCCTGCAATATCCCGGAAAAATTAATTCTGTAATGACTTTGGGAACAAAATTCAACTGGACGGAGGAACAGGCTTTACAGGAAAGTAAAATGCTTGACCCTGAAGTTATTCTTTCAAAAATTCCGAAATATGCGGAACAATTAGAAAGCCAGCATGGTACGGCATGGAAACAGCTTCTTCCTTCTATTGCCGGCATGATGATTTCTCTTGGTAAAAATCCTCCCCTGAATGAAAAGAGCCTTTCTTCGATTGATATTCCGGTACAGATTATGACGGGAGATCAGGATCAGATGGTGAGTATAGAGGAAAGTGTAAATGCTTCCCGTTCTATTCCTAATGCAAAATTGGCCATACTTCCGGATACCAAGCATCCTATGGAAAGAGTACGGCCAAATTTATTATTGGGTCTGATGAAAGATTTCTGGAATCTTTCTTAAGTTTTTTATCGCTGAAGTTTTTCGCCGTAGCTTAAATCTCCTGCATCTCCAAGTCCGGGGGTGATATATCCTTTGGAGGTAAGGTTTTCATCAATAGCACCTACCCAAATTTTAGCATCCGGATAAGCTTTTTCAATCGTTTCTACTCCCTGCCTGGAAGCAATTGCAGCAACAATATGCAGCTGTGTAGGCGTTCCGTTAGTCAGGAGGTCTTTGATGGCTTCAATAAGAGAGGCACCTGTAGCCAGCATCGGATCTGCAACGATGAGTGGTCTTCCTTCAATATTCGGACAGGTAAGATAGTCCTGCTTGATAGAAAAATAATCGTTGGCATCGTGTTTTCTGTAGGCAGCTACGAAGCCACAGTCGGCTCTGTCCAGATAATTTAAAATTCCTTCAAACAAAGGCACTCCTGCTCTCAAAATCGTAGTAATTACAGGCTGAACTGCTATTTCCTGAACTTTTATGGTGTCTAAGGGAGTCTGAATTTCCACTTCTTTCTGTTCAAGACTTTTACTGATCTCGAATGCAGCAATTTCACCGATACGCTCCATATTTCTGCGGAACCTCATCCGGTCATGCTGAATATCAACGTTTCGAAGTTCATTGATCCAGGAGTTCACTAAGGAGAATTGTTTTGAAAGTTCTACTGTCATAACTTTTTAATGAAAAAATTTGAAAACGAAAAATGAGATCATGTTTCTCGGTTGAAAATCATGATCTCATTTTTAAACTAGTTTATTTTTGTCTGAAATACACTTCGATCGGAACTCCGGTAAATCCGAATTCTTTTCTCAGCTGATTTTCAGTAAATCTCTTATAAGGCTCTTTTACGTACTGTGGCAGGTTGCAGAAGAATACAAACTGAGGTGATGGGGTCGGCAGCTGTACACAGTATTTAATTTTGATGTATTTTCCTTTGTTGGCAGGAGGCGGAGTCTGTTCGAAAATAGGAAGCATTACTTCATTTAGTTTTGAAGTTTTGATTTTTTTCTTACGATCCTCGTATACTTCCATAGCCACTTCTACCGCTTTCAGAATTCTTTGTTTCGTTAATGCTGAAACGAACAGGATTGGAACATCATGAAACTGACCTATCTTATCTTTGATCACTTTCTCGAAATCACGCATGGTGTTGGTCTGCTTGTCTTCGATAAGATCCCATTTATTAACCAGGATTACAATTCCTTTTCTGTTTTTCTGTGCCAGTCCGAAGATATTCATATCCTGAGATTCCCATCCCTGTGTAGCGTCTACCATGATGATCACAACATCAGAAAATTCGATGGAACGGATGGATCTCATTACGGAATAAAATTCCAGGTCTTCATTTACTTTGGACTTTCTTCTCATTCCCGCTGTATCCACCAGCACAAATTCATGACCGAATTTATTGTAAAGGGTCTGAATACTGTCTCTTGTAGTTCCTGCAATATCTGTTACAATATTTCTTTCAACATCCAGAAGGGCATTTGTTAAGGTAGATTTACCTACGTTAGGACGTCCTGCGATGGTGATCTTAGGTAATCCTTCAAACGGATCTTTGTAATCCGTAGTCGGGAAATCTCTTACAATATCATCCAGAAGTTCTCCTGTTCCGGAACCTGTAGCTGAAGAAAGAGTGTAGTATTTATCAATTCCCAACTGGTAAAATTCAGTAGCAGGAAGTTCTTCTTTTGCGGAATCCACCTTGTTGATTACAATATAGACCGGTTTGTTTGATCTTCTTAAAAGTCGGTAGATTTCATAATCAGTATCGGTAAGTCCTTCTTCTACGTTCATCATAAAAATGATAGAAGTAGCTTCATCTACCGCCAGTTGTACCTGCTTACGAATCTCCTCTTCAAAAATATCATCCGTTCCTACATCGTAACCGCCGGTATCAATAACTGTAAAATCTACCCCGTTCCAGTCGGATTTCCCGTAATGACGGTCTCTGGTAACGCCAGCCGTAGAATCTACGATGGCTTCCCTTCTTTCAAGTAAACGGTTAAAAAGCGTGGATTTTCCTACGTTGGGACGCCCAACGATTGCGACAATATTCGACATAAAAATGTTTAATAAATTAAATTATTAATGGGTTTCTCCAACTTTTGGAGCCCAATTTTTTGCAAAGATAAGGTTTTATTATTTAGTGAGTGGAAAATCCGGCTTTCCTCTATTATTTTTTAGTAATTTTTTATGTAATTTATTCAATTCATAATCATCTAATTACACCGAATAAACCGTTATTTTGTACTTGAATTTTCAAAAAACATTTTTTTAATAGAATATTTTTTATAATTTTGCGCCACTAAAAAACAGAGACTCATGGTGTAGCGGTAACACTACTGATTTTGGTTCAGTCATCTGGGGTTCGAATCCCTGTGAGTCTACAGTTTAAGATTAAACAGCTTCTGATATCAGGAGCTGTTTTTTTATTATCTTTTAAATACCGCTGCGTCTGGCTTTTTCAAATAAATCAATTATCACAACACTATATTTATAAACTCAAGTCGGGAAGCTTTGTCAATGCGAATAGTTATCTTTTCTCCAAAATAATATTTTCCTTAAGTAATATCAATTTTTTATTATCAATAATCTTAAACTTATAATCTCTTTGATTCATATAACCATTAGATATCATATTGGATACTACATTTTCTTTATCACATTGTAAGAATAAGGTATCCTTAACAACATTCCATTGACCTACACAACTTGGAGATGCATCTTGAGATTTGTAAGACATACTAAAACCTCCTTTTTTTATCAAAAGAATATATTCTTTATGGAATCCATTGGGCGTTCCTTTATGTTGATAATTACCATATAGGTCTTTTTTAGCAATACACGAACACATTGCGAATAATAAACAATAAAGAATTCTTAGTCTTTTCATTATTTGGATTTTTACCAGTTCAAAGTTGGGAGACTTTACGCAGCAAATAATTTTTTCTAACCAATTCTAATATTTTTCCCTAATTCTTTTTAAAATGGTATGATCCAATTTTAGCTCGTCTTTATTTAATATTTGAACTTTGAACTCTCGTTGGGGGCAAATATGTCTCGTCCTGAAAAAGGTTGACTAAAAAACGATAAAAACAGTCATCCTTATGAACTTACAAAAAATATCCTTTCCTGTACAAGAATACAGTGAAGCATTCAAAAGACAGGTTGTCTCAGAATATGAACGGGGATTATACACTAAATCCCAATTACAAACCCGATACAACATTCGGGGTAATTCATGCATTTCCAGATGGTTAATAAAATATGGTAACTTTACTTATGAAAAACAATTAAGCAAAGGTAGACCTATGAAAGATCCGCAGAAACAAAAGATTAAGGAGCTTGAAGCAGCATTAGCCAAAAAGGAAGAAGAGCTCAAGGTATTCAGGAAGTTTATAGAAATTGCTGAACGTGAGCTTAAGATTGAAATTGTAAAAAAGTCTGGTTCCAATCAATCCAGGAAATAAGGGCAGATACAACTTTTTCACTGGAAGCTATTTGCCGATTGTTTGGATATAGTAAACAAGCTTATTATAAAAGGAAAAAACAATCCGATTTAAATAATAATGATACCAGAATTATAGAGCTGGTATTATCAATTCGTAAAAAGATGCCTAAAATAGGAACTCGAAAGCTTTATTTCTTGCTTAAAAATGATTTTGCAAAAGAGAACCTGCATATAGGGAGAGATCGGCTATTTAAACTTTTGAGATCAAATTATCTTTTAATTCCCAGAAGGCATAGTTACTTTAAAACAACGAATTCCAGACATTGGATGAAGAAATATCCCAATATTATCAAAGAAAAAGAACTGAAATGTTTAGAGAAAGTCTGGGTGGCAGATATTACCTATCTGAAAACTAAAGAGAAGAATTATTATCTTCATTTGATTACCGATGCTTATTCAAAAAAAATTGTGGGATATGAATTGAGTGATAATTTACAGACTAGTTCCACAGTGAAAGCATTAAAGCAAGCCATTAAGAACCGAATGTACAAACACTCTTTAATTCATCATTCAGACAGAGGCCTGCAGTATTGTAGTAAAGAATATACTGAAATACTAAAGAAAAGTGATATTCTTATAAGTATGACAGAGAACTCAGATCCTTATGAAAATGCTGTAGCGGAAAGAGTGAACGGTATTCTGAAATATGAATTTGGATTGATTAATACCTTTGAAGATTTTAAAAATCTCTCACAACAGCTTGATCAATCCATTTACTATTATAATAATTTAAGACCTCATTTTTCCCTGAATTATAATATTCCAAGCCAAGTGCACATGAAAAATAATGTAAAATTAAAAACCTATAAAAACCTAAATCAGAATAGGAAAATTCCTACTCTGATTTAGTATATTTGATTTATTAAACTAGTCAACCTTTTTCAGGACTAGTCAATTTATTCTAGAATCTTTTGATAACAATTTTCCCCTTCGTGATATCCAAAACAAAGTACAATGTTTTTATTTTTTTTCAAAAAAAGTTGTGTAAGTCATATCGATATCATTAACATCTTCGGGAAAAGCAATTAAATCTTTATCTAAATTCAAATAAAAATCAGAAAACTTTATTGAAGAACCATCTAATTTGTATTTAGAATTGTAATCCAACAATTTCTTTCCTTTTATATTGTAAATTACCCTGTTATAAACCCCATCCTTGTTAATTGTTAGAGTGTCATATGTATTCTTGTATGATATGGGTGAATATTTTCCATACATATCTTCATTACTAATATTTTGGCACGAAAATAAAAAAGGTAATAAAATTAAACTTATACTTTTTTTCATATTTATTAAATTTAAAATGTTCGATTTAAAATCAAGGTCTTGTTAATATAGATGGAGGTGTTATAGCTTGCTTAAAAACGTTCTTTAAGGTTGGGTTAATTGCTTTTTTTTGAACTTCAGAACTGCTTTCAGTCCATATATAGGTCTGATATGTATTTCCAAAACTATTTACCTTCCCTTCAGTTCTTTCAAAGTTATTTACAGGTAATCTATAAAACAAGGACTCTTGTGACTTAGAATCGGTCATTAAAAAAGGGTTTCATCTCCTAATTTGTACCAAGATACATTTGATCTTCCCCACATTTGTTCATACATATCAAAATTTGCTGTTATGGGGTTAGCTTGAAGATAATCCATTTTTACAACCCCTTTCGAGTTTTTTGAATTTAACGCATCTTGTCTTGCTAAAGAAGAATAAGGAGATGACGCTTTATCCAAAGAAGCAAAAGGTCCATCATTAGAATCATTAAAATCACTAAACAAACTACGAGTAGGTCCACTTCCTCCAAAATATTCACCTGTTATAGTTCCCCATCCTACATCTTTTCCTCTATGAGTATAACCACTAATAATAGATTCTCCGCCTTTAATAATATTTGAAGCTCCAGTTTGTCGACTAACTACTTTAGTGTCTCCATTTTTTTGATGGTAAAAATCTATTTTATTTCCACCTAAATTACTAATCATCTTACCATTCTTATCATACTCATTAAATGGTTCTCTACCATCAGGATCAGTATATTTTACTGGATTATTGAACGTATAATTATAAGGCGACCAGCTCGGCATTTTCTCCGCTAGTGGATCAACAACACCCCATCTTCCAATATCCGGCATATAGAATCTTGCGCCGTAGTCATACATTCCCGTCTCCTGAAGTTCTTTGCCGTTGTACTTGTAGTTAAAATAACTTCCCAACGTCCCTTTAGCTATTTGTCCTTCAATATGGTTGAGACCAAAAGGATAATAATTGTTCACATCGGTTATTTCAAGAACGCCTTCGCTGTTTTTGGCATAGCTCACCCTTGCATTGCCAAGATGATTGTAAACTTCCCTAAAAATGTGTCCATTTAAAGATAGAGTTTTTGGCTTAAAAAACTTTAAATTTAAATATGAAAAAGAGTAAGTATTCAGAGAGTCAGGTTTTTGGAATTTTGAAAGAACAGGAACTTGGTAAAAGTGTAATAGAGATATGCCGTAATCATGGCATTACGCAAGGTACTTTCTATCGTTGGAAGAGTAAATATTCAGGTATGGAAAGTTCGGATATTCAAAAGATGCGAGATCTGGAGTCCGAAAATTCTAAGCTTAAGAAACTTTATGCCGAACGATGTTTAGAGATTGAAGCTTTAAAAGATGTTTTGTCAAAAAAGCGGTAAAGCCTTCTGTACAGCGTGAAATTGTCAACTTTATTTGTAAGAAATACCATTTAAGTGAGCGTAGAAGTTGTTTGACAATAGGTATCAGTAGGCGAAGTTACCGTTACACAAGCATTAAAAATGACGATGAATTAATTGAAGTTTTGACACAACTTTCACAAGATCATCCAGGTTATGGTTTTTGGAAGCTCTATCATAAGCTTCGGGATTTGGGATCACAAACGGGTTCATAGAGTCTATGTAGCTTTAAATATGAGTATTCGCAGAAGGGTAAGAAAAAGGCTTCCCACCAGAGTCAAAGAAAGTATTAATATTCCTTTAGAACCTGATGAATGCTGGAGTATGGATTTTATGAGCGATAGTTTGTATGATGGGAGAAGATTCAGAATATTAAATATTGCTGATGATTATAACCGGGAATTACTGTCCATGGAAATTGATACAAGTATTTGCTCTGCAAGAGTAGTAAGGGTTTTAAATAGTTTAAAACAACAAGGACGCAAGCCTAAACGCATAAGAGTTGATAATGGACCTGAATTTATATCTAAAAATCTTCAGCTATGGGCTCAGGAAAATAAAATAGAAATTCATTATATACAGCCTGGAAAACCAACACAAAATAGCCTTATTGAAAGACTGAACAAAAGCTGCAGAAATGAACTTCTCAATATGTATGTCTTTAAAAGTTTACAAGACGCAGAAGAAAAAGCAAATCAATGGTGGATAGAATATAACTATAATAGGCCCCACGAAGCATTAGGGAACATAAGTCCTAAAAAATATAAACAAAAAATGAAAGAAGAATCTATCATTTAGAATGGAAACAAAATTGGGGAGCTTACAAAACCACTACAGATGCAGTGGTTTTTGTGTTTATTGGCGCAAAGTCAGTATAATTTACAACTTTGGATACTTATTTATCTTACTCCGAAGTTTGAAACTTCGGAGAGCAAGGGGAAAACCCATCATGGCACAAGCGTGACGCTTGCGCCAGCTGGGAGAGTGGGTAAAATCAAGATTTTTTTTGACTTATTCTTCTAATGGAAATTAATTTAATAAATTCTATTAATAGTAAAATAACAATGATATATAAATATTTAATATATAAGTTATTTTGTTTTTCTACCATATTATAATCCATATTAATCCATTTCTTTAATTCGGCTTTAGCAAAATCCAAATCCTTTATATTATTAGCTTCTTTTATAAAATCTTCATGATTAATTTCAGTTAGCTTAGGCATAGTATTAACTCTAAATACAAGCAGGTCTATAATGAAGAAAAGTATAAACAAAAAAGAGATGTAAGAAAGTATTTTAGCTATTTTCATTTACTTAAAAATTATGATTATAAAAACATTTAAATTTTATTCACCTTCTCCATAAATTTTCCTGCCTAAAGGTGCAGAGCGATTGATATTTATTAATGGTCTCTGTCTAATAAAACTACCTATAGCATTAGACTCCTTCATTTTTGTATCTAATCTTCCAGGCCTAATAACATCTACAGAACTTATCCCACTTTTTTGTAATAAAGAACAAACATTCGTCGTACAGTTATTTGATTGAATACTATAATTTTCAGGCTTCTTTTTAAGTTCACTCGCTCTATTATTCACTGCTTCTACTAAGTTTTCTTTTTGTTCATTAGTCGTTTTAAAGAAAAACACATTAGAGTTAGAATATTTATCACTAAATTCAGTAGTAGATTTAGTATTTAATACTAAAGGCGTTCCCCACCATTCATTCATTTCATAACCGCGAGTACCGTTTTCATCAGTAGGATAAAAACTAAATACTTTACCATCATACCCTAACCCTGCATGTCCAACAGCTCCCTCTATTTCAGTATAAACTGATACAACTGAATAATTAGGATTTTTATCTTCTTGTAAATATTCTGTTTCACCATCTATTGTGGTTGTATGAGAATAAGAATCTTTAGTAACAACATTAAAATACCTATCCTCATTATTGTTTAAATTCACTCCAAGTAATTTTCCATTCTTAAATATATAATCATTAATAGGTTCTCTTCCATCCGGGTCAATAAATCTAATAGGATTATTTATAGCATAGTTATAAGGTGTAAACCTTCTGTTTTTCTCCGCAAGCGGATCTACCACACCCCATCTTCCCAAATCCGGCATATACATTCTCGCGCCGTAATCATACATCCCTGTTTCTTGCAACTCTTTTCCGTTGTACTTATAACTAAGATAGCCTCCTAATTTTCCTTTGGAAATCTGACCGTCAATATGGTTCAAACCAAAAGGATAATAGTTGTTTACATCCGTTATTTCAAGAACGCCTGCGCTGTTTCTGGTATAGCTCACCCTTGCATTGCCCAGGTGGTCTCTGTACTGGTAAATATAGCGGTTTTCCTAAACCTGCACATAAAAACCACTACAGATGCAGTGGTTTTATTATTCCATCATGGCACAAGCGTGACGCTTGCGCCAGCTGGGTGACCATTAATCATGCTGTAAATCCATTGTTATTGTTACATATATTATTCGAATAATAAATATGAAAATAAATATGAAAATTATGGTTAATGGAATCATTGTCAATACCTTTTCATTTTTAGAGCTTACAACTCTAAGGTTTTTTATACATATAAATATGAAAAAACCTACTAAAGGAAGCACATAAAAAAAATTTATTAATGATAAATTTTTCCTTTGAATATCTTGCTTAAAAACATTCAATAAAATTATACTGATTATAAATAGTACAAACAGTAATAACACAAGCTTTGGAGATAATGAATACTTCTTTTTCATAATATATTAGTTTCCTGTTTCTAAAAAACTTCTTCCATCAAATATGGCTCTTTGATCTGCTGCTGCATCCCCAAAATTATAAAATTCATTAAGGTTAGACCCTCCCTTTACTTCAGCCGAACTTAAGCCAATAAATTTAGACCATCCTCCCCACATAAAATTTCCAGCATCCATTAAACTATAAATAGTATTGGTACCTTCAAATCTAATATGGTAAAAAGAATCATTTTGATTAACATTATTACCAATATCCAATTTTCTTGATAAATAATGTGCCGAAAAATCCGCTTCTCCACGACTAGACTCATAACCGATCAAGCTATAAGCCGCAATTAGAGCACTTGGAGCTAGAAGAGTATTTCCTACTCTTGCTTGTGTTAATAGGCGTACAATGTTGTAATTATTTCCAACATTGTTTAAAGCACCTATATAATCCTTCCTGCTAATCCAATAATAAACCTGATCTCCTATATTATATTTTTTCTTTTGAGTAGGTTTATCTACATTTTTTGGGTCATTAAAAAATAACTCCTTCCCATTTTCCTCAAAAAATCTATTGTTTCCTTCTTTTCTAACGTAATTTACAACTCTACCATTTTTCCCTACTGTTATATCGTCTTTAGGACGGCTGGACGCCATAGAGTTTTGTAATAATCTAAAGGCAGATTGTGCGTCCGAACCAGTATAAGTAGTTCCAATTGACGTTTCTTTTACAGCTCTTCCATCAGGATCAGTAAATCTAATTGGGTTATTCACTGCATAATTATATGGTGACCATCTACGATATTTCTCCGCTAGCGGATCCACCACACCCCATCTTCCCAAATCCGGCATATACATCCTCGCCCCATAATCATACATCCCCGTCTCTTGAAGCTCCTTGCCATTGTACTTATAGTTAAAATAACTTCCCAACGTCCCTTTAGCTATTTGTCCTTCAATATGGTTGAGACCAAAAGGATAATAATTGTTCACATCCGTTATTTCAAGAACGCCTTCGCTGTTTTTGGCATAGCTCACCCTTGCATTACCAAGGTGGTCTCTATACTGGTAAATATAGCGGTTTTCATAAATCTTTATATAAAAACCACTACAGATGCAGTGGTTTTTATGTTTATTGGCGCAAAGTCAGGAAATTTCGCAAACAAATGTATGCCCTACTTATATTTATTGATTACTTCTTTAATCAATATTTTCTTTTTTCCTTCAACCTTAGTATATCTTGTAAGATACCCATTTTGCCCATTTATACCTACAGCTGCGTAGCTGCATTTTAACACAAAAAAAACTCGCTTTTTGCAAGGTTTTTTTATCTACCAACACGAGCGAGACGCTCGCACCAGCAGGGGGCAGCATGAGATTTTTTTATACTTTAAGTTAATTTTTTATTTCTTAAACTGTATATTATTACATTTATTTTTATCATACCAATCTAACCAACCAGGATAATCTTTTTCATAAGTTCCTAAAGGGTAAGTTCTTGCATAGTTTGCCATATCTTCAAATGAAACCCTAGAATATTTTCCTATAAACTTCAAAGCTTCATAAGTATTTTTTGATTCTCCTTTATGGAATTTGATATAATCCTTAACAATTTCGATTTTTTTAAAATATTCCTGTTTAAAATCTAAATTTTCCGTACATTCTCCATTAATAGAGATATTATTATTTCTTTTTATAGAACTAGTACAATTATATAATAACAAAAATGTTAAAATAAAAAATATATTCTTCATATTACTATAACTTTGTCTTTTTAATTCTTAATCCTCCTTCATCTGTTGGCCAAATAGCTTGATTTGTTTTAGTTTTATCTTTTTCTTGATATACATTAATGCTCATTGGTCCATCTGTTTCTACTCTTTCATTCCCATTTACTTTTCCTTCTTTTTTAAAAGCTTTTGCATGTGCTTTATCAAAATCTGGTAATTTTACAATATTACCACTGTCATTTCTTTCGACTTTCCCAAGCTTTCCTTGTGAAATACCCATTTTAGCTTTTTCCAATTGTTCAGTATGTTCGTGTGTTAAAGCACCAGCACTACTAGTACCACCTTTACCTGCTTTATCAAATTCTAAGACATCAACTATATCTATTTTTCCTGTTTGCCAACTTCCAACTTCTGTCATTTTGTCATTTTCTACTATTGATTGACTAACAACTTCTTTTGCTCCAACCACTTCATTATAGCTTTCATAGAAAGCTTGTTGTTCTTTTGTTAGGGAAGTATCTTTATTAATCATATTAAGAGTTACCTTATATGTATCTGTACCTTCTATTTTTGTATAAATTGCTGAATATTTACCTCCTAGTGAGGCACTCACTAAATCCTCATAGGATTTCCGTGCCGTATCAGTAGCAAATGAAAGAATTAATTCATTTCCGTCAGGATCCATAAACGCAATTGGATTATTTCCTGCATAGATATAAGATGACATTGAAAGATATTTTTCAGCTTTATTATCCACCACACCCCATCTTCCCAAATCCGGCATATACATCCTCGCTCCATAGTCATACATTCCCGTCTCTTGAAGCTCCTTGCCGTTGTACTTGTACTGATAAGCATTCTGTGTTGTTGCTGTATAATCATGCAATAACCCAAATGGATAATAATTGTTCACTTCCACAATTTCCCCTGGCCTCCAGTCCTCTATACACCACCAACCTGTACAATTGGATGCATTAAACCTTCTTGGCTGGATAATTCCATCACCGCTTTTATCTGCATAGCTCAATCTTACATTTCCAAGATGGTCAATATAATGATAGACATATTGTCCCAAAAGATCATCGTAATATCCCTCAGAGGTAGGGATGATTCTGAGTTTTAAGACCGGAACTTCATTGGGGCTAGGATGGTAAGTCCCTTCTCCATTCCATGATTCTATACCAAACGTAGATTTGTACTGAAAGCCATCCAGATAATGGGTTTCCAGATTTTTAAAGAGCTTCTTCACTTTTACTCCATCTGCCCTATAGGTATATTGGGTGAGATTTGAGTTTTGGGTAATCTGTTTTGGTAAATTTAAATAATTATACTGAATTGAAGAAATGCCTTTATCCGGATGACTGGTCATATTCCCATTTCCGGCGCCATTATCATTGTCATACCCAATTGTTCCGGGACTGGCAAGGTATGGATAGCCTGATGAATTCTGCTGAGCATCGGTCACCTTAGTCAGCTTATTGCCTGTATAATCATATCTTAAATCATCAATCACAACAGCAGCTGTACTTCCTGTCTGGAGGGCAGCTGATCTTTTCAGTCTAGTGATATTTCCGTTCAGATCATATTCCGGGATTTCAAAATATTCTTTGGCCGTTTCATTACCCTGCTTCTGGTAAAAACCTGCGGAAAGACGGTTTAATCCGTCATAAACATAGCCATATCTTTTCAATGGTTCGTTTTCTTCGGTTAACGTTTTCCAGGATACTTCTGCGATATTTCCGTTGAATTTAGGCTTTACTTTTAAACTGCTGTAATCATTGTTTGGTGTTTCTTCTCCTTCTACCTGATTGTAGTTAATCTTATAACCAAACAGGTCATTACCTAAGTTACCAGGATCGTTGATCTGGGTCATCCAGCCTCTGATATTATACAGATAATTAATCGTCTGCAATGGTGATCCTGCATTGGTTCCTCCCACCTTCTTGGTTTCCAATTGAGACAGCTCATTGTAGCTGTTCTGGGCCAGAATCTCTTCAGGATTACTGTCCACCTGATGCTTATGAACGAGTAACCTGTTCTGGTGGTCATACGTGAAATTTTCTGTAATTACTCTTTCGGTATCGGTGCTTAGCCTTTTGTGCCGTGT
>NZ_JAVDUN010000010.1:0-125353 GCF_031456375.1 Chryseobacterium sp. 2987
GACTTAATCTAAAAGGAAAGAGTCCGGTACAGTACCGAACTCTTTCATATAATAATATTGTTTAATTTTGTCTAAACTTTTGGGTGCAGTCTATAAAAATTAAGGCTTTTTTATTTTTTTATAGTTTATTATCTAGGAAAGTATACAGCAAAAATCATGCTAGGGGTGTTTTTTATCAAATAAATTTATTAAATTCGTGGAATATGTTATGTTAAAACACAAATACAAATATGCTTAAACAACACTTACAACTCAAATTAGGACAGAAGCTTGCTCCTCAGCAGATCCAGCTGATGAAGCTTATACAGCTGCATACCCTGGAATTTGAAGAGGAGCTGGAAAGAGAGCTTGAAGAGAATCCTGCTTTGGAAATTGTAAAAGAAGATTCTAAAGAAGATGATTATTCTTCTCTGGAAGAAGCCTATCAGGATGAAGGTACGGAAAGCATTGAAACAGATTTTGATGTTAACGAGTATCTTTATGACGACGAACCCAGCTATAAAACAGCATCCAGCAACTATTCTCCGGATGACGAGGAATTTGATAACGAAAGCCTTCTGACAGAAGGACAATCGCTGTATGATTATCTGACGGAGCAGATTCATCTGATCAACATCAGTGAAGAAGATCTGAAAATTGCTGAATATATCATTGGAAACCTTGATACAGATGGATATCTGAGAAGAGAAATCAAATCTATTGTGGACGATCTTGCATTTTCACAGGGAATCTATACTACCAAAGAAAAAGTGGATGATATTCTGGAAAATTATGTTCAGAAACTGGATCCGCCAGGCGTTGGCGCACGCGGACTTCAGGAATGTCTTCTGCTTCAGATCGAAAAGAAAGTAAGCTCTGATAAAGCAGTTTCTTTAGCTGCCAATATTCTGAGACATCAGTTTGATGCCCTTACCAACAAGCACTATAATAAGATCATCCAGAAATATGATATTGAAGAAGAAGATCTTAAAGATGCCCTGGAGGAGATCTCCAAATTGTCTCCGAAAGTAGGCGGGAATTTTGATACCCAGACCATCACGATTAATCAGGAAATTATTCCGGATTTTGTGATCCAGGTGAAAGACGGCTTGGTTATCCCTATGCTGAACAGCAAAAATGCACCTACTTTAAGAGTTTCTGAAGAATACAAAGACATTCTGACGACTTATTCACACGATAAAAACTCTTCTGAGCACAAACAGGCGGCACTGTTTATCAAGCAAAAGCTTGATGCTGCCAAATGGTATATTGATGCGATTAATCAGCGTCAGAATACCCTTCTTCAGACGATTACAGCTATTGTAAAGTTCCAGAAGGACTATTTCATCACGGGTGATGAGAAATCTCTTAAACCAATGATCCTGAAAGATGTTGCAGACATTACCGGATTCGATATTTCTACCATTTCAAGAGTGGTAAAAAGCAAATATGCCGATACACCAAATGGAATTATTTATCTGAAAGACCTTTTCTCAGACAGCCTTACCAATGATGATGGTGAAGAAGTTTCTACCAAAGAAATTAAAACCCACCTTCAGGAGGTTATTGATAAAGAGAATAAGAGAAAACCGCTTACTGATGATGCGCTGGTAGTGATCCTTAAAGAACAGGGGTACAACATCGCCAGAAGAACCATCGCCAAATACCGTGAACAGCTCAATATTCCGGTAGCGAGATTAAGAAAAGAACTTTAAAATACATAAGGCTGTCCTCAAAAGACAGCCTTTATTATTGTACTCCGGGTTTATATCAATTTTACAGAGTAATAAAAAAATAATGTTCTGAATGTCGGTAAACTCAATGCCGCAATGTTTTTAATAGCTAACTGTTTTTAAGGCGCAAGAAAACCAAAGGTTTTCAACAGAATATACTACAGCAATCTGTGTAAATCTGAGCTATCTGTGGGAAACCCGTGCAATGAATTTTTAAAACCACAAAAGACACAAGAGAATTTAACACCTTAAATTTTTAAGTTTAAAGCTTCACGCATAGAAGTTCATAAAAGAATAAAAATCTACGATTTTTATTGGGTGAGAATAGATCTGTTCAACCCGCAAAATCTGTCATAAAAAACATCCAAAACAATCTCTTCTGAAAAATCTTTTAATGTATTCTGTAGAATTTATTCAATAGAGGCGGGCTAAAGCCCGCCTAAATAAAAAGACAATCCATTGGCTTTAGCCAAAACCTATAAAAAGTATCAGAATCAGAGAGAATTGCTGGGTATTACGACCGTTTAAAACCATCCAGTCCCAGTTCTTTCATCGAAATTTCCCGCATTTCAACTTTTCGTATTTTTCCGGAGATGGTCATCGGGAATTCATCCACAAATTTCCAGTATTTCGGGACTTTATAATGGGCAATTCTTCCTTTACAGTATTCCAGAAGTTCGGATTCGGTCACCTCAAAACCTTTTCTGATTTTGATCCACGCCATAACTTCTTCTCCGAATTTTTCACTGGGAACTCCAATGATTTGGACATCGAGGATATTGGGGTAGGTATATAAAAAGTCCTCAATTTCTTTAGGAGAAATATTTTCACCACCGCGGATAATCAGGTCTTTGATCCTTCCGGAAATGGTGATGTAGCCGTCATCATCCATTACAGCCATATCTCCGGTATGCATCCAGCGGGCATCATCCAGAACTTTTCGGGTATTTTCCGGATCATTCCAGTATTTCAGCATAACAGAATAGCCTCTGGTGCAGAGTTCTCCATGCTCGCCCCGGTTTAAAATCTTTCCGTTTTCATCAATGATCTTTATTTCGAGATGATCCTGAACGGTTCCTACCGTGCTTACCTGTTTTTCTAAAGGAGTACCAATCAGGGTTTGTGTAGAAACGGGTGAGGTTTCAGTCATTCCGTAGCAGATGCTCATTTCTTTAATATTCATCAGGCTTTCAACCTTTTTCATAATCTCCGGCGGACAGACTGAACCTGCCATAACTCCTGTTCTCAGACTTGAAAAATCATAGGTGTTAAAATCTTTTACAGCCAGTTCTGCAATAAACATGGTAGGAACTCCATAGAGAGAAGTGCATTTTTCATCGGAAACAGCTTTTAAAGTAAGGTCCGGGTCAAAACTGTCATTGGGAATCACCATACAGGCGCCATGGGCCGTACAGCAAATATTACCGATCACCATTCCGAAGCAGTGATAAAACGGAACAGGAATACAAACCCGGTCTTTTGATGAATATTTCAGACGAATACCAATAAAATAACCATTATTAAGAATATTATGATGGGAAAGCGTTACTCCTTTCGGAAAACCTGTCGTTCCGGAGGTATATTGGATATTGACAGGATCATCAAACTGTACATGTTCCTCAAAGCTGTGCAGGGTATCGTCTGAAGTATCCTGCCCGTTATTGAGAAAATCTTCCCAGTTATGATCGAAAAATATTTCGTGTTCCAGAGAAGGGCAGACTTCTTTGGCGTATTCCACCATTTCTTTATAATTACTGCTTTTAAAGCTTAATGAAGAAAAGATGAACCGTATCTCAGATTGGTTGATGACATAGGTCAACTCGTGCGTTCTATAGGCGGGATTAATATTCACGAGAATGGTTCCGATACGGGCAGTGGCATATTGTAGAAGCACCCATTCATAGCGGTTGGAAGACCAGATACCAATTCTGTCTCCGGCTTTTGCTCCCAAAAAGATCAGTGCTTTTGCAACAGCAGTGGTCTGATTATAAAATTCCTGATAAGTTGCTCTGTAATTCTGATGAACACAGACTAATGCTTCCTGGCGGGGATATTTTTCAACGGTGTTTTTAAGATTTCCTCCGATCGTTTGTCCCAATAGCGGAGTCTCAGAAGTCCCATAGACATAAGATAATGGCATAATTCAAGGTTTGGTGGAATAAAATTAATGAATAAATCCTGAATTATGAGCCTATACCAGTTAATTTTCCTGAGAATCTATTTCTTTAAGCTGTTTTAAATTTTTGTCGAGTTTCCGGATGATAATACCATAAACAAGTCTGTAATACAGCCAGATCAGCAGTATGCACAAAATCATACTGACAATGGTTCCTATAATAACAATCGCAAGGTTAGAATTGGAAGGCTGTATATTTTGGGAATTCAGAATATAAAAGATAAATGCCGAGAAAACCAGAGTAAAAGCTATAAGCAGAACAATACTGATCAGAATAAAAGCATTCACCGTATTTTTAAACTTGATAATTCGTGTAATCAACCCTTTAAGGTTTTCTTCTATTTTTATTTTACGGTAATTCTGGTAGAATTTGAAAACAAAATAAGCGGTGATCATGAGGCCTATGATTTTAATGGCTAAATAAGCAAAGTCGAAATTGTTTTCCAGTTCAGGAGATTCCTGTGCTCCCAGTTTTTCAAGAATTTTGCGGAAACTGTCAGATTCGTCCCCCTGGAAAAAATAAAATACTCCAAGTACAGAAAAGAATAAAAATTCAACAACACTGATCCAGAAAATATATTTCACATAATTACGTGATTTTCTGTTCAGCATCTGAAGGATTTCGGTGCTGTCATATTTCGGCTGAACAGGCTGCTCCTGCCATGTTTTCTTAAAGCTATCTAAATCAAAATCAGGCATATTTTTCCATCTGTTCTTTAAGGGTTTTCTTTAATCTGTTCATTTTCACACGGGCATTGACCTCGGTGATCCCAAGGTTTTCTGCAATATCCTTATAGGGCAGGTCGTCAAGATACATCATTACAATTGCTCTTTCTACATTCGGTAACGTTTTGATTACGGTGTACAGAAGCGAGATCTGCTGCTGTTTTTCATCATCATCTTCCACAAAATCTTTATGGTTAATGTCCAGTTCATTGGTAGGAAGACTTTTGCTTTTTTTCCGAAAAAGGGTAATGGCTGTATTAAGGGCTACACGGTACATCCATGTAGAAATTTTGGAGTTTCCTTTAAAGGAATCATAACTTCTCCAAAGCTGGAGAACAATTTCCTGAAAAAGATCTTCTTCATCTTCGAGAGAATTGGTGTACAAGCGCGAAACTTTAATAATCAGGCCCTGATTATCTTTAATAAGCTGCGCAAATTCTTTTTCTCTTGAACTCATAAATTTATAATGGCACGAAGATAATAATAATGCGGTAATTTATTAATTTGAAAATGGTTTAATTTGAAAATTTGAAAATTTTTGTTGAAATTCATAAAAATAATTAAAGAAACCTTTGAAATATCGTTCCTGTTTTTAATTTAATCTGAGTTTGGGTTAATGAAGTTAGATGGAAGCCGAAAGTTACTTTTGGTTATATCTATTGACAATCACTATAAAATTTTAATGTCATAAAAAGAATAAAAACAAATAAACAGTTATTCTTAATGACTTTTATAACTTCCCTATTCCGGCTCCCAGCTTCAAACCTTCTGATCATGAATTGAGAATAGTTTAATTTTCAAATCAGAGCATGGCTGTATTTTCAAATTATCCTGTATCTTTGCATTCGCGAGAAAATCGGCTTGTTGATTTCCCGTTTTACGGGAGGTAGGAAAGTCCGGACACCGTAGAGCAGCAAAGCGGATAACATCCGTCACCCGTGAGGGTAGGACAAGTGCAACAGAAAGCAGGTACAGTTCGGCTGTAGTGAAACCAGGTAAACTCTTTGTGGTGCAATGATAAGTATATCGGTTCTTTTCAGCAATGAAAATAGGGGCGGCTCGTCCTGAAAGCCGAGGGGTAATCAGCTCAAATTTTGCAGTAATGTAAAATGTAGATAAATAACAGGCACTTCTTCGGAAGTACAAAATCCGGCTTATAGATTTTCTCGTATTTTTCCTGGCCCATTTCCTTATAAAATGTCTTTTTTTTCAAACTTCCAGCTACTTGAAAAAGACCGGAACTGATTCCGGCCTTATAGATAATGATCTGCATTCTTTACGACCACAAATCATGAATGTAAGGTTTAAAGTGAATACAACTGTAGATAAGTAGTGCCGTTAATGGTAAAGATCTCTGCGAATTCGTTACCGGAAGGAGTGGTATACGTATCCATAGAATTAGGGTTACATGGGGTGATTAATGCTAAATTAGCATGGAACTCCAGTAATGAGGTACTGAATTTGGTAGCATACCATTGGGTGGTCGTAGAAATTGTACCTCCGGGTGCCAGATTTGGATCATCCCATGACATTACGGTGTGGTTCAAGGGATTCTGGTAAACTTCCCAGGTAGTTGTAGGATAGAGGGAATTTGTAAATTGAGATTGATAATCTTTATACATAAGTTCTTTTCCGTTTCCTGTATGGGAATCAGCAGGTATCTTAACGATATCTGTATTTCCAACCCTTGGATAGCATCCATTAGCAGCTGAGGTACTTCCTGCTATCAAAGTGCCGGAAAAATCATATTTCGAATAATTATTGATAATAAGTATTCCCTGTGAGTAAGCCAGTGAAGTCATTGCCAGCCCGGATAGTATTAAAACTTTCTTCATGAGTAAATCATTTTAGTAAAGCTGAATGTAAGTATAGAGTGTTACTCCGTCGTCTATGGTGAATATTTCTGCCATATTTCCTGAAGGAGTAGTGAAATTAGGTGTTGTATTATAACAGTTGCTGAAAATAGATACGGTACCTCCGAAGTTGTCAGGAGCATTGTTATGGGTTCCCGGATAATACATGGCAAACTTTGATGCAGCCCACTTTGTATTGTCGGAAATAAATCCTCCAAGACTTAAAGACGGATCATTCCATGGGATTGTAGTCGTATTGGTTGCTGATAACATAACAGACCAGGCAGCCATAGGATATAAAGAATTGTTAAACTGATCCTGATAATCATTATATCTCAGTTCATGTCCGTTGTACATATGAGAGTCGGCAGGAATTTTAACAAGGTCGGGATCAGCAGAAGTAACCAACGGATAGCAGCCTCCATCAGAATTACTGGCTATAATATATCCTTCAAAATCATACTTGGAATAATTGTTCAGGATGAGAGGGCCTTTCTGAGCAGATCCAAAAGAAAAAGCAGCAAGACTTAGTAATGCGAGTCCTTTTTTCATATCTATTATTTTTCAGATTTAATATTTTTACGGATTTCATCACTTTTCTTCATGTAGATCTGGGTAGCCCAGACAATGATCTGGCTCATATCACCGCCTGTTTTTCTCATCAGCTCGTTTTCAGTTACTCCGGTAGAAAGGATCAGCTCTTTGGAAGCGGGAACTAAAAGTGCTTTTCTTCGGTCGCTCAGTTCAGAGGTGTTTCTTCTTTTCTCCTCTTCCGTAGGTCTGTTTTGTGGATCTCCCAAACTTTTGAATGCTTTATCGAAGTTTTCCATTTGCGGAGTTTTCATGCTTTCCATCGTATTGGTAGCTGAGCCTTCGTTGTTACATGAGGTCAGTATTAAGGAGGCAAATGCTGCCAGCAGAAAATGTTTTTTCATAATTATTTTAGATTTATTTTTAATGTTGAAATAAGGCAGGAATACCTTATTTCAACATGGTTAAAAAGATTAATTTTCTAATAAAGACTGATATAGGTTATGTCTCCTATTCTGAACATTTCCGCATAATTTCCGGAAGGATAATCTATATACCACGGCATCAGGGGTTGGCACGGATTATTGGCAACACTTAAATTACCTATGAGACCAATCACATTGTTGTTGGTTCCCGGGTAAAATGTTTGAAATTTAATGGTGCTCCATCTGGTAGTGGTGGAAAGAGGTCCGGCAGGATCAAAGACAGGATCGTTCCAGGATACCCCCTGGCTTCCGTTTGTAGCGCTGAATGCATAATTCCAGGTCGCCATAGGATATAAGGAAGAATTGAACTGATCCCGATAATTCGTATATTCAAGCTGAAGCCCGTTACCCATATTGGCATTAGCCGGTACAGTAATATTATTACCTGCACGCGGAAAACAGCTGTTGCCCGCATTATTGGCGTTATCTGCCATAACAAGGCCACGAAGTTCATAGGGTGAGTAATTATTAACAATAAGTGTTCCCTGTGAAAAAGCAAACGAAGAGATAATGATGCCGGATAATGTTAGGATTTTCTTCATACTTTTTTATTTTATCATTGGGATTAATAAATCTGGAGGTAGGTTATATTGCCTGTTCCGGAGGTTATCGTGAACCACTCTGCAAAAGATGGCGTATTATACCCGCTTTGATTGGGCTGTAAAAACCCTCCTGAAAGTACCGGATCACCTACTTCAAAAGAATCTACAGATTGCCCGTTGCTATCCCTGAGACTAAAAGCATAACCTTCCCATTCATTAGTAGAATTAATTGCAGTAATAAGAGGGTGGTTGTAAGGGTAAGTGTTTGAATTGGCCGGGTTTAAAGGATCCACATAATTCCAATAAAGGATCGGGATGTTGGCTGTTCCGGTAGTATCGAAATGATCGTAGTAGCTGTCACCATTAATAGGAATGGTATAATTGGTAGAAGGGTAGGTACCAATGGCATACATATAAGGGGCGTAAGGAGTTGTACTTTTGGTCATCAGTCTGCCTACTGCAATATAATCAGGATTATAATTATTTACCTGTAAAGGAGTTGATTGTGCTGAAGCAGAGATTCCTGCTGCAATGCTAAGTATAATGGTTAATTTTTTCATAGAATTAAATATGTATTTTAGAGTTAAAATAGGGATGAGAGTAAGTATTACGGAGAAGCAGATGATTATTTCTCCGATTTGATATTCTTACGGATCTCATCACTTTTCTTCATATAGATCTGGGTAGCCCAGACAATGATCTGGCTCATATCACCGCCTGTTTTTCTCATCAGTTCGCTTTCAGTTACTCCGGTAGAAAGAATCAGCTCTTTGGAAGCGGGAACCAGAAGGGCTTTTCTTCTGTCGCTCAGTTCAGAGGTGTTTCTTTTTTTCTCCTCTTCAGTAGGTCTGTTTTGTGGATCACCCAAACTTTTGAATGCTTTGTCGAAGTTTTCCATTTGTGGCGTTTTCATACTTTCCACAGTGTTTACAGCAGAACTTTCGTTGTTACATGACAATAGAGTTAAAGCGGCAAATGCTGTCAGTAAAAAATGTTTTTTCATAATAATAGATTAAAATTTTTTTTAAGTTGGGAGTAGTGTTAGAAAAACTGAATGTAAGTGATTGTTGTTGCTCCGCTGGTTACGGTAAAAATATCCCCGGTGTTTCCTAAGGGAGTACTAATGCTGCTTGGAGCGTTATAGCAGCTGTTAGGAAGCACTAATGGACCATCGAAGCCGCCTGGAGCAAGATCATTGGTTCCTGCGTAAAACATTCTGAATTTTGTGCCAGACCACCTTGTATTAGCTGAAATAACTCCGGTAGGTAATAAAGATGGATGGTTCCAGGCTCTTGGAGTTACGGATGTGGCTGACAGGCTTACAGTCCAGGTTGTTGTAGGATATAAAGAGTTGGTAAATTGATCCCTATAATTGTCATAAACGAGTGCTTTCCCATTTCCCATATGAGAATCAGCCGGAATTACAATTTCATCAGGATCTCTGGTAGTAACATAAGGAGAACAGGTTGCTCCTGATTCATTACTGGCAAAAACAACCCCTTTAAAATCATATATAGAATAATTGTTGACGATAAGAGGGCCTTTTTGAGCATAGCCTAAAGAGCAGACAGCCAGACTTAATATGGCTAAAACTTTTTTCATGGTATTTTATTTTTCAGATTTTAAATTTTTACGGATCTCATCACTTTTCTTCATGTAGATCTGGGTAGCCCAGACAATGATCTGGCTCATATCACCACCTGTTTTTCTCATCAGTTCTGCTTCTGTTACTCCGGAAGAAAGAATCAGCTCTTTGGAGGCCGGAACTAAAAGTGCTTTTCTTCTGTCGCTCAGTTCAGAGGTGTTTCTTTTTTTCTCCTCTTCAGTAGGTCTGTTTTGAGGATCTCCAAGGCTTTTGAACGCTTTGTCGAAGTTTTCCATCTGTGGCGTTTTCATGCTTTCCATCGTATTGACGGCATTGCCTTCGTTGTTACACGAGATCAGTGTTAAAGTGGCAAAAGCTGCCAGTAAAAAATGTTTTTTCATAATAGATTTAAGTATAATTGTTTAAAACCTGATGAGATCAGTAAAGCTGAATATAAGTGGTTGTAACTTTGTCAACGGTGATGGTAAAGATTTCCGCACTGTTTCCATCAGGAGTGGTAATATTACTAGGAGCATCATAACAGCTGTTGGGAAGCACTAATGGACCGCCGAAGCCCCAGACACCGTCATTGGTTCCTGGATGAAACATTCCGAATTTGGTGCCTGACCATCTTGTGTTGGCTGAAATAACCCCGGTAGGCAGTAAAGACGGTGCGTTCCAAGGGCTTTGTGTTGAAGATGTATTCGAAAGGGTTACCCTCCAGATTCCAGTAGGATATAAAGAGTTGGTAAATTGATCTCTATAATTATCGTAGATGAGTGCTTTTCCATTTCCCATATGCGAGTCGGCCGGAATAATAATTTCGTCAGGACCTTGGGAAGTTATATAAGGATAGCAGTTTGTTCCGAGTTCATTACTGGCAAAAATAACTCCTCTAAACTCATAAACAGAATAATTGTTAAGGATAAGAGGTCCCTTCTGAGCATAACCTAAAGAGCAGGCCGCTAAACTTAATATGGCTAAAACTTTTTTCATGATTATTTATTTTTCGGATTTAATGTTCTTACGGATCTCCTCACTTTTCTTCATGTAGATCTGGGTAGCCCAGACAATGATCTGGCTCATATCGCCGCCTGTTTTTCTCATCAGTTCGGCTTCAGTTACTCCGGAAGAAAGAATCAGCTCTTTGGAGGCCGGAACCAGAAGGGCTTTTCTTCGGTCGCTCAGTTCAGAGGTGTTTCTTTTTTTCTCCTCTTCAGTAGGTCTGTTTTGTGGATCTCCCAGACTTTTGAACGCCTTGTCAAAGTTTTCCATCTGTGGCGTTTTCATGCTTTCCACTGTATTGGTTGTACTTCCTTCGTTATTACACGAGATGAGCGTTAAAGCAGCAAATGCCGTGAGTAAAAAATGTTTTTTCATAGTAATTAAGATGTAAGTATAATTGTTTAAAACCTGATGGCATCAGAAAAGCTGGATGTAAGTGATCGTATCCGTTCCACTGGTTATGCTAAATATTTCTGCGCCGTTTCCTGATGGGGTAGTAAAGTTGCTTGGTGCACTGTAACAGTTGTTAAATAGAGTAACTGCTCCGTTGAAGTTATCCGGAGCGAGGTCTGTGGTACCCGGATAATACATCACAAATTTAGTAGTGGCCCATTTAGTGTTGTTTGAAAGAACAAGGCCCGGTGCCATAGAAGGATTGTTCCATGCTCTCGGGGTGATACTTGAACTTCCGCTTGCCAAAGCTACTGACCATGTGGCCATAGGATATAAAGATGAAGTATATTGATCTCTGTAATTTTCGTAAACGAGAGCTTTACCATTCCCCATGTGGGAGTCATAAGGAACCCGGACCATTTCAGGGTTAGCTGAACTTATGTGAGGATAACAGTTTCCCGTGGTATTATTAGCGATGATATATCCATAAAAATCATACTTGGAATAGTTGTTGAGAATAAGAGTTCCTCCCTGTGCATAGCCTAAAGAAAAGGCTGCTAAACTTAGTAATGCTAAAACTTTTTTCATGGTATTTTATTTTTCAGATTTAATATTTTTACGGATTTCGTCACTTTTCTTCATGTAGATCTGGGTTGCCCAAACAATGATCTGGCTCATATCGCCGCCTGTTTTTCTCATCAGTTCGGCTTCAGTTACTCCGGAAGAAAGAATCAGCTCTTTGGAGGCCGGAACTAAAAGTGCTTTTCTTCTGTCGCTCAGTTCAGAGGTGTTTCTTTTTTTCTCCTCTTCAGTAGGTCTGTTTTGAGGATCTCCAAGGCTTTTGAACGCTTTGTCGAAGTTTTCCATCTGTGGCGTTTTCATGCTTTCCACCGTATTGACGGCATTGCCTTCGTTGTTACACGAGATCAGTGTTAAAATAGCAAAAGCTGCCATTAGAAAATGTTTCTTCATAATTATTTTTATTAAAATAGATTTTAGTTGGTTTAGAAAATTTGCAGATAAGTTGTGGGCCCGCTTGGGGTAGTAATCGTAAACCAGTCGGCACTTGAAATAGAACCCGTAATAGAGTTACTAAATGCCGGGTCAATAGTTGGATCTCCCAATTTATACTCATCACTGGCTCCGGTTGCAGGGTCCTGAATAACGAAATGAAAGCTTGCCCATTCATTGGCAGAATTCATTACCGTGGAAATAAACGGATGATTATAGGCGTAGCTTCCATTGTTGGCGGGATTGGTATAATCTGTAACATACCATTTGACAATAGGAAAAGTTGCTGTTCCCGTAGTACTGAATGAATTGTATTGGGTAAAACCTCCTGCAGGTACTGTATACATTCCGTAGGGTGCGTTGGGAGAAGCAAACATATAAGGCCCTGCTACACCACCGGCTGGTGCCGTCCGGAATCTGCCGGCAGCATCATAAGCACTATAGTTTTGTATGATGATAGGCGAGCTTTGGGCAAAAGTGAATACTCCTGCCGTTATCAATAAAATAAATGAAACTTTTTTCATAGTATTTCAATTAATTAATGACCAGATAAGTGTATACGGTTCCGTTGGACGTAACGGTAAACCAGGAAGCATCTCCCATTGGAAGAGCATCAATATATTCAGAAGCTGATAAGCAGGGATTATTCTTGTTACCAATATTTCCGTTAAAATAGGTTTCCGCATTAGAAGTTCCGGCGTGATACATCTGAAATTTGGAATGTGACCATTGGGTGTTTTTGGAAATAATGCTTCCAGGTACCATCGTTGGATGATTCCATGTACGAGGACCAAACAAACCCGAATTTACGCTGACAGACCACGTAGCTACTGTACTTAGAGATCCGTTATACTGGTCACGGAAATTATCATACTGTACCGTATTACCCGCCTGTACTATAACCTGCTCCGGATCTTGGGACATTACGAAAGGCAGACAGCCTCCCGCGAAATTATTGGCAATAATATTTCCGTGAAAATCATAATTTGTAGAAAGATTCTTAATAATAAGAGGACCTCCCTGAGAATATCCTAATGAAGAGATGGTTAAACCTAATAATGCTAATGTTTTTTTCATGAACTATTATTTTTCAGCTTTGATATTTTTACGGATCTCATCACTTTTCTTCATGTAGATCTGGGTGGCCCAAACAATGATCTGGCTCATATCGCCGCCTGTTTTTCTCATCAGTTCGGCTTCAGTTACTCCGGAAGAAAGAATCAGCTCTTTGGAAGCAGGCACCAGAAGTGCTTTTCTTCTGTCGCTCAGTTCAGAGGTGTTTCTTTTTTTCTCCTCTTCAGTAGGCCTGTTCTGTGGATCTCCCAAACTCTTGAATGCTTTGTCAAAGTTCTCCATTTGCGGAGTTTTCATGCTTTCTACTGTGTTTACAGCTGTACTTTCGTTGTTACATGAAGCCAGAATCAAAGCAGCAAAAGCCGCCATAAAAAAATGCTTTTTCATAATTACTTTTTATTAAAATAAGTCTTGAATATGTTTTGGAAATTGACATTAAAAAACCTTGGAAGTCTAAAATTTAAGCTTCCGTATAGATAGTGTTCAATTAAATAAACTGCTATAAAGCAGTTGTTCTTTTAAAAGATCTGCAGATAAGTGGTGGGGCCACTAGGCGTAGTAATCGTAAACCAGTCAGCACTGGAAAAAGTACCGGTCAGCGAATTACTGAATCCTGAATAAATCGTAGGATCTCCCAGCTCATAAATATCAGCAGCTCCGGTTACCGGATCGTGAAGCCAGAAATGGAAGCCCGCCCATTCATTCACAGAGTTCATTGTCGTTATAAACGGATGATTATAGTCATATCCTCCATTATTGGCTGGGTTGGTATAATCTGTAACGTACCATTTGACAATAGGGAACGTTGCTGTTCCCGTAGTACTGAAGGAGTCATATTGGGTAAAACCTCCGGCCGGAATCGTATAAGAACCATAGGGCGGATTAGGTGCCGCATACATCAGAGGTCCCGGAGCCCCTCCCGGCATTCCTGTCCGGAATCTGCCCACTGCATCTGAGACACTGTAATTCTGTATGATAATAGGTGAACTTTGAGCAAAAACAAGAGCTCCTGCTGCTACTGATAAAAGTAATGCTATTTTTTTCATAGATAATATGGGTTATTAGTTTTAGTTGATGAGCAGATATGTATAGACCGTACCTCCGGTAGTAATGGTAAACCACGATGCATCGCCCATTGGAAGTGCATTGATGTAATCTACATTATTGACACAAGGGTTGGCTGCATCTCCGATATTTCCGTAAAAATAAGTCTCCGGATCAAGTGTTCCGGCATGAAACATCTGAAACTTAGACATAGACCATTTCGTGTTGTTGGAAATAACTCCTCCCGGCACCAGGCTGGGATGGTTCCAGGGGCGTAAGCTAGGCGTACCTCCTGTCGCAAGAAGAACCGACCAGGTAGCCACAGAACTTTGAGATCCAGGAATATATTGGTCCCGGAAATTATCGTATTGTACCGTAGTCCCGGCTGGCACCCGTAACATGGTGGGATTGTTAGAGGCTACAACTGGGTTACAGCCTGCTCCTGCAAAATTATTGGCAAAAATGTTTCCCCGGTAATCATAATTCACAGACTGGTTCATGATGATGAGAGGACCTCCCTGTGCGTACATTAAAGAAACAGATAGAATTCCTAATAGTGATAAAAGCTTTTTCATGACTTATTTTTCAGATTTGATATTCTTACGGATCTCATCACTTTTTTTCATATAGATCTGGGTAGCCCAGACAATGATCTGGCTCATATCACCACCTGTTTTTCTCATGAGTTCGTTTTCAGTTACTCCGGTGGAAAGGATCAGTTCTTTAGAAGCCGGAACCAGAAGTGCTTTTCTTCTGTCGCTCAGTTCAGAGGTATTTCTTTTTTTCTCCTCTTCAGTAGGTCTGTTTTGGGGATCACCCAGGCTTTTGAAAGCTTTGTCGAAGTTTTCCATCTGCGGTGTTTTCATACTTTGTACAGTATTTGCAGAGGCATTTTCATTGTTACAGGAAACAAGACATATCACAGCGGCTGCTGATAATAATAATTTTTTCATAGTTAATAGTTAATAAGGTTTGGTGTTCTTAATTTTTGATAAAATTATAAAAAAAACTGACATGAACAATATATTATTCATGGAATAGGGATTTTTATATAAAATTTAACTATTTTATTTAACTATGAATTAGTATGTTACATTAGTAGATTATTCACTTTCAAGTGTTATTTTAGCTTGGTCTAACCCTGCTTTTTCTTTTTCATCCAGCTGAGGATACTTTAGATTCATCCTTTCCAGAGTATCAATAATGATCTGTATAGCGGCTACTCTTGCAAACCATTTATTGTCTGCAGGAAGCACATACCAGGGAGCATGGTCTTTTGAGGTTTCATTAATCGCCGTTTCGTAAGCTTCCATATATTGACTGAATAAAGCTCTTTCGGGAAGATCTCCCGTAGAAAATTTCCAGTTTTTCTCCTGCTCGTTGATTCTGTCCAGAAGCCTTTTCTTCTGCTCATCTTTAGAAACGTTTAAAAATATCTTGACAATCGTTGTTCCGTTTTGAGCCAGATGTTTTTCAAAATTCCGGATGCTTTCATATCTGTTTTCCCAGAACTGGTTGTCAAAATCTTTTACCGAAGACCAGGTTTTCTCACTGAGGTTATACTCAGGATGTACTTTACACACCAGAACACTTTCATAATGGGATCTGTTGAAGATTCCTATCATCCCTTTCTGAGGAAGAGCAAGATAATGCCTCCATAAAAAATCATGGGAATATTCTTTGGAACTTGGTGTTTTGAAGCTGGTAACATTACATCCCTGCGGATTTACTCCTCCGAAAACGTGCTCAATAAGGCTGTCTTTTCCGGCAGCATCCATAGCCTGAAGAACAACCAGAAGGGACTGGCTGCCATCAGCATATAGTTTTTCCTGAAGCTCACGAAGCTTTTCCTTTTCTTTGATCAGCAATTGTGCGCCTTCTTCTTTAGTGAGCTTTCCTTTATAGGCTGTTGATGTTTTTTTTATTGAGAATTTTCCATTTATCTGAAAATCGTCTGAGAAATTGGTGTCCATATTGTATTAAAGATTAAAAAGTGTCTTAAATTTCTTGTAGATCCGGATTTTTGAAACAGAATTCCGTATATCTTATGTCTACAGTACTATAAATGTAATAAAAAAACCGTCTCCAAATGAAGACGGTTCTTTTATTTTTTTAAGTAGAGATTACTTTGCAGCAGCTCTTTTTGCAAGTTTAGCAGCTTTTTTCTCAGCCTTAGCAGCAGCTTTCTGCTCTGCAGGTGTTAACGGCTTCGGTTCAGGAGCGTTTGGATCTACAGTCCCTTGAATGTGGATTACACTTCTGCTGTTAGCCGGGTCATTAGAAAATACTTCAATCATTTTATTGAAAGGTCCGTTTGATGCAGTATTGTATCCAACTTTGATTTTAGCAGATTTTCCTGGCATAATCGGGTCCTGGCTGAATTCAGGAGTTGTACATCCGCAAGAAGGTTTTACATTTGAAATGATCAGAGGTTTATCACCAGTGTTCGTTACTGTGAAGAATCTTGTCCCGTCAGCATTGGTTTTGATCGTTCCGTAATCAAAAACAGTTCTGTCAAATGTAATAGTCTGTGCAGATGCCAGAGCAAATGTCCCAAATAATGCAATTCCTGCAATTAATTTTTTCATATTCTTGAATGTTAATATGTTTGTTAGATAAATTTTGAGAAACAAAGTTAAAAATTATTTTAATTCATACTTAAAATTTTTTTTCTTTAGACTATTTTTGCAAATTGTAAATTAAAGAAATAGAATTTATGCAGATTTCAGAAAAGTACAATCCACAGGAAACAGAACAAAAGTGGTACAATTACTGGATGGAAAACAAGTACTTCCATTCAGAACCGAATGACAAGCCGCCGTATACTGTTGTAATTCCTCCGCCAAACGTAACGGGGATCTTACACATGGGGCATATGCTTAACAATACCATTCAGGATGTTCTGGTCCGTCGTGCAAGAATGCAGGGCTTTAATGCCTGCTGGATTCCGGGAACAGATCACGCTTCAATTGCTACTGAAGCTAAAGTTGTTGCTAAACTGAAGTCTGAAGGGGTCAATAAATCTGATATTACCCGTGAAGAATTCTTAAAACATGCCTGGGACTGGACCGATAAATACGGAGGGACAATTCTTGATCAATTGAAAAAATTAGGATGTTCATGCGACTGGGACAGAACCCGTTTCACCATGGAAGACAAGCTTTCACAGCAGGTAATCAAATCTTTTGTAGACCTTTATAATAAGGGATTGATCTACAGAGGTTACAGAATGGTAAACTGGGATCCTGAAGCTAAAACCAATATTTCAGATGAGGAAGTTATCTTTAAAGAACAGAATGGTAAGCTGTATTTCCTTAAATATAAAATCGAAGGTTCAGAAGAATTCCTTTCGGTAGCTACTACACGTCCTGAAACCATTTTCGGAGATACTGCCATATGTATCAATCCGAATGATGAAAGATATGCACATCTGAAAGGTAAAAATGTAATTGTACCAATCGTTAACAGAGTGATCCCGATTATTGAAGATGAATATGTAGATATTGAATTCGGAACAGGAGCATTGAAAATTACCCCTGCTCACGATACCAATGACTACGAAATCGGGCAGAAGCATAATCTTCCGATGATTGATGCTTTGGATGATGACGGAAACCTTAATGAGCACGGGCTTCATTACGCAGGTCAGAACAGATTTGAGGTAAGAAAGCAGATCGCCAAAGAATTGCAGGAAAAAGATCTTTTTCTGAAAGCTGAAGATTATGTAAATAAAGTAGGAACATCCGAAAGAACAGGGGCAGTTATTGAACCTAAAGTTTCTGTACAGTGGTTCCTGAAAATGTCTGAAATTGCCAAACCAGCTTTGGATGTAGTAATGGATGATGAGGTGAAATTTTATCCTGAGAAGTTTAAAAACACCTATAAACACTGGATGGAAAACATCCGCGACTGGAATATTTCCCGCCAGCTTTGGTGGGGGCAGCAGATTCCAGCCTATTATTATGGAACCGGAGATGAAGATTTTGTAGTTGCTGAAACAAAAGAAGATGCTTTAGAATTAGCAAAACAGAAAACCGGAAATCAAGAACTGGTTATAGAAAATCTTAGACAGGATGATGATGCATTGGATACCTGGTTTTCATCATGGCTATGGCCAATGTCTGTGTTTGACGGGCTGCTTGATCCTGAAAACAAGGATATCAATTATTATTATCCAACATCTGATCTGGTAACAGGTCCGGATATTATTTTCTTCTGGGTAGCCAGAATGATCATGGCCGGATTGGAGTACAGAAAAGAAGTTCCTTTTAAAAATGTATACTTCACAGGGATCGTAAGAGATAAACAGAGAAGAAAGATGTCTAAATCTTTAGGGAATTCTCCGGATCCTATTGATTTAATGGATAAATATGGTGCAGATGGAGTTCGTGTAGGAGTTTTATTGAGTTCTGCAGCCGGAAATGACCTTCTTTTTGATGAAGACCTGATGCTTCAGGGAAGAAACTTTATGACGAAGATTTGGAGTGCCTTCCGTTTGATCAATATGTGGAATCATGAAGATAAACCGGCTAATGATACAGAAAACCAGACCATCGAGTGGTTTGAGAATAAACTGAATAAAACCATTGCTGAAATTGATGATCAGTTCACAAAATTTAGAATTTCTGATGCTTTGCACCTGATCTATAAATTGATTTGGGACGATTTTTGCGGGTCATATCTTGAAGCCATTAAGCCTAACTATGGAGAAGGTATTTCTAAAGATGTTTATCATAAAACGGTTGCACTTTTTGAAGAATTAATGAAATTAGTTCATCCGTTTATGCCTTTCCAGTCAGAAGAAATCTGGCAGTTGATTTCAGAAAGAAGTACGGAAGAAGCATTAATCATTGCTCAGCAGAAAAAAGCAGGTGAATTTAATGAAGAGGTAATCCGAAAGTTTGAAATAGCAGAAGAATTGATCTCCGGGATTAGAAACTACCGTCAGACTAAAGGGATTTCTCCTAGAGAAGCCGCTGAAATTTATACCAATGCAACTGAATTTGCGAACGAAGCGGTGATCAGAAAACTGGCCAACGTTTCTGAAATTCATTTTGGAACAAAAACAGATAAACCAAGCTTTACATTCCTAGTAGGAGCTACAGAAGTTTCTATTCCTTTAAGTGAAAGCCTGGATTTAGGAGAAGAAAAAGAGAAAACAGAAGAAGAACTGAAATATCTTAAAGGCTTCCTGATCTCTGTAGAAAAGAAGCTTTCCAATGAAAAGTTTGTAGCCAACGCCAAACCGGAAGTGGTAGAAGTAGAACGTAAGAAGCAGAAAGATGCTCAGGATAAAATTGCTATTTTGGAAGAGAAACTGAAAAGTTTGTAACTTAGACAATAGCTTTATCAAAATGTCAGGCTGGGCACAAAACGTGTTCAGCCTGACAATTTAAAAAGAAGAATTAAAATGACACACATAGAAAATATAAAAAAGCTGTTCTCAAAAGAGTTTGTAGAAAGTCCTTTACTTGAAAGCTTTGAAGTCGGAAAGATCTACCTTTCCAGTGGGAAGCTGGTGGCTTGTGATCCTTTGATCACCAATGATATGCTGTCTTTCTCTACAGAATTTCCAAAAGGAAACTTCTCTGTTCTGCTGCATAAAGAAAGAGAAAGTAACTGTGTGGCATATGCTGAAATTATTTTCAGCACAGAAACCGTTACAGATTGGAAAATGGCGGTTACTGCAGGCCAGAATATCAAAGATCTTACAGATGAAGAAGTCTTCGGATATCCGGTAGAAAGCGGAATGGGATGCTTTATGGATGCAGATACCCAGAACAGCCTCAACGAACTGGAAAAAAGACTTTATCACAGCAAAGGTGTAGACTTCATGGGCATTTATGAAGAATTCTTCCATGAATATTTTTTCGATGAAAACGGAGCTATAGATCAGTATGCTTTTCTGAAACCTTCTGAAGATCATCCGGGAACTATTTTTGCATTTGAAACCGGATATGGAGAAGGATTTTACGCCAGCTATATTGCGTATGATAAGGAAGGAAAGCCAGTTAAGATAATTACAGAATTTATTGAAATAAGTTAATTAAATTAGCTATTTTTGAAACGATATTTCCGGAAGAAATTTTTATTAAATTAATGAAAAACACCAATGAATTTCTCATCTGAACAACCCAAAATTATTGTTGTAGGCAGTTCATCTATTGATCTGGTTTTAGAAACTGAAAAACTTCCCCAGCCGAATGAAACGGTTTTAGCCGTCAATTCAGACAGCTATTTCGGAGGCAAAGGAGCCAATCAGGCTGTTGGAACAGCAAGACTTGGAGCCAGTGTATACTTTGTTGGGTGTGTGGGAATGGATCCTCTGGGTCAGCAAATCATGAGAAACCTGGTGAGCGAAAATGTAAACGTAGGTTTTGTTCATGAAACAGATCGTGAAGCAACCGGAACAGCATATGTAACAACCAGTAATGGAAATGCAGCCATTGTGGTAGTACCCGCAGCCAACAACTGCTTGAGTATAGAACATATAGAAGAAGCAGACCGTTATTTCCATACGGCAGACCTCGTGCTTGTTCAGCTGGAAGTAGCGATGGAAGCAGTAGAATATACTGTAAAAAAAGCCAAAAAGTATGGCAAGAAAGTAGGGCTTTACGCTTCACCGGCGATGAAAATCAGTGATGAACTCATCGAAAATGCAGATTTTATTGTCGCTAAAAGCAGTGAGCTATATATTCTTTTTGGTGAAGAACAGCGGGAAGAAGTACTTAAGAAATATTTCAATAAGGTTTTTGTAAGAGATGATACCAATTCCACCATTTATTTTGATGGAACGGCAATGAAGTACTACAGGAACGATAAAGATGAGACCGTTTATAAAATGGGAATGGGAGATGCTTTTACCTCAGGATTTGCTATTGCACTCTGCCACGGGAATTCTATTGAAGAATGTGTAAAGTTCGGAAATGAAGTTTCATCAAGAGTTTCCAGAGGAAAAGGATCACAGACAGGACTGCCACAAATGTCAGATTTCTTTTAAAGCTATTTGCCACATATCGAAACTCTGAGATTTTGTATAAAATGATAAGTAAAATTTCCACTTTTATAGTGGATTTTTTCTTTTTACCTGTATGGAAAAACTTTTGCTTACTACAAAGGATCACATATCACTTACAGCACACCTTTTTCGGCCTGAAAAAAGTAATGGAAGCCTTCTTCTCATTAATTCGGCAACAGGGGTAAAGCAGCAGGTCTATTTTTCTTTTGCCCAGTACTTTTCAGAGCAGGGATTTACTGTAATTACCTATGACTACAGAGGAATAGGTCTTTCTAAACCTGCCGAAATGAAAGGATTCAAAGCTTCAATGCGAACCTGGGGATCAGTAGATTATAAAACATTGACGCAGTATATAAAAGCTAAGTTCCCGGAATATAAAAAATATTGTCTGGGGCATTCAGTAGGAGCATTGATTCTGGGAATGAATGAAGACTCAGTGATGTTTGATGAATTTATCTTTGTAGGTACACAAAACGCTTTTGTCGGAAATTTAAAAGGAAAGACCAAAATTGAAGCCTATCTGGGATTCGGGATTGCACAGCCTGTAACAACTAGGTTATTAGGATATTTTCCGGCACATTGGTTCGGACTGGGAGAAAGTCTCCCGAAAAATTGCGCATTTGACTGGAGAACCTTAATTTTAAACAAGAAATCAACCAACAGGCTGCTGGAGAAAATTGATGATCATTCTAAAAAATTAACCCAGAAAACATTCGTGATCCGTGCTGAAGATGATATATGGCTGACAGAAAAAGGCGTTCTGAGTCTTTTGAATGATACCTATCCTAATCTTAAGCCCACCTACCGACTGGTAAAAACTTCCGAATCTGATAAAAAAGAGATTGGGCATGTTAATTTTTTCAGAAGCTATAATCAAAAACTCTGGAGTATTATTTTAAACGAATTAAAGAACTCATGAAAAGCGTAATTGAAAACACGGTAGCATTTGTAAAAGAAAAACTGGAAGGTGCGGAAGCCGGACATGACTGGTATCACATTGAAAGAGTATGGAAGCTTTCAAAAAAAATTGCAGCAACAGAGGATTGTAATCATGATGTTGTAGAGCTGTCTGCATTGCTGCATGATATTGCAGATCCTAAATTTCACAACGGAGATGAAACCATAGCTCCGAAAATTTCGAGAGCATTTTTGGAAGAACAGAAGGTTCCGGAAGAAGTGATTGAACAGGTTTTGTTTATTATTAGGAATATTTCATTTAAAAACAGAGCTGAAATCCCTGCCAATCCGTCCATTGAACTTAAAATTGTTCAGGACGCAGACCGTATTGATGCAATAGGTGCTATTGGGATCGGAAGAACATTCAACTTCGGAGGGTATAAAAACAATCCGATGTATGATCCGGAAATTAAACCTGATCTTGGGATGACCAAAGACCAGTATAAAAAATCGAACGGAACTACCATCAATCATTTCTATGAGAAACTACTGCTTTTAAAAGATATGATGAATACCGAAACGGGTAAAAAACTGGCTCAGGAAAGACATGATTTTATGCAGGCGTTCCTGGATCAGTTCTACAAAGAATGGAATGTTGACTAATATAATATTTTAAATTAAGGCCGGAAGAGGGAAGGTACCATTTTTATTATCCGTCGTACTATAATTTTTCTAATGGTATAAGCCTGATAATGAATTTTCATTGGTTTTCAGGCTTCACAAAGCTTCCTTATATCCGGCCTTTATCTTCTGTTTTTACCAAACTCGGGTGAAATCAGTATCTTTGCAGTATGGAATTTATCATTTTTGTTATCTTTTGGGCTTGTGTGCTTTCTCTGGTTTTGTCTAAAGTAAAATCGGGGAGGATGGCAAAATGGGCAAAACTCTTTCGTATTCTTACGGTAGTCTTTTCTATTTCTATTTTTACCTATTGGTTTATTAAAAAAAGTGCTGTTGGGTTTGTTGATAATTCAGTAGGACTTCAGGTGATTAATAAACTTCCTCAAACGCTGGATTTTTATCTGATTAGTGTTGATCATGATGCCAATGGAGAATTACTTCCCAGACACATCGGTAAAATACGTCCGGAATATTACAGAATTGAATATCTGCAGATGAGTAAGTCTGATGAATACTGGATTGTAGGGTATCTGGGCAAAAAGAATATGGTCTATTTTTCCCAGCATTCTGTACCTAATAAAAATATGGATCAGATTGTGGAAGTGCAGAATTATATCAATCAAAGTGTAAAGCTCTCTGATATGGCAAAAAAGCAGGTAGATGCCTACAATTATGAAAATGCAAAATTGGGAATCTGGGTAAGCCTGGATTTTCTTCTTCTGTTTCTGAATTTAGTGCTGCTGCTGAGAAAAGATAAGCAATAAGTAATACATTTTCAGGTATATTACCTATTGCCTATTACTCATATTAAGGATAATCCAGAATAAGCATGACCTGTTCTTTGTGTTCTTCGGGGCAGCTTCTGATTAATTTATCTTTATTTTGCTTGCTGATCTGCTGAGGTTCCAGCCATTCCGTCTGGTGTGAATTTAAACTATGATTGTCGTAAACCCTTTTTATTTTATGATCTTCATAAAAAGTATATTCATCGCCCAACGAATCACTGACAATGCTGATTGTACAAATTTTTTTTTCCATGACATTTCGTATTTTAAAGTATACTCGCTCTATGGGAACATCGGTATACTCTAAAATACTAATTTTTTCAATATAAACCAGTGTTTTGAAAGATTTTATTTTCGGAAGCCTGTTTTATACTGAAATAATTTTTGTTCTGATTAAAAAAGACTGCCTGTACTTTCAACGGCCATATGAGGAATGTGAAGATCTGTTTTCCATGCTTCATTCATTTTCTTGATGAAGTAAGCAGAAAGCAATGGTGACGCTTTCTCAACATTCTGATGAACAAAAAAATACAGATTCTGAAGACCTTCTTTTTTCCATCGGGTTAAATGTTCCATCCAGTCATCCAGTCGGTTATAATCACTTTCGGCGTTGGCTCCCACATAACGGATGAAGGCGTTTGGGGTAGTCAGGCGCATGTGAAGCATATCTCTTCTTCCTGCAGTATCCACAATAATATTGGTGATGTTATGAGCCTCAAACAGCTCGCAGGTTGTATTCAGAATTTCTTCATTAGTAAACCATTCGGTATTCCGGAGCTCAATTGCCAAGGGAACTTCTTTAGGCCAGTCTTTTACAAACTTTTCAAGTCTGTCATAGTCTTTTGGCTTGAAATTATCATGAAGCTGAAGGAAAGCCATACCCAGTTTTTCATCGAAATTCATAACAGCCTGGGCAAAATGAGTTACCGGTTCAGTTACATCAATTAGTCTTCTGAAATGAGATACGGTATTGGTTATTTTAGGGAAAAATTTAAAATTTTCGGGGGTTTTTTCTTTCCATGTCATTACCTGTTCAGGTGTAGGCATCCCATAGAATGTTGCATTCAGCTCAATAGAATTAAACTGAGTGGCATAATAAGTCAGTTCGTCTTTAGTTCCTTTAGGGTAAAATCCTTTCAGATCGGTTTTATTCCATTTAGCACATCCAATGGAAATAGTATCCAGTCCTTTTTTGTTCTGGCTTAAAATATCTTTTGTGCGCGGGTGGTCTTTTGGTAGTGTGAAATCTATTTTTGAAGGATCCTCTACTTGTCCGAATTTCATATTAATTTATTTTATTGTTTAAAATTAGACAATTTTTTGCTGATTGATGTCTTCAAACTAATAAAATCATTGGGGCAGCTTATCAGGTTATTAAGTTTTTTAAGCGGTTATTAAAAATAAAAGCTGCAAACAAAACGTGCAGCTTTTTATGATGAATTTGTGTTTTACTTGATACCCTGTGTTACCATTTTGTTGGAAACAACAGCATAGATACATCCTGAGGTTTTCAAATTAACCGTAATGGTTGCGGGAACGGATCTGTATGCAGTATCTCCATAAGGTTCAACGATTTTTCCGTTGCTGTCTTTTAAAGTTTTTCCTTTGATGGTATAAGTCATTGTAGTTGTTCCGGTAAACCCGCTGGAAGGGCTGAACGTGACAATACCTGTAGATTTATTATAGCTCCATGTTCCCTGTGCTGTTATTTTTTTACGGTACAGAGTAAGATCTGTATCATTATTTTTAGTAAAACTAAAGGTTGAATAGTCAATATTATCTTTGCTTCCTACTGGCGGTGTTACAATGCTGATCGGGCCTTTATATGCTATATCATTATTGAATACCGGAATAGAGACGGGTTGAAATTTACATGTTGAAGCAACATCATCATTAGCTACTGCAGAATAGGGAAGTGTAAGTTTTACATTTCGGATAATATGCTGCTGATAAGCGGCTCCTGTAGCTGCAGCAAAACCTAATTTCAGAAAAGAAGGAACGGTTGCATTCAGGGTCTGGTTTGTTGCGGTTCCTTCAGTATCAGAATTGTTAAAATCACTTGTCTGCGGATTAGCATTTTCAGTGTAAGGTACTGAAGTTGGATAATGATAATAATTGATCACATTAACCGGTGTTCCGTTTTGTAAGGTCTGTATATCCACTTTGATATCAAATCCGTCGGTTGTGGTAGGACTGGTAAAATGCGGGATCAGATCAAGATATACTTTCCTGAATTCGCCACTGTTATTTCTGAGATCAAATACAGAGGAAAGCGTATTGGTGGATGCTGCGTAACTTCTGTTGGTTTGTAATATTCTGCCAACAGTTCCGGAATTGCTTAAGGTGGTACGGGTTGTCAGAACCGGATAACCTGTATATCCGTCTCCTAAACCTGTTGTATTGATGGCTGCACCCTTGGCTCCTCTTAATGTTACATGGCTCCCTCCCTGGCTCCATGTGACTCCCGAAATACCATTTACCCTGGATTCTCCCTGGAACCGTTTTGCTTTAAAATTTCCGAATTCATCCAAAGCAATACCCAAATAAGCTCCGGTAAGTCCGGCTTTACGTTGGGAGGCATACGTGTCTTTTGCTCTGTTATAAGCATATCCAAGTCCTGCACCCGGTGATCCGATAACCGGATTAGTCACAGAACCGTCATACAGAAAGAATGAAAGTCCGTCTCCATAGGCTCCGCTTAGGGGTGCCCCATTTTTCATATCATACTCAAATTCAACATGCAGCCCATTAACTGAAGTGAATGTTCTTCCATTGATAAATAATCCTCCGAATTGCCCTGTGCTGGCTGGGGTAAGCTGTACTCCTGTTGAAGTATGCGTTGCATTTCCCTGGATGCTGAGTTCAGATGCTGAAGAAGCATTCATCAATGAACTTGAATACGAATAAAATCCGTAAATACTGGCTACTTCTGTACTGTCTGTCTGTGCGTAGGCGAAATGAGCGAGCAGGCTGAATAACAGACACATCAATGATGGTCTTTTAAAAATCTTTTCCATGACTGTTTATTTTACAACAAAAACAATATTGATGAAAGATGCAGAGGTTGCATTGGACAGGATATCATAATTCAGGACACCTGTACTGCTTATGCTGTTGATTTTAAATACAGCCGGATCATAGCCTGTTACATAATAATACAGATCGGTAGCATTTGGGAAAAATGGAATGGAGGCCGGCGCTGAAGCGCTCCTTGCGTTAGCAGCGACGTTCGAAAACTGATTTTTGTATAAGGTATACAAATCTTTTGTCTGCCCGGTAGCGGTTGTTGTGGTGTCGAAAACTACGCTGGGCATATAGAAGAATCTAGCTGCATAGGGAGAAAGACATACCCAGTCAGGGGCTGCGGGAGTTCCCACATTCTGACTGATACATTTCTTGTTGCTGTCAAAAATGACAAGTCCTGTAGCGGGATTGGTAACTGAAGTGAGGGTGGTGATTCTTGGGAGTAAAACTCCTTTTGAAGTGCTGGTAACATCTAAAGCAGCACTTTGATCAGGTGAGGCGGTATTAATGCCCACCTGCGCAGTAATGGAACAGAAAGCCATCACCAAAACTAAGGTAATAATTTTGTACATGTCGAAATAATTTTTTTGTGTGTTTTGATCTTATTGACAAACCAGATGTCAGTAAGAAGTTAATTGCTTAAAGGTAGTATTGTGTGTTTTTTCTAATAAAAGGTACTATTGATTAATATTAATTTTTTTCTGTGTTTTTATATTGATATGATTTTTCAATACAGGTTATAATATTTCTATTATTATGTTAAATATTAATTTAATTGAGATATTTTAGTTTATATTTTTCTGTATAATTGAATAATCATAGTGTAATATTGAACAAATGTAGATAAAATTATGATATAACAATGGCCTGATCTCTGCGATAGGAGGATTTGATTCACCCGTCGGAGAGTGAACATTGATTATTCTTAGTGTTGGTAAATGATTGAGTATATATTTAATAAAAATATTAAATATGTTAAAATTTGTTAAATTTTTATTTATCATAAAAAAAGCACGCTGAATAGCGTGCTTTTGTGTATATAAAAAGTTTATTATTTGTGAATTATGCTTCGCAGGAAGAACAAGATACAAAGTTGACCATCATTTCTTTGGATACAGATGAACTTCTTTGATAGTAAAGAGTTTTCACTCCTTTCTTCCATGCTTCAATATAAAGATAGTTAACATCTTTTACCGGCATTGTAGATGGAATCTGAAGGTTCAGAGATTGTGCCTGGTCAATATACTGTTGTCTTTGCGCAGCCTGGGAAATAATTTCCATTGGAGAAATTTCCTTGAATGTTTTGAACACTGCTTTTTCTTCGTCAGTAAGTTCTGTCAAATGTTGTACAGAACCGTGGTTCAGCATAATGGTTCTCCATGTTTCTTCATTGTCTAACCCTTTTTCTTCCAATAATTTTGCAAGGTATTTGTTTTTACGCATAAAGTTTCCTTTAGCAAGACCTGCTTTATAATAGTTAGATGCAAAAGGCTCGATTCCCGGGGAAGTCTGTCCTAAAATTGCAGAACTTGAAGTGGTAGGAGCAATGGCCATTGTTGTGGTGTTTCTCAATCCGTATCCTTTTAATAATTCCGGTTCACCATAAATATTAGCCAGTTCTCTTGAAGCCTGTTCCGCCTGTTCTTTGATATGTCTGAAAGCTCTTGCATTGAACTGAGTAGCTTCAAAACTTTCAAACGGAATCATATTTTTCTGTAAATACGAATGGTATCCTAGAACGCCCAATCCAAGCGCTCTGTGACGTAAGGCAAAGTTTCTTGCTCCCTGCAGGTAATAGTTTCCTTCTGTTTTTTCGATAAATTCAGTTAAAACAGCATCCAGGAAGTAAACGGCAAGTTTTACAGCATCTGTATCTTTCCATTCATCATAAAGTTCTAAGTTCATAGAAGATAAACAGCAGATAAAAGATTCTTCTCTGGTAGAAGGAAGCATGATTTCAGAGCAAAGGTTACTTGCATTCACAGGCATTCCCAAATCTTTATAAACCTGAGGCTTATTTCTGTTCACATTATCTGTAAAGAAAATATAGGGTAGGCCTTTCTGCTGACGGCTTTCCAGAACTCTAGCCCAGATCTTACGCTTGTCCATGTCACCATCAATCATATCCTGCATCCAGTAATCCGGAACACAGATTCCTGTGAACAGGTTCTGGATTGGACTTCCGATATCTTTGATAGATAAAAATTCTTCAATATCCCCGTGATCAATATCAAGATAGGCCGCAAAGGCTCCTCTTCTTACACCGCCCTGGGAAACTACATCCATAGCAGTGTCGAACAATTTCATGAAAGAAACAGCTCCTGAAGATTTACCGTTATCAGTTACCGCAGTACCTCTGTTACGAAGCTCTCCGAAATATCCTGAAGTTCCGCCCCCGATCTTAGTCTGCATAATTACCTCACCCATTTTGTGGGTAATTCCTTCAATACTATCCGGGATATGAACATTGAAACAAGAAATAGGAAGACCTCTCTGTGTTCCCATATTGGCCCAGACAGGAGAAGAGAAACTGATCCATCCTTTGGTGATCATTTCTTTAAAAGCAGGCTGTAGTTCCGGCTTGTATAGTTTTTTAGCAGCTGCAGTGGTGATTCTGTCAATAGCTCCTTCTACTGTTTCTCCTTTCAGCAGGTAGCCTCTGTTCAGCATTTGCTCAGATTCCTCATTGAGCCACCAGATATTTGAATTTTGCTCTTCCATAGATGTTATATTTTCGAATTCCGGAGTAAGGTTATATACTCCGGAATTTTGTTGTTATATTGATTGTAAAATTTCTACTTTGTGGGACCCGTTCAGTCCGCTTTCGTCTCTTAATCTTTGAAATTCCTTAAAAGACGGAACATTTAAAACCTCATACTGAGCCTCTTCATTGATGTAATTGGAGTAATGCAGAAACGTAACACCGTCTTCTTTTACATACACCTTATATTCAAATGTTTCCTGATCTAAATTCTGAAAATCATCCAGAAACTGTTGAATATTGGCTTTATTTTCTGAAACAAATTCAGGGCTTACGGTGTAGGTTACAATTACATTAATCATTTGCTTTGCGTTTTGGTATTGTATATTTATTTTGAGAAAAGGATTCTCAGAATGATATCTCTAATACTATCTGTTTCGACGCTCGCTTCGCTCGCGCCTCATTCATTAAAACAGGTCGTTGGCTGTAATACTCTTATCGTGTTTCGTGTAATCAACCGGTCTTTTGGCAAAGAAATCATCCATAGAGTTGGCGAAAACTTCTTCTTCAAACCATTTCATCGGGCGGTATTGCTCAGGAGAAATGTTGTAGCGGGTTTCCATATTGATTTTTTTCAGACTGTCGTCTACTCGGTATTTCATGAAGTTCAGAAGGTCTTCTCTTGAGAAAACGCTTAGTTCTCCTAACTCAAAGATCCAGTCTAAGATTTCACCTTCCAGCTCAATAGACTGATCTACTAAAGTATAGATGTCTTCAATATCTGAATCGGTAAGAAGGTTGGGTTGTTCTTCACGGATCTTGTTGATCAGGTAAATTCCCGCATTGGCGTGGATTTGTTCATCTACAGAGGTCCATGCAATGATGTTGGAAACATTTTTCATGTATCCTTTGAATCTTGTGAAAGAAAGAATGATCGCAAATTGTGAGAAAAGCGATACGTTTTCAATCAGGATGCTGAATAATAAAAGAGAGGACACATATTCTTTCGGAGTTGTAGAGTTGGCGTGTTTTAAAACATTCGACAGGAAGTCTATTCTCTTTTTTACAGCCGGAATCTCTATAACGCTAAGGAATTCTTCATTATACCCTAATACCTCCAATAAACGGGAATACGCTTCAGAATGACGGAACTCACATTCGGCAAAAGTAGCTCCAAGTCCGTTGAATTCAGGTTTTGGAAGGTGATTGTACAGGTTTCCCCAGAATGTCTTTACAGACACCTCGATCTGTGCAATAGCTAAAAGAGCATTTTTCACAGCATTTTTTTCGTGTGGTTCAAGTTGCGAATGAAAATCCTGAACATCTGCAGTAAAGTCAACTTCCGAATGTACCCAGAACGATTTGTTGATCGCTTCTACAAATTGAAGAACCTCAGGGTATTCAAATGGCTTGTAGCTTACTCTTTTATCAAAAATTCCCATATTAAAATATCTTTAAAATTAAATAATTTACATCACTGTGGATAACGTTGGTATAACAGTTAACTTTCTGTTTATTTGGTGCTTATGTTTGAAAGTTATTCACTTTGATAAGCAGCAGTTTCTTGTAAAGAACTAAGTACAAAGTTCGAAAAAAAGAACTGATTTTGAAAGCCCTAAATACTAATTGGCTGACTTTTAACTCTAAAAGTTTTCCACATTTACATGAAAGTAGCGCAGATAATGGCTTAGACAGGGTTATTGACAAAAAATATATGGAAATCTATAGTTACAGTTAAACAATGTTTTGTAATGTGCTATAAATAAAGGGTTGATTTATTAAACAATAAAATATTTGAATAAATTCGGGTTCTTGTAACAAATTGAAAATATCATCTACTTATTGGGTATAAAATCATAGATCACTCAATGTTAGTAATTCAGGATTTACATAAATCATACGACACCGGGAAAAGTAAGCTGCACGTTCTCAAGGGAATCAACCTCAATATTTCCGAAGGCGAATTTGTTTCTATTATGGGAAGTTCCGGTTCCGGGAAATCCACGCTTCTTAATATTATTGGAATTCTGGATGAAAAAGATTCAGGAACCTATGAACTGGATGGTGTTCCTATTGAACATTTGTCTGAAGTAAAAGCAGCAGAATACAGAAGTAAATTCTTAGGATTTATTTTCCAGTCTTTCAATCTGATCGGCTATAAGACCGCTCTGGAAAATGTAGCCCTTCCTCTGTATTATCAGAATGTTCCAAGAAAAGAACGTAACCAGAAAGCTATGGAATACCTGGAGAAAGTAGGTCTTGCACAATGGGCTAACCATCTTCCTAATGAACTTTCCGGAGGACAGAAACAAAGAGTCGCTATCGCGAGAGCTTTGATTACAGATCCTAAAATTGTTCTGGCGGATGAGCCTACAGGAGCGTTGGATTCCAAAACAACCCACGATATTATGAAGCTTCTTCAGGACATCAATAACGAAGGGAAAACCATCATCGTCGTAACCCATGAGCCGGACGTAGCCGCACAAACCAAGAGAAACGTTGTGCTGAAGGACGGAATCATAGAAAGTGATGAGTTTATAAAGCAGATTGTCTTATAAATGAATGGTGAATGGTCAGTTTGCTTCGCAAGTGAATTTGATTTTTTTCCGAAATTTAAAAAAACAACAAATGAATTTGAAAAAAAATAAAAATGTTTTTAAATCTGAACCATTACAAACTTGATGTTTATATTTCAGCTAAAGAACTGCGAAAAGAGTGCTATAAAACTTTCATTAAAATTCCGGATAGTGAAAGATTTAATCTGATTGATCAAATACGCCGGGCATCAACTTCTGTTGTTTTGAATATTACCGAAGGATGCTCCAGAAAATCAGAGTTGGAAAGAAAAAGATATTTTGAGATTACAAGAGGCTCAGTAATAGAATTAGATTCCTGTTTTGACATAATTATAGATTGTGATTATATAAAACAAGAGGAGTTAACAAAAATTGGAAATTTAATAAAGACAACATTTATCCTGTTAAGCGGAATGTTGAAATAAAGACAAAAGTAAGTGTGAATAGTCAGTCATGAATTTTTGGATGCCGTAAAATTGACTACTTTGTTAATTGACTTCAGAGAAAATTCACAACATCGTTAATTGACTTTTTACATAGTAAAAAATAAAAAATATGTTTGACCTAGATCGTTGGCAGGAAATATTCAGTTCTATCCGCAGTAATGTATTGCGGACGGTACTTTCGGGGTTTACGGTAGCTTTGGGACTATTTATCTTTATTGTGCTGTTCGGAATTGGTAAAGGATTGCAGAATGCTTTTACACAGGGTTTTGCAAGAGATGCCCAAAATCTGATCACTATTTATACAGGGAAAACGACGGTGGCCTACAGAGGTCTCCAGTCGGACAGGAATGTAACGATGGATAACGACGATTATGATTTTCTGATCAATACCGATAAAGAAAAAGTGGGAGATGCCAGCCCGAGATATACTACGAGTATGATGGTGAAGTACGGTAAGGAAAGCGGAATGTATCAGATAAACGGTGCGGAGCCGGGAGAGCAGATTATCGAAAACAGAAAAGTTATAGAAGGACGCTACCTGAATCCTATGGACCTGAACAGAAAACAGAACATAGCGGTAATCGGAAGAATGGTGCAAAGAGACCTTATCAAAAACGGAAGCCCGGTAGGTAAAGATCTTGATATCAATGGTACCATGTTCAAAGTGGTGGGCGTATTTTCTGATGATGGGGGAGACCGGGATGAAAGACATATTACGGTTCCTATTACAACCCTTCAGCAGATGAAGAAAGGATCAGATACGGTCAATACAGTCTATATTGCCTATAATGAAAAGCTTACTCCTCAGGAAGCAATTAAATACGGAGATGAGCTTAAAGATAAATTAAAATCAAGAAAAAATGTCTCTCCTGATGACGAAAATGGAGTAGGAGTATGGAATAACGCCAAGAATATGGAAGGAACCTTCCAGTTTATGTTTGTACTTACCATTATCGTAGGATTTATTGGAATGGGAACACTGCTTGCCGGAATCATCGGAATCAGCAATATCATGGTGTATATCGTAAAAGAAAGAACCAAAGAGATCGGAGTACGTAAAGCTATCGGTGCTAAACCGGGAAGCATTGTAGGACTGATTGTACAGGAAAGTGTTGTGATTACCGTAATTTCAGGTATTGTAGGAGTTGGTGTGGGAGTTTTGACCCTTAGCTTAATGGGGGACAGTCTCGAAGAATTCTTCATTGTGAATCCGAGTGTAGGTACGACAGAAATTATTATGGCTTTCATAGCATTGGTTTTCTCCGGACTTATCGCAGGGTTCGTTCCGGCGTACAGAGCTTCAAAGATCAAACCGATTGAAGCGTTGAGAACCGAATAAAGGTAATTAGGATATAGTAAAGAAAATATAAAAATACAACTCAGAGAAGTGAATATTTTATTTAAAAAAGATACCTGGCAGGAAATTTATTATTCATTGAGAAATAATAAGCTTCGTACGTTCCTTACCATGATTGGTGTGGGTTGGGGAATGTTTTTATATGTAAGCCTTCTTGGGGCTGCCAAAGGAATGGAAAACGGTTTTGATAAATTGTTCTCAGGATTTGCTACCAATTCCATTTTCTTGTTTGCTGGAAATACCTCCATTCCGTATGACGGTTTTCCGAAAGGGCGTCAGCTTCATCTGAAGCTGTCTGATATGGATATGCTGAAACAGAAAGTTCCTGCAATAGATTATATTTCGCCGCAGAATTCCAGGGGAAGTTTTACCGGAACTGCCGGGGAACTCATGTCAAGAAATGGCAAAAAAGGAACTTATGGTCTTACAGGAGACTATCCGGTAGGAAATAAAATTTCGGAAAAGAAACTTATTTTCGGACGTTACATTAATGATGCCGATGTGATGGGGAATAAAAATGTAGTAGTGATTGGGGAAGAAATCTACAAGAACTTTTTCGATTCCAAGAAAAATGAAAGCCCAATCGGGAAATCAGTGAATATAAAAGGGATGTTCTTTAACGTCATCGGAGTGTTTCGTGTGAAAAAAGGAGGAGGTTTTGAAAGCGATCAGAGTGCCTATATTCCACTTTCAACCTATACCAAAATGTACAATGCCGGGGAGCAGATTGACCTGTTTGCTATTGTAGGCAAGCCAACGGCAGATTTAGGAGTTGTAGAGGAAGACGTAAAACAGGTATTGAAAGATAAAAATAAAGTATCTCCTGAAGATACCAATGCCTTTATGAGTTTCAATATCGGGAAAGAATTTAAAAAGCTGACAGGTTTTCTTACCGGAATGCAGCTTCTCACGATTATCGTAGGAACCCTTACCATTCTGGCGGGTGTAATTGCGATCTCCAATATCCTTCTGATCACGGTAAAAGAAAGAACCAAAGAAATCGGGATACGAAGAGCCTTAGGCGCAAAACCTGCTGAAGTAAGAAACCAGATCCTGTTGGAAAGTGTGGTAATTACACTCTCATCGGGGCTGCTTGGATTCATGTTCGGAATTTTTGTTCTGATTATTCTTAATGTAGCGACCCAGAATCAGGATACCTTCCCGTTCTACAACCCTACGGTTAATTATGGAAACGTATTCAGCGCTATGTCCGTAATGGTTATTCTGGGACTGATTATCGGGATGATCCCGGCACAGAGAGCGGTAAAAATCAGGCCGATTGAAGCGTTGAGGACAGAGTAGTAATAATTTGAAAATGAAAAATTTGAAAATCTGAAAATGTTTGTCAGACATTTTAATTTTCAATCTTTAAACCATTAAATAGTAAAAAAATAAACTAGGTATATGAAAAAGAAATTCACTTTGAAAAAAGCCATTTATATTGTATTGGGGCTTTTATTTGCAGTGGCATTGTTCTCAGGAATCGGGTATCTTGTGAAATCCAATTCCAAGCAGGCTGAAGCCTTCCTCACCAGGAAGCCTGTCATTAAGGATATGGAAGATAAGGTCATGGCAACAGGTAAAATTGTTCCGAAAGAAGAAATTGAGATCAAACCTAACATTGCAGGGATTATCGATAAAATTCTGGTAGATGAAGGGGATAGAGTAGAGGCAGGACAGCTGATCGCTACGGTAAGGATTATTCCTAATATCGCTGATGTGAACAACGCGCAGCAGGAAGTGGTTAATTCTCAGCTTCAGATCAATAATGCTAAGTTGAATGTTGATAATATGCAGAAACAGTTTGCTATGCAGGAAAAGCTTTACAAGCAAGGTGTTGCCTCAAAGCAGGAATATCTGAATTCCCAGCAGCAACTTTATTCTCAGCAGCAGACCCTTAAAAATGCTCAACAGCAGCTTGTAACGGCTGAAAAAAGACTACAGATTGTAAAAACAGGAGCAACTCCTGAACTTCAGGGATTGGCAACTACGCAGATCCGTTCAAAAGCTTCCGGAACCGTGCTTGAAGTTCCCGTAAAAGTAGGAAGCCAGGTAATTGAGGCCAACTCATTCAACGCAGGGACTACCATCTGTTCCATTGCAGATCTGAATTCACTGATCTTCCAAGGAGATATTGACGAAGCGCAGGCAGGAAAATTAAAGCAGGGAATGGACATGAAAATCGTGATTGGTGCATTGCAGAACAAAACGTTTCCGGGTAAACTTACCATGATTGCTCCAAAAGGAAAAGACAACAGCGGAACCATCAAATTCCCGGTAGAAGGAGATGTAAGAAATCCTAATAACGAGTACATCAGAGCCGGTTTCTCTGCTAACGGAGAAATTGTATTGAAATCTGAGAAGAATGCTCTTTTATTGGATGAATCTCTTGTTCAGTATGAGAAAGTCAAAGGGAAGGATTCTCCTTTTGTAGAAGTGAAGCAGAAAGACGGTAAGTTCAAAAAAGTATATGTGAAACTGGGAGCCAGCGACGGAATCAATGTACAGATCCTTTCCGGAATTGATAAAAATGCCGAAGTGAAAGTATGGAACCCTTCTGATAAAGACAAAGAAGAGCTTAAAGAGAAGAAAAAATAATAAACAATCATTATAGATTTACATGATGAAATCCTGGGAAACTTTCTCAGGATTTTTTTATTGAAAAGAACTCTAGAACCACTCTTAAACCGCTGTTTTTCTGAAAACTAATCATATATTTGAGTTCAAAATTAAAATCATGTGCAGATACGCGGGAAAGGGCTATAAAATTCACTATGCTTGTTTTAAATGCAGAAAATCATTTAAACAACAGGGTTCTCATGACATTTTTTTAAGAATAAAAAAAGAAAACGTATATCATGCTCCTGACGGCAGTGTGAGAAAAATCGGACATCTTTTTATGAAAGCTAATAAAGAAGAGCTGGATTTACTGATAAAGGAAATAGAATCAAGACCTGTAAAATGCCCGGAATGTGGTAGCATCATGGCACATCTTGGGTGGGAGTTTAAAGCTCCTAAAAAAACAGCGGTCAAAGAATGGGAAATTATAGAAGGTCTTTTCAGAACAGGAAAAGTATTTAATACCTGTGGTTGTTACGGGATTGGCTATATTCCAAAGAATCCGAAAGATTACGAACAGTATTTAAGGAATATCCTGAGTGAATACCAAGAACAGATGACCGCGTGTCAGGACAGAACGATTGAAGAATGTCCTGATAAATTGGACGCGGTTAAGTATTGGAGTGAAAAGATTTCTGATGTAAAGGCAGAAATGAACCTTCAGAGGTTTGAAATATTTTAAAACAAACGTTCATGAAGAAAAATTACCTTATCCTCTTTTTCTTTATCATTGGTAAATTCATACTGCAATATATATTAATCAGCCCTGAATATGAACTACACCGGGATGAATATCTGCACCTCGACCAGGGGAATCATCTGGCATGGGGATATGTTTCCGTTCCTCCTGTGAATTCCTGGTTGGCCTGGCTCATCAAAATGTTGGGAGGGTCTGTCTTCTGGGTTAAATTTTTTCCGGCTTTACTGGGTGCTCTCACAATTGCTTCCGTGTGGAAAATTGTCGAAGAATTGCAGGGAAATCTATATGCCAAAGTACTGGCGTCAACGGGAGTTTTGTTTTCTGTATTTCTTCGGATGAATATGCTTTTTCAGCCCACCTCTCTGGAAGTGTTGTTGTGGACGATGCTTTACTACGTCCTGATCCGGTATTTTAATTCTGAAAAAGTAAAATGGTTATACATTGGCGCAGTGATCTTCGGAATCGGTTTTCTGAATAAATATAATATCGTCTTTTCTGTATTGGGGATTATTCCGGCTTTACTGCTGACGAAACAGAGAGCCCTATTTCTTCAGCCCCATCTTTACGGAGCCGCATTGCTGGCTCTTGTTATCATTTTTCCCAATCTGCTGTGGCAATATCATAATAACTTTCCCGTGGTTCATCATATGAAGGAACTTTCAGAAACTCAGCTGGTAAATGTTAGCCGCTTTGAGTTTTTAAAATCCCAGATGCTTTTTTTCATAGGTGCTGTTTTTATAATTTTCGCCGGATTGTATGCTTTACTGTTTTATAAGGCATTTGAAAAATTTAGATTCTTCTTTTGGGCGTATGCATTCACAATCGGGCTGTTCCTGTTTTTCAGAGCAAAGGATTATTATGCGGCTGGACTTTATCCGGTATTCATCGCATTGGGCTCAGTGTATCTCGCTTATCTTTTGGCGGATGGCTGGAAAAAGATACTAAAGCCTGTCAGCATACTGATTCCTGTTTTGTTATTTATCCCTTTGTATCAAGTAGCTTTTCCCAATAAAAGCCCGGAATATATCATTCATCACCCTGATCAATATAAAAAGCTAGGACTTCTCCGTTGGGAAGACGGAAAAGATCATCCGCTGCCTCAGGATTTTGCCGATATGCAGGGCTGGAAGGAACTTGCAGAGAAAACAGATAAAGAATATGCAGTATTGTCGAAATCCGGGAAAACCTTGGTTCTTTGCGATAATTACGGACAGGCTGGAGCTATTAATTATTATTCAAAACAGAAAATAGAGGCAGTTTCTTTTAATGCGGATTATGTTAATTGGTTTGATCTGAGTAAGCGGTATGATCATCTGATCAGAATCAAAGATCCATTCTCAGATAATGATGAACTGAAAGAGACCGGCCCTTACTTTGAAACTTCCAAAAAGGCAGATTCTATTATCAATCCGTTTGCAAGAGAAAAAGGAGCGATGATCTTCAGTTTTAAAAATGCAAAAATAGATATCAGGCCAAGACTGCAGGAAGAAATAGATGAAGTAAAAGGAGAGTATTAAAAAGGTGGAGGGTAAATAACTTCTGAAAATATAGTAAAGTTTAAGTCTGTCTTCTGTTTTTCTTTAAAGCATAAAGCTTATCAAGAAAATATTTGATTTTTTCCTTAATTAATCTTAAAACTTAAATGGCTCTTAATGGTTTAAAAACAATAAACCCAGACGTAAGGATTATTTTGATAAAGAACATTCCGGGCAGTAACCTGAAATAATTCCATTAAAATTCACAGGCTGATAACCTTCCGGCATGGTAATATCCACCTCTTCCGGCATACATTCTATCGTTCCGCATTGAAGGCATCTGAAGTGAAAATGACTGTGTTTATGGTGCTTTCCGGAGCATCCACGACAGGGTGCAAAATAGGACTTCCCGTCATCACTCACCACTTTATGCACAATTCCGTCATCACAGAAACTATTCAAAATTCTGTAGATGGTAGCCCTATCTATCTCATTTCCCAGCTCTTTCTGTAAAATATCATGGCTTACCGCTGATTTTGAATCTTTTAATGAATTCAGGATCAGTTGTTTTGTTTTGGTATTCCGCTTATTCATAAGGCAAAGATATAAAATATTATTGCGACTGTGTTGCAATAATGAGATTTTGATTTAACTTTGTACAGACAAACAGATACTTAAATCATCATTCAAACTTAATTATAATGGAAAATAAAGACTTTGATGTCATCATTATTGGCGGAAGCTATGCTGGATTATCAGCAGGAATGGCACTGGGAAGATCAGTGAGAAACGTACTGATCATAGATAACGGTAAACCCTGCAACAGGCAGACACCACATTCGCACAACTTCATCACTCATGACGGTAAGGCACCAAAAGAAATAGCAACATTGGCCAGAGAGCAGGTTGAAAAATATAATACCGTGAAATTTCATGAAGGTACCGTAACCAAGATCAGTAAAAATGATGAGTTTGCCGTTGAGACTCAGGATGGCAACAGTTTTCATGCTAAGAAACTGATTCTTGCATCGGGTGTAAAAGATGTGATGCCGGATATTCCCGGATTTGCAGAGTGTTGGGGAATTTCTGTTCTGCACTGTCCATATTGTCACGGGTATGAAGTGAGAAATGAAACCACCGGAATTCTTTCGGACGCAGATATGGCTTATGATTTCACAAAAGTGGTATACAATCTTACGAAAAACCTTTCTCTATTAACCAATGGAAGATCTGCTCTTTCCGAAGAGCAAAAGGAAAAACTAGCCGGGAATAAGATTTCGTTAATTGAAGATCAGGTTGAAAGTATTGAACATGAAAACGGACATATCAGAAAGGTGATTTTTAAAACAGGAAAAGAGATTTCCCTGAATGCTCTGTATGCTAAAATACCTTTTATACAAAACGTTGATACTTCAGAATTAGGCTGTGAGCTGACGGAACAGGGCTTTATTAAAGTTGATTTTATGCAGAAAACCAACATCCCCGGACTTTTTGCCTGCGGAGATAATATAACCATGATGAGATCCGTAGCTAATGCGATTGCTCAAGGGAATTTTACCGGAGCAGTAGTGAACAAAGAATTGGCGGAAGAACAATTTTAAATGAAATATTCTGAAAGACTTTACCGGTGAATTTATGCTGTCACCCTCGGCTGCTAAGCTTTCAAAAATCATTTTTCCCACTGTTGAAATCTCAACGGAAATTCCGTACATTTGGGGTGGAAAATTTCAAAAACTAAAAGTATAATGGATATTATTTTCGACCTGATTGAAAAAGAAAGACAAAGACAATCCCATGGATTAGAACTTATTGCGTCAGAAAACTTTGTTTCTGAAAACGTGATGAAAGCAATGGGAAGCGTACTGACAAACAAATATGCTGAAGGGTACCCGGGTAAAAGATATTACGGGGGCTGTGAAGTGGTAGATGAGGTTGAAACGTTGGCAATCAACAGAGCCAAGAAACTTTTCGGTGTGGACTATGTGAATGTTCAGCCGCATTCCGGTTCTCAGGCTAATGCTGCCATTTATCTTGCTGTTTTGAAACCAGGAGATAAAATCATGGGAATGGATCTTTCTATGGGAGGACACCTTACCCACGGTTCAGGAGTTAACTTTTCAGGAATCCAGTATCAGGTAGTGTCTTATGGAGTAGAAAGAGAAACCGGCCTTATAGATTATAACCAGATGAGAGAAGTAGCTCTCAGAGAAAGACCAAAAATGCTTATCGCTGGTTTCTCAGCGTATTCAAGAGATCTGGATTATGCTAAATTCAGAGAAATTGCTGATGAAATCGGGGCAACACTTTGGGCGGATATTGCTCACCCTGCAGGTTTAGTAGCCAAAGGGCTGTTGAACTCTCCGTTTGAGCACTGCCACGTGGTAACAACAACAACGCACAAGACTTTAAGAGGTCCTAGAGGAGGAATGATTATGATGGGGAAAGATTTCGAAAATACATACGGTCATAAAACCCCGAAAGGAGAAACCAAAATGATGAGCCAGGTATTGGACGGAGCCGTTTTCCCAGGAATTCAGGGAGGTCCGCTGGAGCACGTTATTGCCGGTAAAGCAGTAGCTTTTGGTGAAGCATTAGACGGACAATTTGAAACCTATGCTAAACAAGTTAAAGCAAATGCTCAGGCGCTTTCAAAAGCAATGATCGACAGAGGATTTGATATTGTAAGCGGAGGTACAGATAACCATTTAATGCTGGTAGACCTTAGAAATAAAGGCGTAAACGGTAAAGAGACTGAAAAAGCCTTAGTTCTTGCTGATATTACATGTAATAAAAATATGGTTCCTTTTGATGATAAGTCACCATTCACTACATCTGGTATCAGATTAGGAACGGCTGCTATTACTACAAGAGGCCTTAAAGAAAATGATATGGATACTATTGCAGGACTGATCTCCGATGTCGTAGACAATATCAAAAACGAAGAAGTTCTTGCATCTGTCAGAAAAAAAGTAAATGAACTGATGGAAGGAAAAGCACTGTTCAACTATTAATTGTTAGCGGAAAATACAAAATAAAGAATGGGCACCTGTCCATTCTTTTTTCATTGATTATGGAGAAGAAATCTTTCACATTTGAGGAAATCAGGCAGAAGGTGGTAAATTATTGTGTTTACCAGGACCGATGCCATGCCGAGGTAGAACAGAAAATGAAAGAGTTTTTACTGATTGATGAAGCCAGGGAAGAAATTATGCTCTATCTTCTGAAGGAGAACTTTCTGAATGAAGAACGCTTTACACGGAGCTATATCAGGGGTAAATTCTATATCAAACATTGGGGGAGAAATAAGATCAGGATGAATCTGAAGCAGAAACAGATTTCCGAAAGACTTATCAATAGCTGTTTTGATGAGATTGATGAAGATGATTATGAAAAAATGATCAGGAAAATTTACGAAAATTATTCTTCTAAACAGAAAGGCTTGAAAGAATATCAAAAAAAAGTAAAAACTATAAAATATTTGATGAGCAGAGGCTTTGAATATGAAAAAATAAATGATACTTTTGGAGAAACATAAATAGATATTGGAAAAACAGAAGATTTGGCTTTCACCACCACATATGGGAGGGAATGAGCTTCAATATATACAACACGCATTTGATACCAACTGGATTTCCCAATACGGCTCAAATATAGATGAATTTGAAAACAGTCTTGAGCATTATTTAGGAGGCACTTCCCATGTTACAGCTTTATCATCCGGAACGGCAGCCATTCACCTTGCCCTGAGATTACTGAATGTTCAAGAAGGGGATTTCGTAATCTGCCAGTCGTTCACTTTTGTAGCTTCTGCTAATCCTGTACTTTATTTAAATGCTGTTCCCGTATTTGTAGATAGTGAAGAAGATACCTGGAATATGTGCCCTGATGCACTGGAAGAAGCTGTTAAATTCTGTATTCAGAAAGGAAAAAAGCCTAAAGCCATTATTGTTGTTTCTTTATATGGAATGCCCTTCAAAGCAGACGAAATACTCAGCATCTCGCGGAAATATGAAATCCCATTGATTGAAGATAGTGCAGAAGCCCTGGGAAGCAGCTATAAAGGACAGTTGTGTGGAACTTTCGGAGATCTTTCAGTCATCAGCTTTAACGGAAATAAAATTATTACCACGGCAGGCGGGGGAATTCTGATTTCGAGAAATGAAGCTGATAAAAAGAAAGCTCTTTTTCTGGCAACACAGGCCAAAGATGATGAAGATTATTACTGTCATTCTGAGATAGGCTATAATTATCGGATGGATAATATTACAGCAGGAATAGGCCGCGGACAGCTGGAAACACTGGGAAATAAGATCACAGGACGGAGAGAAAATCATGATTTTTATCAGATCTGTCTTAAAGATCATGAAAATATTGAACTTTTTTCTGCACCAAATGGTGATTTTTTTTCTAACTACTGGCTCAATACGGTTATTCTCAAAAATAATCTTTCAAAAGAAAAATTGAGGAAACTATTTTCTCAGAATAATATAGAAACCAGATATCTATGGAAACCCATGCATCTTCAGCCGTTGTATAAACAATATCAGTTTTTTGGAAATAATCTTTCTGGTACACTTTTTGACCATGGATTGTGCCTGCCATCGGGGACTAATTTAACGGACGATGACAAGGAAAGAATAGCTGAAATCCTTAGGATGTGAAATTCCCTAAATTTATACCATAAAATTAAATAAAGATGGGATTTTATTTTAATTTTGTATCCATCTCAAGAATTAATATTAATTAAAAATTGGTTTTAGCCGTTTTAAATATGAACACAAATACAGACAATGTACAACTCTTTTAGGAAAAAAGTATTTGGAGGAGACAATGTTGTCAATCTCTCTGATGTAAGATATCTTCCCAGATGGATAATACTTGTAATAGATATTATCATTTTGGTTATATCTCTATTCCTTTCTACTTATACTATAGAAAAAATTACTCAGAAAGAATTTATTTATCACGAAGATAAAAGTATAGTTTTTACCTTTATTATTGTGGTGAATACTATGTTTATGTATTTTTTCAAGACCTATGCAGGGATTATAAGGCACTCCACCTTTATTGATCTTTTCAAACTGCTGATTTCCTGTTTTTGTACAATGACAGTTATAGGCGTAGTAAATCTTATTTACTTCTGGGTAACAGGAGGGAAATTTATTTTAACCCCTTTTCTTGTCCTATATTTTATCATCTCCTTTATGGGACTTTTTCTGTTCAGGCTTTATGTGAAAGAGTTTTTTCATATTGTAAGAGAATACAGGAGAAGTACCCTGAAAAAAAGAATTTTGGTACTGGGTATTGATGAACAGTCTATTGCTATAGCACGTGCTATTCTTGATAATCCAAGTCTGCCTTATCAGGTTGTAGGATTTTTAACTCAAAGGACAGATTCGAAAAGAGCTTCGTTATTAGGAAAACCTATCTACGAAAAAAGGAAAATAGAAGAAGCAACAAAAGAAGATCTTATCATTGATGGTGTTATTATTGTTAAAGAAATGATGTCTAAAGACGAAATGAATTCCTGGGTGAATTTATTTTTAGAAAAAGACCTGAATATATTCAAAGCTCCTTCTGTACAGAAATTAAGAGACAGTGACCTGGGGGGATCCATCAGGAATCTTCAGATTGAGGATCTTCTTAACAGAAAGCCTATTAAGATAGAAAATGAAGAGGTAAAAAGCAGACATTTTAATAAGAATGTACTGGTAACCGGTGGAGCTGGTTCTATCGGAAGTGAAATTGTCAGACAGGTTGCTCAGTTCAACCCTGCTTTAATTGTTGTTTTAGATCAGGCAGAAACTCCATTGTATGACATTGAGCTGGAGATGAAAGAGAAATTTCCTCACATCAGATTCAAGTTTGTTTTGGCTGATGTTTCTAATATTCACAGAGTTGAACCTTTATTCCAGACCTATAATTTCTCAATGGTATATCATGCTGCTGCATATAAGCATGTTCCTTTGGTTGAGGAAAACCCTAATGAAGCAATACGTGTCAATGTTTTAGGATCAAAAAATATTGCGGTGTTGTCTAGCCGCTACAAGGTCAACCGGTTTGTAATGATCTCTACAGATAAAGCTGTGAATCCTACCAATGTAATGGGGGCTTCCAAGAGAGCTGCTGAATTATTTGTTCAGTCTTTACAGCATGTTGACGGTAATATAACCAAGTTTATTACAACGAGATTTGGTAATGTTTTAGGATCGAACGGATCCGTTATCCCGCACTTTAAAAGGCAGATTGAAGCTGGCGGTCCGGTTACCATTACCCATCCGGACATTGTGAGATATTTCATGACGATTCCGGAAGCCTGCGAACTTGTACTGCAAGCCGGGACAATGGGGCAGGGTGGAGAAATCTTTGTTTTTGATATGGGAGAGCCTGTAAAAATCCTTGATCTGGCAAGAAGAATGATCAAACTTTCGGGATTTGAACCTAATATTGATATTAAGATTATTTATACAGGATTGAGACCAGGAGAGAAGCTCTACGAAGAGCTGTTGAGCGATAATGCAAAAACACTTCCTACTCATAATGAAAAAATCATGATCTCTAAAGATCCGACGATGGAGTTTATGGAAATTGAGAGTTTGATCAACCTGATTACAGAGGCTTCCGTAATGAAAGATAAGGTAGAAGTTGTTAAGATTTTGAAATCAATTGTGCCTGAATTTAGGAGCAATAACTCGATCTATGAGATTTTAGATAAATAAAAATATAAATGTATATTTGTACAATTTTAAGATATGAAAAGTAAGATATTGGTTGTATTGGTCGCATTTTGGTTAGTTTCATGCAAGACAAATCCTAACGCAAAAAATGACCTTAACTATATGCAAAATATTGAGAAGATAGCTCTTGAAGCATCTTCAAAAAATCTGAATAATACAATTCAAACGGGAGATCAGTTGGTAATATTGGTGACTGCAAAAGATATGGATGTTGTAAAGCCTTTTAACCAAAACTATTCTTCATCTGAAATTGTTCAGACTAATGCATTTGCAGGAGGGAATACTCCTAACCAGGGCGTTGCTTCTATTACAGGTCCTACTTATGTTGTGGATGCTAATGGAGATATAGATTTTCCTATACTTGGGAAACTTAATACCTCAAACAAAACATTAGTAGAGTTCAAAGATGAACTGAGAAATAAGATGACACAATACATCATTAATCCCACTGTTAACCTAAGACTTGCTAATTTTAAAATTACAATTCTTGGAGAAGTAAATAAGCAGGGAGATTATGTAATTTCTAATGGACAAGGTACTATTTGGAATGCGCTAGGTTTAGCTGGAGATCTTACTATGTATGGAAAAAGAGAGGATATCTTGGTAATCCGAACAGAAAACGGCCAGGTAACTCATGGTAAAGTAAACTTAAGAGATGCTAACCTTATTAATTCTCCATATTATAACTTAAAACAGGGAGACGCTATTATAGTTTCTGCAAATAACACTAAAGATGCGATGTCTAAACAAAATCCTAATACAGGATTATATTTAACTGCAGCTTCAATTGCTATTACTGCAGCGGCTGTCATTGTGAGTTTAATTAAAAAATAACAGTTCCATAATTAAATTCTTTCTGGTTGCAAAAAAAATACTAAAAATGAATGAAATTAAATCATATAGAATAGCAGTAATCGGGCAGGGTTATGTTGGTTTACCGCTATCTCTAGAGTTTTCGAATTATTTCCCTGTTTTAGGGTTTGATGTGAATTCTGTTAGAATATCTCAATTGAATGAAGGAAGGGATGTCACATTGGAATCTGATGAGGCAAAACTAAAATCTGCTTTAAACAATTATAAAGAATCCCAAGGAAAGATAGGATATAAGGCTGTCGATGATCTGAAAGAAATTTTAGACTGCAATATATTTATAGTTACAGTTCCCACACCTATAGATAAATATAATTCTCCTGATCTAAAGCCTTTAATATATGCCTCTAAAATGCTTGGTGAGATCATCAAAAAAGATGATATAATAATATATGAGTCTACCGTTTTTCCAGGATGTACCGAAGAAGAATGTGTTCCTATATTAGAAAAATACTCAGGATTGCAATTTAATAAAGACTTTTATGTAGGATATTCCCCTGAAAGAATTAATCCGGGAGATAAAATAAATACATTAACAAGTATAAAAAAAGTTACATCGGGCTCAACGGACGAAATAGCAATCGAAGTAGATAATTTATATAAAAAAATCATAACGGCGGGCACCCATAAAGCCCCAAGTATTAAGGTTGCAGAAGCTTCTAAAGCAATTGAAAATGCCCAAAGGGATGTTAACATATCATTTGTCAATGAACTAGCTCTCATCTTTGATCGAATAGGAATTGATACTAATGATGTTTTGGAAGCAGCAGGAACCAAATATAATTTTTTAAAGTACAAGCCAGGGCTAGTAGGAGGTCATTGTATCTCAGTAGATCCGTATTATCTAGCACATAAGGCAGAACAGTTAGGATATCATCCCGATGTTATTTTATCTGGGCGTAGAGTAAATGATTCTATAGCAAAATTTATTGCATCTAAAGTAGTTAAACTTCTTATAGCTAAAGGAAATATGATAAAAAATTCTGAGGCTTTGATTTTGGGAGTAACATTTAAAGAAAACTGCCCAGATGTAAGAAATACTAAAGTTATAGATATTTACAAAGAATTAAAAGAATATGGAATTGAGGTTGACATCTTTGATCCTTGGGCGAATAAAGAAGAAGTACAACATGAATATGGAGTTGTAATTCTAAATGAAAAGCCTTCCAGTAAAAAATATGACTCTATTATCATTGCAGTTGCTCATAATGAGTTTTTGACAATGGATATAAAGAATATGAAAAAAGAGAATGCAATTATTTTTGATGCAAAAGCATGTTTAGACAGAAACTTGGTGGATGCCAGATTATAAAACACAAAAAAATTAATAGCAAAAGTTTAAAATCAATCGATACTGTAATTTAAAATTAAATAATGAATAGTCCAGTCGTTGAGGAATCAGAAAATGAAATCAATTTTTTAGAAATAATTAAACCGTATTTAAGAAATTGGATATGGTTTGTTATTATGCCAGTAATAGCTTTAATATTAGTTTACTTTTATTTAAAATTTGTTACACCAGTATATAGCATTCAATCATCTGTTTTGATTAAAGATGCTAAAAAAACTCCTACTGTCGGTGGTGATTTTGGCGTATTACAGGACTTATCTGGAATTGGGGGTATGGGTACAAACAGTATTGAAAATGAAATTGAAATTTTCAAGTCAAAAAAGCTAATGACAGATGTTGTTACTTCTCTTGGCCTATACACAACAATCCATGAGGGAGAAGGCTTTTCATCAAGAGAACTATACAAAGATACAAGTCCCTTCATTATAAAGGTTATCAACGAAAAACCACTTGCCGATTTACCAAAAGAACCTGTTTTTATTAAAATTTCAAATAACACACTTACTTTATCATCTGAAGAACTACCAAAAGATATTCAAACATCGTTTGGTAAGACTGTAAATTTGCCTTATGCGAATATCATGTTTTTAAAAAATCCTAAATTTAATAAAGATAAAGCAGGAGAACTATCAAACTTAAATTTTACTTATTCTACATTAGAAGGTGCTGTAAATGGAGTACAAAAAATATTGAATGTTGGTCTTGCAGATAAAGATGCAACGGTTATTGTACTTTCATTAAATTATCCAAATACAGATAAGGCAAAAGATATTTTAAATAAACTTGTAACCGTATATAACAATGATGCTATTAAAGATAAAAATTCTGAATCTGCAAGTACGAGAGATTTTATAGATGAAAGAATAAATATCATTGCTAATGATTTAGGTGAAGTTGAAAATAAAAAAGAACGATTTAAATCTTCAAATCAAATTACAGATCTGGTAACTGAAGCTAAAATTGGTTTAGAAAGTTCAGCAGAAGCTCGTTCAAAACAAATAGAAGTTGATGCTCAACTTGATCTCACAAATGCTTTAATAGGCTATATGTCTAAACAAGGGAATAGCGAAGTGCTTCCTACAAATGTTGGATTGCAAAATGATGAAGCAGTTAGAAGTATAAGTTCTTACAATCAACTAGTACTGGAGAGAAACAGATTACTGGAAAGCGCAACTCCTCAAAACCCGATAGTAATTGATCTTAATAAACAAATCAATTCTTTGAGAGCTTCTGTTGTTGAAAGTCTTAGAAAAAATGGCACAGGTTTGCAGCTTGCGAAAAATCAGTATCTGGCTGAGCAACAAAAAGTTTCTTCCAAGATTTCTAAGATTCCGGAACAGGAGAAATTATTCAGAGATATAGAAAGACAGCAGCAGATCAAAGAAAGTTTATATTTAATTTTATTACAAAAAAGAGAAGAAACAGCAATATCCCTTGCAGTAACAGCAGATAAAGCAAGAATTGTAGATTATGCATATGCATCTCCCAAACCTGTGGCTCCTAAAAAATTAGTTTTTTTAATGGCTGCTTTGTTGATGGGAATCGTATCGCCTATCATTTATATATATATAAAAGAATTAATTAACAATAAAGTAAAATCTAAACATGACTTGGAAAAATTATCACATGGTAAGCCAATAATTGGTGAGATTCCAAGTTTAAACAAAGGACAGGATGAATTGGTGAAAGTTAATGATATTTCTCCTTTGGCAGAAGCATTTAGAATTCTTATTACAAATATGAATTTTATGCTACCAAAGAAAAAAGAAGCAAAAGTTGTGTTTGTTACTTCAACAGTGAAGGGAGAAGGGAAAACTTTTGTTTCCGTAAATCTGGCCCTTACATTAGCAACTCCTAGTAAAAAAGTTATTATTATTGGATCTGATATACGAAATCCTCAACTTCAGAGATATAATAAAGCTAGAAAGGGGCTTTCAGGTCTTACAGAGTATTTATATTCTGATAAAACTAAACTTGAAGAAATTATTCATGTTTCAACATTTAATCCTTATTTGGATGTAATATATTCAGGAAGTATTCCTCCAAACCCTACAGAGCTTCTTACCAACGGAAGATATGAAGTATTAATTGAGGAACTAAAACATAAATATGACTATATTATTTTAGATACAGCACCTTTAATGTTGGTTACAGATACATTACTTTTTGCAGAGCTGGCAGATGCCACACTCTATGTAACAAGATCCCAATATACCGAAAAAACATTGATTGATTTTGCCAATAGAAATATAGATTCTCAGAAAATTAAGAATACAGGATTTGTTCTAAATGATGTTAGTAAAGATTATTTTGGCTATGGTAATAAATATGGTTACGGATATACTGTAGAAGAAAAAAAATGGTGGCAAAAAATACTTAATAAATAAAGAATGTCCATAAAAAATGTCATTTTAAGTGGAGGGGTGGGGTCCAGATTGTGGCCATTATCTAGAAAACATAATCCTAAGCAATATCTTGAAATCTTTCAAGGAGATTCTTTGTTCAGTCTGACAATTAATAGAAATAAGAGATTTGTTGAAAGCTTAATTGTTATATCAAATTCTGAAAATTCTAAAATTGGAGAAAAATGGTTGAAAGACATGGATAAACCCGTTTTGTCCATTACAGAACCATTACCAAGAAATACTGCCGCCGCAATTGCTCTAGCGTGTTTTGCTGCCGATAGAGAAGATATCTTATTAGTGACTCCTTCAGATCATATAATAGACGGAGACAGCTTTTATGAGAAAGCTGTCAATGAATCTTTAAGCCTTGCAAAAGAAGGATACATTGCAACCTTTGGAATTAATCCAGACAAGCCTGAAACGGGATATGGTTATATTGAATATGAAGGAAGAGAAGTATTAAGATTTCGGGAAAAACCCAACAGAGAAACTGCTATTGAATTTGTCAAAAGCGGAAAATTTATGTGGAACAGTGGAATGTTTTGTTTTAAAGCAGGTGTCATGCTTGATGAATTGCTTCTTCATGATCCTGAAATATTCAAAACGGCTAAAACTGCTTGGGAAAATAGAAATGAAGATGCATCTATATCAGAAGAATTAATGAAAGTAATTCCTTCCAAAAGTATAGACTATGCCGTTATGGAAAAAAGTAAAAAAATCAAAATGGTTAAATCAGACTTTTTTTGGTCAGATTTAGGGGCTTTTGATTCATTATATGATTATCTTCTAAGAAATGGACACCCGGTTGATGAGCACGGAAATATGTATATCGGGGACGAAAAAAAGTTTGCCCAGTTTATAGGAATGAAAAATTCAATACTTATAGATACTAGAGATGTAATATTGGTTTTAAATAAAGAAAACTCTCAGGATGTTAAGTATATATATGAAAATTTAGAAAAATCAGGATCTACACTAACATAATTTTTAGAATAGACCTACATAAATTATGATTTATAATAATATCAGAAACAAATATAAAAGGAATTAGAATACAAATATGGGAAAAGTAGCATTAATCACAGGAATTACAGGACAGGACGGATCTTTTTTGGCTGAATTTTTAATTGAAAAAGGATATGAAGTTCATGGAATTATTCGTCGTTCATCATCTTTTAATACAGACAGAATAGAACATCTTTATTTTGATGAATGGGTGAGGGATATGCATCAGGCAAGGCTGGTAAACCTTCATTATGGTGATATGACAGACTCTAGTTCATTAATGAGAATCATACAACTTACCCAGCCTGATGAAATATATAATTTGGCTGCTCAAAGTCACGTAAAAGTTAGTTTTGATGTACCTGAATATACAGCCGAAACAGACGCTGTTGGAACATTGAGATTATTAGAAGCCATAAGAATTTTAGGAATGGAGAAGAAAACTAAAATATACCAAGCTTCAACATCTGAATTATTTGGTCTTGTTCAGGAAGTTCCTCAAAAAGAAACTACACCATTCTATCCAAGGAGCCCTTACGGAGTAGCAAAACAATATGGTTTTTGGATTACCAAGAATTATAGAGAATCATATGATATGTTTGCCGTAAACGGAATATTATTTAATCACGAAAGTGAAAGGAGGGGAGAAAACTTCGTGACCAGAAAAGTTACATTGGCTGTAGCAAGGATTGTACAGGGGCTTCAGGAAAAACTTTATATGGGAAATCTAGACTCTTTAAGAGACTGGGGATATGCAAAAGATTATGTAGAATGTATGTGGCTTATGCTTCAACATGATAAGGCCGAAGATTTTGTAATTGCTACAGGTGAAATGCATACGGTGCGTGAGTTTATTACAAAAGCTTTTAAAGTGGCAAATATAGAAATTCGCTGGGAGGGGACAGATATTGATGAAAAAGGAATAGATGCGGAATCGGGCAGGATCTTGGTGGAAGTTGATCCAAAATATTTCAGACCCGCAGAAGTTGAACAGCTTTTAGGTGATCCTACAAAAGCTAAAACACTGTTAGGATGGAATCCAACACAGACATCATTTGATGAATTGGTAGAAATTATGGTAAAACATGACCTGGAATATGTAAAAAAACGTTAGTATTTAATGAAAAAGGATAGTAAGATATATATAGCAGGGCATAAAGGATTAGTAGGCTCTGCAATTTGGAAACAGCTTTCTGAAAATGGATTTACAAATCTGATCGGGAGAACTTCCAAAGAACTCAATCTGATGGATGCAGAAGCTACACAAAAATTCTTTGAAGAAGAAAAACCTGAATATGTATTTTTGGCAGCTGCGTATGTGGGAGGAATTATGGCAAATAATACTTACAGGGCGGATTTTATATACAATAACCTCCAGATTCAGCAGAATGTAATTTACCAGTCATATAAACATAACGTAAAAAAGCTTCTTTTTTTAGGAAGTACATGTATTTATCCTAAAGAAGCCCATCAGCCTATTGATGAAAATGAACTTCTTACAGATGTATTAGAGTATACTAACGAGCCTTATGCTATTGCTAAAATAGCTGGAATAAAGTTATGTGAAAGCTTTAACATCCAATATGGAACGAACTTTATTTCGGTAATGCCTACTAATCTGTATGGTCCTAATGATAATTTTGATCTGGAAAAAAGCCATGTTTTACCAGCAATGATCAGGAAAATTTATTTAGCTAATTCATTAATGAATGACGATTGGGATGCCGTTCGGAATGATTTACATAAAAGACCTGTAGAGTCTGTTTCAGGAGCCGACACTAATGAGACGATAGAAAAAACGTTGTCAAAATACGGGATATTTAAAGACAGAGTAGAATTGTGGGGAACAGGTAAACCTATGAGGGAGTTTTTATGGAGTGAAGATATGGCAGATGCCTGTATTTTCTTAATGGAAAATATAGACTTTGCAGATCTTATTTCCAATAAAAAAGAGATAAGAAACACCCATATCAATATTGGAACCGGGAAAGATTTGTCAATAAAAGATCTATCTTACCTGATTGCTAAGGAAATAGGATTTTCGGGAAATATTCTTTTTGATGCTTCTAAACCAGATGGAACAATGAGAAAACTGGTTGATGTATCAAAGTTAAATTCATTAGGATGGAAGAATCGTATTGAAATTACAGATGGAATTAATAAGATTTATAACTGGTATTTAAAGAGTATTAAATAATTATTTATTAAATTGAAACTTCTTTCTGATAAAGTCCTTCGCAAAAATTTTTCGTATCTTTTTGTATTGCAAATTGCAAATTATATTATTCCTCTCTTTTTATTTCCGTACTTAGGAACAGTATTAGGATCAGAAAATTTTGGACGAATTATGTTTGCCCAAGCATTTGTTGCATATTTTACATTATTTACCGATTTTGGTTTTAATGTTTCATCAACAAAAGAAATTGCAGATGCTTTGGGAGATAAAATTAAAATAAGTGAAACATTTTGGAATACAATGTTTGCAAAGTCCTTGTTGCTTATTATCAGTTTTATTGTCTTTGGAGCAATATTACTCCTGTTTGGGAGATTTAGAGAAGATAGTACTCTTTTTTTTATAAGCTTTGTTAATGTAGTATCTGCAGTGTTATTTCCTGTTTGGTTTTTTCAAGGAACTGAAAAGATGGGCTTTATTACAATTATTAATACTATTCCAAGAGTTGTAATGTGTTTAATAACTTTCTGGTTGGTGAAAAAAGTTTCTGATTATAATTTAGCTCTGTTAATTCAGGTTTTATCAACATTTTTATCTGCCATTTTAAGTCTGGCTTTATTATTTTACTTGAGATTAGTAATCTTTATCAGGCCCAGCATTAAAAGTGTTAAAAAACAAATTGCTAATAGCTGGCATATTTTTGCAACCAGTCTTTCTAGTAATCTTTATACAACAACTAATACAATAATCTTAGGCTTAATTGCTGGTAATACTTCTGTAGGAATTTATTCCGCAGCAGATAAAATTATAAGAGCTTTGATAGCACTGCTTTCTTCCGTTACACAAGTTGTTTTTCCGAGAGTAAATGTTTACTATAATACTTCGAAGAAAAAATGTTTGCAATTTGTAAATCAAATCGTTTATGCAATTGCTGTAATATGTTTAGTATTAGGAGTTGGGATTTTTTATTTTTCTGATTTAATCATATCATTGATGTTTAAAACTGGAGAATTTATGAAATCAGCTGAAGTGTTAAGGTTTTCGGTACTATTGCCTCTATTTTCTGTAATTAATGGTGTTATTGCTATCAACATTTTTATAACATTTGGCTTGAAAAAGAAGCTGCTTAATATAGTTATGATAGGTTGTGTGTTTAGTTTAACTTTTATTGCTCCTCTTGTTATCATATTTAAAGAAAATGGAGCGGTTATATGTGCTACACTTACAGAAATTATTATATTTATTTTATTGTTATTTACAATAAAGAAAAGTAACTTGCTACATGAATCATAAAAAAGATATCATTATACTTCTTACTTGTTGCGTAAATCCGGCAGGTATGTCTTTTACTAAGATTAATGATGAAAATACAAGGATAAAACAATATTACAATGCAATTACCTATTATTTAAATACTACTGATCATAAGATTTTAATAGTTGAAAATACTTTATTTAATATTGATCCTGTTTTTTTACAAAATGAAAGAATTGAATATCTGACATTTGATGGCAATAATTTTGATAAAGCTTTAGGAAAAGGTTATGGTGAAGCTTTAATTATAGAACATGCATTACAAAATTCTTATTTTTTAAAAAATGAAAAAGCATATATCATTAAAATTACAGGAAGGTTATGTGTAATCAACTTAAATAATCTCATTAAAGATCTTCCTGTTGAGAATAAGAATTATATTATGGCTGAAATGACGTGGAAGAAAGATAAGGCATATTCTCATTTCTTTATAAGTAATTATAATTTTTTGAAGTCCTTTGTAGAAAGAAAAGAAAATATTAATGATTCAAAAGGAATGTATTTTGAACATTTACTTGCAGAACAGATAAAGGATATGAATAAAAAAGGCTTCCCTTTTTTAGGTTTGAAAAGAACTGTTATTATCGAAGGAATATCGGGGTCTACGGGGAAAGAATATACCAAAAACTATAATATTATACAATTACTTATTTTTAAGATTAAAAATTTTTATTTAAAAAACTTTTTAAAATGAAACAATTTGCAGTATTGTTAACTGTTTTTAATCGGATTGATTTTACAAAAAAATGTCTCTCACAGCTTGAAGAGGCAATAGCTCTATGCCCGGATTGTGAGTTTGATATAATTTTAACTGATGATCATTCAACCGATAATACAAAAGAAGTTATTGGAAAGCTATTTCCTTCTGTAAAAATACTTGATGGTACAGGAGACTTGTTTTGGTGTAGAGGAATGATTAATTCCTGGAAGTATGCTGAAAAATCAGAAAAAAAATACGATGGATATTTTTGGCTTAATAATGATAGTTATATTTTTCCAAACTCATTGATTAGTCTTATTAACCAATCAGAAGAGAAAAATAATAAGGCAGTTATAAGCGGAGCATTTAAATCTGCAGCAACTAATCGTACAACTTATGGAGGGAGACTGAAAGGACAAACTGTTAATTTGGACCCGGATGGAACTCTGCAAAAGATTGAATGGATGAATGGTAATCTTGTTTTTGTTCCGGAATATGTATATGAAAAAATCGGAATGCTGGATAGCACATTCTGGCATGCAATTGGAGATTATGATTATGGATTAAGAGCAATAAAACAGAATTTAGAAGTTGTTTTATCAAAAGACTATGTAGGAGAGTGTGAAGATCATGAAAAGATTGAAGCATGCTATGATAAAAAAAATTCTTTAAGAAAAAGGTTTAAAAATCTCTATACTCCACTTGGAGATGACCCGTTTATGCGGTTTTCATTTTTAAAAAGGCATTATTCTCTTGGTAAAGCCATAAAGTCTTTTACTATTACTCATTTATTTGTTTTGTTTCCTGACTTAATGAAATTCTATAATAATAAATGATGTGATGAAATTTAGCAGTATAGAATATAGTATTCCCTACGTCTTCATATTTTTAATTTTATTTGCCTGTGCAATTTTAGAACAAAAGAATATTGATAGGATTATCTCCAGAAATAAACTAAGAAACTTTGCCTTTATTTTAGTTCTGCTTTTCTTCGGATTAAGAGGTTATGTAGCAAGTGACTGGATATCTTATACACATTTATACAGAGATATAGTTCCAATAAACCAGCTCTCGCTAAAAACATTCAAAACCATTACTTACGAACCTGGCTTTTTAGTGTTCACTTCCCTTATTAAAACATTTTCTGATAATTATATATTTTATTCCTTTGTAAATTCTCTTGTTGATCTTCTTTTACTTAGAATACTTATTAAACGATATTGTCAGGGATATTTTATTTTTGCTTTGACTATATATTTTGTATTCTGTGGCGAAATAGAAATTAATATGCTTAGAAATATCAAAGCCATATTTCTTTTTCTGCTGTCTATTAAATATATTAGTGAAAGAAAAATTTTACCTTTCATGTTGATTAATCTTGTGGGGTTGTCATTTCATAATTCTGCGATTTTTTATTTCCCGCTTTATTTTTTTATTCATAAAAATAATCAGAAAGTATATTTTATATTTACCATTATTGGACTAATAATTTATTTTTTCCAGATCCATTATTTAAATACTATTACGAATGCAATGGCAGGCTTTCTTGGAGGAATGTTTGCTAAAAAAAATGATCATTATATTACTTCAGAATCTTCCGGTATAACTTTTGGGGTTTTATATATATTAATTCCTCTCTATTGGGTTTTTAAAAATTATAAAAAAATTATCAATATCAATGAAAATAATTTGATTTTTGTAAACCTATTTTTTTTGTACTGCTTTTCAACCTTATATTTTTCAGAAGTATTGGTATTTAGAGCAAGATTTTCGGCATTGTTTTCATTTAGCTTGTGTGTATTATTTCCGTTAATGTATTTATTTAACAGAATTAAGATCAATAGAATACTGATTGTTAATTTTTTATTAGTAGTTTTTGTTAGTAAATTAGTACTTACAAATACTCCTATACTTAACAAGTATGATAATGTTATTTTTGGAATAACTAGTTTTGAAGAAAGAACTAAAATCATTGAGTTTTATTATAGAAAACTTTTAGACTAATGCATATTATGTTTTTATTGCCTGGACACGGCAAAAAGCCAATCGGTGGGCACAAAATTATCTATGAATACGCGAATTATTTTGTGAAGGAAGGACATGAAGTTTCTATAGTATATGGTTCAAGTTGTCTTTTTGGAAAAGAGAGTTTTAAGAATAAAATAAAATCTCTAGCTAGGTATATTTATTTTAAAACAATTGGTGATTTTAGACCCTATGGCTGGTTTGATCTTGATAGAAGTATAAAACTATATTTTAATTGGAATTTAGAAGAACGGAGGATCTTAAAAGCAGATAAATATATTTGTACAAGTATAGAAACGGCTTATTATCTAAATGAATTCAAATGCAAAAATTCAGATAAAATCTATTTTATACAGGGCTATGAAAACTGGAAATGGGGGAATGATATGGTTCATGAGACATGGAAGTTTAATATGAAAAAAGTTACTATTTCGGAATGGCTTATGGAACTGATCAAAAAAAATAATGAAATAGTTTATTTGGTAGAAAACGGATTTGATTTTAATGTTTTTGATCTTGATGTTCCTGTGGAAAGCAGGCAAAATACAAATGTTTTAATGCTTTATCATACTTCGCCCAATAAAGGTGTTGCAAATGGATTTAAATCTTTAGACCTTGTAAAAAAAGAAATACCAGAATTACAGGTAAATTTATTTGGAACTTTTCCGAAGCCAGTAAATCTCCCTACAGGATATAATTATTATAGAATTCCCGAAAAAGAAAAATTAAGAATGCTTTACAATGATGCGGCCATTTTTGTTGGAACAAGTATTGAAGAAGGTTGGGGATTAACCGTAGGTGAGGCTATGCAATGTGGATGTGCTATAGTATGTACTGATAACAAAGGATATCAAGCTATGGCAATAGATAATTCTACCGCTAAAGTTAGCCCAGCCGGTGATATTAAAAGTATGGCAGATAATATTATTGAATTAATTAAAAATAGCGAAACCAGATATTCAATAGCCCAAAAAGGATATGAACATATTAAAAAATTTGATAATGCAGAAGCATTTTCTAAATTTAAAAAAATTTTGAATGATGATTAGTGTTTGTATGGCTACCTACAATGGAGAAAGGTTCATTAAAGAACAAGTTGTATCCATTCTGAATCAATTATCTTCAAATGATGAGCTCATTATTTCTGATGATGGTTCCACAGATAATACATTAGCTATAATAAAAACTTTAAATGATAATAGAATTCATTTAAAACAGAATATTAAAAGCAATAATAGAAAGCATTCTAGGCATTTTCTTGTCACTAAAAACTTTGAAAATGCGTTGTCATATGCTAAAGGTGATATCATTTTTCTTGCTGATCAAGATGATATATGGAAGACTAATAAGGTTGAGACATGTTTACATTACCTAAAAACATACGATATTCTTTTTACAAATTATGATATTATTGATAATGAAGGTAAGGTAAGTGAATTACAGTTCTTGAAAGAAAATCCTATCGATATATCTTTTTATAAAATGATGAAAAAAATGCCTTTTCATGGCTGTTGTATGTGCTTTAAAAAAGAAGTCTTAAAACAGGCACTGCCTTTTCCAAAAAAACTTCTACTACATGATAATTGGATTGGCATTTTATGGGCGTATCAGCACCCCGAAAAAATTAAATTTATAAAAGAATCATTTGTGCTATATAGACAACATACAAATAATGTTTCAGGAGTAAGTAGAAATTCTTGGATGTATAAATTACTATACAGAGCCGAATTTTTATTTGATATTTATAAGAGATTAATTTTTAAAATATAATGGTATGGATTTTTCGGTTTTGATTTCGGTATATTTTAAAGAAAAAGTTGAATTTTTAGAAAAAGCATTAGATAGTATTCTAAATAATTCTCTCCAACCTAGTCAGATTATTCTTGTCAAAGATGGTAAACTAACAAAAGAGTTGGATGAATGTATAGAAATATATTGTACTAAATATAGTGATTTATTTACAATTGTCTCCCTAGATGCTAATGTGGGTTTGGGAAAAGCTCTCAATGCTGGACTTAAGCATGCTTTGTATGATATTATAGCAAGAATGGATACAGATGATATTTGCTATCAAGATCGATTTAAAAAACAAATAGAGTTTTTAATTAAAAATCCTTCTATTAGTGTTATAGGTACTGGGATACAGGAATTTAATTTAATTCCTGGAGACCTAAATCAGTTTAGAAATTTGCCAGTAAATTCTGAAGATTTATTGAAGTTTTCTAAATTTAGAAATCCTCTGAATCATCCTACTGTGATGTTTAGAAAGAAAGCTGTTATTGAGGCTGGATCGTACCAAGATATGCCATTGTTTGAGGACTATTATCTTTGGGTTAGAATGTTACATAAAGGATTTAAAATTGCAAATATTTCAGAACCTCTGCTTCATTTTAGAATAGGAAATAATATGATTGGCAGGAGGAGTGGTTGGTCTTACCTAAAAAAAGAATTGGCATTTTTATCAAAAATAAGAGAAATAAATTATATTAATAGAAAGGAATTTTTAGTATCGGGAATTGTAAAATTACCACTCAGAATATTACCCAAATCTATTTTAACCTTCTTATACAAAAAACTACTGAGATAAATTATGAAAATAGCCGTTTTTGGAAGTTCAGGCTTTATTGGCAAAAATTTAGTAAAATCTTTACAGCAGAATTTTGATGTTCAGGAGATTTCTTTACGAAACTCTGAATGGGAGAAAAACCTGAGTGAAGAAACCAAAATTTTCATTAATCTTGTGGGAAAAGCACACGACCATAAAGGCACAGCAACTGAAAAAGATTATTATTTTGCCAATGTTGATCTGGCTCAGAGCCTATTTGAAGCTTTCAAAAAAACAGATGCGGAATTATTCATTCATATCAGTTCACTGGCTGCACTGGAAGAGTTTGAGTCTGTTAAACCATTACTGGAAACAGATCAGTGTAATCCTGTTTCTCTTTACGGAAAAAGTAAAAGAAAAGCTGAAGAATGGCTGTTACAACAATACTTGCCAGAGGGTAAAAAACTGATTATTATCCGCCCGCCAATGGTTCACGGGCCGGGCGATAAAGGAAACCTGGGACTGCTGTATAAAATCATTTCAAAAGGAATTCCCTATCCGCTGGCTTCGTTCAACAATGAAAGATCTTTTATCTCCATCGGCAATTTTATCTTTTACATAGAACAGATCATTCAGAAATACAATAATTTAAACAGCGGTATTTATCATATTGCAGATGATGAAACTGTTGCTACCAACGAAATTATTGAAGTCATTAAAAAAGTTGAAAATCTCAAGATTCCCAATATCAGTCTTCCCAGGTTTCTGGTGAAAGCAATTGCAAGGTGTGGAGATTTTTTACCGATTCCATTGAATACAAAAAAATTAAAAAAACTGACTAATAATTTACTGGTATCCAATCAAAAGATAAAAAACGCGTTAGAAATTGATGAATTGCCTTTAACGGCAAGAGAAGGTTTAGAACTGACCATCAAAAGTTTTAAAAAATAATGGAATATATACTCGTCACCCTGATCTTATTTATCTCAATTTTGATCTACTTCAAAATAGCCGATAAATACAACATTATAGACAAACCAAACCACAGAAGTGCCCATACTCAGATTACTTTAAGAGGTGGGGGAATTATCTTTCCTGTTGCATTCATTGTTTTCTGTTTATTTAATTTGAATTCAGCGATTGAAAATTACTGGTCATTCGGTCTTGGTCTTCTTGCAATATGTACCATAAGCTTCATTGATGACATCAGAACATTATCGAATAAAATAAGATTGCTTGTTCATTTTATTTCGGTGATCCTGTTGCTATATTTCACAGGAGCATTTACTTTGATGCCTTTTTGGGTATGGCCGGTATTATTTATAATTATAATCGGTACCCTGAACGCATACAATTTTATGGACGGAATTAATGGAATGACCGGGATGTATAGCCTTGTTACCTTGGCTTCCCTGGCTTATATCAATCAGGAGGTGATTCAGTTCACAGATAATGATTTTATTATATATCCTGTTTTAGCCTGCCTGGTATTTCTGTTCTTCAATTTTAGGAAAAAAGCCAAATGTTTTGCGGGAGATGTAGGAAGTATGGGAATTGGTTTTTGGGTCATAGGCCTTATTGCTCTTCTGATCATGAGAACCGGAGAATACAAATTCATCCTGCTGCTGGCCATCTACGGAATGGAAGTCGTTCTCACAATCATTGAAAGAATCCTGTTAAAAGAAAATATTTTTGAAGCCCATAGAAGACACCTTTATCAGCTGTTTGCCAACGAGAAAAAAATTTCACATTTATTGGTAAGTACAGTGTATGCTGTAGCTCAGCTGATTGTTAATATATTTTTAATTCATTCAGAACTTCCGGTTTGGGCGGTTATTTTGATTATATTTATCCCGGCAGGAACACTCTATTTGGGATTAAAATGGAGCTTAAAAAAAGAATATAATTTATAGAGATAAAAAATGAAAATAAAAGAAACTCCCTTAAAAGATTGTTACATCATCGAACCTACAATTTTTGAAGATGAAAGAGGCTACTTCTTTGAAAAATACAACGAAAAGAAATTTGAAGAACTTACCGGAATGAACGGACATTTTGTTCAGGACAATATCTCAAAATCTTCTTATGGTGTATTAAGAGGCTTACATTTACAGAAAGGCGAGCATGCACAGGCTAAGCTGGTATCATGTCTTGAAGGAAAAGTTTTTGATGTAGCTGTTGATCTTCGCAGAGATTCCCCTACCTTCGGGAAATGGTTTGGAGTAGAACTTACTCCCGAAAATAAACTTCAGCTGTATGTTCCGAGAGGCTTTGCTCATGGATTCTCCGTATTAAGCGAAACAGCCATTTTTTCTTATAAATGTGATAATTTTTATCATAAAGAATCGGAAGGAAGCGTAATCTGGAATGATCCGGAACTGAACATCGACTGGAAATTACCTTTAGAGGTAGTACAACTTTCAGAAAAAGACAAAACTTTGCCCCTTTTCGCTGAAGGTAACTTCTAGATATAATATTGAAAACCATCTCCCTGAGGTGGTTTTTATTTTTTAATCAATACTCCTTTAATATTTCGTATCTTTGCACACTCAAAATCAAAAAGATGCGCACAAAATCTGTAGGGAAGAAGAAAATCAATGTGGTTACACTTGGATGTTCCAAGAATGTATATGATTCTGAAGTTTTAATGAGCCAGCTGAAAGCCAATGGGAAAGAGGTGGTACATGAAGATCGCGGAGATATCGTGGTAATCAATACATGTGGATTTATTGATAATGCAAAAGAAGAATCAATTAATACTATTCTTGATTATGTAGAAGCCAAAAACAGAGGTGAAGTTGAAAAAGTTTTTGTAACAGGATGCCTTTCCGAAAGATACAAACCGGATCTTATCAGAGAAATTCCTGATGTAGACCAGTATTTCGGAACAAGAGATCTTCCAATATTACTGAAGCACCTTGGTGCAGATTACAAGCACGAGCTGGTAGGAGAGAGGCTAACAACTACTCCGAAACATTATGCCTATCTTAAGATTTCAGAAGGTTGTGACAGACCTTGTTCATTCTGTGCTATTCCTTTGATGAGAGGTGGTCACGTTTCTACACCAATAGAAAAGCTGGTAACAGAAGCTCAAAAACTGGCTAAAAAAGGAACAAAAGAATTGATTCTTATCGCTCAGGATCTTACCTATTACGGATTGGATATTTACAAAAAACGCGCACTTGGAGATCTTTTAAAAGAATTGGTGAAAGTAGAAGGTATCGAATGGATCCGTTTGCATTATGCTTTCCCTAGCGGATTCCCTGAAGATGTTCTGGATATCATCCGCGAAGAACCTAAAGTCTGCAATTATATCGACATTCCTCTTCAGCATATCAATTCTGATTTATTGAAGTCTATGAAAAGAGGAACGACCCATGAAAAAACGAATGCTCTTTTAGCAAAATTCAGAGAAAAAGTTCCGGATATGGCGATCAGAACAACATTGATCGTAGGATACCCCGGAGAAACAGAAGAAAGATTCCAGGAGCTGAAAGATTGGGTAAAAGAACAAAAATTTGACAGACTTGGATGTTTTACCTACTCCCATGAAGAAAATACGGGTGCTTATGTGCTGGAGGATGATATTCCACAGGAAGTAAAAGAAGCGCGCGTAGAAGAAATCATGGAAGTTCAGTCACAGATTTCTTGGGAAAAAAATCAGGAAAAAATAGGAAAAACCTTTAAATGTATTTTTGACAGAAAAGAAGGAAACTATTTCATTGGAAGAACAGAATATGACTCTCCTGATGTAGATAATACAGTTCTGGTTTCTGCAGAAGATACTTATATTTCTATAGGTGAATTTGCGATGGTAAAAATAACTTCTGCGGAAGAATTTGACCTCTACGGAGAACTTATTTAATTAATTAAAATATAATACTTTAGGAAAAATAATCAATTGCTCAATTACTTAAAAGATTAATAAAATTTAACATACTTAAATTTATACTTAATTCTTGTAATTTGTTGTTTTATAGTAAATTGTACTTGTTTGATAGATATATAATTTATTTTTTTTATATAAAATGTATAAATTAGAAAATTATGTCTTAAATTTGCGCAATAAAGCAATATTTTAAAATCAAATGCTTTCATACGGTAACTCATAATATAGGTTGATATACAGTTAGTTAAAGTAATTGTTAAACAGGCTAGACGTTGGGCACAAGTTGGGATGCATCTTCCATTTGGAAATATTGATGGAAAATAATGTAATTAAAATCTTTAAAAACTTATGAAAAAATTTTTATTAACAGCGACAATGCTCGTTTGCCTTTCGGCGTTTTCCCAAGCACAGCAGGGCCGTGTAGGTATTAATACCACCACACCTTCAGCAACATTGGATGTAGCAGCCAATACTGCAGATAATTCTAGACCCGATGCATTATTAGTTCCCCGAATGACTGCTGCAGAACTTGCTGCAAAAGATGACACATCCGGTACTTACGCGTCTGCTCAGAACGGAGCAATTGTTTACATTACTTCAGGAACAGGATCAGGTTCAAGAAGAGCTAAAATTACTGGTGCTGGATTTTACTACTTCGATAATGTAGTTCCTGAATGGAAACCTATCGGTGGTGGAGCAGTTGTGCCAACAGGTAGAACTGTAAGAACACAAACAGGAAATACAATTTCTGATGCTGATTTAGGTAATGCTATTGTAGTAACCAGTAATACTACATTTGATCTGTCTACGCTTACAAAGACAAATGGAAAAAGTATTATGTTTATCAATGCTGTGTCTGATGGTACAGGATTTAGTGTAACCGGAATTCATTCTACATCTGCCGGAGCCCCTCTTGGTAACGGAGTTGCTATGGAATATATTTGTGATGGAAATAACTGGTACAGCTTAAATTCATTATAATTAATTTAAAATAAGGACACATTATGAAACTATATATTAAAACCATATTGTTCTCAGCAATCGTTGCATCTGCAAGTTCTTTTGCTCAGATTAAATCGAATAACGTAATTAGCAATACTATTCCTGGACAATCTGCATTCTTGGATGCGTCTGCTCCTTTATTTAATGGTTCTGTGGGTAATGGTAAAGGAATTGTTTTCCCTAGAACAAACCTTACAACGTTTGTATTTACTACCCAAACAACAAATGCTGGAGTTTTCCCTACTGCTTATGATGGGATGATTGTGTATAACTCTGCTACAGGTAATACTCCTAGTTCAGGTTCTGGTGTTGGAGGACAGGCTGTTACTCCTGGATACTATTATTTCTCTAATCCTACGGGTGGCGCAGCTAACAGCTATGCGACTTCAACAGGGAGATGGTTACCAATCGCAGGAGATCCGAAAGTGAATATCACTACAGCTGAAACGTTAACCAATACTTCAATTGCTGCATCTCCGGTATATGCAAGAAAAGGTACATTTAGTGCTAACGGAACATCAACAGCACCTACTTTCCCGTCAGGAGCTATTGTAATCCCATCTACAGGAAGCTTATACAGAATAACTATTTTCCAGGCAGGAACGAATAATGTTTATGCAAATAGCGTATATTCTTATGACAAAACAACAGGAAACTTCGTTACAGGAGCTCCTAGTATGTCTGTAGTATATCCTTCAGGAAGTTATGATTATATTGTAGAGTATACTAAGTAATCAATAGTAATGATATATATAAAAACCAATGAGGCAGCTCATTGGTTTTTTTGTTTTAGAGAGGTTATTAGACCGTAGTTCTTAAGTAAGGGTAAACTTAACAAAGCAATAAAAAAGAGCCTGTATTTCAAAGAGAAGCGAAGCAGCTTTATTGATCTCTTAGTGATTAATAAAAAATTATTTGCCCCAACTTTATATAGTCCATTTTTATTGGATGTAAATTAGTGCATCTGTGTTATCGGTAGCACGACTTAGGGAATCTAAACACATTTTGATGCTATGGGATATTTGTAGCTCCTAAACAATGCTTTATATAAAAGGGAGCCCCTCCCGACTTTCCTAAGCAATTGGATTGATTGGGTTTCTATTTTGACTAAACAGCATCAATTAAAAGATATATAACCATAAGATGGAAATTTTAATCCTACATATTATCTTTGATCAGCCTAAAAAGATCTATAAGCAGATGAATAAGTTGGTCAGAATGACGATAGTTTTAAATGAACCAATTCGAATATATTCCTGAAAAAGAATTAAATATATAAAATAGAATGGTTGTAACCTGTTAAATTTAGACCTAAAACTGTCAAAAAGAACAGGCTCTTGAAAGGCTATCCTGCTCTGATCCCTTGTGATAATGCTGTTTCGCCTAGATTTTGAGAGACCTATGAATGAACTTAAAATTTAACATAATCGGCATCAGTGCTTTTTATATTTTTTTATTTTACTTTTCCGGCTGTTTTATAAATTACTGATTTTCAACTATTTAAAAATATTGTTTTTTGAAATTATGCATGAATTAGTTAATTAAATTAACGTTTTGGTGTTTTTTTTAACATTTTTTAACAGTGTTGTTTAAAAGACCTAATCATAGGAAGTTACAGAGATTGTTAACATATATTTTGGTTTTAGTTAACGGTTTTTAACAAATCGCTTATGGACTTTAAAAGATTCCTGATACTTTTGCTCCGTCAAAACCAATAAAATTCAAGATGATGAAAAGATTCATTCTCGTAATCATAATGATGATTTCAACCTTAGGAGTTTATTCATTTACGAATAATGCCTCAGATGCGAAAAAAACAAGTTATGCATCGTACTACCACGATAAGTTTAATGGTAGAAAAACAGCAAGCGGAGAGATCTTTGATAATTCAAAGTTTACCGCTGCAAACAGAACGCTTCCTTTTGGGACTAACGTTAGAGTTACCAATTTGAACAATGGAAAACAGGTAATAGTGAAGATTAATGATAGAGGACCTTTCCATGCGTCAAGAGCTTTAGATATTTCTAAAGCAGCGTTCGATGAAATCGGAGATATCGATCACGGTACAATTCCGGTTGAATATGAAATTGTCGACTAAATTTATGATTTAAATTAATAAAGCCAGCTGATTCAGCTGGCTTTTTGTATGTAACCTTATTCCTTGTTTTATACATCAAGCTCCAGAAGAGCAGGGCAGTGGTCAGAGTGTACGGCTTCTTTTAAAATCACAGCACGCGAAAGCTTATCTTTTAAAGAATAAGTAGCAAAATTATAATCCAGTCTCCAGCCCTTATTATTGGCTCTTGCATTTTGCCTGTAACTCCACCAGGTGTAATTGTCCGGTTCATTATTGAAAAACCTGAAACTGTCAATCAGCTCGCATTCCTCTATAAAACTGGTCATCCATTCCCTTTCCATCGGAAGAAAGCCTGAAACATTCTTTAAACGAACCGGATCATGAATGTCAATCGCCTGATGACAGATATTAAAATCTCCCGAAATAATAAGATTCGGAATGGTTTTTCTTAATTCCTTGATATAAGCCAGAAAATCATGACAGAATTGCATTTTAAAATCCAGTCTTTCAATATTGCTGGCAGAAGGAACATACACGGAAATAACAGAGTAACCGTCAAAATCTGCGCGTATAATTCTGCCTTCATTATCATAGCTTTCTATTCCGCATCCGTATTCAATATGAGAAGGTTTGATTTTGGACGCAATTCCCACGCCACTATAGCCTTTTCTTACTGCGGAATGCCAATAACTGTGATAGCCTAATTTTTCAAGACTTTCAATATCAATCTGGTCGTTTCCTGCTTTGCTTTCCTGAATACAGATGATGTCCGGATCAGCGGTTTTCAGCCAGCCTAAAAAATCTTTGGTAAATGCTGCTCTGATTCCGTTGACATTATAGGTAATTAACTTCATGCGTCTTTTATAAAAAATTTAAAATGTTCATCATATTTAGAAGGAATAAATTCCACAATATTATAATCCGCTGTCTGATGAATATAAAAAGGGCATTACAAAGAATAATACCACCTGTTCTCGGCTCTTTTCTTCCGGAAGGGAAATCTCCTGAATGATCATATTTTTCCGGAAAATCATTGTGTTCAGGAACTTTATACGTCAGCGAAAAAATAAACATTGTCTTCTGCTAAGATAGGAACTCTGACAGACTATTAAAAGTAATGGCAAAAAAAGAAGCGGAAAAAAATCATTCGATTTTTTTCCGCCCTCAGACCCAAAATTAAATAAACTATGAAAAAAACTATTTGGGTTCTAAAATACTGATCGGAATAATACACTCTTCCAGTGATATTCCGCCATGTTGGTAGGTCTCTTTATAATAATTCACAAAGTGATTATAATTCTTAGGATAAGCCAGGAAAATATTGTTTTTGGCAAAAATATACTTCGAGCTTAAATTTCCTTTAGGAAGGAATAGCTTTTCCGGATTGGTGATAGCCCATACATCGCTGTCATCATACGTTAAGCTTTTCCCTGTTTTGTAACGGATATTGGTAGAAGTCTCACGGTCGCCTACAACTTTGCTTGGCTTTTTAACGTAAACAGTTCCGTGGTCAGTAGTGATCACCAATTTATACCCGTTTTCTGCAGCTAATTTGACGATTTTCAGCAAAGAAGAATTTTCAAACCAGTTATAGGTAAGAGATCTGAATGTTTTATCATCACGGATCAGCTGATCTACAATATGGTTATCTGTTTTGGCATGAGAAAGAATATCAATGAAATTGTAAACAATCACCAGAAGGTCGTTGTTTTTATGTTGATTAAAATCATCGTAGATCTTTCTTTCAAAATCCGCATTCAGGACTTTAAGATATTTCATAGACTTAGAGCCCAGTCCAATTCGTTTCATCTGATCTTCTAAGAAATCACGTTCAAATTCGTTTTTATTTCCTTCTTCATTATCATTGAACCATTTGTCCGGAAAACGTTTTTCAATTTCAGAAGGCATCAGCCCGGCAAAGAATGAATTTCTTGCATATTGTGTTGCTGTAGGAAGAATACTGTAATAATAATCTTCTGATACTTTATTGTAATATTTTGTAAACAGAGGTTCAATAACCTTCCACTGATCATAACGGAGATTATCCACCATTAACAGAAGAACTTTTTCTTTCTCTACTTCAGGCTTTACTTTTTCTTTGAAAAGTGTGTGGCTCATAATGGGTTTGTCAGAATCAGTAAGCCAGTCTGTGTAATTGTTTTCAATGAATTTAGCAAACTGAATGTTAGCCTCCTCTTTCTGAGACTGTAAAAGATCGGCAAATTCATTGTCTGTTACCTTATCAAACTTAATCTCCCAGCTTAATATCTTTTTATAATATTCTGCCCATTCCTGATAGGTTCTCAGGTAAGAAAGTTCCATAGACAGGTTTCTGAACTCCTGCTGGTACTGTAAAATTGTTTTTTGCTCCACCAGATTTTCCTGCTGAAGATTCTTTTTTAATGATAATAGAATCTGGTTCGGGTTTACAGGCTTTAGAATATAATCTGCAATTTGCGACCCGATAGCCTCTTCCATAATATGTTCCTCTTCACTTTTGGTTACCATAACGATCTTCAGAGCATTATCTTTCTCTTTGATCATAGGAATAGCCTCCAGTCCGGAAATTCCGGGCATATTTTCATCAATTAATGTTAATGCAAATTTTTCTGAATCCATAAGTTCCAGAGCCTCATTAACATTGTTAACAGGCGTTACCTGATAACCTTTTTTTTCTAAAAATACGATATGGGGCTTTAGTAAATCTATTTCATCATCTATCCATAATATCTTTTCCGACATAATTTATTTTTTACATGATTATTCTATCAAAATGTTGACCAATTCCTTTTAAAATCTCCCAAAATCAAAAGATTAAAAGTTAAATATTAGTTAAATGAAAATAGAGGGGGTATAATCGCTCTCTCCATTTACTAACGTCCGGTCTTTATGTATTCCAGAGCCCTTTCCAGAACTTCATCTCTTCCTTCCTGAATACCTTTTACCGTAGGCTTTACAATAATTTCAGGAACGATGCCTATTCTCTGTGTTTCTCTTCCGTCTGGATAATAAGCTCCCAGTCCTGAAAAACACGTGTCCAGCCCGGCAATTTTAAACATGGTAATATCACCGTTGGCTCCCGACGTATTGCTTCCTATCACCTTTACCCTCGGATGCTGCTTAAACATCATTGCGGTGGTCTCTGCCTGGCTCTGGGTATTTTCATCTACTAAAACTACAACATTTCCTTTATAATAATCAGAATTTTTTTTACCGATGCTGTTGACTGCAGTATAAAACTTTCCTGGATAATAAGTTTCCGGAAAATTGAACCGGTAATAAGGTGTTCTTTTCGGAAGGATCATCCGGCTGAGAGGAATGATGGTCTGTTTCGGATAATTTCTGAGGTCAAAAATAATAGAAGAGGCAGATTGCAGCTCTTTATACATATCATCAAGGTCGCTTTTTTCAATGATTCCCATATGAACGTACCCTGTTTTTTTATCTGAGTCCAAAAATTTCCACTTTTCCTGAGGGGAAGGTTTTTCTCTGGTGATAGCATTAAGAAGATATGTTTTTGCTGTTAGAGCTATATTTTGTCCGTTTCTTTCAAGATTGACAGTAAGGGAGTCTTCGTTGGTTAAAAGAAAATAACTTCTCATTTTCAAAATCTTCCCCCAGGAATTGGAAGCGGGAATATATTTCCCGAGTTTGTTGACTGTTTGCGGAATCGTCAGTCCATTGATACTATAAATGACATCTCCGGTTTGCAGCGGAGTTTCTTCGTTAAAAGAATTTTTATTAATTTTTGTAATCACCAGTTTTCCTTCTGCGTATTGGTATTCCACAGGGAGCTTTTTTCTTCCGTAAAGGTTTTTAGTGATCAATGGTGAAAATAAAAAAGCATGGGAGTCATCTACTTTTGCAACCAGTTCGGCAAGGACCAGGTGATAATCTTCATCATTATTTACATGGGTGAATTTTGGAATCATTTCCTTTAAAACATCATTCCAGTCCTGATCCGTTTCATATTTATAAGGAAAGAAATATTCTACAAAATTCCAGTATCTGAAAAGTTCCAGAAGACTGATATATTTCGAGGTATATTTTGATCCGTAAGAAACTTCATTTCTGAAAAATCCTTTTCTGCCGGACCTTCCTATGTAATAATTGTTGCCGGTATTTCGGTTGGCTTCAATATAAAGAAGCTGCCGGCTTACTTGTTCATTAAAAATAACAGGATTTTGAACCCAGCTTAGATCAAAATTTTTAAGGAAATAAGTCTTGCTTTTATCCGTTTTTGAACATTGTTTACATTCTTCAATTTTTCCAAGGCTGTTAATCCAATGAAAGTACAGGCTATTTAACTGGGCTTTATCCTGAACCGTTTCCAATTCATCTATTTTTTTAAGCAGCTGCTGATCCCAATCAAGATTGCCTTTCGCAACATGGGGATGGTAATATTTTAAAAACCCCCAGACCCGGCATAGCGATTCCAGCTTTTCGGTTTCAGATAACATCTGGGCAGAAAAAAAATGTACAGTGAAAATCAGGACGAAAAGCGAACGTTTTCTCATTAAAGGCTATAAGTTATTAAAACCATAAAGATAGATGTTACCCATACATAATACAAAAACATCTTTCATATTCTTTGAAAAATCTTCACAACAATAAAAATCTTCAAAGCTCTCTTCATGAAAGGCCTGGTAATTCAATCCATAGAATTTATTCAATAGAGGTAGACTTTAGTCCGCCTAAATAATAAAAAAATAATCCATTGACTTTAGCCAAAACCTATACAGTTAATCAATAAAATCAGGTATTTGTGGCAATGAATAGATAGTTTCTCTTCTACCTGCTCAGATAATCTTCAATAATAAAAACAGACGTGGATAAACTCGGTCCGTTGTTAATGCTAAATTAATCAAAATTAAAAATTAAAATCCCTAACTTTGTTTACTAATATCGACGTTTCCAATGCAGAACAAGCTTAAAATCATCAATGATCCGGTTCACGGCTTCATTAAAATTCCTTACGAAATCTTATTTGACGTTATTGAACATCCCTATTTTCAGAGACTCAGAAGAATCGGGCAGACCGGACTGTTGAATCTGATCTTTCCGGGAGCCACCCATACAAGATTTCATCATGCTTTAGGAGCTATGCATCTGATGTTTACAGCCTTGGAAACTCTGAAACAAAAAGGAGTGGAGATCTCTGATGAGGAAGAAAAAGGGGCGATGCTGGCTATTTTGATGCACGATATCGGTCATGGTCCGTTTTCTCATGCTTTGGAAAGTATGCTGATGGATGACTGGCATCATGAGAAACTGTCACTGTTGCTGATGAATAAACTAAATGATGAATTTAACGGGCAGTTGTCAGTAGCCATTGAAATGTTTCAGGGAAAATATCACAGAAAGTTTTTCAATCAGCTGATCTCATCCCAGCTAGATGTAGACAGACTGGATTATCTGAAAAGGGACAGCTTTTTTACAGGAGTTTCAGAAGGGAATATTAATACCCAGAGAATTATTTCGATGATGAATGTCTGTAAGGAAGGGGAATTGGTAATTGATGCAAAAGGTGTTTATTCCATTGAAAATTTTCTTACCGCAAGAATGTTTATGTACTGGCAGGTGTACTATCATAAAACATCGGCTTTAGCTGAATTTCTTTTAGTAAAGATCCTGGAGCGGGCAAAATATCTTGTTTCACAGGGGGTTGATCTTCCGGCGGGTGAAAATCTGAAGTATTTCCTATACCGCGCAAAAAGCGCAGCGACTGATGAAGATATTTACAGATTTACCCAACTTGATGATAACGATGTGATTCAGGCCATGAAACTGTGGCAGGGTGCCGACGATTTTATTCTTTCCTACTGGTGTAAATGTGTAACCCAGAGAAACCTTCCGAAAACCGTTATTTCATCTCACCCGTTTGAAGCGGAATTTATTGAAGAAAAAATAAAAAAAACTAATGAATTTTTCGGAATTGATAATGGAAAAGAGCTTGTGCATGAAATTAAACGAAAACTATTGCCTTATGATACCGAAAAACAGCCCATTTATCTACTGCAGAAAGACGGAATGAAAATACGGTTAGAAGAATCCCAGGACCAGCTTTTATCAGGGTTGATGGTAAACAAGACTAAACGGTATATTTTGACCTTTCCAAGAGATCTCTCCCGGATAATTTCATAAATATTATTAAAATTCACGTTCCGAAAACCAAAAAATGTTTGCGAATTACAGAATTTCTTATCTTTGCAGAATATGGAATTTACAGCTTCGCAAATTGCAAGTTTTATCGACGGAAAAATAATAGGCGACGAAAGTGCGGTTATTACAGGGGTTTCACCAATTGAAAATGGAGAATCGGGACATCTTTCTTTTATAGCACAAGATCGATTTTCTCATTTTTTAGATACCTCAAAATGCTCTGTTATTATTGTTTCGGAAAAGCTTCTGGCTAATAATACTTATAATCCTACCCTCATTGTGGTAAAGGATGCCTATCTCTCTTTTCAGATCTTAATGAATCTGTATCAGGAAATGCAGGGAAGAAAAGAAGGAATTGAAAACGGTTCTTCCATCCACAATACTGCAGTGATTGGTGACAAAGCCTATATTGGAGCATTTACTTATGTTTCTGAAAAAGCAAAAATCGGTGAAGGATCTCAGATCTATCCGCATGTATATATTGGTAAAGGAGTAAAAATTGGTAAAAACTGTAAAATAGACAGTGGTGCCAGGATTTATGACTACTGTATCATTGGGGATAACTGTGTAATTCATTCCAACACGGTAATCGGGGGTGATGGATTTGGTTTCCAGCCTACACCGGAAGGATTCAAAAAAATTCCTCAACTAGGTAATGTAATTATTGAAGACGATGTGGAAATTGGTTCAAACTGTAGTATAGACAGAGCTACTATCGGTTCTACCATTATCGGAAAAGGAACAAAAATTGACAATCTTATCCAGATTGCCCATAATGTGAAAATAGGGCAGAACAACGTGATCGCAGCTCAGGCTGGTATTGCAGGATCCACCACTATTGGAGACTGGAACCAGATTGGCGGACAGGTTGGTGTTGTAGGGCATATCAAAATAGGAAATCAGGTTAAAATTCAGGCCCAGAGTGGTGTGAATTCAAGCGTTAATGATAAAGAAACTTTGTACGGATCCCCTGCGATCAGCTATAATGACTATCTTAGAAACTATGTTCATTTCAGAAATTTCACTGAAATTGTAAAGAGAATAAATAATCTTGAGAATACCTCAAAAGATAATACTAATGAGTGATATGCAAAAAACACTCCAGGAAGAAGTAACACTCTCTGGAATTGGCCTTCATACTGGTAAAGAAGTAAAACTTACCATTAAACCTGCAAAAGAAAATACAGGTTTTGTTTTCGTAAGAACAGATCTTGAGGGGCATCCTCAGGTTGAAGCTGATGTTAATTATGTTGTAGCAACAGAAAGAGGAACAACATTAGAAAAATTAGGTGTAAAGATTACAACCTGCGAACACTTGTTAGCTGCTTTAGTAGGATGTGATATAGACAACGCTATCATGGAAATGGATGCTTCCGAGCCTCCTATTATGGACGGATCTTCAAAATTCTTTGTTGAAGCTATTGAAAGCGTAGGAATAGCAGAACAGAATGTAGCCAGAGAATATCTTGTGGTGAAAGAAGTATTGAATTATTCAGATCCTGCATCCGGATCAGAAATTACCATTATTCCTTCAGATACGTATGAAGTAACAACCATGGTAGATTTTGGAACCAAAGTACTGGGAACCCAGAATGCTACCCTTAAAAATATTTCAGAATTCAAAGACGAAATTTCTTCGGCAAGAACATTCAGCTTCCTGCATGAATTAGAAATGCTTCTGGATCACGGGTTGATCAGAGGTGGAGATATTTCTAATGCCATTGTATATGTAGACAAGGATCTTACTCCTGAAACTACAGAAAAGCTGAAAAAAGCCTTCGGAAAAGACAATGTATCTATCAGACCGAACGGAATTCTTGATAACCTAACTTTAAACTACCCTAATGAGGCTGCAAGACACAAATTACTGGATGTGATAGGTGACCTTGCCCTGGCAGGAGTTAAAATAAAAGGAAAAGTAATTGCCAACAAACCTGGCCATTATGTAAACACTCAGTTTGCTAAAAAACTGAACCGTCAGTGGAAACTTCAGAAAAAGAAAAATGTTCCTGATTTTGACCTGACTAAAGAACCGGTTTTTGATATCAACGGAATCATGAAGCTTATGCCGCACAGACCTCCGTTCTTATTGATTGATAAAATTCTTGAACTTTCAGATTCTCATGTAGTAGGGTTAAAAAATGTAACGATGAACGAACCGTTCTTCGTAGGACATTTCCCTAAAGAACCTGTAATGCCGGGAGTACTTCAGGTAGAAGCTCTTGCTCAGACAGGGGGTATTCTTGTTCTGGCAAGCGTTCCGGATCCTGAAAATTATTCTACCTATTTTATTAAAATTGATAAAGTAAAATTCAAAAGAAAAGTAGTTCCTGGTGATACTATTATTTTCAAAATTGAATTGATAGAACCTATCAGAAGAGGTATCGTTCATATGCAGGGATACGGATATGTAGGAGATACAGTGGCAGTAGAAGCGGAGCTAATGGCTCAAGTTGCAAAAAATAAAGTTGATTAAATGATCCATCAATTAGCAGCCGTAGATAAACGTGCGAAAATCAGCAAAAATGTTATTGTAGAACCTTTTACTACAATTGCAGGGGACGTAGAAATCGGAGAAGGAACCTGGATTGGTCCTAATGTTACCATCATGGATGGAGCCAGAATAGGAAAAAACTGCAGGATTTTTCCCGGAACTGTAATCTCTGCAATCCCTCAGGATTTAAAATTTGATGGCGAAGATACACAGGTAATCATAGGAGATGATACTACAATCAGAGAATGTGTTACCGTAAACAGAGGAACAAAAGCCTTAGGATATACTAAAATAGGGGCCAACTGCCTTATCATGGCTACTTCGCACATTGCCCATGACTGTGTGATAGGAGATCACGTGATCATTGTTAACGGCTGCGGTATTGCCGGACATGTAGAAATCGGTGATTATACCGTAATGGGTGGCCTTAGTGCTGTTCATCAGTTTGGCAAAATTGGTAAGCATGTCATGATTTCCGGAGGTACCCTGGTAAGAAAAGATATTCCACCTTACGTAAAAGTAGCGAGAGAGCCTATGTCTTATGCAGGAATTAATTCAGTAGGATTAAGAAGAAGAGGCTTCACCAATGAGAAGATTTTTGAGATCCAAAAGATCTACAGAGCTATTTTTCAGATGAAAATGAACGTTTCTCAGGCTATTTCTCACATTGAAAAAGAAATGCTTCCTACCGCTGAAAGAGACGAAATTCTACAGTTTATCCAAAACTCTCCGAGAGGAATTGTAAAAGGATACGGAACTGGTAAAGAAAGCAGCTAAAATAGAACAATAAAAACACCTACACACTTATGAAAAATTTATTTTTAACACTATCCTTTTTGTTCTCAGCTATCGTAGCCGGGCAGGAAACTAAACCGTCAAATGCTAAAACAGAAGATTCGTCTTCTAAGAAGCAGACTATAGAAAAAAGCCGTACACTGCAAAATGACAGTATTGCCAAAAGCAATGTGAATAATGCTTTGAAAAAAAGCATGAACAACGATTCATACTTTAAAAAATATGAGAATAATTCAAACGTTCAGAATAATGTGAATCAGTTGAACCAAAATAACACAATGTTTAACAATACGACTAATGGTTCATATATTTCGCCAAACGGCAAAGTTGTGAATCCGGTGGGGCAGCAAGGACCAGGCACTATGCAGGTACAAGTACCTATTTTTAAAACAAAATAAGAATAATATACATTAATGGCAACAAGTAACGATATCAGAAAAGGGCTGTGCATTGAGTACAGCAATGATATTTATAAAGTAATTGAATTTCTTCACGTAAAACCTGGGAAAGGACCTGCTTTTGTAAGAACCAAATTAAAATCAGTAACCAACGGTAAAGTAATCGATAATACTTTCTCTGCAGGACACAAAATTGAAGAAGTAAAAGTAATCACCAGAAAGTTCCAGTATCTTTATGATGATGAAAACGGATTCCACTTCATGAATAATGATGACTTCTCTCAATTATACCTGAACAAAGAAATGATTGAAAACGCTCAGTTTATGAAAGCTGGTGAAGAAGTAACAATCATTTTGAAAGAAGTTGATGAAACTCCTCTTTCTGCTGAACTTCCACAGTCAGTATATCTGGATGTTATAGAAGCTGATCCGGGAGTAAAAGGAAATACAGCAACCAACGCCCTTAAAAACGCAATCGTTGAAACAGGAGCGAGAGTAATGGTTCCTTTATTCATCGAACCAGGTGACAGAATTAAAGTAAGCACGGAAGACGGAAGCTACTTAGAAAGAGTAAAATAATAAAAATCCACATAAATTCGGTTTGCATCAGCAGTCCGAATTTTGTTTTATAAGAAAATCAATTGTTATGAAATTCCATTCTCCACAGAAACTTAAAACCATAGCAGATTTAATAGGCTCTACATTCATTGGTCCTGAAGACTTTGAAGTTTTGGGAACCAATGAAATTCATAGAGTGAAACCGGGAGACATTGTGTTTGTTAACCATCCTAAATATTACGATAAAGCCTTACATTCCGCAGCTACAATCATCCTGATTGATAAAGAAGTAGAATGTCCGGAAGGAAAAGCACTTTTGGTGTCTGATGACCCTTTCAGGGACTTTAATAAAATCAACACACACTTTACCAGAATATACAACTTTAAAGAAGAGCTTCATGATGTTGAAATAGGAGAGGGAACGAAGATTCACTCTTCAGCTGTGATCGGAAACAATGTGACGATCGGAAGCAATGTGCTGATATTTCCTAATGTAGTTATAGGAGACAGAACGGTAATCGGTGATAATGTAATCATCCAGTCCAATACTGTACTGGGTGGAGATGCCTTTTATTACAGAAAACTGAATGGTAATTTTGATAGATTGATCTCCGTAGGAAATGTAATCATTGAAAATAATGTAGAGATTGGAAATGGATGTACCATTGACCGTGGAGTTACAGATTCTACCATCATAGGAGAAGGATCAGTTTTAGATAACCAGATTCAGATAGGACATGATACCGTGATCGGGAAAAAATGTCTGATCGCTTCACAGGTTGGAGTAGCAGGATGTTGTATCATTGGAGATGAGGTAACACTTTGGGGACAAGTAGGCATAGCTTCCGGTAATACCATTGAAAGCGGATCTGTCATTCTTGGGAAGACCGGAGTGAACCGGGACCTTAAAAAAGGAACCTATATCGGGATGTTTGCAGAAGATTTTAAAGGTTATCTTAAAAAAGAGGTAAAACTGAGAAATCTCAAATAAACAATTCCGAAGGTTTTATCCAAAATCAAAGAAATTTAAGTAAATTTGTGAGCATTAATAAAATATTTAAATAAATTAAAACAACAATAAAATGTCAATTTTAGTAAACAAAGATTCTAAAGTAATTGTACAAGGATTTACAGGGAACGAAGGTACTTTCCACGCTGGTCAGATGATTGAATACGGAACAAACGTAGTAGGTGGGGTTACTCCGGGAAAAGGAGGATCTGAGCACTTAGGAAAGCCGGTATTCAATACAGTAGCAGACGCTGTTGAAAAAGCTGGAGCTAACGTAAGTATCATTTTCGTACCACCTGCATTTGCTGCTGATGCAATTATGGAAGCTGCTGAAGCAGGTATCAAAGTTATCGTATGTATTACTGAAGGTATTCCTGTAGCAGATATGGTAAAAGTAAAATCTTATATCGCTGACAGAGACTGCAGATTAATCGGTCCTAACTGTCCGGGAATCATTACTTCTGAAGAAGCTAAAATTGGTATCATGCCAGGATTCGTTTTCAAAAAAGGGAAAGTAGGTATCGTTTCAAAATCAGGTACCCTTACTTATGAAGCGGCTGATCAGGTAGTAAGAGCTGGTTACGGTATTTCTACTGCTATCGGTATCGGTGGTGACCCAATCATCGGAACAACTACAAGAGAAGCTCTTGAATTATTCATCAACGATCCTGAAACTGAAGCTGTTGTGATGATCGGTGAAATTGGTGGTGGTCTTGAAGCAGAAGCTGCAAGATGGTACAAAGCAAGCGGATCTACTAAACCGGTTGTAGGATTTATCGCAGGACAAACTGCTCCTAAAGGAAGAACAATGGGACACGCTGGTGCTATCGTAGGAGGTGCTGAAGATACAGCTCAGGCTAAAATGGAGATCATGAGAGAAAACGGAATCAACGTTGTAGATTCTCCTGCTGATATCGGTGCTACCGTTGCAAAAATCCTTGGATAATAAGCTACAAAACCCAATACAATATGAAAAAACTTTTATTAACCTCTGCTTTGGCTGTTTCAACCCTTTCTTTTGCCCAGATTGATTTTGGAAGCACAAGATTTGGTGTCACTGCCGGAGGTAACTATTCCCGTGTAAGGAATGCCCATAACCCTTCTGGTGCCAGATTTGCATTTCAGGGTGGAGCTCTAGCTCTTATCCCGATCGGAAAGGCCAACCAGTTCTTTTTACAGCCGGAAGTAACGTACTATGGTGCGGGAGAAACCGGAAAAGATAAAGAAGCTAAAGGAAAGGACGGTTATGATGCGGTATATGCCAACAATTACCTGAGCGTACCTGTTTATTTCAAAGGATACTTTTCAGAAGCTGAATCGGAATTCTTCGGAATGATAGGACCAAGATTTAACTTTCTCTTAAACCAGAACGTTAAAAATGCTCCGGCAAACAGACCTTACTATGATCCAGATGTAACAGACCCTTTGTACCCTGCAGTAAGCGGAAAAGCATCAAGCTTCAATTTCGCATTGGGATTAGGAGTCGGTTACAGTTACAAAAGACAGCTTGAAGTAACCCTAAGATATGATTTAGGTCTTTCAGATACCTATCCTGATCTTGCCAAAGAAAAAGGAGGAACCAATAAAAAGAAATCTGAGCAGGTTTTAGGCGTAAGCTTAAGCTATATCTTCAAATAGAATAATAATTATTCACCATAAAAAAGTCCCGGAAATTTTAATTTCCGGGACTTTTTATTTCGATATAGGAGATTTAGTTAATTTGTTTTTTATACCCAATTTATAAGGAAATTAAGAAGGTAATAAAGTAGGGCTTATAAAGATGTATGCTTATCCACTCGCTTCATCGAATCAACGAATTTGATTCCCATCTTTGCTCCCTAAAATCAACATTGCCTATAAATAAATCTTGGCATTAAATCTAAATTATTTAAAGATAAAATAATATTCTTTTAAAACTGATCTCTTTTATCCCTTGATCCATTTCCAGATCTCCTTCAGCGTGGCTTTATTACCATACATCAGAATCCCCACACGGTAAATTTTTCCGGCTAAAAAGATCATAAAAACCGTTGTTCCCAGCAATAATGCAATAGACAAGGCAATCTGCCAGGCCGGAACACCAAACGGTATCCTTGCAATCATCGCTACCGGGGAAGTAAACGGAATAATAGACAGCCAGAATCCCAGAGGACCATCAGGATTATTCATTAAAGAAAAGCTCCCGTACATTCCTAAAGAAAGTGGTAAAATAGCAAATAAAGTAAACTGCTGAGTTTCTGTTTCATTATCCACGGCAGAACCAATGGCAGCATAAATAGAGCTGTAAAAAATATATCCCAGAAGGAAAAATACAATGAATACAAAAATGATAAGCGGGAAATTCAGTTCCAGCAGGCTGTGGGAAACCTGAGTGGCAATCTGTGCAAAATCCAGTTTATTGGCAATTTCCTCACTGCCACCCGGAATATTTTTCTGAATGGAAGAAAAACCAGTATTCAGAATCAATGCTCCGATGACAGACATCGTGATCCAGATCACAAATTGGGTCAGGGCAACAAGTGTTACTCCAAGGATTTTACCCATCATCAGCTCAAAAGGTTTCACTGATGAGATAATAATCTCTACCACACGGTTATTTTTCTCCTCAAGAACACTTCTCATCACCCTTACTCCATAAATAATGATAAACATAAAGGTAACATACATCAGAAGGATGCTTAGCCCACTCTTTACCCCAAAAGCAAGATCAGAATCTTCCTTATTGTTTTCAGAAACATTAATGGTCTTTAAAGTAAAGCCCTTGTCCAGATCATTCAGTTGTGTCTCCTGAATACCCAGCTGCTTGATCTTTTCTTTTTTGATAACATCTGTAATGTCAGAGACAATCTTTTGTTTCGTATCAAAGCCTATCTTACTGTTTACAACAAGTCTTGAACTGTTCTGAAGCTCATCGTAATTCTGTCCGGTTAATTCCGGAAGGATCAGAATACCATCCAGAGATTCATTGTCTTTCAGGTTATTAATCTTTGATTTTTCATCTGCCGCAGAAACAAATATATAATTGAGCTTGTCATTGGATTTAAGCTGATCTTTAAACAGTCCGCTTTTATCCACGACTTCAATTACGCTGTGAGATTCATTGGCTTTAAACATAAGTCCGATTACAGTACCAAAGGCAGCCAGAAGAATAGGGGCCAGAAGCGTTAGTATAATGAAGGATTTTTTCTTAACCTGCGTAAGAAACTCCCTTTTTGTAATTAAAAAAATATTGTTCATAAAATTAGGAATGGTTACTTACGGCATTAATAAACACTTCATTCATACTTGGGATTCTTTCATCAAAAGATCTTACTTTTCCAATGTGTACAAGATCCATCAGAATATCGTTTTGTCCGCTTTCATTTTTTAGCTCGAAAGAAACCAGATTGTTTTCGTTGGAGAAATTGAAAATTTCATATTGAGTTTTGAAATTATCAAACTTAGTTTCGTCAACTTCCGAAAGCGTAACTCCGAAAATATTCTTTTTAAATTTCTCTCTGACATCAAAAACTCTTCCGTCAATAATCTTTTTTGAGTTATTGATCAAAGCCACATAATCACACATTTCTTCCACACTTTCCATTCTGTGGGTGGAAAGAATAATGGTCGTTCCGTTATTTTTAAGATTAATGATCTGGTCTTTAATCAGATTGGCATTCACAGGGTCAAAACCAGAAAACGGTTCATCCAGAATCAGAAGATGAGGTCTGTGAAGGACTGTTACTACGAACTGAATCTTCTGCGCCATTCCTTTGGAGAGTTCAGAGAGTTTCTTTTTCCACCATTGATCGATATTCAGCTTATCAAACCACTTTTTTGCTTCGTTCAGAGCATCATTTTTGCTCATCCCTTTCAGTTCCCCGAAATAGAGAAGCTGATCTCCAACAGTCATATTCTTATACAGCCCTCTTTCTTCAGGCATATAACCAATGTCTCTGATGTGGTTGGGGTTAAGGCGGTCTCCGTTGATCCAGATATCTCCGGAATCGGCCTGGGTAATCTGGTTGATAATACGGATGAAAGAAGTTTTTCCGGCTCCGTTAGGACCTAGAAGACCATAAATGCTGCCTTTCGGAACATGGATGCTGAAATCATCCAATGCTACTTTTTTTCCTGCATTATAGGTCTTTCTGATATGTTCAGCTTTTAGCATTAAATTGTTTTTTACAATGAGTGTATAAAAAAAGGAAGTTGAAAAACTGGGAAAATTATATAAATATTTGTGGTAAATATAATTTTTAATCAGGTTTTAGATTAAACTTTCTGCCTTGTTCTCAATTTTTATTCCTAATTCTACAAAAGTTCCGTAAGTTACGGAATTATTAAAACAGAATGAATGCAAAAGAAAAAATCCTGATGATTATCAGGATTTAAATTTTTATTGTTTTACAATTTGAGTTACCTTTTGGGTATTATCGCTTAAAATATAGCGAATCAAATATTTTCCGGGTTTCAATTTTTCAATATTGATTTCCCCTGAATTCATGTTGACACTGTAACTGGCCACCTGCATTCCTAAAATAGAATAAAAGGTTACGCTTTTGATCTTCAGGGAAGAATCTTTAGCTTTAATCAGCAGGTAATCCTTAGCAGGATTTGGATAAGCAACCAGTACACCATCATCAGCTTTCTGTGATAGGGATCCCGGCTCTCTCAACTGAGCTTTTAAATTGGTGGAAAAACCAACAAAAGTGCCTAAAAATATAAATAAAAGTAAAAGTTTTTTCATCAATATTATAATTTCTCGAATGTATTAAAACAAAAATAACAAATTCTACAATTCCATGCAATAGTTTTTTATTGAACTTGTAGTAAATTTGCATAAACTTATTCAAAAAGTATTCCAAAATGATACATTCAAGAAACAGAAGACTTAGAATTAATGAATCTATCAGAAGTTTAGTAAGAGAAAATATTCTTACAACGGATGATTTTGTAATGCCTATCTTCGTAATGGAGGGCGAAAACCAGCAGGAAGCAATCCCGTCGATGCCAGGAATTTTCAGGAGGAGCATCGATCTGACCGTGAAAGAATGTAAGGAATTATTTTCTTTGGGGGTGAAATCTGTCAATCTGTACATGAAAGTGTCCGAACATTTAAAAGATAATACCGGAAAAGAAGCCTGGAACAAAGACGGGCTGATGCAGAAAACCATCAGAGCGATTAAAGATGCTATTCCGGAAATGATTGTAATGCCTGATGTAGCACTGGATCCTTATTCCATTTACGGGCATGACGGAATTATAGAAAACGGAAAAATCATCAATGACGCCACCAATGATGCCTTAGCCAGAATGTCTGTGTCACACGCAGAAGCAGGAGCTGACATTGTGGCACCAAGTGATATGATGGACGGAAGGGTACAGGTGATCCGTGAAGCTTTAGAGGAAAGCGGATTTACCGATGTAGGGATTCTGAGCTATTCCGCAAAATATGCAAGCTCATTCTACGGACCGTTCAGAAGTGCTCTGGATAGTGCACCGAAAGATAATATGGAGATTCCGAAAGACAAGAAAACATACCAGATGGATTTCCACAATTCCCGCGAAGCATTAAACGAAGTTTATAAAGATATTGAAGAAGGGGCAGACATCATTATGATCAAACCGGGACTTCCTTATCTGGACATCGTTTCCAAAGTACGTGAAGCTATTGATCTTCCAATTGCTGTTTACAACGTAAGCGGAGAATATGCCATGGTGAAAGCAGCAGCACAAAACGGATGGCTGGATAATGACAAAACGATTATCGAAAGTCTTACCTGCTTCAAAAGAGCCGGAGCAGATATGATTTTCACTTATTTTGCCAAAGAAGCAGCCATGATTTTAAATAAATAGGCAATAACTGCATATACAATTAAAAACACCTCTGTTTTGAGGTGTTTTTTCTATTCAGTCCAATATTGAATAAAGAGGAAAGACTAAGATGATACTCCATCATGCTGTCTTTGGTGAATTTAAATGTTACTAAAGGAGTTTACTTTATTAGTTTACTTTTATATATTTGCGCTATGATTTTACGAGGAGAAAATTTGATCAAGGAATATGGTCCTAAAAAAGTAGTAAAAGGCGTTTCTGTACAGGTTCAACAGGGAGAAATTGTTGGTTTATTAGGCCCGAACGGAGCCGGAAAAACCACTTCGTTTTATATGATCGTAGGACTGGTTAAGCCTACTTCAGGAAAAATTTTCCTTGATAAACAGGAGATCACCACAGATGCCATGTACCGCAGAGCCCAAAAGGGAATCGGATATCTGGCTCAGGAGGCTTCCGTTTTCAGAAAACTGTCTGTAGAAGAAAATATCATGGGCGTTTTACAGCTGACCAAGCTTTCAAAGCGGGAACAGCAGGTCAAATGTGATGAGCTGATTGAAGAATTTTCATTGCAGCACGTTCGTAAAAACCGCGGAGATCTTCTTTCCGGAGGAGAAAGACGCCGTACCGAGATTGCAAGATGTCTCGCTACAAGCCCGAACTTTATTCTTCTTGATGAACCTTTCGCAGGGGTTGACCCCATTGCAGTGGAAGATATTCAGAAGATCGTAAGAAGTCTCGTAGATAAAAATATCGGAATTCTTATTACCGACCACAATGTACAGCAGACCCTGGCCATTACAAATAAAACCTACATTATGTTTGAAGGCAAGATCCTGAAAGAAGGACTTCCTGAAGATCTGGCCAATGATCCGCAGGTAAGAGAGGCTTATCTTGGAGAAAACTTCGTCTATCAGAGTATTCTGGACAAACCAAAGAAGAAAAAATATATTTACAATATCTGGGCGGGAAATTTTGATTCTAAAACCCAGTTACAGGGGTTTGTAGATAACAATTTCAGCCAGTTTGATGATCTAAGATTAATGTATGGTTTTGAAGACATCGGTTTTGCTTCATTAGGCAATTCAGAGATTGAACATATCTTCAATGATGTAGTTGATAAAAATGCCAACAACTCTTTTGTTTTCCAAAGAAAAGAATTAACAGCCATGTATTCTCTGGAACAAGCCGAAGCAGAATCCAAAGCTGCCAGCAGACCGGAACTGCATTACCTGACCACATATTTCTACGAAGGATAAAATTTGACTGTTAAAAAAAGTAGATCATTTGCTGAAAAATAGAATAAAACGTACCTTTTCTCTCAGAAACGGTACGTTTTTCAGTTAACATACATTCTATGGCAAAACCTTTTAACAGAACAGTTACTTTATTCGGAATTTATAAACAGCTTGTTCCTTTCATCAGACCTTACCGTTTAATGATCTATGGAACTTTATTTCTTACCTTTTTGGGAGCTTTGGCGGCACAGGTCAATCCCATTGTACTGAAATATACGGTGGATGAGGTTACCAATCTTACCCATCTTCCCCATCCGATGTCGGAAGGAATTCATATTCTTATTGTGATTTCTGTTATTTTACTGGGAAAGGAGTTACTGAATATTTTCATCAATTTCGGACAGAAATTTTATGGTGAAAAAATCAGGATCAATGTGAGTTCTGTTCTGGCACAGTCAGCGATTGATAAGATTCTTACATACAAGGTAGCTTATTTTAATGATGAAAATCACGAATCCGGAAAACTTCAGATCAGGATAGACCGCGGCATTGAAAGTCTGACAAAACTGGTTCAGAATTTCTTCATTGATATTCTCCCGCTTTTTTCCAATGCCATCATTGCCCTCATCATTATGTATATGCAGAATGTTTATGTAGGAATGGTTTCCACCATCATTGTTCCCATTTATTTTTATATTAGCTCACTGCAGGCCAAAAAACTGGGTGGGGTGAGACGCCAGCTAAGAAATCAGAGAGAAAGGAAAACCTCAGGACTTCTGAATCTGATCAACTCAATTATGGTCATTAAAAGTTTTGTCCGTGAAAAATTTGAAGGTAAAAAACAGTATGACCTTCAGATGGAACTGATGGAAAGCCAGATGTTCACCCGGAAAACCAACTTTATTTACGATGGATTAAAAACCTTTATCGAACAGTTTGGAGTGGTTCTGATTATTCTTTTGACGGTGTATCTGGTACTGGATCAGCAGATGACCATCGGCGCGATCATGCTTCACATTATGTTATTCAATAACGTCTCGGCTCCAATCCGCCAGCTTCACAGGATTTATGATGATATGAATGATGCCATGATCTATGCGGAAGGGTATTTCGACATTCTGAATGCTGATAATGAAACTGAACAGAACGGAACTTTTATAGAAAAAGAAATCAAAGGAACTTTCGAATTAAAAAATGTGGATTTCACCTATCCGAATGGTACAAAAGCGCTGCATGAGGTTTCCATGAAATTTGAAAACGGGAAAACTACGGCATTGGTAGGACTGAGCGGTGCAGGAAAATCAACTGTAATCAATCTTTTGTGTAAATTTTACCTTCCCGATTCCGGAGAAATCCTGCTGGATGGAGTGAATTTAAATGAGTATAACAATACTTTCCTGAGGAATGATCTCGGTCTGGTGCTCCAGAGAAATCATATTTTTCAGGGAAGCATTGAAGACAACATCAGATATGGAGATATGAATGCGAGCTTTGAAGAAATTCAGGAAGCCGCTAAAAAAGCTTACCTGCATGATCAGATTCTGGATCTTCCGGACGGTTATCAGCATGATGCAACACAGCTTTCAGGAGGGCAGCAGCAGAGAATTGCCATTGCCCGGTTATTTCTGAAGAATCCTCCGGTTATTTTTCTTGACGAACCTACCGCCAGTCTGGATGCCATTGCTACAGAACAGATCAAAAACTCACTGGATGCCATTAAAGAAGGTCGTACTGTGATCATTATTTCCCATTCACTTTCCCAGATCCTGGATTCTGATACAATTTATGTAATGAAAAAAGGAAGAGTGGTGGAAAGCGGTACTCATGATGAACTCGTAATAGCCAACGGAACCTACCGGGAAATTTTTGATGCATCAGCCAGAAGTTTGAATCTTGATAAGCTGGTGAACACCTATAAAGAGAATTAGCAGATCCTGATCAGAAATTTAAAAAAAAATGACTGATTTTATCCGCTGAAGACCAAAAAGAATAATAGATTTGCCGGAGCAATTATGAACGATCACTATCTTAAAAAACTCGACAGGGTAACAGCTATTCTCACCCAATTACAATCGAAGCCGATGATCCGGGCACAGGATCTGGCTGAAAAATTCGATGTCAGCATCAGAACGATTTACCGTGATGTGAAAACTCTGGAAAATGCAGGAATTCCAATTATTGGGGAGGCCGGAAACGGGTATTCCCTGATGGACGGCTATAAGCTTCCACCCATTATGTTTACCAAAGAAGAGGTATTAAGTTTTATCACTGCTGAAAAACTGATGCAGAAATTTTCCCATCAGAGTTTGGGGAATCATTATCAGGCAGCGATGGTGAAAGTACGTTCCGTATTAAGAAATTCGGATAAAAACCTGATTCAGAATATCGAAAAACAGATCGATGTCTTCAGCCATCATGCAGGGGCAGAGGATCATGTTAAAAATGTGCTGCCCACGATCCTGGAAAGTATTGCTGATAAAACCCAGTTGATCATTGAATATCAAACAGTAGATTCAACGGTTACCAACAGAACGATTGAAGCTGTAGGAGTATTCTTTGAATTCAACTACTGGTACATTATGGCATTCTGTACGCTGAGAAAAGATTTCAGGCAGTTCCGTGTTGACAGGATTCTTCAGATCTTAAAAACCCAGACACCATTTCTGCAGGAATACGGCCAGATCAATGATTACAGGAAAAACGGAAATGGAAATAAGACCAAAGTGAAGCTTTTGGTTGATAAAAAAATTATGGGACATCTGGTCAATTCAAAAAGATATTATGGTCTAACCGAAGAAGCAGAAAGAGAAGATGGAGTGGAACTGACTTTTGAAACAGAATGGATTGAAGAAGGATTCCCTCGCTGGCTGATCACGTTTGCCGATTATGCCACTGTTTTGGAACCGGATAGCCTCAGACTAAAAATAAATGATCTTGTTACCAGAATTTCGGTTAAGCATCAATAAAAACCCCAACACAGAGGTGCTGAGGTTTAAGGCAATAATGATTTAGCTGAATAATATTTGATGAAAAAGGAAAAGGCAAAATCGTAAAGCGGCAGGAAGAACCATAAAATGAGTTTTGTCGCAGTTTAATTTGATATGATTATTATTGAAGAATAAACAGTTTTACCAACCCGTTTACTTTTCGCCTTCCCTTTTATGATCCTAGAATCTTTCCCAGAAGAAAGGAGGTTCAATTCCTAAAGCTCTCAGGTAAACATACCCTTGTCCGCGGTGGTGGATTTCATTGTCTACAAAATAAAGGATGTTCTGATATACCGGGAACTCGTACTGTCCAAACAGATTGAATGTTTCCTGAAAACGCTCTTCTGTAATCTGGCTGAAATATTGGTTGATTACTTCTGTTTCTTCATCCCATTTTTTTAAGAGGTCTTCTTTTGTTTTAGGATTGAAACCTTCTTCGTTGTAAGCCTCCATATTTTTTTCAATGATTCCTTTCAGGGCAGGTCCGCCAATACTGATCAGTTCTACGGCTAATTTGGCAAAAGGTCTCATTCCTCCTACTGAAAACTCAAATAATTCCTTTTCAGGAAAAGCTTCGATTACTCTTCTTGTCAGGTTTCTGTGCCCCTGCCAGTGCTCTAATAATTGCTCAGATGACATGAATTGTTTTGTGGCTGTTGCTGTAGTTGTCATAATTGTATCGTTTTTGTTTGTTATTGTTGATACAAAGGTAAGACAGGGTTATGACAACAGTTTGTCAGTAGTGTTTTTGAAGGTGAAAAATATTTTTATTTTCTTTAAAAATATGCGGACCGATTTTTGCGTTAGGTATGAAAGTGTAGTCATAAAAAAATCAATTCCAATTTAGAATTAAAAAATGAAGAAGTATATTTTGTCAGTTATTCCTGTTTTTTTATTAGTATCCTGTAATAAAATAGAAGAAAAAATAGATCAGACTGTTCAGAAAACAACAGAAACCGTGCAGCAGAAAGCACAGCAGGCAGTAGAAGAAACTGTGAAGAAAACGGTAAATGAATCTATTAATTCTTTAACCAACTCGCAGGATGTAAAGTTCAATGAAGTATTTCCCGGGGCAGAAAAAGCAATCGTAACGGAAGACAGTGGAAAGAAGTTCAAATTTCCCAACGGTTCTGAAGGCTATATCTTTAAATACAAGTCAGATCTGGCAGTATTGCTCCCTTTTCTGGAAAGCAGACCTTCCACTGATGAAAGCAAATCTGATAAAACAGCCCGTAAAATTGATGGGCAGAGCATTATTGATAAAATAAGTTTTATGTCTAAATTTCTTCCCGAAAATACCTTTGATACAAGCTTCCTTGAAGATATCAAAAATGATAAAAATATAGAATACTATAAGCTGAAAAGGTTTCCTCACAACAGTACCATTATCTATAATCCCAAAAACCAGACTGTTATACAATACGTAGAAATCAGTAAATAACGATGACAATAGCATAGGCAGATTACCGGTCATTCTTTTTGCACGAATCCTTTTTACATTCTGCAAAAAAAGGTATTTTAGTACCTATGAAAATTTATACAAAAACAGGAGATAAAGGCCAAACCGCTTTATACGGCGGAACAAGAGTATCCAAAGCCAGTGCAAGAGTGGACAGCTACGGAAATATAGATGAGTTGAATTCATTCATAGGGATTGCTAAAAGTCATATTCAGGATGAAGAAGTGCTGAAGCAGTTAAAGAAAATTCAGTTTGATCTCTTTACCGTAGGATCAGAAGCGGCTACACCGGTTGATAAACTTATGCTGGCTAACGGAAAATCGCGCCTGCCATTAATTATTTCTGAAGCAGAAATTGAAGAACTGGAGCAATGGATGGATACTTTTGATGAAAAACTGGAACCTCTTCAATATTTTATCCTTCCCGGAGGAGGAAAATCAGCAACATTTTTACACGCAGCAAGAACTATCTGCAGAAGAGCAGAACGTTCCCTTGTTTTCTTAAATGAGTCAGAAGAGGTTCGTCCTGAGCTGATCAAATACCTGAACAGACTTTCAGACTACCTTTTTGTTTTGGCGAGATATGTTTCCAAACTGAATAACGAACCGGAAGAATACTGGAACCCGAATGAAAGATAAAGCATTACTTTTCATTAACGGAGACGCTCCAAAATCTTTTCCGGACTTAAATAATTATGGGCTGATTGCCTGTACGGACGGAGCTTTTCATTATTTGAAAAAAATGGGTTTCCCTCTGGATAAGCTGGATTTTATTTCCGGTGATTTTGATTCACATTCCGGATCAGATGAAAATATTTACGAAGGGAAATTTATCCATACACTGGATCAGGACAAAACAGATTTTCATAAGGCATTAGAAATTATCCTGGAAAAAAGTTTTTCAGAGATTGATGTCTTCGGAGGCAGCGGCGGAGAACAGGATCATTTCCTTGGGAATCTTACGGTAGCCTATGCATTTAAAGACCAGATGAAGATCCGATTTTATGATGAATTTTCGGAATATTACTTTATTTCTAATAACTTTAAACTGAAAGGAGTAAAAAACAGAATGATCTCACTTTATCCTTTTCCGTTAGTAAACAATATCACAACCAAAGGGCTCAACTGGCCTTTGACTAATGGAAGTTTAAGTATTACCTCAAGAATAGGAACCCGGAATTTTGCGATTGAAGATGAGGTTTCTGTAGAATATGAATCAGGGGATGTGTTATTTTTTGTGGGAATTAATGAGATAGACTATCCAAAGATATATTAAAGCTGTTTAAACTTAAAAATGAATTTAAACAGACTTATTTTATACTTTAATATCCTGCTAAAAAGCTTAAAGAAGTTTATTAAAAACTATTGAATAGATTAATCAAAATATCAGTTTTCACGGTTTCATTATTCTGTGTTTTCTCCTGTAAAACACAGCATTTTGAGAACCCGGATTATGGAATTATCGGAACTGAAAAAAGTTTTACTATAAAAAAAGTCGTCAATTTCAGGACGACCGGAAATATCAAAAATACAGAGGGAAGAACTTTAAAACAAGGCCTGTTATACAGAAGCGGACATCTTCATAAGCTTAAGAAAAACTCTTTCGAACAACTTAAGAAACTGGGAATAAAAGATGTTATTGATCTCAGGAATTCCAAAGAAATTGCTCAGAAACCAGATCATCTTCCGGATGAAATCATTTATAAAAATTATTCAGCTTTTGAAGATGAGGGCGATCAGCTGGATCAGGCCAAAAAACTGGTGTTAAAAGGAAAAGTGAATGGTTCTGATGCAGATAAAAGAATGATGGATTTCTACAAGGAATACGTTACTGAAAATCCTGAAATCATCAGAAAAATCATCACCGAAATCATGGAGTCTGATCAGCCGGTTCTCTATCATTGTACAGCCGGAAAAGACAGAACAGGAATTGTTAGCGCTTTGATTCTGACTATTTTGAAATTTGATAAACAGACCATTTACAACGAATATCTTTTATCCAATAACTATAGGAAAAGCCTTGTGAGGAAAAGATTAGATCTTGCCTATACCCTCCATTTTCTCTATCCGAAGATGGATATTCAGGTGCTGGAAAAACTGAGCTGGGTAGAAAAAAGATATTTAGACAGTGCATTTGATCAGATCAATAAAAAATATGGGTCAACGGATGTGTATATAAAAGAGGTTCTGGGTATTTCCGAAGATAAAAGAAAAAAATATATTGAGAAGTTTACCTATTGATTTTCAGAGCAGAAATTTTCGGGATACGGTGTTTTGGGGATTATAGAAAATTATAATAAATTTAACGCTTAAAAATCAAACTTTTTTAGCAATTTTGCATTTCTTAATTCACTTGTTTAGAAATGAAAATAAAGTACTCGGAACTTATTGATCAGACATTATATTTTCCTACTGAAGAATTTAATGTTTCTGAGAACAATTTGTTATTTCACGATATTCCTTTGATGGAAGTCGTTGAAAAATTTGGCACTCCGCTAAAGATTAGCTACCTGCCGAGAATTTCTCAAAATATCCAGAAGGCGAAAAGCTGGTTTAAGGAAGCTTTTGAGAAAACCGAATATAAAAAGAATTATACCTACTGCTACTGTACCAAGTCCAGTCATTTCAATTTTGTTCTTGAAGAAGCTCTGAAAAACGATATTTCGATAGAAACGTCTTCCGCCTACGATATGGATATCGTAAAATCTCTTTACAATAAAGGAAAGGTAAACAAAGATATTGAAGTGATCTGTAACGGTTTCAAAACAGATGATTATCTGACCAAGATTTCAGATATGATCAATAGTGGTTTTGAAAACATTACTCCGATCCTGGATAATTATCGTGAACTGGATAAACTTACGGAAAGTATTGATTCAACTTTTAATATCGGGATCCGAATTGCGTCTGAGGAAGAACCTAAATTCGAATTTTATACCTCAAGATTAGGAATCGGATATAAGGACATTATCCCTTATTACAGCCAGAAAATTGCTGAACATCCTAACGCAAGACTGAAGATGCTTCACTTCTTCATCAATACAGGAATCAAAGATACTTCTTACTATTGGAACGAATTGTATAAATGTCTTCGTGTATATGCACGTCTTAAGAAGATTGCTCCGGAAGTGGATTCCCTGAACATTGGTGGAGGTTTCCCTATTAAAACTTCTTTGAATTTTGATTATGACTATCAGTATATGGTAGAAGAGATTGTATCTCAGATCAAAAAATTCTGTGAGGAAGAAGGGGTAGAAGAACCTAATATTTATACGGAATTCGGAAGCTTTACCGTTGGGGAGAGTGGTGCGAACCTATACAAGATTATCTCCCAGAAGCGTCAGAACGACAGAGAGAAATGGAATATGATTGATTCTTCATTCATGACCACACTTCCTGATACGTGGGCTATTTCGAGACACTTCATTATGCTTCCGCTGAACAGATGGGAAGATACTTATGAAAGAGTGTTTTTAGGTGGATTAACTTGTGATTCTGATGATTATTATAACTCTGAACAGCATACCAACGCCATTTATCTTCCTGTTTTCAGTGATACGAAGCCTCTTTATATCGGGTTTTTCCATACAGGGGCCTATCAGGAAACCATTGGAGGATACGGTGGAGTACACCACTGCCTGATGCCTCAGCCAAGACACGTCCTGATCCAGAAAGATGAAAACGGAGAACTTCAGTATGAAATTTTCCGTGAAAAACAGGAACCGGAAGACGTTTTAAGACTTCTTGGATATAAATAATAAATCAGCTGGCTTTAGCCAAAATAGATACAAAATAAAAGCTCTCAAAAATGTTGAGAGCTTTTTATTATTTAACCTCAGTTCGGAATAAGAATTTTTAATTTATAGAGTTTTGAAGCTGGGAGATGGAAGAGGTTTTCAGCCATAACTAAAAGTAACTTCCAGCCTCCTTCTTCCATCTCCCAGCCATTTATAATAAATTCATTGACCGAACTTGGGTTACTTAAAAATATTTTGAAATTTTATCAATCTGAAGGTCTTCATAATCAGAAACCACAACATCAGCCAATGTGTAATCCTGATTTTTGGAATGGGGACTTCTGTAGGCCGAGCAGAAGATTTTTGCTCTGTGTGCGGCAAGAATTCCGTTCGTGGAGTCTTCTATAACCATACAGCTTTCAGTGGATTCACCAGCCATTTCAGCGGCTAATAGGAAAACTTCAGGATGAGGTTTGGATTCTTTTAAATCGGCACCGCTTATCTTTCCGCTAAAGTATTTTTCAAGTCCGAATTTTTCAAAAACCATATTGATGGTAGTCATTGTTGCCGAGGAAGCAAGAATCAGTTTAACCCCGTTTTCATGGTAATGCATAATCAGTTCTCTTACCCCGGGAATTAAGTCAAACTCATCATCATTATCAAAATAATCTTTAAAATGAGCCCTTTTGATGGCCGCAATGGCTTCGTGGGTATGAGGTAAATGATACTGCTGAATCAATGTTTCACAGACTCTCTTGGTAGAGGCTCCGGTAAAAGAGGTGTACAGGTCTTCGGAAACAGCGATTTCCAGTTCATCAAACGTTTTGAAATAAGCTTTTCTATGCAATGGTTCTGTATCTACAATCACCCCATCCATATCGAAAAGAACAGCTTTTAAGGACATATTCTGAGTTTTGCACAAAAATAGGTATTTATTTGGTAGGAGGAAAGGGGAGGACAGATAGAAAGATGATAGACGAACAGATGATAGATCGGTTGTAAGCTGTAACTCTAAACATTAAACTCTGAACCTTGAACCTTAAACCTTAAATTCTGAACTTCAACACATCACTTTTCTTTGTATCTTTGCGGTAAATATTTCAATTTTTATCATTTAAATTTTTAAATAAAACATGAGAACATACGCAGGAATTCCTGAAGAAAACGCAACGTTAGAGAACTCGAAAGTAATGCTGGTAACGGTTCCTTATGACGGAACTTCCACATGGGGAAAAGGAGCAGATAAAGGTCCTGAATTATTCTTAGATGCTTCTGAAAATATGGAGCTTTATGATATTGAAACACAGACAGAACCTTATCTTCAGGGAGTTTATTTAGCAGGAGAAGTTTCTGAAGATTCTAGTCCTGAAGCGATGACAGAGGCGGTTTATCAGAAAACAAAAGAGCTTTTGAATAACGAAGGTAAAGTATTCACTCTTTTTGGTGGTGAGCACTCTGTTTCTATTGGTTCTATCCGTGCAGTAGGAGAGAAATTTGAAAATTTAACGGTTCTTCAGCTGGATGCTCACACAGACTTACGTCCTGAGTTCCATGGTTCTACTTCCAACCACGCCTGTGCTGTTTTTGAAGCAAATCAGAAACATAACCTGGTGCAGGTGGGAATCCGTTCTATGGATGCAGAAGAAGCACAATATCTGCCGGAAGGAAGAGTATTTTTTGCTCACGAGATTGCTAACAATGAAAATTGGGTAAATGATGTGTTGGAAAAAGTTTCAGGGAATGTGTATATCACAATTGACCTTGATGCTTTTGATCCTTCAATTGCCCCTTCTACAGGTACTCCTGAACCTGGTGGATTAGCATGGTATCCAACATTGGAACTGTTAAGAAAAGTATTTGAAAAATGTAATGTGGTAGCTTTTGATATTGTAGAATTAATGGATTCTCCAATGGCTAAACCAACTGCTTTCCTGGCAGCGAAGTTATATTACAAAATGCTTGCTTACAACGATATTTATAACAATAACTAATATTCCGCAGGAATCGGATTTTTTCAGCCGTATATTCTTTGGAAATTTGTGAGGTAAATAAAAGCAAAATATTATGTCCACACAAAATCAGATTGATTATAACAGAATTGCCAAAGCGATAGAATATATCCAAAGCAATTTCAGGCTTCAGCCTAATTTGGATGAAGTGGCAGAGAAAGTTCACCTGAGCCCGGCTCATTTTCAGAAAATATTTACGGAATGGGCAGGGACAAGTCCGAAAAAATTTTTGCAGTTCATCAGTCTTGAACATGCTAAAAATTTACTGAAGGAAGAAAAAGCAAGTTTATTCGATACTGCATTTGAGACAGGTTTCTCCAGCACAAGCAGGTTGCATGATCTTTTTGTGAAGGTAGAAGGAATGTCTCCGGCAGAATATAAAAACGGCGGAAAAAGCCTCAGCATCAATTACAGTTTTTCTCCAAGTCCTTTTGGATCTGTAATGACCGCTTCTACGGAAAAGGGGATTTGCTATATGGCTTTTGAAGACGATAAAGAAACAGCATTGGGGAATTTGAAACATACATTTCCCAATGCTTCTTTTTTTGAAAAACAAGATGCGCTTCAGCAGAATGCTCTGTCTATTTTCAATAAAGACTGGACAAAGCTCAACACCATTAAACTCCATTTAAAAGGCACCGATTTTCAACTTAAGGTTTGGGAAAGTTTATTAACCATTCCTATGGGAAAACTGTCTACTTACGGCAGTTTGGCAGAGAAAATAGGAAATCCAAAAGCCTCAAGAGCAGTCGGAACAGCAATCGGCAATAATCCGGTAGCCTTTCTTATTCCGTGTCATCGGGTGATTCAGTCTACAGGAAACATCGGAGGCTACAAATGGGGAAGTGATAGAAAACAACTTATTGTGGGCTGGGAAAGTTCACACCTATATTCCTGAAATAACCTGAGAGTTCGAGCTAAGAAAACTAGTATTAATGGCCGGAAAAAGGGAGCTGGAAGTTACTCATGGTTATACCTATTGATAATCTCTGTAAAATCACATTAGCTAAAAAAGATGGCAATCTATTATTGATGACCTTCAGAACCTATCTATTCCATCTACCAGCTTCCAAGCTCTGTAAATAGAAAACCTTATCCCAAACTGGCCTATACAATCAATCCCATTAATCAAAAGCATACAATTAAGAAATGTGTCTCTAATCTGAGAATGAGGATTTTATATAAAAATAGCTAAATTTAGGTATTTTCTACTGATTGATTTCTAAGTAATTTAACATCAGTAAATTTACTATCATGAACAACAGTATAAAAAAGTATTTATGGGGAACTATTGCTTTTTTGCTTGGGTTTTCCTTTATGGCCAGGGCACAAAAGAAAATAGAATATGTTCTTCCCACAGCAGAATTCAATAAACAGGAAGCATATAAAATGCTTGAAGAAGGAACCAATACTATTCAGGGGAATGTTTCATTTAAAAAACGAGGGTATACCAATTATCCGCATTATACGGATAAGGTTTTGCTCTTTCCTATAACGCCTCATCTTTTGGAGTATTTAGAACTGCGGAAAAAATATAACAGTAAAAGAAAGCAGGCGGCTCTGACAAAAGAAGCGGTTATGGCAAAAATAGAAACGAAAACCTTGGATGATAAAGGCAATTTTGAATTTGTTAATTTAAAACCAGGGAAATACTATATCGTGAGTTGGGTTGCCTGGGAAAAAGTAACGAGTTCTCAGGTACAGTCCGGACCTGTTGTTGCGAATTACAATATGCTTGGACAACAAATGGGAGGAGGTTATGTACCAACAGAAACACAGTATAGTTCAAGGGGGGTTGAAGAAGAAATAGGTGAATTTGTTGAGGTGGCGGGTGATCGTAAGGTAATTAAGGTAAACATGGCAAGATAAAAATTAATAAAAATGCAGAAAATGAAATTACTATATATCGTTCTTGTCAATTTGGTATTTGTTTGTGCCGCTGTTGATGTGAAAGCGCAAACCATATCATTCCCGGATAAAAATTTTAAAGATGCGCTGATTGAATTAGGCCTCGATACCAATAAAGATGGGAACATCCAAAAATCAGAAGTGGCGAACGTCAAAGAATTGTATGTGGGGAAGGCTGGTATTACCTCATTGGCAGGAATCAAAAACTTTACCAGTCTGGAAGATCTTGGGTTTTACGAAAATAAACTAAAAACAGTTGATCTTGAAGGCATGAAAACCCTAAAATTTATTTATGGTTTCAGAAATGAAATTACCCAGATAAAATTAAAGGGATGCTCAAACCTGGAGATTCTTGCTTTAGATAACAATCAATTATCATCCATTGATTTAAACGGGCTTACAAAATTAAGAGAAATTGATATCAACTGGAATAAGTTACAAAGGGTTGATCTAAATGATACACCTGAGTTGGTTAAGGCATGGCTATGGGATAATCAAATTACCAGTTTCAAAGCCAATGGTTCACCAGAGTTGAAAGATTTGAAACTCAATAAAAACCTGATAGAAGAAATTGATTTGAGAACCCTTACCCAACTCATATCTGTTAACCTTAATGACAATCCTTTACGGAAAGTTAATGTAACAGGCCTTAGTGCACTTGAGACCCTTAACTGTGAAGGGATAGGGAGGAGAAGCTTTCTCACCCAGTTAAATACCAGTGGGCTTATAAACCTGAAAGAATGTAAATGGTAGCCCGGAAGTATATTAAAATTTGGGCTGGCAGCCATTCTTGGACAAGCTGAAATCTATTTCTGCTGATGATTCATTTGTCAGAAAACTATCCATGTATTTGTATTTTATCTTACCTTTAAAATCTGGAAATCTTCAGATTAGAGTAAAGATCAATGAATTTTAAAATTACAAATGGTAAAGGCCTGGTTTCTATTGAATATGATATTCATCATCAGAGTGAAGATGAATAATAATGGTGCAAAAATCATATATACATTAAACCATTACTAAATTTCCTGAATTATGATGAACCTGTTCGAAGAACTATCAGAATATCCCTTAAATATCCTTCCAAATGACGGAACAGTTCATTACTATGGAAAAGTATTTTCTAAAGAAAAATCGGATGCCTTTTACGATTATCTGTTTAACCAGATTCCATGGGAAAATGATGAAGCGGTAATTTTCGGAAAACTGATTTTAACCAAAAGAAAAGTAGCCTGGTTTGGTGAAAAAGCTTTTGAATATACCTATTCCAAACGGACAAAATATGCCCAACCCTGGACTCCTGAACTACTGGAACTGAAACAAAAGTGTGAGGAAATTTCAGGTGAAACCTACAATTCCTGTCTCCTGAATTTATATCATGACGGAAGTGAAGGGATGGCCTACCACAGCGACGGAGAGAAGGACCTCAAAAAACACGGAGCCATCGCTTCTTTGACTTTCGGTGCAGAGAGGAAGTTCCTCTTTAAACATAAAACAACAAAGGAAAAAGTAGAAATATTTCTGGAAAACGGAAGCCTGTTGGTTATGAAAGGAATAACCCAGGAAAACTGGCTCCACCGCCTTCCACCCACTACAAAAATAAAAACACCAAGAGTAAATCTTACATTCAGAACCATTGAAGAATAATGATGCTGTCTCAATGTAATGCCAATCACCTGTGAAATTTGTGTGATAAAAAATATCCATACAGATCTGTGTTATCTGAGAAATCTGCGGGAATTTTTTTTTACCACAACAGCACAAAGATTTAACGCTTTAGTATCAATAAGTTTAAAAGCTTAGAGCATAAAAGTTCACCTAAGTTCTTTAAAAATCTACGATTTTTATTTACTCCGGAATGGATTCTGCGAGACAATAAAAAAACACCAACGAGTTCTTAGTGAAAATCTTTTATGTTAGGCGGTAGAATTTATTCAATAGAGGTGGACTTTAGTCCGCCTAAATAATAAAAATGAATCCATTGGCTTTAGCCAAAATTTAACAACAGATCAAAAAAGGTGGCTTTGAAAATCTCAGCCACCTTTATAATTGTTTATTTTAGAATATCAGCTTCAATAGAACTGTCATCATAGACTTTAATGAATGCTTTCGTATAATCTTCTTTTGTTGCAAAATTTGGATTTTCAAGGAACTTTTGCGGATTTAAAGCAAACAGGGGAAACCAAGTACTGCTGATCTGAATCTGTATTCTATGGCCTTTTTTAAAGGTATGCATTACATCCTGCAGCCTGAAATTCACAGCGGTTTTCTGATTGGGAACCAGTGCTTCTCCTTTTTCCTTAGAATTTCTGAATCTTGCCGGCATAATTTCGCTTCTTACCATCTGGTGGTAATTTCCGTAGATTACACCATCTTTCTTTTCTTTCGGTTTGAAATCTTCAGGATAAACATCAATCAGCTTTACAGCGAAGTCAGCATCAGTAGAAGTAGAGGCAATATTCAGTTTGGCCATGATCTCACCTCCGAAAGTAATATCTTCCGTTAAAATATCGGTTGTGAAGGTCAGTACATCAGGTCTGCCTTCTGCAAATCTCTGGTCTTCCGACATGTAATTTCTTGGGGTAAAACCGTTGAAATCTTTCAGGTTATCAGAGCTTAATACAGGATTGTTCGGGTCGCTGTAATATTCTGAATAGCCCTGTCCTGCTGATTTTTTCAATGTTCCTCCTGCTAAATAAAAATTGATTTTCTGAGCATTTTTTGGAGGATAAGATGTAAATTCTCTCCATTCTTTGGAGCCCGTATCATACATTAAAGCCTCAGGAAGTCCTGCATCTTCTTTAGTATTTCCTTTCAGATAATGGCTGAAGAACCTAGTTTCAACATTTTTTTGATAATAGGTAGCAATGCTGTCCCCAAAATATGTCTGGTGGTGGAAATGTTTTCCCTGTTCCTGCGACCAGCCTCCGTGTGAGAAAGGTCCCATTACAATGGTATTTTTGGCTTTCGGACTTGTCTTTTCAATCGTTTTATAAATATTTAAAGGACCTGCAAGATCTTCTGCATCAAACCAGCCTCCAACAGTCATTACCGCATGTTTTATATCTTTTAAATGTTGAAGCAGGCCTCTTTTCTGCCAGAATTCATCATAATTGGGATGGCTCATAATCTCAGTCATAAAGAAATTGTCTTTATAATACTTTTCATACCCATCCTTTAAAGTTCCCATGTCTCTGTAAAATTTAAGACCGTCTTCCGAAGTGGCTTTAATCATAGAATATGTATACCATGCTTTATTTTCAGGCTTTGTTTTCTGTACTCCGAAAACAGGAAATGTTTTGAAATACCCCAGCATAAACTTTCCGTTATGAAGAAAATCATCATTCCAGAAATCAGAAATCGGAGCCTGAGGAGAAGAGGCAACCAAAGCAGGGTGTTGCGCCAGTGTTCCTACAGCAGTGTAAAAGCCAGGATAAGAAGTTCCGTATTGACCTGCCTTACCGTTATTGTCTTTTACATTTTTCAAAAGCCACTCAATAGTGTCGTAGGTATCTGTGCTTTCATCCACATCTTTCTTTGTCTTACGGTCTACCTGAGGGGTCATATTGGTGAATGTTCCTTCACTCATATATCTTCCGCGGACATCCTGATACACGAAAATATATTTGTCTTTCATCAGGTATGAGTTAGGTCCCACTTTAGCTTTATATTCATTTTCCCCGTATGGAGCAATACTATAGCAGGTTCTCTGCATCAGGAACGGATATTTATTTTTATTAGAAATATCTTTCGGAATATAGATGGCGGTGAAAAGCTTCGTTCCATCACGCATAGGGATGTAAACTTCCTTTTTAGTGAAATTATCTTTTACAAAAGTATCTTTCTGATCTTTGTTTTGGGCATTACCAAAAATGAAAAGAAAAATGAATAAAATTGAAACCGGAATCTTCATACATAAAATTTGCGGCTAATTTAGAAATAAAAATGCTTTTCTGATATTTTATCAGATAATTCTTCTTTGAAAATTAATTCATCGTAAAATATTTCCATATTTTGTTAATGTCTTTTGTTGGTTTAACGCAAAGTCGCAAAAATTTTAATGATTGAAATGTTTTCCATACAAATTGAATTTCCCACAGATTCCTCAGATCGCATAGATCTTGTGGATATTTTATTATCTCGCATATCAAGCAGATAGTGGAGATCTTTTATAAAATCGTAGATTTTTAAGAACCTTAAGTGAGCTTATATACGGAAGCATTTAACTTAAAAATAAGTGCAGAATCTTTCGTGCCTGTTGTGGTTAAAATAATTAAGGGCTCAATTCAAAAAAAATAGCCGGAAAAATTCCGGCCATTGAATGAATATGATAAGGGAGTTATTTTCCCTGTGCTTTTTTTCCTGCAAATTTATTCAGTTTCATGCTGATGGAAAACATCACATAGCGTTTCAGGATAAGATCTTCACGGTCCTCAAAATAAGCGTTGGAAATCGTTCTTCTTACACTCTGATTCTGGTTCAGAACATCATAAATCTTTACTTTTGCCGTAAACTGTTTATTGAAGAAAGAATATCCTAAACTCGTATTCCAGAAGTAGAAAGCTCTTTTAAAACCGGGAGCGATATTAGAATTGGTGTTGTATTCAAAATCATTTCCGAAAACCAGCCTGCTCTTGAAAAGATAATTCGTCAGTTCCAGCTTCAGGGCCTGGCTGGTAGTATTTATCTGGTCGATACTGTAATTGGTGTATTTTGAAAAATTATATCCAAGTCTGTATGATGGTTTAATGGTCACCTTGTCTTTAATTTCATAAGTAAGATTCAGCCCCGGATTGATGCTGTATGAATCACTGGTAAAGAGCTGTCCGTTGATAAACCCTTTATTGAAGTTATACTGCATATTGAACCTTGGGCTGATGGTCACTTTATTCTCTTTCCATTTGAAGCTTTTGCTGAAACCGGCTCCCGCATTGATATTTTTATTACCACTTATATTATCGTACGTAACAAGCTGTTTCCCTGCACTGTCATACTTTGAATAATTAATAATATCATTATCCCTGTACGTAAACCCGATATTCAGATAATAACTCATATTTTTTACCATATTGTAATTATTGAAATACAGGTAGCTGTTATTGGTCCAGGTATTTTTAAGGTTGGGATTACCCGTATAAGTCACCAATGGATTAGAAGTATCTTCATAAGGGGTAAGCTGCTCTGCGCCGGGAATGTTGAAATCTGCATAATGATAGAAGCTTAACCTTTTATTTTGAGAAAGCTCATAATTAAGATTGACATTATAGCCCGGAAGAACAAAACTTTTCTGAAGATTGTACTGCTGTCCGTTGAAAACGGAATTAACATTCATATCCGAAACATCAAGGTTCAGAGAAGCCCAGATATTTACTTTCTTTTTATTGAGGCTGAAAGTAAGTTCAGGAGTTAGCTTGTTGATTTTCTGCCTCATGCTGTTGGAAAGGGAAGTATTATAGTCTGTATATTGCCCGGTAGCGGCATCAAAATCATTAACATCTCTCAGATCACGGGTTATTTTTGAGCTGTAGTTCAATTCAAAATTAACGGACGCAGAATCTGAAATCGGTTCAGAATATCCCAGTCCGAAATTATATTCATTGCTCTGGTTCTTGTTTTTTGCAAGCTGATTTCTGTTGTCATTCACCGGAGTGGTCACGTTACTGTTTTGAAAAAATACCGTTTCTGAGCGGTTAAAATTATCCCTTCTGGATTCAGAGATGGCACTATTCATTTTAGCACTCAGGGAACGTCCTTTTTTACTGAATTTTCTGGAGAAATAAATATAAGGATTGAAGGAATTATTTATCGTTTCCGTGCTGGTGTACGCGTCACTTTCGTTCAGAAGACTATTGTCCTGGAAAGTAGACGATCTTGAATTGTTAAAGCTGAAAGTTCTGGAGCTGTTAAATCTTGGTGAAATGTAAATACTGCTAAGAGAATCCAGCCTGATTTTTGCTGAAGTATCAAAGCTGTACTGCTTATTTTCACTTTCGCCGCTGTTTTCAGAATTGGTTTTCAGCGTAAATTCGGGAAGCAGGGTAGTTCTTGAAACCTTAGATCTTGTTTCAAGTTCAGAGTCTCCATACATTAAGCTGAACGTATCCAGATCAGCATCCTTTCCGAGTTTGTCACTGTAATTGAATCCTACCGTCGTTGACTTCTGTATCCCTTTAGTATTTCCACCCGAGCTGTAATAGGTGGTATTTCCTACAGTGGAAACAGATCCTCCCTGCATCAGCCATGAATTACGGCCGTGTCCCATGCTGTCAAAAACCTCATCATTGGAAAATCCCTGGGAGTTGATGTTATTGGAAGCAGCAAGTAGGCTTATTTTCGTGTCTTTTTTAAAGTAGCTTAAAAGGGCGCTGCCTTCGTATCGTTTATCAGAGCCGTATCCTACAGTGAGCCTGGAGATGAGGCCTTTGTTCTTCTTTTCGTCAATATTAAAATTAATAGTCGTGTTATTTGATTTTGCTGTCTTTCCGCTCAGTTCCTCTTCTTTGGATTTGGTAGTGGTAAACTGGATATTTTTAATAATATCTGCGGGAAGGTTCTGAAGGGCAATTTTACCGTCTTTATCAAAGAAAGGTTTTCCATTGATCATGATCTGATCTACTTCCTTTCCGTTTACCGTGATTTTTCCTTCGTTGTTAATTTCTACACCGGGAATCTGCTTCAGAAGCTCCTCAATTTTACTGTCGGGACGTACTTTGATGGCAGAAGCATTAAACTCAATAGTGTCTTTTTTTATTTTTACTGGAGAAACGGTGATTTTTACTTCATCAATGCTCGTTACTTTGCCTTTTTCCAGTTCTATTTCCCCTAATGCCAGGGATTGGCTGATTTTTTCGAGTTTTTTTGAGTAAGATTGAAGTTTGTCAGCATCAATTTTTAGAAAAGAAGGCTCGCTCACAGCATCCGTTTTCAGGGAAAACTTACCTTCTTTATTGGTAGCCGTATAATTAATAATGGATGAATCTTTTTCTTTCAGGAGATAAACCGTTGCATTTTCTACGGCTTTTTTGTCGGGATCTGATACTTTTCCGTCAATATGCAGGCTTTGAGCATGCAAAATCAGAACCGTACATGCCAGCATCAGCACCGATAATAATTTCTTCATGGTTAATCACTTTTTTTAAAGGCGTAAAAGTATAAAAAAAACATCCCCTTTCGGAGATGTTTGGCAAATATTTGTTAAAGTTTAACTTTTTTTAAAATTACGCTCTTAAATATCTTGAGTAAGCATAGCCTTCCTGACCGTCATCTGTTTTTACTTTCCACCAGTCATCAGAAGTCTGCTCGATAAGAGTAACGGAAGAACCTTTTGCAGCTTTTCCTACAACAGCAGCCTCTGTAGACGGCTCCTGTCTGATGTTTAAGTTAGACTCTTCTGTAGCTACCGTTAAAGATGCTCCTGAAGCCAGTCCTGCAACCTGTACGTCAATATTGATATCTGAAGCTGAATAGGTAGAATCAATAGCTCCTAAAGCATTCCATACCGCATCTTTTGCTGCTGTATTGGAAGCATTTCCCGAAACATAAAGGATACCGTCCTGCTCCTGAACCTGAAGGTTTGAAATTCCTGCAGACTGAGCTGCTGAAACTACGCTTGAATATTTATCTTGTAATGTACTCATCTTAAATTATTTTACAACTAGGTTATTGTTATACTTTCCGATTTTCAAAGCGTCGATTGATTCTTTGATTTTTCTTGCCTGAAGGCCTGAAACATTTCCTGTAAGAGTAAGTTCTCCGTTTACAACCTCTACTTTTACAGAAGGGAAATCTTTAACAGCATCCTGAACTTTTTTCTGAACCGCAGGATCTACAGCAGCAGTTGTTTCAACCGGTGCAGGAGGTGCTGCTACAGTTGCCATGTCCATTACTTCCTTGATTCCGTTGATGGCTTTTAATTTAGCAATCATGGCATCTTTAGACTGCGGGTCTGCGAAAGTTCCGCTTAAGTGGGCTACACCTTCTTTTACTTCTACAGAAGCATTGGGATTAGAAGTTACCACTGTTGTAGCTTGAGTCTGAAGATCAGCATCAGAAACTTTCTTTTTACATGAAACTGCGCCGAAAGATACAGCTATAGCCAAAGCAGCCATTGCGATAGTTTTTTTCATATTGTATATTTATTAATGTTATTAATACAATCAAATGTAATAATAAAATTTGTACCAAAAGAATAAAAACTCAATAAATGTTTTATTAATTTTTTGCAATATTTTCTAAACCAGGAATTTAATTTTAATGGATCATAAAATTAAAGTAAACTTAACCCGCATAGAACAAAATCTTGTGCCAATTCAAAAACTATTATATTTGTGGCAATTGAACAATATATATGAAAGGACAAAATAAACTTTTTATAGGCATTATTATTGCGCTTATCTTGGGAGTAGGAATCGGAGGTGTGGTACACATACAGTATCCTGAAAGTGCCGAACCTTTTTCCAAAAACATAAAACTGCTGGGAACGGTCTTCATCAGGCTGGTACAGATGATTATTGCACCATTGGTATTTACTACTCTTGTTGTAGGGATTGCCAAGATGAGTGATATCAAAATGATCGGAAGAGTAGGAACGAAAGCCATGCTGTGGTTTATTTCAGCATCACTGGTTTCCCTTTTTATAGGACTGGTCCTTGTGAACTGGCTGGAGCCGGGACACGTGACTAAACTGCCGATTCAGGATGCCGCAGCAGCAGAAGATCTTCTGAAAAGCAGTAAAAGTTTTTCTATGGAAGATTTTGTAAAGCATATGATTCCTAAAAGTTTATTTGAAGCCTTTGCTACCAATGAAGTGCTTCAGATTGTAGTATTCTCCATTATGTTCGGAGTTGCGCTTGCGAATCTGGGCGAAGAATATTCAAAGCCGGTGGTGAAGCTTTTTGATATTATTGCTCACGCCATCCTGAAAATGGTTGGATACATCATGTGGTTTGCACCGCTTGGGGTTTTGGGAGCGATTGCTGCTGTAGTAGCCGTGAATGGTTTTGAAATATTCAAGGTGTATGCAATTTATCTCAGAGACTTTTTCTTCGCATTAGCTGTTCTATGGATGGTACTTTTACTGGTAGGATACTTAATTCTTGGGAACCGTCTTTTTGAATTAATTAAAAGAATCAAGGCTCCGTTGCTGATTGCTTTCTCTACAACAAGTTCAGAAGCCGTTTTCCCGAAACTGGTGGAAGAGCTTGAAAAATTCGGATGTAACAACAGGGTGGTGTCTTTCATTCTGCCTTTAGGATATTCATTTAACCTGGACGGAAGTATGATGTATATGACGTTTGCCTCCATCTTTATTGCCCAGATCTACGGAATTGAAATGGAATTGGGACAGCAGATTACCATGCTTTTAGTATTAATGCTTACCTCAAAAGGGATTGCCGGAGTTCCGAGAGCTTCTCTGGTAATTATTGTGGCAACATGTTCCATGTTTGGAATCCCGCCTGAAGGAATTGCCCTTATCCTGCCTATCGACCATTTCTGTGATATGGGAAGAAGTATGACCAATGTATTAGGAAATGCATTAGCCACTTCTGCTGTTTCCAAATGGGAAGGACAGCTGGAAAATACACCGCAGGAAGTGTAATGGATATGATGGGGCTTCAACGCCATAAAGAAGATGTTCATGAAAAGGGTTTTACCGTAATCAATGATCTGTTTTCTGATGAGGAAATTGAAAAAATCAGCGAGAAAATTCTGAATACAGATACCTCCAATTCAAATTTTAGAAAATCGGATGATCTTTTTGCAGTACGTCAGTTTTTAAAAGAAGTTCCCGAAGTAAAGGATCTTATCTTCAATAACCGTATTAAAACCGTTATTAGAGAAATTTTCGGAGAAAAATATATTGCTGTGAAAAGCATTTATTTTGATAAACCTGAAACTTCAAACTGGTATGTAGCCTATCATCAGGATCTGACTATTTCGGTGGATAAAAAACTGGAGCTTGACGGATTTGGACCCTGGACCACAAAAAAGAATCAGTTTGCAGTACAGCCTCCTCTAAAGATTCTGGAAAACATCTTTACCATCAGAATTCATCTGGATGATACCGATGAAAATAACGGAGCTCTGAAAGTTGTTCCCAGATCACATGCCAAAGGAATTTACAGACCGGAAACCATTGACTGGGCTACAGAAACTGAAGAGATATGCAGCGTGAAAAAAGGTGGAATTATGATCATGAAACCCCTTATTCTTCACGGCTCCAACCGGACTAACGACGGCAGGAGGCGAAGAGTGATTCATATTGAATTTTCTGATATGGAACTTCCGGAAGAACTGCGTTGGTCGGAAAGACTGAATTAATAAAAAATAATGAACGATATTTTAAAATCATGGAAGCCATTTGAAATCATCTGGCTTCTTTCATTTTCACTGCTCAGTATCGGAATTGCCGTTATTAATAAAGATAACTGGCTTAATTTCTTTGTGCTGGTGTCCGGAATTTTATGTGTAGTGCTGGCTGCAAAAGGAAGTATCTGGAACTATGTTATTGGAACTTTAAATACGGCCGCCTATGCTTTTGTAGCTTATCAGAACGGTTTGTTCGGAGAACTCGGGCTTTATCTGATATTTTTCCTACCGATGAATATTTTCGGTTATTTTATGTGGAAAAAGCATATAAAAAATGATATTGTGGAAATGAAATCCCTTCAGTTGAAATCTTTGCTGGCGGTTTTCGTTCTTACAGCTTTGGGCTGCGCTGTTCTGGGATATTTGCTGTCTGCGGTAAGAGGGCAGAACACTCCTTATCTGGACGGGATGTCTACCATCATTTCAATTACCGCTACCATTCTGATGATTCTCCGCTATAAAGAACAATGGTTATTGTACATTATTTTAAATATTGTTACTGTTATCATCTGGATTATAAGAACCCTGGACGGAAGTGAAAGCGGAATCATGATGATAGCCATGTGGTCGGCCTTTTTAATCAATGCAGTATACGGGTATTACAATTGGAATAAAGGGAGTAAAGAAGAAAAACAATGAAAAAAACAGGACTTACATTAGGAAAATATGCGCCGTTCCACAAAGGACATCAGTTTGTTTTTGATACTGCGTTAAGTGAAGTAGATGAACTGGTAGTACTGATCTATGATACCGATGTCATCGAAACTCCTTTGCACATCCGGGCAGGCTGGATCAGAAATCTCTATCCACAGGCTGAAGTAATCGAATGTTGGGACGGTCCGGACGGCTACTCCAATGAAAGGTGGTTTGAGATCATACAAGAGGAGTACATTATCAAAATGCTTAACGGCAGAAAAATCACCCATTTTTATTCCAGTGAATTTTACGGAGATCATGTAAGCAAAGCTCTGAATGCTGTAGACCGGAGGGTGGATGAAGCGAGAACAGTTGTTCCGGTTTCTGCAACGAAAATACGGGAAAATTGTTTTGCTTATAAAGACTATGTGAGCAGTATTGTATACAAAGATCTGATCACAAAAGCTGTTTTCCTGGGAGCCATGTCTTCAGGGAAATCTACCCTTACGGAAGCACTGGCTAAGAAATTCAATACTGCTTTCGCTCCCGAATACGGACGAGAATACTGGACGGAACATCATGTTGACCGGAGGATCGGTTTTGAAGATTTTGATGTGATTGCCAAAAGACATATCGAAATTGAAGACCGTGAAATAGCCAATGCCAATCAGTACTTTTTTGTAGATACCAATGCTATTACCACCTATATGTTTGCTCTGGATTATCATGGAAAAGCTCCTGATTTTTTAAGAAAAACCGCAGATCTGAATTATAAAAGATACGATCTTTTTTTCCTGTGTGATATTGATATTCCTTATGATGATACCTGGGACAGAAGCGGTGACCAGAAAAGGGAAATCTTTCAGAAGCAGATTATTGCGGACCTTAAAGAACGGAATATTCCTTATATCCTGTTATCAGGAAGCCTTGAAGAAAGAATCCGGAAGGTAGAGAATGTACTTTCGGAATTCAGAAAATACTCGAACTATTTTGGCTCCGGAATTTGATATTGTGTTGTTTAAACCTTATAGGTTTCAAAAACCTATAAGGTTTGATAGGGATCATTTTTAGAAGAGATTTTTATGGTCTCGCTCATCATGCGGATTGAGCAGATTTTTTATTCTATGATAAATAGAAATCGTATATTTTTAAAGTGCTCTTATGTGAACTTTTATGCAGTAAACTTCATTCTACTAAAGTGTCAAAATCTTTTATGTCTGTTATGGTTTAAAAAGTTTGTCAAAAGATTCCTATGATTAACACAGGGAAAAGTCTGTGACTACTTTACTGAAATCTCATCAATAAAAATATAAGCTTCACCGCCTGCTCCCTGATGCCATTCCGGAAGTTTCCCGAAATAATAAGCTTTTACTTTGATGTATTGTGCTTCAGTAGGAAGAATCTCTGTTTCAAAATCTTTGGTCTGTACCTTTTCATCCTTTGGATCAATAGTGTTGTCTATCGTTTTCAGAAGAATAAAATCTTTATTGTTGATGGAGGCGTAATATTCTACTTTTTTAGGCATCAGAATCCATGATCTGCTGTCCTGCAGATAAGTTGAAGATAGTTTAGTAATTTGCTGTGGCGATTTCAGGTCGATAACAGCTTCAAAATCCTGTCCCTGATACCCGTGCCATTCGCCTTTTCTCCAGTTAACATCCCCTCTGATTCCGTCAATCAATGCCAGCTTTCCGCCGGCAGCGTATTGTGGGGTAGGTGTTGAACTGATTGAAATATCCCAATAATTAGGCCTTCTGTTAAAAAGGGCAGTCGTTACCGAGCTTTTTTCTCCTTTTCTTTCCGCAAAGGCTTGAACTTGGGTGGTTTTACTTATGGTGAAAGGACCTTTGTAGGTTGAGAATGTTTTTCTTTTGTTGGCATCACTTTCATCAAGAGTCATATAATATACTTTGTCTTCAGGATTCAGCGGGGTGATTTCTACTTTTGCTGAAAAATCAAAGATCCTGTCTGAAGATATTACAGGAGAAGCGGTCTGCTGGGTATATTTAAAATCTTTTGTCTGCGGGATATTCTCAAATCCCAGCTTTTTAAGCTCAGCCTTTCCTGTGTTTTTATTGATAACCCTTGTACTTCCGTCTTCCAGATGAATGGTAACCTCGTCAAAATAAGGGGTAGTGGTCTGCCATTCCGGAAGACCCGGAGTAACAGAATAAATACCCATCGAGCTTAAGATATACCAGGCGCTCATCTGGCCGCAGTCTTCATTTCCGATCAGTCCGTCCGGGGTATTTTTATAAAAATGGTCAAGGATATATCGGATCTTTGCATCTGTTTTTTCAGGTTTATCTACATAATTGTACAGGTAGGCGATGTGGTGGCTAGGTTCATTTCCCTGGGCGTATTGTCCCATCAGTCCGGTAATATCCACCTGTTCTCTGCCTGTCGTTTTATCGGATGCTGCAAAAATAGCATCAATGAACTGTTCAAATTTTTCTTTTCCGCCATGGGCTGAAATCAGTCCCGGAATATCCTGCTGTACCGAATAGGAATAATGCCATGAATTTCCTTCCGTATAATTGTTATTGACTTCCCTTGGGTCAAATGGTTCCAGCCAGTTTCCGTTCTTTCTTGGCTGCATAAAACCGGTTTTAGGATTATAAAGATTTTTCCAGTTCTGGGAACGTTTCATGAAATACTGGTAATCTTCTTTCTTACCTAAAATTTTAGCCATCTGGGCGATACACCAGTCGTCATAGGCATATTCCACCGTTTTGGAAACACTTTCATGTTCATCATCAATGCTGATATAATTGTTCTGTTTGTAAGCATTGAGGCCGAAAATATCCAGCATGGCAGAATTTTTAGAGGCTTCGAATGCTTTCTCGTAGTCAAATCCTTTAATTCCTTTAGCCATAGCATCGGCAATAACAGAAACAGCATGGTAGCCGATCATACATTCCGTTTCGTTGGAAGCCAGTTCCCATACCGGAAGCTTTCCGCCCTGTTCATATTGTTTAATGAAGGTATTGATGAAATCAGCAGTTCTTTTTCTGTCGATTAAAGTCATCAGCGGATGCGCGCCTCTGAAGGTATCCCAAAGTGAGAATACCGTGTAATAGCCGAAATCTTTTACTGTATACAGTTTGTTGTCCCTGCCCCTGTACTTTCCATCCACATCCATATTGATATTAGGTTGGGTGAAAACATGATACATGGCGGTGTAGAATACGGATAATTTACCTTTATCATCAGATTTTACTTCAATTTTTGAAAGTTCTTTATTCCAGTCTGTTTCTGCCTGTTTCTTTATGGCTTCAAAATCTGAGGATTTTCCTTCTGACAGCATATTTTTTCCTGCACCTTCATAGCCTGTGGGGGAAAGCGCAACTTTCACATTGATCTTTTCACCTTTTTTTACATCAGCAGAGAAGGCCAATGCCAGTTTTGTTCCTGTGAAAAGTTGATCTTCCTGTTTTCCGTTAACCTCTTTTTTTGAAATTTTCATGGGTTTTGAAAATTCAATTCTGGCATATACATATTGGTTAACTGCCCAGGCTTCACTTCTTCTGAAGACTTCAATGGTTTTATCATCAATGATCTTCACTTCACCCTCCAGAAGTTTGTCACGATGGTTGAGATCCAGAATGATATTAGCTTTACCTGAATTGTTGAAGGTATATTCGTGATAGCCGACTCTTTGGGTGGTGGTCAGGCGTACATCAATGTTGTTCTTATCTAATTTAACGGAGTAAAATCCTGCCGCCGCTTTTTCATTTTTATGAGAAAATTTTGAGGAATAGTCTTTATTGTTTAGGCTTGGATTTCCCATCGTAGGTATCAGCATAATATCCCCGTAATCTGAAACTCCGGTTCCGTTGAGGTGGGTATGAGAAAAGCCATAAATCACGGAATCTGAATAATGATAGCCGCTGCAGCCATCCCAGCTCCCATCTATTCTGGTATCCGGAGAAAGCTGAACCATTCCGAAAGGAACCGTCGCTCCGGGAAAAGTATGGCCATGTCCCCCCGTCCCTATGAATGGGTTGACATATTGCGCATAATTCTGAGAATAAATGATCTGTGCAATGAATAAAGACAATACAGCAAGGCTTTTTTTCATATCATAATTTTATGTCAGCGAATATATTGAAAAAACAGCAGAACAAAATGTAATAAAAGGAAGAGTAAGACTGTCTTACTAAAAATTACTACTATAGAATATATGAAAAAAATATTACTTTCGGCACTCATTCTTTTGCCGGTTTTTGCTTTCTCGCAGCAGATTACAGGAAAAATTACCCAGACAGGAAATACCGTTTCATATATTGAGATCATTGCTTCAAAAGGAGAACAGAAGCAAACCGCTATTTCAGATGAAAAAGGAAATTTTAAACTGAAGCTTCCCGAAAATGGAAATTATACGATCAGGCTTATACAGGATGGAGCAGAAATGTTATCATCTGATATTACGGTAAATGGTGATATGAAGAAGGACTTTTCTATTGATAAAAAGCAGGAAAAGCAGATTGAAGGAGTTACCCTCACCGCCAGAAAAAAAATGATCGAAAGAAAAGCGGACCGTCTGATCTTTAACGTATCAAATTCTGTGGCTTCACAGGGAATGGATGGTGCCGAAGCTTTGGCAACAACTCCTTTACTGAAGGTGGATGACAACTCAGGGATTTCGATTGTAGGAAAAAGTGGAGTAGCCGTGATGGTTAATGAACGAATGCTGAACCTTTCCGGAAGCGAACTGGTAACTTATCTTAAAAGCCTGAGATCTGAGAATATTGAAAAAATTGAGGTGATCACAACGCCTCCTGCTAAATATGAAGCACAGGGAAACAGCGGACTGATTAATATTGTTCTGAAGAAAAATCAGAATCTTGGCTGGAATGGAAGCCTTACTACAAGCCTTCAGCAGCAGACCTATACCGGAACTTCCAACAGTGCAACCATTAATTATCAGAATGAAAAGCTTCGTTCATCACTAAAATTAAGACAATCCAAATATGAAAAACATTCCTTTGAAAATTACAGAATGGAAGGAGTGGAAGGGGTGAAAAGTTCCGATGACAGAAGAGATTTTGGAGATGGGTTGGGGGCGAATCTGAGCCTGGATTATCAGCTTAATACAAAGTCTAACATCGGGCTTATCTATGATTATGGAGTTGGGCATTCCAATATGGATATTGATAACCGTTCAGACTATTTTCAGAATGGAAATCATACTAACACTCTGACGACCTACGCGGAGCATCGTTCTAAAGGCAAGCAACAGACAGTAAGCGCTTATTATGATCTTAAATTCGGAAAACAGGATAATAAGCTGAGTTTCACAGGAAATTATTTTTCCAATATTCCGGAAAGTACAATAGATTTCATTACTACGGAAAGTTCAGGACAAAGTTTTGTTGTGAGAACACCTTCTACCGTGGATTATAAAATTTATTCAGGGCAGGCCGATCTTACGTTACCCTATAAGTTCGCTAAGACAGAAGCCGGAGTAAAGTTCACCAATTTTGATAACAATTCTGATATTGCCTATCTGGATCTGCTCAACGGGAACTATGTTGAAGATCCTGTAAAAAGTAATGTATTTGAATATAATGAAAAAAATTATGCTGCTTACCTCAGCTTTGAAAAAGAGTTCAGCGAAAAATGGTCTGCTAAAGCGGGGCTTCGTTATGAATATTCCACGATCAACGGGAATTCTTTGACCTCCGGACAACAGACTGAAAATTCTTACGGAAAGTTCTTTCCTACGGCGTATGTAACATATAAAAGCAACGAAAATAATACCTTTAGCCTGAATTATTCTAAAAGGATCAACAGACCGGGATTCCGTGCCATCAATCCTTACCGCTGGTATATTAATGTGAATTCTTATTTTACGGGAAACCCGCTCCTGAAACCGTCCGTGAATCACAACTTTGAGCTTTCATACGTTTATAAAGGGAAACTGTCTGCATCAGCTTATTATCAGAGAACGATAGATGCATTCGACCAGTTAGCCAATCTTCAGGGTGAAAACAGGATAAGCACTTTTGCTAATTTTTACAACCAGAACAGCATGGGAGTTTCTCTAAATTATTCTGATACCTTCTTTAAATTCTGGGAAGCCAATTATTCTGCAGATCTGTCTTATATGAATACAGAGGTTTATGCTACAGATGCTGCCTCCCGTAAAGGAACCAGTTATGATTTTAATGTTCAGAACAACCTGTCGCTTAATAAAAGTAAAACAATACAGCTTATTTTCAATTACTGGTTCCGCCTGCCTTCCAATTCCGGAAATGTATACATGGATTTTGCCGGGAATTTCACTTCAGGGCTTAAGCTGAGTCTTATGGAAAGAAGTCTGCAGATGAATTTGTTTGTTTCAGATATTTTTAAACAGTCAAGAAGCAGGGGAGAAATTTATTATACAACAGGAACTCATTATTACAATAATTATTATGATGCAAGAAGACTTACTTTATCAGTAACTTATACTTTCGGAAACAAGAAGGTAAAAGGAGCGGACCGTAATGTGAAGTTTGATGAGAAGTACAGGGCGAATTAAAATGGATAGATTTTGGCTAAAGCCGAATGAATGTTTATTTATGAGGTTGTGTGGGGTGGACTAAAGTCTACCTCTATTGAATAAATTCTACGGGCTACATTGAACGGTTTTTAGTTGAAATTTTTGCTGGTATTTTTTGTCTCGCAGATTGTGCAGATTTATTTTCATTCCAATAAAAATCGGATATTTTCAGAAACTTAGGTGAACTTCTATGCGTAAAGTCTTTAACTTAAAAAATCACTAAAGTGTAAAATCTTTTGTGGTAAAAAAAGTTTCCCACAGATCCCTCAGATAGCACAGGCTTTTTTATTGTAAATATGGAATTTAACTGGCTGAAAATCTTTGATTTTCTCGTGCCTTAATACACATTGCAATATTCAAGAAAGCCTTGCGACTTTGCGTTTTCCAACATGAGGCAACTTTATGAATTTATACTTCTCCTTCAAAAAAATCATTCAAATAATCCTGTTTGCTGTTTTCATTCCTGTCTGTTCCTAAAAAACTTTTCCATGCCCGGGATTCATGGTATACGATACCCATTTCCCAGACACAGTAGGTAGGGAGATGGGTTTTATTGCGGTCCCAGATCTCAAATTTTCCGGATCCGTCATAATAAACGCTTTCCCAGAGTTCGTTTTCACTTCTCCATGTACAGACGAGCAGAAGATAGTTTTGGCCGCATCGATGCATAATGACAAATCCCAGATCGTCGGTAGTCTGAAAATTTTCACCCGCCTTTTCAATGCATATCCGTGCATTTTGGAGGTCCTGTTGAGAGATGTCTGCCGGATCAGTAGCCAGATCATACCATTTAAAACGGGTGCTCCCAACTGTAAAAAGATCTTTTGGGGCAGCATATTTGGAAGGATAAGATGGTGAAGACATAGATTGTGATTTTGTAATGATGAGGTTTTCTGTTTTCAGGATGAAGTTAACGAAATGGAGTGGAATAATATGATACTTATCTTATTTATCACATTGGGTTATAGATTTTATTGATTCTAAATTATCGAAAAAATGCGTAAATTTGTGAACAATTTATATTTAGTATGTTGACGAAAGAAAAGGTTCAAGATTTCCTTAAAGAGATAGAAGTAGACGATTTGGTGAATAACCTTCAGATCATGGGTAACGATGTTTACATTGATATGACGGCTCATTCACCTGCGATGCACGAAAAGAAAAAGCTGGAAGCAGCCATGAAACAGGCTTTTGCCAGTGAATTTGGAGAAGAGGTTCATTTAAAACTTAAAATTGTTTCTCCGGAGCCGAGTGAGATCCAGCAAAGTCAGATCAAAGGCAAGCAGATCCCGGGAATTCAGAATATTATTGCTATTGCTTCCGGAAAAGGAGGAGTAGGAAAATCTACGGTTTCAGCTAATATGGCAGTTACTTTGGCCAAAATGGGCTTTAAAGTAGGACTATTGGATGCTGATATTTACGGTCCGTCCGTTCCGACGATGTTTGACACTGAAGGTGAAAAACCGATTTCTGTAGAAGTCAATGGAAAGAATCTGATGAAACCTGTAGAAAACTACGGAGTAAAGATGCTTTCTATCGGATATTTCTCAGGAGCAAACCAGGCCGTGGTATGGAGAGGCCCGATGGCTTCCAAGGCCCTCAATCAGATGATCAGAGATGCTGCATGGGGAGAACTTGACTTCTTACTGATTGACCTTCCTCCGGGAACAGGAGATATTCACCTTTCCATTATTCAGGAAGTACCGGTAACGGGAGCCGTAATCGTAAGTACACCTCAGCATGTAGCCCTTGCAGACGTAAGAAAAGGAATTGCGATGTTCCAGATGGAAAGTATTAACATTCCGGTGCTTGGATTAATCGAAAATATGGCGTATTTTACGCCGGAAGAACTTCCTGACAATAAATATTATATCTTTGGAAACCAGGGAGCACAATATCTGGCAGAAGATCTTGGAATTCCGGTATTAGGAGAGATTCCTTTGATCCAGAGCATCAGAGAAGCTGGAGATGTAGGAAGACCCGCAGCCCTTCAGGAAGGTTCTAAAATTGCTGATATCTACACAGATACAGCAAGAAAAATGGTAGAAAGCTTAGTGGAAAGAAATAAAAGTCTTCCTCCTACAGAAGCGGTGAAAATCACCACAATGGCAGGATGCTCGCCGAAAGCAAAAAAATAATTATTTTCAGGACACCTGAAAAACCGAATTGAATCAAAAAATATGGAAACAAACATAACACACGAAGATACAGTAACAAGAGTAATGGAAGCTCTGGAAAGCATCAGGCCGTTTTTGAATAAAGACGGAGGTGATATTGAGCTTATTGACGTGAAGGATAATCAGGTTTTTGTAAAGCTTTTGGGTAACTGTTCCGGATGTTCACTGAATTTTTCAACCCTGAAATTAGGCGTGGAAAATACCATCAAACAACATGCTCCGGAAATTGAAAAAGTAATCAATGTAGAGTAAAAATCATATCTGATATATTGCTAAGACAGGCTTTTTAAAAGTCTGTCTTTTTTATTGAGCTGTATAATAAGGAGGTTCCGGGCGTCGCAGACGCCCGGAACCGAAAAATAATCAGAAAAGATAACTATGAATGCTGTTCTAAAAACTTCTGATAATTGTCTTCACTCTCAAAATAAGCTACCTCACCTTCATCACTAACCATTACGATGTAAGCATTGGCTTTATCCACTGTTTTTCCACTATAAGGATCTATGGCTTCTCTTACGCTTTTATCCTTCGGAATACGTTCTACACACATTTCGCAGCAGCCGTAATAGATTTTTCCGTCATGGGGAACTTCAATCTGCTTTTTACCCATATAAGCATTGTTCACCATACAGACTGTCTCATTGGGAACCTGACTTCCTTTTACATACTTTCCGGAAGCAGCAGGTTGGGCTTTCTGAACTCTTTCAGGCTGGCTCTCTTGAACCTTGTTTTGAGATTTTTCATTGGTGCAGGCGTATAGAACAGCCGTGCTGAAAAAAATAATGCATGTGCTTCTTAATACTGTTTTCATTTTTGATCTTATTTAATGGATATTCCTTCTACAATTTCTTCGCTTCCTTTTTTAATGATTTTATCCCCTTCCGACAGTTCGCCGAAAACCTCAACGGTATCATTCAGAACTCTTCCTTTCTTTACAGGAATGAATTTGGCCTTTCCGTTTTCATTTTTAATCACATAAACCCCCATATTACTTTCTACCACGGCAGATCTTGGGATAAAAAATGTAGCCTCCTTATTTTGTAAAGGAATCAATGATTCAGCGATCATAAACGGTTTCAGCTCCTTGGAATGATTGATAAAGTCTGCCTCAATTTTCTCTGAACGAAGCTTAAGATCTAAAGAACCTGACTTTCGGGAGATCCTGGCTTTAAAGTTTTTTTCAGGAATAGCATTCACCCTGAATGAAATGGTATCGCCCACATTCAGATAAGGAACATTGGCTTCCGATACTGAAAGACTTAATCGCAATTTAGAGGTGTTCTGTATCACCATCAGCGGAGTTCCGCCCATAGGCCCTACATAAGCTCCAAGATCCACATTTCTCTCGGTAATGACCCCGCTGAAAGGGGCACGGATCACCAGATACCGGTTAATATCCTGAATTTCACGATAAGCCGATCTTGCTGCGTTCAGCTGGGCTTCATCTGAAAGTTTTCGGGCAGTGATCTGATCAAGGGCATCTTTGGCGATAGCTCCCTTGGTTTCATTGGCTCTGAACATTCTGTCGTAGCTTGACCTTGTGGCAGCATAAATCGCTTCCTGTGCCTGCCATTTTGCTTTGGCACTGGCGGCCTGAGATTGTATTTCAGGAGCTTCAAGAACCATAAGAACCTGCCCGGCATTCACATATGTTCCGATATCAGCATTGATCTTCTTTACATAGCTCTGTACTTTTGCAAATAAGGCAGTTTCCTGATCAGGAACCAGTTCTCCTGCAAGCTTCAGTTCCACTTTGGGATTAGTTTTTTTGATTTCTACTGTTTCCAGGTTCTGCATCATCATCGGCTTCATTTCTTCAGTTTTAGTCATTGCTTTCTCTTCTTTACAGGAAACAGAGACACTACTTAAACTTAGGGTGATGGCTATATATAAAATGTTTTTCATTGATGTAAAAATTAAGATTGGGAATTAGAATAATAGATACTTTTTTCATCTTCAGGATCCAGTGAAGGTGAAATAGTTCCGGCGTTCTGCTGCATCCATCCGAAAACAAGCGGAAGGATTATCAAAACCGAAAAAGTAGAGAAAATAAGCCCTCCGATCACGGCTCTGCCGAGTGGTGAAACCTGATCACCTCCTTCCCCGAAACCTATCGCCATCGGAAGCATTCCTGCAGCCATAGCCAGCGTGGTCATAATGATTGGGCGGATACGAAGCCTGGCAGCCTCAATACCTGCTTCTAAGGCATTACCGGTAGATTTTCGGAGCGTTTCTGCATTGCTGATCAGTAAAACAGCATTGGCAATAGAAACCCCCACGGACATAATAAGCCCCATGTACGACTGTAGATTCAGAGTAGATCCGGTGAGTTTAAGCAGCGCCAGAGATCCGGCAATCACAAACGGAACGGTTGTAAGGATCACCAGCGATACACGGAAAGACTGGAAGGTTGCCGCAAGCATCAGAAAAATAACAGCCGCAGCAATAAGCAGCCCGGAAGAAAGGCTGGACATGGTCTCATTCAATACAGGAACCATTCCTGAAACCTCAATATTGACTCCTTTCGGTAGCTCACCAAGTGATTCAATCGCTTTCTTTACATCTTTTGAAGCCTGTTCAAGATCAGTTTTATGAATATTGGCAGTAACAGTAGTATATCCCATCGTTCCCAGGTTATAACTTTCCCCTAATTCTTTGGTTGAGGTAATGGAGGCAACGTCTCCTAAAACAGGTCTGTCTGAATTTTTAGTCAAAGGAAGATTAGCCAGTTCCTCTTTGCTGTTGAGTATATTCTGAGGTGTCTGCACCTGTACATCATAGGCAATGCCCATCATACCGCCAACCCAGAAATTCTTATTGGTGTATCGTGTCGATGCTGTGGCGGTGACCAGCGATTTGGCAATGTCCTGTGCATCCAGTCCGAGTTGGGCAGCCCGCATTCTGTCGATATTGATCTGCAGAGCAGGATAATTCATGGACTGCGGAATCTGCTGATCACGCATGTATTCAATTTGTTTCAGTTGAGCTAAAAGCTTATCGGCATACATTCTGTTCATCTTTTTCATCATTCCTGAAATCCTGATCTCAACCGGATTATTGGCTCCCTGGCTCAATATTTTTTCAGTCAGTTCTATAGGCTCAAAAGAAATCTGCAGATCCGGCATTTTTTCTTTGTAATAGCTGCGCAGTTCATCTTTAAGCTCATCAGAATTTCCGTTGAATTTCTTCAGAGCAACCTGCATTAAAGCTTCATGCGGACCTGCATTGTACAGGTAGATCGGGCTTACAGCAAAAGTCGACGGGTGCTGTCCGATGAATACAGAAGAAATGGCGATATTATCTTTTCCGACTTTATTTTTCAGATGCTCCAGAAACTTCTTGACCTTAATTTCTGTAACTTCAATACGGGTTCCTTCAGCTGCTTTTATACGTACCTGAAACTGACGTGAATTGACCGACGGAAGCACATCTTTTCCTGTGATCTGGTAAAGCCCGGCTCCAATGGCTAAAATAATGACAAGGCTCAGGCTTACCACCATCTTTCTCCTTTTCATAAGAGAGGATAGAAACCCGGCAAAACGATCCCGGAAACGGGTAAACCAGTTCTCCTGATGATTTCCACAGGCCTTAGGATCATGTTTCATCATCCAGTTGGCCATTACCGGAACAAAGGTCTGGGATAAAATAAAAGAAACAATCATGGAGAAACCGATTGCCATGGCCAAAGGCATAAACAGCGATCCCGGAATACCGCTCATCATTAGAGCAGGAGCAAACACAGCGAGAATACAAAGCATAATCAGCAGTTTCGGAAATGCAATTTCCCGGCAGGCATCCCATACAGCCTGTGCTCTGCTTTTACCCATTGCGAAATGCTGGTGGATATTTTCAATGGTCACCGTACTTTCATCTACAAGAATTCCTATGGCGAGAGCAAGGCCGGATAAAGACATAATATTAATAGACTGCCCGAATAATTTTAAAAACAATACCCCTGAAATAATGGATATAGGAATTGTCATGATCACAATGAGGGCAGCCCGGCGGTCATTCAGAAAGAGCATGACCATAAGCCCGGTTAGTAAAGCTCCCAGAATACCTTCTACTGCTAAACTTTTCAAAGCACTTGAAATATAAACAGACTGGTCAAATTCGTAAGAGATCTTCACATCATCAGGCATATTCCGCTGGATCTTCGGAAGTGATTCTTTCAGTTTGTTGACAACTTCCAGGGTTGATGCATTACTGGCTTTTGCGATATTGATGTATACAGAACGTTTTCCGTCGATCAGAGCATAGCCTGTTGCAATATCGGCCCCGTCTTTTACAGTGGCAACATCACGGATATATACATTGTCTGCTGTTCCTTTAAAAAGGGGAATATCTCCCAGTTCCTCCACTTTTTTTACCGTGTTGTTGGTGGGAGTCAGATAATTGGTATCTCCAATGTATACATTCCCGGAAGGAGAGGTAATATTATTCCGGCTAATGGCTTCCACAACCTGTTCCGGAGATAAATTGTGAGCACGAAGCCTGTATGGATCTACATTTACTTCTATAGTTCTCGGGCTTCCTCCAAAAGGAGGGGCAGTAGTCAATCCTGGAATAGCAATCAGAAAAGGACGAGCGTTGAAATTGGCAATATCCTGAAGTTCATTATTGGTTTTGGTAGTGCTCCGGAAAACCAGCTGTCCTACCGGTTGTGAAGAAGAATCAAAACGGATGATAAATGGCGGTGGCGCTCCGGGCGGAAGAAATACCTGTGAACGGGTAGACAGCGCATTAATCTGTGCAATGGCTTCCCCCATATTGGTTCCTTCATAGAAATTGACTTTCATGAGGGTTAATCCCTGGGTATTTTTAGATTCTATACTTTTAATGCCGTTGGTAAATAACAGCATGTTCACATACATTTTCGTGAAATAACCTTCCATCTGCTGCGGAGTATAACCGTTGAAGGAGTGGGCAACATATACAACCGGCAGGTTCATTTCCGGAAGAATGTCTACTTTGACATCTTTGGCTGCTTTAATTCCGAAGAACAGCAGACCCAGTACCAATACCATAACAGATATCGGTCTGCGTAAGGCAAACTTTATAAGATTCATGTCTGATTTTTTGTTAGTGGGTAATTGCTTTTGTAATGACTGAAATATCACCTGCCGAAGCTGCGATAAGCACAACAGCCTGCCATGAATTGTTCTGTGCAATCTCAAAATTGATTTCGGCACGGTTCAGAATATACAAGGCTTGGGTGAAGTCTACAATGGTGGTTAGCCCGTTTTCATATAAAGCTTTCTGCTGGCGGAAGGCATCTGACGCGGCTTCCATCTGTACTTTAGCCTCTGTAACTTTTGCCAGTGCGTTGCTGTATTTTGTTTCGGCGAGACGCTGCTGGCTGGTCAGTTCCTGTTTCAGAAGCTGATGGTCATAATCCAGGGCTTTGGTCATCAGTTTCTGTTCATTAACCCTTGATGTATTTCTGTAAAAATCAGTAAGATTCCAGCTTAGGTTGAATCCGACAATATAATTCATCCGGTCAACTCCTGCGCCTTTTAAATAGGACGAAGAAAAAGCGGTGTTATCCTGAACATAGTTGGAACCGAAACCGGAACCACGTCCCTGAAATGTTCCGAAAAGCGAAAGTGACGGCAGCCCCATCGTATTCAGATGGGCTTCCTGGTGTCGGCTTTTATTGATCTTCTGATCGATGAATAAAATACTTGGGTGATCCTGCAGCGAGTAAGAATTTTCTTTTATGGAAGGAATATTTTTACTGAAATAATGATCCAGCTGATAATCGGTGAAATCTTCGGCCAAAAGATCGGCCAGTTTTTTATTGTACTCCAGAACATGATCATTGGCATTGATAATGGAAGTCTGGGCACTTGACATTTCTGCTTTTGCCAGGGAAGCATCCACTTCAGGAATCAGACCACTGCCCGCCCTTGCTTTTGCAATGGTATAAATGACTTCCGATCGTTTATGGTTTTCATGCTGTACGTTTTCGAGTCGCTGACTGACCAGAAGGTTAAAGTAGGCCGCAGCTGTTTTAATCTGATGCTGAAAAATTTCCTGCTGAAGGTCTGATTTTTGAACCTCAACATCAGCAATTTCCAGCTGTTCTTTTGTTTTGAGTTTCCCGAAAGTATAAACGTTCCAGTTGATATTGGCCAGATACAGGCTTCCGAATGCAGAATTCCAGTTCTGATCTGCCAAAGGCATTGAAGTTGATGCAATTCCCGGCCCTCCTGAATTATGCATAGGTCCGTTCAAAGCATTGATGGTTCCGAAACTTTGCTGAGCCATCAGAGTGACTTCCGGTAAATAATAGGTTTTTTGAAGTTTAAGCCTTTCGTTGGAAGCCTGAATATGCACTTCTTTTTTCTGAATAGACTGGTAATTTTTTTCAGCCCTGTGCAGGATTTCCTCTAAGCTCGTCTGCTGAGCAAAGGAAATAACAGGGCAGCCCAGCCACAGGATGAGTGCTCTAAATGATAAATTCATAAGATAGATTTAGAATGAATATTGAAAAATAGTTTCCCGGTAAGGGGATGATACCATATGATTCAATCTATTCTAAATTCTGTAAACGCAGTGAAGGATGAAAAGGGAAGGGTAGTTGAGGTGGTATTTTGAAGGATCAAAATAAAAAGTGTGGTTTTCCGGATCAAGAGCAGAAACATTATCAAATACAGTTCCTAAATTATAATACGGAATGGAATCTGATAAAAACTTTACAGGAGCATTTTTATAAGAATGGGGAAGGTTATCTTCTTTACAGATTTTTTTTACCTCCAGTTTACAGCATCCGGTGTGATTTTTTTCTTTATTGGCACTACATTTCGGACAGTCCAGATCAGAAAGGTTTTTCAGTCCTACATGTATTTCACTGGAATTTCCTTTGCAGACATGCTTGCTTGTAGTAAATCCTGAAGACACCACAATATAAAGGAGAAGAAATAGTATGTGAAAAACTCTTTTCATTTCGCGGGATAAAATTAGCCTGAATATCATCCGCGGTGTTATAGAATTATGGAAGAAGTTTATACTTATCAGGAAAAGAACACGTTATAGCTCCTTTAAATAATAAAGGCTCAGATGATCAGTCCAAGCCTTGTTTTTAATTATATTTTATTGTTTTACTACCTTATTTCCTACGCCTGTAAGAGAGGCATCCGGTTTTCCTGATTTTGTTCCTGAAGTTTTATAATAAACGGTATTATTGCCTCCTTCCAGGGCTACTTTATCTACCCTGTCAATGTATACAGTGTTTCCTGTTCCGGAAACGGAGATCTTTCTGGCACTTCCTTTCACCGTTACCGTATTGTCAGCTCCTTCCACTTCTACTGTTCCGTCCTTAAGGGTATAGTTGAGTTTATGTCCGACACCTTCTACCTGGATCTTTTTATCATTGTCTGACTGTTCCATGCCTTTTGAAGATTCTGTTTTTCTGGACTGTGAAAAAGCGGTTCCTGTTCCTATCAGCAAAAAAGCCAGAACACTTAATGTTTTCATATTTTTCATTTTCATTTTGAATTTGGTATGGGTAAATATAAGCATTAAATTATTGTGCCTGTGTCAAGGAAAAGTTAAATTTTATACAGCTTACAGGTTAATATTTTTAAGGATTTCTTTGATAACTTTTAAAACATCGGTTGATTTTTCCCTGATGATTACTGCGTTTTTCTTATTCCGGATCAATTCAGTGAAATTATTGTCTTCGGTATTAATGTCTACAATAAAGGCTCCGTATTTCAAAGCTGTTTCAGCGATGGCTATCGGAAGGTTGGTGGCCCCGGAAGTTCCTACGATAAAAAGAATGGCACTATTTTTTGCTTTTTTCAGAGCACTGAATCTTTTGTTGGTCTTTTCATCATAATATTCATCAAACCACAGGATATTGGGGCGCATCCAGTGACCGCAATCCGGGCAGGTCAGCAGTTCTTTATCCCTTTCCGTAAGGTCTTCATCAATATCTTTACCTTTAATTTCTTCAGGAAGATTCACAATTGTTTTACATCCGTTGGAACATTTAATTTCCCTGTTGTTTCCATGAATCTCATAAATTCTCTGGCTTCCGGCACGGCGGTGAAGATTGTCAATATTCTGGGTAATCAGGTGAAATCTATCCTGAAGCATATTTTCTATGGCAGCAAGTTCGAAATGACTCTCATTGGGCTCCACATTTTCAAACATCTTTTTTCTGAACAGGGAATACTGCAATACTTCTTCCGGATGTTGTCTGAAATATCTCAATGTCCCAAATTCTTCTGGCTTATGAAACCGGGTTCCCTTCACCCAGATTCCGTCTGATCCGCGGTAGGTAGGAATTCCGCTGTCTGAAGAAATGCCCGCACCGGTCAGGAAGGTGAAAAGATTACGTCTCTCTTTATGATAAGACTGATGAATAATATGCTCTAACTGTTCTTTCATGGAAATGATAAAAGCCTAAAACTAATGAATTTAACAACAATAAAAAAATCCCGGACTTGGACTGCCCCCAAAAAGTTAGACACTTTTTAGGGGCATTTTTTTATGTATAGAAAAGAAAAATTTAGCGTTGCTTTCAAATTAGAATGTATTAA
>NZ_JAVDUN010000011.1:0-112778 GCF_031456375.1 Chryseobacterium sp. 2987
AGACTTAATCTAAAAGGAAAGAGTCCGGTACAGTACCGAACTCTTTCATATAATAATATTGTTTAATTTTGTCTAAACTTTTGGGTGCAGTCTATCTTAAGCAGGATTCAGTTTATTTTATACAACGATTATTGAGCTAACTGAGCAAAAGGAGTCAGCTTATTATCATCAGACATTGTTTGTCCTAAGAAGTCTTTTTTCTGCTCTCCTTTCATTCTTCCGGCAGCATCATTGGCATTGAAATAAGCTTCACTTAATTTTGTTGCAATTTCTGCTGGCTTAAAATCAAATTTTGTATCGCCTTCTACTCCAAGATATCCGTTCTTTCTGGTAAGATTGGTGATATAATTGCTGTAATTAGTAAATGTATTTCTCAGATACAGCGTGTGGTATTCCATACATTTTTTAGCTTTTTTGGAAGAATTGTTTAGGATGCAGTTCTTCATATTATTTCTGTACAGGAACCATTCAGATTCCAGAATGCCGTATTCTTTACTTAATGTTGTCTTTCCGTTAGTCACAATATTACCATCGCCTTCCTTGTCTGCAATTGTTTGTAAGTGGGTAATAACCAATGGAACTGTATTTTCAATCTTTGTTTTAGTTTCCTTCAGAATGCTGAGATCTCCAGCAGGAGAGTTCTTCTTTTGAGCCGTAGTAACGTTAAAAATAAGCAGTAATAGTACAATCAATAAATTATATCTTTTCATGAGAAATTTTTAAAGCACTAAAATAAATATAATTTCCCGGTTAAAACAAATTCATTTTAATTTTATTTAATAAAAATTAACAAGTTTTAAGAATTTACAGTGTAATTTCATGTTTTTCTGCCGATTAATAAGGTGCAAAAATCAGAATGTTGAAAATTTAACATATTTTAATAAAATTTATTTTACTGATTTTCAGTTAATTATATTAATTTTGTTTTTATCACTAGAAAAATAGTTGTGAGCATTATATTTATTTCTACATTTGTATAACTAATTTCTTAGTGATATAGATTTTAAGGGTAATAAAACGGTATCACACGAACGATTAAATGATAAGAATATGAAAATTCAGACTTTAACAAAAGCAGAGGAACAGGTAATGCAATACCTATGGAAAATAGAAAAAGGCTTTTTAAAAGATGTTCTCGATCTTTTTCCTGAACCAAAACCGCACACCAACACCGTTTCTACTATTTTAAAAGTATTGAAAGATAAAGAATTCGTAGATTATCACGTACATGGAAGACAGCATGAGTATTTTCCATTGGTTTCTAAAGAACAGTATTCCGGGAAAACAATGAAAAGCCTTGTGAAAAACTATTTTAAAGGATCTTACAAAAGTGCCGTTTCTTTCCTGGTAGAAAAGAATGAAATGACTGTAGAAGATCTGGAAATGTTACTGAACGAACTTAAAAACAAAGACTAACTGATTATGGAAACATTACTTCTATATTTTGGAAAAGTAATTTTATGCTCCGGTGTAACATTTTTGTACTACCAGTTGTCTTTAAAAGACAAGACGTTTCATCATTATAACAGGTTTTATCTGTTGGCTGCCATGGTTGTATCATTGCTGCTCCCGCTGATTAAAATAGAAGATTTTACCATAGAGGTTAATAATGATGTCTATATGCTTCTTGATAAGCTGCAAAATTTTAACACAGAAAAAAATATTAACAATGACCACACTTATTTTAGAATTATTTTTTCAGCTCTGGGACTGGTTACTCTCTATTTTTTAGGGAAACTGATCTATGGGGTCATCAGGATCCAACAGCTTAAAAGTCAGTTTCAAAAGGAAAATATTGAAGGAATTAACTTCTATCGTACTGACCTTACCGAAGCTCCGTTCTCTTACTTTAAAAATCTTTTCTGGAAGAATACAATTACCCTGAATTCTGACATTGGAAAACAGATTTTAAAGCACGAAATGGTGCATATTGAACAGAAACACTCATTTGATAAAATTTTTATCGAAATCATTACCTCTGTTTTCTGGTTCAATCCTTTCTTTCATATCATCAAAAGAGAAATTAGTTTAATACACGAATACCTGGCTGATAAAAAAGCCGTAAAGCAATCGGACACCAAAGCATTTGCGCAGATGCTTTTAGCAAGCCACTTTTCCGGAACCCAGTTGCCTGCCACAAGTCCGTTTCTAAGTTCAAATCTAAAAAAACGACTCAAAATGTTACAAAAACCAAAAACCAAATTCGGATATGCGCGCAGAATTTTTGCCCTTCCGGTTTTATTTTCAGTAGCCTTTGCTTATCTGGTAAATGCTAAGAACAAAGAAATTCAAGAAACCAATATAGTAATTGAGAAAGCTGTTTCTCAGATTAAAAAAGATACCGTTACTCCTCAGAAAACCGAAAAAGCAATAAAATCTCAATTTTTTAAAGAACCTGAAAGTCAGAAAAAAATTACGGCTCTCGGACAAAAAATACAGGAGAAAAGTAAGGCTCTGAAAACTCTGAAGCCTGACAGTAAAGAATTTGAGAAAAACCTTGAAGAGATTGGTGAACTTTCCGGAGAGATTGGAAGAATCACAAGTTCTGATGATTTTAAAATGGTTTATGCTTTTGATGCTTCGGAATTTAAAAAAGTGAATGAATATTTCAAATCCAGTGAATGGAAAAACAAAATGAAAGCGCTGGAAGATATTGGAGTGGAAATACCAGATCTGTCTAATCTGAATATTGACTTCCCCGACACTCCTCCTACACCACCAAGAGCGCCGGGAGCTCCAGCAACACCTCCTTCGCCGCCCAAAGCGCCTAAAGTGAGATTTTTCAAGTCCAACGATTATGTATACGAAAACTGGAGCCCTAAAGCAGAAGCTTCTGCTGAAGATGCAAAAAAAGCAGCAAAAGTGGCTAAGGTAAAAGCTGAAATCGCAAGAAAGAAAGCGAAACTTGATATAGAAAGTGCGAAACTGGAAGGTGAAAGAGCCAAACTGGAGGCACAACGAAGAGCTCTGGATGGAAATGAAAGAAATGTGTATGTTTTTAAATCTTTCAATTCTGATAAGATGGGTGAAATGCCAAAATTGATGGAAATGGAAGCTGATTTTATCCGAAAAGATCCTAAAGGAGAGATCACGATGAACGGAATAAAAAGGTTCAAGCTGAATGAATGGAATAACACCAAGATATTCATAGATGGGAGAGAAGTTTCCAGAGAAGAAATGGAAGCCCTGAAACCTGAAAAAATCGCCAGTATCACCATTAATAAGCACAACTCAGCCAGCATCAGACGCGGAGAAATAAGAATTCAGACAAAGAAATAAAGTTCCATTAAGCTTTGTCAATCAAAGAATGACAAAGCTTTTTATTTAAAGATACACTATGAAAATTCAGATTTTACTTTTACTGCTCGCAGGTATTCTCACCGGAGCACAAACCAACAGATTCTTTTATGAGTATAAATTCATCCCGGATTCCAACAATAAAGAAGACGTGAAGAAAGAAATGATGCTGCTCGATATTAATAAAGAAGGCTCAACCTACTATAGCCATGATAAATTTGTTGCAGATTCAACTTCCAGAGCAGATCTGGAGAAGCAGCTGAAATCTGGGTTAGGAAGCATTAGTGTCAACAGAAGAGAAAAGTTGGGCCAGGTTTCTTATAAAGTAACAAAACAATATCCTGAGTTTAAAACCTATCTTTTTACCAGTGTTTCTACAGATAAATATAAAATACTGGAAGATAAAAAACCGGTTTGGAAAATTCTGTCTGAAAAGCAGAAGATCGGAGAATACAATGCTCAAAAAGCAACAACAAGCTTCGGAGGCAGAGAATGGACCGCTTGGTTTACCTCTGATATTCCTTTTCAGGATGGACCATATAAGTTTTACGGCCTTCCGGGGCTGATCGTCAAAATTGAAGATGCTACAGGTTCCCATACGATGACCCTTGTGGGCAACAAAGCTATACAGACTCCGGAACAGGAAAAAGAAATGACTCTTCCGGGTAATGTGAGGATATTTGGAATGGATGGCAAGGAGCTTGAAATATCAAAAGAGCAATATAAAAAAGCATGGAAAGCCTATGTGAATGATCCCTCTAAAAATATGAGAGAAATGATGAACAGGGGAGGAAGTGATAATTCCAAAGTGGTTTTTAAAGTAAAAACACCGGATGGAAAAGAAATGTCTGATCCCAACGAAGTGTTCAGGGAAATAGAAAAAAGAACCAAGGAAACCCTTAAGAAAAATAATAATCCGATCGAGCCGGATCTGGTGAATTAAAGTTATTTCATTTTTTAATCTTAAAAAAACAGGATAGGTATTATAAACTATCCTGTTTTCTTTTTTATTATCATACTTTAGCATTAAATTAAAACCATAAATTTTTTATGACAGAGAAGGAAAAATGTGCAGTAGGATTGCTTTATGATGCTAATTACGATAAAGAACTGATCCGCGAAAGAATGGCCTGTAAAGATCTGTGTCTGGAATATAATCAGTTAAAAAATTCGGATACTCAGAAAAGAAATGAAGTGATCCGGAAAATCATTAAAGATACGGGGGTAAACATTTGTATAGAACCGTCTTTCTGGTGTGATTACGGATATAATATCGAGGTTGGAGAAAATTTTTATGCCAATCATAATCTTACCATTCTGGATTGTGCCAAAGTAACCTTCGGTGACAATGTTTTCATAGGCCCAAACTGTAGTTTTTATACCGCGGGACATCCGTTAGATGCTGAACAGAGAAATAAAGGTCTGGAGTACGCCCATCCCATTACTGTAGGGAATAATGTGTGGCTGGGTGGAAATGTCGTGGTATTGCCGGGAGTATCTATCGGAAATAATGCTGTGATAGGAGCCGGAAGTGTAATAACTAAAGATATTCCTCACCATGTTGTAGCAGTGGGAAATCCGTGCAGGGTTATAAAGAATATTGAAGAAAACAACACATTTTAAAAAATCATAAATATGAAAAAGAGTATTTTTTTGTTCTGTCTCTTATCAGGGCTATTCTTTTACGGGCAGAGCCAGCGTTTTACCTATGAGTATAAGTTTGTCATTGATTCTACCGCTAAAGATAAGCAGGAGACAGAAATGATGTTTTTGGATATTTCTCCCAAAGGATCAAAATTTTACAGCAAAGATTATTTTGAGTCTGATTCCATTATGAATGCCAATTTTGAAAAGCAGATAAAAAGCGGAACAACAGATCTTCAGCTTACAGGAATGAAGTTCAAAGGAAAAGTGAGATACAGTATTGAAAAATCATATCCCGATTATTCCGTTAACTACTACATCATTTTAGCAACTGATGAATACCAGGTTCAGGACGGGAGAACGCAGAACTGGAAAATTCTTCCTAATAAAGCCAAAATAGGGGAATTTTCCACACAGAAAGCAACCTGTGAATTTGCCGGAAGAAAATGGACGGCATGGTTTACAACAGACCTGCCCATTCAGGACGGCCCGTATAAATTTCATGGTTTGCCCGGATTGATTGTGAAGCTTGAAGATGCTTCAAATTCCCATTCATTTGAGCTAAAAGGGGCTAAAAAGCTTCCTGCAGGATATGAATGGCAAAGTGTCAAAGACAAAGAACGTTATGATCCTTTGATTATAGTAAATGAAAATAAATATAAAAAGGCTTTTAAAGATTTCCTGAATGATCCAATGAAAGGGCATAGAAAAATGATGGGTGATGGTGTGATTACGGAAGTAAGAGACAGTACAGGAAAAATTATAGATCCTGAAAAAGTCAGACGGGATCAGGAAAAAAGAATAAAAGATAATTTAAAAAGGCAGAACAATATCCTCGAAATTGATCTGTTGAAATAAAAACAAACTCCCGGAATCAACGATTTCGGGAGTTTTATATCTGAATAACATTCAGTATTAAGCTAATTTCTGAGAATCAGCAATGAACTGAGCCAGTCCGCTGTCTGTTAATGGGTGTTTCAATAAGCTCAAGATTGGAGGAAGCGGAGAGGTGATTACATCAGCACCAATCTTAGCACAGTCTATGATGTGCATAGAGTGACGGATAGAAGCCGCAAGGATCTCCGTTTCATACATATAGTTATCAAAGATCAGTCTGATTTCCTGAATAAGGTTAAGACCGTCAGTAGAAATATCATCTAATCTTCCAAGGAAAGGAGAAACATAAGTTGCCCCTGCTTTAGCCGCTAAAAGAGCCTGCCCCGCAGAGAAGATTAACGTACAGTTCGTTTTGATCCCTTTATCAGAGAAATATTTCAATGCTTTAATACCGTCTTTGATCATCGGGATCTTTACCACGATATTTTCATGGATAGCCGCTAATTCCTCACCTTCTTTGATCATTTCTTCGTAAGTAGTAGAAAGTACTTCAGCAGAAATATCACCGTCTACAAGTTCGCAGATCGCTTTATAATGATTCTTGATCGCTTCAGATCCCTGGATTCCTTCTTTTGCCATTAGGGAAGGGTTCGTGGTAACACCATCTAAAATTCCAAGGTCTCTTGCTTCTTTGATCTGCTCTAAATTGGCTGTGTCAATAAAAAATTTCATTTTGTTTGATCGATTTATTTGCTGCAAAGATAAGGATTCCTTTGTGAGTGTAAAATTTTAATTGAGATTGATTGTAATAAGCATACTATTTGAATTAACCTCAGTTCGAATTATAGAGGTTTGAAGCTGGGAGCTGGAAGAGGGAAGTTATGAAGGGCACCCATAACAAGTGTTTATCTTTTTTATTTAATTTACAATGTCTTTCAATATCTATAACTAAAGTATCTTGCATCCTTTAAAATAAAATTTAACTGTACATTTGTTCATCATGAAAAAGAGCAGCTTTACTACCCAACTGGAAATTATCGGGATCAATCCGTTTGTTTTCCTTCCTGAAGATGTTTTAAATAAGATATTTGAAGCCTCCGGAAAGGATAAAAGTCCTATTCCGGTAAAAGGGACGGTAAATGGAATAGAATTTCAGCAGAATCTGATGAAATACCTGGGTGAATGGAGGCTGTATGTGAACCTTACCATGTTGAAAAATTCTCCCAAAAGGATTGGAGAAACTATTGAAGTTTGGGTAGAATATGATGATAGAAACAGAAGTATTTCCATTCATCCTCAATTAGAAGAAGCAATACAGGCAAGTTCTGTTGCGGTTAAAAATTTTGAAAATTTAATTCCTTCCAGAAGGCATGAGCTGATCCGCTATATCAATAATCTGAAAACTGAAGCCAGCATTCAACGGAATATTGAAAAAATTATCAGACATTTACACGGCGAAACAGACTTTTTCGGAAAAAAGATTGAAGAAAGGAAGGATTAAAAGCAGTACTGAATTTTATCTATCCAAAAAAATACCCCTAAAAGTATCTGACTTTTAAGGGCATTTTAATATTGTGGATTTTTTTTATGAATTTAAAGCCTGGCTGAGCTTTACAGCATCCTGGTTTGTAGGATCATATTGTATGGATTTAGCAATATGTTCTTTTGCTTTATTGGGATCACTTTTCTGTTCCGCAAAGGCAATATAGAAATAGGCATATGCCAGATTCTTTTTATTTTGCTCTACTTCCTCAGGCTTTACCGTTGCAATATATTTTTCATAAGCCAGCTTTGCATTTACATCATCTTTTGCAGATTGATAAGCATAGGCCTGACTGTAATAGGATGGAGCCCAATCCGGTAATAAAGCGGATATTTTTTTCCACGTATCAACAGCATTGGTCCAGTCGGACGCTTCCTGGTAAGCATTAGCCAGTTTTGCCAGTGTTTCTGCATCTTTTGGATTGGCCTCAACTTGCTTTTTAAGCCCTTCAATAACAGGATTATTTGATTGAGCTGTGGTGGCTGCAGCGGGGGTGTTGGTTTTATCCGTCTGCGTAGTTTGAGCATGTACAAGACTTGCGCTTCCCGCAAGTATCAAACCTAAAAATAGATTTTTAATATTAACTTTAACCATTTTCATAATCTTATATTTAAAAATTCTAAAGGTTGAAGTTCAATAATAATTCCATAAAAACTCAGATTTTAGAAGCTTTAAGTTTTTTTAGAAAATATTAACGGGATTGCTGTTTTTTTTAATTTAATTTTTGATTCGTTGAAGTCTGGGGTCTATCTTTGTAATTCAACTATTTTTTAATCAATATAATTTTCTTGTATGAACATCATATTAGCCTCAACATCTACCATTTTCGGTGGAGAATACCTGGAATACTTAAGAGAAGAATTAATTCAGTTATATAAAGGAGTGGACGAAATTGTGTTTGTCCCTTTTGCAAGACCCGGTGGGATTTCTCATGATGAGTATACCGCAAAAGCACAATCTTTTTTTGAAACCATTCATATTAAGGTGAGAGGACTGCATGAATTTGAGGATAAGGCAGAAGCTTTACATCATGCTCAAGGATATTTTACAGGCGGAGGAAATACTTTTTTGCTGGTTAAAACATTACATGAAGAAGGATTGATGTCCGTTTTAAAGGAAAATGTAGAAAAAGGGAAAGCGTATTTAGGCTGTAGTGCGGGAAGCAACATCGGAGGGCAGAATATGAAAACCACGAATGATATGCCGATTGTTTATCCACCAAGTTTTGACTGTATGGGGCTGGTTCCTTTCAATATCAATCCGCATTATCTTGACCCGAATCCTGATCTTAAACATAATGGAGAAACCAGAGAAACCCGTATTAAAGAATTTCTGACTCAGAATGACATCAAAGTCGTAGGCCTAAGAGAAGGAAACTGGATCAGAAAGATTAATGAGAGGATCACTGTGGAAGGAAGTGAACTGACAAGAATTTTTGAAAAAGACAAAGAACCCTACGAAATAGAAGCAGGAAGTGCTGTGTAAGGAGAGTATTCTCTATACTTCGTTGAATTTCCATGGTTTAAAAAGGGATTTTTTTTAATTATATTTGAATAAACAACCACAGAATGAAAAGAACGATTGCGGCTTTTACGCTTTCAACACAGCTGTTCTTTGCCCAGAATATATCTCAGAAACTGGACAAAGCGACTAAAGATCTTATGGATTCTTCAGGTGCCGTTTCATCTGGCCTGTCATTGTATGTTTCCGATGAAAATGGTAACCTGATTTATGAATACCAGGGAAATAAAGGACTTTCTACAGCTTCAACACAAAAAATATTTACAGCGGGAGCAGCCCTTGAAACACTAGGCAGGGATTATACCTTTAAAACAACAGCCGGGTATTCCGGAAATTTGTCGGGAGGTACACTGAACGGCAATCTTTTCATCAGTTCAAACGGAGATCCTACGCTGGGCAGCTGGCGTTATGAGGCCTATAAACCTGAAGCATTTAAAAAGAAATTCATTGAAGCCGTTAAAAGCTCCGGAATCACAAAAATATCCGGTGATCTGGTGATTGATGATTCTTATTTTGACCATCAGACGATTCCGGGAGGCTGGCCCTGGGATGACCTCGGGAATTATTACGGAGCCGGAGTTTGGGGAGTTAACTGGCGTGAAAACCAATTTGATATCAATATCAACGGAACAGAGTTTAAAGGGTTTTCCTATCCTTTGGAAAATGTGAAGTGGCTGAATGATCTTAAAGCAGGAGGAAACTCTGATCAAAGCCTCATCTTTACCGCTCCACATTCTGATGTTGCATTAATAAACGGAACTTTGCCGGCTGGAAAAACCGTTACGGTTTCAGGTTCTGTGCCCAATCCGCCTTTACAGCTGGGAGCAGAAGCCAGACAATGGCTAAAGGAGGCAGGGATAGATCTTTCAGGAAAAGTAATAACCTCTTCACAGCTTGAACTGGAAGGAAAAAGTATAGAGCCTTCTAAAAAGACAATCCTTACTTACCAGTCTCCGACTTTGGATAAAATTGTCTATTGGTTTTTACGAAAAAGTGTGAATCTTTATGGGGAAACACTCATTAAAACTCTGGGGAAAGAGAAAAAAGGAAATTCAAGCTTTAAAAGCGGAGTTGCTTATCTGAAGGAGTTCTGGAAATCAAAAGGAATCAATCCGAATATGATTAATTTTGCGGATGGAAGCGGACTTTCTCCTCAGAATTATGTCGCTGCCAAAGCCGAAGTACAGGCTCTTTTATACGCGAAGAAACAATCCTGGTTTGACGCTTATTATGATGGCTTTCCGGTACAGGATAACGGAATGAAAATGAAAAGCGGAACCATGAGAGATACCAAGTCTTTTGCAGGTTATCATACGGCCAAAGACGGCAAAAAATATGTATTTTCAATCATTATTAATAATTATCAGGGAAGCGGAAGCGCAGAACTGCAGAAAATTCTGAATGTTTTAAAATAAACAAACCGTGAGGAAATCCATATTTGCCAGATTGAATAACTGGATTATTTTTGTTGTAATGACTGCTTTGGTGGTTGCCATAGTAGTATCATCTACCATATTAATCAATTTCTTGCGTAAAGAAGAAATTAAAAGGGTTGATATTCTAGTAAGTGCTCTGAAATTCCAGCAGGAAGTAACCACTCCAAGTTTAGAAGTCCAGGAGCTGGTTCTCCAGATCTATAGTTCCAATACAACCATTCCTGTTATTATTTTAGATAAGGATGACCGCCCTGTTGAACATAAAAATATTCCCCAGGAAATTGAAAATGATTCTGAAGAGATTGTCATGCTGGCCAAAAAAATGGGCAAAAATTATCCTCCTATTGAACTGAAATTTTCTAATCAGAATAATCAGTTTGTTTATTATGATAATTCACGTGTTCTTAATAATCTGCGATATTCACCTTATATTCTGGGGTTGTTTATTCTGTTGTATTTTGGTTTTTCATTCTGGTTTTTCAGGACTATTAAAAAGACGGATGAGGGATATCTCTGGGCAGGTTTGGCGAAAGAAACAGCCCACCAGATCGGAACTCCTTTATCTTCAATGATTGGCTGGATGGAAATCATGAAGCTGGAAACCCCGGACTCTGAAGGAGTTTATGAAATTGAAAAAGACATTGAAAGACTGAGGACAATCTCCGAACGTTTTTCAAAGATCGGTTCCGTTCCTGAGCTGAACGATATGAATTTCAATGAAACGATTCTGGAAAATTATGACTATCTGAAAACACGGATTTCGAAAAAAGTAAAATTCAGCCTGCATCTTCCTGTCTATACTGTTATGTTGCCACACAACAAGATCCTGATGAGCTGGGTAATTGAAAACCTGGTGAAAAATGCAGTAGATGCCATGAAAGGCGAAGGCATTCTCGATATATATGTTTTTGAAAGAAACAAAAATATTCTGGTCGAAGTAAAAGATACCGGAAGCGGAATGACCAAACAGCAGGCAAGAAATGCTTTCAAACCGGGATATTCAACTAAAAAAAGAGGCTGGGGACTGGGACTTTCATTAGCCAGAAGAGTGATTCATGAATACCATAACGGAGATATTAAAATTTCTCAGACAGAAGTAGGTAAGGGAACAACTTTCAGAATTACTATTAAAAAAGCTTAACCAATTACATTCAAATCTAAACTAAAACAATAAAAAAAGCGGAGAATTACTCCGCTTTACTGTTATATACTAAATTTATTATTTCTTCCCTGTCAGCCACTGATTCTGCAGTTTCTGCTCTGCAGGTGTAGGATTGGCTTTGTACTGAAGAGTTTCTATACTCATCTTATCCAGAACGGCTTTTCCTTTAAGGGTCATCTTCTCGCTTTTTCCTGCGTTGTTTCTAAGAATGGTAACAGTAACTTCCTGACCTTCTTTGATTGATCTTGCATAACCTACAAAATCCTGCATCTTCTGAATATCAATGGATTTTCCGTCCAATGCTAAAATTTCGTCGGTACTTTTTAAACCAATGTTTTTTGAGAACGTAGACAACGCTGCGGTTTCTTCAAAAACAAGGGTTTTATTTTTTTCGTTATAGCCGGTAAGATTCGGATCTTTAATAAACCAGAAGATAGGTGGGATTTCCTGCTTGTTAACCGTTACACCTACCATATTCAGGTATTCTGCATAAGGGGTTGGCTGGTTTCCGGCAATATATTTATTGTAGAAATCTTTTACCTGCGGATATCCGGTTACTGCAACCAGTTCATCAATCAGCTTGTCATCTTTGAACGGTTTATTTTCTCCGAATCTTTGAGATAACTTTCTGATCATATCACGATAGCCCATTTCTCCGTTGGATAATTTTCTCAGTTCAATATCCAGGCACATGGCAAGCAGGGCTCCTTTTTCGTAAACGTTTCTGTATTGATCTTTATAAGGCTCCTTCAGAACATTTTTACTCATCACCGTGAATGGCATGGTATCATCATAATTCTTGGAGTTGGTGATTTTCTCTCCGATTCTTTCAAGAAACTCATCTTTATTAATCAGGCCTTCCTGAATCTGGAACAGGTTCGCGAAATATTCCGTTCCGCCTTCATACATCCAAAGATGCTGGGACATTTTCGGGTCTGAATAATCAAAATAATGAATCTCTTCAGAATGGGTTTTCAGAGGATTTACGGTATGGAAAAACTCATGGGAAACCACATCGGTAAGGGTTTTATCGATCGCGTTTTTAGGCATGGCTTCCGGAAGAACCACACTTGTGGATTCATGATGTTCCAAAGCTCCAAAACCTTTGATATTTGGTCCGTTACCTCCGGAAAGATAAAGCATGATCGCATATTTCTTATTGGTATTCATGTCGCCTAAGAATTTCTTTTGGGCAACCACCATTTTTTCTATATTATCTTTAAAATCGGCAGCTTTATATTTTCCTGTTGCAGAATAAACCCCTAATACCAGATCCATTCCTCCGGCATTAAAAGTAACATAATCTGGCTTGGTGTACATTAACGGCGAATCTGTAACCTTTGCATAGTTGGCTAATGTGTAAGTATCTGTAGAATCGGATTTATCCTGGTCTACAAGAGCGGTCGTTCCATAAAAATCTGCAGGCTTCTGAACCACCAGCTGATAAGGAACATCCTGCATATTATCAATATAGCCGATAAAACCGTGGGTATTGATCAGGTATACTTTTCCTTCCTCAATATTGGTTCCTGATGGAGAAAATACTGCTTTATGTTTGGAAGCATCCATTTCTTCATCAAAACTGTCGTTCACCAGGTAGGTTACTTTCGTCAGGCTTTGGGCATTTTTAAGTGAATATGTATTGTCATTTACTTTAGTATAAGTAAGTTCTTTGCCTTTGTTGTCATAGAATTTAATCCCTTCTACAAATCTTCCGTAATCATCTTCAGAATAAGTACCCGGAACTGTTTTAGGAAAATGGAATTTTACGTCTCCTGATTTCATTTTAGGAAACTCCATGGTAACAGCTACTTTGTCATCTTTTACATGAACAAGATCAATTGTTGTTTTGATAGATTGGGCGTTGGCCATTAAAGCGGCAAAAAGCCCGAGAGTGAGTGTGGTTTTTTTCATTAAGTTTGAATTTTTATAACTAAGTAGTTGTTGTTTTTCTCATTTTGTTACGAAGTAAGGTCTTAAACTTTTCTTAAAATTTTTTGAGGCAGAAAATCGAAATTCCCGATGGAGAAATTGAACAGCTCCAGAAAGCAAAAAGGCAAATTCGCCTGAAACGATTCTGCCTTTTATATGATTTACTGAGCTTTTATATAATATACATAATAGTTCTTATTCCACTCAACCGGGGTATTTTTCTTTAACTTTACCGTTTGCCATTGCTCTGTCGGGTTAATGGTTTGTTCCCCGTCAATTCTTATCGGAAGCTTAAGATTTTTTACCGTATTGGTATAGCGGAATTTTAAAGTTTCGTTATCCTGTGAGTATTCCAGGGTCGGAATTTTGGTCGTTCTCAGATACTGATCAAAAATACTTGAAAGATCAATTCCTGCTTTGGTTGAAATATAATCCTCAATCTGTTTGGTGGTAACAGTTTTATGATAGAAATCCTTGTTCATTCCTCTTAAGATCTGTCTGAACTTTTCATCGTTATTGATGACCTGTCTTATCGTGTGGATCATACTGGCTCCCTTAGGATACATATCACCGCTTCCTTCACTTCTTACTCCGTAATGGCCAATGATCGGGATATCATTCATAATCGTGTTATGAAGTCCCTGGGCATAAATATCTGCCGATTTTTTATCCATATATTTTTCAGTGAAAAGAACTTCGGAATACATGGTAAAGCTTTCATGAATCCACATATCTGCCATATCTTTCGCTGTAATATTGTTGGCAAACCATTCATGGCCGCTTTCGTGGATGATGATATAATCCCAGTTCAGGCCAACTCCGGTTCCCGAAAGATCTCTTCCGAGGTATCCGTTCTGATATCCATTTCCATAGGCCACATTGCTCTGATGCTCCATGCCGAGATACGGAGAGTCTACGAGTTTGTAGGAGTCCTCATAAAAAGGATAAGGTCCGAACCAGTATTCAAATGCTGAGAGCATTGGCTTTACCTGCTGGAACTGTTTTTTTGCTTTTTCAAGATTATAATCGAGTACCCAGTAATCCAGATCGAGCTTTCCTTTTTCACCGTTAAAAGTGTCTTTAAAGTTGACATACTTTCCGATATTCGGAATGATAGAATAGTCATTGATCGGATTTTTCACTTCCCATGTATATGTTGTTTTACTGCCCTCGGTTTTTTTATCAATCAGTCTTCCGTTTCCTACTCCTGCAAGTTCATTGGGAGTGATGATCTTCATAATAATACCATTATCCGGTTCATCGCTCCAGATATCTTTGGTAGGCAGCCAGAGTGACGAGCCTTCTGCCTGATCAGCAACACTCATCCAGGGATTCCCTTTTTCATCCTTGGTGAAGATCCAGCCTCCGTCCCAGGGTGCTTTTTTAGCAATCACAGGGTTTCCGGAGTACGTGACATTCATGGTGTATTTTTCACCTTTTTTAAATTTCTTTTTAGATGTTACGAAAATAAAATCACCATCCTGCTTATAACCGGTAATGGGAAAGCTGCCTTCCACTTGATCTGCTTTCATAGGCTGCTGCAAATCGATCTGGAAAACAGGATTTGTAACATCTTTGGTGATTTCAAAGCTGATCTTATTGTAACCTTTAATACTTTTCTGCTCAAAATCTGGTTCTACAGAAAGGTCGTATTTTTTTACATCCCAAAAGTTCCGGAACTGGGTGTCAGAACCCCTTAAAGTGTCCTGTTTGGTGAAAACTCTGTTTTTTTCAAAGACCTGCCCGAAAGCAAACCCTGAAATAAAGAGAAGAGTGAACGTCAGCTTTTTCATAGTGAATTGCATTAATAATCTTTCAAAAATAGAAAAATTAATGCCAACTGAAAGATGTTTTTTTATGATTGATTATTAGAGTTGTTAATAATATTTGATTTTAATGTATTTTCATTTGTAGAATATTGAACTTTTTCTTATTCGGTTAACATTTGTTAATGAAACATATGAAAAATGTAAATATTTTTGAGAAAAGCAACTTTGAAAAGATAACAGGATACGCCTATGAACTCTGAAGCATTACTTTCATTTTTAAAAGAAAACCTGAAGCTGAGTGAAGAAGAAATTGAAATGTCAAAACACCTATGGAAAAAAGTAACCTACGAGAAAGGCTCCTATTTTAACCAGCGTGGAGATATCTGCTTACAGTTGGGTTTTATAGAAAAAGGGATTTTCAGAACCTATTTTATTGATGATCATTCTAAAGAACATATTCTTTTCCTGAGTGGAAAAGGAGAATTGGTTACGGCTTTGAGGAGTATGACCAAAAAGATTCAGTGTACCTATTATATTGAAGCGATTATAGAATCATCCATCTGGGTGATTAATGTAGATGATCTGGAAAATTTATATGAGATTTCCAAAGGATGGGAAAGGGCAGGGCGCATTATTGCCGAAGAATCTTTTTTTGCTCTTTTACACCGGATGGAAACCATTTCTTTTTTATGTGCCCGGGATCGGTATATGCAGTTTCTTAAAGAATTTCCGGATCTACCGTCCCATATTCCACAGTATTATATCGCTTCGTTCCTGGGAATGGAAAATCCTTCGCTTAGCCGCCTGAAACGGGGTATAACAGCGAATGAACAGGATTGATAAAATTAAAAAATATTCAGTAGCTACGAATTGAGGCCTATTCTTCTAAGGCCTAAGAAAAGAGAAGAAACCGCTGAAACACTCCGGCGGAAGGGAGTGTATGAACTAAAAATGACAAAATTATGCAACTTGAAAATTTAAACTCAGACAAATTCAAAACCCTAACAAGACCACAGTTGGGAACCGTGAAAGGTGGTGACAGACGTGCCACTAAAAGCGGAACTTATACGGCTAAGGGGCTTGATGTCCTTAAAGATGGAACTTATACCTATTCTGAAGACCGTCAGGAACTTAATAGTGAAGGACAAACCATGCATATGGAGTACTGTATTGACGGCAGATGGTATACCATACGTGCCTGATGACAAAATGTTCAGTAACAGGCTGAAAAAACTTTTAAAAAGCATCCCAACGTAACAAAGCAGGATGTACTAACTAAAAATATTGAAATCATGAAACTTGAAAATTTAAACTCAGACAAATTCAAAACCTTAACAAGACCACAGCTGGGAACAGTTAAAGGTGGTGAAAGATGTGCAACCAGAGGAGGAAGTTATATTGCTAAAGGTATTGACGGACTTAAAGATGGTACCTATACTTATTCAGAAGACCGTGAGGAATTTAACAGTGAAGGAACTCTTATGCGCAGGGAATATTGTATTGACGGCAGATGGCATATTGTAAGGTTTTAATAAAGAATTGTTCCGTCTTAAAGGGCGGAACATTTTCTGCTTATTCAGGGAAATATGAACATAAAAATTAACTCCATTCAGCAGGATTATTCCACCAATGATGTTCTGGACTGGATCTATTTTGAATATCCATCTGCGGTATGTGATAGAAATGAGGATTTTGAAGTGGAAAGTATGCATATTTCCAATCACACAAATCCTATCAATGATAATTCATATTGGTATAGGAGAGGGTACTTAAAAGATCATGGGTATCATCCGGGACCTATATTGAATCAATATGATAACCAATCAGTCAGAAACATATTCTTAAACGTTTATGATCAATATAATTTTGAAGAAAAAGCCATTCATGAAGCGTATATTGATTGGTATGACCAACTGTTCAAACAGCGGTTAAATAAAAGAAGCGATAATAATATCAATAAATTAAAAGTTCTTCAGAAAGCAAAAGAAGCAGGGCTTCTGATTCCTGAAACACTGGTCTCTTACAATATATCAGTGATAGAAGGCTTTTACAGGTCTCATGAGAAAATCATTGTTAAAGATGTCATGCTTGATGATATAAAGATTAATTGGGATGAAGAGTTTGATATATTGGTAAAAGTTCCTCCCACCATTGTTACAGATGCTCATATTCAGCAGTTAAAGGAAATCAGAAGTAATATATCACAAGGGTATATTTTTCTGCAGGAATATATTGAAAAAGAATATGAACTGCGCATTTTTTACCTGGACGGCAAACTGTATTCTATGGCTATTTTTTCTCAGGCTAATGAAAGAACCAAAGTAGATTTCAGAAATTATGATACAGAACGGCCAAACCGCTGTGTGCCTTATCTGTTGCCGGGAAAAGAAACCAAAAAAATAAAAAAACTGATGAAAAGCCTGGACATTAACTGTGCTTCCATAGATATGATTTATACAGATAAAAAAGAATATGTTTTTCTGGAAGCCAATCCTGTAGGGCAGTTCCAATGGCTTTCGGATAATTGCAACTATGATATTGAACGAAGCATTGCCCGATTTTTAAACCAATAACAATGAATGAAAAGAGAGAGCAGGTCCGGAGAGATTTCATAAGCTGGGCCGAAGAAAACAGGCATAATCTTCCATTGAATTCCGCTTTCTGGGAGGTCTGGATATTGCGAAAAAAACAGACAGATGATGTTCAGGATAGCTTCTTAGAAGTATTAGGCAGGTATGATGCCAGACTGGAAAGAGGTGTCCCTTTTTACAAACCTTATTCAAAACTGGTGATATGGAATCTGAATGGTTAAAACTGTACAGCAATTGTGTGTTGGTACAAGGAGCATCAAGAGCATCAATATGCGATCTTCAAAGGGGTGAAATTCATCTGATTCCACTGTCTTTAGCTGAATTATTCAATAAAAAAGACTGTTTTAACATCAATAACGTCAGAAAAAAATTAAACCCGGAATCTCAAAAAGTTCTGGATGATTATATTGAATTTCTTGTTGAGCATGAACTATGTTTTTTCTGTACTTCAAAAGAAATTAACCGCTTTCCGAAGATGCCGGAAGAATGGCTCTTTCCCGCTCATATTTCTCACGCAGTTCTGGATACGTACTCCAATTTTGATTATTTCGATGATTCTTTTCTGGCCCAGCTGGAAAAACTTTGCTGTAACCATCTCCAGTTCCGGTTTTTTAATGAAATATCTACCCAAGAGCTGAAGCTTTTACTCGAAAAAATAAAACCAACCCAGATGAAGTCAATAGAAGTGATACTGCCTGAAAATAAGGAAGAAATACAATTCTATGATACAATAGTTAGCCTGGTGAACACACATAAAAAAATAAGTACTTTAATCATAACCAATGCTGATGATAATAAAGTTTTGCAGGACGAAATCGAAGGGATGGGAATGATCGTAAAGGTTACAGAAAAAATCGACAGCCCTTTACATTGTGGGTTGATGAGTCCCCAATTATTCAATGTTAATATTCCTACTTACACAGAGTCTATCAATCACAATTCCTGCCTGAACCGAAAGCTTTCCATTGATACTGATGGCAATATCAAAAATTGTCCGGCAATGAAAGCGTCTTTTGGAAATATCAGGAATACAGCTTTAGAAGAAGCTGTCAGTCATTCAGAATTTAAGAGATATTGGAATATCACCAAAGATCAGATCACCAAATGTAAGGATTGTGAATTCCGTCATGTCTGTATCGACTGCAGAGCCTACATAGAAAATCCGGAAGATCAATATTCAGCACCCCTTAAATGCGGCTACGATCCGCAAATCTGTGAATGGGAAGACTGGAGCATCCACCCCTTAAAGCAGAGAGCGATAAACCGCTACGGAATGAGAGAAATTATAAAATAAATGAAGACTTGTTTTTAATTTGAATAATTCACTTAAAAATCAAGATTCAAACAAAATATAACATCATACCCGGAGTTAGGACAATAAGCAATAAGCAATAAGCAATAAGCAATAAGCAATAAGCAATAAGCAATAAGCTATTTCTGTACTGCCGGAAGATTCCCGTTAGCCTTCTGAACCCTTTTGTAGGTGATATTACACATCATGATACTGAATTCATAAAGGATCAGCAGTGGGAAAGCAGCCATCAGCATACTTAAAACATCAGCAGGAGTAATAATTGCAGCAACCACCATGATCAAAACGATAGCATGACGACGGTATGTTTTCATGAACATTGGAGTCAGGATGCCGATGCTTGTCAGGAAGTAAATCAGGATCGGGAAGAGGAATATCACCCCCATCCCTATAACAACCTGTAGAAACAGTGTAGTATAATCACTCAGATCATATAACGGAACAATAATATCTGAAATTTTGAAAATAACCCCGAAGTTAACTGCAAATGGAAGAATTAAAAAATAACCGCAAAGTACACCTGTCATAAACAGAATCCACACTGCATTGATGATATAAATTGAATTTTTTCTTTCTTTAGGATGAAGAGCAGGACTGATGAATCGCCACAATTCCCATACAATATAAGGAAAAGCAGCTACCATTCCTCCGAAAATAGAAACAGCCATCATCACATTGAACTGCTGGTAAAGTCTCTGTACACGAACCGGAAAGTCCTTAGGAAGGTGAATACTGTCTTCTCCTAGGATCATTCTCGAAAAATGGTTCACCACTTTAAACGTAGGAAAATCATTTCTTGTAGGCCCGAAAAAAATATGGTCCATGATCCAGTTGATATTGAAACCGACAGCAAAAGCAGCAATTATAATCGCAATAATCGAGCGGATAAGATGTCCTCTTAATTCTCCAATATGCCCAAGAAAGGACATGTCTTTACCTTCACTCACAGAATATATTTTTTTAAGGCACAAATTTATGAAATATTTGATGAAAAGCCCGACGTTTGAAACTTAAAATTACTGCGGTCTGTACAAACTGAAATCATATCCTCTTTCCTTGACATTCATTGCTGTTAAAAGTTCCTCTGCTGTCCTGTTGATTACCTTCCATCGTTCATCATGATCCACATCAACAGTTGCGAAAAGCCACTCCGATTCTGAAATTTGGGAAGTAACCTCTTTAAAATACAATAATTGGGGTAATAAAGACCTTTCAACCAGCTGATTTCTGAATAAACTTTCCATCTGCTTCTCATGAAAAAGGCTTTTCAGATCATCACCAATATCTCCAAAATACAGATTCTCTTCAATAAGTTTGAACTGTTCGGAATGATAAGTACAGAAGATCAGGCACTTTACTAAAAGATCATAATGCCCATGGCTGTATTGATCATAATAAGCATCGCTTCCGTACTCATCAGCCCCTTCCTTAGGAATATAATGTGGGGCAGATCTTCTTACATCATCCTGATGATCCAGGTATTTTTTAAGAAAATAGGCGAAGACAGCCAGAAGAGAAAAAAAGATCATGATTAGTTTTTTAACAGAATTGCCGAAATTAAGAAATAAAATTAATTTTTCATATAAAAAAGGTCATGCAGAGCGTATCTATGCATGACCTTGTCCGGTTTTTAGATGATAAACCTACATTATTTCTCCAGAATTTCCAGTACTTTTTCTCCAACTGCTCCTCCGGACTGAGGGTTTTGTCCTGTAACCAAACGTCCGTCAGATACTGCAAAAGGAACAAAATCCTGATCTGCTTTTACATAATGGGCACCTCTGCTTTTCAAAACGTCTTCAGTAAGATAAGGCATATGATCAGCCAGTTCCGCGGCAATTTCCTCAGAATTGGAAAACCCGGTCAGCGTTTTTCCTTTAATAAGAAGCTCTCCGTCTGAAAGTTTAATATTGAACAAACCTACCGCTCCGTGGCAGACAGAAGAAACAATACCTCCGTTTTCATAAATTTTGCTGGCGATTTCCTGAAGTTCGGTATTTTCCGGGAAATCCCAAACTACACCGTGCCCTCCGGAATAATAGATCACACTGTAGTCTTCTGCATTGATATCAGAAGGTTTTAAAGTATCTGCCAGCTTATTTCTAAATGTTTCATCAGCATAATATTTCCAGTCTACAGGCTGTACAAACATCTGCAGAGAAACGGGGTCGAGCGGAGTATAACCTCCTCTAGGGCTTACAAAATCTATTTCATAGCCTTTTTCATGTAGTTTTTCATAAAAATGAACGGCTTCTCCCAGCCATAAGCCGGTAGCTCTGTCCATTTCAGGATACTTTTCTACACTTGTTACTACGATTAATGCTTTCTTTTTCATTGTATTCGGGATTAAATGTTATTTTTTGTATTTGTTTTGATGAGTACAAAGTTTCACATTTTAATACTGGAAAAGAAGGATATTTCTCAAAAAAAAAGTGTGACCTTCATCACACTTTTAAGAATATAATCTGCTTAATGTCTCTCTTGAAACACCCAGGTAGCTTGCAATAAACTGTTTAGGAATATGCTCTGTAAAACCTGGATACTGCCGCACAAAATCTTCATACCGCTCTTTGGCAGGTTTGCTGATCAATGAAAGTATCCTTTGTTGTAAGGCCACATAACCGAAATTAGACTTCACCCTGAAAAAATGTTCCATGGTCGGAAATTTTGAACAGAGGCTGTTTAAGTTTTCGTAGGTTATGGCATATACTTCCGTGTCTTCAATACAGTCAACGGCCAATGATGAGTTTTCCTGTTTAAAAAAGGCTGCAAAATCTGAAATCCACCAGTTGGGAGCTGCAAACTGAAGAATGTGCTCTTTTCCGGTACCGTCAATGATGCTGCTTTTCAGAATTCCTTTTTCTATAAGGTAAATTTCGTGAACAGGCTGGTTTTCCTGGATCAGAAACTGCCGCTTCCTGAATTTCTTTTGGGTAAAGAAAGACAGGACTGCTTCAAAATCATCATCGTTCAAATTGATGACTTCCTGAATATGGGCTTTCAGAAACTGGCTCATACAGGCGAAAATTAATTTATTCCTTCATCAAGAAGTTTATGAAGGTCAATAATTCCAAAATATTTTCCGTTTTCCGTTACCACCAGCTGTCCAATATTGTTTTCTTTAAGAACCTTCATCGCTTCCTTAGCCAGAGCATCTTTTTCAATGGTTTTCGGATAGCCAGACATAATATCTTTAGCCAGAGCCTTTGTAATGTCTTCCCCTTTCATCAGCATTCTTCTCAGATCACCGTCTGTAATTACCCCGATAATTTTTTCATCATCCGTAACCACTGTTATTCCGTGGCTTGAAGCACTGATGGATATAATCACATCTCTGATGGATGAATTTTCCGATACCTGCGGCTTCTGGGAAGACAGGAACTGTTCTACTTTTGAAGTCAGGTTTTTTCCGAGACTTCCTCCCGGATGGAACTTAGCAAAGTCATTCGCTTTAAAATCATTCAGTTCCATTAAAGCCACAGCAAGCGCATCTCCCAGTGCCATTTGAATAGTCGTGGAGCTGGTTGGCGCCAGCTTATTAGGGCAGGCTTCCACATCTACATGAGTATTCAGGACAATTTCAGAAAACTCAGCAAGCTTACTGGTTTTATTTCCGGTCATCCCGATAAGGGCGGAAGAATAATCCTTTAGATAAGGAACCAGGTTGGCTATTTCCGGGGAATTTCCAGAGTTGGAAATACACAAAACAACATCCTGTTTCTGGATCACCCCCAGATCTCCGTGGATGGCTTCCGATGCATGAAGGAACTGTGAAGGGGTTCCCGTAGAGTTTAAAGTAGCAACGATCTTGTTGCCGACATGGGCCGACTTTCCGATTCCCACAACAATTAATTTTCCCTTGGCCGAATGAATGATCTCTACGGCTCTGGCAAAATCTTCATCAATCCTGTTTTTTAATTTTTCAAGTTCTGAAATTTCTATCTCTAAAGTGCTTCTAGCAATTGAAATAATGTCGGTTCTTTCCATTTTACGAGTATGAGGTATACAAAAAATCTCTTAAAAAACGTTATATTTTAAAAAGGATATTTAATATAAATTTTATTTTTTATAAATTCGTTCGCTTTTATTTTAAGCAGAATTTTTATAACTTTGAGGTACATGCAAATTTAGCAATAGAAAATTAGATGAGCGCAAAAAAAGCCAATTTATCAGGCGAATTGAAAAAGTATTTTGGGTTTTCTACATTTAAAGGCCAGCAGGAACAGATTATAGAAAACCTATTGAATGGGAAAGATATATTTGTCTTGATGCCGACAGGAGGTGGTAAATCTTTATGTTACCAGCTTCCGGCACTTATTTCCGAAGGCACGGCAATTGTAGTTTCGCCTTTAATAGCGTTGATGAAGAATCAGGTAGATGCAGTAAACGGCCTTTCGTCAGACGATGGGGTTGCCCACGTATTAAATTCATCATTAAATAAGACACAGACCAAACAGGTTTTTGACGATATCAAAAGCGGAAAGACCAAACTTTTGTATGTTGCCCCGGAATCATTAATCAAAGATGATTATTTAGATTTCCTGAAAGATGTGAAGATTTCTTTCTTTGCTATTGATGAGGCGCACTGTATTTCAGAATGGGGACATGATTTCAGACCGGAGTACCGGAATCTGAAACAGATTATTGATAAGATTGCCGACGTACCGGTGATCGCTTTAACGGCTACAGCAACCCCTAAAGTTCAGGATGATATTCAGAAAACTTTGGGAATGACGAATGCGCTGGTCTTTAAAGAAAGCTTCAACCGTCCCAATCTGTATTATGAAGTATGTCCAAAAGTTAATGTTGATAAGGAGATCGTAAAGTTCATCAGCCAGCATAAAGGAAAATCAGGAATTGTTTACTGTCTTAGCCGAAGAAAGGTTGAAGAATTCGCCCAGCTGCTGCAGGTAAACGGAGTTAATGCACTTCCTTATCATGCAGGTCTTGACCAGAAAGTAAGAGTAGCTAATCAGGACAAATTCCTGATGGAAGAAGTAGATGTAATTGTGGCAACCATTGCATTCGGAATGGGGATTGATAAGCCGGATGTACGTTTTGTAATCCACTATGACTTCCCTAAATCGTTGGAAAGCTATTACCAGGAGACAGGAAGAGCAGGAAGAGACGGTGGTGAAGGACATTGCCTGGCATTCTACGATCCTAAAGATATAGAGAAGCTTGAAAAATTCCTGGCACAAAAGCCCGTGTCAGAAAGAGAAATAGGACTGCAATTATTAAATGAAGTGGTGGGCTATGCCGAAACTTCAATGAGCCGAAGACAATACATTCTTTATTATTTCGGAGAAAATTTCGATCCTGTAAAAGGTGAAGGAGCCATGATGTGTGACAACTCATCCAATCCTCCCAAATTAAAAGATGCTGCACAAGATCTGAAAAAAGTTCTTGAACTGATTAAAGATACCGGAGAAAAGTTTAAATCTAAAGATCTGATCTCTGTCATCGCAGGAAAAGAAACTGCTGTTACAAAGTCCTATAAACTGGAACAGACTTCTCATTTCGGATTTGGAAAAGAAGAAAAGGATAATTACTGGAAAACTATTTTAAGACAGGCTACCGTTCAGGGGATTCTGCAAAAAGATATCGAAACCTACGGGGTTTTGAAAATGTCTGAAAAGGGCAGAAATATTCTGAGCGGACAGTTGAAAGAACCGTTTTTAATTGCAGAAGACCGGGAATTTGATCTTACCCAGACCAAAGCAGACAGCGATCAGGTACAGTTGCAGGCAAGCGGAGGCCTCGATCAGAATTTGTTCGGACAGTTGAAAGAATTGCGTAAAAAAGTGGCTAAAAAACACGGGATTCCCCCTTATACTGTTTTTATGGATCCAAGTCTGGAAGATATGACGGTTCAGTATCCTATTACGGTGGAGGAGATTGCTAAAATTTATGGAGTAGGAGAAGGAAAAGCCAAAAAATACGGTAAAGAATTCGCAGATTTCATCAAAACTTACGTAGAAGATAACAATATCGAACGTACTCAGGATATGGTCCTGAAGCAGGTAGCCAACAAATCCAGCCATAAAGTATTCATCATTCAGAGCACCGATAAAAAGATTGATCTTGAAGATATTGCAAGAGCCAAAAATCTTTCAATGAATGAATTGCTGAAAGAAATGGAAAGCATTGTCTATCAGGGGACCAAACTGAATATTGATTATTATATAGAAGACAATTTCGATGAAGATATCGTAGAAGGCTTCATGGAATTCATGAACGAATCCGAAAGTGACAGCATGAAAGTGCTTCTGGATGAATTTGGAGATGAACTTTCAGATGAAGAGGTAAGAATGCTGAGAATTAAATTTATAAGCGATGTAGCTAATTGATGAAAATGACAGTTTTTTAGTTTCAGATTGAAAGATCAGAAAAAACTGTAAATTTGCACACAACACTTATGAAAAAAAATAACGGCATTTTCACCGTATCCTTGGATTTTGAACTCTATTGGGGAATCCGGGATAAGAAAACGATTCAGGAATATGGTCAGAATATTGCAGGAGTTTGGGAAGTCGTTCCTAAGCTCCTGAAACTCTACAATCAATACGATATTCATTGTACCTGGGCAGCAGTGGGAGCTATGATGACCGGAGATCATCAGGATTTACAACAATATTGCCCTGTAAATACACCTTCTTACCAGGAAAAAAATCTTTCCCCTTATCACCATTTCATTCCTTCTTCACAGGAAATGGATGGTCTTTATTTATATGGAAAGACATTAGTGGAACTGGTTCAGAAAGCTGAGCATCAGGAAATCGGAAGCCATACTTTTTCACACTATTATTGTTTGGAAGACGGGCAGACTAAAGATCAGTTTGAAGCAGATACCAAAGCTGCTATCGCTGTTTCTTCGGCCAACAAAATTGAAATAAAGTCTTTCATCTTCCCTCGGCATCAGATTAACAACAGCTATTTGGAAGTCCTGAAAAATAATGGGATTTTAATTTACCGTGGCACAGAAAAAGCATGGTATCATTCTCCTGCAAAAGGTTCAGAAGAAGGCCTAATCAAAAGAGCTTTCAGGTATCTGGATTATTTTGTGAAAGTGGGAAGTCATCATACCCAGAAAACTTCTGATCTTCATGAGGCAGGCTTTACAGTCATTCGGGCAAGCCGTTGGTTGAGGCCGTATTCAGAGAAAATAAAATTTCTGGATGGGCTCAAGCTTCGAAGAATAAAACAGCAGATGACCTACGCTGCCAAAAATAACGAAATTTTTCACCTTTGGTTTCATCCGCATGATATTGGAATTCATCAGGATATCAACTTCGGGTATTTGGAAGAAATCTTTCAGCACTATAAAAAATTAAATCAAAAGTATAATTTCCAAAGCAAAAACATGTCTGAAATAGCAGCAGAATATGAAAAAAAATAATAACAGTAAAAAAATAGTCATGCTCACCGGAAATACACGGTCATCGGCAATTATTTATAATGCGTTAGTACAAGATTTTGATATTTCTGCCGTGCTGCAGGAAGAAGCGGTACCTATGAAGCAGATTATGAAAAATCGTGCTAAAAGATTAGGCTGGGTAAATGTGGGTGGACAAATTATGTTTGGTCTTTTATTGCTGCCGTTTATTAAGAAATTTTCGAAAAATCAGACAAAAAAAGTCATTGAAAAACTAAAAATAGACCTGTCTCCGATTCCTGAAACCGTACTTACAAGAACCGACTCAGTAAATTCAAATAAAACACTTCAGCTGCTGCAGGAACTTAAACCAGATTTAGTGATTGTTAACGGCTGTAGAATTATTTCCAAAAAAATTCTGAATAATACCAATTCGGTTTTTATGAATACCCATGAAGGAATTACTCCAAAATACAGAGGTATACACGGCGGATATTGGGCTTTGGCAAATAATGACAGAGAAAACTGCGGGGTTACCGTACATTTGGTAGATCAATCGGTAGATACAGGCGACGTTATTTATCAGGCAAGAGTTTCACCGGAAAAATCAGATAATTTTACAACATATCCGCTATATCAAACCGCAGAGGGCAGTAAGATATTAAAACTTGCCGTTGAGGATTTTTGTAATGATGATCTGAAAACAATGAGTGGAACAAAAGAAAACTTCATTTGGTATCATCCTACCATCTGGCAGTATTTATATTATAGAATTTTCAGAGGCGTGAAATAATGAAAAAAAAAGTTTACTTTCTTTTACCAGGGCTCACTTTTGGAGGAGCAGAGAGAATTATTTTTACCCTGCTCAATCATTTGGATGATGAGAAATATGACTTTACTCTTTTCCTTTTTAAAAATGTAGATTTTCCCACTTCACAGCTTAAACCCAATATCAAAGTACGGGAATTGGGTATAGAAAGAATTAGGTTTTCAATTTTTAAAATTTTACCGATTATTTATAAGGAGAAACCAGATGTTTTCTTTTCCGGTTGGGGCGAAATCTCAGCGTTTATATCCCCGTTTATTCCGTTTTTAAAAAAGACCAAGTTTATCTCCAGAGAAACCAATGTCGTCTCACAGCATGTAACCAAAAAGGAAATAAAAGTTTTTTATAATTTTTATAATAATTTTCAGAGGATCATCGCGCAAAGTGATGATATGAAGAAGGATTTAATAGAAAATTTCAACATTAAGGAAAAGAAGATTGTTAAAATCAATAATCCTGTTGATTTCGATTTTATCAATGCTAAACTGGACATTTCTGTAAAACCTGAAAGCTTTAAAGATGATTATAAAAATGTGGTGGCCATCGGAAATTTATCCTCCAGAAAAGGATTTGATAACCTGTTGAAAGTCTTCTCAAAATTGACCCATGAAAATATCCTGCTCCATATTCTTGGGGACGGAGGCGATAAGGAAATGCTGTACGCGATGAAGGAAAACTTGGGTTTAAAAAACGTTATTTTTCATGGAAAACAGGAAAATCCCTACCAGTTTTTGAAATTTGCGGATCTTTTTATTCTTTCTTCAAGATATGAAGGCTTCCCCAATGTGCTTCTGGAAGCCGGAGCCTGCGGAACCTATTCTTTAGCCAATAACTGTCCGGGAGGAATTAATGAGATCATTCAGAATCAGATCAATGGAGAAATTTCGGATATTGAACATACGGCTGACTTTGCTGAGAAGGTTATAGAGGTATTGCAGAGAACTTATGATAAAGAATCTATTAAAAACTCCATTAGATCAAGATTCTCTAAAAATGTTATTTTGGATCAGTATGAAAAGGTTTTGCAGGAGTTAACGAAGTAATAATCCTATTGCCTTGTGGGCTTTTATTTTCTTAGATTTGGGGTCTGATAAAACAGATATTAATGACAAAAATCCCCCAAATAGGTTGTGCTTGTGAAAAACCTACTTCCAGCTATACTGAATACAGAAGTTCAGAATTAGGTATAGATCATACTGACGGCAGGCATGGAGAAGTAACGATTCAACAGTGTAAGTTATGCCAGAGAATATGGATTCATTATTTTACTGAAAATAAAAATTCTCCCAATTCAGGAAGATGGTACAAAGGAATTGTTTCTAAAAAAGATCGGACACAGATAACGCCGGAAAATGCAGTAGAGCATTTGGAAAATCTTGAATGGTATGTGTATGGAGGCCCGTTTTTTGAAAGTCCGGCGACAATAGGAAAGGGAAAAGTAATGGTAGATTAGCCGGTGCCTTAAGATATTTAAAATTTCCTGATTTCAAAATTGACAAAACTCACTTTGGCGCTTGATAATTTATATGTAAATTTGTGAGAATTAAGAAAGATAATAATAAACAAATTCATAGAATAACATGAGTCAATTCGATGTTACCGTAATAGGTTCTGGTCCCGGTGGTTATGTAGCTGCTATCCGTGCAGCTCAATTAGGTTTCAAAACAGCAATTATTGAAAAATATTCAACTTTAGGCGGAACTTGTCTTAACGTTGGATGTATTCCTTCAAAAGCGCTTCTTGACAGCTCTGAGCATTTCGAGAATGCAAAACACAATTTTGCAGGTCATGGGATCATTATCAATGAACCACAGGCAGATATTGCAAGAATGATTGAGCGTAAAAACGAAGTAATCAAACAAAATACAGACGGAATCAGCTACCTGATGAGCAAAAATAAAATTACTGTTTTTGAAGGCGTAGGAAGCTTCGAATCTGCTACTCAGATCAAGGTTACTAAAAATGACGGTTCTTCTGAAACAATCGAATCTAAATATACCATCATTGCATCAGGATCTAAACCATCTTCTCTACCTTTCATCACACTAGATAAAGAAAGAGTGATTACTTCCACGGAAGCTTTAAACCTTAAAGAAATTCCTAAGCACCTTGTAGTAATCGGAGGAGGAGTAATTGGTCTTGAATTAGGATCTGTATACTTAAGATTAGGAGCTCAGGTAACAGTTGTTGAATTTATGGATAAGATCATTCCTGGAATGGACGGAGCTTTAAGCAAAGAATTGACTAAAGTTCTTAAAAAACAGGGAATGAAGTTTATGCTTTCTACGGCGGTTTCTGCTGTGGAGAGAAACGGAGATACTGTGAAGATCACCGCTAAAGATAAAAAAGGAGAAGAAGTAGTGGTAGAAGGAGATTACTGCCTTGTTTCTGTAGGTAGAAAACCATACACAGACGGACTTGCCCTTGAAAAAGCAGGAGTAGAACTTGATGAAAGAGGAAGAGTAAAAGTAAACGATCATTTACAGACTAACGTTGCCAACATCTATGCGATTGGTGACGTGATCAAAGGAGCAATGCTTGCTCACAAAGCTGAAGAAGAAGGAGTTTTTGTTGCTGAAACATTAGCAGGACAAAAACCTCACATCAACTATAACCTGATTCCTGGTGTGGTTTATACATGGCCTGAGGTTGCCGGAGTTGGTAAAACTGAAGAACAGTTAAAAGAAGAAGGAGTAGCTTACAAAGTAGGTTCATTCCCAATGAGAGCATTAGGTAGAAGCCGTGCAAGTGGTGATATTGATGGTCTTGTGAAGATTATTGCTGACGAGAAAACTGATGAGGTGTTAGGTATGCATATCATTGGAGCAAGAGCTGCTGACCTTATTGCTGAAGGAGTAATTGCTATGGAATTCCGTGCAAGTGCTGAAGACATCGCAAGAAGTTCTCATGCTCACCCAACCTATGCAGAAGCTATTAAAGAAGCAGCATTGGATGCTACGGCAAAAAGACCGATTCATATGTAATTTTAATTGAAAAATTAAAATATTTAAATAATTAAAGAGAAGCAGTTTCTGTTTCTCTTTTTTTTGGCACAGAAATGGAGTGCAGAATAATAAATTTCACCTATGAAAAATATCTTTACAAGTTTAATCATATTCGCAGGACTTAGTTTATCTGCACAGGAAGCAGGAAAAGTTGGCGAACTTTTGAAAAATGAGGCAACATCAACAGAAATGAAGGCTCAAGGAAGTGTCAATACAAAGAACAGATCTTTTGACAATTCAAGGTCTGGCAATATAAATGGCCAGCAAAACAGAATTAAAAGCCCAAATTACCAATGGAACCGGAATTACGGTTATGCAGAAGTTTTCCTGCGAATTCCTGAACAGGGCTATTTTACAGTAGAAGTCGGAGATCAGACTATCTCAAACGGTTCAGGAAAATACCGTTTCTTTGATCTTCAGTCCGGAAGAAATTTTATTTCAGTCTATAATAACGGATTTCTGATCTACAGAACTACTTTGACGCTTAGAAATAACAGCAGAATGGTACTGGATTTCTTTACAAATGAAGGATTATATTTATTGGATTCTTATCCGGTTCAGGGGCAATATGCCTTCAATGATTGGAATGATATCTGGAACAATCCTTACGGAAATCAGCCCGGCAATTGGAATAACTCCGGAAATGTGATGGATAATAATACCTTCCGCCAGTTTGTTGATATGCTTCAGAGAAATGCCAAGTTCGATGACAATAAGATAGCCATGATTAATCAGCAGATGAACAACTCTCTGTTTACCTCTGCACAAATACGGGATTTGATGAAGTTAATCAGCTTCGATAAAAACAGGCTGTCTCTTGCCAAATCTATGTATAGAAACTGTGCAGATAAAAACAAATATTTCCTGGTATACGATGCTTTTGACTTCGAGAACAGCAAAAAAGAGCTCATGGAATATATTTCAAGATCATAATAAGAAAAAGAGAGACCTCATAGGTTTCTCTTTTTTTTAACCTTATCAATATCCTTGTTTTATAGACTTCCTTATTCAATAAAAATGGGCTAAAGCCCATTAAAAAGATAATAATCCAATTGGCTTTAACCCCAATCCATGTTCATTAATAATCACGGGTTTTCTACCTATGTAAAGCCAAAAGCCAACTTTAAAAAATCATAAAGGAATCTGATGGTTTAAAATCTTCAAATTTCCGTACCTTTGTCAGCTAATTTTATCATCAATGCAACTCGGAAAAACCCAGACTTTAAAAATTTCAGAAAAAAATACTTCAGGATGGATCCTCACGGATGAATCAGGAGAAAAAGCTTTTTTGCCAAAGATCTTCATTCAGGACGACAAAGAAACCGGTGAAGAGGTAGAAGTATTTGTTTATCAGGATGACCAGAAATTAAAGGCTACGACTGAAATTCCATTGGCTGAAGTAGGAGAGTTTGCAGTAATGAGCTGTGTACAGAGTCTTCCGAGTGGAGCGTTTATGGATTGGGGGATCATCAAAGATCTTTTTATCCCATACAAGCAGCAGAAATCAAAAATCATCGAAGGGAAAAGATATCTGGTCCATATTTATGTAGATGAAGATTTGGATCTGATCACTGGAACAACAAAGTTCAAAAGAAATCCGCAATATGAGGATCTGCCGTTCAAAAAAGGGGACAAAGTAGACCTTATCATGATGAATGAAAGCGAATTGGGCTGGAATGTAGTCATCAATAAAAAATATATTGGTTTGATATACGCTTCGGATGTATTCAAAAAACTGTATCCGTTGTCTGAGGAAGGGGGGTACATTAAAACGATCCGTGAAGATGGGAAAATTGATGTTTCCCTGCAGCCGGAAGGTTTCGAAAATATTGATGAATTCAGAAAGAAGATTCTTGACAGACTGGAAGAGAATTACGGACTGATCCACCTTTCGGATAAATCCTCACCAGAAGAGATCAAGGAAGAGCTTCAAATGAGCAAAAAGAATTTCAAGAAAGCCATTGGCGGACTGTATAAGGATAAAGTTATTGATATTTCAGAAGACAAAATCCGACTACTATAATTTTTATTCTTTAGACTGATCTGAAAAAATAACATTTAAAATATATTAAGACTGCCCAGTGGGTGGTCTTTTTTATTTGGTCTGATTACCTGTTTTGTTTTTTATAATCAACTTAAGTTTAGGAGTTTGATGTAGATTTGAAGCTGGAAGAGAGAAGTTATGCAGAACATCAATAACATGTGTTTATTTTTAGCTAATTTGATTTTACAATGGTTTTTACTATCTATAACCAAAAGTAACTTCCAGCCTTTTGTTCCTAACTTTCTTAATCTGACTGGTTAAAGTTAGTTAATAATTGAATGTATATAAAATTACAAAAACATGATGCATGTCATAACAATTTTGTTTAATTATTTTGTTTAACAATTTTGTCAAAAACAGAATTTGATTTAAATTTGCACAAAATTGTTTAACAATAATGTCAAATCAAGCAAAAAAGGACCAAACACAGGAATTGATCAAGGAGACCGCGAAGAATTTATTCTTTGTGAAAGGAAAATTTGGCGCAACTACCCAGGAGATTGCAGATGAAGCCGGAGTAAACAGGACGCTTATTAACTACTACTTCCGTTCAAGGGATAATCTGATTCAGATCATCTTTGACGAAGCCCAGAAAGTGGAGCAGGAAAAATCAAAAATCATTCAGACCTCAGATCTTCCTTTTAAGGAAAAAATGAGCAAATTCATAGAAAGCAGTCTTTCTACAAGCCTTCAGTATCCGTATCTGGAAACCTATATTGTTTCCCAGATCAATAAAGGAAATTGTCATCAGAAAGAAATTGAAGAAGATTTTCTGGAGACTTTATACAAGGACATTGAAAAAGAGATGGAGCTTGGAAATATTGAGAAAATGGCTCCCGTACAATTCATTCTCAATATGGTATCGCTTCTCGTTTTTCCGAGTGCCATAAGACCTTTATTCATGGAGAATCTGATGATTAATGATGAAGAATATGATAAGATCATTTCCGAAAGAAAAGAGATTATTATCAATATGTTGTTCAAAAACTAAAAAAATGTTAAAGTATTTTTAAAAGTGATCCGTCCTTTAGAAATATAAACATTGAAAGAGAAAAATCAAATTAAAAAAATAAACGAAGTATAAAATTATGAACAGAAAACGTATAACTGCTAAAAAGCTAAAAATTGGGATAGCTGCAGCATTTATGATTTTCGGTTTTTCATCGGTATCTGCACAGCAGCAGGTTTCTTTGCCAGAAGCAATCAAACAGGCATTGCAGAATAAGGCAGAAGCTAAAAAAGCTGCACTACAGGTGAAAAAAGCCGAATATAAAATTGATGAGGCCAGAGCCGGAGCTCTTCCACAGATCAGTGCTACAGCAGGACTTACCTACAATCCAATTATTCAGGAATCTTTGCTTGAATTTGGTGGCGAAAGAATCAGAGCTCAGTTAGGACAACCATGGAGCTCAAGTGCAGTAGTCCAGCTTCAGCAGGCTTTATTTGACCAGAGAGTTTTTACAGGTCTTAAGGCTGCGAAATCTACCAGAGAATTCTATATTCTGAATGCAGAACTTACCAATGAACAGATCATTGAGAACGTAGCAACCGCCTACTATCAGGTATTTGTTCAGGAAGAAAATCTGAAGACTGTAGAAGCCAGCTACGCCAATACGGAAAGAGTAAGAAACGTGATCAAAAGCTTGGTGGATAATGGTTTAGCTAAATCTATTGACCTTGACCGTACCAACGTACAGCTTACCAACATCGGTTCCAATAAACAGCAGCTGATCAACTCTGTTGAGCTTTCTAAAAATGCTTTGAAATTTTATATGGGAGTTCCGATCGGTACAGATATCGAGCTTGAAGAAAAAACAATTGAGCCGAAACCTGAACTTATTGCAAGCAATGTGAATTTAGAAAACCGTACAGAGCTTAAAGTACTGAATAAGAACAGAGAACTTCTTCAGTTTAACAAAAAAGCAACAGAAGCCTATCTGTATCCTACGGTAAACCTTACTGCAAGCTACGGCTGGGCTGGAATGGGTAAGAAGTTTCCTTTAACCAACGGACTTAATAACGGGGTACTTTGGAGCGATTATTCAGCGATAGGCTTGAATGTTAATATCCCGATCTTCACTGGTGGAGCTACAAAAGCAAAAATTCAGCAGGCAGAAATCGATATTCAGGATATTGATCAGGATATTCAGAAAACACAGCTGAGCTTAGATCTGGATTACAAAAATGCCATTACCAATATGGAAAATGCTATTATCAATATCCAGAGTATGAAAGACAATGTGGAGCTGGCAGAAAGAGTACAGAAAAATACCCAGTCTAACTATCAGTACGGATTGGCAACCCTTACAGAAGTATTGGATTCTGAAAACGCTTTAACACAGGCAAAACAGAACTACTCCAACGCATTATTAGACTATAAGCAGGCTGAGATCAAACTGATTAAAGCTAAAGGCGAACTCAACACATTACAAAACTTATAATAAACTAAAATGAAAAAAACTTTAATATATATCATCGTAGCGGCAGTGCTGGTAGGTCTTGCAGCTTACAAGATTGCAGGAAACAAAGAAAAACAGACCCAGGAAGTAAAGGAGGTTGCTAAGCAGGTCGATAAGATCAATGTGAATGTGGTAACTGTTGCAAGAGAAAATATTGATACAGATTATTCAGCTAACGGAACATTCATTCCTAAACAGGAAATGAACCAGTCTTCAGAGATCTCAGGACGTATCGTAAGTGTTTTGGTAAAAGAAGGTTCTAGAGTAGGAGCTGGTCAGGTTTTGGCAACCATAAAGAAAGATGCCATCGAAGTTGACGTTACCCAGGCTCAAAATAACCTTCAGAATGCAATTATTGATAACCAACGTTATGAAAATGCTTATAAAACGGGAGGAGTTACCAAGCAGCAGCTGGATAACTCAAGACTACAGCTGAAAAATATGCAGGCTGCGGTAAGAGCACAGAGTGTAAAAGTAAATGATACAAGCATTCGTGCAGGGATCAGTGGTACCATCAACAAAAAAATGGTTGAGCCGGGAACTGTGGTTTCTCCAGGAACAGCAATGTTTGAGATCGTTAACATCAACAGTCTGAAATTATCTGTTTTGGTGGATGAAAGCCAGATCGGGAAAATCCAGCTAGGTCAGGAAGTTCCTATTAAAGTGAATGTATTACCGGAAGATTCTTTTGTAGGTAGGATCACATTCATTGCTCCGAAAAGTGATGCTTCCCTTAATTTCCCGGTTGAAATTGAAGTTCAGAACAGAGGAAACCTGAAGGCGGGGATGTATGCAACTGCTACCTTTAAAACCAATAACGGTGCCGAAACACAGAATATGATCACTGTACCTGCAGAAGCTTTCGTAAACGGAGTAAGCTCAGGACAGCTGTTCATCGTTCAGAACGGTACAGCTAAGATGATCAAAGTAACGATTGGTAAGGTATATGGAGACAAAGTTCAGATATTAAGTGGTCTGAATGGAGGAGAACAGGTAATTACCAGCGGACAGATCAATCTTGATAACGGATCCAAAATCAATATCGTAAAGTAGAAGAAAGATGAAGTTAGCAGAAATATCCATTAAAAGGCCTTCCCTGGTTATCGTATTATTTACGATATTAACTCTGGGTGGTATTTTGAGTTACTCCATGATGGGGTACGAATTGATTCCGAAGTTTGAAACCAATATGGTAACCATTTCTACGGTATATCCGGGAGCTTCACCTGCAGAGGTGGAAACCTCCGTAACCCGAAAGATTGAAGATGCTGTGGGGTCTTTGGAAAACGTGAAGAAAGTAGAATCTTCTTCTTATGAAAGTTTATCCGTAATCATGGTTCAGCTGAATGACGGAGCGGATGTAGATTATGCCCTGAATGATGCCCAGAGAAAAGTAAACGCTATCCTGGCAGACCTTCCGGATGATGTAGATGCACCGTCTCTGAATAAATTCTCCCTGGATGATCTCCCGATCATTACAATGAGTATTTCATCAGATAAACTGAACAGTAAAGATCTTTATGACCTTTTAGATAAAAAGATTGAACCCATCTTCTCTCGTGTAAACGGTGTAGCACAGGTTGACCTTGTAGGTGGACAGGAAAGAGAAATCCAGGTAAATCTGGATGAGAAAAAACTGCAGGGATACGGACTTTCAATCGGAGACGTACAACAGGCGATTCTTTCCTCAAACCTTGACTTCCCGACGGGAAGCTTGAAAACGAGAACCACAAAATCTACAATTAGATTATCCGGAAAATATAAGTCGATTGCGGAAATGAACAACCTTGTGGTTTCCAATAAAAATGGAGCTCAGGTACGTTTATCTGATATTGCTACAGTTTTCGATGCTCAGAAAGATGTTGAGAAAGTAGCGAGATTTAACCAGTTTCCAACCATCTTAATGCAGGTAAAAAAGCAGTCTGATGCCAATGCGGTTGCCGTATCTGAAAGTGTTCAGAAAACCATTCAAACGGTAGAAAATGCTTATAAAGTTCAGGGAATAAAAGTAAAAGTGGTAAACGATACCACAGACTTTACCCTTGAATCTGCCAACCACGTTATTTTCGACTTGTTCCTGGCAATTATCCTCGTGGCGATCGTGATGTTATTATTCCTTCACAGTATCAGAAACGCGTTTATTGTAATGGTTTCCATCCCGGCTTCGTTGGTGGCAGCGTTCATCGGAATGAATCTGATGGGCTACACGCTGAACTTAATGAGCTTACTGGGACTTTCGCTTGTGGTAGGTATCCTTGTGGATGACGCGATCGTAGTACTTGAGAACATTTATCGTCACATGGAGATGGGGAAAAGCAAAATCAGAGCAGCCTATGACGGAGCTTCGGAAATCGGGTTTACCGTAGCAGCGATTACCTTGGTAATTGTGGTGGTATTCTTACCGATTGCGATGAGTTCAGGTCTTGTAGCAAATATCCTTGCCCAGTTCTGCGTCACGGTAGTTATTGCCACTTTATTATCGTTATTGGCTTCATTTACGATCATTCCGTGGCTATCATCAAGATTCGGTAAGCTTGAACATTTAACAGGTAAAAACTGGTTTGAGAAATTCATCCTTTGGTTTGAAGGTTTAATTGAAAAATTCACGCACTGGATCACAGATATCCTTGAATGGTGCTTGAAAACAACATTAAGAAGAATTTCAACCGTAATTATTACATTCGTTGTCCTGATCAGTTCATTTATGCTGGTAGCATTCGGATTCATCGGAGGTGAATTCTTCCCGCCGATTGACCGTGGCCAGTTCCTTGTTCAGATGGAATTATCGAAAGATGCAACAGTAGAAAAAACCAACCAGCTGACATTAGATGTTGAGAAGTTTTTAAGAAATGATAAAGATGTTGTAGACCTTATTACAACGGTAGGTCAGCAGTCAACAGGTTTTGGTGGGGCTCAGGCAACAACGTACCAGTCTGAAGTTCAGGTAAACTTAACAGATAAGTCTGAACGTTCTGAAAGTACCAACATTAAAGCGGCAAAAGTAAAAAGAGCACTGGAAGAGAAATTCACAGGAGTTGAATTCAAAACAGCGCCAATCGGTATCATGGGAGCTGAAAATGCACCGATCGAAATGGTGGTAACCGCTCCGGACAACGCAACAGCAGTAAAAGAAGCGACAAGAATCTTGGAATTGCTGAAAAAAGTTCCGGGAGCAGTAGATGCTGAATTATCAACAGATACAGGTAATCCGGAAGTTCAGGTGAACATTGATAGAGATAAAATGGCTTCTTTGGGCTTAAATCTTTCAAGTGTAGGACAAACGATGCAGACTGCATTTAACGGAAATACCGATGGGAAATTCAGAGCCGGAGAATATGAATATGATATTAATATCCGTTTCGGAGATGCCAACAGACAATCCATTGATGATGTTAAAAACTTAATGTTCACCAACCCTCAGGGGCAGCAGGTTCGTTTAAGCCAGTTTGCTGAGGTGAAAATGGGTTCAGGACCAAGCTTGCTTGAACGTAGAGATAAATCACCTTCTGTAAAAGTAAGAGCTAAAGCAGTAGGTAGACCTGTTGGTGACGTAGCGAATGAATGGGCAGCGAAATTTATGGATAGTAAAGACAAACCAGTAGGAGTTGATTACATCTGGAGTGGTGATATGGAAAACCAGCAGGAAGGTTTCGGTACATTAGGTATTGCATTATTAGCAGCGATCGTATTGGTGTACCTGGTAATGGTTTCTCTATATGACAGCTTTGTGTATCCATTCGTGGTATTGTTCTCCATTCCGTTGGCGATGATCGGAGTAATGGTAATCCTTGCCCTGACAGCCAACTCATTGAACATCTTTACGATGCTGGGGATGATTATGTTGATTGGTCTTGTTGCAAAAAACGCGATCCTGATCGTCGACTTTACGAATGCCAGAAAAGCAGCAGGTGCTAATACACATGACGCTTTGATTCAGGCTAACCACGCTCGTCTTCGTCCGATTTTGATGACAACGATTGCGATGATCTTCGGTATGCTTCCGATTGCATTGGCAACAGGAGCCGGAGCAGAGATGAACAAAGGTCTTGCATGGGTAGTTATCGGTGGTTTGACATCGTCTCTATTCCTTACCCTGATCATTGTTCCGGTAGTATACTCTCTGTTTGATTCCATCCTGAGAAGAATGGGTAAACATGAAAAAGTAGACTATGAAGCTGAAATGAAAGCTGAATACGATCACAGAGAACTAAGTGAAGATGGATTTACTCCAAAACATTTAGACTAAAATAATAACCTTTAATTAGCCAAAAGCGTCTCAGATTATCTGGGGCGCTTTTTTTATTGATCATAAATTTTGGCTGAAACTGGTGGATTTTTTTGATGGATGATAGGTTGGATGGACTGAAGTCCATCGCTATTGAATAAGGAAGTGATTTTATTAAAGAGGTTTATTTCTTTGACAACAGAGATCATGTTAACTAGAACAAAATAAGAACTGATTGATCGACTTAGGAAGCAGGAGCGTTAAAAAAATTGAGATTGAATCCGTTAAAAAAATTCCACTGTCTGAGCATAGCTGGGATTTGGCCCCGAAGAAGAATCGTTTGATCCATGCGAGTTTGGAAATTTTAGGAGTCAATCTCAATTTTTAGCGGATGATTCCAGTCTTGAATTTTGTATACTTTTTTTCAAGAAAAAGTATAATAAGAAAAAAAATCATTTTTATATCAGTCTACTTTTTTGTCTGATCCCAAAGCATTAATGTTGATTCTTTAAAAATAGCCATATAATATAAAAAAAGCTTTCAGGATAAACTGAAAGCTTTTATGATTTTTGTATATGGAAATTAATCTGCCATAGCCTCACCGGACTTTCTGTAGATAAAACTTCCATAGATATGTCTTCTTGCAAAACGGCTTGGAGAATCAGAATTAACCATTTTAATGTAGGTATTTCTCGGAACACCAATGTATTCATACATATTTCCGTTCAAATGCTGTACTGTCAGAACCGATTTTTCAAGAAAGAAATCCTGAATATTGGACTTTGTGATGGTCTCCGTATATTCTTCTTTGTATTTTTCCTGCGTTTCAGGATTGATGCTCACCAGAAAATGATAGGCTTCAATCACTGATTTGCTTTTTTCCTCTGCTTCTAATTTTCCGGCTTCATCATTGATAAATTTATCAGGATGAGTATCCTTCATCGTATTTCTGTAAATAGTTTTTAACTCCTTTAACGTAACGGTTTTATCAACTCCTAAAAGCTTTCTGTGCTCGCCCAGTTTTTTCATAATGTATGGTCCTTATTTCGGGGTGCAAAATTAAGCTTTTAAATTGTAAAAATCATAACTTATTCAGTATTAATTTATTTAATAATCAGAAACTGAAATTTATATACAGACAATATGAGCGGATAAGACTATTTTAATATGTGTGGAGATAGATTATAGCCTATTTCTATAGAATCATAATGCGTCTTTTATAGTACCATTCTATAATAATCCTAACCATTAATTATATTCCAAGATAAACCCATATAAAAGCCCACTTTATTCAATAGGAGCGGGCTAAAGCCCGCTCCAAAAAAACAAAAACCCCTCTGGCTTTAACCAAAACTAAACCAAGAATTTGGAATTATAACCAATGATTTCCCAGTTTCTCCCTTGTCACATACTCCGCACTTGCTTCTCTTGCAGCCTCCACCATGGCAATCAGAGCCTTTTCCGTTTCATCCCAATGCCTTGTTTTCAGACCACAGTCGGGATTTACCCAAAGCTGCTGTGCCGGAATTACGGCTTGTGCCTTATTCAACAATTCTACCATTTCTTCTTTGGACGGAACTCTTGGAGAATGAATATCATAAACTCCCGGACCGATCTCATTCGGATATTTGAAATCAGCAAAGGCATGCAGCAGTTCCATCTGGCTTCTGGAACATTCTATGGTGATTACATCGGCATCCATATCCGCAATATTCTGGATAATGTCATTAAATTCAGAATAGCACATATGCGTATGAATCTGAGTAGCATCTTCCACACCGCTGGCAGAAATTCTAAAGGCTTCTACTGCCCATTTCAGGTAACTTTGCCAGTCGGATTTCCTCAACGGAAGACCTTCACGAATGGCAGGTTCATCAATTTGGATAACCCTGATGCCTGCTTTCTCTAGATCGGTTACCTCATCACGGATAGCCAGAGCAATTTGTTTACAGGTAAGAGAACGGGGCTGGTCATCCCGTACAAAAGACCATTGAAGGATGGTTACAGGACCTGTCAGCATTCCTTTTACCCATTTCGTAGTTAATGATTGGGCATATTGTGACCAATAAACGGTCATAGGATGAAGTCGGTGGACATCTCCATAAATAACAGGCGGTTTTACACACCGGCTTCCGTAGCTTTGTACCCAGCCATTTTGAGTGAAGGCAAATCCGGAAAGCTGTTCTCCGAAATATTCCACCATATCATTCCGCTCAAATTCTCCGTGAACGAGTACATCAATTCCTGTCTTTTCCTGCCAGCGGATTGTTCTTTCCGTTTCTTTTTTCAGTAGTTCATCGTAGTGTCCGGCAGTGAGTTCCCCTTTTTTGAATTTCGCTCTCCAGCTTCTTACTTCTTTGGTCTGAGGAAACGAGCCAATGGTTGTTGTTGGGAACAATGGAAGTTGAAGGACTTTCTGTTGGACTTCTTTTCTGATGTTGAACGGATTATTTCTCTGTGCATCTGCTTCAGTGGTTACGGAAATGCGGTCTTTAACTTCCTGATGATGAATAAGCGTTGATACTTTACGGTTTTCCAGTGCTTTCCTGTTTTCAGCTAATACCTGCAAAGTATGATAATCCGGATTTTCTGAAGCTAGCTTTTTCAAAACAGCGATTTCTCCAATCTTTTGTTTGGCAAAAGCCATCCATTGTTTAATTTCAGGAGACAAAACTTCTTCATTAGTTTCCGAGTCAAGATCGAAAGGAACATGGAGGAGCGAACAGGAAGGCGCAATAAAGACCCGTTCTGATCCGATTTCACTGACCGCTTTTTTAATCCAGTGAAGCGATCTTTCAAAATCGTTTTTCCAGATATTTCTTCCGTCCACAATTCCAAGAGAAAGGCTTAATGTGGTAGGAATTGCCTGTAAAACGTCATCCAACTGCTCAGGACAGCGCACTAAATCAATATGCAAAACATCTGTCGGAAGGGAAGAAGCCAGAGAAAGATTGTCTTTTAATCCTTCAAAATAAGTGGCAATGATCAGTTTAAGATCCGGAAACTGTTTTCTGATTTCACCATAAATATAGTGATACGTTTCTTTTGCTTTTTCATTTAAATCCAAACCGAGGAACGGTTCATCAAACTGAATGTATTCTGCACCGTGGTGTTCTAGCTCTTTTAAAATTTCAATATAAACAGGCAAAAGATTTTGAGCCAGATCCAATTTGTCGAAATCTTCTTCTTTTTCTTTACCCAAAAGCAGGTAAGTAACCAATCCGATAATGACAGGTTTCGCATTAATCCCGGATTGTTTGGCACGGATAAATTCTTTGATGATTTTATCTGAAAATAATCTGAAATTCTGGTTTTTCCTGAATTCAGGAACGATATAATGATAATTGGTGTCAAACCATTTGGTCATTTCCATGGCGGTGATGTCCAGACCGTTTTTCTGATAGCCTCTGGCCATAGCAAAGTAAAGATCAAGCTCTGAGTAAGATTCTTCAGAAGCAATAGCCTGATAACGTTCCGGAATGGCTCCAACGGTAAGCGCCATATCCAATATCTGATCATAATACGAAAAATCATTACACGGAATAAGATCGATGCCTGCTTCCTGCTGGATTGTCCAGTTGGCTTGGCTGATGGTTTCCCCGGTTTCCAGCAATTGTTGCAATGATGTTTTACCTGCCCAATATTGTTCACAGGCTTTTTTGAGTTCTCTGTTGCTGCCAATACGCGGGCAGCCAAGTAGGTGTGTTTGCATTTTCTTTCAAACTTTTAAATTAAACAATGGTTTAAAAGCTCTTTTGAATGCTTCGCTATGCCGCCGCGGAAAGAAAATAAAGGAAACGCAGAGATACAAAAAGGACGTAATTTTCCTGTTAACGGTAGAATACGTTCAAAGTATCATCTGTATGACCCAAAGCTTCAGACCGCGGAAGCATTGTCAATCCGGAACAGGCAGGTCTCCTGGCTTGCAGCGGCATCTGTCATCCTTCCCGCTTTTGGCAGTGGATATGCTGGGACAGAAACCTTTGGTATGCTGCTTACAGTTGCGCGACAGCTCGTGATTTTCACACGATTCCCTATTAATCTACGCTACGTAAAACCTCTTCCGTTTTGATGAAGTATTATAAAGAACAAAATAGGGGATAAAGATATAGAATTAAGATAATTGATTGGCTGTATTTTGAAAATTTAGAATAATATTTTGAATTGATCTTATTTTAAAGCTGAATATTCTGTATTTTTGAAAAAAATGACCGTAAAAAGAATATTATCCTGTGGAAAGACTTGATGAAAAGGATCTTCAGTTGCTGAGAATCCTGCAAAAGAATGCAAAACTGACCGTTAAAGAGCTGGCAAAAGAAATTAACCTGTCTCCGTCACCTGTTTTTGAACGGGTCAAAAGATTAGAACAGGAAGGTTATATCAAGCATTATGCAGCTGTTCTGGAAGCTGAAAAGCTGAACAGGGGTTTTACGGTTTTCTGCCAGATTAAGCTGAAAATTCATGACAGAGCTGTCGGAAATAAGTTTGTAAAAGACATCCTTAATATTGAAGAAGTAGCGGAATGTTACAATATCTCCGGCGATTTCGATTTCCTGCTGAAAGTTCAGGTAAGGGATATGAAACATTATCAGGATTTTGTCTTCAATACATTGGGATCGGTAGATTCTATCGGAAGCACACACAGTACTTTTGTAATGGCGGAGGTAAAAAATACCCATGGGGTTTCCATATAAATATTATAGAGGACAATATTATTTGCTCCTGACTTCCAGAATATTTTCTACAGGTTGCTCCGGATGTTCAAGATAAACTTTATTCATATCGACTTTTCGCAGCCAATCAGAAACTTTAAAACTCCGTAGCGGCAATTCTGTTGAATCTTTATTGATCTCAAAGCTCAGGCTTTTAATGGTATTTCCTCCACCGAAGGATTGTCCCCAGAACTTGTTTTTATCATAGCTGATAAGACGGTTGTCCAGATTTTTACCTTCTGTATCATAAACTTCCGGACGGGTATAGGTTTTATCAAAAGTCCATTGGGTAATATACCCGATTCCGTTAGAGTCAACTGTTAATTCATTTTTACTGAGTTTTGAAAGCACAAGATTGATTTCTCCGGAATATCCTTTGGGAACAATAATTTTTAAGGTTGGGGAATATAGTTTATAACATGAAACTATTAAAACAGGAATTGATGTTAAAAAAACAATTGATATAAATTTAGTTTTGCGGAATATAAGGCTCAATATAAAGGACAGAAACAAAATCAGCCCTATAACCATAACCAGTATAACGACAGAAACAAATATTCCCGAAAACAAACCCCCTCCCGGCATATCTTTCAGCTGGTATAAAAAATAGAGCAGTAAGAAGGCTGATAAAACAGGAGAAATTCTCTTTACAGTGTTCATACAGGTTTCGTTTTTAACAAATTTAAGCCAAATGTTCAGAAAGAACAATCGTTAAGGGTACTTAAAATCTTCAGTATAATTAGGATGGATTTTCGAATTAAGATCTGCTTATTAAAAATCTTTAATTTTTTCCTTAATGAATCTTAACACTTAAAGGCTCTTAATGTTTCAAAGAAAATTTAAGTCGTTTTTTATGATTTAAAAAGACTCATACAGATGTTTATTAATCTTAAAATAAATGAGCTGTCTTTTAAAGTCAATAATCGTATTGAATTTCTTCAGGAATTTATTTCCGAAAAAGCCGGCCATTTTCTCTGTGGCATCAATACCTTCTTTAGAGCTTGAAAGAGTAACCGGAATATTATAAAGAAACTTTTGGGCAAATTTCAGGGAAGGGCAGAGTACAACGGGCATTTCATATACGGAACCGTCCGAGCCTTGAGCGGTTGCTTTTCCTATTGTTTTCATGATGTTTGCCAAAGCATTTTTCCTGGCAAAAGGGGAAGCAATGGTCAGCGCATCATCTGCACCGCTGTCAAGACCAAATAATCCAGAATATTCTTTGCCGTTGACTGTGAAACTGCTTTCTACAGCCGGATAATCATTCACCATGTGAAGTTTCATTTTTTCATATCCCGTAAAATCAATGGTTGTGCTGTTTTCGTCGTGAAACTGGATCTCCTTTTTATGGTAATCGATTTCAATAATCTTTCCTTTCATCAGGTCTGTGCCGAAAACGCCATCAAAATGATCAGTTTCATAAGGGATCAGAGTGAACAGAACATCCTTTTTTTCCATATCTCCCAATTGTACAGTGTTATGACTGCTGTGTTCAACAGAGTTTGTTCCATTAGAACCCTGATTGACAGATTTACCATCAATGATAAGATCTGGTTTTTTCTTTGCTTGCATATTGATAACAGAACCGTTGGCACCGGTATCCAATAAAAACTTTATATTGTCGGTTTTGTTGACTTTACAATAGATATAGATTGAATGATCTTCCAATGAAAACGGGATAATAACCGGGCTATTTTGTGCTGTTATTCCAATACTGATCAATGCTGCTAAAAAAAGATAAAAGAATTTCATAACGTTCTGTTTACCGGCGAAAATAGAGGTAATTATCACCTTTGCAAAAGAAGAACTTACCGTTAACCTTTCCTTAACCGTGTTATTAACATTCATTGTTATTTTTCGGATGTTAATAAAAAAACAGCACCCGATCAGGTACTGTCTCTGTTATTTAAAATTTTCTAAACCAAAGGCTATGGTTCCTCACAATCCATCTTCAGTTTCGTAAATATCTTATCAAAAGTTTTATAGATGGTTCCTTCTTCATCTACAGCCGGCCTGAAGCTGTTATTGGCGCAATTATGAAATGAAATACTGATCAGGTCAATTAATGCATAATCATCTTTTTGCGGATCATTGAACTTCGCATTAAAGTTTGCCATAACCGCTTGTGGATTGGAATTTCTTTTGCTGCTTGCTTCTGCATAATTCTTCCATGTAGCATACATCTTTTCCTTGTCAGGTGCGGCTATTGCATCAATCTGTTCTCTGCAGGTATTGTAAAATTTACTGTTTTTCAGCGAGGAAGGATCAGAAAAGGCGGTAATGTCTTCTTTGGTAAGCTGGTATTCATTTTCAAAAGTCTGCATTGCTTGCTGGTGAAGATTTTTCCATACCGGAAGATTAATCACTTTAAGAGTGTACAGTTCTTTTTTCTTTTCCTGGTACTGCTGTTCCAGTTTTTGAAGATAAGTGTTTTTATTTTTCCGGATGTCTTCAAGACCGGAAAGTTTGAATACCATAGGACTGTCAAAATAAAGACCGCTGAACTTGTACAAAAGCTTATACGTATCGTCGATCTCACTCTTTTTATATTTTGCCGGATTAAAATATCCTTTATTGTCACAGCCGAAAGTCTGGTAAACATACTGTACCAGATTTTGAGTTTTACCGGAAGCTTTCTGTCCCCAAATTGCAAAAGACATCATCAGCGAAAGCCCGGTTACTATTTTTTTCATACAGATAGAGAAATTACGCCCTCAAAATTAAGGTTTTAAATTCAAAAAAGAAAAATGTAATGCTCTTTTTAACGATTAAATTCTTGTGATTTAATGCAGGTCGCAGCCTGTTTTTCATTTCCTTTTATTATTTTGCATGAAACTTGATGAAAGTTCTGTTTTCAGAAAGAACAAAAATTAAGAATATAATCAGAAAGCAAAATATTAATGAATCAGGAATTAAGCTGTTCTCAGGACCTGGTTTTTAATGGAAACATACACACAATTTATTATGGCGCACCGTATTTACGTATATAATGTTGAAGCAAAGAATAATGAGCAGTATCCTTATTATTTAGGAGAATGGAACTACGAGATTCCGGTACTGCTGCTCCCCCTGTTTTTTGGAAATCCCAGATCAAAAGGAAAACTGCTATATTTTGACAGACAAGAAGGTATTTCAAAACTGCGGACCTTTTATCAGCTGCTGGCGGACCATTATCAGCTGAATTATAAAAAGGTGTATTATGAACCAGTAAATAAAATGTTTGAATTTCTGGAGGCGCTTCCTTATGATACTTTTAAAATGGACGCCTGGGACGTTTTCAATATGAGTGAAGACAGGCATTCTGATCAGGCCAAAGACTGGGTTGAAGAAATAAAAGATAAGTATATCATCTACAATAAAGCAGTACAGAAAATGGATCTTCGGGTTTTGGAAAAAGAGTTACTGAAAAGATCCGGATACAATTCATTTCTGGAAATTCTGGAGACAGACTGGATTAACTACGGACTTGGGTACTGGAATGATGAGGCTTACAAAGATACCTATGAAACTTTTGAAGAAAACGGCTTGTGGGGATTTAAAGACCGGAAAGGTAATGTACGTATTCCTGCAGTGTATAACGAAGTTTATGCTTTTAATGATGAAGGAATTGCTGTTGTTCAGAAAGATGGTAAGTTCGGCTATCTTAAAGATGATGGTACTTTGCTTGTAAGATGTCTTTATCAGGATGTTTTGGAAGCATTTTCTATAGATGGGAAAAATTATGGATTGTTTCAGGATAATGACCTGTGGGGCGTTATGGATATAGACGCGGGAGAATGGTCTGTTCCGAATATATTTGATGATCTGGAACTGCTGAACCGGAGAGGTTTGTTCATTGCTAAAAAGGGAGAACATTTCAGATTGATTAATCACCTGAATAAAGAAATTGTTGCAGGAGATTTCGAAACCCCGTTTGATTTTGATTACCAGAGCCTTGTTTTCAGAAAACTTCCTGGAACTTCAAAGAGAGCTTATTATAATCTGGAAGGAACTTATATGGGAGAATATCCTGAAGATACTCTTTCTCAGATGGCTAACGGATATTACTGGGTAAATCCTAATAAATTTCAACATAAGATCAGCATTATCCAACCAGACGGAAGCCTTCTGGATGAAGGAATTGATAAGCTGATTACCCTGGATGGCTATACAGTATCTGCCTATAGGAAAGATAAAAAATGGCAGATTTATGATCATATTAGTTCGCTGTTCAGACTAAATGGATTCGAAATTGAAAATATCCAGATCGATTCACATATTCAGGAGATGAAGAATGTGTTTATTGTTTCAACTTCAGAAGGAACCGGACTTTACGAAGCTTCGAAAGACCGCTGGCTTGTTCCGTTTTCTAAAGAACATCAAAAGATAGATTCTTGCAGACCGGAAATATGCAGGATTATCCTTCAGAATGGAATGTTTTATTATGACCGGAAGACAGAAATTTTAAGTCCGACCTATGATTATATCTGTGAAGGGATAAACTATGATACGCAGCTTTTATGTCTTTTCAGGGGATCTGAAATGTTGATATTGAATACAGACAGAAAACTTCAAAAGGTATCAGATTCTGAAATGGGGTCTTTGTATGAAAAAAGATATAACCTTCGCGGAAAAGACCAGAAGTATTTCCTTGACTTTTATAAAAAATGGACCGAAAAAACCGGCCCGGGATATGAAAACCATTTTAATAATGAAACCCTGAAATCTAAAGCTGCTGAAATGGAAAAAGAAGGCAATATCAGAGAAGCTATTCGGCTTTACACGATGGGAGCAGAGCGTGGAGATGCCTCTATGCAGACAGACCTTGCATTTATCCTGACCAACGGAGACTATCCCGAGTTTTACGATCTTCAGAAAGGACTTTCTTTATACGAAAAAGCAGCAAAACAGAATCAATCTTACGCCTGGAATAACCTGGGATATCATTATCAGAACGGAATCGGATACCCCCAGGATATTCGGAAAGCACTGGAATGTTACGGAAAAGCAGCAGATTTGGGTAACGGTACGGCACTCGGCAATCTGGGAGACCTTTATTTCTATGGAAAACAAGTGGATCAGAACTATGATCTGGCTCTTGATTATTATAAAAAAGCAGAAAAGAAATACTGTTTCAACAGAGAAAATATTTCCGAGATTTATTATCAGAAAAGGGATTATGCAAATTTACAGCGCTATCTGAGGCAGGATTACGACGGTACTTACTCCCATATTTATTACGGAATCCTCTATGATCATGGATTTGGAGTAAAACAGAATGTTAAAAAAGCCCTCAGATATTATGAAGATGCCCTGGAATACATGAGTTATTTCTATGCTCTGGAAAGATTGCTGTATTATTACAAAGAAGATCCAAATTTTGCAGACCCTGAAAAATATAAGCAGTGGAAAAAGTATGGGGAAGAAAATGATATGGACATATAGAGCCTGAAAAAATTATTTATTGTTCAGGTATTGGCTTTTCAATTTTAAAATAATAGTTTTGATATAAATTCATTTAAACGTGACACTATATTTATTTCTAATCTTTATTGTCCTGATATTTGGCGGAATTGCTTATCTGATGATGCGTTTTTTCAATCGCTGGACAAGGAACAGCAGATATGAAACGATTTGGGATACATTGATCTTTATCGGCTCATTCGCTTTAGTGCTGCTTGTGGCCGGATTTATTTTTTTCTACAATCTGAATCTCGGACGCTGATATCCGCCGGTTTCTTTTAATGATGAAAAAGGCAATTGAAAGATTAATGATGAGTGACAGCCACACATTCATTCCATAAAACAATTCATAGTCATGAAGCTCTTCATGGTAGAAGAGATTTTTAATAATTCTGAAGGTAATGGCAGTAACGGTCACGGCATAGCTCAGGATCATAGCATTTCTATGTCCTGTAATGTTTCCTTTTTTAATGGAAAGAACAGCAGTCGTGGTAAAATAAGCCCAAAGTATATCCTGAAGCAAAAATCCGGTAATTCCTGTTAATCCTCCATTCGAAAAAAGCCCCAATACGAAACAGGCTGGTACATTAATGAGCAGGATATTATAAATGTAAATCTTGCCAATAATCCTGTGCAGCTTTTTATTTTCCTGTAAAAACAGGCTCGAAAACTGCGTTAAACCAGCCAACAGACACAAGGTTATCGAAAAAATATGAATATAGAAAAAAGCCATCCAATACGGATTGTTAACCACCTGCTGCTTAAACTGAAGAAAGCCCACATTCTTTTCCAGGCCGGTATATTGGGAGATCGTCTGCAGCATGACGATACTGAATATCATCACAGAAAGTACAGCCAGTGCATTAACGATCTTTATTCCAATAGACTTTGCCATCTGTTTTACCCCGTAATTCTAATCTTCTAAAACTTCCTTAACCTGAGTTTCCAGATCCTCAATGCTCTCGAACTTTTTGAATTTGATGGATTTTCCTGTTTTCTTAAGTTCTTCAATAAGATCAAGGATCAGTTCCAGAGGTTCAGCCTCATATCCGAACAGATGATTGTCAAAATTAGTTCCTGCAACAATTCCGTCCCGATTCATTCCCAGGCACCAGTTTTCGATAAAATCATTCAGAAAAATCTCTGATACTTTATAGTGATCCCATTCCTTTTCAATACAGGATTTTGCCCTTGCCTGATCAGACCAGAAGCAGATGATCTGTACAGGTTCACCGTCTTCATATTCCAGTTCGTTGGAGTAGGAGACTGCAAAACCTGTTTCATCCTTTAAAGCATAAATAATTTCAGTTTCGCAGACTTTTGTAATAAAATCTTTATGGCGGTTTTCTACCGTAATATGGTCTTGTAGCATATGTTTATAAATTTCAGTATTGTATTAGTTAATGTGAATTGGTGTTAAGGAGTTTAAATGTAAAAGGCAGGAAGCAGGAAGTTAATTTCAGTTATATATTGAAAGCTATGTGAAAATGAAATTAAATAAAAGCAGATCAACATTTGCTATTATTGATTTTCATAACTTCCCTCTTCCATTATCCAGCTTCAAACCTGCATCTATCAGATATTCTTATCCCGAACAGAGGTTAATTACAGATTATAAGATTCCCTTAATTCTAAGATACTGCAGCAGCATAATTGTTTTCGCATCTTTAATCTCTCCTTCATCAATCATTTTAAGAGCTTTGTCAAATGGAAGTTCCAACACTTCAATGTGTTCACCTTCCTCTTCCAGTCCGCCTCCGTCTGCAATTTTCATATCCTGGGAATATTCAGCGATAAAAAAATGCAGGATTTCAGTAACAGAACCGGGAGACATATATGCTTCAAATATTTTTTCGGCATTGGAAATTTTATATCCGGTTTCCTCTTCCGTTTCTCTTTTGATACATTCTTCGGGATGATCATTATCCAGAAGTCCGGCACAGGCTTCAATAAGCATCCCATCCTGATTTCCGTTGATGAAAGTAGGGAGCCTGAACTGTCGGGTTAAAATAACCGATTTTAAAGTTTTATGATAAAGTAAGATAACCGCTCCGTTTCCCCGGTCATAAGCTTCTCTGCTTTGGGTCTCGGTTGAATCGTCTTTTTTAGAAATAGAATACGTTACTTTTTTTAAAGTATACCAGTTGTCAGAAAGAATTTCTGTTTGAATAATATCTACGTTGGGAGTGTGCATGTAATGGTAAGTAGTTTATATACTATTTTATTGAGTATTGTTTTGAATTAATAAATCTTCCAAAGCCTTTTTCAGATCAGGAAATCTGAACCTGAATCCTGTACTCTGTATTTTTTGGGATGAAGCTCTTGAACCTTTCAGAAGTGCGTCTGCCAGTTCACCGAACATCAGCTTTAAAACAAATGACGGAACATTGGGCATGAATAAAGGTTTTTTAAGAACTTCGGCAATTTCTTTTGTTAAATTTTCATTAGTGGTATGTTCTGGAGCAACGGCATTATAAGCTCCGTTTATTTCTGAATTTTTCAATGCTGTTTCATAGATTGAGCATAGATCATCAATATGAATCCAGGGCATATATTGCTTTCCGCTGCCTAAAGCAGATCCGATACCATATTTTATTGTTGGAACCATTTTTTTCAAGGCTCCGTCTTTTTCCGAGAGTACAACGGCTGTTCTTATTTTTATCACTCTTTCTGCAAGAACCTGTTCCCTAAAGTTATCCGCAGCTCTTTCCCAAAGAACAACAACTTCACTCAGGAAATCATTCCCCGGCATATCATCTTCCGTATAAATGTTTTCCGTAGTTTCCGTACCGTAAAAATTAATTCCTGAAGCCGAAATAAAAGATTTAAGTTTCATTTTTTTATCTCTTATCGTTTTCAGAAGAAGCTCCGCAGAATCTACACGGCTGGAAATCAACTCTTCTTTTCTCTCTTTGGTCCAGCGTTTTTCAGAAATATTGGCTCCTGCGAGGTGGATAATGTGGGAAACTCCATCCAAAGCAGCCCCATCAATCATTCTTTTCCGGATATCCCATTCAAATTCATGTTCATGTTTCTTTTTTCTGGTTAAAAACCTTACTTCAAATTCTTTTCCTATCTTTTTAGACAGTTCCTGTGCAACCATGCCGCCAGCACCTGTGATCAGAACAATTTCTTTCATAATTATAGAATAGGGGGTTAGTTTTTATTCTTTACGATGAGGATAAAATCATCTTCCAGGAATTTATAACCGTAATCATAAATAAACCGGTATTCAGCGCCATTTTTATAGATCTTCAGATTTGTAAAATAATCGAAGTCGAAGCCTAAATTGTCTAATTTGGATTTTGCCACTTTTGCTTTTCCTTCTGTATTGATTTCTACGAGAATGCGATAGTTCTTACGGAGTTTGTTATTCACATTCCGCATCAAATTGTTAGAATCTTTGTTCTGCTTATTATTGTAGGCATTCCGGCAGGAGTCGTTGCAGAACTTTTTATCCGTCCTTCCGATAATTTTTTCGCCGCATTCCAGACAGTTCATCGTTTAGTTTATTTTAAGTGGTGGCCATGTCTTTTCTTTAACAGTCTTTTAAAACTGCTGTGAGAAGGGTAGCTTCGGTTAGGCGTTATATTATTGAAAAATAAAGCCACAATCAGCAGGATAATACACCCCGATAAAACAGGGGAGATAACGTACCAATACCCCAATTCAGGGATTTTTCCCGTAGAACTTACTGCGATCAGAGCCGTTGCTCCGCCGGGAGGGTGAAGAGTTTTTGTGTACTGCATCAGAACAATAGAAAAAGCCACTGCCAACGGAGCGGAAAGCCAGATAATATCAGGGACAATCTTGTAAACAGTAACCCCCACAATAGCTGAAAAAACATGTCCTCCAATCAGGTTTCTGGGCTGTGCCAGAGGGCTTTGGATGGCTCCGTAAATCAAAACACTCGAGGCGCCAAAAGAACCGATCAGAAATATATTTTCAGTCTCCGTTAAAGAATGGGATTGAATAAAAGCAATGATTCCGATTCCAAAAAATGCACCCAGAAATGACCAGAAATGCTCCTTGTAATCAACCAGCGTTTCCTTATAAATCACATATTTTGAGACCCTGAAAGTTCTTTTTATCGTCTTCTTCATTTACTCTTCTTTATTTTTTATAATTTGAATTAAGTTGTTAATAAACGGCTGGGTATAAATTCCCTCCGGATCATAGTCTGGATCAAGAATGGTAATCTGGATTCCAAAACACTTTGGTGACCGGATCAAAGGATTCAGCATTTCCTGAAGGTTGTTGTAATCAATTCCGTCTTCCATCCGGCTGTCTACCGCGGGCATAAGTTTATCTTTCAGAATATCTACATCAAAATGAATGAAAAACCCGTCAAGGCTTTTATATTTGATCATGGTAAGAAAATCTTCCGCAGTTTTTTTGAAGCCGTTTTTTCTGAGATGTTCAAGGTCAAAATAATGAATATTTGAACGGATGATTTCGGCCGTATATTCATCATCATTGGTTTCTGCATTTCCGACACAGAAAATATTTTCCTCTTGAAAATAAGGTTTAAAGCCGTCAATATCCGTCAATTTGTTATGACCGTATCCTGTAACTATAGCCAGATCCATTCCGGCAGCGGCTCCCGTTTCAGAAAGCGTTGGCGGAATAAAATCCGTGTGGCCGTCAAGATAAAAAAGTCCGAAATTCCCCAGCTTCTTTAGTGCGAGGGCGTTTCCGATTAGAACGCTGCAATCACCACCCAACATAATATTGAAATTTTCTGGATGATGGTTTTTCAGAATAAATTCGGATTGTTTCCGTGCATATTCAATGATCTTGCCTGCATTTCGTACCCCTGATTCTTCATCCATATTCATGGAATATTCAGGAGCTTCCAGTCTGAAAATATGCTGGGGATCAATTCTTTTATGAAAACCAAACTTTCTGAGCCAGTCCGGGAGTTTTTTTACACCAGGTTCTGTCTCGTGCTCTTTTTTCTTAAGTCCCAGATTGAGAGGGAACTCAAAAATAGTGATGCTTCTTTTCATAAAAGAAATTTCATCAAAGATACGGAATTATCCGTTTGCAAACGGGTAGATTGAGTATGAATGCCTCCTTAAGAATAATTTAAAAGAAGGATTTTAAAATGAGATACTAAATTCATTTTATTCCTATAAACAATGAATAATTTACCAATTATTAAAGACTAGAAACTTTTAATAACCACACAATTTTCTTCAGGAATAAAACTTACTATTTTACATTTTGTTTTTTTAAGACTGAAGATTTTTATTTATTTTTTTTCGGACAAAGAAATTCTTGAGAAAATGTAAAAAATTAGATTCATGTGAAAGAACTATTCAGGTCAAGAGGATAGTACTCTGAAACTATGATTAATAATGGGGTTTGACAGATTCTTAAATTCTTTTTCTCTGTTTTATTATCCGTTTACAAACGACTACAAATGAATTTAAATAGTTTATAACCGACTGTGTTTTGGGGAAGTGGCAATCTTTGCAACAGAGATTTGAGAAAGCAGTGAACGTCTCTGATCTGAATTATTAATCTTAAAAATTATAAAGTTATGTCACTAAGAAACAAAGTAACATTAATTGGTTACACAGGAAAAGAAGTAGAAATAGTAAACTTCGACAACGGAACTCTAAAAGCAAACGTATCTTTGGCTACCAATGATCATTACACCAACGCAAAAGGAGAAAAAGTAGAAGAAACACAATGGCACAATCTGATTGCTTTTGGGAAAACAGCGGAAATACTCCAGAAATATGTTTCCAAAGGAAAAGAAATAGCTATTGAAGGAAAACTGACGTATCGATCATACGATGACAAAGACGGTGTTAAGCGATATATAACAGAAATCAGAGTAGATGAGATTCTGCTTCTGGGAGGCAAATAATTCTAAAAGTACAGTAATGAAAGTAAAAGTTTTTAAAATCAGGCTTCCGGAAGAATTTTTGTACAAAGATCAAAAAATGCTTGACGATTTCCTGGATGTGAATGAAATTATAAAAGTAGAAACGGCTTTTGTAAATGACGAATGTTATTGGTCTGTAATACTGTATTTTGAAGAGATAAAACCATTGAAAAATATAGTAAGAGAATCCAAAGTGGTAAAATACTCTGCTGATAATGAGATTTTAAGCTCTGATGAAGAAAAGATTCTGACTGCCCTGAAACTCTGGAGATCAGAAAAAGCAAGAGAACAGAACCTACCCACTTATTTTATTGCGAGTAATAAAGAACTGGTATCGGTTGCGAAGTATAAGCCTGCAAAAAAAGAAGAACTGCTTGATATCAAAGGCTTCGGGAAACATAAGATCGAAAATTATGGCGAAGAAATCCTGGAGATTCTTGAAAGCGTCTGATTTTTCAGAATTAATGATCACCTAACAACAAAAGCTGGAGAAGATTACTTCTTCGGCTTTTTATACTATATAAATTCCTTTCAATTCCGTACTTTTGCGTCTATCAAAATGATATACAAGAAATGAAACCAGGTTTAGCAAAAGGAACGAGAGATTTTACGTCACAGGAAGTTTCCAGAAGAAAATATATTATCAATATTTTACAGAATAACTTTGAGTTATTTGGATTTCAGCCATTAGAAACTCCAAGTTTTGAAAATCTTTCTACATTGACAGGGAAATATGGTGAAGAAGGAGACCGTCTTATCTTTAAAATTTTAAATTCGAGCATTAATGAAGCCAAGGAAGATAAAAAAACTCAGATGCTTCATGATTTTCAAAGAGCATTAGAACAACCTTTTAGTTCGGAAAATTTAACGGACAAAGCTCTTCGTTATGATCTTACTGTACCTTTTGCAAGATTTGTAGCGATGAATCATGGGAAACTGACATTTCCATTCAAACGTTCTCAGATCCAGCCGGTATGGAGAGCAGACCGACCACAGAAAGGACGATTTAGAGAATTTTATCAATGCGATGCAGATGTTGTAGGAAGTGAAAGTTTACTTCAGGAAGTAGAACTGGTTCAACTGTATTTAAAATCATTCGCAGATTTGGGTGTTTCCGTGACAATTCACATGAACAACCGGAAAATTCTTTCCGGATTAGCTGAATATGCTGGGATTACAGATAAACTGATCGATTTTACTGTAGCTTTAGATAAGCTGGATAAAATCGGAAGAGACGGAGTTGTTAAAGAATTGCTGGAAAGAGAAATTTCCCAGGAATCTATAGACAAACTGGATTTCTTATTTGAGCAGTCTGATGATGCGCTGGAAAACCTTCTTCAGCTGAAAGAAAAATTTGCAGGAAACGAAATAGGGCTAAAAGGAGTGGAAGAACTGGAGTTTGTTCTTACCCAATCTCTGAATCTTGGAGTTGATATGCAAAATCTTGTATTCAATATTACCCTTGCCAGAGGATTAGATTATTATACTGGGGCTATTTTTGAAGTAAAAGCTGATGAAGCTGCGATGGGATCTATCGGCGGTGGCGGTAGATATGATAACCTTACAGAAGTTTTCGGTGTTAAAAACATTCCGGGAATCGGAATTTCTTTCGGGCTGGACAGAATTTATCTGGTAATGGAAGAGCTTAATCTTTTCCCTGAAGAAGCATCTTCCTCAATAGAATACCTGTTCGCCAATTTTGGAGGCGAGGAAACAACAGAAGCACTAAAACTGATTATGCAGTTGAGAAGAAAAGGAATTTCAGCAGAACTCTATCCTGAAAATGCAAAGCTTAATAAACAATTTACTTACGCTGAAAAGAAAGGAATTAAAAATCTTGTTTTCCTGGGTGAAGAAGAAATCAGAAACAATACAGTAACTTTTAAAAATCTTGAAGCGGGAGAACAGAAAACAGTTTCTGTAGAAGAATTTTTAAATCTGTAATACAATTTCATGATAAAGAGAGTACTTTGTTTGGGCTGGCTGGCATTGGCGATTATCGTCAGTGCCCAGATTTCCCTTCCTCTAGGACCTTCGGATCCTTATGCTTATAATGCAGAAAAAAAGAGTATATCTTTAAATAATATCAAAGACTTTCCTAAAGAAATTTTAAACAAAGATCTTAAAATCTTAAAGATAAGGGCTCATGAAAGTTTCAGGGAAATTCCCGGAGAAATAAAGAGCCTTAAAAACCTTGAGGATTTTGAATTGATCAATTCTGGGGGAAATATCACCTTTCCTGAAAGTTTTGCAGATCTTCAAAATATAAAAAAAATAAACATCAGCCTTAGAGGAAGTGAGTTTCCACAACCTGTTTTAAAGCTTAAAAACCTTCAGGAGCTTAAATATGGAGATAAAAAGCTGGGAAAATGGCCGGAAAATCTAGGGAATCTGGAAAATCTTAAAATACTGGATCTGTCCTATTTCAGATCGATAGATACTGATTTTGCCCATCTTCCTGAACTGATATTGCCCAAAAGTATAGGAAATCTGGAAAAGCTGGAACAATTTATTGCCGTCAGTAATCAGATGAAAAACCTTCCTGACGAAATAGGAGGTCTGATTTCGTTACGAGATCTGGATCTGGGGTACAACAGTTTAATTGACTTACCTGAACGTTTTGGCCTTCTGAAGAATCTGAGAAAGCTGAATCTTCAACAGAATCAGTTTACCGAACTTCCAAAAGCAATCTCCGGACTGGAAAATCTTGAGGATCTTAATCTTAATTTTTGTCTGATTAAAAAAATTCCTTTTGCAACAGGAAATCTAAAGTCTCTGAAGGCATTAGGTCTGGCGGGAAATAAGATATCCTCCGACTTTAAAAAACTGTATTTAATTCCCAATCTCGAAGAACTGAATGTATACGAATGTGGAGTCAGTAAAATTCCTTCCGGAGCAGTAAATATGAAGCAGTTGAAGTCTCTGAATATTGGAGCCAACCCGCTTTCTTCCGAATCCGTTAAAGAATTGTACGCCCTCTCTGGTCTGGAAATATTGGAAATGGGTGGCATTCAGCTTGAAGGTCTTCCTTCTGGGATTCAGCAGCTTAAAAACCTGAAAAAATTAGGTCTGGATAAAAATAAAATATCTCAGGATAATCTGAAAGAGATCTATGAATTGGAGAATCTTGAATCACTGAACCTTTCGGAATGTCAGATTGATAGAATTCCAAAAGGCATTGAAAAACTCAGAAATCTGAAGAGTCTTTATCTGTGGGGAAATAAAATTCCCAAAACAGATATTGAAGCATTGAGAAAAGCGTTACCAGATACCGATATCCGCATTTAGATAAAATTGTTGATTGGTGTAAAATTTAGAATATCAGAACCAATATATCAACCCGGAATTATTATCCCGGGCAGAATAGGAAATTGATGAGCTTCCTGATCTTCTGATGGAAGATGAAGAGATCGGTCATATTGTTGACGGACTACGAAGGAACAGCCGTTCATCTGTTTTTGAACTTCTGGAAAAACTTGGAAAATTAAGAGAGAATGGAATTCTTACTGAAGAAGATTTCCATCTCAAAAGAAAAAGCTTCTTGAAAAATTGCAAACATTCAAAAGTTTATTTCTTAATGCCTTAAAAGAGGCTGCGTACTGCATCGGAAGGATCCTCCAAAACTTCTGCTGATTGAGAAATCAATATATTCTACCCTGATATTTTCCTGCTCAATCTGATTCCCAATATGTTTGAAGGAAGGGTCTGTAATATAAACTTTCGGAGATACAGAAAGTCCGTTGGTGGCCAGATTCATGGCTTCATCTAAAGTTACATGTATTTTTTTCCACTCTTTCAGAGCAGCTGGAATTCCATCTAAAAATGCATCTTCACATATAATCATCAATTCTTCTCTTACAAGGCCAAGGGCACAATCTAGATGCAGAATATCAGGATGAAGTTTTACCTGTTCAACAGTATATCCCTGTGGTTTTAAAAGTTTTCTTAACCATTGAACTCCAAGCTCATTTGAAGCAAGCCCTGAATTTCCTACAAAGACCTGTTTGCCTAAGACAAGAACATCTCCTCCTTCCAGAAACGGACCTTTCCCCAATGTAGAATCTTCCGCATCAGCAATTTCAGGCTGAGGTACTGCCACATAAATGCATTCCTCAGGGTATATTTCCTGAAGAAAAAGATCCCGTACCGGAAAAATTTCACTTCTTCGATGTAAAAAGCGAAGCGATGATTCAATGATAAAATTCCCCACTGTAAAAAAGGGATCTCTCACAAAAAAGTTAGAATATCCGGCAGTTCCCACAGCTTCTTTTTCTACAGAAGACAATTTACGGGGACGGAGAACTTCGACACCATACTCTTCCAGTGTTTTTTTCAGATTTTCCCTTTCGCCTTCCCATTGTTTCTGAAGTTCAGGAAAAACCTCAGAATAATCCTTTCCTTTATTTTCAAAGTTTTCTTTTACCGCTTCTTTACTCAGAAAACGCAGGTCTTCTGGTCTGGGCTCTTTTGGGAAACCAAATTCAGATTGGGCAAGAACTACTTTCTTTAAAGGCGAAAATTCATTTTCAACAAAGATCATAACAGGAAGTTTTGGGGGAGTATGATAACAAAAGTATTTAAAATTTAATGAATGTCAATGTCTGAAGTAATAACGGTCTGGAAAATTATAAAAATTACTTATTTTTAGACGAAATTTGATGATCTATCTGATTGGAAAATGGTAATTTATTTTAAAACTCAATTGAAGAATGTAAAATAAATATTCTATTTTTTACAGATGATACTATAAATATAAAAAAACAAAATGAATACTGAATGCGCTTTATGTGGAACTCTTCTTACCTCTATGGATACGCTTTTAGGTGAAAATAAACTTTCAGACGGAGGTATTCTCTGCAATAAATGCCTGAATAAAGTGACCAATATCAATAAAGATCTGGTATATGACCTCATCAATTATAATGTAATACAAATAAAAGAGATATTTCAGAATAGCAATATTGAAGAGGAAAAATATAATGAACTGAAAACGACTGAATTGAAAAAGGAAATTCCCCTTGTAGCACCCATATCACAGTCTGTGCAGTTTGATTTTAGCCCGGAAGAGCCTACAAGGCTTGATGATATCAAAGACGAGATTGCTGCATTGAACCCAGTGCTCACAGCCCTTACTGATAGTGAAGTGAATGAACTAGCTAATATTCTTGATGAAGATGAAAAAGTGGTTGCTATTGTTGAAGGTACTTATGAATATAATAACCTTAAAGGAATTTTGCTGGCAACCCAGAAAAAAATTATGTTTATAGATAAGAGTATTTTTGGAGAGATATTTAAAAATAAATTTCCGTTTACAAAAATTACCTTCATGCAGCATGATACCAATCTGATGTCTTCCGGTTTAAAAGTTTTTACTTCTGGATTTATCGCGGAATTCACACTATACAGTAGAAGTGCTGCAAAGAAATTTTATGAAAGTGTAGAACCTTATCTTATACGTCCCGGAAGTCATTCTGAAAAAATTGTGGAAAAACCACAGCCTCAACAGGAACCTGTTAAAAAAGAGGCTCCTGAAATTATCTTTGACCAGCTGGAAAAACTGGGAAAGCTCAGAGAAACTGGGATATTAACTGAACAAGAATTTGCAGAGCAGAAGAAAAAGCTGCTTGCCAAACTGTAAAAACAAGAAAAAATGAGTAGTAACTGTGCACTATGCAACGTTGAACTGACTTCTATGGACACTCTTCTGGGAGAAAATAAACTCTCGGACGGGAGCGTTCTCTGCAACGCATGCTTAGAAAAAGTAAGCAGTATTAACCAGGAACTGTTGGACGATCTTAAAAAATTCAGCATTGAAGATGTAAAAGGTCTTGCTGAAAATAGAAAAGAAGAATCAGACCAAGCCATTGAAGAAAATACAGACTTTCCTGTATCTGCGGTACGGGATCCACAGAGTTTTATTTCCAATGATGTTTATAAAAGAAGGCTTAAAGAGATTAAATACCAGCTCGATAAAGTAGGAGCCAATCTTTCGATGTTTACCAGGGGGGAAATTAAAGCTCTACCCCGGATTCTTGCTGAAGACGAATTGATCCTTGCGGCCACGGATGCCCAGTTCATCAATACGGTAGATGCCGGAATTCTGCTCGTGACCCCAACAAGGATGCTGTCTGTATCAAAATCAATGTTTGATGCTGTAAAAGTAGCTGGATATCCTAATGAAACCATCAGAGAAATAAGCTTTGTGCCGAATCGTGTTACTCCGTTTATAACCCTGCACACAGAAGACGGGGAAATCCGGTTTGAATGTTTCCTCGACAGGGAAGATGCCGAACGGTTTTATAATTTCGTTAAAAAGATCTATAACCAACCGAAGCAGCTGGAACAACCGGAGCAGCCAAAGATAGAAGAAAAAGTGACTCCTTCTGAAACCCTGTATGACCAGCTTGAAAAACTAGGGAAATTGAGGGAAAGCGGCATTCTAACCGAAGAAGAATTTGCAGAGCAGAAGAAAAAGCTTCTTGGCTAAACAGCAACAATAAAACAATGGACGGAACAGTATCCCGGGGGATCATAGAAAAATGGCTGAAAGCATGGTCGCTATCCAGAAAATTACCGCTTCCGGAAAAATATAAATCCGGTTTTAAAATAGAAGTGGGTGAGGAAAAGCAGAAAGCAAGATATGTTTTTCCGGAAATTACAGAAGACTTTATTCAGCTTTCAAAAGAAATAAATGACTCTTGGGTGTATCTTAAAGTAGCAGCTTCTGCCGATGAGGTGAAAGAAAGTATATCTCGAAAATGGCAAATACAGCCACCCGGTTATATGATGTACTGCACAGGAGAAATGATATCCAACGAAAAAAAAATACCTGAAGAATACAACATGACGCTGGAGAAGTATAATGCCAGCAGTACACTGAAGATTTTCGCTGAAAACGGAACCCTGGCCTGCTCCGGCCATCTTGTACTGGTGGATGATCTGGCAATTTATGACAGAATTGCAACAGAAGAAGAACATCGCAGAAAAGGGCTTGCCTCCTTCCTGATGCATGAGCTTGAGAAAATAGTTTTGTTGAATGGGATTTCAAACAGCTTTTTAGTTGCAACAGCTCAGGGAAAAACTTTGTATGAATCATTAGGATGGAAACTATACAGTCCGTATACGTCTGTTGTTATTCCCGGAACCTGATGATTCTTGAATAATTTTATAGATTTAAAACAATGAACAGAAAAATAATATCCACAATTTTTATCTGTGCTGGTTTAATGTGCAGGGCTCAATATTCAGAAACTTACAGCTTTAAGCCGCAGGATCTCACAAAAGAAAGTGAAGTGGTATCGTTAGATGAGTTAAAAGAGTTTCCCAAACATATTCTTGACTGGAAGAAGATGAGGGTTCTGAGTATTATCAGCGAAAGAGAATTTACGGAAATTCCAAAAGACATAGACCGTCTGGAAAACCTTGAGGTATTCAGTATGAGCGGAAGCACAGGAGTTACCAGGTTTCCGAATTCCTTTTCCAGGCTGAATAAGCTGCGTGAAATTACCATTCATTCCATATTTATCAAAGAATTTCCACAGCAGATCATCAAGGTTAAGAATCTGGAAAGCCTTGGCTTTTTCTGTCCTTTTCTGGAAGAATATCCTTCTAATCTGGGAGATATGAAGAATCTGAAAACGCTAAACCTGGCCTGCAGAACAAAAGATAAAGTGATTGTAGATGGGAAAAATTTTATTTTCAAGCCTTTGGTGATTCCCAAAAGCATCAGGAATTTAAAAAAGCTGGAAACCCTTTCAGTAAGCCAGAGCCTTCTTCAGATTCTGCCGGATGAAATAGGAGATTTACAGAGTCTGAAAAGACTGGATGTATCCAAAAATCAGCTGAAAACCCTTCCTGAGAGCCTGTCTAAACTTAAAAATCTTGTAGAAATAACCTTAGATCACAACAGCTTTAAGGAATTTCCTTCTGCATTGTATGGTATTGAGAGTCTGGTGAAAATAAACTACAATAATAATACGATTCAGAATATTCCTGGCGGTATGGAAAAGATGAAAAATCTGAAATATTTCTTTGCTTCAAAATCTAAGATTGCGCCATCAGCACTTGTAGGCCTCTATAATGCTTCAAACCTTGAAGTGATAGACCTTTCGGACTGCCAGATCGAAAGTCTTCCACCGGGAATTGAGAAACTTTCTCATCTGAAAGCATTGTTTTTTTGGGGAAACAAAATTTCTTCTACGGAAGCTGAAAATTTAAGAAAAAAGCTGCCCAACACTAAAATACATCTGAATAGTCCCGCTAAAAGAGGATTCTAAATAAGTATGTAAAAGAAAGATAGCTTTCGTTGCAATTTTTTATAACAACAAATCATTTCTTGCAGAGAAATAGTATTTTAGCTGTAAAATAAAACCATGGATAACAAATCAAGATTAGACGAAATAAAAGACGAGCTGGAAAAGCTGGATATCAATCCTACCTTTTTTGCCAGAAAAGAGATCCGTGCGCTTCCAAGCATTCTTTCAGCAGATGAAAAAATTGTTTACCTTGTTGAAGGACGGAATAAAATAACAAACCATCATATCATCTTAACGGCAACGGACCGGAGGCTGATTTTCGTAGATAAAGAATTTATGTACGGGTTAAAAGTGCAGGATTTTTCCTACGATAAAATAAGTTCCATACAATATGAAACCTCATTGATGCTAGCTTCAATAGATATTCATGTTGCTGATGACATCGTTGAAATTGATGGCGTAGGAAAATACGAAGCAGAATTATTCTGTGAAAAAGTAAGAGACTTCATGGCCAGACCGAAGGTTCCTGCATATGAACCTATGCTTCTTGAATTGCTGGAACAACTGGAAAGATTAAAGGAAAGCGGTATGATAACTGAGGAAGGGTTTATGGAACAGAAGAAAATGCTTCTTAACCAGATATGAAGCCATTGCATTTACTTTTAATGCTATGCTTTATTGTTTCCTGTACAAGTCAGAAGAATAGGGAAGCTTATATAAAAGAAATCGATTATCAATCCCAGCTACTTGATACCGGTGCCGGATTAAAAAAAGATACTATTGTTTCCGGAATCAGCAGCGGGGGAGTTGATAGAATAATTTCAACTGTAAGTGTGGCCTTTGATCCTGAACATCCGGAATATATAAAGATAGTGAAGAAAACAGGAATTGATTATACGTATAATAATCAGTTCTATTATAAAAACCAAAAGCTTATTAAAGCGAAAATAAATATTAAAAATAATACAGATTCCGGGAGTCCGAATGCAGACTATAGTGCTGTTTACTATTTACATCGTAACAGGTGTATTAAAAAAGTGAATGAAGATCCTGAAAAATCAGACTGCCATAAAGTAAAATACGATTCGGATATGGCTCTTTTAGATGGACTTCCGTTAATTCCAAGGAGTCTGTAATGAACAACAAACTATCATGGAAAATTATTTAGAAATTAACAAAGAATCATGGAATGCCAAAGTAGAACCGCATCTGAAATCGGATTTTTACTTTGTAGATGAGTTCTTAGAAGGAAGAACTTCATTAAACTCCATAGAACTGGATCTTCTTGGAGATGTGGAAGGCAAAACAATCCTGCATTTGCAGTGCCATTTTGGACAGGATTCCATTTCGCTTTCCAGAATGGGAGCAAAAGTTACGGGAATTGACCTTTCGGATAAAGCCATTGAAACAGCAAAAGATCTGGCGCAGAAATGCAATACTGATACAGCATTTATCTGCTCCGATGTTTATGACCTTCCCAATGTCCTTGATCAGGAATTTGATATTGTTTATACCAGCTACGGAACAATAGGCTGGCTTCCGGACCTGGATAAATGGGCAGGAGTAATCAATCATTTCCTGAAGCCGGGCGGCAAATTCATCATGGCAGAATTTCATCCGGTAGTGTGGATGTTTGATGATGATTTTACCAAAGTAACTTATAACTATTTTAATGAAAAGCCTATCGTAGAAACCTATGAAGGAACTTATGCAGACCAGTCTGCGGATATTGTGCAGGAATATGTGATGTGGAATCATTCACTGGCAGAAGTTCTGCAGAGTTTACTTCAAAGCGGTATTGAACTGAAAACCTTCCGGGAATTCGATTGGTCTCCGTATCCAAGCTTCAGACACGTAGATGAGTTTGAAAAAGGAAAGTGGAGAATTCCCCAGTTCGGAAACAAAATCCCGATCGTGTATGCATTAGCAGCCGAGAAAAAATAATAGCTGTTGAAATATTAATTTCCGGAGCAATACCTTTCTTAAATACCACTCAAACCTTATAGGTTTTTAAAGCATACGTATTATTAAACCTATAAGGTTTCTCCAAATAGTTCGAAAATGTCACGAGCAAAAAAAGTCACCGTAAAATATTACAGTGACTTTTTCTATATATGAATGTTAAAAAAACTAATTTGCTTTTAGCTTAAAGAATCTTCGGCCTTTGTTTTAGCTTCATCTACTTTGCTCTGAACTTGTGAGGCTACATCATTTGCTTTATTCTTAAGATCATTTCCCCATTTGTTAAGATTGTCTTTAGCATTATTAATTTTGTCCTTTACAGCCTGTTGTTCTTCAGGAGTAGAGTTCTTGTATTTCCAATATGCTAAAGCACCAATTCCTAGTAAAGCCAATAAGCCTTTTGTTTTATTTCCCATGATTTCTATTTTTTTAAGGTTGTTAAACTATTAAAATTTGTTATTAGTAATCATGTAAAATACGTGCCAAAAAATTAAATGAAATTATAAAATAATGTTAAAATTATTGAAAGACTTCAAATTTTTCTCCATCAAAACTGGCGAAAACCATGGTAGGGTAAGAATCCTGATGATATAAATTTCCATCCTTGTCAATGCCGATAGCGCCTGCAAATCCGTCAATAGTTTTCAGCTCTTCAAAAGTCTTGTGAAAGGCATTTTCAAGGCTCATCCCGTCAGTAACTCTTGTGACGATTTTAGCAGCAGTGGCATTACTGACAATATCTTCTCCAACCCCTGTGCAGCTTACGGCACAGAAGGTGTTGGCATAATTTCCTGCCACAGTGGCAGAATCAGAAATTCTTCCCGGAATTTCAAAACCTTTTCCTCCTGTGGAAGTCGCTACTGCAAGTTTTCCCTCTTTATCAAGCACAACGCAGCCAACAGTTCCTTTTCCTGCTGATCCTAACTTTGCTTCATATTCTTTTCTGCGCTGAGGGATTTCCGTTGAAAAATTCTCAAAACCATGTTCTGAAGCATAAATTTTAGCTCCGTTTCCACCTAAAACCCTGTCGTCTTCTCTTATCAGTTCCTTTGCAACAAATATAGGATTCTTTACATCCTGAATATTGATGACGCCGCTTAATTTCTGGGTTTCACCATTCATGATAGCCGCACTCATACGGATGACGCCATCACTCTGGATTTGGGAACCAATACCTGCGTTATATAACGGATCATCTTCCAGTAGAGAAACCGCGTAGGCCGCTGTGTCAAAAGCAGAATGATCCTGAAGATATTCAAAAGCTTTTTGAGCAATAGATTGTAAAGAATTCTGCTTTGCTGTTTTTACTTCGTGGCTCTGATCGCTTTCAGAGAAAAAACCGCCGTGAATAATAAGCTTCATACTAAAGTTTAGTTTTATTTTTTTTTAATTCTGACATTGTCTGGGATAAGTAATGCTATACAGTTCTTTTAAAATGAACCATTAATTCCTGGCAAAGCCTTGATATGTTTTCTACATTATGCTTTTCGACAATTATGAGCTGTAATTCATCAGAATAGCTGTCTCCAAGCTCAATAATTTCCAACGGAGGATCTTCCTGGGAAAGTTGGGGACCCAGCCATTTAAAATAATCATCAGCATACTTTATTTCTGACGGAAAATCTCCTATTATATTATTGAGGCTTTCATCAATCAGTTCGTGTACCTCATCTATTTTATCCCCGCGAAGCAGAAAACTAAAAAGCTCATTGGTAACCGAAAATTCAAACGCATGGCCCTCATTGCTTTCAATTACCCATTCAGCCTCATTATCTTTTATATATTGAGCCGGATTTATATAACAAGAAGAACAATTTGAAATAATTTCTTCTTTATTCTCCACGTTATAGCCTTCCAGAAGAAGGTTTATAAGCTGTTCAATTTTTTCTTCTTTCATTTAGCCTTATTTTTAGCTAAAATAAGAATTAGTTTAATTAAGTTTTATAATTATTTGTCCTGCGGAATCGGGTTGAATTGTGAATTCTCGATTGTAAGTGTTTTGGTTGTCAGATCATAATGGTCATTCATAGACATCACGTGAACAGTCAGATTATCGATGGAAATAGGTTCTCCAAGATTGATATTGGTAAGATTGGTATCTTTAATAAATCTTCCGTCCACTAAGATTACAAGACCGGAACCAACGGCAGTCATCACATCATTATGGATGAAAAGCCCGGTATCTTCTCCCAGTCCGATTCCCAATGTTCTCGGATTGTTGACTACAGCCTGGAATAGACGTCCGATTCTGCCCCGCTGTACAAAGTGGGTATCAATGATTACATTATCAATCAGACCTAATCCTTGTGTCGTTTTAATTTCACCTTTCAGAAGGGCTTCAGAACTGCTTCCCTGATAAATCATATTTTCAGAAGCAGCTGCGGCTCCGGCAGAAGTTCCGGAATAGATAAAGTCCTGTTCCTGATATTTCAGCAGAATAGTATCATGAAATCTTGTTCCTCCAAGAATAGAGGTCAGTCTCAGCTGATCCCCGCCTGTAAACATCATTACATCGGCTGCATTAGCTCTTGCCACCATCGCATCAGAGTTGGCTTCTTCACGGTTGTGAATATCAAGAACGTTCACATTTTTGGCACCGAGAAATTCAAATGCCTTTTTATACTCTACTCCTACAATTTGCGGGATTTGAGAGGCTGTTGTAACAATCTCAATGACAGAATCTTCCTTGTGTTTTGATTCGTTTATAATTTTTCTTAAAATTCCTCTTTCAAAGAAATTAAGATTTTTTTCGATATTTTGATCGTAATCAGTTTCTGAAAAACTTCCTTTGTTTACAGCACCTCCGATCACTATTAATTTTCCAACGGGTTTCATCATAGAGTACAAATTTAAAAAATAATTCACATTTGGCGAAATTCATACCATATTTAAATTGATTTTTAAGGTTTTAGGATTGTTAATAATTTTTAAATATTTTTTGAGAAATCTTTAAATGGGCTATAGTTTCATTTAGGGTTTTACATTATCTTTGATTTTTGAAGGAGTTATTGTTAACGTTAAAAAATACAAATAGACTATGAAAATTGAGAAGATACAGGCACTGCGGGGCCCGAATATCTGGAGTATCAGAAGAAAGAAGCTGATACAGATGAGATTGGATCTGGAAGAAATGGAAAATTATCCTACCAACAAGATCGATGGATTTAGGGAAAGAATTGAAAAACTCATTCCATCACTGATTACCCACAGGTGTTCAGAAGGAGTGGAAGGAGGCTTTTTCCACAGGGTAGAAACAGGAACCTGGATGGGACATGTTATCGAACATATCGCTTTAGAGATTCAGACTCTGGCAGGGATGGATGTAGGTTTCGGAAGAACCAGAGAAACCAAAACTCCGGGGGTATACAATGTCGTTTTTAATTATATAGAAGAAAATGCAGGAATCTATGCGGCTGAAGAAGCAGTAAAGATAGCACAGATCCTGATTGATGGCGGTGAATATGACATGAATGCCTGTATTCATAGGCTTAAAGAGATCAGGGAACGTGTACGTTTAGGCCCTTCAACGGGAAGTATTGTGGAGGAAGCCGTGTCCAGAAGGATTCCATGGATCAGGTTAGGAACCAATTCTTTAGTACAGCTGGGGTATGGAGTCAACCAACAACGTTTTCAGGCCACTATTACCGGAAAAACCAGTTCTATTGCAGTAGATATTGCCTGTAATAAAGAATTGACGAAAAAAATGCTTCATGATGCTGCCATTCCTGTACCTATAGGAGATCTGATAGTGGATGAAGACGGACTGAATACTGTTATTAGGAAAATAGGATATCCGATTGTTTTAAAACCATTAGACGGAAACCATGGAAAAGGATCTTCTATCAATGTTAATGATTGGGAAGCTGCAAAAACAGGATTGGAACACGCTCAGAAATATTCCAGAAAAGTAATTGTAGAAAAGTATATTACAGGATATGATTTCAGAGTTCTGGTGATTAATAATAAAATGGTGGCTGCAGCGAGGAGGGTTCCTGCTCATGTAGTAGGAGACGGAGAACTTAATCTTCAGCACCTGATCGATAAAGAAAATAAAGATCCGAGAAGAGGGTACGGACATGAAAATGTTCTGACCGAAATAGAAGTAGATAAGGATACACTTGAACTTCTTGAAAAACTTCAGTATACCCTTGAAACAGTCCCTCAGAAAGGAGAGGTGGTGTATCTGAAATCTACTGCCAATCTTTCTACAGGAGGAACTTCTATTGATGTTACCGATATGGTACATCCGGAAAATATTACCATGGCAGAAAGGATCTCAAAAATCATAGGTCTGGATGTCTGCGGAATTGATATTATGGCAGAAAACTTAACTCAGCCGTTAAAAGAAAGTGGTGGGGCAATTATAGAAGTGAATGCCGCTCCGGGATTCAGAATGCACTTGGCACCAAGTGAAGGACTGCCAAGAAACGTTGCTGCTCCGGTGGTGGATATGCTTTATCCTCCGGGAAAACCGTTTACCATTCCGATCATCGCAGTAACCGGTACCAACGGAAAGACCACAACAACAAGATTGATCTCCCATATTGTAAAAAGCAACGGATACAGAGTAGGATTTACTACTTCAGATGGTATTTATATCCAGAATACGATGCTTTCAAAAGGGGATACTACAGGACCTCTTTCCGCTGAATTCGTACTTAAAGATCCAACCGTAGAGTTTGCCGTGCTGGAAACAGCAAGAGGTGGAATTTTACGTTCAGGTTTAGGATATTCCCAGTGTGATATCGGAGTTTTGACCAATATTGAGGAAGACCATCTGGGAATGAATGATATTCACAACCTAAAGGATCTTACCAAAGTAAAAAGGGTTGTTCTGGACAGTGTAAAGAAAACCGGATGGAGTGTATTGAATGCAGATAATGCCTATTCCATGAAGATTGTGAATGATCTGGACAGCAATGTCGCTATTTTCAGTATGGATGAAAACAATCCTCATATTGTAAAGTTTGCGAAAGAAGGAAAGATCACCTGTATTTATGAAGAAGGTTTTGTAACGATCAAAAAAGGAGACTGGAAGATCAGAATAGGAAAAGCCAAAGATTTCCCGATTACAATGGAAGGGAAGGCCAGATTCATGATTGAAAATGTTCTGGCAGCCAGTCTGGCGAGTTATCTGTACGGTTTCGGAATTGAAGATATTTCCAACTCTTTAAGAACTTTTATTCCAAGTGCACAGCTTACACCGGGAAGACTGAATATCTTTAAGTTCAAAAGCTTTAAAGTGCTGATTGACTTTGCTCATAATCCATCAGGTTACGAAGCTATTGAAGATTATCTTAAAAATGTGGAAGCTACGAAGAAAATAGGTATCATTTCCGGAGTAGGAGACCGAAGAGATAGTGATATTAAAGAATGTGGAAAGATTGCCGGAAGAATGTTTGACTACATTATTATCCGAAATGAAAAGCATTTGAGAGGAAGAACCGAAGATGAAATCAACGGTCTGATCATAGACGGAATCAACGAAGCCGGAAGAAATGTAAGCTATGAGATCATTCCTAAAGAAATTGAAGCTTTAAAACATGCAATGGGAATGGCTGAAGAAGGAACCTTCATCACAGCCCTGAGTGATGTAATCTCCAATGCCATTGATCTTGTTCAGGAATATCAGGCAAGGGAATTGCTGGAAGACGATAAAAATATGTAAAACAAAAAATCGCCCGAAATTTCTCGGGCGATTTTTATTTGTTGGAAGCTGGAAGAGGGAAGTTGGACGTTCATTTTAGACTATGATTTTGAAGCAGCCAGCATGAGTATAATTGTATTTATAAAAAGATCTGCTCTATCTGCGAGCTAAAAAACCTCTCACAGCTCTTCAGAAACAGTATCTATATAATTTAAATTTCCCGTAGATTTCTCAGACTACACAAATATTTAGGTATATTTTTCTAAGGCTCGCTGATCTAGCTGATTTTTTGTTGGCTTAACGCGATGGCGAAAGGGTTTTAAATATGCTGTTGTTTTTAAGACGCAAGAAAATCTAGGATTTTCAGCTATTTTTTCAATGGTTATCAATTACTTTATGATTTAAAAACAGCCGAAGGCTAATCCATCGCTTCATCGAATCAACGGAGTTGATTATATTCTTTGCTCCCTTGAAATATCATGCAAAATTCAATTTTGCGTTTAAAAAAAATAAGAAAAACAAATACTGGAAACATCATTTCAAACCAAACAGCAATTTTGCTTTCTGAAGCCAGGATTCTTCGTTTTCAGAAAGCTCAAGAAAATATTCTGTCTGCCACTTTTGAGTAGCTGAGGCCTGCTTGTTCTCTGTTTTATCCCAAGCCGGATATACTCTGAAGCCTCTCTTACCTTCCTTTTCCTCGTGAGTTAATATTCCTTTTTTCGCAAGAATTTCCTTTGAAAAAATGAAAATTCCAGCATGGCTTTCCTTAGAAGTGGAAATCAGATAGAAATCAAAACTGTCACAGGATTCAAATGGAATGGTTTCTCTCTTTTGGTTTCTTTTCCATAGCGTTACAAATTGTCCGGTTTTAGTTGGTGTAATTTTAGCAGTCCGGAATTTTATCTTCAGCTGAGCTAAAGTAAAATTCATTCCGGAATATTCTTTACATTCAGCATCTTCTTCAGCATTTGAAATTTTCAGTCCGAGCGGATGAAAAATCATTTCATCAACATTTTTAAGCTTCATTTATCTTTTGTTAAAGTTTTATAGTTGTTTTTTTAGTTATTCTTCTCCAAAAAAAGCATTGGAACTTCCAATCCAGATTGCATCTTTTTTATTAAAATCTACATTAACCATAGCGGCTTTGGTCATTCTTCCCAGATTTTCCAGCAGAACAGGACGTTCATCATTTTCGTGCCATACGTAAAGAAGTCTGATTTCTGCTTTTGAAAAATCTCCGTTAATATCTTCAAATACAGGTTCATAACTTACTTTTCTCTGAAGAATATAGTTTTCTTTGTCCTCAATAGCATCGGTGATTTCTTTGGTCGGGTTTAAATTGACACCGCTTCCGGCAAAAGAAAATAGTGGCTTCAATACAAAATGTTCAAGATTTTCATGCGCCGGGAATTCGTGCAGGAAGTAGCTTTTCGGAACAAACTGATGATTAAGCAGGGGAAGAAGGAACTTAGAGATCTTAAAGAACCAGTTAGGATGAGTAATCCATTTTACATCAACCTCTTCACGGAAATCAAATTCAGTCACCAGATCCGGAATCCTGTCCAGTTCATCAAAAATAACACGGTTATAAATCCTTTTAATTTCTATTTTTTGGCCGTCTTTCTCATAAAACAGTTTTTTGTCTTCCTTTTTAACTTTAGTCAGGCAGACTGTTTTTATACCTAATAACTTTTCTGTGAGAGCAAAATCAATGGCTGTTTTCTGTTTTTCAGGAAATATTTCCAAAAGAATAACATTTTCCGGATTTTCATCGCCCACAATAATTTCTTTCAGATGATTTCTGAATTCATGATCGGGCATTTTGTTTTTAATTTCGTTAAGAAAAGGATAGACCTCACAGAAAGTCTCTTCAAAAACTTTCTGAAAAGCATATAATGACGGGAAGGCCTGTAGTTCGATCAGCTGGGGTTCTATTTCTCCGTTCTCATTTCTGCATATTCCAAAATCAATCGTAAAAAAATGAGGTTTATCCGTGTCATTCGGAACATAACAGTTTTCAGGGACAGCTTTTTGAAGCAGGTCAGAAGGAAGTGCTTTAATCTGATCAATGATACTTTCTGTGGCATCTATAAGCTTGTTCTCAAATTCCTTAGTAAGGAAGATCGGACTTTCTGAAACTCTGAATGTTGGTGTTATTCCGCCTTTTTGTGCCAGAGATTCTTTAAGCTGACTATATTTTTCCTGCGAAAATTCCTGATTGAACTGTTTTCTGTATTTTGGGATCATATTTTTTCTTTGTGATTTTGATTTAAAAAATCGAGCAGTTTTTGCCCGATTTGGTTATTTGATTAACTATTTAATATAATTTTAAAATTCAAGGCCATTGAATAAATTTTAACCACAAATCGAAGATTCGGCGAAGTCAAAAGGCACAAAAGTTTTTTACACTTAAGTTATTTTGAAGATTAAATATTTTGAGTATAGAAATTCACTTAAGTTTTTGAAAATCTATGATTTTGATTATTCATCCAATAAAAAAATCTGCGAGAGAAATATATCTGCATGCATTTATCATCTTATATATGAACGATCATTCTCAACTAACTTAAGTGTTCTAAAGTGTTTTAAAAAAACTTTTGTGGTTTATCTTTTAAGCCAAAACTTCACAGCCTGTCAGAATGTTTTTTTTTGCAAACTGCAGGAATCTCGGAAGAATCTGGCTTCTGGTCATAACAATTTTATCTTCATCATCTATTCTGTCCATGGTTTCAAGATATTTTTCCATTCCGAAGTTTTCAATCATGGCTGTTTTGTTCTTTTCATCTTTCAGATTTTCTACCATTCCCTGAGGATCAGCTTCGGGATGAAACTGTGTTCCGAATATTTCATCAGAAAAACGAACAGCCATTACGGCTCTTTCCAGATTAATATGAGGTCTGAATTTTTCAATCGCTGTAATCTTCATTCCAAGCTCTTCAAAACGATCCAGATCAGGTTCAATAAACTGATATGCTCTTGAATCCACAGCATAGAACGGATCCTGAAGATTTTTAAATAAAAATTCCTCTTTTCCTTCTTCTGTTTTATGAACCGGCATTACTCCGAAAGAATAGGATTTTCTTTTACAGATGTTCCCTAATTTCCAATGAATACTTGCCAATTGGAATGAATGGCAGATCAGGAAAACGTATTTTTTATCTTCGTTATATTGGTTGTGCTCAAAAACGGAATCCAGAAAGCCGGCAAATTTATCTTCCCACTCTAATCCTTCACGGTGTGGGTTTCCGGGTCCTCCTGATGAAATATAGATGTCAAAATCATTAATATCAGGCATTTCATTTTTAAACCTTACATCAAAGGTTTGAATCACTACATTTTCATCAGAATTCTGCTGAAAAGCTTCAGAAATCTCTTTAATATTCCTGAACCCCTGATTCGCATGATTGTTGTTCATGTCCAGCAGAGCAATTCGAATATCTTTCATACTACTTCATATTTTTTGCAAAGTTACCAAAAATATTATGAAGCTGTTTCACCATGTGTTATGCCATACTCAGTTTCAGAGATCATGTAATCAACTACTTTGGTAAGATCTCCGGTCTCTTTATAGATCTGAAGCTGGCGGTCTGCACCGGTACCGTTTTCAATAATCTTCCAGGCATATTGTACTTCTTCTCTGCATCCAAGATCATCCACTACATCATCAATGAATTCAAGAAGTTCTTTCAACAGGTGAGGATATGGAACAGATTCTTCTTTTCCGAAATCAATAAGGTGTGCTTCTATACCACTTTTGGAGGCCCGCCACTTATTTTCATTTAATAATAACCTGCGGTAACTTCTGAAGCTTAAATTCTGTTGGTGAAGTTTATAGATCTTAGCTACCAGGCACTGCATAATGGCAGCCAGGCACACCGTCTCATCAATTCTTAAAGGCATATCGCAGATCCTGAACTCAATGGTAGGGTAGAACGGATGTACCCTAAGGTCCCACCATATCTTTTTAGCATTATCAATAGTTCCGGTTTTTACAAGCAAATCAACATAACTGTCAAATTCAGCCAGAGAATTGAAATAACTTGGAATACCGGTCCTCGGGAATTTAACGAAAATTTCCTGTCTGTAAGATTTGAATCCTGTATATCTACCGATCCAGAACGGTGAATTGGTAGAAAGTGCATAGACATGGGGCAAAAAGTAGCGCATGACATTCTGGATTCTTACTCCTTCTTCACGGTTCGGAATTCCAATGTGCACGTGAAGCCCGAAAATAAGATTCTCACGGGCAACGTCTCCCATGTCGTCTACAATTTTTATATACCTTTCACCTTGCGTGATATTATTGGCAGACCAGTGAGAGAAAGGATGGGTTCCTCCACCTGAAACTCTAAGTCCCTGTTCATGGGCTGTATTGATGAGATGTCTTCTTAAGTTGGTGAGCTCTGCTCTGGCCTCCTGAATATTCTGGCAGATGCCGGTTTCCATTTCAATCATGGACTCGTGCATTTCATGCTTTAAATTCTCGCTTAAAACGGCCTTTCCGCCTTCAATGATTTTGGAAACATGAGATATTAAGTCTCTGCTTTCAACATCAATGATCTGATATTCTTCTTCGATTCCTATGGTAAATTGATGCATTTTTTTCCGTGTTTTTTTTGTTCTTTCAGTTTTTTATTGTACAGAGTCTTTTACAAAAGTTCCCCAGGAAATATTAGGTTTTCCGGGAACATACTCTTTCGCTTTTTCTATAGCCAGTTTGGCGGCATGTTCTACGATCCATGCAAAATTGTCTTCACCTACTGAATTCCTGTCGGCATCCGGAGCAGGATTGCAGAAGTCAATAGCATAAGGAATTCCGTCTCTCACGGCAAACTCTACAGTATTGAAATCATAGCCAAGGGCTTCATTCATTGTAATGGTGTAATCATGGATTGTTTTTAATAGCTTTTCAAGTTCTTCACCCTGTGTCTGATGAGTGGTTGCATACCTTAAATGATGTGGATTACGAGGTTCGTAAGGCATGATATGAACATATTTTTTGCCAAGGCAGTAGACTCTGTAATAGTCATCAAATATAATCTCCTCCTGTACCATCATCACCAGCTGTTCTGTTTCGCTTAGCTTGTTCCAAAGGTCATCAGGGTTTTCCACTCGGTAAACATTTTTCCATCCGCCGCCATCGTGAGGTTTCATATAAGCCGGAAATCCTACATAATTGAAAATATATTCCCAGTCGTGAGGAAATTTCAGATTTCTGAATGAGGTTTCAGAAGTGTCTGTAGGTCTTTCATGCGAAGGAAGGAGTACCGTCTTAGGAAGCGGAATGCCTAATTTGGACATCAGCGCATTATTGAAAAACTTTTCATCAGCGCTCCACCAAAATGGATTATTGATGACGTAAGTTCCGTTAAGGGCCGCATTTTTCAGATAAGCTCTGTAAAAGGGAACATTTTGCGAAATTCTGTCGATGATTACTGCATATCCATAATCAGCACCCTGTTCCAGCTTGTCGATATTTACAGGCTCGGCAATGATTTCTCCGCCTCCCAATTCATTTACCTTGTCGATGAACGCCCAAGGAAATGTATCTTCCATACCGAATAGAATTCCCACTTTTTTTGCCATAATTTTTGTTTTTAATTGATGTGTATTGAATAAATTATCTTTCTCACTAATGTACGTTTTTTTAAGAAAAATAGGCTCCTATAAATGTTGGAAAAACCATTCTCCATAACGGCCAGTCATGATTGATCCATTTTCTCTCGTCATACCAGAAATCAATTCCTTTTGCGCGTAAGATTTCAGCCATTTCTATATTCTTATCTCTGCATATATCCTGATCGGAAGTACTGAGTACAATGTGCATATGTTTGTATTTCCAAGCTTCATCATTTCGTACAAATTCTCTCGGACAGTTAAAATAAACAAGATCGTCCGAATATCCATCCATGAAATTTCTTATGCTGAACGCTCCTGAAAGACAGAACAGATGAGACACCACATCAGGAAATCTGAAGGCAAAATTAGCAGCATGATAGCCTCCGAAACTAGCTCCGGCAATAGCTACACGATGTACTTTGTGGAGTTTCTGGATGTACGGAATAAACTCTTTAATCAAAAATTGCACATATAATTCATAATTTTTGATCCTTTTCTGTGGCGAAATCTTTTCGTCATAAAAACTCCAGCTGTCTATCGTCTGGATGTTATAAAGCTTTACTTTTCCCTGTTCTATAAACCAGTTGATGCTGCTATTAAGGTGAAAATCATGGTTTTGGGTATACAATCCTTGAGAAGTCGGGAACATAATGATGGGATATCCGTGATGTCCGGTGACTTCTACTTTAAGGCTTGTTCCTAATATGTTTGAATAGTAGTCTGTATGTTCTATATGAGGCATTTTTTATTTGATTTTTAGTATTTCAGTCCTATGAATTTGATCTGTTCAGCTTTTCTCAGTAGTATTGAGTGAATTTTTTCAATATTATGAGGTCAGTTTGCTTTTGGGAGGAAGGATATTCAGCATTTCTGCCTGTATTTTTTCCGCAGCATCATCCAGTCTTTCCTGTATAATGTCCGGATCGGTAGACTTGTAAACAATTCCTGCGTGATAGTCTATCGGAAGGAATTTTACCGCTTCTTCACATTCAAAAGCTTGATAATCCGGATGTTTGTCTTTGATTAATGCAACGATCAGTCCTGAATAATATCCCGTGGGTTTAGGAGCTTCATATTTTTTTCCGCGCAGTAAGACGTCTTCAATTTTAGCCCATTCGCGCCAGATATTAATGTTGCTTGAAGCTTCCACGAGATCGGGAATGTGTGCTCCGCCAACTCTGGATGATGTTTCCAGAAAATACCATTTACCATCTTCTTTTCCCCGTATAAATTCCGTGTGGGTGGCCCCGTTAAGCAGTCCAAAACTCGAGAGTACTCTAGCATTAACTTCTTCAAGGGCTTTAAATTCTTCAGAATATCTTCCTAAGGTCTTCGATCTGAATACCCCTCCTTCATGAGATACCTGCATAGGTGGAGCGAGATATTTGGATGCTGATGTAAACATAATCTCTTTGTTGAAAGTAAGGCTGTCAACATGATAAACATCTCCCGGTTTAAAGCTTTCCAGTAAGAACATGTGTCGCTCTTCTCCAAGAGTTTCCAGGGCATCCCAAAGCTGGTCTTTAGACGTAATTTTTTTTATCCCTGAAGCCGAAGCCTCTGACCTAGGTTTTAATACCCAGGGAGCAGGAACTCTTTCTATAAAGTTGCGAACCTCATCATTATTAAAAATCGCTGTAAATTCCGGAACATTGATCCCTGAATCTTTGGCTTTCTGGCGCATGGCCAGTTTATCTCTGAAATAACGGTGCGTGGTCTGTCCCATTCCGGGAATGCGAAATGTTTCCCTGATGAGAGCTGCTTTCTCTACATCGTAATCATCCAATGCAACAACGGCATCAATTTTTCTGGTTTTCATCAGATGAGAAAATCCCTGAACAAGATGTTCCATATTCCAGACAGAAGGCCTTTCTTCAGACATATAAAATACCTCATCAATGGCATGCCATGGCCAGTTTTTTTCTTTGAGATTCTCCGATGTTACCAGGATGATTTTATTACCGAGCTTCTTCATTTCGTCCATGAAATCATAGCCCTTGTAATAGCACGAAATACATACTATAAATTTCTCCTCCATACAATATTTTTTAATATTTAGTGAATATTCAAAAATAAAAGCAATTTTTTATTGATTAATTAATGTTAAAAATCAAAATAAACTGCGGTTTTGAGAATCACTAATCAATTATACAGAGAAATTTTGTAATAAACTAATTTTTAGTGATAATTTTCAATTAAATCAGCTAATAATTGCACTCCAAACCCGGTTGCTGCCTTTTCCTTTGCATATCCTGTACTTCCGAAAGCTACGCCTGCAATATCAAGATGGGCCCATTTAGGGTGGTTTTCAATAAACTGTTCCAGAAATTTAGCTGCTACGATACAGTCTCCAATCGGCTTCATTGAAATGTTTTTCAGGTCGGCAACATCAGACTGAATATCATCTTTCCAGATATCCCATAACGGAAGATTCCACAGTCTTTGGTTGGTTTTGTCTCCGGTTCTGATCAATAGATTTTTAAGCTCTTCATTATTAGAGAACAGGGCACCGCAGGTATCTCCGAACATTCTTACGGAGCTTCCGGTTAGGGTAGCAAGGTCAATCAGGAGTTCTGTCTTATAATTTTTGGCGAGGTAAGAAAGGGAGTCTGCCAGAATCATTCTGCCTTCTGCATCTGTATTTAGGACCTCAATGGTTTTCCCGTTGTAGGCCGTAATAACATCGCTGGGAAGAAATGCCTTCTCAGAAATAGCATTATCTGTGATCGGAAGAATGGCAACGATGTTGAGAGGAAGCTTCATTTCTGCTGCATAAATCAAGGCTCCGATCACAGCTGTTGCTCCGCCCATATCAGACTTCATATAATGCATATTGTCAGGATTCTTTAAAGAAACTCCACCCGTATCAAATACAACACATTTTCCAACCAGGCCGATTGTTTTAGCGTTTTTTACAGTGGTTTTGTATTCCAGAATAGTGAAGGCTGCATCGTAAGCACTTCCCTGGTTTACTGAAAGGTAAGCGTTTAATCCTAATTCCTCACATTTTTTCCTGTTGAACGCCGTATATTTTAATTCATATTTTTTTGCCAGATTTTTAAGATATGTGCTTAAAATAACCGGGGTTTTAAGATTGGCTGGCTTGTTAAGCCATTCCTGACAGGCCGTCTGTCCTGCAGTTAAAGCTTCTGCTCTTGTGCTTATGGTATCCAGTTTTTTCTGGCTCAGGTTTTCAAAATGAATTTCGAATTTTGTATTCCAGAAAGGATGGTTTTTGTCAAAAGGATAGCTGTATGTTCCGATAAGAAATCCTGTAATGAATTCTTCAAACTGTTTTTCATTCAGAAAGTCAGCAAGAATCAGAGTGGGTACAGCCTGGAGCTTTTCTTTCTGGGTTTGGGAAAACTTAACGGCAGTTTGCTGGATCTCAAAATCATGTATACCGGATTTGCCTAATCCGATGAAATAGATGATACTTTCTTCGTTAGCATGAACGAAAAATTCATTTTTTTTTCCGGAAAAAAGGGAAGCAATGTTTTTATTGTAATTTTTATTTGATTTTGTCCATTCTTCTTCGGTAAATAATTGGAAGATCTGGGAATAGCTTTTATTTTTTTTATTAATCAGTTTCATAAGTTTAATTTTTAATGCTTTGCTGTTGTGGTTTTACCTCAGCAGGATTTTCTTTGTTATCGTAAAACAGCCATTCAATGGCTCTTGGGAATTCCTGGGACCAGTAAAATTCACTGTGGGTGCCTTCCGGATTCACACTGGTTCTGAATTCAAAATCGAACAGATTATTCTTTACCCATTTTTTCAGGGATTCTTCAAAAATATGGATTCTCTTGACCATTTTTGAGCCTTCCTGTCCACCTCCATACAGGTAAATCTTTGTTCTGAAAGGAACCCTGAAGTGCATCATCGGAAAATTATTGTTGGGCTCAACCCACAGAGAAGGAGAGAAGATCAGCAGCTTAGAATAGACTTCAGGATACAGGAATCCGCTGTAGATACTAATCAGGGCACCCAGAGAGCTGCCGCCTATTCCGGTATTCTCACGGTCTTTCTTCGTTCGATAGTTTTCGTCTATAAAAGGCTTTAAGGTATCAGTAATAAAACGGATGTATTTTTTACCTTCCGATCCGTTGGCTATATTGTCGTTATCAAAAATGTATTCTTTAATGCGGTCTTCACTTCCGTGTTCAATAGCAATAATGATGACATCGCCCCGGCCGTATTCTGCAAGGATAGATAGCTTTTTGTCAATTTCCCAGTTTCCGTACCCGCTTCCTTCATTAAATAGGTTTTGGGCGTCCTGGAGATAAAGAACAGGATAACTTTTGCCGGAAACGTAGTAATCATAGGGCAGAAGAGCCCATACTTTACGGTATCGGTCAAGCTGCGGAATATAAAACTCTTCGGAGATCACTTCAGCAATCGGAAAAAATTCTTTTTTGAAAGGGCCCCAGTTGAGTCTCCATTTTTCAATAGTATCGGAAACTTCTCCCACCGATTTTTCAATTTTCCGGTTGGGGGTAATATTTCCGTATTGATCAAGCTCTACATTTTCCCAGCCTCCTTTCGTGAATTTATATTCTATAGTATCCGGGAGAACCTGGCTGTCGATCTCTATGCTGTACGTATTCGGATCAAGCTGTTTGAGTTGATAGTTTGGGTCTCTGGGGTTCCAGTTGTTGAAATTTCCTGTAATGTATACCGTTCTGTCGTCGGTCTCGTCAGTATAAAGTTCAAACTTCATCATGCGTGTTTAATAAAATTGGCAGCTAAATTTATAAAAAAGATTGTTTTAAAACCTTAAAAAAAATAATAGAAAATTTGATATATTTGATAGAAGTGCTGAAGAAGGGAATTAACATAATAATTATTTGATTAATAATTAACGGTTGTTGATAGGAATTTTTGTAGTTTCAAAGAAAAATTAAATACAGTCCGGTCTTGATGAACTCTGTTAAAACATATACGCTTTTTACCGATCATGATGTCTATCTTTTCAAAGAAGGAAGACATTATAAGCTGTATGATAAATTCGGGGCGCATTCGGTGGAAAAAGACGGAATAAAAGGAGTTTATTTTTCAGTCTGGGCTCCCAATGCCAAAAAAGTTTCCGTGATCGGGAATTTCAACAACTGGAATCATAAAGATCATATTTTATTCCCGCGCTGGGATGGTTCAGGGATCTGGGAAGGATTTATTACCGGACTTAGCTGGGGGACGTTATATAAATATGCTGTTGAAACGGCAAGAGGTGAAATCCTGGAAAAAAGTGATCCTTATGCATTAAGCTGGGAGCAGAATATTCAGGCAGCATCATTGGTTTCAACGACCTGGTATGAGTGGGATGATGAACAGTGGATGGAAAACCGCCAGAAAAAAAATAATTTAGAGGCTCCATTATCGGTTTATGAAATTCATCTCGGCTCATGGGTCAGAGAAGGGAATGATCCTAAACGGTTTTTAAATTACCGCGATATTGCTAAAAAACTGGTTCCGTATGTAAAGGAAATGGGCTTTACCCATGTAGAATTCATGCCTGTTATGGAATACCCGTATGATCCAAGCTGGGGATATCAGATTACAGGATTTTATGCGGCTACATCACGTTTCGGCTCTCCACAGGATCTGATGTTTCTGATTGATGAGCTTCACAAGAATGATATCGGGGTTATCCTGGATTGGGTTCCTTCTCATTTTCCCGGAGATGCCAATGGTCTTTACCGCTTTGACGGTTCCTGTCTCTATGAGCATGAAGATCCCCGAAAAGGCTTTCATCCCGACTGGAAATCTTATATCTTTAATTACGGCAGAAATGAAGTGAAATCTTTTCTGATTTCCAATGCGATGTTCTGGCTGGACCGCTATCATGCTGACGGGCTCAGGGTAGATGCCGTAACCTCTATGCTTCATCTGGATTATTCAAGAAATGAAGGGGAGTGGGAACCTAATATATACGGCGGAAATGTAAACCTTGAAGCCAAAGCTTTCTTACAGGAATTTAATATCGCAGTTTATAAAGAATTCGGAGATGATATTATCACGATTGCTGAAGAAAGCTCAGATTTCCCTATGTTGACAAAACCCGTTCATGAAGGAGGTGTAGGATTCGGAATGAAATGGATGATGGGCTGGATGCATGATACTCTGGATTATTTCAAAGAAGATCCGGCCAACCGGAAATACCACCACCATAAGCTGACATTTGCCTCCATGTATATGTATAATGAAAATTATATGATGCCTTTGTCCCATGATGAAGTGGTACATGGAAAAGCAAGCCTGATCTATAAAATGCCGGGCGATGAATGGCAGAAATTTGCCAACCTTCGTGCCCTTTATGTATATATGTACACCCATCCGGGGGCCAAACTGCTCTTTATGGGAGATGAATTCGGACAAACGGGGGAATGGAACTTCACACGGAGCCTGGATTGGCATCTGTTGGAATATCCCGTTCATAAGGGACTTCAGGCGCTGGTAAAAGATCTCAATCATTTATATCAAAAGGAGTCATCATTGTACGAAAACCAGTTTAATAAGAACGGTTTTGAATGGGTAGAAGCAGATGACCTCGAAAATTCGGTGTACGTTTATCTCAGAAAAGGAAAAAAGAGAGATGATATTCTGATGATTATCCTCAATCTTACCCCACATAGTATAGAATACAGGATTGGTGTGAATGCAGGGACCCATTGGGAAGCTGTTCTTAATTCGGATGATGAAAAGTATGGCGGAAGCGGTACAGAAGCAGAAATTCTAAGTGAGAAATATGAAGAATGGATGAGATTCCCGAAATCAATAACAGTGAAGCTGCCTCCTTTAGCAGGAATTGTTTTAAGGCAGCATAAAGATAAAAAATACAAGCTGCACAGAATTAAGTATAAAAAAGATTAATCTTATCCTGAGTATAAAGAAAGGAATACAATGACATTAAAACTATGGTAATATATCATTTAAGTACAGAATGCTATCCGGTAGCCAAAGTTGGTGGTCTGGCTGATGTTGTGGGAGCACTGCCCAAATATCAGAATAAAATAAAAGGAATCTATGCCAAGGTTGTAATGCCCTGGTATAATAAACCCTTTGTTTATGATCATGAATTTGAGATCGTTTTTGACGGATTTATTCATCAGGGAGCCAATATGCTACAGGTGCAGGTCATAAGAGAAAAAACAGATGTGCTGGGATTTGAGCTGTATATGGTGAAAATTCCAGGATTGCTGGACAGGGAAAATCCTTATGGTTATCAGGATGAAAGTTTCCAGTTTCTGGCTTTTCAGCATGGAGTTCTGCACTGGCTGACTGCGATGGAGATCCGTCCGGATGTTCTGCACTGTCACGACTATCATACAGGGCTGGTTCCATTTATGATCGAGCATTGTCCTGAATTTGAATTCTTAAAAGGTGTGAAAACTGTAGGGACCATACATAATGGCGAATATCAGGGGATGATGAGCTGGAATATGGCGAATTATATGCCGGCTTTTGATGCCTATAAATGGGGACTGATGGACTGGAATGGCTTCATGAATCCTTTAGCAAGCATGATTAAATGTTCCAGTGCTTTTACAACAGTTTCTGAGGGGTATCTTGAAGAGCTTTTTGTCAGTTTCAGAGGCTTGGAAAGTCTGGTGCGTGAAGAATTCGGAAAAGCATATGGAATCATCAACGGAATTGATACGGAAGTATGGAACCCGGAGACAGATCCGATGCTGGATTTTAATTTCAATCTCAAAAATGCAGTCGCCCAAAAGAAAAAGAATAAAGAAAAGCTTTGTAAAGAATATGGGCTGAAACCTGAACTGCCACTGTTTGCCTTTATCGGAAGATTTGCCACAGAAAAAGGAGCAGATCTTTTACCGGATGTGGTCTGGAAAAGCATTAAGCAGAGTTATGGTGCTTTAAATATCATGATCCTGGGTTCAGGAAATACCTATATTGAAAACAAACTTAAAGAATACGACTATACCTATACCAATTTTGCTTTGGATTTGGGATACAAAGAACACCTTTCACACAAGATCTATGCTTCTGCGGACTTTTTATTAATGCCGTCAAGAGTAGAGCCGTGTGGATTAAACCAAATGTATTCCATGAGATATGGAACAGTTCCGGTGGTACGATATACCGGAGGATTGAAAGATACGGTGGAAGATATTTCTACCGGAGGAGCAGGGCTGAATTTCACCTATTCCGGGGTAGATGATGTTGTTCATGCGATGAACAGAGCGCTGGCGGTGTATAACCAGAAAGGGGCAATGCGAAATCTTATTCATGCCAATATGAGTTTTGATTTTGCATGGGAGAAGTCTGCGGAAAAATATATAGCTTTATATAATAACTAAAAATAACAGAGGGTATTCCGCAATATGCCGTGCGTAAACACCAAAAAAACTGTAGAACTAATACAATAAAAAACGCAATATAATTTTATGAAACGAAACGTAATCTCCATAGTTTTAGGAGGAGGCAGAGGAACAAGGCTATTTCCATTAACCTATTCCAGATCAAAACCAGCAGTTCCTATTGCGGGGAAATACAGGCTGGTGGATATTCCTATTTCAAATTGCCTGAACTCCGGATTGAATAAGATCCTGGTATTAACGCAGTTTAATTCAGCATCTTTAAATTCCCATATCAAAAATTCATATCATTTTGACATTTTCAGCAAAGGTTTTGTTGATATTCTGGCTGCGGAACAGAACGTTGAAAATGAAAGCTGGTATCAAGGCACAGCAGATGCCGTACGCCAGTCGATGAAGCATCTTGAAAAGTATGATTATGATTATATTCTGATCCTTTCCGGAGACCAGCTTTACCAGATGGATTTCCGTGAAATGCTGGACTTTCATATCGATAACGGAGGTGATCTGACGATTGCAACTATTCCTGTAATTGCCAAAGACGCCACAGGTTTCGGAATCCTGAAATCAGACGATGACGGCAATATCACTTCCTTCTATGAAAAACCAGATTATGATATGCTGGATGGTCTAAAATCTGAGGTTTCAGAAGAAAATAAACATAGAGGAAAAGAATATCTGGCTTCAATGGGTATTTATATTTTCACCAAGAATATTCTGAAAAAAATGTTTGAAGAGGGAGCAGGTGATGATTTCGGAAAAGATATTATTCCAAGCTCTATCGGAAAATATAAAACTTTGAGTTATCAGTATGAAGGCTACTGGACGGATATAGGAACAATTGAGTCTTTCTATGAAGCCAATCTGGACCTGTGTCAGGATCTTCCGCAGTTCAATCTTTTCGGTTCATCGCCTATTTATACCAGAGCGAGAATGCTTCCGCCGTCCAAAATCAACGGTTCTTATGTAAGCAAGGCTGTTTTTGGAGACGGATGCATTATTATGGCAGATAAAATCGAAAATTCCGTGATCGGAAACAGAACAAGAATAGATAAAGGAAGTACTATCGTAAATTCTTACGTGATGGGAGCGGATTTCTATCAGAATACCACAGAAATTGTATTGAATGACAGAAGCGGCCGTCCAAATATGGGAATCGGAAAATACTGCTATATTGAAAAAGCTATTCTGGATAAAAACTGTTACATTGGAGACAATGTAAAAATTACTGGTGGAAAACATATCCCGGACGGAGACTACGGAACTCATTCCGTTCAGGATGGTATCGTAGTTGTGAAGAAAGGAGCGGTACTTCCGCCGGGAACTCACATTGGATAGAAGATTTATTTCTGATGCAGTTTAAAAAAGATGTATGATTTCTCTATTAACGGAAAAGTAATATAAATTAACTAAAGTATACTCTTAAAGTGATCAATATATTGGTCACTTTTTTTATTTGTATTACTTTTGTATGATGCGTTTTTTTAAAATAACAGCCGTAATTCTTGTTCTTCTGGTAGGAGCTTATGCTGCTTCCATGTATTATTTTGTGGATGAAAACAAGGACTTTAAAATTGAAAAAGAGATTGATTATCCCATTGATAAAGTCTTTTCCCAGTTTAATAATCTGCAGCATTTTACCCGATGGAACAACTTTTTTACAAGTTCGCCGTCTATTGATATTGATTATTATACTCCTTATGAAGGACAGGGAAGTGCAATCAGTTATGTAGACCCTAAAAACGATACAGACGGAGAAATGTTCATCCGTTATGAAAATCCGAACAGATCGTTAAGATATCAGCTTTTTGAGGACCGTAATGAAAATCCTACAGTGGTAGACGTTAAATTTAAAGCTGTCTCTGCTGAAAAAACCAGGATTATCTGGAATGTACATACTCCAAAACTTTCTGTTCTGAGAAGGGTTGAGAATTTCTGGACCGAAGACCGTTTTGCCGAAAATATCGATAAAAGCATGGTCAACCTGAAAAATGTTCTGGGTAATAAGGTAGAAAAAGACAATCAGATGGCTGCCATTAAATATGACAGTCTTATGGTTGAAAATGAAGAAGATAAAGTGCTTTTGGGAACCAATGTAAGTGCATCCAACAAGAAAGATGCGCTTTACAAAAATATTGTGATGAACTACAGCAAAGTTTACAATTATGTGACAATGGACCTTGGTAAAAAAGAGGATGAATTCGGGTATCCTGTGCTGGTTACAGATGCAGACAATTACAAAGACAAAGAAATATCTTACTTCCTGGGAATCCCGCTTTCCAAGAAGATTGGTGTGACGGATAATAACTTCAATTTCAGAACCGTAAATCCGTCCCAAAATTACGTCATGTACTACAAAGGAAGCTACGAAGGCAGAATAAGGGCAATTCAGCAGCTAATTCAGAAAGCCAAAAAAGACGAGATGCGCTTCGGAGATATCCGTATGACTTTCATTGAGCGTCCGGTAGAAGGGCAGGAAGTGAATGTTAAGCTCTCATTATCAGTGTTTAAGTGATTTTAAAAAAATAATTTTTTCGATAATTTTTTTTAATGCCTTCAGGCTGTTCCAAATCGGTTTTTTTTATTAAATTTGAAGATTAATTCTACAAATAAATTTTAATAATAGATAAACTGTAATAATGGACAGATTTTCATTCCTAAACGCAGCTCATTCTCAGTTAATTGAGGATTTATACCAACAGTACTTAAAATTCCCGGATTCTTTAGAGCCATCATGGAAAGCCTTTTTTCAAGGTTTCGATTTTGCTTTGGAGAACTATGGAGATGACGATAACATCCAATACATCCAGGCTCCGGCCAGCACTGTACCGGCAGTACAGCAGATCTCTCAGGCTGTAGCAGGCGGAGAGGTTCCTGAGCACATCAAAAAAGAATTCAAAGTAGTAAACCTTATCGAGGCTTACAGAACAAGAGGGCACCTGTTTACCAAAACAAACCCGGTTAGAGAAAGAAGACATTATACTCCTACTTTAGACATTGAGAACTTCGGTCTTTCTAAAGAGGATTTAAATACGAAATTTAACTGTGCTGTTGAAACAGGAATGAAAGAACCTGCAACATTAGCAGACCTTATCAAGCACCTGGAAAATATTTACTGCGATTCTATCGGAGTGGAATATATGCACATCAACAATGTTGAGGAAAAAGATTTCATCAAAAGATGGCTTCAGGTTAACGAAAACCATCCAAGTCTTTCTGCCAATGAAAAAACAGAAATCTTATTAAAATTAAATCAGGCGGTAGCCTTTGAAAGTTACCTTCACACTAAATTTGTAGGACAGAAAAGATTTTCACTGGAAGGAGGGGAGACTTTAATCCCTGCTTTGGATCAGCTGATCTCAAGATCTTCTCAACTGGGAGTAGATGAAGTAGTATTAGGAATGGCTCACAGAGGAAGATTGAATGTATTATCCAATATCTTCGGAAAATCATACAAACAGATCTTCTCAGAATTTGAAGGAAAAGAATTTGAAGAAGACGTATTCTCTGGTGATGTTAAATATCACTTAGGATCATCTAAAAAAGTAAAAACAGCTTCAGGAGAAGAAGTTTGCATCAACCTTACTCCGAACCCTTCTCACCTTGAAACAGTAGCAGCTCTTGTAGAAGGGATCTGCCGTGCAAAGGTTGATGATAAATATAAAGAATATTCTAAGGTTTTACCAATCATCATCCACGGTGACGGTGCTATCGCAGGTCAGGGAATTGCTTATGAAGTAGCTCAGATGATGACTTTGGAAGGATACAGAACGGGAGGAACGGTGCACATTGTAGTAAACAACCAGGTGTCTTTCACCACTAACTTCCATGATGCAAGATCTTCAACTTACTGTACAGACATTGCAAAAGTTACAGAATCTCCTGTAATGCACGTAAATGCTGACGATGCGGAAGCAGTTGTTCATGCAATGCACTTTGCTGCTGATTTCAGAGCAAAATTCGGGAAAGATGTTTATATCGATCTTTTAGGATACAGAAAATACGGTCACAACGAAGGAGATGAGCCAAGATTTACTCAGCCTAATCTATACAAGGCGATTTCTAAACACCCGAATCCAAGAGAAATTTATAAAGAGAAATTAATCAACGACAGCGTTATTTCCAACGATATCATCAAGAAGATGGAAGTAGATTTCAAAGCACTTTTAGATAAAGACTTTGATGCTTCCAAAGAGATCGAGAAAAACGTAATGGATGTATTCATGGCTGAAGACTGGATAAAATATCCAATCGGAAAGAGAGGAGCGGTTCAGTTACCGGTTGATACAAAATATGACTTAGCAAAGCTGAAGGAACTGGCTCTTAAAATGTCAACTCTTCCTGAAGATAAAAAGTTTATCAATAAAATTACAAGACTTTTCGAAAACCGTATCAAGGCTATTGAAGGAAATTCATTAGACTGGGCACTAGGAGAGTGGTTGGCTTATGCTACACTTCTCGTGGAAGGTCACAACGTAAGAATCTCCGGAGAAGATGTGGAAAGAGGTACTTTCTCTCACAGACATGCCGTAGTTAAAACAGAAGATACAGAAGAAGAGTATATCCCTCTAAGACATGTTTCAGAAAGCAGATTTGATGTATACAACTCTCATCTTTCAGAATACGGAGTTTTAGGATTTGATTATGGATATGCAATGGCTTCTCCTAATACATTAACAATCTGGGAAGCTCAGTTCGGAGACTTCGTGAACGGTGCTCAGATCATTGTAGATCAATATCTGGCAGCAGCAGAAGAAAAATGGAAGATTCAGGATGGATTGGTAATGCTTTTACCTCATGGTTCAGAAGGACAGGGAGCAGAACACTCTTCAGCAAGACTGGAAAGATTCCTGACTCTTTGTGCCAACGAAAATATGGTTGTAGCGAATATTACTTCACCAGCCAACTACTTCCACCTATTAAGAAGACAGCTGAAATGGGCATTCAGAAAGCCATTGGTAGTAATGAGCCCTAAATCTTTATTAAGACATCCGAAAGTGGTTTCTCCACTTGAAGATTTTGCAACAGGTTCATTCCAGCCAATCTTAGATGATCCTACAGCAGATCCTAAAAAAGTAGAGAAATTGGTTCTTTGTTCAGGTAAACTGTATTTCGAACTATTAGCGAAGAAAGAAGAACTGAACTGTGAAAATATTGCATTAGTGAGATTCGAACAGTTATATCCGCTTCAGACGGATGCTATCGAAGCAATCTTCAGCAAATATGAAAACAGAAAACAATTGGTATGGGCACAGGAAGAGCCAGAAAATATGGGTGCCTGGTCTTATATCCTGAGAAACTTCAGAAATACAGGAATTGAGGTTATTGCTCCGGTACCAAGTGGTACTCCTGCTCCGGGAAGCCATAAAATGTTCGAAAAGAACCAGAATGCTGTAATCAACAGAGTTTTCGACAGAGATGATGCTCCTGCAAAAAGACCTGTAACAGCTTAATTTAAATAATAATCAATTAAAAAATAAAAAATACTCAATATGTCAGTTTTAGAAATGAAAGTTCCTTCACCGGGCGAATCCATTACAGAAGTTGAAATTGCAACTTGGCTTGTAAAAGATGGTGATTATGTAGAAAAAGATCAACCTATCGCTGAAGTAGACTCAGATAAAGCAACCCTGGAATTACCTGCAGAACAAAGTGGTATTATCACTTTAAAAGCAGAAGAAGGTGATGTAGTACAAGTAGGTCAGGTAGTTTGTTTAATTGATATGGATGCTGCAAGACCAGAAGGTGCTGCACCTGCTGCTGAAGCTCCAAAACAGGAAGAAGCTCCGAAAGCTGCTGAACCTGCTAAACAAGAGGCTCCGAAGCCAGCAGCTCCGGTTGCTGCTCCACAAACTTATGCTACAGGAGCTCCATCTCCGGCTGCTAAGAAAATCCTTGATGAAAAAGGAATGGATGCAGGACAGGTTTCAGGTACAGGAAGAGACGGAAGAATCACTAAAACTGATGCTGAATTAGCGGCTGTTCCTGCATTAGGTGGAAACCCTCTTACAGCAACAGGATCAAGATCTACAACAACAACAAAACTTTCTGTTCTTAGAAGAAAAATCGCTCAGAGATTAGTTTCTGTAAAGAATGAAACAGCGATGTTAACAACTTTCAACGAAGTTGACATGTCTGAAATCTTCAGATTAAGAAAACTATATAAAGAAGAATTTGCTCAGAAGCATGGAGTAGGACTTGGTTTCATGTCTTTCTTCACTAAAGCAGTTACAAGAGCTCTTCAGATGTACCCGGATGTAAATGCATCTATTGACGGAGATTTCAAAGTAAACTATGATTTCTGTGATATTTCAATTGCAGTTTCAGGTCCTAAAGGATTGATGGTTCCTGTATTGAGAAATGCAGAAAACATGTCTTTCAGTGCGGTTGAAGCCAACATTAAAGATCTTGCTACAAAAGTAAGAGACGGTAAAATTACAGTTGACGAAATGACTGGTGGTACTTTCACCATTACAAACGGTGGTACTTTCGGATCTATGATGTCTACCCCAATCATCAACCCTCCTCAATCTGCAATCCTTGGTATGCACAACATTATCCAGAGACCGGTTGCTGTTGACGGACAAGTAGTGATCAGACCAATGATGTACGTTGCGATGTCTTATGACCACAGAATTATCGACGGAAAAGAATCTGTAGGATTCCTTGTAGCGGTAAAAGAAGGTATCGACAATCCTGTTGGAGTATTAATGGGAGGTGACGAAAGAAAAGGCCTTGGATTATAATTTTATTAAAAATATAATATAAGTTTACAATCTCGCCTAAAAAGGCGAGATTTTTGTATTTATTAAGAAAATACTCAAAATGATGTTTTCAAAAGTGACCTCTAATATCAAAGTTTCAGTAATTCCTGAATATGATAGTAAAAACAGTTATCCATCTGAAAACCGCTATGTCTTTAAATATACGATCACCATTGAAAATGACGGATTGTTCCCGATTAAGGTGCTTAAAAGAAAATGGCTGATCTTTGACGTAGGTTTTGGATATACCGAGATTATAGGTGACGGAGTAATCGGGCTAACCCCTGAGATCTCCGCAGGCGAAAATTTCGCTTATTTCTCCAATGTAATGCTCCGTTCCGGAGTAGGAAGTATGAGCGGAAAATACCAGGTTAAAAATATGGAAACGCAGGAAATATTCGATATTGATATTCCTAAGTTTAACCTGTTGTCGGAAGTTTTAAGCAATTAATTTTTGTACAGAATAAGTACAATATATAAATAGATATGCAGGCTGGGATTAAAGAAGATTTAAAGCTTTTTAATCTTGGCCTTCATTACATCATTCACTTCCTCATTAGTGGTCAGAAACAGCTTTTCAAAGGCCAGTAATGAGATTTTGGCGCATACCTCGGCGTCAGCACCCGCCCGGTGATGATTAAATTGAATATTATGGTATTCTGCAAGAGGCTTTAGTCCGTATTTCGGAAGATAATTCCATGATTTTTTAGCCAGCTGTATGCTGCACAGATAATTCAGCTTGGGAGTAAACATTCCGTAATGCTCAAGGCATCCCCTTAATACATTGGCATCAAAACCGGCATTGTGGGCAATCATCAGGCTTCCGTACATCATCTCTTCCGCTTCATACCAGATTTCATCAAAAGTAGGAGCATCCTTTACATCCTCGGGGTTTATCCCGTGTACATCAATGTTGAATCGGCTGAAATAAGGAAAACTTGGAGGTTTAATCAGCCACGTTTTGGTTTCCACAATTTTAGAATCCTGAACCACACAGATTCCCATCTCACAGGCTGAGCTTTTTTCATGGGTAGCTGTTTCAAAATCTATTGCGCAGAAATCCATTATGTTGATTTAGAGTTTAATGTTTTGAGTTTAAAGTGATCTGAAAATTTTTCCTCTATTTTTTTCCACCTAAAAAATGGGTGAAAATCAACCATTTCGTCTGGTAAAATTCATCTTTCTGGTTTTTCTGACGGAGCTTCCATGTTCCGGCTGCATGCCCGTAAAACCCGAAGTGTGCCCTTACAACAGCCCAAAGATGCGGAAAGCCTTGTTTTAAGCCAAAATAGATCCCGGCGACACCGTCTAGGCAAAGCCTGAAAAAGATCAGCCAGATCAGCCTTGGAAAAGGTAAGTTTTTCAGCATCATGGAAAGATTGTTCCTGATATTGAGATACGTTTTCTGAGCACTTTGTTTATTCAGTGTTCCTCCGCCTACATGATATACTTTGGATTGTCCCGTATAAAAAATTTTTTTACCTGAGTTGATCAATCTCCAGCAGAGATCAATTTCTTCCTGATGGGCGAAAAATCGTGCATCAAAACCTTCCTGCTCCCAAAAATCTTTGGAACGTATGAAAAGACAGCAGCCGGATGCCCAGAAGATCTCCGTCTCATCATCATATTGGCCCTTATCTTCTTCCAGATCATCAAAAACGCGCCCGCGGCAGTAAGGATATCCTAAATTATCGATAAGACCACCACCAGCTCCGGCAAATTCAAAATATTTCTTATTGTTAAAAGAAAGAATTTTAGGTTGTACTGCAGCAATGGAAGCATCTTTCTCAAATACTTTCATCACCGGATCTATCCAGTTTTCAGTAACTTCTACATCGGAATTAAGGAGACAGTAGTATTCGTTCTGAACTTCTTTCAAACCTGCATTATATCCGCCTGCAAACCCATAATTCTTATCGTTCTTAATGATCTTCACCTCAGGGTAGTGAGCCTTCAGAAATGGGATAGAATCATCAGTAGAAAGATTATCGATCACATAAATGTCAGCTTCCTGAGAAAATCGGACGACATTGGGAAGAAACTGTTCAAGCCATTTTCTGCCGTTCCAGTTCAGGATGGCAACTGCTAATTTTTTGGACATCTGCAACTATATTTTTTCAGAATCAAATGTTTTGATAGAATCCTTGTATTTCCACTTTCTGTGTGACCATAGATAATTATCCGGTCTCTTATGAAGTGTATTTTCTAAAAGCTTATGGAACTTTTTTACCACCTCATGTTCAACAAATTTTTCTCCATCCGGATAAATTCTGTGATAATTGACCTGATAATACCCTCGTTTTACCTTTTTCATTTCACAGTAGATAAAAACAAGATCCATTCTGGTCGCCAGTTTATCGTAGCCGATAAAAGCAGGTGTTCTCTGGTTTAAGAAATCCAACCCGTAATTAACATGAGCAACATGAGGGGTTTGGTCTGCCACAAACATATACGCTGAACTACCGTCATTTTTAGATCTGAAGATATTCATGATCACCTCATTGGCTTCCAGCGCCTCATTCCCGAATTTATTACGGACCTTCTTCATCTGATTTTCCCAGAAATCGCTGTTTACCTTTCTATATACAGGATGAGAGTGTTTCTGGGGAATAACTTTGGCCAGCGCATTAATCCATTCCCAGTTAAAAACATGTCCTGCAAGAAGAATGATATTTTTACCTTCTGCTTTAGCTTCATGAAACAATTCCTGGTTGATATGCTGCATTCTGACTCTTGATTCCGTCTCAGAAATACTGAATGATTTAATGGTCTCAACAAGATAGTCTGAGAAATTACGATAGAATTTTTTTCTTATTTTTCTGATCTCCTCTTCAGATTTATCAGGAAAAGAATTGCGTAGATTCTGTGTAATGACCTTCTTCCTGTATCCTACAAAATAATAATTTAGGAAAAACATAACGTCCGAAAAAATATACAATACCTTAAGCGGAAGTCGGGAAATGAGGAATAATATTTTGATTAAGAAATTCATAAAACACGCAAATTTAGTGATAATAAAATTATGGTTCTATTTTTGCTTGCAATAAGTATTATTTTTTTTATTTTTATGTTATGAAAAATTTAGTAATTATTGCTTTTTTGGGATTGAGTACACTGGCTTTTTCTCAAGATGCCCAAAAGATGAAGGAAGACAGAATGCATGACAACGCTCTTCTGGTAAAGCCTGACCATGCTGAACTGGATGCGAAGAAGAAAGCAGGCGAGGAGAAAGCAAAACTTCCTAAACCCTACGATCCGAAAGCTGATGCCCAGGCTGATCTTAATAAATTAATAGCCCAGGCTAAGAAAGAAGGGAAAAATATTATCATCCAGGCGGGAGGAAACTGGTGTATCTGGTGCCTGCGCTTTAATAATTTTGTACAGACCACTCCTGAACTGAAGGAAATAGTAGATAAAAAGTATCTGTATTATCACCTGAATTACTCTCCGGATAATGAGAACCCGAAGGTTTTCGCAAAATATATCAATATCAAAGAAAAGCAGGCCTATCCTTTTTTCATTGTTCTGGATAAGAATGGGAAAAAAATTCATGTACTGAAGGACAGTTCAGTTCTTGAAGAAGGAAAGGGGTACAGCCTGGAGAAAACAAAAGAGTTTTTTTATCAATGGGCTCCCAAGTCTTAAAAATATAAACCGGAATTTTTTCCGGTTTTTTTATTTACAGCAATTTCCTGATCCAACTCAATTTTTTATCAGAATACGGCGGATATTTAATATCCGGTTCGCCCCAGGTTGCTTTTTCCAGAACGGATTTTTGGTGTGAAAATGCTTCAAAACCATATTTCCCGTGATAATTTCCGATGCCGGATGCTCCGGTTCCCCCAAATGGAAGATGATCATTACTTAAATGCATCACTACATCATTGATGCAGCCACCTCCAAAAGAGAGTTTTCGTGTGAACAGTCCTTTTTCTTCTGCGTTACTGGTAAAAAGATAGGCCGCAAGCGGTTTTTCCATTTCTACAATAGTATTGAGGACTGTATTGAAATTTTTAAAGCTGATTACAGGAAGAATCGGACCAAAAATCTCTTCCTCCATGATAGAGTCTTCCCAGGTAACAGGATGCAGAATAGTAGGTTCTATATACAGTTTTTCTTCATTGAAATTTCCTCCGAAATAGACCTTCTCTGAATCAATAAGACGGATCAGTCTCTGAAAATTTCTGCTATTAATAATCCGGGTATATTGTGGTGAATCAGGTTCATATTGAAACTCCCGGATAAATTTCCTGAGCATTTCTATGAATTGCTCTTCTACAGATTCTTCTACAAGTAAATAATCCGGGGCTACACAGGTTTGTCCGGCATTCAGAAATTTCCCCCACACAATTCTTTTGGCTGCTATTTCCAGATTGGCATGTTTCGTTATGATAACAGGTGATTTTCCGCCTAATTCAAGAACAACCGGTGTCAGATGTTCAGCTGCTGCTTTGTAGATGATTTTGCCTACTTTAGTGCTTCCGGTGAAGAATATTTTGTCAAATCTGTATTTCAGTAATTCTGTAGTTTCCTCTATACCACCTTCGTACACATACAGATACTCTGAAGGAAAGCTTTCATTAATAACCTTTGCCATTGCTTTCATAGTATGGAACGCAATTTCACTGGGTTTCAGAATGCAGCAGTTTCCTGCGGCTATGGCAGCAATCATAGGAGAAAGTGAAAGCTGATAAGGATAATTCCAGGCCCCAATCACCAGAACACATCCCAAAGGATCCTGATAAATCCTGCTTTTCCCGATCTGATTGACTAGATTGGTCCTGACTTTTTTCGGTTTTGAAAGCGAGTTGAGATTTTTGAGATAATAATCAATATCATTCAGTACAAAAGAAATCTCAGTTGTTAAGGTATCAAACTTCGATTTACCAAAGTCCCTATCAATTGCTTCGTACAAAAGCCCATCATTTTTTATGATAACATCCCGCAGTTTTTCAAGATACATTTTCCTGAACGGAATGCTTTTAGTCTGCTGGGTTTTAAAAAACTCTCTTTGGCTGGATATAACGTCCTGAATCTCCATAAATCATATTTCCGGAAATACAGCAAATTTTTTGCCTAAAATATCATGTCGTATTTTTACAGGAAGGAAGAATGATGGGAGGGGAGATATAAACAACAAAAAACCACTCCAAAAATTGAAGTGGTTTTGTATGGTGAGAAAATTCTCGTCTGATTAAGCTTCTTCAGATTTAACTTCTTCCTTCTTAGGAGCAGGAGCTTCAACCGGAGCATCAGATACGATATCAAACTCATAGTTGTACTCAACATTTCTGTGAAGTCTGATAAGAGCTGAGAATTTACCAGTTCTTTTGATCGTGTTACCAGGAATCTTGATGTATTTCTTATCTACAGAAACACCAGCTTTTCCTAAAACTTCAGCTAGATCAGCATTGTTGATAGAACCGAATAGTTTATCACCAGCACCTACTTTTGCAGGAATAGTAATAGAAGTTTTCTTTAATTGCTCAACTACACCGTTTGCAGCAGCGATTAATTTAGCTTCTTCTTCTTTTCTAGCTTCAAGAGTAGCTTCTAAAGCAGCCTTGTTTTTTGGAGTAGCTAAAAGAGCAAATCCTTGAGGGATTAGGAAGTTTCTAGCATAACCTGGCTTTACGTTTACTGTATCAAACTCAAGTCCTAAGTTTTCTACGTCTTTTTTTAGGATAATTTCCATTGTTGTTGTCCTTTTTTAGATTTTAGAATGGTATCTAAAATCAAGTTAGAATTAAATTAGTATTATTCAGCAACAAAAGAAGAGGTTGCCCTCTTCCTTTATTATTTTTTGTCTTATTTTAATAAGTCAGCTACGTACGGCATTAAAGCAAGGTGTCTTGCTCTTTTGATAGCAGCAGAAACTTTTCTTTGATATTTTAGAGAAGTTCCAGTATATCTTCTTGGTAAAATTTTACCCTGCTCGTTTACAAACTGTAGTAAGAAGTCAGCATCTTTGTAATCTACGTGCTTAATTCCGAATTTTTTGAATCTACAATATTTCTTTTCAGATTTAGTGTTGATATCAAGCGGAGTTAAGAATTTTACTTCTGATTCTCCTCCAGCTGAGGCTTGTTTAGCCATTTCATCTATTGCCATGTCTTGTCTTTTTAAAAAATTGGGTTAATAATTAAGCTTTAGCTGCTTTTACTTTAGTTCTTCTAGTTACAGCGTACTCAACAGCGTGTTTGTCAAGTTTTGTAGTTAAGTAACGAATTACTCTTTCGTCACGTTTGAAAGCTAATTCTAGATCAGCAACTACAGTACCTTCACCTTTAAACTCGATTAAAGTGTAGAATCCGTTCTTTTTTAATTGAATTGGATAAGCTAATTTTTTTAATCCCCAGTTTTCTTTAGCAACGATTTCGCAGTTCTTTTCTTTTAAAAGATCTTCAAATTTTTTCACTGCTTCCTCCACCTGTGCGTCAGATAGAACGGGAGTTAAAATGAAAACAGTTTCGTAATTGTTCATAATGTTAAATGAATTTGTTAATTATTTCGAGGTGCAAAAGTAAAAAATATATTTGTAATATGCAATACTAACCTTAAAATTTGTTGAGGATTTATGATTGCTGTTTTGTATATTAGCCGGCCAAGAAATTAATGACACTATGAAAACTGAAGTTTATATTTTACCATTATTATTGATGAGTACCGTATGTTATTCTCAGGATAAGATTTTCAAAAAGAATGGAGATCAATTCGAAGCAAAAATTACAGAAGTGGGGACTGTGAATATTGCTTATAAAGAGTTGGATAATTTAACAGGTCCTGTTCGTTCTCTTGAAAAGCTGGAGATTTATAAAATAATATATAAGAACGGTAAATCTGAGATTCTTGGGAAATATGAAACAGCTGAGGAAGCTAAGGCCTTAATCATCAATAAAATTAATGAATTCGGTATTGATCGTGACGATGAAGATTTTAAAATAAATGCAGAATTTGAAGGAGATCAGATAAGAATAAATTCAGTCAATAAAAAGGGTAAAGTTCTTAATGAAGGAGAGGTATGGGATTTAGGGCGAGTGGTTGATTTTCATCATATTTCAAAAAGGAAGAACAATATTTTTTTTCTGAATATTGTAACCTACAAGACTAAGAATTCTAAAACAGAGCTGGATAAGTTAGTTATTAAAATGACTGATTATGAAGCCGCTGAAGCAGTACTTGAAGCCATGAAAGATTTAAAGATAATGCTTAAGAAAAATCAGGGTTGATCCTTCTGGCTTCTGATTTCCGTTAAAAAGTTCATCTTGATCACATCATACAGTGAATGTCTGCTCACCAGAATTGAAGCAATGGAAGAAACCATTCCTGCGAGCATCAGGTGAAAAATAAGCGAATGTCTGTCTGTCATTTCCAGCACAATGATGGCAGAAGTAAAGGGAGCACGGGTAATTCCGGTAAGAAAAGCAACCATTCCGGCAAGAATAACCACATTGGTTTCATTGGGGGTTAAATGAATAGCCCCTGAAATAACAGATCCTATACTGGCTCCTGCTGTAAGGGCCGGTGCAAAAATTCCGCCTGCTCCGCCGGATGTAAAGGAAAGGGCAGGCCCCAGCATCCTCAGGATGGGAACATACCAATCTTCATGCTTATCTTTCGTGAAAAGTACCCGTTCCATGATTTCTTTTCCGGAACCCAGGATTTCCCTGTTGATAAAATAGGCGATAGAAGCGATAAACAGGGCACAGATCACTAAAAAGATCACATTGGATTTATCTGTAGTAAGTTTTCTTTTTTTCCAGTCATTCATTTTCAGCATACTCACAGAGAGTTGGCTGGCCAGGATTCCGGCTGTTCCCGCCACAAGAATGATCGGAAACATTACCATAAGAGAAACATCATTGGTCTTCGGATAGCCGAGGTATAAATAAGACCCAGCTAAAGTCTGAGCAGTTAATCCAGCTATGATGACCGCAGTAAACAAGGCGGTTTTAAAGTAGTTGATATGTGTTTTTGAGAGTTCTTCCACAGCAAACACAATTCCTCCAAGAGGCGTATTGAAGGCAGCCGCAAGACCCGCAGCAGCACCGGTCATAATCATATTTTTCTTGGAAATTTTTGGCCACCATTCCGGAAGATATTCATTGACTTTCCTGAATACCGAGCCTGCAATCTGAATAGTGGGACCTTCACGTCCTACAGCTCCGCCTCCGATAACCAGGATCACCGATGAAAGGATCTTGAAAACAATGATTTTAATGCTTAAAAGACTTCTGATCTTTTTATGTTCTTTAGGATTGGCCAGTTCCACAGCAGCCATTACCTGTGGAATACCGCTTCCTTTGGCATTGGGAGCAAACTCTTTCACCAGCCACCATGAAAGAACAAAACCAATGGGAGCAATAATGAAAATCATCCACGCGTGCCAGTCGAGAATGAAGTTTAAAAGATGTTCTCCCCACGCAAATATCTGGGCATACATCACTGCAAAAAAACCTGTAATTACCGACCCTATCCAAAAGGGAATGGCTTGAAGCAGGTTGTACTTAAGCTGTTCATTCCGGATATTGTCAAAGGATTTTTTAAGGCTCCTGCGAAGCAGAACAAAAATTTTCAGCATGTGTGCAGTTTAGAAATGACATGTGAAAAATTATGAAAAATATCCGGGATTTAAAAATGTCAGGATTAAATAATCGGCAAAAACTAAGAAACAGATGAAAAATAGGAGGGAATAAATTACATGTTCAATTTTCACTTTATCTGGGTGTGAGGGTTGAAATAAGTACAATAAAAAAGCTTCCCTGGGAAGAGAAGCTTCTAATTTATCATTTAAACCAGCCTAAGAACAAGCCGTAAATAAATAAGAGGCCTGCAATTAAAGCAAAATTTGTATTTCTGAGGATCAGTTTTTTATTGCTCTGCAATACCAGAGCTTCAATAATCATAAAAATAGCCCAGATTGCGTGGAAAGCCATCATAAACAGCAGATATCCCATTACGCCCCAACCTTGTTCTTGGCTCATGGCAATTCCAAAACCAATAGTTCCGACAATAAGAACGGCAAGACGGATTAAAACATGTTTAATGACGTTTTGTTCTGGAATTTTAGGTGTGCCTGTTTCCTCCTTTTCGTCTTTAAGTTCAAAAAGTTCTTTAAGTTCGGGATCCATTATTTCTGCTTTTTATAAAGGGCAATAAAAAACGGAAGCAGACCTGCGAAGGCAATAAGGTTTAAAACACCAAACAGCCTGAACACCGGCAATGAATAGACCTCGAAAAAGCTTAGGACAATCTGAACAAAATCAATAAGAACGATCACAATCAGTGAGATAATAGCAATTAAAGTTGTATTTTTCATGTTCTTATTGATTTTGTATTGTTATTTAAATTCTATTGAATTGTAAATCTTAGATTTCAGTATTAAGATCCCAGTTTTCAAGATAATCGTGAACGTGCTTCAGCATCATTCCTCCAAGAGAGCCGTCTACTACTCTGTGATCATAAGAATGAGACATGAACATTAAGTTTCTGATTGCAATTACATCCCCGTCTGCGGTTTCAAGAACTGCAGGCTTCTTAACGATCGCACCAATGGCTAAAATAGCAACCTGAGGCTGAGGAATAATTGGAGTTCCCATTAGGTTTCCGAAGCTTCCTACGTTGGATATGGTATAAGTTGCTCCCTGCGTATCTTCTGGTCTTAATTTCTTGTTTCTAGCTCTGTAAGCTAAATCGTTAATTGCTTTTGCAAGACCTGAAAGAGAAAGCTGATCAGCATTCTTGATCACAGGAACGATAAGGTTTCCATCCGGAAGGGCAGTAGCCATACCGATATTGATGTTTTTCTTTTTGATGATATTTTCACCGCTTATGGAAACATTGATCATTGGGAAATCCTGAATAGCTTTCACTACAGCTTTCACGAAAATCGGCATGAAAGTCAGTTTTTCACCTTCACGTTTTTCGAAAAGAGATTTGTTTTTATTTCTCCATTTCACCACGTTGGTTACATCTGTTTCAATGAAAGAAGTAACGTGCGGAGCAATTTGTTTTGCTTTTACCATGTTTTCAGCGATGATCTTTCTCATTCTGTCCATTGGAATGATCTCATCACCCGCAGCCGCAGTAATCGTTGCAGCTGGTGCTGAAACAGGAGCCGGAGCAGAAACCGTCTGCTGAACCGGTGCAGCCTGTTGTGGCTGGCTTCCTCTATTGGCTACATAAGCCAGTATATCTTCTTTGGTAATTCTTCCTTCTAAACCACTTCCTTTGATGGTTTTCAGTTCTGCTTCAGAAATGTTTTCCTGCTGTGCGATAGACTTTACCAGTGGAGAAAGATAAAGGTCTCCAGAAAATTCTACGTTTGAAGCAGCTGCTTTTAATGGTTCTTCAATGGTTTTTAAAGTATTGGCATCAGGAGCTGCTGCAGGAGTTTCAGTTTTTACTTCTTCTGAAGCTGTATTTCCGCCTTCACCTTCAATTTCTAAAATAGCAATGGCTTCACCAACTTTTGCAACTTCGTCTTTTTGCTTTAAGATTTTTACAATTTTCCCCGAAACTGGTGTCGGAACGTCTGAATCTACCTTATCTGTTGCAATTTCTACTACGGAGTCATCCTCTTTTACATTATCACCTTCATTGAATAACCAAGTGATAATCGTCGCTTCCATAACCCCTTCTCCCATTGACGGAAGCAATAATTTGTATTCTGCCATTTTTAATTTTTAGATTTTGACAAATATATAAAAAAAATCGGTTTTTTTATGAAATATATAATTTTAGAAAAATTCAATGTAGATATTCTCTCCTACATTCAGTCCAAATAGGCTTTTCGCGCCGTTTTTCTTGCTTCCTTTATAGATCGTAAGTTCCAACAGCTGGCTGTCATTGAAGATCGCTGCCGACTGGCCGTGAAATTCCGTTTCCCTGTCCCAGTCTGAGACCACTTCTGTGTGGCTGGAAAAGACTCTTGAAAGCGTTAAATTCCTGAATTTGATCATAAAACTTTCATGTCCTTTGCTTATGGTTTCAAAAAGATCTTTGCTGATATTCGAGATTATATTTCCGAAATTATCAATATAGGTTACCTCACCAATAATCATCTTTTCCGACTCGTTATAAACCGGTTTAGGGAAAAGAAGCTGTTTGGCAGTGTCTATTTTTCTTCCAATAACCTCTGGAAGTCCGCCGCCGGCTAAATGCACTGCTGCAGGAACGAAAACATCGGTAGAGGTGAAGTCTACTATGTCATCAAAACGGCTGTTCAGTGTAATCTCATAGATGGCTTCCGGTTTTATATCAAAAAAAATAAGACTTAAAAGCCCATTGTCTGCGGCCAGAAAATAAGAGCCGTCCGCTTTATAGAGAATGTTTTTCCTTGATCTGTTATAAAAACTGTCTACAGAAAGGATATGAATGGTTCCTTTAGGGAAATATTTATAAGCATTCCGAACAATATAAGAGGTTTGTATAAGGTTGAATGCCTGGATATCGTGGGTTATATCAATAATATTAACCTCAGGGTTTAGAGACAGAATTTTGCCTTTCACAGCAGCAACTCTGTAATCTAAGTTTCCGAAATCCGAAGTAAGGGTAATAATTGACATGGATTGTGAAGTAGAATAAATAGTGTTTCCTGCAAAGTTATTTAAAATAAAAGGAAAGCCCGAAAGATTATCGAAAAGAATTTCATATAAATTTGAAAAAAAACGTTAAATTTAAAATCTAAAAATAAAAATACTGCATGTTTGAATTAACCTATGATCTGGAAGATGTTGATGTAAAGATCTTCTATGGTGTTAATAACCAATATTTCAATTTAATAAAATCAAGCTTTCCGACCCTTAAAATTACAGGAAGAGACCATTTTATCTTTGCGATGGGGAATCAGGAAGCTTTAGACATACTTAAACAGAAGCTGAATGATATTGTTAAATTTATTTCCAAACATAATTCCATCGAACTAAAGGATGTTGAAAATATTCTGAATATCAAAGACGAAAATGAAAAACAGCTGATTTTTGACCAGGATATCATTGTAAAGGGGGTAAATGGTAAGATTATTAAGGCGAAAACAACCAATCTTAAGAAACTCGTTAAAGAAACAGAGAAGAAGGATATGGTTTTTGCCATTGGACCCGCCGGAACCGGAAAAACATACACCAGTGTAGCATTGGCTGCAAGGGCTTTGAGAGATAAAGAGGTGAAAAGAATCATCCTGACCAGACCCGCGGTAGAAGCAGGGGAGAGCCTTGGATTTTTACCGGGAGACCTTAAAGAAAAGCTGGATCCGTATTTACAGCCATTATACGATGCACTTCGGGATATGATTCCGCATGAGAAACTGGAAGGGTTTATGGAGAAAAAAGTAATTGAAGTGGCACCGCTTGCTTTCATGAGAGGAAGGACACTGGATGATGCATTTGTAATCCTTGACGAAGCCCAGAATACCACCCATGCCCAGATGAAAATGTTTCTTACGAGAATGGGGATGAATGCTAAGTTTATCATTACTGGAGATCCCAGCCAGATTGACCTTCCGAAAAACCAGCAGTCTGGATTGAAAGAGGCGATGAGAATCTTGAAAGATGTTAAGGAAATAGGCTTTGTACACCTTACCGAAGAGGACGTAGTAAGACATCCTGTGGTGAGAAAGATTATCCTGGCCTATAATGATGAAGAAAAAAGACTGAGAGATTAAATTTCCGTGATCTGAAAATTATTTTAAGAAAATAAGATAGTGCCGTGGAGTATAAACTTCCCGGCACTCTTTATATTGAAGGTCTGAAATCTTAAGCCATGAAAAGAAGAGCATATAAAATTAATATATACTGGAATTATTCTAAATATTTTAATTTGTTTCATGAATACTTGCGGATTTGGAAAAAATATCTAGTTTTGTGTCGAACTAAAAAATAATCATGAAAAAACTATTACTGATTGCAGCCATTGCAATGATAGGCGCTAAAATGAGTGCTCAGGAAACAAGATTCGGGGTAAAAGCAGGATATTCTCTTTCAACTTTAAAATTCAAAGACAACAACAAATCTGAAAGTACAGACCCTTCCCATACGTTCTATGTAGGAGGAGTGGTTGAACATAAACTGAGTGACAAGTTTGCGCTTCAGGGAGAAGTTCTCTATTCAAAACTTGGGGGTAAAATCAACAGACACGTAGAAGATCAGGACGATCCGGGAACATTTTTCGGCGTAAAATCAAAAAGAATGCTAGGAACTTTATTGGTTCCGGTTTCTGCAAAATATTTTATTACAGAGAATTTTTCAGTATCTGCAGGAGCCAGTTTCGGATTGATTCTTACAGCAGAAGAGAAAACCGTAACCGATTTTGGATTAGGAATGATTCCTGGCTTTGAAATATCAGGAAATGATAAAGTAGATGTTAAGGATCAGATGAACACATTGAATATTGCTCCTTTCCTGGGTGCAGAATATGCACTTGAAAATGGATTGTTCTTTGATGCAAGATATAATATGGGTGTTTCTAATTTAGCAAAAAACTCAGGAGATGCGAAATTAACGAACAGTTTTCTTCAGGTGGGGATGGGATTCAAATTCGGGGGAAATTAATCGCTGAAATCATATAACTATTTAACGAAAAGCAGGATAATTTTCCTGCTTTTCTTATTGTTATGGTATTCAATACATGAATTTTGCCTGAGTGATGGAAATATTTAGTAATTTTGCGACATCAATCGAAAACTATTTTAAAAATGAAAAAACTATTGTTACTAGGTGCTTTTGCGTTTTTAGGAGGCGCTGCACACGCACAGGAAGGTTTTAAACTAGGTGGTCATATCGGAGTTCCGGTAGGGGATGCCGGCGATGCTTCTTCATTTACACTAGGAGTAGATGCTGCTTATATGTGGAATATTACAAAAGGTCTTGACCTTGGAGTTACAACAGGGTATTCTCATTTCTTCGGAAAAGATCATTTTGATGATTTCGGATTTATCCCTGTAGCAGTTTCCGGAAAATATAAGTTTTCAGGAGCTCCTATCTTTGTTGGACTAGATTTAGGATACGGAATTTCTACCAAAGATGGAGTAGACGGAGGGTTCTATGCACAGCCGAAATTCGGATATCAGATGTCTAAAGGTGAACTTTATATAGGATATCAGTCTGTAAGCAGTAGACGTGATTACGGATGGTATACTGCCAGTAGAAATATTGGTGCTGTAAATATTGGATATAACTTCTTCCTTAAATAAGAAAACTTAAAAACCAAATAAGAAAGACTTCGGCTCTAAAAGCCGGAGTTTTTTTATGATATTGGCTAGAAATATTAACAAAAAAGAACTTTTTAAAGAGTTGGACTGTAAATTTATGACTTCAAATCTAAACGTTTGTTTAATTTTTGGCGTATAATATCTTAAAAATTAACGTTTTAAAGCTGTAATAAGTGTTAAAAATTTAAATTTTGAATGAATTTTCATGAATTGATGAATTAAAGAAAATAATTGATATTCCAGTACCATTGAAAAATTTCAGTTTTTTTATTCATAATATTGTGAAAACCTCAATGCTGCATTATTGTTATGTTTTAATTTCGGAAAATGATTAATTTTAACAATGATATTAATCAGGTTAACAAATTTTAATATTAGAGGGGCTCACTGTAAATTTGCCCTCAGAAAGTATTAAAATTTTTTAAAATGAAAAAAATATTATTAGCGGGTGCTATTGCACTTTTCGGTTTATCCAACGCTCAGATTGCTAAAGGTACTGCATATCTTTCAGGACAGGTAACTTATGCTCAGGAAGAAGATAACAACTTCGATACAAAAGTAGAAAACTTCAGAATTGTTCCTACTGCAGGATATTTCGTAGGTACAAACCTAGCTGTAGGTTTAGGAGTTGGATACAAAAGCGATAAAGGTACAAAAACTAACACTCAGACTTTTGGAAACACAACTGTAGTTACTGAAATTACTGAAACTAAGCCTGCATTCGTTGTTGCTCCATTCGTAAGAAAATACTGGACTTTAGCTGACAAACTTTACATCTTCGGTCAATTAGAAGTGCCAATGGAATTCGGTAACGTTAAGAACGAAAATTCATCTGTTGCTACTACTACAACCGGAACTGGAACAACTACTGCTACTCAGTCTTCATCTAACAAAGCTAACTACACTACAATCGGTGTTAACGTTAAGCCAGGTTTAGATTATTTCTTAAACAAAAACTGGACTATCGAAGCTACTATCGGTGAATTCGGATACAGAACTTCTAAGTTCGATGTAGATGGTGCGAAAAGTGTAAACAACTACAACTTCGGATTAAACTTATCTTCTGTAACTATCGGAGTTAAATATGTTTTTGCTAAGTAATTAACAAAACATTTATAAAATAGAAGCCCTAAAGAGTAATTTTTAGGGCTTTTTTTTATCTTTATAAATCAAATTTAAACTAATAATCATGAAAAAAATCTTATTAATCGGAGCTCTTGCTCTGTTTACGGGAATGAATGCCCAAACCAGATTTGGGGTAAAAGGCGGCTATGCACTATCCAAATTAACCGGGAATGAAAACGATATTGAACTGGATGGGATTAAAGGCAGTTTGAAATCTAAATCGGGATTTTATATCGGGGCTTTGGTTGAGCACAAGTTCAATAATGAATTTGCAATCCAGGGAGAGTTGGAATATGCCGGTTTAGGCGGCAAAGCTGAAGTGGGTATCGGAAGTATTACCGTAACAGAAAAATTCAAAATGAACAGAATTGTGATTCCTGTATCTGCCAGATATTATGCTACACCGGAGTTGGGAATTTATGCAGGACCTTATATAAGCATTAAAACAAGTACTAAAGTAAAAGTTGAGCTGGAAGGCGCTGTAGGAAATCCTGCATCAATCAATGCTGCTGAGCAGTTTCTTGAAAAACAATTTAATGACGGGCTGAAGTCTGCGGATTTCGGACTTTTCTTTGGAGCAGATTATAACATTTATAAAGGTTTATTCGTTGATGCAAGATACAGTTTTGGTCTGTCTAATATGATCAAAGATCCGGTGAACGATGAAAAAATGAAAATGAACTTCCTTCAGATCGGAGTAGGGTACAAGTTTAAATAGAGATCTTTTTTGATAAATTAAAGTCCTGAAATTTATTTCTCAGGACTTTTTTTATATTTGTATAAAACTAATATTTAAACAATAATCATGAAAAAACTACTATTAATAGATGTTATAGAGCTTTTTTGATGGTTTGACATCAAAATAACTAAAGACAGCCAGATGATCCGAATGGGTTTCAATAATATACTACAGCCCTAAAGGCGGCTATCCAGAAGGTAATTCTAAAGTAAATTAACTTACCACCAATATCAAAAATTTTAAAGTGAATGTGAATTTTTCTTCTTTTATCAAAAGCAGGGTTAAGAAATCCTGTCAATAATCAATTGTATAGAGACTTTTTACAATCGAAAGTTTGAAGGTCTTGATAAGGAAATCAGAATATATTTTTAAACAATAACTATAATAACCATGAAAAACATACAATTAGTACAGCTTGATAAATACAAAGAAAACCCGAATTACGAGCTGACTGAAGGAAACATCTACAGAGATATTGAAGAGAGTCATTATGTCTTTGCCCTGAGTTATGAACTTGAAGGAGAGGAAGATTCACAATACCCGCTGGAAGATATACTTAATCAGTTTTACCTGCATGTATCCGATTTTATTGATGAGGAGAGCTATTATGCTTCAAGAAATGTTACTCTGGAACTTGGAGGAGAATTGGAAGATGTACAAGCAGCAATAAATGGAATCATTGGTAAACGTGTGTACAATGAAGAATATGATGATGAAGAAGGTATAACAAGAGTAAAGCTGGTGATAGAGTAAAGACAATAATACTTATAAAAAATAAACGAATCCCATGAATGACAGCAACGAAAAATATATTGAACATTACAATCTGAAACAACAGGCCATTGAAAACACATTGGGCCCTTCGGCAGAAGTGATTGGCCACGCAGTAATCCCATTCAGGGTAATTGCAGGCATGACATTAGGAGCCGTGGATATGCATTATTTTCCAAATCACATAGAAGGAACCGGGTTTACCACAATGGAACTCATCACTACGGATGGAAAAGGTACAAAACCCAACCAAAAAGGAACGTATGAGCTGATCGCATTTACAAAACAGCCTTTCAACGATATCAATCAGGACCCTCCCACCGCATTCAATACCATGGAAAGACGTATGTGCGAAAACTTTACGCAGATAGCAGGTGCAGCATACGGGAGAGTATTCAATCCGTATGAGATCTGCCAGATATCCGGAAGCGATGGCCAGCCAAGATATATCATTTTTGATGTGTATGAAGAATTTGATATTGAAGGTCGCAAACACCATCTGCTGCTATGCATGGAGATATTTGAAGAAGAGCTGGCTACCGTAGAAATGTTTGGACATGAGGGGTTCGTCAATATGCTGAAGATGATAAAAATTTATCCATACAGCGACCTTGACAGGAATTGGGTAGGTGTTAAAAAGTAATCTGTACGGAACAAAAATAATTTGAAATGGAAAAAGAATTTATATTGTCACCTTCAAAAAAGAAATCTAAAATTGAAGGGTTTCCCAGCCTGAAAAGCTGCCTGAACGATACAAAAGGGTTCAAAAAGAAGCTGCTGCCTATTGTAAAGCTGGACGGTGGCGTAGTCAATGAAAAATGGGAAGGAATTCCATTTACTTTCATCATCCAGAATGTGGATGTAAGCCGCATGGACTTCCGTCTGGAAGATCAAAAATACCGACTGCTTGCCCCGCTTAAACTGGAAAAAATTGATGAATTTGAAGAATATGAGGATATGGGTGTGAAGCGTAAGCACCTTCAAACCTCGGTAGACAAGATAGAAGAACTTAATTATAAACAGGTAGATCATTACAGCAATGACGGACTTCTGATGCAGTCGGGCTCGTATTCGTACAGTCCACAGAAGCGTCTGGTATACAGTTATAATAAAGTTGGCGGAGCACTCATGCCGGTTACAAAAATAGTACAGTATTATAAAGGCAACGGGGAATGGCTGGATTCGGAATTGCATACCTATCATTATGATGCAGATGGATTCATTGAAGGAATTACCATACATCAGCCGGGAGGCGATATAAAGATCACTGAAAAGATCCTTTACAAAAAGACCCGCAAGGGCTTCACTGCATCAAAGGAACTGGCCTCCCACATTCTTCCTGCAATAGATAAAAACCTTGGGGTTACATACACGCGGATACCTTTTTCAGCTAAATTTGAAGAAGAAGAGGATGCATGGTACCTGGAAATTGAGGGACGTTCCATTACTTTAAAAAAGCCGGTAACCAATGCTGATTATGGCGACATGATATATCGGCATGCATTTAATCATTTCTATGATTCGTATTCCGGATTTCTCAAATATACCTGTAAAATTGAAAGACAAGATGAGATACAGGCCAAAGTCAATGAAAATGATAGTCTGCCCGACACTATTGAATATACTTTCAGCTTTCCTGAAGAAACCAGTGATGCACCTCTGGAATACACCGTGAAAAGTAATAAGAAAGTGGTAATGCAATGGAAATGGGGCGGTAAATATACCTTTGAACATTTGGGTAATGAAATACAGGTAACTTCGGAAAATAGATATGGTACCGGGCAGTTTGTTCTTTCCGGACAATATACCCTGCAGCAGGCCATAATGATCGTACATACCGAAAGCTATCTTTGGTGTAGCAATTTTGAACAGGAAAGAGTTTTTGACTGGCCTAGAGAGCTGAAGTTTATCTATAACAAAACTGAAAATGGTATTGAGCGCATTATGCAGGAAGTAGAAATAAAAGATAACCCAACCGAAGGCACATTGCGTACAGGTGAACCGGACTGGCTGCAAAGTGACGAAACCCCACATGACCCAGACGGGCAGGAGATGGAATTTGTAGCCCAACTGGACCACGACCATATGTTCGGATCGCTGTTTTTGTTTTATTCGGAGAAGCACCAGATAGTATCTCAGGTGTTTCAGTGTACATAATGCTATATCATAAACGACCTTGAACAATATTAACCGAAATAATTTAAAATGGGAAAAGATTTCATACTGTCCACATCAGAAAAGAAGACTAAAATAGAGAGTAATCCCAGTTTGGGAAGCTGTCTGACTAGCATTAAAGGTTTCAAAAATGTATTGAAGCCTATTTTAAAGCTGGACGGCAGTATTGTTGATGAGAAGTGGGAAGGTATTCCTTTTATTTTTTTTATCCAGAATGAAGAGATGGGCCGTATGGATTTCCGGCTGGCAGGCGGTAAATATCAGCTGCTTGCTCCGCTTAACCTTAGGAAGCTTGATTGGTATTACCTTAATAAAGAGCGCGAATATCTTCAGACCTCAATAGATTATATTGAAAGCCTGAGTTACGAAAGGGTGGATAAATATAGTAATGACGGCCAGCTGACGCAGTCAGGTTCGTATTTATACAGACCCAATGAGCGTGACATCTACGGCTATGAAATTATCAACGGAATATCCATGCCTGTTACGGAGACTGTGCAATATTACCTTGGTAATAGAAGATGGATGAATCTGAAATTTTTCAGATACCATTATGATGCCGATGGCTTTTTGAAAGAAATTACCATGCACATTCCGGAATGTGATGTAAAGATCACCGAAAAGATGCTATACAAAAAGACCAGGAAAGGCTTCACGGCCTCTAAGAAAATGGCAAAGCATCTCATTCCATTAAAGAAACTAAGCTCTTACAGCAGATATGATATGTTTTCAGCAGTTTTTAAAGAAGATAAGACTGATTGGAATATCAAAGTAAATTATTGGAACATTCACGGTATACAAGATAAAAATGTAATGGCTGATGCAGGAGAAGTAATCAAAAAATTTGCGGTTGATCATTTTCGCAGTTCATACAGCGGAATCAATTACCATAAACGGGATGGAATACATGTTGAAGTCAGTGAAAAAGAAGGTCTGCCTGATACATTTGAGTTTACCCTTAAATGTCTTGAAAAAAATGAGGTATGGAAAAGAAATTACATTGAAAAGAGTGAAAATAAAGTCATTCTGGATAGGGGCAACGGGAAATATACCTTTGAACATATTGGCGAGAAGATAAAAGTAACAAAAGAAGAATATTCTAAGACTAAACGCTTTAGTCTTTCAGGGAAGTATACTCTGCAGCAGGCTGTAATGATGCTGGAGACCCAAAGTTATTTGTGGTGGCATGACTTTGAACAGGAAAGAGCGCTTGATGGGATAATGCATCCGTACGGTAGTGAACCTGCCCTGTTGAATTTCACCAACAATAAAACTAAAAATGGTATTGAGCGCATTGTACAGGCGGTAGGGCATCATTATGAAGATGATGAAGAAGACGGTGTGCCTTTCGACAAATTGTGGATAGGCGAAGCAGCTGCCTGGGAACAGAAAGATGAGATACCGCTTGATCCCGACGGGGAGAAAATGAAATTTGTAGCCCAGTTTTACCGTTATGGATTGTGGGGAACACTCTACCTGTTTTATTCGGAAAAACACCAGATGATATCCCAGATATTTCAACCCTCACCATATTAATATTAAAATTTCGGAAAGATGGAACTTAATGAATTGTACAATCAATTGATAGCAGAAGGCTGCGTCCGTTTTTGTATTGAAGGGGTTGGTGGACAGCGTTATGATGATATGGAACGGCTGGAAATGAAGGCTGGGCAATGGCAGATCAATTATTATGAACGGGGACAGGTAGTGGAAACCCTTTTTTCAAGCCCGGATAAACAGGAGGCAATCCGTTTTTATCATGACTATGTGATGAAAATACATCATTGTCATCTGGTAGTCTTTACACGCTCATTGTCTGTATTTAATTGGTATAAAGACATATTGGAAAGTCTCGACATCAAGACAATGCAGAACGATATAAAGGAAGATCATGATTATAAATACAGGTTATTTGTAACCAACAAAGATATTTTTAAGGTAAAAGAATCATTTGATGAAATTCCTTATTTTGACGAGGACTTAAAAAAATCATAAAAAAATCCGGTTCACATCTGGACTGCCCCCAAAAAGTTAGACACTTTTTAGGGGTATTTTTTTATGTATAGAAAAGAAAAATTTAGCGTTGCTTTCAAATTAGAATGTATTAATCTTCACAAAAACTCTTATCGTTCGATTGAATCTATA
>NZ_JAVDUN010000012.1:0-108622 GCF_031456375.1 Chryseobacterium sp. 2987
TAATCGTGGTTTTGTCCTGAAAGGTATTTTTCCCAGACCTGCTCTCCCTGCTGGTTGAGTTTAACCAAGTGGAAATCGTAGCCGTTGTTTTGCTTTTGGCTGTTAGCAACTGACTGTTGATCTTTCGTTTGAATGGAACTTCCGGTAATCAGGTACTGCTGATCGATAGTGGTGGTAATCTGGCTTAGGAAATCCTGAGTGGAGGACTTGATGTCTTTCTGCCATAAGACTTCCTGGGCTGATGCACTCAGAGCTGTGCATATCATCAATGCACTGAGATAGAATCGTTTCATTCTGTGTTATTTGAGTTGTTGGTTTATTATTTTTTAAGCGGTGCAAAAATACACTTTTTTACTTCACGTTAAGTAGATTTAATACTTTTTTTACAAAGACAATCAAATGATTACCATTGATATTATTCAACAAAGAAAAGAATGAGCAACGACAAAACTTGTCGCATTTTATTTTACATGAAATAATTTACAGTATTATGTTTATTTCAAAGAATATTTTATAAATGTCTTTATTCAAAAAAAACATTTTAGCTTTTTGATAGGACTTAATAAGATTAATTATAAATCACAAATTGTTGATTAAAAGCTAAGAATAGTATCAATAATAAGTTTTATTCGTGTAACTAATCACTTGTTCTTCCTACTAATCAGGCATCAACAAATGGTTATTTCTATAGAAGAAAGTTTTACTACTTTAAAATAAACTAATGCAAACATCCTTTTTAAAAATTACCGCTGCTACGGCTGCGCTCTGTTTCAGTACTTTAGCGATGGCACAGCAGACGTATTCTGTAAGCGGAACCGTGAAAGACCAAAAGAACGGTGAGCTCCTGATTGGAGTGAATGTAAAAGTAAGTGAAAACCCATCCATCCATGTAACGGCCAATGAATATGGCTTCTATTCCTTATCATTACCGGAAGGAAGCTATACTCTGATCATTTCTTACCCTGGCTACAAAGATTTTGAGCAGCAGGTAAAAGTGGATCAGAATATCAAACTGGACCTTCCCCTTAGCCAGGAAGAAGAAAGAACCAAAAGCATTGACGAAGTGGTTGTCTCAGGGATCAAAAAAGATAAAAATCTTTCTACAGCCCAAATGGGTACAGAAACTTTAAGCATTAAAAATATAGAAAAGCTTCCGGTTTTATTTGGAGAAAAGGATGTCATGAAAACTATCCAGCTTCTGCCCGGTATCAAAAGTAATGGTGAAGGAAGCAGCGGATTCAGTGTGAGAGGAGGTGCTACGGATCAAAACCTGATCCTTCTGGATGAAGCGCCTGTTTATAATGCATCGCATTTGCTTGGATTTTTCAGTACATTTAACAGCGATGCTCTGAAAGATGCCAGCATCATCAAGGGAAACAGCCCTGCCCAGTACGGGGGCCGCCTTTCTTCTGTGATGGATGTAAAAATGAAAGACGGAAACAACAAAGATTATAATATCAACGGAGGAATAGGCCTCATCAGCAGCCGTTTGAGTGTAGAAGGCCCTATTCAGAAAGAAAAGTCATCATTTATTGTTTCGGGAAGAAGAACGTACGCCGATCTGTTTCTGAAAACAACCGATGATTTTAAGGACAATAAATTATACTTTTACGACCTCAACCTGAAGGCCAATTATCAGGTCAACGAAAACAACCGCCTTTATCTTTCGGGGTATTTCGGAAGGGATGTTTTGGGAATTGGCAACACCTTTTCCTCAGATTGGGGGAATACAACCGCTACCCTGAGATGGAACAGCATTATTAATAGCAAATTGTTCTCTAATACGTCTTTTATTTACAGCAATTATGATTATAAGATAAGCCTAGAAAGTAATGACAATAAATTCGGACTGAATTCAAAGATACAGGACTGGAATCTTAAGCAGGATTTCACCTGGTTTGCCGGAAATAAGCATTCTGTACGCTTTGGTCTCCAGTCTATTTACCATACCCTTACTCCAAGCAGCGCTTCAGGCACAAGTGTTAGCAGTTTTCCGAGAAATAAAAGATATTCATGGGAAAATGCATTGTACATCAATGATGATTTTAAAGTGAATGATAAGCTGACCGTTAATTACGGGGTAAGGCTCGCTCTATTCAGTGTGCTGGGTGGTGATACTTTCAATACTTATGAAAACGGGGTTCTTACGGACAGCCAGTTTTTAGAAAAAGGAAAATTCGGGAAAACATACATCAATCCGGAGCCTCGTATTACAGCCAATTACCGCATCAATGAGGTTAGCAGCGTGAAAGGAGGTTATTCCCGCAATACCCAGAACCTGCATCTTTTGAGCAACAGCAGCAGCGGAAACCCTACAGACCAATGGATAGGAAGCAGCTATACGGTAAAACCTGAAATTGCAGACCAGGTCAGCCTGGGCTACAGCAGAAATTTCAACAATAATAATTATGAGCTGAATGCGGAGATCTATTATAAATCGATGCAGAACCAAATCGACTATAAAAACGGGGCACAGATCACGTTTGATACTGCAGCTGATATAGAAAGTGAACTTCTTTTCGGAAAAGGAAGAGCCTACGGACTGGAATTAATTGCCAAGAAGAAAAGCGGTAAGCTGACCGGATGGATCTCTTATACGCTCTCTAAAACAGAAAGAAAGATCAATGGTATCAATGACAATGAATGGTATAATGCCAGAATGGATAAAACCCATGATCTTTCAATAGTGGCAACGTATCAGTTGAACGAAAAATGGTCTTTCTCCGGGCTTTTTCTTTACAGCACGGGAAATGCAGTTACCTTCCCTACCGGAAAGTATGAGCTGGACGGCAAGACGATATTCCAATATAGCAGCAGAAATGCAGACCGGATGCCTGCTTATCACAGAATGGATCTGAGTGCCACCTACGAACCTGTTTCCACGAAACGTTTCCGTGGTTCATGGTCTTTCGGAATTTATAATCTGTATGGCCGTGAAAATGCTTACACCATTACTTTTGAAGACAATCCGAATAACCCGGGAACAACCCGTGCTATGCAGACTTCCCTATTCCGATGGGTTCCTAACATCACTTATAATTTCAAATTTTAAATCATGAAAAATACTTTTTTAATTATACTCTCTCTTTTTTTATTCACCGCCTGTCAGAAGGAAATCGATCTTGACCTGGAAGACCAAAGCGGAAATATTGTTATTGAAGGAAATATTACCAACCAGCCGGGACCTTATTTTGTGAAAATAACCAGATCTGTCGCTTTTACACAGAATAACCAGTATCCTGCTGTAACAGGAGCCACAGTGATCTTAAGCGATAATACCGGACAAGCAGAGACCCTGCAATATGTTGGTAACGGGAAATATCAGACTTCATCGGCTTTTGTGGGAGCATCAGGAAGAACTTATACCTTAAAAATTAATGCAGACGGGAAGCAATACACCGCCCAAAGCACTATGCCGGAAGCTGTTGCTTTTGAAGGTCTGGAACAGGATTCTTTTACATTCGGAGGAAAAATCAGCTATACCCTCCTACCCGTTTTTACAGATCCTGCCACACTGGGAAACCGCTATCTTTTCAGCTTTACCATTAATAATTTATCTAAAAAGACCGTGAATGTTTTTTCAGACAACATCAATAATGGTCTCCCGAACCAGAGACCTTTAATGCTTCCTAATGATGACAACGACGGTGCCGACCATGAAGTTGTTGTAGGAGATACCATCCATGTTGAAATGCAGTGCATCGACACCAATGTTTTCACCTTCTACAGTGCTCTTCTTGATATTGCAGACGGTGGAAGCGGTGTAACTCCGGCCAACCCTCCAAGTAACATCAGCAACGGAGCTTTGGGATATTTTTCAGCGCACACCCTTAGCAAGCAGAGCTTCGTAATCCAACCATAAAAACATAAATTCATTATAACATCCTGGTTTTAGCCGGGATTTTTTTTGCTCCTTTCATAAGAAGAGTTGGAAAACGCAAGGATTCCCATGTTAATATGCGAGTAAAATTATTTTTATTTGATAAAAATTTGTCTTTTGGTAAAAACGGTTCATTTCTTTTGATAACAGCCATAATTCGATGGATAAGTTTATTTCTCACCACATTTAAAACACTCATTTTGTTTTTTCCTTCATTTTGGAGGTTCCGTCTCCGTTGGGACTGTTTGAAATATTGGTGCTATATTCTATCACACCGGTATCAGGAATTGTGTAGGTATTATTTCCTGTATTCCAGAAGGAAATAGCAATGAATACGCTTACAGAACTGGTTATCATCATTTAATCGCTTATACAAATCATAACGGTTTATGAGGAACTGCTGCTGATCATTCAGAAATATGAAATAGTTCATCCAAAGAAATACTCTTTAATTCTATGTGTAAAATTGAACCATTCCACCCAAAACAATCAGTATATTTGTAGTAACACTCTTTCTTTTAAAATGCTGACAGATCAATTCGGAAGACATATCAACTATTTAAGGCTGGCCGTTGTGGACCGCTGTAATCTCCGCTGTACTTATTGTATGCCGGAAAACGGACTTACATGGATCAAACAAAAAGACCTGATGACGGATGAAGAAATGCTGAGAATCTGCTCTGTTTTTACGGAATTGGGAGTCGATAAGATCAGAATAACCGGAGGGGAACCTTTTGTAAGGAAGAACTGCATCAGTCTTATTGAAAAAATATCAAATTTAAAAGGCCTCAATAACCTCAGTCTGACAACCAACGGCCTCCTTACTGAACAATATATTCCACAGCTTAAAGCGGCCGGAATACAATCGGTCAATCTGAGTCTTGATACTCTGGATAAAGAGCGATTCTTCAGGATAACCCGCCGGAACAGCTTTGATAAGGTTATGAAAACATTGGAAGCCCTATTGAACCATCATATCAAAGTTAAAATCAACACAGTGGTGATGGAGGGGCAGAATATTGAAGATCTGATTCCCTTGGTATCCCTTACCAAAGATCTGCCTGTGGATGTCCGCTTTATAGAAGAAATGCCATTTAACGGAAGTACCACAGAAGTATCCCTGAAATGGGATCATGCTCACATTTATAACCATATTAAAAGTCAGTTTCCTGAAATAGAAAAAATTGAGGATCCGAAAAGTTCAACATCTTACAACTATACAATCCCTGGTTTTATGGGAGATGTAGGAATTATTGCGGCTTACACCCGTTCTTTTTGCGGAGACTGCAACAGAATACGCATCACTCCTACCGGTGTGTTAAGAAACTGCCTGTATGAAGGCGGCGGTATCAATCTGAAAGAGGAAATGCGTTCCGGAAAAACAGATCATGAGCTGAAAAACAGAATCATCAACACCATCAATAATAAACCCAAAGACGGATGGGAAGCTGAAAAACTCAGCCTGCTCCCCTCACAGACTCATCAGTCTATGGCTACAATCGGAGGATAACTATGGAAATGATTACCGTACAACAGGCAGAAGATATTATACTTTCCCAGGCTCAGGATTTTGGCAGGGAATCCATCCCTTATGATCTGGCATTGGGGAAAGTCCTGGCCGAAGCGATCACTGCTGACCGCGATCTACCGCCTTTTGACCGACCTACCGTTGATGGCATTGCAATAGCTTACAGCTCTTACGAGCAGGGCATCCGTTCGTTTGTCATTAAAGCAGTACAGCCTGCCGGAGAACCTCCAGTTTCCATTATTGCCGACAATGAATGTATTGAAATTATGACGGGAGCTTCACTGGATAAATCAGCAGATACGGTCATCCGCTATGAAGATATTTCCATTGATAACGGAATCGCCACGATTCAGATTGATATAAAAAAAGGCCAAAATATTCACCTTAAAGGAAAGGATAAAAAAGCTGGAGAAATCCTGGTTAAAGCCAATCAGGTGATCACTCCGGCTATCATCGGCATTGCTGCATCCGTAGGAAAAACCACATTATCTGTAAAAAAACTTCCCAAAATCCTGATTATTTCAACGGGAGACGAAATGATCAATCCTGAATCTGTTCCTGAAGCGTTCCAGTTAAGACGTTCAAACGGAATCAGCATAAAATCTGTCCTTGAAAAATATACCGTTCAGGCAGATATGCTTCATCTTAATGATGATTACGAGGAGATAAAAAAAGAACTTTCACGCTGTATTGAGGAATATGATATACTTCTGATGAGCGGCGGTGTTTCTATGGGAAAATTTGATTATTTACCCCAGGTATGCGAAGAACTGGGCGTTGAGAAGCTCTTTCATAAAATAAAGCAGAGACCGGGAAAGCCATTTTGGTTTGGAAAAAGCAGAAATCAAAAGCTTGTTTTTGCATTTCCGGGAAATCCTGTGTCGGTTTTCATGTGCCTGCACCGTTATTTTATTCCGTGGCTGCGAAAATCCCTGGAAATACAAGATCCGGCATTTCAGTACGCGGTTTTACAAAATGATATTGATTTTCTACCTTCTCTTCAGTATTTTGCACAGGTAAAACTTCATGTGAATTCAGAAGGGATGTTAACTGCCGAAATTGTAGACACCAATGGCTCAGGAGATTTTTCCCATCTCGCGGATACGGAAGCTTTTATAGAGCTGCCTCTGGAACAGAACTCTTTCAGAAAAGGTGAAGTTTATAAAATATGGAAATATAATTCTTAAAAAACGTATGACAGATTTTTCACATCTTAATAAAAAGCTGCAGCCCAAAATTGTGAATGTAAGCACAAAACAGATTACCCACAGGAAAGCTATGGCCAAAGCAACAATTGAAGTTCCTGAAAACATTCTTCAAAAGCTGAAAGAAGGTGATTTTAAAACCCCAAAAGGGTCCGTTTTTCAGACCGCTATTATCGCAGGGATAATGGCTGCAAAAAAAACAGGCGAGCTCATCCCGCTCTGCCATCCGATAGGCCTTGAAAACTGTGAAGTAGACATTGAAGTAAATGATAAAAATGAGATTGAAATTTACTGCACTGCGGAAGTTGAAGCCAAAACAGGGATAGAAATGGAAGCTCTTACAGGAGCCTCTGTAGCCGCCTTAACCATCTATGATATGTGTAAAGCCCTGAGCCATGATATTGTTATTAAAGAAATTAAATTAATAGAAAAATCCGGTGGAAAAAATGATTTCAGAAGAGAATAATACCATTCCTTCCCTCAATGGTCTTGTTCTGGCTGGGGGAAAAAGCAGGAGAATGGGTACTCCAAAAGATTTACTGAAATGGCACGGAAAGGAACAGCGCTATTTTGCTGCGGATTTACTGGCTCCCTTCTGTGAGGAAGTTTTTATTTCCTGCAGACAGGATCAGCTGGAAGATTTTAATCCGGATTATCATGCTCTTACAGATACCTTCCTGAATATGGGTCCGTTTGGAGGAATTCTTTCTGCACTCCGTTCCCAAAGGGATAAAGCCTGGCTCGTTGTTGCCTGTGACCTGCCCTTACTGGATAAAAAATCACTGGAGTTTCTGATCGAATCACGGGATAGCACAAAAGCAGCCACCACTTATGAAAGTCCTTTTGATGGCCTGCCGGAACCCCTGATTACCATCTGGGAGCCAAAAAGCTACCCTCTTTTGCTGAATTTTTTAGGGATCGGAAATACATGCCCGAGAAAAGTACTCATCAATAGTGACACTCTTATTCTGAAACCTCAGAACCCTGATGCTTTAATGAATGTGAACACCCCTGAAGACGCTGAAAGGGCTCAGGGTATTCTGAAAAAATAGAGATTAATAGCTGCCACTAATGCATTAATAAAAGTATTTATGGATCAGCAGCAAAAAAGAAATCATTATGAGTGGAGATCCATTTGAACGTTATCAATGCCAGATCGTTTTACCCGGATTTGGCCTTTCTTCCCAGGAACTGCTTAAAAATTCCAAAGTACTGATCGTGGGTATGGGTGGTCTTGGCTGCCCGTCTTCACAATATCTAGCGTCATCCGGCATAGGAACGATCGGTATTGTGGATGATGATATTGTTTCTCTGAGTAACCTTCACCGCCAGATTTTATATACCCCTGATGATATAGGATCATTTAAAGTAGATATTGCTGCCAAAAGACTGCAGCAGCAGAACCCTTCTGTTTCGGTGGTTCCTTATCGTTTGAGAGTTACTTCCGATAATGTAATGGATCTGATTTCAGACTTTGATCTGATTATTGAAGGAACCGATAATTTCGAGACCAAATACCTGCTGAACGACGCCTGTGTCCTGTCAGGAAAACCGTTGGTATATGGCGCTATTTATCAGCATGAAGGACAGGTAAGCCTCTGGAATGTTCTGCAGAAAGACGGCAGTTATTCCCCCAATTACCGGGATGTTTTCCCTCATGTAGAAGAATCACAGGTTCCTAACTGCAGGGAAGGCGGAGTTATTCCCACACTGGCTGGAATAGTAGGTTGTATGCAGGCCAACGAAGCGATAAAATACTTAACCCGATCAGAAGATATTTTAGCCGGAAAATTATGGATGATCAACGTGATGAGCGGAAAAACCCAAACCATTAAGCTGCGAAAAACCTCAACTCAGATTACCACTCTTACTCCAACCATTGCTTCAATTACTTTTGAAGAATTACAGAATAACAGGTATGAGCTGATAGATGTCCGGACAGAGCTGGAACATCAGAATTTCCATATCGGCGGGAAGAATATTCCGTTGGATGATCTGGAAAACAAGCTGAGTTTAATCGATCATTTGGTTCCTATTGTTTGCTATTGCGCAACCGGGAAACGGAGTGCTTCTGCAGCTGGAATCATCAAAAAAGCTTTTCCTCAGGCGGAGGTATTTTCTTTGAAAGATGGAATCGACAAACTAAGTGATTCTAAATAACCTAGTTTTGGTTAAGGAGACACATATTAAAGATTGGAGATTGGAAGAAAGGAGTCTGCAGTTTACTTCTGGTTATAAATATTAAAAGCCATTGTAAATTCAAATGACCTTAATAAACAAAGCTTTGTATTACTGACCTTATGTGCTATTATAAACAAAGAGCATTTTACCCAATGCTCTTTGCCGTATATTTAATCTGTAATATGTCCTATAATCAAAGATTCCACCTGATAAGAACTTCGGGCAGGCTTTTTTTCTCCTTCAGCAATGATACGGAGCGGGCCTTTTGACTCCGGCAATGCTTTTCCATCCACCATATCTGCAATAATGACATTCTTATCTGCTATGGAGGAATCCAGTTCAGCCAGTGAAAACAGAACCTGATATCCATCGGTACATTTTACCAATACATATTTTGACAGATTCTCACCATGCAGTTCTTTACCAGAAGGAACTCCTGCCTTTAAAAGAATATCCTGAAGTACCACTCCGGAATAAATATGGGTTTTACCTTCTTTATCTTTTAATGAAGCCTCTTTTCGCGGCATTTTTGAAAGTTCTGATAAAGAGAGCTCCAGAAACTGTTTTACCTCTCCCCCAACCTTTAATGTAAACTGAGACTGAGCCCAAATACCTCCTGAGATTAAAAACAGGAATAACAATATAATCTTTCTCATTGATATCGTTTTTTTATCCGGTTAAGGTCTTTGAACAGCTCCTTTATAAAGCATTTCATCTACCTTTTTATAAACTTCGGGATCGTGTTTTTTAATTTTAATTTTAACATATTTGGAAGCCGGCATATTACTCTCTTTCACTACGTTGTTTACAGATACCAGCACATTAGTTTCCGGAAAATAGGTTACAGTATTTTTTTCAGGAATCTGGTAGGAAACAATAATAAATAGCGGAGCCACTCTTTCTATACCATCATCATAATTATAAAGATCTACTTTATCACCGGCTTTAAATCCGGCTTTGTCAATATCATTCTGATTCATAAAAACCACCCGGCGTTCGTTCTTAATTCCACGGTATCGGTCATCCAGTCCGTAAATGGTTGTATTGAACTGATCATGGGTACGTGTGGTGGCCATCATATATTCATCCGGAGCAAGGGTATTGTCCGGAATGTCTGTTAAAGTGAAGGGAGCCCGTCCTCCAAGTTCTTTAGAAAAGTACTGCTTGTCGCGGGCTGCATTCGGAAGGTAAAAGCCTCCTTTTTGGCGGACACGGACATTATAATCTTCAAATCCGGGAATACATTGTTCAATATCATCCCGCACAGCATCATAACTGTCATGATAACGTTGCCAGTTGATCACAGACCTTTCTCCCAAAGTAGCCATGGCCATACGGCAGACAATCTGGGTCTCATTCACCAGGTTATCAGATACCGGATCCAGCATTCCTTTTGAATCCTGAACAACTCCCATTGAATTTTCTGTGGAGACAATCTGTATTTCACCATTTACAATATCTTTGTCGCTTCGCCCGTATGTTGGCAGGATAAGCGCTTCTTTCCCGTGGACCAGATGCCCGCGGTTTAGTTTGGTGGAAACTGATACAAGTAAATTAAGCTTCCGCAGCGCATTGGCCGTAAAGGTAGTATCCGGTGTTGCGGATATAAAATTTCCTCCCATACAGAACATCACTTTTATTTTCTCCTCATGAATGGCCTTTATGGCGCGAACAACATCATAGCCATGCTTACGGGGTACTTTAAAGCCATAAAAGTTTTCAAGTCTGTCCAGCTGTTCATCAGTAGGCTTTTCATCAATCATCATGGTTCTGTTTCCCTGCACATTGCTGTGACCCCGGACAGGACATACTCCGGCTCCCGGCTTTCCTATGCTTCCTTTCAGCAGAAGAATATTAAGGATCTCACGAATCATATCAACTCCGTTAGGCTGCTGGGTCAATCCCATTCCCCAACTGAAAATAATCCTTTTTTTAGTGGCGATCGCTTCTGCTGCTTCATACAATCCTTCTTTAGAAACTCCTGAAAGGACAGCCAGCTCATCCAGGTTGTAATGATCAAACTGCTTTATAAAATCATCGTATCCTACTGTTTTCTCTTTGATAAAGTCTTTATCGAATACAGTGCCCGGGTTTTTCTTTTCAAATTCAATCAATAAAAGTTCAAGTGCTTTTAATAAAGCCATATCCCCATTGATTTTTACAGGAAGATACAGATCGGCAAGCTGAACACCGCCTTTCAGAATATCTTTAACACTCTGTGGATTGATAAAGCCCATCAGACCTGCTTCAGGAAGAGGATTAATGGCAATAATCTTAGCTCCGTTTTTTTTCCCTTTGGCCAGTGAACTCATCATCCTCGGAGCATTGGTTCCGGGATTTTGCCCGATGATTACAATGACTTCTGCTTCATAAAAGTCTTCCAGTGTCACGGTTCCTTTACCAATTCCAATGGTGGGGCGCAATGCTGATCCGGAGGTTTCGTGACACATATTGGAACAGTCCGGCATATTGTTGGTTCCGAATTCTTTGGCAAACAGCTGGTAAACAAAAGAAGCTTCATTACTTGTCCTTCCGGAAGTGTAAAAAGCGGCTTCGTCCGGAGATTCCAGTGCGTTGAAGTGTTCTGCTATTTTTTTAAAGGCATTCTCCCAACTGATAGGCTGATAATGAGTAGCTCCTTCCGGCAGATACATTGGATCTGTAAGCCGTCCCATTTTTCCGATCTGATAATCATCCAATTTGGCAAGATCATATACTGAATTCTGCTTAAAAAACTCGGGTGTCACTCTTTTCGTAGTTGCTTCCTCGGCCAATGCTTTTGCTCCGTTTTCACAGTATTCACCTAAAACAGAACGTTCATCATCAGGATCCGGCCATGCACAGCTGGGACAGTCGAAACCACCCATCTGGTTCATTTTAAATAAGGCTCTCATTCCCCGAACAGGAGCTTTTTCTTCAAATAAATCACTAAAAGCAGCCATCACAGCAGGTATTCCTGCAGCGGCTTTCTCAACGTGGGTAAGCTTAAGATCAAGTAAAGTATAGGGATTCTCTGCATCAGGTTCTTTGCGGATACTTTCTTCTATTTCTTTCTTTTTGTTATTATCTTCCATAGCTTTTTATTTTGTAATGGGATCAACAGGTAAGATTGGGGTTCGGATAATTATCACTCTGGTCTTCCAGGGTATTATCTATACATACAAAGTCTTTTTCTACCAGTAGTTTTACAAGACCTGTCTGTCCGTCAAAGCCTACCTTGTCTGTAGAAACCAGTTCTTCAATCATGGTTTCAGGTATTTTCATGACTATTCTGTTTTCAATGAAGACTGCGGAAAGTTCATCATCATCCGTTTTCTTAATTTCATAAATAAATGGCCTGTCTACGAATTGAGTCACGCTGGAAACAATTCCGTTTTTTCCTAATTCTGAAACTTCCGACTGGGTAAGGCGTAAGCGGATTGAGTTGTCTTTTATTCTTATTTTCATTGGTCTACTTATTTAGATGGCTGCTGATGTTCATTTTTCTAGTGTAACACTGCCTGCTTTTATATCAATATTTTTATTTTTTTGCCACGGATGCACGAATGTTTTTATTTAGATATTCCTGCTTACTATTTCATAATAATCTCAAGAAAACGGCTTTGGTTATATATATTAAACCGATTGTCCCGAAGGAATCCCAATAAAGTCATATCAAATTCTTTCGCCAGATCCAAAGCAAGACTTGAAGGTGCTCCTATGGCTGCAACTATCGATATTCCTGCCATGGCAGCTTTCTGTATCAGCTCAAAGCTGGCTCTTCCGCTTAATACCAGAATTTTATCTTCAAGGGGAAGCTGTTCTGTAAACAAAGCATGTCCAATAAGCTTATCCAGAGCATTATGTCTTCCCACGTCTTCTCTTAAGGCAAGTAAATTTCCTTTTAAATCGAAAATACCGGAAGCATGGATTCCTCCGGTAGCACTGAAATTATTCTGAAAAGACTGCAGGTTTCCCGACAGCTGATATAGTATTTCAAGGGGTATTATATGGTTTTGTTTTTCCGGATTCTGAAACGGACTTACCGTTCTGATAGATTCTATAGAACTTTTTCCGCATACTCCGCAACTGGATGTGGTATAAAAATTTCTGTCCGATTTCATCAGCTGAGGAGCAAGACCTTCTATCAATTCCACAACGATAATATTTTGGCTGTTTCTTGAACATTCTTTTGGGGAATGTTCTACCTTCTTAATCTGCTGATAACCGGAAATAATTCCTTCCGTAAAAAGAAAACCGACTGCCAATTCTGCATCATTGCCAGGGGTTCGCATCGTCACTGATATATTTTTAGTTTCCCGCTGTCCTTCCAATCCAGAAGACACCCGGATTTCCAGAGGTTCTTCCACAGCAATATCATCAGTAAAGTAAGAACTAATGTCACCCTTAACCTTAACGATTTCTATCTGGGCTACAGATTTATTTTCTAGTATATTGGTTTTCATAACTTCACGAACTGGTATAGTAAATATACGAAATTTAGTTCTTCCAATTACGGATGGGCAGAAACCCATTCTTCCCCATCTTCAAACACTTCTTTTTTCCATATAGGAACTGTTTGTTTTATGGTATCGATAACATACCGGCAGGCATCAAAAACAGCATCCCTGTGCCCATCGTTGACCACAATTATTACCGCGGCATCACCGGGAAACAGGATTCCGATGCGATGATGAATGACAATATTCTGTACAGAAAATAAAGAAACCGCATTCTCTGCTATTTTCCGCATCTCTTTTATTGCCATGGGTTGATAGCACTCATATTCCAGGCGGATAACGGGTTTGTTTTTTGTGATATTGCGGACTGTTCCTATAAATGTAGCGATGCCTCCGCTTGTAAGATCCTGAGCTATGGCAAGGCATTTAGAGATATCCAGCTGGTTTTCTGTTATTTTTATATCAATCATTGCAATCCTGATTTTTTGTACCGGGTATAGATATTTTTATGTTTTGCGGAGTCTTTTTATTGGAAGCCTCATCATCAGTTGAGTTAACCGCCGCTTACCGGAGGGATGATTGCTATTTTGTTGATACTGCTTAATATCTGTTCATCTTCGGCATATTCTTCATCTACTCCTATAAAGTATGATTTCAGCTTTTTCAGTTCCGGAAATTCTCCTTCCAGAAAGTTTTTCAGCTGCTTTACATTAAGATCATCATTTACCTCCACTATTTTTTCTGACGCTCCGAAAATATCTTTCGTTATACCAAATGCCAATATTTTAAGTTTCATTTACCAATACTTTATTAAAACGTTTACTCCTGCTACTAAAACCAATACTGCGGTCATTCTTTTGATGACCAGCGCATCCCATTTCAGAGACATTCTTGACCCTATCTGTCCGCCGATGAAAACAGCCAGACATAAACTCAGGATTCTGAAAAAATCTATATCTATCGATACTTGTGATATCTGCCCGAAAATTCCGGATATGGAATTCACTAAAATAAAAACACTGGATGTTGCGGCAATCTTTCGCGGGGTATCCCATTTCATCAGATTAAGTAACGGTGAAAGAAAGATTCCACCGCCAATTCCCACCAATCCTGATAAAAATCCGATGCCTCCTCCCAAAAAACTGTTTCTGACAACTGATATTTTAGAATCCTCTACAGTGTTTTCTTCATTCTTCGTTTCTGTTTTCACCCATAATAATAGGGCCGCCACGATTAGTGTAATTCCTAAAATTAAAAAGAAGGTTTCCTGTTTTATTTTTAATACAGCTCCCAGGTAGGCCATGGGAACACTTACCAGGGTTATGGGAATCACCTTTTTCCAATTAACCTGTTTATTTTTCCAATAAATATAAACTCCTCCAATGACAACAATGACATTGCAGATTAATGCTGTTAACCGTATTTCCTGGTACGGAAGGTTATACATAGCCAGAACAGCCAAGTAGCTGGAACCTCCGCCAAATCCTATTGATGAATACACAAAAGCGATTATTAAAAAGAAGAAAAAGATTTCCCAGTGCCCCATGCTGTTGTATTGAGGATTAATTTAATACAATAATAACAAATTTAGGGATTGTCTGCCCTATTGCAATATGAAATTCTCTGCTATGATTTATAAAAAAGATCACCCATTGTTTATTAAAAGTTGAAGATGTCTTCTATTCAAGGGTCTCCAAAAAATTAAACCCTCCAAATTCTATATTCAGAGGGTTTAGTTTATTTTACAAGTATTCGGTTAGTTGGCTGCCGGGTCAATAAGTTCTTTGGTAATTCCCAAAGATTTTAAAAGATCCTTACCATCAAAAAGTAAAGTTGCATAGTGTGTTCCTTTTTTAAAAATCAGTTGTGAACCTCCCGGAAATGAACTGCCATCACCAAGTTTTTGGATTTTAACTCCGTGCTTCCCGAATTTGGTTTTAGCCTCCTGCAAAGTTGTTTTGTTCATTGCAAGGCCAAAAGGAAGTCCATCAACAATTAAAAATTGATCCTCCGGAATATCAAAAAACATTTCGTTGATTGCGTTATTCTTTCCAAGACTGCAATATAGCTCCAACCCTGATTTGGTAAGCCACTTGGCATATTTTTCATCATTGGCATCTTCATAAAATTCAGTTTTCACCTTTAAAGCGGCTGATACTTTTTCCGGTGTCTGTGGAAAAATAAACTCTGAGCTTTTGTTCAGTAAAGAATTTAAATTTGCAGTTTTCTGTGAAAATGCTGTGAAGCTTAACAATTGAAAAAGTACGGTTAAAACTAAAGTAAGTGGTTTTAGCTGCATAAGATGTAGTATTTAATATTTAAAGATTGGATGGATAAAGATATTAAAATAACGTGAGTTGGGGTTAAGGAGTTTAAATATAAAAGAATGGAAGATGGAAGAAGGAGGCTGGAAGTTAATTTTAGGTATAGGTATTGAAAGCCTCCAGAAAATTAAATAAAAACAGATCAATATTTGCTCTTAATGACTTTCAAAACTTCCCTCTTCCATCATCCAGCTTCAGACCAGCATCCATCAGGTATTCTAATCCCTGAGGTAAGGTTATAATTATTTTTCAAATTTTGTTCGTATTAAAGCTCTATCAGAACAACATATTAATCATTATAATTATCAGGTCGCTCCTACGGAGCTCTCCTTAGATCATGTATTAAATTCTATGAACAGAGTACTCCTAAGGAGCACTAAAAGGGGCTCAGGTGGCGTTATATTTTTTTACAAAAAATTATAAATTGATCATCAATTATAACACTTAATATAAGTCTGATTTTCTTATTCCGAACTGAGGTTATTTATAAAAAACATCAAACTTTCTGGGAAGCTATGAAGTAAAATACTTTTTCACAGCCACATATTTGATATCCATGTCAGGTCATTTTCAACAATTTCAAAGATACACTATTTTATTTTACAAAAGATAAATCCTATTGGGAGACGATGGCTATAAAAATGATATTCTCTTACTTAGTTCTGTTAAAACCTTAAAGTAAATTCTTGTTTTATTATACTAAAATTTGTATCATCGTATAAGATTATGCAAAGGAACTGATGTATTATTTTCAATTCATGATCTTTAAAAAACATAAATAATAAAAAATGATTGTCAGAAAAACGATTGGTCTGAAAGGTGTTGTGCGTTTTGCAGGCCATCATATCTGGTGGCTGACCACTTATATGACTCTGGTGTCCGTACTCTATAAAGTGGCGGGCTGGCACTGGATTTCCATTCCCTGGCTGCCGGTTTCACTGGTAGGTACTGCTTTGGCTTTTTACATCGGTTTTAAAAATAACCAGTCTTACGACCGCGTCTGGGAAGCCCGGAAAATATGGGGTGCTATTGTAAACAGTAGCCGAAGCTGGGCAGTAATGGTCAATTCTTTTGTAAAAAACAGCCCTGATACACAGTTTACGGTACAGGAACTTGAACAGATCAAAGAGCGTCTGATCTACCGGCATATCGCCTGGCTCTATACTTTCAGGGACCAACTTCTGGTTCCAACGCAATGGGAACATGTGAGCTTGCGGTGGCATTTTGGAAAAATAGCCCAGAAACGGCAGGAATCTGAAGGTATAGGACTATTTAAAGATTTTTTAAATGAACAACAGAAAACCAATTATTTTTTCGATGAGTCTAGATTAGCCGGCGCTGCCAATAAAGCAACCCAGCTCATCAACCTGCAGTCTCTGGATCTTGCAGAGCTTGAAGAAAAACAAGTTCTACACATGAGAAAACAGCTGGATATGCAAAAAGTGCTTTCTGATTTTTATGACCATCAGGGAAGAGCTGAACGTATTAAAAAGTTCCCTATCCCCCGCCAATATGCCAATTTAAGCTTCATATTCAACTGTATTTTTATTTTCCTGTTACCTTTAGGCATTGTAGCGGAATTTGCAAAACTGGGTGAAGCCGGAGTATGGCTGATGATCCCATTTGGCGCTATAGTTGGCTGGATCTATGTTTTGATGGAACTGATAGGAGATTATTCCGAAAATCCTTTTGAAGGCTTAGGTACCGATATCCCTATGCTTTCTATCTGCCGTACCATAGAAATTGATTTACTGCAGATACTGGGCAAAACAGATGTACCCCAGCCTATTCAACCTATCAATGATATTTTAATGTAAGATATTCTGTAGAATTTTCCCTTATAATTTCAGATTTTCTATTGAAATTCACAGTTACGGATTACTCTGCCTTAAGCTATTTTCAACTTTTTTTGTAAGACATAAAAAAAATTTGCCCATTAATAAAAATCTTTCTATATTTGCACCACTGAAAACGACGGTACAGCCGAAGTTCAGGGAGAGTTGGCAGAGTGGTCGATTGCGGCAGTCTTGAAAACTGTTGACTGTAACAGGTCCGGGGGTTCGAATCCCTCACTCTCCGCAAGATGTGAAAACAAAAGTTTTCAAAAGACATCAAAAAAATGGTAAAACCTGCAAATCAATGATTTGCAGGTTTTTTTTGTTTATAGCGTTTATGATGTATTTAAATATATCATTGCCTAGACTATTATACAGTTCTTCATCAAAATAATTTTAAATAATCTTACGTGATACTCAATATCTTTCTTACCACCAAATGCCAGAACTCTGTATTCGGAACGGTGATAAACAATACTATTTCTAGTGTCCAACAGCAAAAGAACAGAAAGTAAGGGCTTTTTAAAACCGGTTTTTTACATTTAATCTTTTCAATGAGAATAATGCTTATCGAAACTAAAAATGGAAGAAAAACTGCCGCAGGCAAACCCAAACCGGGTTTGATATGATTGAGCAATCTCGACATTCCGGGGTTCAGGATAATTAAGGTTGCAGCAATAAGAAAGGCAACATGCCATCTCAAATTGTGCCTATTTAACATAGCAATGAGATAATATACAGAAAACGAAATGGCATCCAACAAACCAATGAATGCAGTAACCGCAGCTCTGTCTTCAGAAATATGTATTTCTCGCCTGGTTTGACTCGTTACCAAAATAAGAATAGTAACAACCAACACCGGAGCAATAAAATAGGACAATTTCCCTATTGTATGATGCAGCTCATACTTTTTCTGCTTTATCAAAACAGGTTGAATAATAAGTAAGGCAAACCAACAGACAAACGCCGCAAAATGAATATGAATAACCAACGGAAACCTATCTGGTTCCGGCAAAAATCTAATATAAGAATTGAAAAATCCTGTAAGTGACACCGCTACTACAGCAATAAAAAACAGGATTAATATTTTACTTTTTCTTTCCATAGTCGTTTTTAATTTACCATCCTTCTGGTATTATATCTTTATCTACCTCCCTCTTTTCACTAATGTAGCTGAAAAAATCTTCTACCTCTTTGGATTCAGGCTGGAATATTGTTATCAGGATCTCCGGATTATTTTCTAAAGACTTGATGCAAGTGTAGAGTTTCTCTAAGAATAAATGCAGTATCGCCTGACTTTACAGCATAATTCTTACCTTCTAATTATAAGAAATATAATTAAAATTTTTGTTTTCATTTTTAAATACACAACTTACACTAAAAAAACTATTTTGTTTGCTGAAAAACAAAACTTATATCGCCCAAATAAGATTTTTTTTGCATAGGCCATGGGTAATTTTGACTATTTCCATCAACAAAAACGGTATAAATTATCGATACGTTTCCGGCATCTATCGGAGCATTTTGTTCGGAGCCATTTGCTCTTAAACGTTCGTAATAGTCATTTCCATTGAAAACAATACTGTATCTTGTTTCAGGAACCATTTCCAAAGGCTCAATCTCTTGGCGTATTTCTGTATTGGCATTCACATTCGGAACTGTTATTGTTTTGATAATGACATGGGTATCAGCATTCCAAATAGTAACACGTATATTAGTTGCATTATCCGGAATTTTAAGTGTTACTGCCTTCATTATACCTTTTACTTTTGGCTTAAATTGAAATCCTTGTTCAGAATAAAGAGTATCAACATGATTGGCTGTCGATTGGTTAAATTCAGATTTCTCAAGATACAGTGCCAGTGGGTTTTCTTCGGGATATGTTTTCAGTTCAGAGGCTTCATCGTCTTTGCTGCACGATATGGTAATGACCAAAAAAAATACCACTGTAATAATTTTAAAATATTTTTCCATTTTTTTAATTTTAAATTTTCAACACGTTTTGGCATAAAAAATACCCTTAGTTCTATCCAAAGGTACTCTCGCTTTAAGTAGTGTTGTTTGTAAAAAATGGAAATTTTTAAGAATTGAAACGGTCCAGCTCGCACCAGTTATTGACATCGGAATGAAAGTTTTCAAAATAATCCGACGGAGAAGTCCCGATGTATCGCATAAAATCTTTATTCAGATGTGAAAGATCGTGATAACCACATTGAAAGGCAATATCAGACAGTAATTCTGGTTTTTTTATATATTGATTCACAAAAGTGTTAAAACGGATAATGTCGGCATATTTCTTCGGTGAGAAACCAATATACTCCATAAAAAGATAATTCAGATTTCTGTGGCTGGTAAACACTTGCCCGCTGAAATTCTGGGCAGGAAAATTTCCTGAACTTTTTTGGAGAATATTGATGGCTTTTGCAACTGCTCCGTATTTGTCTGGTAGATTTACCCGGAATTTTCTCATAAGATATTCCTGTATAAGTTGCCATTTTATCCTAATCGAATCGGCATAAGCCAGCTTTTCGTTCAGATCTTTGATACTTTGGTCTATATCGGTAATATCAAACCGCTGATTGGTAGAAATGTGTGCATCATCATTGTGGAACAGGCACGACATACCAGGGTGCATCTGTATCAAAATAACCTCTATTTCGGATATCACATGGAATGACGCAGGAAGATTCCCTACACCCAAAGCGTAAATGGAATTGGGTTGGAATTTATGGACTTCCGTACCATTAGACATTTCAAGAGAATTCTTTTTTTCTATCACAAAAAACAGTGTTGAAAACATCCTTGGCACCATCTTAAATTCACAAAACTCTCCTGCGCTTTGCAAAAAATAACTGGCACTTGCGATATATCTGTCAAGGGCAGGTGTTATGGGAAGCGGTTGATGATCCATAATGTGATTTCTCTAAAACAAACATACCCCTCATTACTATCATTCACGTTGTCTATACTATAAAGTTACATTTTTTTAGATACGTAACATTAAAAGATAAGATAATAATATACTTTATATATTGTTTGAATAGAAACCAACATATACCTATTTTTTGACAATGATGATTCAACAAAAAATTATGCTATATTTATTCAAAAAATTAATGGACAAATATAACATACGAATTATTCTAAATATTATATTTTCTCTCATTACAAGAATAATTTTATGTACAATTTTATTGTTTTCAGATCCGTTATCATTGCAGTTCAAATTTCTCTGTATCATCATTTTTTGTATTCCCTGGATCAGGTTTTTCATGAATGATACTGACAGAAAAAATATTGATCTGTATCTTAGCTATAAGCTTCTGTTTCTTACCTCCCCTATTTTATATTTCTGCATCATTTGGAAAATTTCAGAACTGTATCAATTCACTCTAATTAACCCGCTCATTTTATTCCTTTTAACTCTGGCAGCAGCTTTTTTTATCAAAGCGAAAAGTAAGAATATTTCAACTAAAACCCAGCAGATCTTAATGACAATGAGTTTCTACTGTATCCCATTCTTTTTAGCCATTAATATATCTTTTGATTTTTCCCAACCATCATCTAAAGAATATTTTATTACCGACAAAGAAAGTTATGTATCCGAAAAAATGGACTCGGAAGGGTCACAGAAAATGGCAAATTATGAGTTTAAGGTTATTCCGAAAGAAAAGATGAATCCTACCCCATTTTGGATAGACATATCAGCAACAAAACATCCACACTTACATCCAGAAGCAGAAGTCTTAACTCCTGGTAAAGTATTTCTCACCATTGAAAATAAGAAATATGAAATTCTTACGAATAAAATTGACCTTTTCAAACATATGAAGGATAGTGGCTACTTGCGCACGTACCAACTGAGAGAATATACAAAGCCTATGATAATCAATGTAAAACCTAAAATCTATAATAAGTTTGGAAAAAATGATTATCTCGATATTGAAATCCATTCCGGATTATTTGGTATAGAATGGACCTACTACCATTGGAAACATAAGTCTGATATTACTTAATAAGGTTATAAATGGCACTTCATTCTGGAATAAATTGAGTATAATAAAGGAGATTAAAATGTGATCTAAAAAGTATTCACCAAAAAAACATGGAGAGTTAAGTCTCCATGTTTTTTTGCATCATTCTATAAGTCCAGATTATTTGGTATTGAGATATTTTACGGCTTCTATCATCATCCTGTCTACAAAAACGGCAGGCGAGTTCTGCATCAGTAGGAGACGTTACATAGATATCAGGCTTCATTCCTATTCCCTCAATAACTTCACCATTTATATCTTTTGTTGCCATTGAGTTCCATAACACCAGCTATATTGCCTAAACTTCCTCCATTGAAAGCATTGGAATCCGGGTTTAATCCGGAAGTAGCCCAAAAACTATAATCTCCTACTGAGATCACTTAACTGCCCTGGCTTTTTAACATCATCATTCCCATTTTCCAGCCTTCTTCATCTTTTTTAAAATAATATCGTAATGTTATAAATTAATGAAGTTTCTGAATAATTTTGGAAATCAAAGGTGTAAGCTTTGCATATAATTTTGCCTCTAAATTTTTTACTATAAAATGAAAAAACTTAGAGGGCATTTAATCCACCAATAATCCTACGGATAACGGTCCGGTAACCAGTACATTTATCAATTTTGTACAACATGGAAACTTTTAATTTCAATACAGTAAGTAACAAGATATATAGATTCTGAACTGTTTTTATTTGTGGAATTAATATAAATTTTTCTATATTTGCACCACTGAAAACGACGGTACAGCCGAAGTTCAGGGAGAGTTGGCAGAGTGGTCGATTGCGGCAGTCTTGAAAACTGTTGACTGTAACAGGTCCGGGGGTTCGAATCCCTCACTCTCCGCCAGGCTAGAAACCAAAATAAGCAAAAACGCTGTAAACATTGATGTTTACAGCGTTTTTGTTTTAGCGCTAGTATCAAAAAAGGGCATATTAAAAGTGACCTATTTAATGACCTATTCGAAAATATAAAAATAGGTCAATAAAATCTCTTAAAAAAACCGGCCAATAGGCAGTCTAACGATTGAACATCTTGCAAAAAGTGGTAACAAAAAAGTAAAACTGGATAACAGTTTACAAACATGCGTAATCTTAAATATAATATACTGCACATATTCACACTATCTTTACACCCATCATACATTTTTTGGATTTTGTAAATTATTTTACAAAATTTTTAACTGTTCCGCTCCGTTTCAAGCTCCCAAACTCTATGTCCTGCCACTGCTTTTACAAATTTTTCAATCCCGTTCTGATGCTCTGATGTAATAACTGCAGGATCGTCATGCTTTTTATCGGAAATATTGCTAAAAATATAAATTTCTTCGGTTTCATCTCCAAAGTAAATTGCTTTACAATGCCTGTAGGCCTCATTTACAAAATTCAACACTCCATTTTTATTCTCACTATTTAAAAGTTCCTGCACTGCATTTTTCCCTGAACATATATACAATGCATCAAAACATACACTTGCTGTATTTGTCAATGTATGTTTAGGGTTAATTAATGTTCCTTTTTCAGACTTCACAGGTGCCATACTTGGCGCAATAAAATCTACCCTTGCATGAAGAGACTCCAATTTATTCTTCAATATGTTCACCTTATCCTCATTAAACCCATTAGCTACAATAAATCCAATCACCCTGCTTTTAATTGTATCTTTAATCGTATTATGCATGCTGAGTGCTTCTGATTTATCTGGCTTAGGCTCCAGAGATTCACTTTGTAAAGTATCTGGGTTTTGGTCAGCTGGAATACTTTGATTAGGCTGATCCAGTTTTTTTACTTTTATCCCCAATTTTTCACCAACTTTAGCAGCTAGGTCCCTATCGATATATCCTAGCTGTCCTACTACCCTTTCTCTAATGTCGGGAATATTGACTTTAGACAATTCAAAAATCAAAGCTTTCTGAATATGTTTTCTCTCATGATCTGACTGGCTGTTATAAAATAATTTGGCCTGCGAATAATGGTCCACAAAACTTTTACTTCGTGCCCGTATTTTATTTCCTGAAACTCTTTCCTGATGCGAAGTAAAACCCCCTTCTTTCATCATTGCCTGAAAAGGACACCCGCCCCCAATCGTATTAGGTTCATAACTTACTTTTCCCTTTACGATCTGCTGTCTCATATGGCCATCACGCTGATTATTATGAACACCGTTAACAGAGCGGTTAATAGGAATCTCATGAAAATTAGGAGATCCTAACCTAGATAACTGTGTATCTGTGTAGGAAAACAGTCTGCCTTGAAGTAAAGGGTCATTACTGAAATCAATCCCCGGAATAAGATGTCCAGGATGAAAAGCCACCTGCTCGGTTTCTGCAAAAAAATTCTCGGGGTTTTTATTCAGTGTCAATGTTCCTATAATTTGTACAGGAATCAACTCTTCAGGAATTAGTTTGGTAGGATCCAACAGATCAAAATCAAAATCATTTTCATCCTCTTCAGGAATAATCTGTACTCCGAAATCCCATTCCGGAAAGTTCCCGTTTTCAATGGCTTCCCAAAGATCTCTTTTATGAAAATCAGGATCAATACCTGATATTTTCTGAGCCTCATCCCATGCTACGGAATGAACACCAAGCTTAGGTTTAAAATGAAATTTCACAAAATGTACTGTACCTTCATTATTAATGAACTTAAATGTATGAACCCCAAAACCTTCCATCATTCTAAGACTACGGGGAATAGCACGATCACTCATTGCCCACATAATCATGTGCATACTTTCAGGCATTAATGATATAAAATCCCAGAACGTATCATGAGCAGAAGCGGCCTGGGGAATTTCGTTATCAGGCTCGGGTTTTACGGCATGAATCAGATCAGGAAACTTCATGGCATCCTGAATAAAGAATACAGGAATATTATTTCCTACCAGATCATAATTCCCTTCCTCCGTATAGAATTTAACTGCGAATCCTCTGACATCTCTTGCCAGATCAGTACTTCCCTTACTTCCTGCTACAGTAGAAAATCTTACAAATACAGGAGTTTCTTTTCCGACCTGATTTAAAAATCCTGCTTTTGTATATTTCTCCATGTTTTTATGAAGCTTGAAAACACCATGAGCTCCCGATCCTCTCGCATGGACAATTCTCTCAGGAATTCTTTCATGATCAAAATGAGTGATCTTCTCTCTAAGAATAAAGTCCTCCAATAATGTGGGACCTCTTTCTTCTGACTTTAAGGAATCCTGATTATTATTAATTTTCAGACCCTGATTGGTTGTTAGCATCTCAATATCATTGGATGTACTTAACGATTCAAGCTGATTTAACTTTTCGTTCTTATTTTCTTTACTTTTTTTCATATGAATAATTTTTTGTTGTGGTAGAAATCAAAGGTTCATTTTGAGTGATTTGAATAATTTTCATGTATCACATTCCATATTATGTTATTTTATAAAACAATTCATTTCAATAAATCATTATTTGTAACGACCTTGTTTATACTTATCATCCCTTTTGCCAGATGGTCCTTTTTTATTTCCGGGAGATTTGCCTAATTTTTCGTAAAATTTATGGAGTTGATCAAGTTCATCTTCGCTCAGATCTTCTATATCCACAAGCCGGTTACTTGCGTTCTCATAACTTGCAATAAGTTCATTGAGTTTAATCTGAATAGCCTTAGAGTCTTTATTCTGTGCTTTCTGAATCAGAAATACCATAAGAAAGGTAATAATAGTTGTTCCGGTATTGATTACCATCTGCCAAACCTCTGAAAATTTAAACATCGGGCCAGTAGCTGCCCATGCAACCACCATCAGACTTGCGCCGATAAATGCGCCCGCACTTCCTGTAAAACATACAGCCCAGTCGGAAAATCGGTCAAAAAGGTTCTTTTTCATAATTAAGAGGGGATTTATACAAAACAATATTTCAAAACTGAAACGGTAAAAGAAATGCAATGCTGTCTGGTAATATTTTCTCTAATATATGCAGAACCCTGTTTTTTTTTTATGAGCCAGATCATAAGATGAAATACTCGTAGTTATTTGCTTAAAATGTATGGTCTTAAAATTGCTGTTATTAATTCTCACCACTAAATCTAATATTATGGCAAAATCCACTACAAAAAAAACAATTAAAACTCCTGCTAAAAAAGGAGCAGCCAAGGAGCTTAAAGACTTATTTGAAAATTCACTGAAAGATATTTACTGGGCTGAAAAGGCTTTAGTAAAAGCTTTACCTAAAATGCACAAAAATGCTACGGATAAGAAGCTTAAGGAAGCAATAGAGGCTCATTTACTGGAAACACAAATTCATGTTAAGAGACTGGAAGAATGCTTTAAATCACTAAAGAAAAGACCTCAGGCAAAGAAATGTGATGCTATGCAGGGACTACTGGATGAAGGCAAAAGTATTATGGAAGAAACACTAGCAGGATCTGTCCGAGATGCGGGTATTATTGCAGCAGCCCAAAAAGTGGAACATTATGAAATCGCCACATATGGAACACTGGCTGCGTATGCGAAGGTCTTGAAAGAAAATTTCTGTCTTAAGAATTTCCTAGCTACCCTTGGGGAAGAAAAAAAGTGTGATGCTCTCTTAACTAAAGTTGCCGATACAAGACTTAATAGTAAAGCTCTACAATAGTTACTATTATATATTTTAAAGGTATAAGAATAAGCTATTTTTTAGATTTATTCTTCCTTTCAAATATTTTTCCTTTATCCCTCAATCAAACCTTTATGAGATTCCGCATTATAATAGCACAGAAGTTTTGATAATCATTTTAGTCAGATAGTTATTACAGTGCAAAACTCAGATCTTTTTGCTTGGGATTTTATCTGCAGCTGCTTTTCTTTGTTCTGAAATTTCGCTTCCGCTTCATCCATACTTTTTTGTATGTCATCCGTGTACAAAGAATCATGGATAGGCAAATATTTTTGATAACATAACGCGGCATTCTGCCATTGTCTCGTGCCGGAATAACATTGTGCCTTCAAATAGGTAAACGCACCACAGGAATGAGGGTTCTGTTTTGATATGCTCATTCAGCATCAATAATTTGTAATTGCTAATTACAATATTTTAGGATTAAATTTAAATACCACAAAAGTGGTAATTTGATGTTTTTAAATAGATTTTAACCAAGTACGGGTATACCCATTAAAAAAAGCCCTAGAATCTTTGAATCTAAGGCTTTTTAGTTATCTACATTAATACTGTTTATCACATTAATATATCACATGGTGCATAACAAAGCACCCAGGGACATTTTTTTATTCCCGGCGGCGGACAACATGCTTCAGAGCATCCAGCTGCTCCACCATTGATACTTTTTAATTGATCTCTTGAAATTTTCTTATAATTTTTCATAATAAAGTAATTATTGGGTTAAACGTATATTTTAAGGCTGGTTTCCGCCGCCACATCCATCATAAGGCATGCATTGCCATTTTCCACCGATTAAGCATATTTGTCCGCCCGGGCAATTAATCCCGCCTTTAATTACTTTCATTTCCTGTCTCTGGATTTTTTTTAAATTTTTCATAATAATAGGTTTGGTTTGCATTCGAAATTAATCATTTTTTTCTAATCAAAGTAAATTATTTAAAAAATATTGACCATAAATGAATTTATTCTCCCTGAAATCCGCAAAATAAAACACAATATGATATGAATTAAAAAATACCGAAAAACCTTTATTTAAACAGAATTCACGAAGAATGGATTTCATCCGGATAAAATCTTGTCCTGTGGCAAGCTCATTTTCACAGTAAATTGATAATTTTAATCAAAGGTTTCTAATTCACCTCAATAATTACTTTGTAAAACTCACAAAAAACAGATAATATGCACCCAAAATTTGAAGCCGGAATTAATATCGCTATAAAAATTCCAAAAAATAAATATGAAAAAACAATTGCTTTTTACAAGAATATTCTGAAGCTGGATGTGGAAGAAAAACCGATTAATAATCCCACTGTTTCCAGAACCCATCAGGTGAAGTTCGGCAGCAATATAGTATGGCTGGATTGTGTAGACAATTACACCCATTCTGAAACCTGGTTACAGCTTACCGTTCCCAATGTAGAAGAAGCGACCCAATATCTGCAGTCAAACGGTGTGGAAACCTGTGACGAAATTGAGGAACTTCCTGAAAACATGCACTGGATTACGGATCCTGCCGGCACAGTGTTCAATTTACAACAAACGTAATATAGAATAGAATGGCTCATTACATAATTGAATTCCAATTCTTTACAATGATCAGAGATATTAAAAGTAGATAAATATTATACTGTAGCTATTTTTTTGTAGTATTGTAAAAATTTATGATACCCTGTACAACACATCTATGCAGGCATGTCATATATATAAGCTAATCTAAAGCCATGATTATCATTGAAAGAGACGAAAAAAATTTTAAGCGTTATGGGTCAACAATAGATGAGTATGATCTCATTTACCTTCTGAACAAATATGTTGAACCTATTTCCAGTGTACCTTACGGCGATGAATATTCTGCTTCTGTTCTGTTAAATGACGGAACATTTTTCCCTTGTGTCGTATTCAGACATAAAGGAAAAGCAGTTGAGATCATCTATAACAGATTACATGAAAAACGGTATGGTATTATAGATAAAAGGCCTTATGATACCGAATTTATCCAAAAAGGAATCATTGAGTATACCCTTACCTCTGAAAATATGGTAAAGTTTGACTCTGATATAATCAAAATTGAAAAATGTAAATACGCAATGCCTGAAAGGATTCTTCAAAGCATGAGCAATACCCCCACCCATTTCTTTCTTGCAAAATTTAAAGATGGAAGCTATGAGAATTTCCGAAGAGGTGAAGGACTGTTTTATGAAATGCCGCCGGAACAAAAACCGGAAGACATTGTGGAAATATTCAATTCAAAATTAATCCTTCAAAATGATGAAATTATTGAATTAAAAAATTTAATGGATTGGAAAAACAATGAAGCAAATCTCAAAAAGATCTATAGTTCTAAACCTTATTTTGCCTGTTATATTGGGCATTCCGATTACAAAGACTTTGCTGAACACATCAACCATATTAAAAAAAGCAGACCATAATAAAATTGAAGAGGCCTGGAAGTTCAATATCAATCTATATCAGTTAACTCAGATTGACAATTACTAAAAACCAATAAAAAAACAAGAAATTAAACATGTCCTATTATAAAAAATTATTCTCTATTTTTACTATTCTCTTCATTTTCACTCATCATGCTGTCGCTCAGACGAAAAAGATCAATCAGATTGAGTCTCTGATGAAATGGTCCAGTCAAATTGGAGTTTTTAACGGGAATGTATTAGTTTCAAAAAATAATAAAATAATCTATAATGCGGCTTTTGGTTTTACAAATGCTTCAAAAACAGAAAAACTAACGACTGATTACAGGTTTAATATTGGTTCAATCACCAAAGAATTTAGTGCAGTTGCTTTGCTGCAATTACAAGAACAAGGCAAACTGAAACTAACGGATGTGGTTTCCCAATACATTCCGGAGCTGCCAAAATGGGCAGATGAAGTTAAAATAAAAGATTTACTGCAATATACAAGCGGAATTCCTAATGTAAACTGGAAAAAAATTAAAAATGATAAAGACCTTTTCGATGGTTTAAAAAGCATTGATACGCTTGATTTCAAACCTGGCACCCATTACGATTACAACAACAATAATCTATTTCTACGCCAGTTTATTGTTGAACGGCTGACCAAAATGTCCTTTAAAACATATGTTGAAACATTCATTTTCAAACCTTGTAAGATGAGCTCGTCTGTAATGACTCTTTTCGAAAATGAAGAAAGAATAGCTCAGGCATTTAACAATAATTTAGTGGCAGACAAACCAGATTTACCTATAACAGGCGGAACCTACCTCACCACTAATGATTTACTGAAGTGGGCAGAGTGTCTTCACTCCCATAAAATAATTAGTACAAATTCATTGTTTGAATTAGGCCGGCATTTTGATCTTCCGGAAACTCAATCATCATTAGGACTAGCAAAATTTAAAAACGGAAAATTAATTGAGCATCTACACGATGGAAAATCCGGAAATTATGAAGCACTTTTAGTTTCTGACCTGAATGAAAAGTTGACCATTATTTTATTAGGAAATAACAGCAATGGAAAACTATTTGAAATTTCAGATGCCATTACCTCCATCTTGAAAAACGAAAAATATAATCTTCCAAAAAATAATTAAAATAACCTGAAGCCGGGTTAAGGAGTTTAAATATAAAAGGTTGGAAAATGGAAGAAGTAGGCTGGAAATCACTTTTATTTATAGATACTGAAAACCTCTGTAAAATCAAATTAGCTAAAAAAAGGGCATTCTATTGTTGGTGACCTTCAGAACCTCCTTCTTCCATCTTCCAAGCTCTATAAATCAAAAATTCTTATCGCAAACTGAGTTAAAATATAAGACCTTGTTCAAATGTAAACAAGGTCTGTAAGAATTTTGCCGGCCACTTCTAAAAAAACAAGAAGCAAGAAAGCTGTATTCTACTTGCTCTGCCCTATATCCAGTCTGTCAAACTTTCCCTCCGCATTTTTATGAAATTTGAAGAATACGGGAAATGTACCCCACTGCCCTGCCTGGAAATTTCCGTAAATGTCCTTCCCATCGTTCTCTACTTTATCTATGGTGAGGAATTTTTCCTTTCCAAGAGCATTGGAGAAGAATGATTTGAAGTTAACGGTATTTCCGTCATCGGTCATAACCGGGTTTTCCGTGAAAAAGCTGTACCAGCTTTTATCTCCTGACTGTAACGCTTCCACAGCCAATTTTACATCTGTGTCTGTAATTTTTGAAAGATCCATACTTTGTTGTTTTTTTATCGTTGATATTGCAGGATTCCGTTCCTGACGTTCGGGTGATTTCTGTCCACACGCTGTACATATTCCGCAGATCACGGAAATAGTGAACATGATATACTTTTTCATAGGCTATCTTGAGAGTTTGTATTAAAGGCTGGAAGATGGAAGAAAGAGGCTGGAAGTTACTTCTAGTTATAGGTATTGAAAACCATGGTAGAATCAAATTATCCTAAAAACAGATCAAAACTTATTATTAATGACCTTCATAACTTCCCTCTTCCAGCTCCCGGCTTCAAACCTTTATAATCCCAAACTAAGGTTACTCCATTAATTTTTAAGAGGATGCTGCAGATAAATGATCAGCAGGTTGAGCAGGAGAAACGGAATCTCAATCAATACTCCTTTAAAATCTTTGTCTGCCAGATGGAAGCAGATAATCAGCAGGATTCCGGCTGCCATCAAAAAATTTCCCCAGATAAAAGTTTTAGGGAATAAGATCAATACAGCGGCAAGAATCGTAACTGCTCCGTTAATCATCAGCCCGGTTTTATCAAACCCCCATTTTCCGAACATTGCCGTCATTTCAGGTTTCCCCATAACCATCGCCGTTCCTTGCTTTATTCCCATAAAAACAGCGGCCAGAATTAGTATCCCATTGATAATTTTTAAGATCATTGTTTGTTTTTATACAAATATGCATCAAATGAACGACTTATGAATGGTGAATTTTTCGGAAATTATAAGCATTCTCTATTTTATGGACTGAATATTATATCACAATGGAAAACACAACCCCCTTCAAAAGATTTAACTGGAGAGGTCTGAAGACGAAAGTGAAGCGGCCAATTTGCTTTATTAATTTTTCAAGCCATCCATTTTTTCAAAATAAACATGACCCTGTTTTTCACCGTATCTTTTGGAACTTCAACAACGTGATAACCATATTTTACATAAGTTGCTTTCATGCTTTCGAAGGTTGATAAAGCTTCTTCCCATGTCTGCTTTCTTTCTGAATCATTTTCATAGATTTCTTTCCAGGGCGGAAGAATAAAAACGGTATTGTTATATACTGTTTCACGAATTATTGTATGGATTTTGTCCGATAATGAGATTTTCTCCATTTCCATATAACAGACCGTATCAAGAATACCACGGTCGAAGAAAACGGGATTCTCCGGATGTGTATTTTTAATTTCCCGATAGGTTTCTGCGGAAGCATTCAGCATTAATTCAGCATATTTTATCTTATTTTCCCAGGGCAATGCATCTCCTCCTGAATCTATCTGCTCTTTAATGATCCTTCTCGCTTCTTCCTTAACTGTTGTAAAACCCTGCTTATTCAGTGCTTCAAGCAGTGTAGTTTTCCCTACACCAGGTCCCCCGGTAATTACATATAGCTGATCGTCTGAATTTTTCATTTTCGGATAGTTTTAAAACTTCAATGTACTCAACTCACTGAAATCTTTCTTTTCATAGATCTTATGGATGCTTCCATTCTCCAGAACCGCTATTTTATCACAGGTATGGAAAAGGGTTTCAATGATATGGGAACTTATAATCACTATTTTATTTTCTGATTTCAGCTGCCTGATCACATCATATAAAATATGTACCCCTTCAAAATCAACCCCGTTGAAAGGCTCATCCAGAATATTAATCGGTTTATCCAGCATCAGTATTCCAATCAGGGCCAGCTTTTTTTTCATACCGCTGGAATAATACTGTACATATTTTTTAAGAGGAAGATTGAATTTTTCAGTGATTTCCGCAACATTAACTTCTTTTTCTGAAATAAAATAAGCAAGATATTCTTCCCCTGTCATATAGGGATAAAAATAATTTTCCGTTTCCAGGTAAGAGATCACTTCGCGCTTCAGACGTTTATTTTTCCAATTGATATTTCCTGAGAATTTTACACTTTGATACAGGGATTCAAACAATGTGGTCTTTCCTGCTCCATTTTTCCCAAGAAGTCCCAGTATACAACCTTCTTCTATCAATAAATTCAGATTACTTAATACCTTCTGGCTTTTAAATTCAACATTTACATTTTTAATCTCCAACATAAGTTCTGATATTTTGAGTGGCAACTTTTAAATGAGTATTCAGGATAAACAAAGCCGGGATTACAGTCATACTGCAGATTGAGTATTCAATAAAAACGGCCATATTATAATAACTGCTTTTTTCTTTATGGGTATACTGTCTGTACTTTCTTGTGATAATCAGCAGGAAATACAGGTTCATAAAAGCAAAATAATAAATAAGGTATACGCTTTCAGCCGGATGTAAGATGAGATATGAACAATAAACGGGCAGAAGCAAAAGGTTAAAAAACAGAGAATTCCTTCTGAGTTTTTGCCTCAAGCTATACTTTTTAAAGTACATTCCGAGCATTTCCTTACTTTCATGCGGTTCATAAATATGGGAAATGAAATCCAATACAAATGTTCCTGCTAAGATAAGCAATATGGGTTGATAGGATGAAAATACAACAGCAATATATCCTATCAAAAACATCCAGGTATTCTTTCGGAGAAAACTCCTCCATTCAAATAAATCATTGGGAATAAAATTCCATTTCGGGGACAGCCAGGGTTTCGTTTTCTGAGGGATCACGGTCAGTAAAAAAATCAGGATATAGCCTGCTAAAGCTGTTTTCTCAATTTTATAATGGATGTTTCCCAATAACAAAACACTGTAGATACATGCTGATTCTAAGGAGATCACCCACGGCCAGCTTTTCACAAAGACTTTCTTCAGGAACGGAATATCTTTTCTTTCCAAATGAAACAACAGCAGGAGGAAAAAAAACAGAACAGGATAATAATAATTTTCAGGAAGCTTTACGACAATCAAAAGGCCGAAAATAAGTAAAGCCGGAAGGCTGGCTCTGGGATTCAGATTCAATAATCTAAAACTCTGATTGAATCTGAATTTAAAATGGCTAATTAGTTTTTTCAAGGGTTTCTAAAATTCTCTTTTATGAATGAATTGATTTTATTTGACGGGTTTTATGATGTAGAGTTTCCGGTCACTTGTTGTAAACAGCTGAAAATTAAAATTCTTATCTGCAAAATAGAAATAAGGTGAATATTGTTTTTCCAGTTCAGCTTTATATTTTCTTATTTTTTCTCCCGGACTTTCATAGAATTTCTGTGTGGTAAAGCCTTCTTCAAAATACATCGATATTTTAAATTTTAAAGTATCCTTATCAACCGGTAGCTGGCAGTACAGCTCTCCTTTCCAGTTCTTTGCGGTAGATGATGCAGAACCGCCTCCTACACTATGGGTAAGTTCCACCACTTCTGTTCTCTGAAAATAAACCGGTGATATTTCAGGAAAGCTGTTGGGTACCATAGCCATATCTTTAGAAGAATAATGCCTAAAAAGATTGCTCCATCCATTAGGTCTTCTGTGGTTATAGATTCTTTCGGTAAGCTTGGTATTGGTTCGCATCTGATACCATTTTCCATCCATATAATAGGTCGTTTCCTGCTCAGGATAACTTTTACTGACATTATCAAAATAGTCTGTTTCCTCAAAGATCTTATGATACAGGCTAATCTGCTGCTCCTTATCCCATTTCAGATCTTCATTCTGGATGATAATCGGTTTAGCCAGTGTATCTCCGTCTGTAACCCAGGTTCGGTAATATTTTTTATACTTATTGACAATAAAGTCTCCAAACAGCTCTTCTCCCCTGTTCTTATTAGTCCGCTTATAGACGTAATGATCCTTGATTTTTCCCTCTTTATCAAGCTTATAAAAATGAAAATCCTGATGGAAACGAACCCCGCCTCCTCTGGCTTCTTCTTCTACCTCTTCCTGATCTCTGTTCTTAGGGATCTCACTTGTCATAATGATCATATCCCCTTTTGAGCTTATAAAATGTTGGATCGGCTCAAAACTGTCATTCCACATGAGTTTCATTTCATGTTGCCCGAAAACAATAGGCTTTTTCGTATCAATATTCTGATAATTCTTATATTCATCAGGTAATTGAGATCGGTTCATTTTATTCATCAGATACAGATCCAACCCCCAAAAATTATAAAGGAAAATAAAAACCAGCAGTATAATGATCCCTGTAATGAGCATGAATTTTTTCATCTGAATTTTTATGGCTACTTAAATATAAATAATTTTCCTGATGAATGGCAGAAAACTGAAGTAAAGTATCTGCGTTCACGGTTTTATTGTTTACCACAAGGATAAATGAATCATTTTATCCGCATAATTAGCAATAATTTCTCTAAATCACAAATTGAAGATTCAACGAAGTCAAAAGGAACAAAAGGTAGTTTGACTGTTTAGTGATTTTTAAGTTTAAATACTTTGGGGCAAAGAAGTACACAGAAGTTTGAAAATCAAAGATTTTCACCAAGTCAGTAAAAAAATCTGCGCCATCTGCCCAATCAGCGAGCGAAAAAATCTCTTGCAGATCTGCATTACGTGGCAATTAAAACGTTATAGATTTTGGAGACTATAACGTTTAGAACTTTATTGCACATCTCATTTATTTCACCAGGGTCTGAGCTCTTTTCAGGTTATCGGCTGCCTGTAAAATTTTATTCTTCAGGATCGCATTATAATTAGGGTTGTGTAAGAGAAACTGATTGACCATTTCAAGTGCTTTCGGATTCTGATAATTGCTGAATGTTGAACGAAGCCAGTTATCCGGAAAGAAAATGTCTCCTGTCTTTTGTATTTCCTGCAATACCTCCAAGGATTTAAGAAGATAATTTACAGAAGTTTTCTGCCTTAACGGATGATGTAAGTAGCTTAAGGCTGCCCCAACAGCAGATTCATTCGTTCTGTTTTGTTTTTCCATAAGACTGTTGAAAAAATCATCACGTATTTTCTGATCCGAGGAAGCAGCCTTCATAATAATTTTAAAACGGTTCACCCGGTCCGGATTCTTAATTCTTGTCAGCTGATCATCAAGCAAAACACCATTATTACTGTTCCGTAGGGATAATGAGAGGGCAAGATTCGTAAAATCGTCTTCATTAAGGGACACGTCTTTTGGCGGGGTCTGTGATTTCCAGATGGCATACAGAGCATCATAAGCCTGCTGAGACTGGAAAACATTCCGGTAACCATCGAATAGAATTTTCTTATTATTTTTTGCGGTCTGTGCCTGTAATGCCTTCCATAATGTATTTTCTATATTTACAGATTCTTTTAATCTTGTATTTTCAGATAAGAATCCCCAATAAATGGTAGAAATATAGCCTGCAATAAGCCGGAGATTCAGCTCTGTAGTTTCCTGCTGCAACTGTCCGGCATAAAAATGTAATAAATCCAGCGGCACAGCTCCCGAACCGGCCAGCATATTTTCATATAACGAAATATAAGCACTGGCACGGCTGACAGGGTCTTTCACCAAAGAAAAGTTAGTCATTACAGCTTTATCTGTTTTGAATACCCCATACCCTATTCCTGAAGAGTTTTGCAGGATAAAAAGCGGCTTCGTTTTCCCTTTTAATTCTGAAATCTCCTGTTGTCTTCCGGATAGCTTTACGTTTACTTTATCAACCTTATCCGCATAAAATAAGCTTATCTGAAATTCCTGCGGCCAGGTTTTTTGTTCCTTACCATATTCGGGATGCTGAGAAATAATAAAGCGTTGAATTTTATTATTTTTATCTTTCAGATCATAATCAATGACAGGTCGTCCCGGGTCGTTCACCCATACTTTATTCCAGCTTTGTAAGTCTTCAGGAGTGTGTTTATCTAAAATGGCAATAAGATCGGGCCATGTTGCATTGCTGTACTCATATTTTTTAAGATATTCACTTACTCCTTTTTTAAAGCTTTCTTCTCCAGTCAGCAATTCCAATTGGCGCATCATGATGGGCGCTTTATTGTAGATGATAGGTCCGTACATCATTCCGGCATTCTGCAGATTATCCAGAACCTGTCGGATGGGATTGGCTCCCAAAGTACGATCTACGGAATAGGCTGCCGGAAAGTGGGTCGTTAAAAATTTCAGATCATAAATCTGTTTGTCAGAAGAAGCTCCGGTACTCTTATCTGCCATAAAATTAGCAAAAACCTCCTTCGTCCATACATCATTGAACCAGTCCATCGTAACCAGATCTCCGAACCAGAGATGAGCCACTTCATGAGCCATAAGATTCGAGCGGTTATTTAATTCATTTTGCGTAGCATTCTGATCTAAAAACAATGTTGAGTTCTGAAGTAAGATCACACCCGGATGTTCCATTCCCCCAAACTGGAAATCAGGAATAGCAGCCATTCCATGCTTTTGAAAAGGATGCTTAATGCCTGTCCATTTTTCATAATAAGACAGAGAGTTTCGGTATAGGGTGAAAATAGAATCCATACTGCTCTTAATTTTCAAAGAATCTGTTTCACGGTATAAAAGATGGGATTCCTGCTGACCGATTGGTTGTACAGCTGTCTTAAAATCTCCGGCGGCAAAAGAAAACAGATAGGTAGGAAGCAGGTCGGACTGATCAAACTGCAAAGTCTTCTGCCCTTGTTGTATGGTTTCTTTCTTTAGTTTTCCATTGGCAAGTGCACTCCATTTCTCAGGAATCGTCAGGGTTAAAGAATAATTGGCTTTGAGGTTGGGCTGATCAAAACACGGAAACATGGTTCGTGCCCGATCCGGTACAAATAATGCATAAAGATAGCCATCACGCCTGTTCAGAGCACCATTTCCGGCAAGAAAAGTAAAATCAATGCGGTTAGATCCTGATTTCAGATATTGGGCATCAATAATGACATGCTCATTGTTCAGAACAGGTCTTACCGTTTGTCCATTGACAGATACTGAGAGCATAGAAGAAGTATCTTCTTTAAAATCAATCTGTAGCGGAGCATCATTCTGCTTTTTATAGTTAAAATACAGAACTTCTGTTCCGGAAATCCTTTCTGTTTTATTTTCCGGAATTTTCAGACTAAGCTCATATTTAATCTCACTTATTGTACTTTTTCTTGATTGGGCCAATTCATATGACACACCTGATTCAATCTTAGATAAAGACTGTGCCTGTGCCTGACTGCCACTATTGAAAATGACAAAAAATAATGCCAAAAAACCTGTTTTTTTCATAAATCAAAGATAAGGATTGGAATGATGGAATAGATAGCTGGTTCATTAATTTCTCAATTACTAATTTGAACATTTTGCGGTTAAAATTACTACCACAAAAGGGTAATTTTCATCAAAAGGTCTTCTCTTTTCCAAAAGCTTTCTTAAGCATTGGATATTTTCAGAAGTCTCATTACTGGTACGATTGGGGGAACTCTACACCTGTAAAAGGGATAAAATTTTAAGAAATCTGCCCATTTTTGGATCAATTTCGGGCTAGTTTTTCATAGAAATGCAAATTGATTAAAAAAAATGAGATATGATAATTGTCTTGAAAATTCCCATCAAATAAGTCTTTAAAGGAGTATATGAGGTATTTTTTCATAAAAATATTAAATTATTTTTAAGATTTTATTAACAATACAGACCAGTCAGTCCATCTTTTATTTATATTTGTGGAAATAATTCACAAATGTACCGACCTCGCGAAAGAATTTTAAATACCGCTTCTGTTTTATTTCATCAAAAAGGGTATAACAATACAGGGATCAATCAGATTATTGAAGATTCAGGTGTTTCGAAGGCAAGCTTCTATCAGCATTTTAAGTCAAAAGATGACCTGTGCATTGAATTCCTGAAAAGGAGATATGATTACTGGGTATCTGAGCTGGTCAGTTTTACCTCAGGAGCTGTTGATCTTAAGGATAAACTAATGATGTCCTTCGATTTTTTGATGTATATGAATAAAAAGGAAAATTTCAGAGGCTGCAGCTTTCTGAATCTGCTATCCGAAGTTTCTGCTGAGAAAACCGCAATTCATGATGTCATCCGGGATCACAAAAACAGATTGAGAATTTCTTTCAGCAGCGAGATTAAGGATGAACTTCTTGCAGCTCACATTTACCTTCTGTTTGAAAGTTCTATTCTTACCAGCCAGCTTTACAGGTCAAATGAACTCATTGAAAAATCAAAAATAATACTCCGGGATCTATTAAAAAAACTACACTAAGGAATTCTGAATATACGACTACAATAAAAAGCATTTAAAAACTATGAAAAACTCTACTATCCTGCAGGCTCACAGCACTGCAATGTCTAAGCTTTGCCTTATCGGAAGCATTATTTCCGGCTCATTTCTTTTCTCCCAAGTCGGGATTAATACACCCGATCCTAAATCTACCCTTGATATCCGGGCAAAAACCAACGGTGCTTCACAAACAGAAGGATTAATGATTCCCCGTCTCACAGGTGACCAGATTCAGACAATGACCAATAATATACAACCCGGAACGGAATCCCTGATGATCTATGCTACCTCTGCTCCGGCTTCTCCTACTGCAAAAGTGGCTAAAATCACCCAATCCGGCTATTATTACTGGAGCGGAACCACCTGGGAAAGTGTAAGCTCAAATATATATATGGCAGACGGCAGCATTACAACGCCTTTAGCAGCCAGAAATGTAGATCTTAATGGTAAAAACCTTGTATTTTCCGGAACCGGAAGTGTAGGGATAGGTACTGCACCTTCTGCATCAGCCAAACTAGACGTAGCCGGAACGGTTAAAGCCAGTGCTATAGATTACAACTCTGATGAACGGCTGAAGCAGAATATAACTCCTATACAGTCTTCTAATGAACTCCTGTCAAAGCTGAGACCTGTTTCTTATTTCTGGAATGAAAAAGGAAAAAAGAAAGGTGGAAATGCACAGCTTCAGTACGGTTTAATAGCCCAGGAAGTAGAAAAAGTCCTTCCGAATATTGTAAATACCGACAATGAAGGGTATAAATCAGTCAATTACAATGAACTTATCCCGCTTCTGCTGCAGACCGTTCAGGAGCAGGATAAAAAAATCGATGAATTACAGAGAGAAATTCAGGTCCTGAAAAAGGCAAAATAATCTGAATCACGAGTTTATATCCACCTGAAATCCTCTGATTTCAGGGCATTATTAATCTGTAATTCCAAAACAATGAAAATTAAACTATATTTCATGCTGCTCTTCCTTATAAGCAGCAGTATTTTCGCGCAAAACAACTACTATTGGGTAGGCGGTGCCGGCAGCTGGAGCGATCTTAATCACTGGCGTATCGGCTCTTCATCCGGACAGCAGGCTACCATCATTCCATCCCGGTATGACAATGTGTACTTTACTTCAGGGAGTGGCTTTACGGCTTCAGGAGGAACCATTAGTGTCTCTCCTTCCATCATTGCGAAAGATTTCATTATAGACGATTCTTTTACCGGAAAGATTAACTTCAACCAGGGAACGACGTTCAATATTTACGGAAATCTTAAATGGAGAGGAAATGTGGGCAGTTATTATAATATGACCATGAATCTTTATTCTGACAGTGTGAATCCTACTCCTAATATTATTGACATTCCCGGAAACCTCATAGATTCTACTTATCTTTCTTCGAGTTATCAGTCATCCATTAATTTTTTAGGGACAGGAAGTTTTAAGCTGATCAATGATTTCTATACCAATGGCTATTTTTCCTTTACTATAGGAGGAAGCAGCGTCTTTGATCCCAATAATAAAAACATCAGGGTGACCGGTGATATTAATTATAATTCTACCGCGGTTTCAGATTTCGGAACAATACAGCTTACTTCCGTAAGCGGAACTTCAACTTACACGCCTAATGCCAATCTTACACAGGCAACTGTTTCAGGGCAGTTATCTGTTCCTTCTACTCAGGATATTAAAAAGATTATTATACGAAACCAGATTTCTGTAGGAACTTACCTGAAGGCAGATAACATTACCGGAACATCAGGAGGCCAGCTTCTTACCACCACCGGAACCGGTCAGTACGACATCAACACGCTGAGCTTATCGGGAAGTGGAAATTACAATATCGGAACATCCAATATGTCCTATAATGTTGCTAAAATTAAAGTCAATACATTGACTACGGACAGCGGAACCGCCAATTTTTATGCGGCAGAGAATGAAATCAATACCTGTTCTCTGGGAAATGGTCTCAACAGATTTTATTTTGGCTTTATGGCCAAGTATACCGTCAACAATCTCATCCTGAATGGTGGTGACTGTCTGTTTAACTCCATACCTAATTCAGGCTTTTTTACTGTTACCCAGACTCTGACCGCTAATCTGTCCTGTAAAAATTCGGCTCTGCCTGTTTTCGGGGGAATGAACAGCTCCTATTTTGTAAATCTTATCATCCCAGCCAGTATTAACAATGGTTCCGGAGCTAATTTCTTAGGTTATACCTTCTCCAACACTCTATTATCCGGCGGTGCAGCAGTAACAGCAGCTATAGATGGCAGCGGAAACACGGGAAATATATCATATACCGGCCTGACAGGAAAAACGTATTACAGAATTGGTGCAGGCGCATGGGATGATCCGTCCAAATGGTCTTTTTCATCCGGCGGTGTCTCTGCCAACTGTGTTCCTACCATGTATGATGATGTTGTTTTTGATGCCAATTCAGGGTTCACAGCAGGAAATAACAGCGTTACCAATCCTGTAGGAAGCACAGCCTATTTCCGGAATATGACCTGGAACAATGCTCCCGGAAATCCTGTTTACGGTGTAACCAATTCCTATATTTACGGAAATATCTATCTTCAGAAAGACATGACGGCTTCATCTGGCCTGTTTAGTTTTCAAAAATATAAAAGTACCGATCCTCCGGTTGTCCGATATATGAATTTCGAAGGACAAACGGTCAACAGGATTCTTGTCATCAATGTCAATGATGAATTCCGTTTACTGCCGGCAAGCTGGGCTGCACCTTATGACGTGAGTGTTGCTTTAGATTTTAATTTTAATGAATCAAGTAGTGTTTCTACTCTGGTAAGCACCTTGTCTGCTGATGGCAGAAAAATATCAGTAGGTGGCCCTTTCAGACTGGGAGGAAAAAATGTTTCCATAGATAATGCCCTTATCAGGACATCTGTCCTATACGTTTCCACTGCACAGCAGATCAATGCTCCCAACACAGCTGTATACATAAGTAATACATATAGCGGCAAGTATTATTCAGCCAATCCAAATCATTTTTTCGGAAGCATTTACCAGGAAGGAAACGGTACTGCAACTTTTTCTGATATGAAGGCCAACCTGTTTCAGATCAATTCAGGAAGCTACACTACGCTGGTAAATACTAATACCGTAAAGAATGTGAATATTAATGCTCCTTCTGCTATTACTTTCAATGCATCTGCCAATCTCAGAGCCACAGATACTTTTGTGTACAACCGTGCAGATTGTGATCTTCATGCGAATCTTACCGGAAATGGAGGCAATAATCTCATTTTGGGTAATAACATCAACGGAACCGGCTTTGTAGAGCTTAACAGAATGATGATATCCGGAATTAATGCCAGCTATATTACTCCTGTTGCCGGTGCAAAACCTGTAAATGCTAACAATTCCATTGACAACGGCAGCAACAGCGGAATTAACTTTACTCCTCCTACGGCAAAGAATTTTTACTGGAAAGGAGGAAACGGAAACTGGAATGATCTCAGCCACTGGTCTATGGACCCTTCTCCAGCAAGGGTAACCGCCAATTGCGGGCTTCCTACCATTTATGACAATGTGTTCTTTGATCAGTATTCCGGCTTTTCACCTGCCAATATTACAAGCATCAGCCTGGAAAACAATGTACAGGTAAACAACCTTACATTCAGTGGGCTTCCGTCTTCAGCCCGGTCTCATTTTGCAGGAAGCAATAATTATTATTCGATGGGGATCAACGGAGATCTTACCCTTCATCCCGGTTATTATGATGCAGGATATTTCAGTGGATTTATTTTTATAAACTCAGCTGGAAAAGTGTCAGGAATCAATAAAGCCATTTATCCCAACGGGGCTAATGCCACCTTCACTTTTTCGGGTAATGCCAACTGGAAGATGTACCACGGATCAGGTGTTACTGATATGAGCAGTGGTAATATTATTCAGAACAATACAGCAGGAACTCTTGATCTTACAGGAACCCTACTTAATCTTAACAATGTTACCTTCAATGGGAAGGAGGTACTGTTAAGCAATTCTGACATTACTGTACGAGCTTTTACAGCCAATACACAACAGCCTGTGATCTCCAACAACAGTATTCTGAAGCTGAATTCCGTACTGGGAGGACAAAGTAATTTTTCAGCCAATAACCTGGCCCATTATTTTGAACGAATTGATTACAAGAGTACTAACCTCAACACTACTGCTTATTTTTCGATGCAGGGAGGGATTGTTAATCATTTTAATATGCTGCAGGGAACTTTTTACACCCAGCCTTATGCTCTTCAGATCACAGGTCTGAATGTGAATCACCTCAATATTCAGAAAACCAACTCAGTCATCTTAGCAAGCAATATTACAGTGAATAACTCAATGCTTTTGCAGGGAGGCTGTCTGGAAGATGAGCGGGTGATTTTCTCGGGTGATAATTCGGTAAGACAGATCGTTATTTCCAATTACAATCCTACAGATTTTGTGATAGACAGGGTACAGTTGAGAAATGTTTCGTCTTCCGGAGGGCAGACCTATATTACCTCCAGCAGCAAGAATCTGGGAGGTGTGACAGGCTTCAGCTTTTCTGATACGCTTACTTCGGCTCCTAGAGATCTTTTCTGGATTGGCGGACAGGGTGAGTGGAATGATCCTCTGCACTGGTCACTGACCTCAGGCGGGGTAGCTATTACAGGCTGTAATCCTCCGAGAGCCAATGATAATGTATTCTTTGATCAGAATTCAGGTTTCACAGCTTCCCAGAAATCCATTACGATTACAGGAAGCAATGCTTCTGCCAATAATGTAACCTTCAATAATGCTCCTAATTCTCCTAATCTGGGCGTATATAGCAGTAATTCTTCCTATTATCTGAATATTTATGGAAATCTTACGCTTCAGCCTGATATGACCACTCTTTCGGGTAATTCATTCATCAACATGGTTCAGAACCCGGCAGTGGTAAATACCAGATATATTGATACGAAAGGGGTGAACATAAACATCGCAATACTTGCTGATAAGGACGATTTTGAGTTATTGAGCCCATATTTAGGAAATATCGGAGGAACAAATGTAAAAAGTTTTAAATCCAACAATTTCCCGATGACGGGCGGCGTAAGCTTTATTTATAATCAAAATGTAAATCCAGTACTGGATTTCCGCCAGTCTGTTATCAATACAGGATCCTATAGTTTCACCATAAACGCAGGAGGAAATCCGGTCACTATTCAGGCGGAAGGAAGTAAAATTACCACTCAGAATTTTGCCGTTACTGTTCCAACTATTTCAGATTTTAATGAGATCATTATCACCGGAAACGGAACACTCAACGGAGGAAATACGGTTCATAATTTCAATAAAGTAACCTTCCTGGGAGGAGCAGGAACCAGTACTTTGGCTTCTGCCGGACGCTACAAAACCCTGTATTTCAATCCCGGAAATTACAGTATTGCAGGGGGACAGATTATTACAGAAAATATGTTTATGACCGGTACACCGTGTAACAGGATTAATATCAGCAGAACGGCTGCTTCCGGACAAAGCTTAATTACACTGGATCCTGCGGCTGCTTATACCATGTTCTATGCATCTGTCCGGGACATGAATTTCTCCCGTGCAGTAAGTGCATATGGAAACAGTCAGGATCTTGGAAACACCACTAATCTTACGATTGTACCTACCAATGTACAGGCAGCAGGTTTTGGAGGAAATAAGACTCTTTGTGCTTCGGAATTCCCTAAAACATATGACGCGGCTACTCTCTTCGGAACGGATGCCAATGCTTCTTATACATGGACAAAAATAAATCAACCGGGCGGCGGAGTAATCAGTACCAGCCCATTGGTTACGTTCACTCAACCCGGAAACTATAGTGTGAAAGTAGTATATGCTCAGGACGGATGTAATATTACGGAGAATTTTACGATCAGTTCTGTCACCATGCCGGTTGACAATACCGTAATTACTCCGGTAAGTGCTGTACAACAGGCAACTGGTGATGTACAAGTGAAATTCAAGGGATCTCTGGCGCAAACCTATATTTTCACTTATTCTGTAAATAATGGTCCGGATCAGGATATCACCTCAGCAGCTAATGGTGAAGCAGTCGTTCTTCATGCGAAAAACCAGGCCGGGACATTTGTTTACCGTCTGAAAAGCATCCGTTTTTCAAGCGGGGAAGCATGTCCACTTGTGTTGAATAATAAAAATATTGTTATCAACATCAATCCTGAATGCACTGTTCCTGGGGTTACCATGCTGATGAACGGTATTCTGAGAGGATGTACTGCCAGTATGGGAGCCAGACGTTTATCTGAGATTGACCCTGTAACACTAATTAATCCTCCTGTTGATGCCGGAACGACAAAGCTCATCCCGGGAACCGGAATTACGGTGAAGGAAGGAAATGATGTATTGATGATCCGAAACATTGATGCCCTTCCGGAAACACTGGTGCTTCCCGCTCAGAAGCCTCATGCTCAGGGAGCAATTATCTATCATAATGACCATTTTTACGAAGGTGTAGAAAACGGAAAATGGATCAGGGTTGATAATGATTAAATAGGAATATTTTTTATCATGAAAGGCTGTCTCCGGACAGTCTTTTTCGTTGAGTTCACCAGACCTGAATTTCTTTTAAAGTTCTCTAAAGTGTTTTTAAATACTAAGATTTATTCGTATTTTCGGGAGCTTAAAAAAACACCATTATCTTATTTCTATGAATGAACTTGTGAAAATCTTTCCGGCCTATGAAGATGTATTTCATGATGATATAGAAAATCACAAAAAGTACTTCCTGCCCATCTGTTCTTTTAATCTTAAACTGATTGATCCTTCTCAGGATGAATGGCTCCACGTGGTTTCTGTGAAAGAAATCTATGACGGCTGTGTTGGAGAAGACAGTACCGCATTCTATACTCCGTTTACTCAGGCTGATATGCTTGGTTTTGATGTTATTGGGGGGAAATACAGATTTGATGCAGATTGGAACTATTTCAAAGTGTCCACAGAAATTGCTCCGGACCAGTATGACGAGGAGTTTTCTGATGTTGAGATTGAATACAATATGAATGATGCGATGTATCAGCTGAAAAAAGCTTATTTCAATAAACATCGCCAGCTCTATGATAAATATGCTTATAGATCAGGACTTACTGTAGACGATATCAGGAGACTTGATAGGCTTCGCCAGCTTACACCGGAAGATCTTGAAAAGGATGAAAATTCTGAGTATATGGAAGAAAGAAATGCTGCTAAAATACATGGCATTTTTGATGAACTGAATTCGGAAAAAAAGATTCTTGAAGACTGCAATTTTGATGGCTGTAACCTGATAAGCAAACCGGCCCACAACGGAAAGCCATTAGACTATATCTGTTGCATTGAAGGTTATGATTTCCAGCAGAGCTCGGCAGATCATATCTATCTTTTCTATGACCGGGATCTCCGGAAAGCTGTAATCTGTTTTGAATATACCTAAATGATTGTACACGAATAACAATACTTCAATTTTAAATTAAAAAAGATGGAACAAAAATATGTAGACTGTTCAACGCATGGAAAACAGGAAATGGGTTTGCTATGTACGCACCTGGCACATAGTCTGTTGCATAAAGTACCTTCAGGGTTTCATGAGCATGATGAAGGAGATATGGGACGCCCTGATGCGTGGTGCAATCAGTGTGAAGATGCCTGGGATCTTACTGAAACAGAAGAAGATCGCGAAAACTGGTTCACCGGATGCGATTTTAAAATTGTCTGTGTTTCCTGCTGGGATGAAGCGAAAGCATTCAATGCAGGAACGGGATTGTAAACCTTCAATTAATCAGGGCTTATAGGTTCCGAATATTCTGTCCCAGACAGAGGTATAAAACCCGAAGTTCTTACTTTCATCTGTATGGTGTTGATGGTGAAATCTTGTTGTTCCGATAAAAAAACGGTCCAGTTTCTGCGGAAAAAACTCCCGGTTCAGATGTCCGATCGTTCCCCAGATAAGGTTAATCATCAGATAAACTGCTACTGCCGTAACCGAAAAATTGTACATCATTAGCAAAATCAGCATCATTATTCCAAATCCGATAGTTTCCAAAGGGTGTAATACAAAGAGACTAAGAAAATTGGTGCTTCTATGCTCATGGTGTTTTCTATGCAAAAGACTGTATACAAAAGGACTGTGAGCTGCATAGTGAAAGATGTACATCATAAAATCCATCAGAAGCAATAAAGCAATAACTTCCGCAATGACAACAATTGCGGATTGATTCTGGCTCAGAATGATCCATCCGTGTTTCCATAAAAAAACGCCCAATATCATCACAAAGCTGTTACAGCCAATCGTAAGAAAGCTGAGATAAACATCTGATCTGCTCACCGGATGATCCTGCGGCTGTAATTTCTCTTTACGGCAGGTTTTATCAATAAACCAATACAATCCTATAGAAAATAAATACAGAAAAATATTGACTGTTAAACTAAACAGAATCCATTGCAGCCACGAAAACTGCCAGAATATTTTTAACGTCTCAGAAAGTTCAAATCCGCTCATCTCCATACTATATCAACTGTCAATTTTATGTAAATGTATGAATTTTCATCATCAACCAAAATACAACGCATGGATTGATTTTTGACAGTACTGCCCCACTATTCATAAATTACATAATTCATTTTATCAACTCCTGTATTTCCTGATTTTTCATGATAGGCGTATAAAACAAGTTCGTAATTTCCAGCCGTGGTGATCATTGTATCTCCCTCAAACAGGTTGGTGTTCACCAATGAAAATTTGACCTCTTTAACCAATTTTCCATCTTTTTTAAGGATACCTTTTATTTCCATCTCATCAGAGTTCCATACTCCATTTTTTTCTATTACGCAGCCGCACATCATTACAATATTTGCCTGAAACTGGAAAGGTTTGTCCTTAATGCTATTCAGAGCGATGTACTGGTGAGTTCTGGGTTTCAATATGTCAATAATAAAGCCCGGAATTTCTAAAATAATCCCGTCCCCTAAAATATGCTTCCCGGGAATCAGCCATAATTCCGTACTTACCGCAGCCTGTGCCTGTCTTTGGTTCAACGGAGAAATGACTTCAATGGTGACCAATACAGGTTCTTCAATATTCATTTTTGCCAGAAATCCGGCTGTCTGGCTGTCTGTAATTAAACTTCCCCTTGTTTTGGGAGTTTTCATGATCAGGTCTGTATTTCCTGTGCTTCCGGAGGTATTTCCTTCTGCCATGATTTCCCTGTTCAGTTTATTCCGGACAATAATGTGCGCGCCTCCTAATGAGCTGCCGATAAATTTAGCATCTCTGGCTTTTACCCGAATCATGACCTTGGTTTCTTCGGCGTGAAGCATCAGCCCGGAAAAAAGAAATGCAGTGAGAAAAATTAATGTTTTCATAAAGTATGTGATTTTAAATAGTGTTCTTTAAAGCGGTTATGAAAGGATTTGCTTTTCAGTTCATCATCTATCCCATCCAGATAGGCCAGAATTCCCAGATCATCAGAAAGTATTTCAAGAATTGCTTTTTCACAACTGTCCCAGATATGCTCCAGCTTCGGCAGCATTTTTACTGCTTTTTCTGTCAACGAAATGATCTGCTTCCGTTTATCAACCTTATCCTTTTTAATATTGAGGTATCCGTTATCTGCCATCTTTTTTACCATGACAACTACTGTGGGATGAGCATATCCCAGAGGCTCTGCAATATTTACAATGGCCATTTCCCCATTCTTTTGCAGCAGCATAAAAACAAGGTACCAATTAGGTTCCACGTCTATATCCAGTTCTTTATAAAACCGTCTTACATCATGAGCCATCCGGTCACTGATTCTTTTTAATCTGCTGTCTAAAGCTTTGTAGCCAAGTTCTTTAATGAAATCAAAATCCATTTTAGTAATAAATTGATAAGCAAATATATAAAAAATACAGTCAACTATATAGTTAACTATATATATTTTGTTTTTTTTCCCTGACCTACTTCCTTGAGCTATAATTTAGTGATTAAAAAACGAGATTATTTCAATGTAGACGGATATTAATCAAGAGATCTTATATACACATCGCTGTCCGCCTGAAAGGATATGACTTACCCTTTCTACCTGAAAATCTTTACCGATCAGGTTACGGAAATTAGACAATTCGGCACGACAAAATCCCTGGCACTCAGCTGCGGCGGCACAGATCGGACAATGATTCTCAATCAGAAAATATTCTCCGTCCTCTTTTTTCCACTCTGCCATATACCCTTCTTCACTGCGGATTCTGACAAGAATATCCAGACGCTGTTCCAACGATCCGGCATCTGTAAGCGATTTTTCATACCGTTGATAGGTATTTTTTTCTCTGTCATTAATTAACAGCTCTAATGCATTTTCGCCTAAAAGATTTTTAACTGACCGAAGAATCTGAACCGTAACATCAGCATGGGTATCAGGAAACTGGGAAATCCCTTTTTCTGTCAGCTGATAATAGGTAGACGGACGCCCTACTCCTTCACTTTTTGCAAAAGGTATAATGAGACCGTCCTGAGCCAGATTTAGCAAATGTTTCCTTGCTCCTTCTTTAGTGATGGACAGCTCTTCTGAGATCAGCAAAGCTGTAGCTTCTCCTCTCATTTTTAAAAACATCAGAATGCGGTCGGCAGCCGGCTTCTTCATTTGACAATATTTTAGTTGTTTTATTTTTCAACAACAAATATAGTCATTTTCTATAACCTTTAATTCTATAATACAAATTAGTAATTATCAACACATTATATACTTAAAGAACAAACTCAATAAAACAACATAATGGTTGTTTTATTGAAATATAATATTACCTTTGACCTGTAATAATCAAAACAATACTATTATGAACTCATTTACACTACCCCAGCTGACTTATTCTTATGATGACCTGGAACCTTTTATAGATAAAGAAACGATGACTATTCACCATCAGCGTCATCATCAAGCTTATGTGGACAATCTGAATACTGCTTTAGAAAAAGCAAATGAAACATCTACAGATCTGGATTCTATTTTACAAAGAGTAAGTGAATACGGTCCGGCGGTGAGAAATAACGGCGGCGGACACTACAACCACTCGTTATTCTGGGAAATTCTTTCTCCTAAACCCCAATTAAATCCTAAAGGAAAACTTGCTGAAGCCATCCACTCAACTTTTGGAAGCCTTGAAGATTTAAAAGCGGAAATGAAGAAATCAGGACTTGGACAGTTCGGATCGGGATGGGTTTGGCTGTTTGTAAAGTTCAACGGTTCGCTGGCTGTAACTTCCACACCTAACCAGGATAACCCAATGATGGATGTACAATTGGTAAACAGAGGTTTTCCTATTCTGGGAATTGATGTCTGGGAACACGCCTATTATCTGGCATATCAGAATAAAAGAGCTGATTATCTTGATTCTTTCTGGGCTGTATTGGATTGGGCCGCTGTTGAAAGAAAGTACGAAGAAGCACTCACCAAAATCAGATAAATTGTTTCAGATTAAGAAGAGAGTTATGAATCAGAAAATATTCATCAATAAAGCAGAAACCTCAGGTATTATAGCCCTTGATCTTTTGGATTATAAACCTTCCACAGAGATTGTAGAACTGGATATCAAAGATCATCTTTTTATGGGAATGATTGTAAAGGAGAAAGAGTTTAAGGAATCTATTGCTGCCGTGGATTTTTCTGTATACAACGAAAAAGCCGTGGGAATCATCTGTTCTACGGATGCCATCATCCCACCCTGGGTTTATATGCTGCTGATGGAAAAATTATCTCCTTATGCTATTTATGTAGATCTGAATAATGCTGAGACGATTTTGCTGGATCTCTGGAAACGCCGTCTGACGTATGCAGATCTGAAACATTATAAAAATCAGAAAGTTGTGGTGAGAGCAAGAGCAGATCATGACCCAGCCCTTTATTTACTGGCAGCCGGGCTTCTGAAACCCATGGTTAAAAGCCTCATGTACGGAGAAATAGGTATGCCTAAAGTCATTTTTAAAAATTAAATCAGAATGAAAGCCATTATATTCAACGGATCTCTGGAAAGAAGAACAGAATCTGCTTCAGGCCGTATTGCACAGTTTTTCAAAGAAAGCCTGGACAAATCAGGAATAGAGACCGAAATTTTTACCCTGGCAGAATCTGGTATTCCTATGTTCGATGTTACGCTTGGTAAAACGCCTTTAGCCGTAGAGCGGATGACACAGTTATTTCTGGAAGCTGATATCCATTTCTGGCTGGCTCCTTTGTACCATGGAAGCATTCCGGGAGTAATGAAGAACTGCCTGGACTGGCTGGAAGTTACTTCCGGATATTATCAGCCTTATCTTACTGATAAAACAGTCGGATTGGTGTGCTGGGCAGACGGACTACAGGCAATGCAGGGCATTAACACCATGGATGTGATCGCCAAATCGCTCCGTGCGTGGCCTCTGCCCTTCAGTGTCCCTGTTATCCGTGCCGCATTATATGATCAGGAAGATCCGGCAAAGATCTCATCTTTATACTCGGATAAGTTTGAAAAGCTCATCAACATTGCTACTACAAGAAGAATAGAAAGAATACCTCAGACTTATAAATAATTGTTCAGGAGAATGGATGAAATTACAATTACGGTAAAGGATCGGGAAGGAAATATTCATCAGCTGGTTTGTCCGCTGGAAATGGGACTTAGTCTTAAAGATCTCTGCAAAGCCTATGAATTACCCATGGAAGCCATGTGCGGAGGAATGGCGATGTGTGCTACCTGCCACTGCTATATCCTCAGCGAAACGTCTTTGCTTCCTGAAAAAAGTGATATTGAAGAAGCTCTTTTGTCTGAGCTGTTTACAACCACTTCTTCCAGCAGATTAGCCTGCCAGATCCAACTTACGGCGGCAATGGACGGACTTTCCATAGAAATTGCTGAATAATGAAGAACAACTGCCAATGCAGCTTATTTTTTCAACGTTTCCGGTCTTATACCGGAGTTTATTTACTTAAGTTTAGACTGGGATTTCTTACGGTGTATGCTGTTTAGGAAATCCCTTTTTGAAAATCATTAAAAAACAACTAAAAATATGGCTATTATTATAACCGACGACTGTATCAACTGTGGGGCCTGTGAGCCGGAATGTCCTAATTCGGCTATTTATGAGGGTGCAATTGACTGGCGCTGGCAGGATAAAACAAAGCTTTCAGGAAAGATCGTTTTCCCGGACGGAACGGAAGCTGATGCAGGAACTTACCAACAGGCCTATTCTGATGAGGTTTATTATATTGTTCCCGGAAAATGTACAGAATGTAAAGGTTTTCATGAGGAGCCTCAATGTAAAACAGTATGTCCCGTAGACTGCTGCATTGATGATCCGGACCACCGTGAAACCGATGAGGTATTATTAGACCGGCAGAAATTCATGCATGGAGCTTAGTCTTTTTATTAACCCCGAAAATATACTCTAGCAATTAAAAACGAGAAAAACAAGATTTCCGAGCCGATTAAATATATTGAATCATCACTTAAACGGAACGTCTTACAACCTGTCTTAACGATCTCTGTTAACACAAGGGTTATTTATTCCAGTCATGATAGATTATTGTATCTTTTTTATGGATAGCGAAAATTAATTCACCTTTCCTTTTAACAATTGTATCACCTGTTTCCATTTCGTCAGCAAACATATTCCACCACCTGTTATGGGTTTTACAGGTTTTAAACTCATGTGTTATTGGGTCATAACCTTTTGTTGAAAACCAAACAGAATTGTCATAAGGAGGAGAAAGAATAACTAAATTACATTCTTCATCCCTTAAAATTTTTGCATATTCCTGACTGCTATCTTTAGAACATGCTGAGACCAATAATAATGCTACAAAATATAATTTCATGTTTAACTTAATAAAATTACGGATTATAATAAAAGTTCTTTTTTAATCACTAATTCATATTATTAGTGATTAAAAATCTAAATAAATCCAGAATATCTAAATACTTTTTTACCGCAAAGCCAGACAAAGAGAAATGATAACTCTCTTTTTTAAGGTAAACAAAGGGTAAACTTAACAAGGTAATACAAAGAATTGATTGTGATTTTTTCCTAACCGGATAAATGTTCTCTATATTTAAATTTCTATTGCATTAGTAAAGGCGGCCTAAAACCGTCTTTATTGATATAACTATTTTCCTTTTATCTCATTGTAGACCTTTTGAATGAAAGGTGTTTCTATACTCAATTCTTTACCATACTTTAAAATAGCTCCGGCAAACAATTCCAGTTCGTTATCTTCCTTTCCGGAATGAATATCCAGCTGTAAAGATGTGGGAGTTTCAAAAGGAAATGCTGCTGCTTTTTCAAAGGTTTTTGCTATAATATCATAGGAAAGGTGAATTCCTTTTTCATCGGCTATCCGCTTAATTTCTTTCATAATTTCCGTTGCCTCATGTTTCTGCTGTACATCGGTACATACCGTTCCGATAGATGAATTATATTTTGCGGTTACCGGTCCGAAGCTCGCAATGAAGATAAATTTAGTCCAGATATCGGTTAATGAATCATCTTTGAAATCAATGTCAATCTTACTCTCTTTCATCAGTTCAACAATCCAGTTTATATCTGCTGAAAAATGCTGAGGATCTCTGCCCATGATCATTTTCCCCGCTTTTCCTTTATGTTCTACAATTCCTTTTTCCTTGATATGGGAAGCCACATAAATACAGGTCGGAAGAATAACATTATCCGGAATAACTGTTCTGATTCTTTCATAAATATCGGCTCCATTCATCATCGGAAGGAGTACGGTATTTTTATGAATGACCTGCTTCAGCTGAGTGCAGACATTTTCCAGATCGTATTCTTTGACACAGATCAGGATAAGATCCGGATCTTTGATGCTGCTGATCTGCTGTTCAACGGTATCAGGAAAAGTATGGGCAACCGAATGTTCGGGAGAGAGCAGGATCAGACCGTTTTCTTTTACTTTTTCATAGGTTTCTCCTCTGGCTGTAAAAGTTATTTTATATTGTTTTGAAGTTTCATTATACTGATTGATCTTAAATCCGAAATATCCGCCAACGCCTCCAAGACCGATTATAACGATATGTTTTTTATTCATAGTCTTATTTTCAACAAAGATGGTTAAAATTCTTCCCAACCTTCCTGCTGTGGGTCGTATTTTGCAAATTCTCCGGTATCGGTAAATTCTGACGCAGTCATTCCGACTTCAAAAATGGAGCTTTCGCTCAGACCTGCTCTGAAATACAGACCTCTTTCTGAAAGCAGTACACTTCCAAAATCTTCATCGGGATGATTGAAGTGAAGTCCTGAAGCATCTTCCCTGACCAGCTCATATTTATAACTCAGAAGGCGTTCTTTTAAACCGGCAATCTGCTGTTTTTCAAACGGTATAAGGTTATCTTCGCGGTCAAAAAAGCTCTCATCGTTGGCGGCCTGTTCTTTTTCTTTTGTTTCGGATCTGAAAAGCTGGATGTTATAACTCATAGGGAGAAGGTCTGGTTTATTGTTTTTATTTCGCCAATATAATACTTTTAATGGCTGTCCGGTGTAAAAACCTTTCAATATCGGAATTTTCTGAATGCACTATTGCTATCTGCTGTTCAGAATGATGCTTTTATAGGTATTCATACGGTTTTCCTGCTGGAACATATTGCATAAAATCAATATATCATCCGTATTATATTTCTCAGCTGTTTCCTGCAATCTGCCGGCTATGTTTTCGGGAGTATCAATAATGATGTTGTCCAGAATATTAAAAAATTCCTCCTCATTTTCTGTTCCCATGATTCTGTTTTCTATCTGTTCTGAGGAAAGAAGTGCTTCAGGGGCCTCTAAATGTCTTGCCTGCAAAAACTGGTAAGCCATTCCATAGGCGTTATACCTGGCCTTTTTCAGGTCCGGTGCTACTGATGCAGCAACTGCAATCTGTAGTAAGGGAGCTTTTCCGTATGCGTTGTTATCAAATTCTTTCTGATAAGCTTCAGTGCTTTCGGTTTCTTTTCCATGCCGCATAAAATCCGCAAAGGAATATCCTACTCCATGTCTTGCTGCTTCACCCGCTGACGTAACTCCGGAACCTAGCCAGATGATCTCAGGCAGATGAATCAGTTTTTGGGGTTGAGCGATCAGCCCAGCGTAGATCCCTTCCTCATCTTTGATGTATTGGATGATCTCTTCCAATTTCTTTTCTGCATTGGATAACACCGGAGGTTTGTTATTATTAAGTGCCTGTACTGCATCTTTTAGTCCTCCGGGAGCTTTTCCCAGCCCCAGGATAAAGCGTCCGGGATAGAGTGTGCTCAGCATTTTCGTCCATTCCGCAATTTTATAAGCTGAATAATTTCGGAGCATAATGCCCCCTGTTCCTACTTTGATCTTTTTTGTTTTTCCCAGAACAACAGCTGCAAGAAGCTCAGGGCTTGAACTTCCGTATGCTTCTACCCCATGATGCTCGGAATACATTACGCTGTGAAATCCCGCTTCATCAGCAAATACGGCAAGATTGAGACTGTCGTTCAGTGCGTTCAAAGGAGTGCTGCCTGAAATAACGGGAGATTGATCGAGGATTCCTAATTTCAGTTTCATCTTTCTTATTCTGTAGGATAAAGGTATTGATTTTCACTAAAATTCTGTTGAAGTGAAGAAGATTCATTTTTTATTTGAACAGTGAGTTTTGTTTTACAAAATCAATATCTTCAGATTCTGTAATGATGTAAACTTCGCCTTTATCACTGGATTTCTGGCCTTTATAATAAACAATTTCTTTATCAGAAATAAGTTTAACACTGTCACCCACCTCTCTTTGTACGAACACCGGTAAATAGATTTCGCCCTGTTTTCCTCTGATTTGATACGGATATATTCCCTGTTCCGGTTTAGCTGAAAAGTCATTTACATTTGATTTGGAAATGTTTACAGACAGTATTCCAAAACTATGATTATTGGATCTTTTTATATCGGTTACAACGCCTTCAAAGGTAACTCCGTTTTTTAAAACTTTATTTTTTTCAGCATATTCTTTGGCTCCGATACGCGTTAAAAGGATAACCAGACCAGCAAAAAGGACAAATATTATGATAAATCTAAGGTATTTCATAGGGATTAATTAAAAGAAAAGATTACGGATATGGCAGTTATTCCTTCGGATAAAACCAATATTCCATTATTCTAAGTTACTACATTTTCAGATTAACCAGTACGTTGTGATGACTTTTATTCTTTTGTCAGCAATAAAATGATGAGCAGTACAGAAATTATAAAAAGAAGAATCAGGATCCATTGTATCCAGTATTTTTTTGCATCAAACTGAAAGGTAACAGGATTTATATGGTAATGCCTGTATACTTCAGGATTTATTCTTATTTCTTTATAGCCCGCTATATTCTGAAAAAAGGCAGCTCTCATTTCCATGGTGTTGGCCGGATAGAAAGCATACCAGATGTTCATCGTAAATTCTGCCTCTACAGGTTTCACGATACCTGTTTCATCCCTGTAATTAACCAACAGTGCGGTTCTGGAATATTTTCCGGACCCGATCTGTTGAGTATAAACATCATATCTCCCTTCTTTCGGAACTGAACGTAACTGACTATACAAAATGGAGAGGATATTGCCATCTTTTTGCTGGCGATGCAGACCTTTTTCGTCTATCCACATTTTTACAATTGTTTTATCCTGGTTCCGTTTCCAGTATTTTACCAACCATCGGCAAAGAAAAAAGAAACACAGTTCATAGAGTGCTATCAATATTACCGAATTCACCGGGTTTCTGCTGTATGAAACCCTATACCCATCATCAACCACAAAGGCTATCGGCAATAAGAGTCCTAATAAAAATAAAACGACGAGCCCAATCAATGCCAGTATGCGCATCATCCATGTGACTGTTTTGTCAGCAATGGCATATACAGGGAAAGAGCGGGAGCTTTTGTTCATTCTTTAGTATCAGTGTTTGAAGGGTTCTTGCGGGAGCGGGAGTTTAAAGCTCTACAATAAATAAAGAAATGGCTATTTTGAGGTAGTAAGTGCAGCAATTCTTGCTTTAGCATAGGTAATCTGATCTTTTTCTTTCTCCGGATCCGGTTTGCTTTTAAGGTATAGATTATAATAAGATAAAGCATTTTTGGTTTGCTTCATACTCAGGTCGTAAAGCAGTCCCAAGCGGTAATTAATTGTATTACTGCTATCAAAAGTAAGCCCTCTTTTGTAAGCCGTCACTGCTTCAGGAAACTGGTTTTTCGCTTCGTAAATACCTCCAAGCACAGTATAATAAACAGCTGTATGTTTTGATATTCCTTCTTCAATGGTTTTCTTAGCATAGATTGCTGCAAGATCGAAGTTTTTCAGTTCGCGGTAACTCAAAGCCATAAAATACAGGGTACCTTCATTCTGAATCCCCATATCTTCCAGAGTTTTAAAAAGAGTAGCACAGGTCTGATAATCTTTTAAATAGAAATAAGCCTGCCCCATTTCATTGATCACATTGGCATCGGTATTATTTTTCATCAGCTTTTTTCCTGTATCTATTACTTCCTGATATTTTCCCAGAAGATTGGCAACCGGAAGTTGTGCCTGCTGCAGGGTAAAATTCTCTGTATCTGCGGCAATAGCTGTTTTCAGAACATCGTAAGCAGGCTGGTATTGTTTCAGTTCTTTATAAGCCATGGAGAGGTCATAGGCAACATCCGGATCAGTAGTGTTCAGACGGTTTGCCTTCTTAAGGTAGCTCAATCTGGCTTCTGGAGTTTCTGCATAAACCGCCAATTGTTTACAGGCGCTGAAATTAAGACTGTCCAGCTGCATAATTTGCGTTAGATAGGTTTTAGCTTTCACTGCATTTCCCCTACGCGAGTTGATATTAGCCAGGCTGAACAGAATAGATAGATTGTTGGGTTCTGCCGTATTGGCTTTCATGTAGTTTTTCTCTGCTTCCGGAAGTTTTCCTGCCATCATATTGCAGTAAGCCATCTGAGTAAGTGCTTTTACATCCTGTGTATCTTGAGGATAAAGGCTTTCCAGATATCGTGCGGCATCAGCATACCGTTGGTTCTCATAATATTCAAGCAGCTTTTCTTTATCTATATTTACAGCCTGAGCGCTTATTGTATTGAACCCTAATACAATAATAAACATCGAAATCCATTTCTTCATGGTTAGTCATTTTTGACTAAAATATCAGTTATTTGCGGATTCTCCAAATTTTAAAGCCATATTATTCACAATACAAAGATGTTTTATAATCCGGAGCATAATAAAGTAATCTTAGGTCGCCCTGACTTTTAGTTAAGCATTTTTTGTAAATTCATCATCAAATATATTCCGGCTGATATGAACCATGAATTTTATTGTAAATTCCTCTCCCCTGATCCGTCTCTTGATGTCTTTGTTGAAAGCATAGGAATGTTTCATAATCCATCAGATCAGCCTAAAGAAGTTGTGATTATTCCGGATGGAAGAATCGACCTGTTTTTTTTACAATCCGGACCGGAATCCTTTCACATAATGCTGATCGGACTGGAAACTGCTCCCGAACAGAGAATCATTCCTCCTCATACCCTGGCATTTGTAGTCAGTTTCCGGCCACTAGGAGCCGAATACATTCTGAAAACTTCCATTGCTGATATTTTAAATACAGCAAGAGAACTTCCTATTGGTTTCTGGAACTTCACAAAGGATATCATGAATGACTTCGAAACATTTTACCAGCACGTTTCCAATGTTCTCAAAGAATTAGCTCCCGAAACCATAGACTTAAAAAAGCGTCTTTTGTTTGAACTCATTTATGCTTCAAAAGGTGAAATTAATGTCATGGAACTTTCTGAAAAAGTCTCGTGGAGCAGCAGGCAGATCAACCGTTATTTCAGTAAACAGTTTGGGCTCTCCTTAAAATCATATTCTACAATTCTCCGTTTCCGGGCTTCTCTGGAACATATTGCAGAAGGAAAACTTTTTCCGGAGCTCAATTTTACGGATCAGAACCATTTTATTAAGGAAATCAAAAAATTTTCCGGCGTGATTCCCAAAGAATTGGCAAAAAATAAAGACGACCGATTTATACTATTATCTGTTTTAAAACAAAAATAACTTTGCATCTGTAAATTCAATTGAGATGCTTATAAAAAATAAATCAATAGCCATTATCGGTGGTGGCCCCGGCGGTCTTACGCTGGCCAGACTATTACAGCTTAAAAATGCAGATGTAAGGGTATACGAAAGAGATTTCGACAAAAATGCCCGCGTACAGGGATCTCCTCTGGATATGCATGAGGACTCGGGGATGGCGGCCCTACGCGGGGCAGACCTTCTGGAAGAGTTTAAGGAAAACTACCGTCCAGGAGCAGATAAAACCCTGATTGTTAACCACCAGGCCAAAGTATTCTACAGCGATCATGATAGCAAACCGGACGAAGATTTCGGAAATGCCCATTTCAGACCAGAGATTGACCGTGGCCCATTGAGAAATATGCTGCTGAAATCCCTTCAACCGGAAACTGTAGTCTGGGACAGTCATTTTATTTCTATGGAAAGACAGGGTGAAGGCTGGATACTGCATTTTAAAAACGGTTCATCAGCGTATGCGGATCTTGTTATTGCTGCAGATGGTGCTAATTCTAAAGTTCGTCCCTATCTCACAGATATTAAGCCCGTTTATTCTGGAATTACTATGCTTGAAGGGAATATTATCCAGGCGGAAAAAACAGCTCCTGTCATTACTGATTTTCTTAAAGGCGGAAAGATCATGGCTTTCGGAAACCATCAGAATTTACTGCTTGGACAGAAAGGAAACGGTAACCTTGGATTTTATGCAAGTTTCAGGGCGGATGAAAACTGGGCTTCAACCAGCGGTCTTGATTTTTCTGATCAGACACAAATCCTGGACTGGTATAAAAAAGAGTATTCTGAATGGGATGACAGCTGGACGGAACTTTTTGAAAATGCCGAATCTCCCTTTATTCCCCGCCCAATCTATTATATGCCATTAGATGAAGGTTGGAAAACCCGTCCTAATCTAACGTTGATAGGTGATGCCGCCCATGTAATGCCCCCATTTGCCGGAGAAGGAGCCAATATGGCAATGCTGGATGCCTTGGAACTGAGTAAGTATCTTACCGACAGCAGCTCTCATTCAATCGAAGAAGCTATTGCTCTATACGAAAACCAAATGCGAAAACGGGCTTCCGAAGCCATACAGGAATCTCTTGACAATGGTGAACGAATGCATTCAGAGGTAGCTTTGGAAACGATGCTTGCGTTTTTTAACGGGCATCAGGGTAACAAAAACGATTAATATTCCTTTGTCTATTTTTCTATTTTTCAATAATTTAACCATTCAAAAAACTGATCATGGAAATAACATCTGCCGCAGCATTTATTGACTATTATGAAAAAATAAGAGCCCGGACGATAAAGCTCATCGAAGTGGTTCCTCCTGAACATATTGATTTCTCCTATAAACCCGGGAAATTTACCATCGGAGATCAAATCAGACATATTGCTGCTATTGAACGGAACATGTACGGAGAAACTATTTCCGGAAGAAAAAGCTCCTATCAGGGTTGCGGTAAAGATCTGGCGGACGGCTATGATGAGACGGTAAAATATTTTAATGAAATGCATCGGCAGATGATTGAAATTCTTAGTGGGCTTTCTGATGAAGACCTCAACCGGAGATGCCTCACCCCTGCCGGAAGTGAAATATCGGTATGAAAGTGGCTGCGGGCTATGACGGAACATGAAATCCATCACAGAGGCGAATTATATATTTACCTCAATTTACTGGATGTGAAAACACCCCAGATCTATGGTTTTTCTGCTGAAGAGGTTCAGGAGATGAGTGTAAAACCAACCTCTGCAGACTGATAAGGAATTCCAGGAATAGGCATCATGAAAAATCCTTTGAAATCAAAAAACGATACAGCGTTTCCGGTTTTTACCTATATTTGAAGGCCGTCTCGGCTTCTGCTGAATACAACCCCTAACGATAAAAAAATAATACATGAAAAAAGTAACCGGAATTGGAGGTATCCTCTTCAAATCTAAAGATCCAAATGCCATGAACGAATGGTATAAAGCTCACCTTGGCCTTGAAACCAGCCCTTACGGAACCAGTTTTGAATGGCTTCAGACTGATGGTAAAAAAGGACTGACCCAATGGGCCCCTTTCGCAGAAAATACAAAGTATTTTGAACCTTCTGAAAAAGACTTTATGATTAATTACAGGGTTGAAAATCTTGAAACCCTGGTGGAAGAGCTAAAAAAAGAAAATGTAACGATCCTGGATGAAATCGCCACTTATGATTATGGAAAATTCATTCATATTTTAGATCTTGAGGGTAATAAAATCCAGCTTTGGGAACCGATTGATTAGTATTTTATACAGATAATATGAGAGGCTGTCTAAAAAGGTCAGCCTCTTTTTTTATTTCCGGTATCTTCTATGGCTAAGAAAACCCTCTCTTAATTTGTGGTGAATCTATTGTTATAGCACAGATAATATATCAACTAAAAGCTTGTGCTAATATTTGTAAATTTTCTTTCAATTTTACTTTTTGCATGTTTTCTATATTTTCGTCCCCACCAAAAACTAAGGCAGGTATAAACGTTAAACATTCATCAATTGCTACCGGACCGTATTTATCAAGCGCAGGTAGCTCTATGTATCCATACCACTCATCTTCCATATAAAGCCTACTTCCTGCGTATCCTTCTAGAAATCGATTTAATTTATTATCTACATATATATATTCTTCTGTTTGTATATTGTAAAAAGCAATACACTTTTCATTATCAAGTTCCCCAATTAAATAAAAATTACCCATTGCCGTTTTTGCAAAAGGCATAATAGATTGATTTTTTAATTTTGGAAACTCTTTTAATAATGTTTCATAATCAAGAGGATTTATAAAAGAAAATAATCCCTCCATGAAAACTGATTCACCATAATATTCAAGATATTCCAAAAGAACATCACTATCGATAAGAGTGGCTAATTGTGCCGCATATTCTATTTTTAAAGTTGATATATCTATTGTGCTAATCTTTTCAGGCTCATTCAATCTATCTATAAAATCCTCATGTATCATTTTAAACTACTTTTAGTGTTACATTCATCATTAACTTATTCTTATTTGGTTCTGGAGTATTATTATAATGCAATTCTGCATGTTCTCTTAAGATTGTGGTTTGTTTTTCGTGATCCTCTTTTTGTGACCATTGTTGTGTGCCAATATACCAATTTGCTCAAGATCCTCCAATTATATCGCTATTTTGAAGATCCGTTCGATCGTATTGTGTGGTTTAAAATTATCTTCTAAAAAACTTATAATTACGACTCATCAATTATGTTTTTGATAAAGATAAAAACTTTTTGAAATAAAAATGCCACACGAAAGGATTCGTGTGGCAACATGGGATTGATTAGTATTTTATGCTGATAATATGAGTTTCGGCGGGCCAAAGGCCCGCCGAAACTTTACATAAAAGGTTTCCAGCATTTTACTGCGGATCAATTCTCAATTTAAAACTCCCTATATTTACTCAATCTACAATGTTTCTATCATGACCATAAAGTTCCGAAACCTTTTACCTACAGAAAGCGCTCTCTACAGAACCATCAGACTTGAAAGCCTGAAGCATTTTCCAGAATCATTTGGTGCAGATTATCAGGAGGCGCTAAAAACTGAAAAACTCAGGCTGGAAACTGATATAGAAAACCAGACTTCGGGAAGGTTTGTAATGGGTGCATTTGTGGATCATGAGCTTATCGGAATTTGTGTATTTATTGAGGAGAAAAACAATACAGGCCATATTTATCAGATGTATGTAAGGGCTGAAGTTCAGGGTAAAAATATAGGTTCAGGACTTCTCAGTGCAGTTATAGGGGAAGCTGTTCACAGATTTAGTACGCGTGAAATTATTCTGGAAGTAACCTGTAAAAATATCAAGGCTTATAAGCTATACGAAAGAATGGGGTTCAAGGAGGTTTCTCCTCATCCTGGAAAAAAAGAAACGCTTATTGTCATGAAAAAGAGATTATGAAGGTTATCAAGAATAACTATTGATCTGTTTTTACTCTTTTGATAACATTAAAATTGTATGACAGTCATCAATACCTATAGCTAAAAGTAACTTCCATCCTCCCCCTTCCAGCTTCCGGCATTTTAGGACTAAGCTTATTGATCCTGTAAAGTTTTGAGTCTTTTATTTCTCGATAATCCTGATTTTAAAATACCGTTTTTTAACGCCACTTTCTGTATAGTTGCTCCCTTCTGTTAGATAAAGTGTTTTCTCGTCTGCCCAGAAAGATTTTCCGATAATGCAGAGCCAGGTTTTGGTCTGTTTTTCAAATTCTTTATCCAGCTGTATAATCTTTACATATTCATTGTTGATTTTGCGCTGAATAAAATAGAAACTGCATTCCTGCCCTCCGAAATGACCATTCAGCCTGAATGCCTTGCCGGGTGAATTTACGATCATATCAGGGTTTCCGGTGTCTTCCGTTTGCAGACCGTTTTTCAGATTAAAGCTCACATCAGTTGTGTGGCCGCCTTCGCACAGTAGTATATCTTCCCCCGGAAAATAGGCCACAAAAAATTCTCCGTCAAAATCATTTTCGTTCTGAAATATTTTTCCGTTTCTGAAGCGGATCTTTTTTACAGCCTGATTTTCGCCGTATTCATCTTTTTCAGAAAATTCTACAACGCCTTTCAGTAATTTTCTGGCTTCATCAAAATTCTCGATTTTCGTTATTTTCTCCTGCCGGTTTCCCGCTTTTGTTTCTGCTGAATAAAACTGTATTGAATCTATTTTTTCAACCTCAATATTGTATTGAACATCTTTTACTGAAGGTTCTTTTTTTTGAATCGTATCAGAAACTTTGATTTCAGAGGTTGTTTGTGTAATTGTTTTCTCTTCCTTTTTTTTGAAGCAGGACTGCAAAAAAATAGCGAATAGGATTAATGTAAGTATTTTTTTTCTCATTATTTAATGTTGATGGATTTTCAGGTTTAGTCGTCGATTTTCTTAAATACAGAGCCTTTATGGGCCGCAATATAAGCGGATTTATCACTTTTTATCTCATACTGAGGGTCTTCCGGACTGGCATGGTGGGTATAGCCTTTATAATCAAAGTCTTTGGTATGTACTTTAATAATATTCCGGCTTCTGAGTTCCAGCTTACTTGATCACCAATTTTAAATTCCGTTATCACTGGTTGGTATTTTTATGGTTTAACTGAATAAATTTTCATCCGAATAGCAGACCTGTCCATCCACAATACGGGCGGCCGAAGTATAAGGATGTTCTTCTGTTTTCCCGTGATTCATAATGTGGTGGACTTTCCATCCTGCGGCTTTCAGGTAATCTGAAATCATAGACCGATGGCAGCTCCACCAAACGGCTTCTGAACACATATACGCTGTAGTTTTTTCTGATGCTGTATCTTCTAATTTCCGGACCGCAGTTTTAAACTCATCGGTTTCCATATAGTCCGCATAGCCTCTGAAAGAATCATTCCGCCAGCGGTCATTTGGTGAATCAGGCTGTACTTTTCGTCTCCCGCCAAGGCTTTCCATATGAATATAAATGATGCCATTTTCCTGAAGCTCTTTTTCAAGGTTTTCTTTATCAAACCATGGATACTTTTTTGAACCCGGAAATCGTCTTATATCCACCAATAACTCAATCCCGAATTCTTTCAGCAGGGCAAGGAAATCTTCCATGCTTCGGGTAGAATGGCCTATGGTATAAATGATATGAGGGTTTTGAGACTGCATCTGAAATACGCGACAACAGCGTCACAATTTAGTTGATAATATTATTTACAGGTCTGGATATGGTTTCAAGATGTTTTCCGGCCAGTTCATGTATGGTACTTTCGATCATTTCGCACATACTGTTTAATGCAAGATCATTGTCTTCGGTTCCGAAAGGTTCTTCAATCTCATCCGCAATGGCTTCAAAAGCAACAAAAGTATAGGCTACAAATACAACGATAAGCGGAGTAAACCATCCTAAGCTGTCTACCAGACCAAATGGCAAAAGAAAACAATAAATATAAACCGTACGGTGAAGCAACACGCGATAACTGTACGGGATAGGGGTAGACAAAATCCTCTCACATCCGCCTACAACATCCGCCAACCGGTCTAAATTTTCATCAAACCGTCCCTGCTGGATAGAATCTATTCGTCCTTCTTCCCTGGCCCTTTCTACCCATTCTGCCAATAACCTCATCAGTACGATAGGTTTATACTTTGCGTTTTCAACGATTTTCAGTTGTTCAGGATGAAGCCTCTTTTGCAGGTCTTCATGAGGATCAGAACCTCTCAGCTGATGCTTCAGGGCATATAAAAAGGAGCTGAGTAAATTCAGAAAGTCTTCAACAGCAGCAGGATCTGCCTTTTTTCCTAATGTGAGTGCCTGACGTGTCAGCGCTCTCGCGATATTGAGCAAAGCTCCCCAAAGTTTCCTTCCTTCCCAGAATCTTTCATAGCTTGCATTGTTCCGGAATCCCAGAAAAAGAGCCAGCACAAACCCAAACAGAGTAAGCGGTGCCGGATTAAGCGGTATTTTGAAATCTAAAATAGTTCCGTGGAAATACACCACTACCAAAGATAAAATAAAAAGAAGCCCCAGCCTGGGCAGCAGCCCTGGAAGTACCGAACCATGCCATACAAAAAGCATTCTGAACCAGTGTTCTTTTTTTCTTATAATCATAATTTCAGGGGTATACCTTAAACTCTTACAATAATACGGATTTCCGGTGGTTTACTCAATAATATGGCTGTAAAAGGCTTCATTTAAAGACATATTTTCTGTCTTAAATCACATTAATGGCCACCAGATATCACAAAACCTTCCGGTCATTGACCAGAAGGCTCTGCTTCTCCTGCAAAAACAGGATCTTTTTATTGAAAAATTACTGAGTTGCTTTGATAAGTGCTTTGGTGATCTGTTCTTCTTTTTCTTTGGAATACGTAGAATCGAAAGGTTCCATCACATCAAATAAATACTGGTAGAAAGGAGTTATTTTCTGTACATTTTCAGATTCTTTCATCGCTTTTTCTTTCCCCATCTGCTGAAGTTCTTTGATGAAAACATTGAACTTTTTATCGATAGGTTCAATTGATTTTACCAGATAAGCATAGGCTTTTTCGTTCTGACCGATCTTTTTGTAAGCATCTGTAACCGCAGAAACCACAAGAGAATATTCCATTGGTTTCGTTCTCATCTGCCTTTTCACATACCTTTGATCAGCAGGATCTAAGCTTAGGTAATAATCATATTCTTTAAAGATTCCTTTTTTAAGGATTTCCGCCAGCTGAAGACCTTTCTGTTCCTGTCCGGCCACGATATATCCAGTGACCATCGCGCTTAATGACCGCGGATCATTGTATTTTTCTGCCGGGATTTCTCTTGCAGCAAGATCAAGAATTTCAATTGCCTTAGTTTTTTGTCCGCTTAAAGCCAATGCCGAAGCAGCTCTACTAGCCGATGTTCTGTAGCTCATGATGTTTGAAGTAGCCGATTCATCATAATAAATACTAAGATCTTTAAAATTGCCCCACTTAAAGTTTTTCACCACGTTGTAAAGAGAATTTGCATCTACTCTGCCTAAATCTCCATCCGGTGTCTGTTTTGTATGGATAGGAACCAGTCTGTAGCTGAACCCGTCAAACTGAAGGTATTCATCGAGATAGAAAATATTTTCGCTTTCATAAACTCCGCCTGAAGAGAAGTTAATCGGACGTTTCCAATCAAAAGTGGCCAAAAGATCAAGCATCATCAGATTGCTTTTATAAAGTGTATTGGCTTTGTAGGAAATCATAATCTGATTCACGGTATCCGGAAGATCTGCCTGCGTAATAATTCCTGCTTTTACAGCATTTTCTTTGTTTACCGGAAGGATAAACTTATTAACCGGAAGGATATTATATTTTTCATATTTTTCTTCCCCGAAGTACATTTTCAGAAGCTCATCTTTTTCAGGAGATTTTAGTCTGATAAATTCAATCGCTTCCTTCAGGGTAATGGAGTCCTGTGTAAGGTATTTTCTGAAGGCCTGGAATTCCGTATCCGGAGCCCCTTGCTCTTTCAGCATGGAGAAAAATCCTTCCCAGTCTTCTTTTTTCATCAGATAAATCTGGTCATTTACTCCGTCTCTGTATTCATCATGTGTCAGCTGGGTTGGAATTCCTGCTGCATTGTAGGTTCTTCTCCTTACCTGATCAATATTCCATGGGGTGGCCAGCAGGGTAAAGTTGACGGTTTTCACATCATCCCTGAATCTTTCTGTTTCCTGGATGGCCCATACCGGAAAGGTATCATTATCCCCGTAAATAAAAATAATATCATTTTTTGGTAAAGATCTGAGAAAGGAATATGCAGAATCATAAGCTGCCGTTTTTTTACTACGGTCATGTGACGTGTAATTCTGGAATCCCATCATGAAAGGTATTCCTAATAAAACAGCTCCTAAAACAATATTGGCTCCGTTGGATTTTATTTTAGATTGAAGAAACCATAAAATAGCTCCAGCCCCCAATCCGATCCAGATGGCAAAAGCATAGAACGAACCTACCATCGCATAATCTCTTTCCCTTACTTCAAACGGTTTTACCCCTGTATAGAAAACAATTCCTACACTTGTCAGAATAAACAGGGAAAGAAGGGCATAAAATCTTCCAAAGTCTCTGTTCAGCTGGAAAAAGAAACCAATCAATCCTAAAATTAACGGAAGAAAAAAGAATTTTACCGTGCTTTCATTTTTAAATTTCGCAGGCATTTTATCCTGATTTCCAACTAAAGCATTGTCAATAAACGGAATTCCTGAGATCCAGTTTCCGTTGGTGATTTCCTTGTGTCCCTGCAGATCATTTTGTCTTCCTACAAAATTCCACATCAGGTATCTGGCAAAGTAATATCCGTTCTGGAAGGAAATGAAATAATCAAGATTCTGAGCCAGTGATGGTCTCTGTACATTGATCAAATCATAGGGTTTTACTTTTAAATAATCTGCTGCCGTGATGGTTTTATCTTCATATTTGGCTCTCAGCTCATCAAAAATTTGTTTGGCCTGAGGATTATCTGCAACATCTTCATTGTCATAGTTGAAGGTAAAATCCGGAGCCCCATATAACGCGATATAGTTTTCCATGATCTCTTTATCTTCTTTAAACATCCTCGGCATAAAGCTGATATGAGATTTGTTGAATACGTAATTGAAGCGCTCACCCGTTTTCCTGTAGGTTCCGGTTTTTTCATCCTTTTCATACATATCTCCGGTTTTATCTATTTTATAGCTTCCGTCTTCGTTTTTCTCCATTCCTTTGGCATCAAGGAAAGCGGTATAATTCTGTCCATAAATTGTCGGCCAATCTCCGTACTGCTCTCTGTTGTAATAATCCCGCATTCCGATCGCCGTATCAGGATCGTTAAGGTTCATTGGAGGATTGGCGTTTGCTCTGATGGGGATCACCATCCAGCATGAGAAACCGATGATCATATAAACCACTGACAGTACAATGGCCTGGTAAACTTTTCTTTTTGCTTTCCTTGCATATTTAATCAGGAAATAACATGCTGCTGTCATTAAAATAAATGCGGCAATGGTCCCTGAATGGAAAGGAAGTCCCATCCCATTCACAAAGAAGATTTCCAGATTTCCGAACATCGTCATGATCAAAGGGAAGATAATTTTGAAAACAATAATCAGAATTCCCAGAGTAATCAGATTCGCCCAGATGAAGTTTTTCCAGGAAAACGTATAATTTCTGGCGTAATAGACCAGACAAACAGCAGGAATCGCCAGCATACACATCATATGAACTCCTACAGAAAGGCCAATAATAAAGAAAATAAGGATGATCCACCGCTCATTGTCGGCTGCCTGATAATCATTTTCCCATTTCGTGATCAGCCAAACCAATAAAGCAATAAACATAGACGCCATGGCATATACCTCTCCCTCCACTGCTGAAAACCAGAATGTATCCGAGAAAGTAAAACACAAAGCTCCTATAGCTCCGGCAAAAAGAATGGAGATTTCCTGATGTTTTGCTATTTCATCAAAATCTTTGTTCAGCAATCTTCTTACAAAATGGGTAATGGTCCAGAACAGGAAAAGAATGGTAAATGCACTGAATACCGCGGACATGGTGTTGATGACCACAGCATAGTTTTCTACGTTCCCCATCGCAAAAATGCTGGCCACAGCCCCCACAATCTGGAATAATGCCGCTCCGGGAGCATGCGTTACTTCAAGTTTTACCGCAGAAGAGATATATTCCCCGCAGTCCCAAAAGCTGAGCGAATGCTCAATGGTAGAGGTATATGTAATTAATGCAATGATAAAGACCACCCATCCTAAAATGGTGTTCCATTTTTTAAAAGACCAGTTTTTCATATAAATATTTAATTCCAATACTTATTAAGACAACTAGCCGTAACAGATCATTACATGGTTTTAGTCAAAAATGTAATTTTATTTTTTCAGCCGTTTATTTAACAGAATTCCAAAATCAATGATTATCATTTTATCCCGGAAAGTAAATTTCTGTTTTCTTATTTTAAAGACATCCGGGAGCTGCAGAATATTACATAGAGTTGATTAAAATGGAATGCAAATCATTCATTAGAAAAAAACATAAATTCTATTTATTCCTTACCATAAGTGCTACAAAAAATCAATTTTCAGTTTAATATCAAGGGCATTTTTCTGATTCAGGCTGTTTCCGTTTTTGAATATAATCCATAATTTAAGACCCATAAAACTTATTAAAATGGGAAGAAAAAGAGGAAATCTCATCGTCAACCCTTTTTGAACAAATGGACTTAATATCATTAATACAGACAGAATAACAGACAGAATAATCTGTACTCCTGCAATCTCTTTTCCCAGTTTTTTATTTTCCTGATCTTTCGTTCTGTAGGTTAAAATCAAAGGGAAAATAACTCCTCCGAATGGTATAATCAACCCTGATAAAGCGGATAAATTAATCATTTTTGCCCTATCTGTTGTCACTTTTTTTGTTTCTTCATCTGTATCAGGAATAATGTCTTCAGGCGTCACTTCCAAAGATTGCGCAATGGCTTTCAGGGTAAAACCTTTGGGTATATTTCCGGCTTCAATTCTCTGAATAGTTCTTAAAGAGAGTCCAGATTTTTCGGCAAGCTCAGTCTGGGTAAGGTTTTGCTGTTCTCTCAGAATCTTAACCCTGTTGTTCATTTTCATCCGGTTATGAGTTTAATTCATGTCATTTGCGAAAGTACAGGATTTTAAAGAAATTTCGCTGTTTTTTCTAATAGGTATTGTTCAGTCCTCCGTCTAAAGGTATGCTGGCTCCGGTAAGATAAGACGCATATTCTGATGCAAGAAAAGCTGCCAGATGTCCGTATTCTTCCGGCTGTCCCAGTCTTTTCATCGGGATTTTATTTTCCCGGTTTTTTAGAATTTCTTCAACAGGAAGTCCTGTCTGCTGAGCTTCGTGGTGAATCAGGTTTTGGATTCTTTCCGTATCGAAATAGCCGGTGAGAATATTATTGATGGTAATGTTGTGCTGTGCCACTTCGTTGGATAAGGTTTTTGCCCAGGCGATCACTGCTGAACGGATAGAATTGGAAAGGGCTAAGTTTCCAATAGGAGCTTTCACGGAAAGTGAAGACACATTGATGATCCGTCCGTTTTTCTGCCTGATCATATGAGGTAAAGCCAATAGTGTTGTTTCGCATACCGTTTTAAAAAGCAGGTCAAATGCTTTCTGGTAATCATTGGTTTCTTTTTCTAAGGCAAAACCCGGCTCCGGACCATTGGTATTGTTCACAAGAATATCTACAGCATGATTCTGAAAATATCCGGCAATGATTTCTCTGTATTTCTCAAAATCAGAAAAATCAGCAACGAGATACTGATGCTTCTGATCGGGACTAACAACAGGAAGTGAGGCTGTAATATCCTTTAGTTTGGTTTCATTTCGTGCCATGATGGTAACATTGGCTCCGCATTTGGCCAACTCAAGGGCAATTCCGGCGCCAATTCCCTGGGTGGCAGCTCCTACTAAAGCATTTTTTGATGAAAGACTGATATTCATAGTGAAATGATTGTATATGGATAAAGTTACGAAAAGTTTTGACGACGGGAGCTTGAAGGTGAAGGATGTAAATTATTTCCATCGTTGATTTCAATTCTGAATATATCAATTTCAGTTGTTTTTTAAACCATTAAGGGGATTCAGCTTTTAAGATTGATTAAGAGGAAAAATCAATGATTTTTAATAGGCTAAATAGTAGAATTAAGGCTCAATCTAATCCCGGATTTATTTTGATTTCCGGATTAGCTTAACTAGCTTTTTTATTTTGGCAAAACGGGAGGTGCTACTCTTTCTGTTTTTGTGGTCAGTGTGCGTAGAAAAGCTTCCAATTGTGAGATTTCTTCATCAGTAAGATCCAGTAATCTTACAAAAGTTGATTTTTCAGAATTCAGAGTAACTCCTTCATGAATGGTTGAGCGTTTTTGTGCATATTCCGGGTTTCCTTTGCTGTAGAACTGTATGACTTCCGTAAGGCTTGTCATGGAACCGTTATGCATCCAGGGTCCGGTTCTTGCGGTCTCACGAAGACCCGGCACACGAAACTTCCCTGCATCTTCCGGCTTTTTAGTCACCAGATAACGCCCCAAATCTTCTCCTGTTTCCCCCAACAGAGCGGTTCCTACATTTTCAAACCTGTTATTGGAGAAATATCCTGAGTTGTGGCAGTTCATACACTGCGCCTTGGTACGGAAAAGATGCAGCCCCATAAGTTCGTCATCAGAGTAGGCATCGGCTTTTCCACTGATGAAAAGGTCAAATTTTGCGGTTCCGCTTTTAACCGTTCTTTCAAAAGTGGCTATCGCTTTGGCTATACGGTCTTTGGTTACTGTCTTATCACCGAAAGCTTTTTCAAACAATATTCCGTAGCCATTGATTTTTGCAATTTTTCCTGCGGCAATATCAATATGCTCACCCATTTCCCGTTCATCCTGAATCGGCATATGGGACTGTTCTTCCAATGATGACGCTCTTCCGTCCCAGAATAAAGGTTGGGCATAAGCGGAGTTCATAATGGTTATTGCATTCCGGATACCCAGCTGCCGGTCATGTCCGAAAGAAAAAGTTCTGTTATCTCCCCAACCCAGTTCCGGATCATGGCATGAGGCGCAGGCAATCTGGTTGGACCGGGAAAGCCGTGGATCAAAAAAAAGGGTCTTGCCCAGCAATGCTTTATCTTCGGAGTATGGATTGTCTTCCGGAAAGCCGACTTCCGGTAAATGCCCTATTTCAGTAAAATAAGGAGCCGCATCGGGATCAAGGATTGGTTTTGGCCATTTTGAAGGGTTTCCTGAGGAATATAATATCCTCAATTCCGCGAGAAATGAAGACTTCTGCCGGAATTCTTTCTGAACACGGGTATTTAAACAGTTCTGCAAAAGAGAAACCGTGAGAAATACAATCAATATCCAGCTTATGGCATTCTTCATTATAAAACAGGATTTTGGCAAAAATAACTATTCTTCGCCAATACTTTTATTATTACGAAATGATATTCGTTCTGTGATGGTTATTTTGAACTGTTTTTAAACATCATACACTCTTTTATACTGTAAACGGATAACGTTCTCCTAATCCGGGGCCGATATTGTTCAATGTTTTATAAAAAGTCTCTTTTATGAGTTGCGGAATAATTTCGTATTCATCATAACAGTCATCCAGCTGGTGGATTATATAAGCCATCTGAAGCCACTGCCCAAAGTTTATTTCCATGGGCAGAAGTTCATCGGACGCATCATGATCATAGAAAAAAATGGAATTCTCTTTATTCAAAAACCAACGGTCGCCCTGTCCGTTTCCGGCAAAACACCAATAGTCTTTCCACTCAGATTCCTTGTTTTCAGAAACGGCTTCCACAGCGTTATACAGGATCGTTTCTGAGGCAATTTCAATGGTTCTGATGGGTGTTACTAGATTTTTATATTGTTCAGAAAAAGGAAATGTTATTGTTTTTGGAAAGTTCTGCGGATTTCTCTTTTCTTTCAGAATATCTGCTTCTGCTTCAGAAACTTCCGGTATGGTAAACATGGTCATATCAGGCTTTATGAGTTCCTCAGGTCACCAATCTCTTTTACCAGTTTCGGATACATCTTCTGCAAACCTGCTCCGCTTTTCGGCTCACGGTTCATCTTCCTGTCCATACTGTCGTAGTGATTGCCGGGATACAATTCATCTACAGTATCTCTTATTTCTGATTCGTCTTTATTGTCATGATTTTCAGAATAGGCCCGGTCTGATACATACAGAAGTTCTTCACCCCAGCAATCACCAATATCAAAGCTGTATTTTCCGTTTACGAATGACTGAATATCTTTTGTAATATCTTCAAAGAATTCTTTTCCTTTCAACAGCAGCCAGCATCGGAAATAGATGAAGCCGTCATCGGAAAGATAACCATCAAAAACATAGGTTCCGTTTTCCAGTCTAAAGTTACCTTCAAGGATAAAGGAAAGTTCTGCAATTTCTGCAGTGTAGAGCACACTTAGTTTTTCCTGAAGTGTTTTTTCGAAAAGAATCAATCTTTCTTTCCCGAATTTAGAGAGATAGGATGTCAGGTTTTCTACATGCTCATCTATATCATATTCGCTCCAATGGGCTTTTTTGTATTTATTTGATTTTTCGATGGCTTCCCAGAAATAAATATCTGCTTTCTCCTGTTCCGAAAGTTCTTTTTTCTGAGGTATTTCATCGTTTTCCTGAATTTCAGTATAGCCTTTTTTTATTTTCTGGCTGATCAGTTTTTCAGATTCCCGAGTGCATTCTTTTTCATCAGCAAATTCTTTGACGGTTTCACGTCCTTTTGTTCCGGTTTTTCCGAATGTTATCGTTTGTGTAGTTCCTGTATATTCAATATTCCAGAATTTATCCGAGAGTTCCTCCTGATTGATGAAGTTTCTTTTCATAAAGCTTTGTAAAATGTGACAAATGGTGAAAAATCTATTTTTCAGAAAAACTAAACTACAAAAAATAAAGGGGAAAGCGTATTTCCCCTTTATTTTCTTTCTCATACTTCTGTGTTATACAGAAAGATTTTTTTCCATTTAGCTACGGTATTTCTGCTCAGCTTAAAATGGACGGCCAGCTGGGTATTGTTCAGTTTGTTTTTTTTCTGATATTCAAGCATACAAATGATATCAGATTCTTTATAGGAACGGTATCTCTGGCTGTTCTTTTCAGATATTCCGAAAATAAGGGTATTGATTTTCATTACATCTAATGCCAGAAGCTCTTTTTTCAATAATAATCCTTCACATGCGTTATATTTTTCCGGATATTTTTTAAAGAGAATATCGGTATAAATCTGCTTAAAGTTGGGCTGTCTGTATTTTTTCATTGTTTTTATCGGTTATATTTTTCAATCCATTTGAAAAGTGTTGTTTTAGGAATTGCATAGCGCTCCATGACTTCTTTTCTGGTCATATTTTCAGAACGAATCTGTTCAAGGACAAAATCGATGACTTCCTGTGTATAAATGGTCTTCCGGAATTGCGGCAGGCCTGTCACTTCTTTTGTTGTTCCTTTTTTCATTTTCCGGGAAGGTGGTGAATACAAAATAAGATGCTGGGAATAGGTTCTGAAGAAATCATATTCCAGAAACTTGCTCCATTTCAGCAGCAGATGGGTATCTATACTTTCCGAGCCATACATTGCTTCTATTTCCTGCTCTGTGCATTGAAAGAAATTACAGATTCTGAAAAGCTCCAGACCACTTTCTTTAACCGCATTCTGAATCATATTTCCTATATGGATATTTTTGAAATTCATCTGTATTTTTATATTAAAAGTCCTGCCGGAAGCCAGCCTCCGACAGGACGGAATTATATATATAACTTGTGTTTTATATTGTATGGTATTATATCTCTTTCCTCATTAAAAGGTCAATCTGAATAAATACCAGATTCTGACTTTCTATTTCCAGTAATTCCAGCTGGAACCGTCAAATACAGCCAATGATTTACTCGCAGTATCATAGCACATCATTCCCGGATAAGGACCTTTTACTGCTGTATGAGGGGTATTGATCTGGGGAAGGATCAGTGCTTTACTTTGTGCCTCCAGAACCAATACTCCCCTGGCATTGCTAGTTGATGCCCCGATAATCACGCCCTGGTTACCCCCGGATTCTGCACTTGTATTTGTTATGATCTGTGAATCGTTTCCTGAATCGCTCAGTTCAATCCAGACTCCGTTTTCATACATTTTTACCTTTTTATCGCTTTTATCAAAGAGAAAAGTTCCATTATTCTCTGGTGGAGCTGAAGATAAAGCCCCGGAAAGATTATTCACGGCAGAAAGTATAATGCCATTGGTATTTCCGGCTGTATTATTAAAATCTAAAATGGTGGCTGTACCATTAACGCTTTCTTTTCCTATGGCAACCTGGCCTGAAGCAAAAACAGCTAACGAACAAAACAGGATGCTGTATATTATTTTTTTCATTGTATTCAATATTAATTATTAGTCATTACAACTTCTTTCAATGCATTTCCAGATCGTACCATTGTACAGTTTTACACATTTATCCTGAATGTCATAAACAATCATTCCTTCTTTAGGTTCACTGATCATAGAAGAATTCTGAACTCTGGTGATCACCAGTCCTTTCGTATTAGATTCCAGAGCAACGAAACCGTTTGGAATACTTCCCGGCCAATCGCCCAATTTATTGTGTTTGGTAATACCGAGTCTGGTGGGAGTACCTGCCATTGTAAAGTTTCCTGGCTTTGTACAAAATCCTTCGCACCCTGACTGAACTGAGCCGTTCTGAGAGGTCCCTATCCCCTGTCCTGCTGTTCCCACTATTGTAGGAATACCATACTGATCAACACAGGTTCCATCCTTACATAAATTCTTATTGAGAGCTGAAGAACCTGTCCCAACCGTTAGGGCTCCTCCCGCATCCATCAATTGTGAATTGGTTATATTCTGATCTCCTTCTAAGGCATCAAGGCATCCGTCATTATCAGAATCAAGGTCAAGATGATCCGGAATTCCATCTCCGTCGGTATCCTGAGTAAAGCATTTTCCCTGTAAAAAAGTATCAAAGGCAAAGGCCCATACATCTGCAGCCACTTTTAATGTAGCATTGGTATCTATCGCAGCAACAGACTGATTGTCTATAAAAATTGTAGCATCCGGTATTAAAACTATTTTAGCTTCTCTGTCTCTTACAAATGTGGCCTTCCCGGCTGCATCTGCCATAATAGAGATATAATTTCTCTCTGTGGAATTAATTGTCATTTGTACTGAGCCCGACATATTAAAAGTAGTTACCGGCCAATATCCATTGGTAAATACAGCTTCACCTGTAGGCCCATATGGTATTGAAGGGTTGGTGCTTACATTGGATAGTATATACCCAAAATCTGTTGCATTATTCTGAAGAGCTATTACTCCTTTATCATGGTTTACTGACCATGAAAAAATACGTTTATTGGTTGCTGTCAATAATTTATCAGATGAAGTCTGCGTTTCATTGGCAGAAGATCCTGTATAAAATACATCTATTTTATCTGCCAATAACTGGGCTTCAGTAATGGCATCCTGCGTAGCGTACGGAACAAAAGTGATTCCCGGAAATTTATTATAAACCCCTGTTTCACTGAAGTTCAAAGGATTATTCAGCATATTCATCATCAGACCATATTTACCTAAGGTGGTGTCCAGATAGCCAATTCTTAAATTTCTGTTCAATGAATTGCAGCTCAGTCCTTCATCTGTATCCAGTATTCCGTCATTATCATCATCAAGATCAATACTGTCTACTATTCCATCGCCATCACTGTCTTTACACTGGTTGATGGTACTGTCCAGTGCATTGGGATCATAAAAACTCAAAAAATCAGGTATACTATTCAGATTTGCATCAACAATATCTGCCAATCCATCGCTATTAATGTCTGTTGATGTACCGGCCTGGGCAGCAAAAGAAAAGTTTGGGGATGTATTTCCTGTTGCTCCTGCTTCAAGCGCATCGCTGCACCCGTCCCCATCTGAATCTAAATCCAAATGATTGGGTATTCCATCTCCATCCGTGTCAAGAAATGTACATTGAGTATGCAAATATTTATCAAATATATAAGCCCAGGTATCTGCGATAGCCTTTTGATCATTGTTAGCCGGAGTAGTCATTCCGGAATTATCATTGTATATGGTGGCATCAGGAAAAATAACTAAATTATATTCCCTATCTGCCACTACAACGGGTCTTAGATTAGCGTCTGTCATTAGAATATCGAATGTTCTTGAGGCAGACATTATAGTCATCTGAACACTTCCTGACTGCAATAGTGTAGGTGTGGGCCAATATCCGTCTGTATATACACTTTTACCCATTGTTCCTGAAGGTGTATTAGGATTTGTATTATTAGGTGTTGTTTTATATCCATAATCTATTGCATTATTCTGTATTGCAAAAATTCCTTTATTATGGTTTTTTGCCCAATTGACCAATATTGTATTTACAGACGTCGGAACTTTATTGGTTGATGAAGTACCGGTAGCGTTATTATTATCTTCAGCTGTAGAACCTACAAAGAAAACATCAATATTATCTGCCAGTAAACCTGCTTCAGTAACTGCCGCTGCCGAGGCATAAGGAATTAAAGTTACTCCTCTTACTTTATTAAAAGTACCATAGATTCCAAAATTCTTTAAATTATATAAGAGATCTGTTGCCAATCCGCTGCTTCCTGCTCCCAGATTTAAATAACCTACCCTTATGTTTCTGTCAAGTTTACCACAAAAGTTTCCTTCATCTGTATCCAGCACTCCATCATTATCATCATCAATATCGATGGGATCCGGAACACCGTCATTATCTGTATCCAGACATAATTTCTGATTAGCAAGAAGAGCATATTTATGATAGGTAGAAGTATATTTCACTACGCCATTATCTAAATTTGCTTCCAATGAATCTGCCAATCCATTACTGCCGTATGGCCCTGGAATTACTGAAACATTTTTATTGGTGGCTGCACCTCCTTCATACGCATCAGAGCAGCCGTCTCCATCAGAATCCAGATCTAAATGATTAGGAATACCGTCTCCGTCAGCATCTGCATGGCAGGATCCAGGTTTGGGATGAGCCGAAGCATTATAAGGAACTGAGGTTGATATTATCGAAGTAATTTCATGAATCCTTGCTGTTCCGACTGTTCCGTTAGAAGAGTTGCCGGCGGCTGTTGTACCCATATATCTTATCTGGTAATACTTATATGGAATTTGTGAGGAAATAGCAAATGACCGGGGCCCGGTAGCAAGACTAAGGCCATTCCCTACAGTAAGTACCGTGTAAGTGACTCCATCGTTTGAACCATACAATTTTCCGTATATCGTTGTTGACGTCATGCCATAATTACTTTGAACAACAGTTAAAGAGCTTAATACTACTGATGTAGGATACTCTATTGTAAAAACCGGTGTACCCGGTGTTATTGTCTGGCCAGCTGCAAAAGTAAAAGCAGCAGCTCCATCATCTGTATTGTCATTGTATAATAATGCGATATCATTCCCAACTGAAGGATTTGTTCCGGAACCATAGAAAGATGATCTGACTGAAGCAATTCTATGAGCCTCAAAAACGTTGTAAAAACATTCCGGAGATTCTTCTGCATCCAGTATTCCATCATTATCATCATCAAGATCTACGTCATCAGGAATGCCATCATTATCAGAATCTGTGACGCAGCCCGCCAATTTTATATAGTATCTGTAATCTCCTTGAGATCTGGCATTGGAGGTCCCGGTAAGATAAGGATAGTAGTTTCTTATTTCAATACTTCCGGAAGTTATAGTGAGCGAAGATGGGAAAGTTAAAACAATATGATTTTTCACCCAGCCTGTAGGAGTTGCCGGAGCATCCCGTTTAGACTCCCGGATCTGTACAGAAGGCTGGCCATTGATCATTGCACCTCCAAAAGCGGTTGCAGGGGCATACACCGTTCTGTCATTATAATCTGCAATATGATAAGGAGTAGGATCATTATCCCGGGGAATGACCATGTTCATATATTTAACGCCATTTACCCAGAGTTCAGTTGTTAAACCGTCATTATAATCGTCAAATGCAATATCAAATTCCAGCTTATTGGTAGTTATACTCACTCCGGTATATGGAGCAGCAAAAAATCCTTTAGCAATAGTAGTTCCTCCTGCATCATCGTCAGATAAAACATATGGATCACTTCCGTAATTAAATCCAAAGCCTCCCCGGTTAGGATCATCTTTCTGGGTCTGTACCCAGTTAAAAATATTATCACTGCATTGGCTGTAGGCTATACTTGCAAGCAGTAGTGAAAAGAGAAATAAAATTTTTTTATTCATCAGCTTTTATATTTTAAAATTGATTGTTGATTTTCAAATCGTCGGTTTATTTCTAAGGAATCTGTGTTTTTGGAGAAATAAACCAATTCATATCTTTATGATCGTGTATTGCCAGAAAAGGCGGAGGTCTTGTATATTTTTTTAAATAGAAATCATCCGTTGGATCTCCTGAATTTCCTACAGATAAAAAATACTTCTCAGCATCTGAAAAAAGAAAAACAGACAGCCTTAATAAAAACATCGCCATTACTATTCTCAGTTTCGAAACTGAAATAACAAGTAATAAAATGATTAATGCTATATCGTATTTTTCTGATGCCATCAATGTGTTGTAAAATCAACTGCAAATGAATGAAACCCATCAAAAAAAATAAAAAAAACAGGCCCTCATCAGGCCCTCTATTTAAACAAAATAATGACTATCAGTGTCTTACAAAATTAAAAAACATCAATATTTTCCCAATAAAAAGTTAGAATTATATACCTTTCCCTACTGAAGCGTTACCGGATTTTTCTATCCCGGAAAAAACAGGCATAAAAAAAGAACCTTTTACAGGTTCTCGTTATAAAAATAAAATACTTGCTAAGCTCCATCTATGTATTTTCTGATCCAGACCATTAAGTCTTCTTCCGGACTGAGACATAGCCTTTTTCTCAGATTATATCTGTTATTTTCAATGGTTTTGGAAGCTTTAAAAGTATATTCTGCAATTTCTTTGGTAGAAAAACCCATATAGATATAAGCACAAAAAGTGAGTTCAGAGGCTTTTAACATTGGGTTTATTTCCAGCATTTTTGTACAGAAATCAGGATAGACTTCCTGAAAACGGCCCCAAAATTGAGAAGAGTTCCCTTTTACAAGATCACTGAGTTCAGAGAATGATTCAGAGACTTTTTGTTGCAGCTTTTCAATTTTCTCTTCTCTTTCTTTTATTTCTGATTCTATTTCGGAAAGCCTGATCTTCTGCTCTCCAATAATTTCTCTTTTTTTCTTCCGGATCTTCTGATAACGTATTATAACTACTGCCAGCAATACAATAAAAGCAGCTGTTACCAACAGAATAATCAATATATTTCTTTTCATTAAATCCGACTTTTCATTCTGTTTCTTTAGCAGGATTCTGTCCACTTCTTTTTGAACAATCCTTTTATCATCTTCCAAATCCAGCTTATGCTGAGCTTCTGCTTTTTTCAGATAATCAATTTCTTTTTCACCGTTGCCCAGCATTTTATAGGACTCCGCTATTTTAGAATCTACATAGGCTGAATTCTGCATGAATTTCTCTTTATTCTCTGCCGCTTTTACATAGAAATCGATAGCATGGTTATAATCATAGGTCTGAAAATAGTAATCTCCATAGGTTTCATAGAATGGAGCCAGATAATGATATTTTTCAAGAACTGCCTGGTCATAAGCCTTCTGAACAAAAGGATAAGCTAAAGCAGGTCTTTTTTCCTGCAGATAGATCCAGCTTTTATAAAAATAAATAAAAGCCCTGCCTCTGTAGATCCTTTTAGCAGAAAGATATTCATTCATGGGAATTTTTTCAGAAGCAGCAATAGATTTATTGGCATATAAATGTGCTGTTTTATAATCCTTCAATTCTGTATAATAGTCTGCAATGCCAATATACATATTTGAAGTAATCAGTTCTGACTCCAGATCAGTTCTTCCCTTCAATAAATCCAGCACTTCCAGATTATTCTGATAAGCCTGTTCAAATAAAGACATTCTGCTGTAATAACCAGCTTCCAGGCTTAAAAAAGAGGCTTTTAGTATATTATTTTGCTGAACCGCTTTTTCTTTCATCCCTTTTTCCAGATAGGGAGCACATTCCTCAAACCGTCTGAAAAAAACCAGAGACCGCACAATATAATAATAAGACCAAGCCTTTCTTTCGGAATCACCTGCTTTCTCCGACATATCCAAAGCCTCTTTTGAAAACTTCAAAGCATTACCAAAATCTACCTGCGCACAACTGTCCGAAAGCCTGAGCAGCTTATCAATTTTCATCAATTCATCCCGGTTTTGGGAAGAATACAATTGAGATTGAAAAATAATAAGCAACAGAAAAATGATTTTCTTATGTCCAGACATAGCGTTATTAAGAAAAAAATTAGGGCTGAAAATATTTATCATGAAAATATTTAATAACAGTACAATTAATAAGGAAACAGAAAAAAGACAAAAATACCATATAAAAATCGGTATTTACAAACTCAATAGAGATTATATCGACTTAAATTTATAGATTTTTTTCTATACAAATACGACTAGTTAACCAATAAAAAATTACTAAAAATTAAATATTTAATGAAAATTTTACACAAATAATATATTAAAGACTTGTCCATCTTCTGTATCATACAACGAACCACAATATTTGCGTACATTTACAGCATTATATACCTGTCATCAAACAGCGTATTTTCTACAAAACCTCCCCTTCATGGATACAGATACGGCCATTTCACAAGTAATACAGCATTTCAAGGAAATTGTTGCTTTAGAAGAAAAACATATTGAATCCATCATTCCCAAATTAGAAATTATACACCTCAGTAAAAAGGAATATCTGCTTCGTGAAGGACAGGTTTCAAAGCATATGCGTTTTATTGCCAAAGGCAGTTTGTATGCGTATCATATTGATGAAAAAGGGAAAGAAAACACCTCCCAGCTCGGCATCGAAAATTGGTGGATTAATGATCTGTACAGCTATCTGAGTGAACAGCCTTCAAGAATGTTTATTCAGGCCAATGAGGAAACTACCGTTATACAGATCAGCAGAAATAATCTGGAACTGCTGTATAAAGAGGTTCCGGCTCTATCAGAATTCTGGCGTCTGAAAATTCAGAACGCTTATGTGATGCTTCAGGAAAGGACATTTGAACATTCACGGGTAGATGCTTATACCAAATACCGCAGTTTTATTAGAACATACCGCAATATTGAACAGCGTTTTCCCCAATACATGATTGCTTCCTACCTTGGAATTACAGTGGAATATTTAAGTTATTTAAGAAAAAAACACCTGTCTGACCTTTCTTAAGTTTTCTTAAGTTTTTTCCGTTTCAGCCTGGATAATTTTGCCCGTAGAATTTTTAACGAGTACAATTATGAAGGCTAAATATGCTGTTGTTATGATTCTGGCAGCCACTTTCTCAAAGTTGAATGCACAGAAACTTTCCTACACTTCCGATCTTGTTCTGGGGCACCGTTCCTACACCTATATGCACAATGTAAATTATCAGCTGAGTGATCATTTAAAACTGAACAATCTTACCCTGTTTGACACTGAATATACGGAAGACAAAGACAATATATTTTTTATAAGAAATGCACTTTCCTACAGTTTTACTAAAAAAGTAAGTATCAATACCGCATTCGGAGTGAAGAATCCGGGAGCCTTCTTTACGGTTTCTGCACAGTATAAAATCATCCAGTCTTTTTATTCCTTTTCTTATTCACTCGGAGCAACCTATCAGAAAGGATTTTCCCTGGAACAGTCGCTGTCATTTGAATATTTCCCCAACCTGAAAGAAGGTCTTCAGGGATATTTCAGCCTGCTGGCCATCGGAAACTTAGATGACAGTGGCTATCTGAGAGGACTGCAATTCCTGAGACTAGGAGTGAAACAGGATAAAATGATGTATGGTATCGCTTCCAATTTTGACCAGTTCAACAACGGTAAAAAAACGTTGGAAAATATCGGGGTATTTGTAAAATATAACTTTTAAACAATCATAAAAATGAACAAAAACATTGATTTGGGTATTCTGATCAGCAGAATAGCCGTTGGATTTCCTATGCTGGTTTACGGAATCAGCAAACTGGTACATGGAATTGGATTTATTGAAAACATGATGGCACAGCAGGGACTTCCGCCATTCTTTGCCTATGGGGTATTTGCAGGCGAGCTTATTGCCCCTTTACTCATTATTGCAGGATTTAGGATAAGACTGGCCGGATTAATTTTTGCAGGCAACTGTTTTACGGCTATTATTCTTGCCCAGACAGGCAGTATATTTAAGCTTAATGAATTTGGAGGATGGGCCCTCGAATTATTAGCCATATACCTTCTGATTGGTTTAAGTTTCTTTTTTACCGGAGCCGGAAAATTTGCAGTTTCAACAAAGAATAAATGGGATTAACTTCTATCAATAACAGAAAAAGAGACTGGTTGTCAATCAGTCTCTTTTTCTGGATTGTATTTGTTTTAAAATCCTGACAGATAAGCTTCTTTTTATCAACAGAAAAATGTTATCTCTTTCTGGTAAAATGATTCTGAACGATTGAATTCAGAAAGATTTTTGTATCTGTACATTCAAATTCCAGCATTTCAGGAAGGTCTCCAAATAAAGGAATACCTGCACCTAACAGATAAGGGATCACTGTAATGGTCATCTCATCAATCAGGTCTTCTTTCAAAAATCCCTGAATGGTTTTTCCTCCGTCAATATACAGATTGTGATAGCCTTTTCCATGAATTCCTTCCAGAATATCTTTCAAGTCTCCTTTAACCAATGAAGCTTTATCCCTGAATTTTTCAGGAATTTCTGTCATGCTGCTGCTCAGTACGAAAACATGTTTCTGATAATACCATTCGTCAAATCCACACACCACCTCGAAGGTATTCCGGCCCATGACAAGAGCGTCAATATGGGAGTTAAACTCCTTATATCCCATATCATCATTGGTGGGATTTGGTAATGAAAGCAGCCAGCCTATTTCTCCGTTTCGGTCTGCAATATATCCATCCAGGCTTGTGGCAATAAATACCTTATTTTTCTGATCCATCGAATTCAATTTTAAAATTACAGTACAAAATTAATTTCTGCATGTGATTCAGAATTGTACAGAATTTACCTTATTCCTGATTTTAAAAATTCTTTTGGGGTCTGACCGCTTAATTTTTTAAATACTCTGATGAAATGGGACTGGTCATAAAATCCGGAATTAAGGCCAATATCAGTTAATCTGTCCGACCGGTTATTCTGAAGAAACTTTACCGCTCTGTTCATTTTATAAAGGTTCAGATATTCACCGGGAGTCAAAAAATAATATTTCCTGAATTTCTGAATGAAACTTTTTTGGGAAATCGGCAGCAGTTCACTAAAGTCTTTAAGCATTCCTTTTCCTCCCATCTCAGAAGCCAGATATTTTTCAAATTTCATGAGATCAGGATCGGGCTGCATAGTGCCGAATACTTTCAGTAAACATTTTTCGGCTTCTTCAAAATCCGGATTTTCATTATCAAACAGACAGTCATATAAGATTTCGGAAATAGCTTCCATAGTCCCGGTTCCAAATTCACGGATCAGCATTCCGTAGCAGAAGGGTTTTAACAGTAATCCAATGCATTCATAAATACCTTCCGTCTCAGTTACGAACGGTTGTTGCTTTAATCCGGATATAATCTGAAGCCCTGCCCTGCCAGTGACTCTTTCAGTATTTTCTCCTCCCACCGTATAATGGTCCCCATAACTGAAAATAAGTTCGGTAAATAAGGCTGCATGATGCACAAACCTCATCTTGAGATCAGGAGATTTCCCTATCCAGATATAATCCACAAAGCTGTTTAATGGGTATTGGGGGCGGTATGAGATTTCTGTAAGCACTATATTGAAAGCTAGGGCTTAAAAAACAGTAAAGCCTAATTTTTCAAGGTAATCCTGAACATGGTAAGTAGTAAAGTTGTTTGGGTCAGGATCCAACTCTTCATCATCAATGAAAATACTTGCCCAGGAAATTATAAGTTTACACGGGTATTCTTTTGCTGCATAAAGTAAATTATAATAGATCGATTTTCTTTTGAGAGGGATTCCCTCTCTATCGATTGTAATAATCGCCTGAAACACATGTTCTCTTTTTATATTATCGGGTATTGGCATATCAATTTAGTTAAATATTCTTACTTTATGATTTTCAATGATTTTAATTCTCAAACTCAAATATACTTAAAACGTCACGATTATCTTTATGGAAACCCATCATCTCATTTTTACCAGTATGACATTTACAACAAAGTAAATTGACATTTACAGCAAAACGCTGCAGAAAATTCCGCGATACCTTTGTCATGTAACATTTAAATAACAAAACAATGGAAACCAACAATTACCAGGGAGTGCTGCAAAAGCCTCTCAACTCAGGATTTAATGCAAAATCAACAACAGAAGATGTTATTAAAGGAATTGATCTTTCAGGTACAACAGCCATCGTTACCGGAGGAAATACAGGAATAGGTCTGGAAACCGTTAAAACCCTGGCTGCTGCCGGAGCAACTGTTATTGTTCCTGCCAGGAATGTAGAAAAGGCGAGAGAGAATCTTTATGGGATTTCTAATGTAGAAATTGAACCCATGGACCTGATGAATCCGGCATCCATAGATCATTTTGCGAAAAAATTTCTGGCTTCGGGAAGGTCATTACATCTGCTGATCAACAATGCAGGGATCATGTGGGTTCCTTTCCGTAAAGATGTGCGCGGTATTGAATCTCAATTGGCAACCAATTATCTGGCTCAATTTCAGTTAACAGCAAGACTGTGGCCCGCTCTCAAAAGTGCTGACGGGGCAAGAATTGTGAATGTATCATCACAGGGACACCAGTTCGCTCCTTTTGATTTTGAAGACCCTAATTTTCTTACCCGTGAATATGAAACGCTTCTTGGCTACGGACAATCGAAAACCGCCGTTAATCTTTTTTCTCTTGAACTGGATGCCCGCTCCCAATCGAATAAAGTAAGAGCCTATTCTTTACATCCAGGATCGATCGCAGGAACTGAACTCGGCAGAGAAGCTCCTTTGGAACTTTTTCAAAAAATGGGATTTGTTGATGATCGGGGAAATATGCTTCCAGAAGTACAGGCTTCCCTAAAAACAATCCCTCAAGGGGCTGCCACTACGGTATGGTGCGCTACGAGCCCTTTATTGAATAACATCGGCGGAGTGTATTGCGAAGATGTGGGCGTTGCACCGCTTTCCTTTGAAAATACGGTTACTCAGGGTGTAAAACCTTATTCTCTGGATGAAAACAGTGCAAAACGCCTCTGGACATGGAGCGAAGAAGTTACAGGAATTACTTTCAATGCGGATTAATCAACTAGCTCATTAAAAAATAAAGAAATGAAACAATTAAAAAATAAAATTGCTGTTGTAACGGGAGGTAACAGCGGTATCGGATATGCCTCAGCAGAGGAATTCATCCGTGAGGGAGCCTCTGTTATCATCACCGGAAGAAGAAAGGATGCTCTGGATGCTGCCTGCACGAAACTTGGCGCAGACGGCATCATAGCCGATCAATCAAATATAACAGATATAAAAGCTCTGGCTTCCGAAGTTGCCCAGCGCTATGATAAAATAGACATTCTGCTGATCAACGCGGGGATTACAAAAACAGCTTCCATAGAATCTACCTCTGAAGAACTGTTTGATGAAGTGATGAATATCAACTTCAAAGGCGCATTTTTTACCTTAAGTACTTTTATTCCTCTACTGAATGATAATGCATCCGTTATTCTGCTGTCTTCAAGCTCAGCGCATATCTCTCCTCGCATGGCCTCTGTGTATGCTTCCAGTAAATCGGCATTAAATACCCTGATGAAAATAGCTGCACTGGAATTGGCAGACCGGGGTATCCGGGTTAATGCTGTAAGTCCGGGTCCGGTAGCGACAGAGATTATGCAGAAGATAGGCCTTAACGAAAGTCTGGAAAATGCCATGCTGGAATCTGTTCCTCTGAAAAGATTCGGTAAACCTTCTGAGGTAGCCAAGCTGGTTACCTATCTTGCGGGTGATAATGCTTCATTTATCACAGGATCGGAGTTTCTGATCGATGGAGGGCAGAGTGTATGACAGAGAATACCGGAGTTTCCAAACAGATAAAAACCGATAAAATTCGCTATATTTAAACATGGAACATATCTCAAAATACCTGACCAAAGAGATTAAGCTATCCTGCTATGAGGATAAGCTGTTCAAAACGGATCTTATGTTTGAAGATCATATGCTGGTATGGTTTATTTCCGGCGAAACCAGGATTATTCAGGCAGATAAGACCTATAATTTTTGTGCAGGTGATATATTCCTGATCCCCAGAAATCAGCTGGCTACTATTGTCAACTACCCTAAAGGAGGGCTTCCCCACAAAACAGTTGTCCTGCATCTTTCTGTGGAACGTCTGAAACATTTCTATGAAAAAATTGATCTCCCGGAAACGATAATTCCCAACCAGCATATTTACAGCTTTAATAACCACCCTCTGCTGGACAGCTTTCTGAATTCATTGGTTCCTTATTTTGATATGAACGGAGCTTTCCCTGAAAATATAGCCAGCCTTAAAATTACAGAAGCCATTACGATCCTCAGAACTATTAACCCTGATGTAGACAGAGTTCTTGCCAATTTTGACAGTCCGGGAAAAGTTGACCTGGTTAATTTTATGGAACGGAATTTTATGTTCAATATGCCATTGGAGAAACTGGGATATTTAACGGGCCGGAGTTTGTCTACCTTCAACCGTGATTTTAAAAAACATTTTAATATCACTCCACAGAAATGGCTGATCAGTAAAAGGCTTGAACTGGCTTATTATCAGATAATGGAACATCATAAAAAGCCTAAGGATGTTTATCTTGAAGTAGGTTTTGAAGACCTGTCACACTTTTCTTTTGCATTTAAAAAGAAGTATGGAACCTCACCCACGATGCTGAAAGCAAGTTCCTGATCATTTTATTCTAAAATTAAGCATGGAATCATCTGAGATATTTCAATTTTGTTTCCCATTTTCAAAATGAAGATGCTCCATTGATGCACAAGTAAACCGTTGAACAAATTCTGATCCTTTTTGATATTCATTTTCTACTGTGAAAAAATCTTTTTGTACGGCCCAATCATATAGTCCTATATCTACAGGATATTTATTTAAGATCCCACTTAATGAATACTTTTTTATCCATTCTAATGCTTTCTCCAAGGTTGTAAAAATTCCTGATGGGAAACCGGAGTTTTTTCCAATAAAAACATATATATAATTATCTTTCATGAACGTATTCTCTCTATTACTGTAAGTTTTTTTGTCAAAATATATAGATCTATTAAATCCTAATGTAAAAAATTATTAAGTACAAAGAAAGATTAAAAACTATTTAAAAGTAATGGAGCCACCTGTAAAAATTGGAGAAAAACTCATTTTTATAATTAATCGCCGGGGGTTTTTAAGATAAACAAGGGCGCTTAGTTTATCTTAGAAATACAAAGACCTTATCTAAACTTACAGCTTTGAAAAAACAGAAATTTACACTAGCTAAGGATAAAATGAGGTAATAGGTTTGATTGATCGATTTAGGAAGCAGAAGCGTAAAAATTGTCGTATTTCCTTCTAACCGGGATAATTATAAAAATAAAAAAGGGAGCAGCTGCTCCCTTTTTAACTGTAGTATTAACCTAAAAAGACCAATTAAACTTCTTTATATTAATTTGTGTTTTTTTAATAATAGCTTTCAAGAAGCGGACTCTAAGGTCAAGCATACACATCTATTCATCTCATCACTTGCGTTTTCATCATTTGTGCTCTTTATATAATTTGTGTTTATTATTCTATTAGCAAGCGATCATTTACTATTTCACATATATCTTGATTGACTTAATGTTTTTATTAGTAAATTTTCTTGGTACAAAGTAACAACATTACAAAACAGGATGCACTATAATTTCCATCGATACCTGTCGATAACAGCATAGATATTTATCGATAAAACGGTTCTGATGATAAAAATTGAAGATGAAATTCTATATTTTATGATGGGTTTTGATGAGATCGATCAGCTCAACCAGATTTTCTATTTTTAATTTTTCAAATATATTTTTTTTAATAGTGCTCACTGTATTCTGTTTGATGCCCAAATCATTGGATATTTCAAGATTTCCATATCCTTCTGCATACATTTCAGCGATCTGCAGTTCTCTTTTGGTAAGACTGCTTAGCGGATTGATGAGACTCGGATTGTAGACAAACTGAACCAGTAAGTTTCGTAAAGTCTCAGAAAAGTACTCTCCGTTCTGTATAAATTTCGAAACGGCTTCTCTTACGTCCTCTTCTTCACTCAGTTTACTCAGATAGCCATTGGCTCCTGCTTTTATGAATTTAAGTGCATACAGATCTTCTTCAAGCCCTGTAAAGATTAAAATTTTAATATCAGGATTTACAGTCTTCATTTGTGATATGCTATGCAGGCTGTTTCCTTCCGGAAAATGAGCATCAATAATGGCCATTTCTATCTCCTTGGTTTTTATCAGCTCTACAATTTGCTGCAAGGATGAGGTATGATAAATTCTGGCGTTAGGAGCAATATCACTGACAACGATTTCCATTCCCTGCCTTACAATGCTGTGATCATCCGCTAAAAGGAAATTAATTTCCCTGTTTTCAATTGGCATTTCCATTATTATTGATATTTAAATTCATTCTGAATGTTATGGTTGTTCCTTTATAAAGCTTGCTTGTCACAGATATTTCACCATTAAAAAGCTCTACGATTTCCTTGCATAAACTTAATCCTAAACCGGCTCCAAGGTTGTCAATTTCATCAGACACAATTCCCTGATAATACGGTTCAAAAATTTTCTTAACATCTGTTTCTGATATCCCGACTCCCGTATCGGTTACCGTAGTGATCAGAGAAATTTTATTTTCACCTGCCGGTTCTGTAATCAGGGAAAGATCAATCTGTCCGTTTTCTGTAAACTTATTGGCGTTTCCAAGAATATTCATAAATACCTGATTGATCTTTATATTATCTGAATACACGGTCAGATTTTCAGGAATCCTGTCTGTTACAACAAATTTATTATTTCGGGTTTCTATGTAAGGTGTAATAACCTTTACAATAGAATTGATTTCATTTTTAAGATCAAAGACCGTGTTGATGAGCTTCTTATCTGCATCCTGATTTTTGGTGTATTCCAGAATCTGGTTAGACTGTAGCAACAGGGTGCTATTGGTAAATTTAATGGACTGGAGATAATCTTTTATCGTATCATCTTTTGTTGTTCTGTAGATCTTATCAATAAAAATATTAATAATCTTCAGTGGTGATCTCAAGTCATGACTGAGCATTCCCAGTATCCTGTTTTTGAAATTAAGGTTTCTTTTAATTTCATCATTGGCCGCGTTAAGTTTTCTTTCATAGATAAATGCAACTCTTGTAAAATACATAATCAGGATGGATACAATGAACATCAACACCATTAATCCCAATACCAGATACTTTCTGATCTTATTATTGGCCGAGCTCTGCTCATTGTATTCTTTTTCCAGTTCAGACTTAAAATCCTTAATGGCATTATCATATACGTCAATCAGACCGTTGCTGTATATCAGCAGTTTCCCGAAATTGGTGTAAAAATGCATATTATCCTTCTGGCTTTTAACTGCATACAGCTTAATTTTCTGTACTTCACCTGCATAATGCTTATCCATTGACTTCATGGTACTATCCATTTCTGATTTCAGCCCGGGCAGATCAACGGTTTTATTATTGGTAAGGGTAATTACTGTGCTTTCTTTTTTCACCTCAACTTTCCCCGTTATGGCATCTTTCAACCTTCCCATAAAGCCTTTCTTTTTAACAGTATCAGAATAGGTTTTGGTTTCTATACTCAGGTTTTCGAAGTTATTTTTATATTTCTTAGGTTCATATTGCTTATCTTCAATTTTAGCCGGTGGATTCTTAGAAGACTGGTATACGGAATCTATTAAGGTTTTAAGCTTTACAACTTCCATTGTATCTTTTTTCCGCCGTGCCAGATTAGTTTTCAACCTTGGATTGATGTTTTCATACTGATTAATTTTATCAAAATTATTCTTCAGCTTTTTAAGTGCTTCAAAATAGAGTTTCAGGTCTTTATCGTCCTGGGTTGCCATATATTTCTGGAAGTACTTCTGTGCATCCATAAAGTCTCTTCTTGAGTTATCAGTCAGACCTCCCAATGCCCTGCTGTCCTCCAGCTGGTCTTTAATAAACTTCAGTTTTTTTCCATTGACAGATTCGGTGTAAAAAAATACCGCTATAATAACCTGTATCAGTAAAATACACAGAATCAATGAATAATGAACAATTTTCCTCAATTTAAAATTTAAGAACTTATATTTCATAATTGTTTTATCCGCTAAATTTTAAGTCACTCAGTATTAGTTTTTAAATGATTCTGCCATTGGTACCAGGTTCAGTATCCGGCATATATCATTCAATTGACAAAGTTAAAGTAATTTTTGTCTTGTTATAGCAGTAAATATCCGATAAAGCCATGAAAAAAGCTTCCTGACCATAATAAAATCATCAATAAGCCTTTAAAGTTTCAGGTAAATTGACTATTTTCACCTTGTAAAAGTAAAACAACCTATTTTGAGGACCACTCTTAAACTTATTATTACCGCTTAGTATCAGCTTCATTTACTGCAGCTGATCATTCTTTTGTCCGGGTAATTCTGTCCGGGCTTTATTTCATTTCATTCTATTATTTATTGTACTGTCAAAGGCGGTGGCATCTGCTATTCATGTTTTAGCTGCTGCAATTCTGCAAAAACAGTATACAGTGAATAATGGGTCAAAATTATCAAAGAATACTAAGCTAGACCGTTATAATGAGTACAGAACATATATGGGAGATTAAAGCAAGGAACACTCCCCTTCTCAAAAAAAGATGCAGCCATTGCGACAGCACAAAATTTTACTGCAGTGAAAAATTCAGAATAAACGCCCAGAAAAAAAATATTGATATCTGGCTCATCTACAGATGCATAAAATGCAGCAACACGTATAATATGACCATCTTTTCACGTATCAGAGCAGAATCAATTAACATGGAGTTGTATAAAAAATTTATGGCCAATGACCCGGAAACAGCCTGGGAATACGCTTTTTCTCAAGAAATGAGACGAAAAAACAATACCGAAGCTGACCTGGAGAGTGTAAAATATGATGTGTTGCACAACTCCATTACTTTAGAAGATATTATAAATGAAGACTGTGAAACAGTAACCTTTACCATCCGGTATCCTTTTGAGTTTAACCTCAGATTTTCTTCTGTTATCCGGATTGGGCTGGCTATTTCCTCCTCCCAATTAAACCGGCTCATTGAAACAGAGGCGATTTCTGTTCACGGAAAACCTCTGCAGAAGAAACACAAAACTAAAAACGGAGATATCATCCGGATAAACCGGGAAAAACTGAAAAGTATTTATTACTATAACAAACGAATATAAATATATTCCGACGATTATAGGCCATTTTGAAAAACCTTCAGATCAAGAATCTGGAGGTTTTGTTTTTTACTATTTTAAATCAGAATGCAGCATTAATTTCTCTCAGTACACATTTTAAATATTCAGAATACTATAACGTATATTGAATTTTATTGAATCAAAATATTTTATTATGTTATTTTTTTATTAATAAAATGACAAAATACAATTATATCTTTATAATCAAACAATCTATATTTGAAAAAGATTCATGTGAATTTTTTGATAAAAAATGGTAACATGAAACTAAACAACCATAATGAAAATCTTTTAAAACGTTAAAATATGAGAAGAAAACTACTCACTGCCCTATCCGTAGGGGTCATGGCTTTTTCATGCACTGCGCTTTCCGCACAGGATTATCAAAGTCTGCAGATTCAATCAGGATTTACAGCTGATGTTATTGCCAACGGCATCGGAGCTGCCAGTACCACCACTACTTCAGATGTGGATGGGGTGAGCTATGCATTTGTAGCCAGAAACTTTCAGCTTACTTCTTCAAGCACTCCTATTAATTTCGGAATTCCGGTAAATGGAGTGATCAATTCTGTTGTAGCTGCTACTCCGGGATTATCGTATCAGCTGGCGTCTCTGGATGCAAACAATTCATTGCGTCTTGCTGCAACTAATGATTCGGGAACACTTACCCTGGCAACACCTTCCGCTGCATTAAAGCTCTACCTTCTTGCAACAAGCGGAAGCGGAACATCTACGGTATCGGCTACTGTTAATTTCTCAGACGGCTCTAACCAAGTCTTTACGGGAATTGCTTTATCGGATTGGTATGGAGCAACAGGCTTTGCTATTCAGGGAATAGGAAGAGTAAGTCTTACAGACAATGCCACAGATCCTGCAGGCGGGACCAATCCAAGATTGTATCAGAAAGAGCTGGTACTGGATGCAGCGAATCAGAGTAAAATCATTCAAAGCATTACGATTGCTAAAACAGGAGGAACCGGAATCCCTAATATCTTTGCTGTATCCTCTAGTTTTGTTCCGGCGTGTCAGTCACCAACCAACATTACAGCGGTACCAACTTCACAATCTGCCCAAATCAGCTGGAATGCACCGACTTCAGCACCTTCTGACGGTTACGACTATTATTATTCTACAAACTCTACTCCTCCAACGGAAAATCCTTCTCCTATGGGTTCTGTAGGTGCAGGAGTAACAACGGTAAATATTCCGGGGTTGAATGCTGTCACAACCTATTATTTATGGGTGAGATCCAATTGCGGCGGAGTTAAAGGGCTATGGAAACCATTTACTTTCTCAACCCTTTGCGGAGCTATTAACCTTCCATGGACTGAGAATTTCGACAGTATGACAAGCGTTGGACCTGTACCAACATGCTGGCTGAATGTTACCGGAACCAAAGCATGGGTATCCTCCAACTCCACTTCCTACAACACTCCAAAATCAGCGCCTAATTATATGAGAATACCATACGGTAACACCACTGCAAGCCAGTTATGGACACCGGGTTTCAATATGACAGGTGGTACGACTTATACATTTGCCTTCAACTATAATACAGGAGGTACAACGAGCAGCTATATTGGATATACAGGAAATGTAAGAGTAAATACACAACAGGCGATAACCGGAGCAACTGATTTGGGAACATTTATCACTCCTGATATAGGAACCACCACCTATGTTCCATATTCTGTAACGTTTACCCCTCCTACTACAGGTGTTTATTACTTTGCCCTAGATGTTTCGTCTACAGGAGCTCCATGGTATCTTGGAATAGATGACCTGAAAGTGGTAGCAGGAAATCTGGCAACCAGCGAAGTGAAAACAAAGCAAAATACAGTACAAATCTCTCCTAATCCGTTCACTGATATCGTTATGATTTCTCAGATAGAAAAAGTGAAAAATGTAACAGTTTCTGATGCCTCAGGAAGAGTACTTAAAACAATAGAAAAACCAGCCGCCCAGTTGAGTCTTTCAGATCTTAACTCCGGAGTTTATTTCTTAACTGTAGAAATGACAGACGGAACCAAACAAACCATAAAGGGAATTAAAAAGTAAAATAAAAACAGTGAATTTTACAGAATGGCCGGAGCTTTTTCCGGCCATTTTTCATTTACCTAAATTATTCATATTCCGTTTCCGGAAGATCAAAGTAGTCGCCCTGTGTATTGTTGAGCGCATCGGAAAGTTTTTTAAAATTTTCAGATGTTGGTTGCAGATCAATGTATTTATCAACAATACTCCTGTGTTTGTAGATGATAAAAGTATTTTTAACCTCAGGATTTATTTTGTTCAGATAAGCTTCAGTTGTTTTGTCCGTAAATGAAGGAACAAAAGTTAAAGCCATATTTTTAATGTGCAGCTCCATTCCCAGCTTTTCCAATTCTGCCTGCCTGGACTGCTTATTATAGTTTTTTTCATCTCCATATATAAAATAAACCTTCAGATGCTTTTTTCTCTTTTCGCTTTCCTGTTCCAAAAACCACAGCCAGTTTTTTATTTCATTCCGGTCCGGTTGATTTCCTACAAAATATAAAATACCGTGATAGCGTCCATATTTGCATACAGGACAGGTTTGTGTTCCCTTATCCAAACCGTATGCATGAAAAGGAATAAATGAAGGCTGATCTTCACCAATATTCAAACCCGATCTTTTTGATGTTTTCAATTTTTTGGGATAGTCCGGAATATTCAATCCAAGTACGATATCGTGTTCAGCTATCTGCACATTGTTTTTTAAAAGAATTCTTACAACACCGCTCCCTCCGCGATTTTCAAGAGGATGTTTCTTTTTGTAGGGAATAAGCAGTTTGTCATCATCAAAATTAATTTCATCTGTATAATATTCATTCTTCACATCAGGCTCTTTAATGGATAAATGAATATGGGCAGGCAGAACGTCATCAGGATAAGGGGCAGGACGGATCGTCTTAATTGTATATTTTCCCTCTGCATCAGTCTTTACCCAACCCCTGATATGACCGTGACGTTTTGTTCTCTCATCCATATCATTTGTAAGCGTGTAATGACCTGTATGATCTGTCTGCCAATAATATATAATAACATCAGGCGCAGGGGTTTTCCCATCCAGCTGAAAAACAGTTCCGGTAACTACTAATTTTTGCCCGGTTTCATCCCAGCCGGGACTGGTTTCTATGGAAGATATTTTTTCCGGCATACCTATGTACATCAGTTCGCAGCCATCACAGCTACCTCCCACCGTTTTATTATTTTTCTTTATAGTATTATTGGTTTGTCCATCGCAGGCAATAAACAACAACAGAAGAAAAATTGTTTTGCAGATCATCAGATTTTTCATTGTACAGAATTTTCAGCAAAGAAATCCTGTAATTCATTCTCTTACAAATAGAATATCGTGAAATGAGGTAATTTTACCGTAACCTGAGGGGTATTTATATTTCTGATTTTTGTTCAGTTGATAACTGATGGGAATGTTTTATTCTCCCCATGAATCGTTCCAAATTTCATTTTAAAATCTGATGCATAATTACGGCTGATGCGTAAAACCGCACCATCTGAGAGAGTAACATCGTAATCTCCGTTTAACCGGGATTTGTAGGAAACAGCTTTTTGAATATTGATAATACTTGATTTATGGATTCGGACAAACTGTGTAGGGTCCAATTGTGTTTCTAACGATCTTAAAGTGCTTGTCAACAGATATTTTTTTGAAAGATGATGTATGTTAATATAGGGTGAGTTAGCTGAAAAATACAAAATATCACTGATAGCCAAGGCCAGTTTTTGATGATTATGATCTGTAACGATAATTGAACGGATAAAGTTTTGTTGACAGGTTTCTTCATCTGCTTGTGGCTGGTTTATATTTTTACTCAACAGCATCCATGCCACCAATGAAAAGCCATACACAAGTACTGTTTTGATAAAATAAGCCGACAATGCAAAGTTGAACGTCTGTTGATAAGGAAATGTATGATCATACCATATTTCGGATAAAAACCAGACTAATGCGGGATAAAGAAGCAGATGAAATGTAATGACTGCAAGCGTTACGGCCAACTTCAATGCGACACTATTCATTTTTTTCAGCCCGGCAGAGAGTAAGGCCCACAAAGGAAAAAACAAAATCCAGTAAGAAGCACTGAATAAAAAAGATTCTGAAATATAAAATGTACTCTTTTGAAAAAGTGTATATAAATAATCCAAAAGCACATTAGCCATCATGAACACAGCAATGCATCCGGCAAAAATAGATTTCCGTTTTTTATTATCCTGAAGCACCTCGTGTATAGACGGAACTGTTATAATATTTTTACTCATAATAGGATTGAATAAAACATTTCATGGCTAAAAAAGACATTTTTCCTTTCAATAAAAATACAAAAAAAATAAAAACAGGACAGCTATCTTTTTAACATGTCCCATCTTAAAATATGATTTTCAACAAAATAACTAATACACTGAATTAATTTTGTTTTACTATATTTTATTCAACATAACTCATATCGTGTTTAGAAATTCATTTAATCCTTCCTCTCGTTCTAATCCCATTTTTGATTTGATTTTCGTTTTATATACCCTCACACTTCCCGAAGTAATTCCTTCAAGCAAAGAGACTTCTTTTGATGAAAGATTGAGCTTAAAATAAACACATAATTTAAGCTCCTGCTCTGTAAGACTAGGAAACTGATGAGAGAGTTTCTCCGTAAAGAGCTTATTTTCCAATGAACTTTCATTAATGAAGTCATAGTTTTTCTTATCGATCTGGATCAGGTTATTAATTTTGAATTGTAATTCTTTCAAATTCTGCTCTACATCAGTCTTTTTGGTTTTTCTTATCTTTTTCAGATTCTCGAGAAGAGCTTTTTCGGTTTCTATTTTCAGATTAAGATTTAAGTTGAGGTTTTTATTTTTTTCTTTATGCAGCTGTACATCCTTTTCCAATAATCTTTTATTTTCCTCCAGGATGAGCTTTTGATGCTCCAGAAGTTCCTTTTCTCTTTTATTTTTCTTTTTGGTGTACGTGATGAGCCAAATCAGAAATAAAACTGTAAATAATGCCAGAGCCAGAAGAGCCCAGTTTCTTTTTTTGTTTTCGGCCATTTTACGATCATATTCCTCATCTATCTTTTGTAATACATAATTATACAAAGAATCAGATACTTTTTGTAACTTTTCTTTAGAATCGGTATCATGCTGATGTTCTAAAGCCGTCAGGTTTTTGGATACCAATTTTAAATTCTGAAGATCATTTATTTCCGAATAATAGTCCTGAAGCATTTTATTAGCTGTAATTTTGAACGGAAGCGTGTTGGCTTTGGGCTCTATTTCAATCAGAGAATTAATTATTGATGCATACTTACCTTTTTCTCCTGATTTTTTGTAGATATCAATCAGTTTTTGAATAGCACTGATTGAATCATCATAAAAATCTATTTTTTTGTAATGCTCCAGTGCTGTAAGGAGTAACTTTTCTGCCTGCTCATAATCTTTTTTCTCTGTAAGATAAATAGCAAGAGGGCCCTTAAAATACTGAAGATAATACTGTTCCTCTGAAGTTAATTTTTTCTTCTCATTTAAAATACTAATTGCTTTTTGAGCGTTTTCAATGGCCAGATCAATATTTTTTTGCTTTTCATACACTGTGCCCAGATTGCTGTACATAGAGGCAATATAAAGGATATAACCCTTTTTCCTTCTTTTGATGTAGCATTCCATAGCTTTATTGTAATAAAGAAGCGCCTTATTATAATCTTTTCTGTCATAATATAATTTGCCTTTCAGGTGGTACATATCTGGTAATAAGTACATTTTACCTATTTTTTCATCTATTTCTATGGCTCTATCCAGAAATTCCATGGATTGGGCAGGGGAAATATTCAAAAACTGATAAGCCAGGTTAAAGTTACAGGTAATCGTTATATAATCATATTGATCATTATTCAGGTTCAGAATTTTATAAATCAAGAAAACTTGTTCCGTATCGGGAAATTTGTCATGATGGGTAAATAGGCCACAATATTCACTGCTTATCAGATAAAGACGATCACCGGTTTTCTTATACTTTTCCAGCTCTCTCTTTTTTAATGCATTGATTTTTTCAGGCTGATTAATCATTGCAAAGGACTCGTCATTAAATTTATAAAGATAATCGTTACCCTTTTCTACAGAAGAAGTACAAGAGCATAACAGGATAACCAATAAGACAAATAATGAAATTAATTTAACAGCTAATAAATAGACTTTGCACATATAGGGTTTTATACAAATTTAACGCAAAAGATACTCCATTATTTCTTATATTATAAAATATTAACATTCGTATTTTTTTAATCATATGGTTATCAATATCATAAAATCCCAATCTTTTTTTTCACATGCAATTATACCAGTTAATCAATTGATTACCATGGTTCCGATCTTATACTTAAAGCGTTGAACGATAAAACATCACTGAAAAAGACTTTATTGCAGAAAATTGGGAAATCACAAAACTTTGGCAATTAATGACAAAAACGGAATTATATAATAACCAGAGGTTCTGTAAATCAGATCCCAGTTCACCTATATTTTCCGGATCAAGGAATTCCATTCCAAAAACATCTCCAAATAGAGGTAATGTTACTTATATACAGTAATTCTGAACTCTTCTGTTTAAGCCATTTTCATACATTCAATTCCAGATAATGATACAATATCCAGTGAATTACATCTGAGGAATTTTGGATAGATATACTTTTTTGAACTTAAATTTGGTTCAAGTAAATTTTTATCTGCTGCCAGATTTAATATATTCATTTTGTAACAAATCAGAATATAACAAAATAAGAGAATTTTAGCAGCCACAGTTATATTTTGCTGCAGCTTTTCTAAACTAAAAATGATATAAAACTGTTTCCTACAGTCTAATCAGAATAATAAAAACTACCCAAAAAACGTAATTAATTACAACAAAATAGTTTCCTTCAGGTAGCTCAGATGTTGAAAACTTCAAACCGTTTAGTTCTTTGTTTTTTTATTTAAACCTTGCAGAGAGTGAGGGATTCGAACTATGCCCCTTATATTTTTGAGTATCAAAATATTAATATTTCACAATATGAACATTGCCACGAATTTGGCACAGCCGCTAAATATTTTAATTCAGCTCTGTGAATAGATCATTACCCATAATAAAATGAATAAAACATTGGGGATTTTCCCCAATGTTTTTGTAAATGTTAATAGACGTCATTCTGAAAAGAATTTCCTTCTTGTTTGTGTGTACTGAATAACCCATTTGGTTTGAGCCTTTTTTGCTGATTATTTCCAGCAACATCGTCAGTATACTTCATCAGTTTTACCCTCTTTCTCTTTTTAGTAGTATTAGAGTCCAATGATTCAGCAGTTGAGCAAATAACAAATGCCGATCCACTGAAACCTGCGCTGATTGTCGCCCTGTATTTTTTCCATTTACTTTTCTTCTTTCTGTAAGACTTCGTAATAGATTTCGCTCTTATTACTACATTACCGCCTCCATTTAACAATCTACCATATTTATGCTTCCATATGATCCTCCTGTCTCCACTAAATATGTGTTCGTCTTTTTCTTTATTGTTATCCTTACATTCGCTGCCAGGTTGTTGGCCAATTACACCTACTACCGCACCAATATCTTTAATGCTTACTTTATTAGGAGTATCAGATGCGTTTATTAATTCAGTAACTTGGGCCAAGGTAGCTCCATTGATATTTGTAGGGCTAACGATATTATTTAGAGCAGCTATAACTGTGGAAAGTGAGCTTAAATCATTAATTTCAATTTCAACAGTCCCCCAATCAAATTTTTTATAATAAGTATAACCGCTTTTACAATTGCCTATAATAAACTCAGATCCCACACTCAATAATGCTCTTTCCGTTTCATCATCAATATAGTGACTATCGGGATTAAAATCCAAGTTCCATGGCCCGTCACCTTGTTGACTCAACCACTCATCTTCTATAGTTTCGATATGTTGCCTTAAAGAGCAAAAGCCCAGCTCTTCTTCAAATTTCAGCAATGGCAGATCCTCATTAAATCCGACTTCATCTGCATAATCATCTGCTTCAACATCAGTCATGCTGGCAGTTTGTTGGTCAAAATCATCGTTATGGGCATCAATCATTTGGTCAAGTTTTAAGATTGAATTTTCATAATCTTGTAAAGTTGGAAAAATTAATATATTATTATGGCATGTTGTTGAAATTCCATTTTCAAGATTTACTGCTTTTACGCCTGGAATAATTGTACTTTCAACGGCAGAACTAAAAAGCTCACAAGCTGATTCTTTCGAGGCTAATTGGGCTGAGTTTTCTTTTGAGTTTTCCCGCTGGTTTTCTGTTTCAAGTTCAGAAGTACATGAATATAACAACGAGGTTGTAACAATGCTCATTGCTATAATAAGGTTAATTTTTTTTCTCATAAATAATTAGAAAATTGATTTAATGTTATATAATATTTTGGTTATGTTTAGCTTGTTTTGGTTGGGCAGATAATTGCCAAGCTCGAAATTATCTGCATTTTCATGTAAGAGTTTCATTGTTTGTTTTATCAAAAAAAATTAAATTAATGGCGCCAACTTCTTTTTACTTTGAAAAGATTTATTGAAACAATCCTTTTTGTTTTCTTTGATTATTTTACAAATTTATACCTGCGTAGCGACAAAACTTGACGTATTATAATTGTCTCTTACAAATTTTCTCTAAATTTTCTCTATTAGTTTAAGATTAATATAGTTAGATTAATGACTTACAAAGATTAAGATCAATGCTATCAGTCAGATTTCAAAAAGAGCAGAGGCCATCCAATTTTAGACAGCCTCTTAAATGATGATTTGTTATTATATTCTTACTTATCTTCTATCAATTCTAAAAATAGATCTTGTAAATTTTCATTTATCCTATCCTCACTGCTTTCAGTAGTGAGGATAAAATCTTCTTCGATTCCATCGGCAGAATTAACCCCGTCTAAGATCCCTAGGATGTGAGACAGTGTGTTGATTTCAACAATCCTTAAAAAGTTTAGAAAATTTTTTTTTCTTCTTTAGAGAAGTTAATATATATAGGCAAAATACCTTTCCACACTGGATATTTTGCCTCTGGCGTTGTATCTAATAAATCTTTGTATAGATCTAAATTTCCTTCTATTACATCTCTATCAAGAATTTTTACTAATGTTTCTGGCTTCATATCAGAAAATCAAATTTTTTAAAATAATAATCACTGAAAAATTGTTATAAATTTTCAGTGTCAGCATTACTTATATTATGCTTCGCTAATACAGAATATGCCTTATCTGAAATTGCCAAAATATTTTTCTCTGTAAGAAAAAAATCATCTTTAAAAGCAATGCCATGTATATTTGCCCAATAGAAATTTGGAAGTTCTCTGGTAGGATAAAGATCCAAAAAAGTTTCTGATTTGGAAATCAGAACTTCCGCAAAACTAATCCCCCCAGATTTTCAGCAGCTATAGATTTCTGTCATGATTCTGTCATGATATAACATGGAAAAGATTCTAGAATATCGTCGCCTAGCCATCCATCAAACTGATAATGAAGATTTTTTATTAGAGGCGAAAAAAAGAATGATCCATTTCAGCATTGTCTCCAAGACTAGCTGTTATTTCAGGTTCAATAAGTTTATACATTAGCAATAATTTTGGATGGGAAAACAAGAGATAGTTTTATGAAAAGATTACCTCTTATTAATTTTTGCTTATACAGTATCAATTACATCATCATCTTTTGAGATAACAATATTATCTTCCTGCATCAGAAATCTATAGCCAAAAGGTATGGCTAAATATTTCAAAATATCAGGACGTGAAAAAGCCACATGATAAAAATGCACCAATTTTAAGGTCTTAATATCATCATTATAATCATCTGTTATTAGATACCATCCACATTGATTTTGTGGTAAGTCACCATATCGAATTCCCTCAATATCTTTTCCTTCGTAAACACCATCCGATATAACAATCAACTGATTGAATGTCGGGAAACGGGGAATAAGATTCAATTGCCCACACATTTCGCATTGTTGTCTAACAACTTCAATTGCTACATCACAACCTTTATTAAATCCACTACCGTCTAGATTAGCTTCATACAGATCATAACATTCATTTTCACCCAGTCTAAATTGTAAAAGCCAGGAATAGTAACCAATATTTTGATTTTCAGACACAACTGGCTTACTATCAACAATATAATCAACAATATATTTAATAACTTCTATATAATCTTCAGACTGATTATTACCAATGGCAACTCTAATCTCTTTAGAAATATAAGAAACTAATTCTTTTGTCTCAATATAAAGATTGTCCACTACATTTATTTGAATTCCTTTGTATGTTATCATATTTTTAGTAATCGGTTTCAAAAATCATCCGAACTCTTCTGAGATATTCCGCCAAAAGCTCTACAATATCTTCGTCTACGACATCATAATAAATATCATCTAATTCTTTAAGAGGTTCCTCTAAAACATCTTCGTCGTATAATTTCTTAAGAGACTTTTTCATTAAAGCGTTTCGGAATTCAATATCATTTAAACTAGTTCACTGTACAATTACTGTGAAGACTCCAATTTCAATTAAGGATTCGATTGTTACGTTTGTAAATTGGTCATAAGAGTTCGAAAAATATTGGTGAAACCCTCAATTAAAAACCTAATTTTCCAATATAACAGTTAGATAAGTGATCTGTAAATCTAAGGGTAGATTTATAACATAAGTATACCAGAGAGGTATTTCACTAAAAACCATTCTTTTCTTATCCCTTTTGTAGATTCTAAATACTTTTTTCTATAAGTTCTTGATTATTCATAATTATAAATTGTTGGATTTTATTGTAGATTTTCGTAACCACTTTTACCTTCTTTTCTTAAAAACAATAAAGCACATATTATAACAAAACCAAATAACCCAAGTAGGGATAATAAAAAGCCAGATCCATTAATAAGATTATAAACAAACATAAATAATGAGGAAATACCAAGTCCATATAAACCCCATTTATTCCATTTAAAAAGCAAAACGGTAAAGTAAATGTCTAATATGCTTAAAATTAGTAATGTGATATTTTCAAAATTTGTTTCATTTGAGATATTAATCATATAATTCCGCACTACATAAGCGTCTACGATTAAAGTTATCATCAAATAAATGGTTAACAATATATGCATTTTTTTATTTTTTATTAATTTCAATTACTAAACATTTCCTTTTTCATAAGTTGTTTTTGTTGTTGCTTTATTCGTTTTGGTTATTTCCATATAGTTCTCCTTGTCTTTTTTACAAGACGGGAACAATAAAATAGTTATCACAACCGGAAAACTCAAGCTTCTCATATTATCTTTTTTTAGCCTTTATTACACTATCAATTTTTGCTTTGGCATAAGGATTTGAAATTTCATCATAGTTGTTTCCTGTATGACAATTTTGATCAATATTTCCAACTTAAATTACTTAATAGCATTTTTATCCTCAGATTGTACCTTAACATTAATGATTATAGCTGTTTTGCAAGCCTATGAACAAAATTCCTCGTTAAAAGACAACAGGCCACTCATTGAGTGGCTTGTTATTATTTTGACTTTAAAAGTTCTACGGTTGAAGTTGAAAGTTTTTGATTTATGGTATCTAATACATAAATATCGTTCTGACCAATATCTCCATTCTCTAATTGAAACATTTGCCAAAAATTGCCCCGAATAATTGTCTCTTTATTCATATTTATTGGAATCAAAAATTCACAATCAAAAGAATTCTTAATTTTCGTGCACTTGCATTCTAAATGTTTTTTACCTTCCTCATTAGAAAAATAGCCATAATATAACTTTCCTTCAGATCGAACAGCTTTTAGCTGATCTGGCGTGTAAAATTTATACTTTATAGAATTTATCGTTTTTTTTAAACTATAAAATTTGCTATTTAACGTATCTATTTTTCCCTTTTGATATAAGACAAATTGGTTAACAAATTCTTTATTATCGATGATTCGATATTCAAGTCTTGCTATTAATTCGTTAGTCTTACGGTCTTTTGCTTCCCACCATCCAGTCCTTTTGTTATTAGGTTTCACATATCCCACTATATCATAAGCGTTAAATTTTCCAATTATTTTATATATGGAATCATTTATTTTATGTTTGCCAATATTCGTTAAGTTTTTTAAATCAGTTGCAGTTGAAAAATACTGAGTTGAGTTTAAATCACTATAACTTTCCTTTTTTTGCTTTTTACATGAAAAAAACAAAAACAAAAATACGTATACTACAATATACTTATTCATATTCATTTTTAATATTTAGATCGTTTTGTTGAATCTGCTGTCTTATAAACTCTTTCCCAAGCATTGTTCCAAGTTTCACCCTTCTTTACAGGTGTTTGATACAAAGTGTCTTGAATTCCTTCTTTGTTAAAGGTATAATCTCTTAAATAAACAGTGTCATTTTTACTTTTTCCAGTTATTGCAGACACCCCCAAGTCAATTAATGACATGAAATCTACCATAAAGTTTACCTTGTCTGTATGATCGTTCCCTCTACTTAAACTATTAACCATTCCTCCCATAAAACCATCTAAACTCACTATTTTATCTATATCACCTCTAAAAAATGGGTTTTCATAATTTAATGGTGCCGCTCCTCCTAGGTTAGTATAATAATTACCTCCTTCGTCTCCTAAATGTGATAACCATTTACCAAGGTCAAAACCAGGCTTACTCGTAATTGTTGTACCTATCAAGGTTGTCGCCGATTCCCCATTATTGAACAACTCTCCATCTACTGTAAATGATCCATCAGAATTTAAATTATATTCCTGAACAGTCTGTCCATTTTCAATACCAAGTACCTTTGTGTTGTTTATAGCCGTTAAGTTGGTTTGACCTTCAATTTCATCACTACCATCACGCCAGTGAATATTTTGTGTCATATTATTTTGATACCAATCTTTTCCCTTTCTCCCATCCGGATCAATAAATCTTATCGGATTATTATAGGCATAGGTATAAGGGCTCCATCTTCTAGATGTTTCCGCCAGCGGATCCACAACACCCCATCTTCCCAAATCCGGCATATACATCCTCGCACCATAATCATACATTCCTGTCTCCTGTAGCTCTTTGCCGTTGTACTTGTATTGATAAGCATTCTGTGTTGTTGCTGTGTAATCATGCAGCAATCCAAAAGGATAATAACTATTTACCTCTACAATTTCTCCAGGTCTCCAGTCATCTATACAAAACCAGCCTGTACAATTAGCTGCATTGTATCTTCTTGGCTGGATAATTCCATCTCCGCTTTTATCTGTGTAGCTTAACCTTACATTTCCTAGATGATCGGTGAAATTGTAGACATAACGGTCCAAAAGAGCATCATAATATCCTTCCGAGGTAGGGATGATCCTGAGCTTTAAGACTGGAACTTCATTGGGGCTGGGATGGTAAGTTCCTTCTCCATTCCATGATTCTATACCAAACGTAGATTTATACTGAAAGCCATCCAAATAATAGGTTTCCAGGTTCTTAAAGAGCTTCTTTACTTTTACTCCATCTGCCCTATAGGTATATTGAGTGAGATTTGAGTTTTGGGTAATCTGTTTCGGTAAATTTAAATAATTATATTGAATTGAAGAAATGCCTTTATCCGGGTGACTGGTCATATTCCCATTGCCGCTGCCATTATCATTATCATTATCATTATCATATCCAATTGTCCCGGGATAGGCAAGATATGGATACCCTGATGGATTCTGCTGAGCATCGGTCACCTTAGTCAGCTTATTGCCTGTATAATCATATCTTAAATCATCAATCACAACAGCTGCTGTATTTCCTGCCTGCAATGCGCCTGATCTTTTCAGCCTCGTAATGTTTCCGTTCATATCATATTCAGGAATTTCAAAATATTCTTTGGCGGTTTCGTTACCCTGTTTCTGGTAAAAACCTGCTGAAAGACGGTTTAATCCATCATAGGTATAGCCATAGCGTTTTAACGGCTCGTTTTCTTCGGTTAATGTTTTCCAGGATACTTCTGCAATGTTACCGTTGAATTTAGGCTTTACCTGTAAGCTGCTGTAATCATTGTTCGGGGTCTGCTGTCCTTCTACCTGGTTATAGTTGATCTTATAACCAAACAGATCATTGCCCAGATTCGTAGGATCATTGATTTGGGTCATCCATCCCCTGATGTTATACAGATAGTTAATCGTCTGTAATGGTGATCCGACATTGGTCCCTCCAACCTTCTTAACATCCAGCTGGGAAAGCTCATTGTAGCTGTTCTGGGCCAGAATCTCTTCAGGATTATTGTCTATCTGATGCTTATGAACGAGCAGCCTGTTCTGATGATCGTACGTGAAATTTTCTGTAATCACTCTTTCGGTATCGGTGCTTAACCTTTTATGCCTTGTTACAGATTTCTGAACGGTTCCTGCGAAATCCAGTTTGGATTCACTGTGGGTGTAACCTCCTAAATGATTGATAGAGTGAGTTCCAATAACTCTTCCTTTGTTATCATAATAGGAATAGCTTTTGGTCCAGTTATCATCTTCGATGTTCTTTACCAGAATCATCACCGGAAGTCCTGTGGTACTTCTTCCATCTAAGGAAGGGGTATCAGTCAGAACAGTTTCTCCTTCAATGGATGATGGAAAAGAAGGATTAAAGCTGTACTGGGGATAAGTATCATAATAGTTGACACTCAGAACTTTTTTAAGAACATTAAAATAATCATTCGTATACTGAACATTCATCCCATCCTGGGTAAATCCTCCGGAATGTCTCTTTTCTACAATTAAATTAGGGTCTGCCTGAGCCTGCATACTGCTCCTGCTTCCTCCTGCAATGATCGCAGTATAAGCAACCCGGCCATAGGAATCATATTTCGTGAGCAGCCATTCGTTTTTCTGCTCTAAATTAGCATCCTGGGTGAGAACCAGACGATCTGCTTTATCATACACCATGTATTCCCAGCCTTTTCCCGGAAGCTTCTTTTCTACCAGACGGTTTTTGCCATCATAACGGTATTGGTAATAAAGGTTTTCCATTGTGGCCGGCTCTACGGTTGGGGCAGACGCTAAAGGAGGAATCACAAAAGCCAGCTGGTCATATTCGTTATACACATAATAGGTATCTGCATTCTCTGAGGCATTTAATACCTTTCTCACCAAAATGACCTGACCTTTTCCGTTCTTAAATTCTATGGTTTTATTGCCATCTTCATCGGTAACGGTGTTTTTATAGAGCTGTGAAGGACCAAAATACTGTGTAAGCTGAACGGAGGTCTGGGTTCTCCCGTCTGTCCATGTTGTGGTGGTTTGGTATTTCCTTACATAGTCTTCATTACTATTGGCATCATAATCGAATTTAACTGGCTTATCAGTCCATGCAGTTCCTACCTGTTTCTGTTTCAAAATCCGGTCTAAAGGTGAATTTTCAAACACTTTCTCTGCATAGATTTTCTCAGCTCCGTAAGGTGTGCTTGTCGCATAGACCAATGGATCAGCAATGATAGCTCCGTTTAAAGTTCCTCCCTGGGGAACGGGAAGGTAATCTTTAACCTGTCTGCCAAACTCATCGTAGGTAATATGGGTAACCACGTCTCTTCCCAGGGGAGAGGCTTTTACATTAACTACTTGCTTGGGCCTTCCGAGACCGTCAATATACTGGACGGTTTCTACGGTTTTGGAAGGCTCGCCTGCTCCGTTATAATCAAGGTATGTCTTGGACTGCACGTAATTTTCTGTATCGGTAAGCTGAGCCTGGGCTAAGCCTGAGACCAGCAGGGTACCTATCGGGATTATGTATTTTTTCATCGTTATTAATTTTTATAGTGGTATTGGTATTCTTTGATGATTTTGCCGTTAACATCCTCTACTTTTTGAAGTCTGTTAGCAGAATCATAAACATATTTCTCAAGGATTCCTGATGGCGGGGTAATGCTGGTTACTCCAATCAGCGGATCATAGCTGTAAGTAGTAATGAGTTTTCCAGCCAGAGATAAATCTTTCCGAAGCCTTTGATAACCGATAAGCAGCAATGGTTCTTTAGTAGGATCCAATGCATCTGCATCAGAATCGGCTATATACGTTGAAATCATATTTTCAATCTGGCTGTAAGTAACCCCTTCAATTTTAATAATAGGCAGCGTTTTGTTATAGCCCCAGACAACACTTACAGGAACTCCGTCTTTGGTTGTGTATTGCAAGATATTTCCTTTGCTGTCGTATCGGTCATAGGTAACCTCTGTGCGTGCTGCTGACGGATTCTGTGTATCGTAAGACTGGAGAGACAATGGCAGAACAAGGTTTCCGGCTACAGCGTGTGGTAAAGATGAAGGATAGATCGTTTCTGTCTTAGACAATGTCTTGGTGATATTTCCAATCGTCTGGGTAACCTGCGTTTCCAGCGGAATATCAATCATATTTTTATCAATCATCAGCTGGCTTCCCTTATCGTGAGCATACTGATAGGAAGTTTGCTGGGTGGTACCGTCAGAAGACGTTGTTGTAGCGTTCTTCAGATTGATAGGCTTATTGATATCCGTATCAGAGTACGTATAATCCGTTATCGTTTCTATCACTTTATTGTTCTGGAAGTATTCCGTGGTTTTAGACTGTTTCTT
>NZ_JAVDUN010000013.1:0-82830 GCF_031456375.1 Chryseobacterium sp. 2987
AATACATTCTAATTTGAAAGCAACGCTAAATTTTTCTTTTCTATACATAAAAAAATGCCCCTAAAAAGTGTCTAACTTTTTGGGGGCAGTCCAAGAAAGCAGGATTTTTTTATGACAAAAAAGCAGGTCACAAATAAATGCGACCTGCTCTTAATTCGAAATTCATACAACCCATTTCTGATCTTATGATTTCGGTAAATTCTGTGATTGGTAGAGGGAACTAATTATGTTAAAAAAGGATCTCCGCCTGAAAGCAGTTATGGGTACTAATCATAAAAACATTCGGGAAAAAGTAGAAAATGATGGCGGAGACCATTAAACATAAATAAACTCTGTAAACCAGTCTTCCTCTGATTGACAAGAGCAGTACAAAAGTAGGATTCCGGGCTGTATTTATCCAAAAAAACCTGTAGAATTAAACAACACTTTCTGTAGAAGTAATTCTACCTTAGATTACGTAGAAATAACTAATGAAGGTATGTAAAATGCTTCCTATATGTACATTTATTACTTCTAACTTCTTACCCACCAGTGATAATAATTGTGTAGTCCGTCATATTCAAAACCACAGCGCGGATAAAGTGTATTTCCAATATCATTGGTTTTCTCTGTTTCAAGCATCAGTCCACAGGCTTCCGTTTCCTCGCACCATTGTTTACTTCTGTCTATAAGGCCAACTGAAATTCCTTTTCCTCTGTGATCTGGATGCACAAAAAGATCGCTTAAAAGCCATTGCTTCTGAAGTTTCGTGTAATGGAATAATTTGTAAAGCTGTACAAAACCAACGGCTTTTCCTTCTACAAAAGCAAGAAAAATATCCGATTCATTGTTCAGCAGTCTTTCTTTCAGGAAGGCTTTTCCTTTTTCCACATCAGATTCCTGACGATAAAAAATACGGTACAGATTAAAAAGTTCTGCAGCTTCATTCAGATCTTCAAGACCTGCTTTTTTAATGGTGTAATTCATTGTCGTAATTATTTTTAATTGACTGGAGCAAAAATATTTCTAAATAGGACTACATTTGTATTCCAGATTATAATTATCAAGTAGTCCAGTATGTTTCCATTTGAGCACCTTATTATTATTGATAAAGAAAGCAGTATGCCTATTTACAGGCAGATTGCAGTATCCGTCATTAATGCCGTCAGAAGCGGATCTTTAAAAGCAGGAACCCATCTTCCCGGAACCCGGGAGCTGGCCCGTACCCTAGGGCTACACCGTAAAACAGTTATTGCAGCCTACGAGGAACTTCATGCCCAAGACTGGATTACTATTGTTCCAAGAAAATATACTGCTGTGTCGAACCGGATCCCGGTATTCAAACCCAGGGAATGGTCTCACACGGGTTCTTTACCTGCTTATCAGAACAATTTTGATCTTCCGTTTAAAATGATTCGTGAAACCGAAATGACTGACGCCTGGAATACAGTTCCTGATATTATTATTGACGACGGGCATCCGGACATAAGGCTGTCTCCCATTGATGAGCTCCTGAAAACGTACCGCTCTTATACTTCAAAAAGACATACCATTAAAAATGCGGGTATCGGTACCGGACAAGGTACATTAAAACTCAGGGAAGAGCTTGCCCGTTATCTTTCTGAAACAAGAGGTCTCCATATTAATCCTGAGCATCTTCTGATTACTCATGGCGCCCAAATGAGTATTTATCTTTCAGCACAGCTTCTTTTAGGCCCAGAATCTGCTGTTGTCGTAGGAAAACCCAATTATCCTATAGCCAATGATGTATTTAAACAAACCGGTGCTTCTATTATTGAAATTCCCGTAGATGAGCACGGCATCAATACAGATCTTCTTGAAGACCTCTGTCAGAAGAGAAAGATCAGTGCTATATATGTTATTCCCCACCATCATTATCCAACTACCGTAACGCTCAGTGTAGACCGCAGAATGAAGCTGCTGGAACTCTCTATGCGGTTTTCATTCACCATTATAGAAGATGATTACGACTATGATTATCATTATACCTCTTCTCCATATCTTCCGCTGGCAAGTAGTAATCATAGCGGAAATATTATTTACATTGGTTCCTTTTCAAAAATTCTGGACCCGTCACTCCGTATAGGTTTTATGGTCGCGCCAAAAAATTTTATTGCCCAATGTATTGCATTAAGAAAACTCATTGATGTAGGCGGAGACGGCTATATGCAGAATGCCTTAGCCTCATTAATCAGACAGGGAGAGCTGAAACGGCATCTTAAAAAAGCAAAGAAAATCTATCATCAGCGCAGGAATTTTTTAGATATTGTATTAAAAGAAAAATTAGGGAATTCTGTTTCTTATCCCCTTCCTTCTGGCGGAATGGCCATTTGGATAAAGTTGAATTCCGAGTATTCAGTCCGAAAACTGGCACAAATTCCCGGCCTGGAAATTATCCGTACAGATGAAGAGCAGAATGCTTTCCGTTTTGGTTTTGCCTCAATGGATGAGAAAGAACTGGAGACTGCTGTGGATATTTTGAAAAAATACATTTTGAAGAAATAAAAAGTTGAAACGGGAGATTTTTTTATTAATCGCTAAGCTAAACAAGGAGAAATAATATCGGGCATTTTTTAAGATAAACAAGGCCGCTTCGCTTATATTTGAAATACAAGGTTATAAATAAAAAAGAGAAGCAGTATAGTACTGCTTCTCACTTTGTCTTAGTAGCGGGAACCGGACTCGAACCGATGACCTTCGGGTTATGAGCCCGACGAGCTACCTACTGCTCCATCCCGCGGTGTATTTTTAGAGTGCTTACCGAAAGCACTGTCCTAGTAGCGGGAACCGGACTCGAACCGATGACCTTCGGGTTATGAGCCCGACGAGCTACCTACTGCTCCATCCCGCGATATTGGATTGCAAATGTACGACTTTTTCTTTAAAATCCTAATTTTTCTTTTAAATAAAGGACTTTTATAAAAACTATTTTATTATTTGTATCTTTGTTCTATGGCAAAAATATTGAAAATCTATCCAGACAATCCACAGGAAAATCTTGTGAATGAGGTTATTAAAACACTCAACAACGGCGGACTGATCATCTATCCTTCAGATACGGTGTATGCTTTGGGCTGTAATATTTTTGACATTAAAGCCATGGAAAAACTGGCCCAGATGAAAAAAATCAAACTGGATAAGGCTAAATTCTCTATTATCTGTAATGATCTCAGCCATCTTTCAGACTTTACAAGACCTGTAGAGACCTCCGTTTTCAGATTTCTGAAAAGTCATCTTCCCGGACCTTTTACTTTCATTCTTGAAGCCAATAAAAGTGTGCCGCTGGCTTATAAAAACCACAAAACAATAGGTATCCGTGTGCCGGACCACCCAATCCCACAGCTTATCGTGGAAAAACTGGGACATCCTATTGCTTCTACTTCCATCAAAGATGATGACGAAATCATTGAATACTCTACTGATCCTGAACTCATCGCGGAAAAATATGACCACCTTGTAGATATTGTTATTGATTCCGGGTATGGAGACAATGTGGCTTCTACAATTGTGGATCTTACTTCCGGAGAACCGGAGATTATCCGTCAGGGAAAGGGTATTGTTTAATTCAGGATTTAAATTCAAAGTTCGAGGTTGACAGCTATGGAGCTTAATGGAAAATATTCTGTAGGAATTCTGCTTACTTTTGTTCTTCTGGCTGCTGTGATGCTCTATATTTTTCCTGTCATCAGTATGATCACAGGCGCAAAAAGTGTTACAGCAAACATTTTTTTCATCAGTAGGATCGTCATATGGATCGTTTTAGGGATCATATTTCTTTATGGTATTTTTGTAGAGAAAGGTCCTTTTCTGCTTTGGAAAGAAAAAAAATATCCAGTCTCATTTTATGCAAAAGCCATTATCAGCTTATATTGTATCTGTGCTTTCGGTGGTGCTTTTCTGAATGCAATGGTCAGGTTTTTAATGAATGAGGAAATCAGCGGTAAACTTCTTCAGCTTTCTTTGGTTTTTAAAAACAATTATTTGTTAATCGTTTTTACGTGTTTTACAGCCGGAGCGGTTGAGGAATTTCTGATGCGAGGATATCTACAACCCAGAATTGAGAAAATATATAACAGTCCGGTTTCAGGAGTTATTGTTTCTTCTATTGTATTCGGAATTCTTCACAGCACTTACGGAACCATAAGTCAGGTTGTTGTTCCTTTCTTCATTGGAGCCGTTTTTGCTTTGTTTTATAAAAAATATTCAAATATTAAAATTCTGATCATCTGTCATTTTATGATTGATTTTATTTCTTTGATGATGATGAATTTTATTGATTTTAAACATTTATCTGTATTTTAACATTATGAAAATTATCACTTCGCCGGCGAAATTGATGAACGTTGAGAATTCAACAGATCTTTTGAGATCTACTACTCCGAAATTCATCGAAGATGCGGCATTTATACACTCTTATTTAAAAGAAAAATCACCGAAATACCTTTCCGAGCTGATGGAAATTTCGGCTAAACTGGCGGATGAAAACTGGGAAAGAAACCAAAAGTGGAAAGCAAAACCCACGGCTAAAGAATCCGCTCCGGCTATGTTCGCATTTACAGGAGAGGTGTACAGAGGGCTTGATGCCAAAACGCTGGATCAGAAAGCAGTGGACTATCTTCAGAAAAATTACAGAATGCTTTCAGGGCTGTATGGCCTGCTGAAGCCTTCGGACAAAGTAATGCTTTACAGGCTAGAAATGGGACGCCCTTTTCAATTCGATCAATATAAAAATCTTTATGAATTCTGGAGAGAAAAGATTACAGAACAGCTGAATTCGGAAATGAAAAAAGGAGAAATCCTCCTTCATCTGGCCAGCAATGAATATGGTAAAGTAATCGACAGAAAAAAATTAAACCATAGGGTCATTGATTTTGATTTTTATGAATTAAAAGAAGGAAAGCTGAAAACCATCGTTGTTTATACCAAGCACGCCAGAGGACTTGTGGTAAGATTCTGTGCAGAAACCAATGCACAGACCCTTGATGATGTGAAAGCATTCCATTATGAAGGCTACCTGATTGATGAAGAAAAGTCTACAGATACTAAACTGGTTTTCACAAGATAAATGACTATATCAGCATTCAAAAAATATTTCAGCACTGAGCTTTCTGAATGGTATACCGATTCGGAAAGTGCTTTTCTGACGACCCTATTTATTCAGAAAATTGTTGGATTTGATTCGTTTCATCAGCGAAGATTTTCAGATCAGGAGCTTCTTAAAGCTGATGAGGAACAGCTTATAAAAGTTATACATGAACTAAAAACCGGAAGACCCTATCAGCAGATTCTTGGCGAAACAGAGTTTTACGGAATGATTTTTTTTGTAGATGAAAATGTCCTGATCCCACGTCCTGAAACGGAAGAGCTTCTTGAAATAGCCATCCATAAAATCCGGCATTCAGGGCTTGAGAAGGCTAGAATTCTGGATATAGGAACCGGAAGTGGTGTTATTCCTCTGGTTTTAAAAAAACATTTTCCGTATGCTGAGATCTCTTCAGTTGATTTCTCAGGAAAAGCTCTGCAGACCGCCAGAAGAAACGCTGAACATCATCAGCTGGAAATTAATTTCATTCATGCTGATTATCTCAACTTAGAACTGGATGGTGATTATGACATTATTATTTCCAATCCTCCGTATATCGGAATTGAAGAAGAAACCGAGATTGCAGATTCCGTTAAGGAATTTGAACCCCAAATGGCACTCTTCTCCCCTGTTGCGGATGCTTTGATTTTTTACAGGAAAATTGCTGAAGATTCTAAAAAATTTTTAAAAGACCGCGGATTTCTATTTTTAGAAATTAATCAGAAACTAGGACCGGAAACCTTAGATCTGTATCAATATTTCTCTGAAGCTCAACTCATCAAAGACCTGTCAGACAATAATCGTTTTATTTTCGGAATAAAATAAAAACACTGCACCATGAAAATTATTGCCCATTCAATCCGTTCTGTAAAAATTGCAGAAATAATTGCAGATGAAATCCTTATCAGATCGGCCGAAGATGGTCTGGATCTTCTCGGGGACATTTATTACCAGGGCTTTGACAAGGTTATTATCTATGAAAAGAATATCACGCCTGATTTTTTTGACCTTAAAACCAAAATTGCAGGCGAAATTCTTCAGAAGTTCTCCAATTACCGGATGGGACTTGCCATTGTAGGAGATTTCAGCCAATATGAAAGTAAAAGTATCAGGGATTTTATCTTTGAAAGCAACAAAACCAAGCATATCAACTTTGCAGAAACTATTGAGGATGCTCTTAAAAGACTATCTGAATAACAAAATTACAGGATCGGAAAATAATTTGTCCGAATCTCTCGTTATTGGGAAAACTAAACCATCTATAATGCTGAAAAAAATAAGTTTATTATCAGGAAGCCTTCTATGTTCTTTTTTCTCCGCACAGGAATTTACCCAATATAAAAATGGCCTGATCTACAGTGAAAACGCGATGAACAAGCTTGGGAAAGTTGTCGACTCGCTCAATTTAAAATATAAAACCTGCGATCTGACTAAAGTTTTTTATTCCCAGCTGCATACTATCGGATATGCTGTAAAAATGGATACAGGAAATGTATCAGAGGCTAAAAAAGATATGGACCTGAATATTCCTATTGAGGATTTCATCAGAAAATATCCGGAAGCGGTCATTGAAAAAGACCTTTTAATCATAAAATCAAAAGAAAAAGATGATGAGCGGAATGATATTATTCGGATCAGGGAAATTCCTGTCAATGGTTATTATGCGACGAGTATAGGGTTCAATTATACAAAAGAGCTGTATAATGGACCCTCAAAAAATAAATGGGCTTATAATTATTGGGAAAAAAGCTCAAATTCTGATGAACAGATTTACGGTTTTTTCTTTCCCGAAAACTTTAAAAGTATTCCTCTGGCTCCTAAATATTCCCGGCAGATTATCTATTCTGAATGTTTAATTGACCCTTCTGTTTCCAAATTCAAAGAAGATGCAAAAAGTGAAAGATTTGGTGTATCTTTTCCTAAAGGAGACTTGAAAAAACTTTCAAAACAGGAAAAAGAAAAATTGCTGGACGAATTAAGGTCAATAGAATTAATTGGCAACTGCAGCCAGGATTCGGCACCGAGAATGCAGGGAGTATATATGGCCCTTTTATCCGCAGAAACAGCCAATTGGGAAGTGTTTCTCAAATCGCATCTTGATATTGTGAATGACCGTTTTGAAAGGGTCTCCGATTCCGGATACGCCAGAGAAAGAAGAGGAACTTATATAAAAGAACTGGAATCCCTTAATATCAACGTACCTGATCTTTTGTTTGGAATAACATTCAGAATAGAAAACCCTGTAAACAATCATTATTTTGGAGATGTTTCAAGATTAGGAAAAGCTGTTTCAGAATCAAAAGATGTGGAACTGTTTCTCTCACAGCTTTTGTCCATGATTAGCGATAAAAACCTCGATGACTATAATAGAATTGCTGCCTATTTTTTCTATTTAAACTGTAATTACTCCATCAAAAGTAAAAGAGAAAGAAAGATCAACTCGATGAAACTGATAGAAGCTATAAAAAGGCTTCCAAAATATTTAACGGATCAGATTAAAATTGAAAGTATTCAGGTTTAAAAGAAAAGGAAAAATAAGAGCCTGTATTAAAGTTTTATCAGAACAGCATATTAATACAATATAATTATCAGGTCGCTCCTACGGAGCTCACCTTAGATCATGTATAAATTCTATGAACAGAGTACTCCTAAGGAGCACTTAAAAAGTTCAAATAACATCATATTTTTTTACAGAAATTTATAAATTGATCATCAATTATAACACTTAATATAAGTCTGATTTTCTTATCCCGAATTGAGGCTGACTGAGATAAAAATTTGAATGTTATACAAAAAATCAAATTAGAAATTTTCACAGGCTCTAAATGATTTGATAATAAATTTCTATCTCATCACTTATTTTTCTTTTCAAAAAAACGTACCGCATCTTCCACAGCCTGATCTACAGTCTGATAATGAACTCCCAGTTCCTCAGCAGATTTTCTGTTGGAGTAGAAATTATTGATCCGCAATGCTTTCATATTGGGAGAGCTGAGGCTGGTTCTGATCTTCAGTTTTCGAAGGCCGTCTCCCAGATAACCAAGAAATGCAAGTCCCGAATCAGGGATAGGAATCATTACAGGATTCCGGTTGGTCACCTGGTTTACTTTTTTGAAAAAGTCTTTATAGCTCAGGTTTTCTCCGGCCAGTAAATAATTTTCCCCATTTCGTCCATTTTCAAGGGCTTTTATAACCCCGTTGGCGGCATCTTCTGCGTGTACAAAATTTTTGCCTCCTTTTGGATAGAAGACCATTTTTTTATTCAGAGCCCAGAAGATAATTTTTCCGGAACTGGGCTTATGGTCATAGGCTCCGATCATAAAAGTAGGATTCACAATGATAATCTTTGTCGTCCTGTTCTGCTGAAGAAGATAATTTTCGGTTTCCAGCTTACTTTTGGCGTAGAACGAACGGGTAAAAGGATAGCGTTGTGGTGCTTTTTCACTCCCCCACACTTCTGTGCTGCCATATCCTAAAGTATTGGCTGTACTCACAAACAAAAACGTCCCTACTCCGGCTGCATCCGCCTGTGAAAACAGATGAATCGTTGCATCGTAATTTATTTTTCTGTATTCTTCATAATACAGCAGATCCTGAGCGGTTTCTGCGGCCATATGAATCATTGTATCTACTTCCTGCAGATGTCCTGAAATATCTGAAAACAAATCTCCTTCTACAAACCTGAGGTTTTCATTTTCTTCACCCAGCCAGCTGCTTTTCTTGCGCACCAGAGCAATAACAAAATAACCATATTCTAATAATTTTATAACGGTATTAGTTCCCAGAAGCCCTGTGGCTCCGGTTACAAAAACTTTTTTCATGCTTCGATTTCTTTTTTGATGGCACTGGTCATCAGGGGAAGCTTAATCCAGATCGGAAGGATTTTCATCATCAGCCAGCTAATTGGATTAACCATAATAACGGAATCTTTTTTAAAGAGCTGACGAATACAGTAAGCGGCCACTTTATCAGGATCCAGCAAAGTAAGCCTGCCTAAAAAACCTTGTTTTTCAATTCTCCGGCGCACATCAATATTGGTTTTCATGGCCCCGGGATTTACCACGCTTACACATACATTGGTATCTTTCAGTTCTTCGTGCAGTCCTCTGGAAAAAGAATGAATAAAGGTTTTTGAGGCCGGATATACAGTTTTAAAGCCAATCGGAGAGAACGCAGCCATACTGGATACGTTTAAAATATAGGCTTTGGGCTGTTTCAAGAGATTGGGAAGCAGCTGGTGTGTAATCAGGGAAGTTGCAGCAACGTTTACCTGAAGAATGGTATTGATATAATCCGGAGTGGCATCAATAAATTTTTTGGTCCCTCCCAGTCCTGCGTTATTGATCAGGATATGAATCTCGAAAGAAGTATTCAGCCAGTCTGTAAGCTTCATAACATTCTCGTTCACGGAGAGATCTACTTCATAATAATGAACCTTTATCCGGTAAACTTCTTCCAGCTCTTTGGAAAGTTCTTTTAAATGCTGCCCCGGCAGACTTACCAGAATAAGATTGATCTTATTTTTTGCCAGGTTTTCAGCAAACGATTTTCCGAGTCCCTGACTTGCTCCTGTAACCACCGCATATGATTCTTTGGTATCCATAACACAAAATTTATGGTACAAAGCTATTCCGGAATCTGTGCTGAAATGTTCAGGATTATCTGCGTGAACCTATTTTAAAGCACAAATAAACACAGATTCAAACAATTAAAAATCAACACATTAAACAAACAAGAACGTAAGACTTTATAAATCCGAACCATTTTTATATTCAGAAGGGGTCTGATTGGTCAGTTTTTTAAAGGTGGTATTGAAAGAAGTTTTGGAATTGAAGCCAGCTTCGTAAGCAATACCCAGAATCGATAATTTACTGTCTGCCTCTTTCAGAAGTTTTTTAGCATACTCAATACGGTATTCATTCACATACTGGAAAAAGTTTTTCCCAAATCCTGTATTGATCACATAAGAAAGCTGATGGGTGGATACTGAGAGAAGTTCAGAAAGTTTAATCAGGTTCAGTTCACTGTTGAGATAAGGTTTCTTTTTGTTCATAACCTCTTCAAGAAGCCCTTTGATCTTCAGCAGCTCTTCATCTGGAATCAGTTTTCGTTTGATTTCCTCTTCATCGGAATCATTGTTGATTGAGATCAGTTCTTCGCGCTGTTTTTCTTCTACAGGATAGATTTCCTTCTGCTTCAGGGAATAATAGCCTACAAAATAAATAACGAGCAGAAAGGCCCCGTTGATGAAGAAATTCAGGGAGACGGAATTATAAGACAGATTGTAAACTACATAAATAATGTTGATCACAAAAATGATCAGAATAATATATTCCAGCCAGTTCAGGTTGATTCCTTCTGTATTCGCAGAGAACTGCTGTATTCTTTTCTGGTGCTTTCTGATGGTAACATAAGACAGACCTGTATAAAATAACGCCTGAAAGAGAATCAGCCCAATAAAAACAAACTGAAAAAAAGAGCTGTTATCAACACCTAAGCGTGGCAGCAGAAGATTAATCAGAAAAATGACAGGAAGAATAGAATACTTAAGGTCTGTTACTTTAAATTTAAAAGAAGGATTGGTGAAGAACAAAACACTGAAGTAAAACATAATCGGGGTAAGAAACTGTACGACCTGAACAGAAAGGATGGAATGAATTTCCACCGGAACATCTTTCACCAGCGTTAACACCTCATCGAGCCAGAAACTCGACCACAAAAAGAGAAATATTCCGAACCAGAAATTGGCTTTCCGGTTTACTTTTAACGGATTGGACAGCTTCAGCAGAGACAACAAAACCAATGAGCCATAGATTAAGACAACGATGAAACGGTTTAATTCTGATGTGCTCATTGGTTTTGATATTTTAATCAAAGATAGCTTTTTATCTTATTTTTTTCCTTACAAAGATCTGGTAAGACAGATAAATCAATGGAAGCGACATGGCTCCCAGATAAAGCATATTTTCCACAGCCAGCTGCGGATGCACTGCCACGGCGTATACAAGTCCAAAAAATGCTCCTCCGAGGTGGGCGGCATGGCCCAGATTGTCCCATTGTTTAGGATTCAGCATCATGTAAACGGAGTATCCAAAATACAAAGTTCCGAATATCCAACCCGGAAGAAAGTTCACCTCAATAACGTTCGGGGCCATTGCTATAGCGGCAAAAATAATTCCGGAAACAGCTCCTGATGCTCCGATAGCGGAATACCACGGCTGATTTTTATAGATCAACAGGCTGAACAGGTTTCCAAGGATCATAGAACCGAAATAAATGATCAGAAAGCCTATATCTCCAAAAAAATGGGTTACGGCAGCCTGAAAGAAATACAGTGAAAGCATATTGAAGAACAGGTGCATAAAATCTGCATGCAGAAATGCTGAGCTGATCAATCTTATATATTCCTTACGGTTTTCAATGGCTGCCACATTGAATTTATATTTCTCAAATAAAGCAACATCATTGAAGCCTCTGTAGCTGAACAAACAGGTTGCGGCAATAATGACCAGAACTGGTATACTCATAATTTTTTAATTCTTAATTTTCAGATTCACCGTCCTGGAACAAATCTCCAATAACCCCTCCGTCTTCATCCACAATCCCGTCTCCGGTTTCAGGTTCTTCATACACTTCAGGTTCTTCTTCAGGAGGTTCAGGAATGGTAATATTAATGGCTTTTACTTTAAATTTTGTAAACTGGTTTCCGATAGCTTTTATTCCTTTTACAGCAATAAACTCATCGATATTAATCATTTCAGGATCTCGGTCTTTGCCTTTGTCTTTGGCAAAAATGATCTCAGCTGAAGCTCCATCCGCTACAATTACATTCTCGATAAAGGATTTGGAATGTTCAGACGGCATAAAGGTCTGTACATTCACTGTATTTTCCAGCAGGAATCTTTTGATGAAATAAATATCTTTTTCTCCATCATAATAGATGCAGGTTACCGGCTGCTGCGGCTTCCATTTTTCCAGAACCAGATATTCGTCATCAAAACGGTTACCAAGATCGAAAGAGACCAATTTTACTTCACCGTTGGTGTTAATTGTAAGAATTCGGTCATCACCTTTGAAGCTCCCCAGCAGGGTTCCTCTTCCATCGGCATTCAGTCTTCTCACTGTATCATCAAACCAGATTCGTCGTGGAGCCAGCGTAGAAACGCCTTCTTCTTTCATATCAACCTTCTTTACGGAGTATTTCGTCACCAGATTTCCTTTGGAATCTCTTCCTTTAATGGCAAGATCAGAGAAATCAATCTCCATTTTATTCTTTCTGATTCTTGGATTTGGTTTCAGCAATACAGTCACTGTTTCAGCTTCACCGTTAGGATTGGCTGAGAAATACAGGACTTCCGAACCTTTTTTATCAGAAGCCAGCGGATAATCCGTATTTCGTGTTACCGCAGTAACAAAGAAACGTTTCATATAATATGGTCCTTCTTTTCCTTCACGGTAAATCATGTTGTACACGGTACGTTTATCATTTTTCTTCCAGACTGCAACGTGCAGAATATCTTTTCCGATAAAGGTTTTGGCTTCCACTTTTACCACTTTCATGCTTCCGTCTTTCCTGAATGTAATGATATCATCAATATCTGAACAGTCGAACATGTATTGATCTTTTCGAAGGGATGTTCCGATAAAGCCTTCTTCAAAATTGGCATAGAATTTCTCATTGGCTACGGCTACTTTTGTTGCATCAATGGTATCGAAAATTCTAAGCTCTGTTTTTCTCTGCCTGTCTTTTCCGTATTTCTTCTGAATGTTCAGATAATAATCAATAGCATAAGCAATCAGGTTGCCAAGATTGAATTTAACCTGCTCTATTTTACCTTCAAGGGCGGCTATATTTTCTTTAAATTTATCTAAATCGAATCTTGAAATTCTCTTGATTCTGATCTCAGTAAGTTTTACAATATCTTCTTCTGTTACTGCTCTTAAAAGGTGCTTGGTATGAGGTTTCAATCCTTCATCAATGGTTTTCAGTACTTCATCCCAGCTTTTTACCTCTTCAATATCGTGGTAAATTCTGTTTTCGATGAAAATTCTTTCCAGAGAAGAGAAATGCCAGCTTTCCTGAAGCTCATGAAGTTCTATTTCAAGTTCTTTTTTAAGAAGCGAAACGGTGTGCTCCGTGTTCATTCTCAGGATCTCTGAAACATTCAGGAACATTGGTTTATCCCCAACAATCACGCAGGCGTTCGGAGAAATCGTTACCTGACAGTCTGTAAATGCATACAGGGCATCAATTGTTTTATCCGGTGAAACATCGTTATGAAGATGGATAAGAATCTCGACTGCATCTGAGGTGTTATCTTCAATCTTTTTGATTTTGATTTTCCCTTTTTCATTGGCTTTCAGGATAGAATCAATCAGGTCACTCGTCGTTTTGGAAAACGGCAGCTCGGAGATAACCAGAGTATGCTTATCCGTCTGGGTAATTCTGGCTCTGGCTCTTACTTTTCCGCCTCTGTGCCCGTCATTATACTCTGAAACATCCAGATAACCCGCCGTCAGAAAGTCAGGAAACAGTTCAAATTTCTTTCCTTTCAAGTGAGCTACAGATGCGGCAATCAGTTCATTGAAATTATGCGGAAGGATCTTTGTGGAAAGCCCTACTCCAATTCCTTCTACTCCCTGAGCCAGAAGTAACGGGAATTTTACGGGAAGGTCTATGGGTTCATTATTTCTCCCGTCATAAGACTTTGCCCATTCTGTTGTCTTAGGGTTGAAGACCACTTCCAGTGCAAAAGGGGTCAGCCTGGCTTCAATATACCTCGCTGCTGCCGCAGAATCTCCCGTATAGATATTTCCCCAGTTCCCCTGGGTATCGATCAGGAGTTCCTTCTGCCCGATCTGCACCATGGCATCGGTAATGGAGGCATCACCGTGAGGGTGATACTTCATGGTGTTTCCTACGATATTGGCCACTTTATTGTAGCGCCCGTCTTCCAGCTCCCTCATAGAGTGCATGATCCTTCTCTGTACTGGCTTCAGACCGTCAAATACTGAAGGGATGGCTCTATCAAGGATTACATAGGAAGCATAATCCAGAAACCAGTCTTTATAAAGTCCGGAGACTTTCTTTAAGCTCTCGCCCTCATGGGAGAATTCTTCTGTCGTCATCTGTTATTTTAATCGTTTTTCTCTTTATTGGTTTTTACTACTTTATTCAGAGAGAGTTTTAAATCGTTTACTTCTTTTCTGGTTAAATATGAGATATCATATTTAAGCATGGTAGAACCGTTATTCTTACTGGTAATCTTTACGTATAATCTTTTGAGGAAGAAAATACTCACGATCTCATATTCTATCAGTTTATATTTTGGAAATTCATCATGAAGAGGCTTATCCAAAAAAGGAATGATATTCCTGTTTTTAAAGTTCAGCGCTTCGCCGTCGCTGTCATATTCAAAAATCTGCCTTCCGTTCAGATAAAACACTCCCAGGATTAGAATGGGAACGATCAGCAATAGATAGCTTATCTTTCCTACAGCCTGAAATCTGTATTCATTTAATAAAAATGCAGTGATTCCAAATACGACCATCATCAGCAGCAATGTGTTTACAAAATTATAAACAGATGCTTTGTTGCGGTTGCTTAGTCTCATTTTGGTATTTTGGTGTTTGGTGTCTTTGGTTGTCAGCTTTTAGCTGGTTGCTGCTTCGTCTAAGATTTCTTTTTTATCAATATCAGTGTCTTCTACTACCAGATTTTCAAGGATGAATACCTGTCTGTCCGGAGTATTTTTTCCCATATAGAATTCCAGCAGCTGCTCTATGGTCTGGTCTTTACCTACGACTACAGGTTCCAGGCGGATATCTTTTCCGATGAAGTGCTTAAATTCATCAGGAGAGATTTCACCAAGTCCCTTGAATCGGGTAATTTCAGGATTTTTGCCTAATTCGTTCAGAGCTTTTATCCTTTCCGCTTCTGAGTAGCAGTATCTTGTTTCTTTTTTGTTTCTTACTCTGAAAAGTGGGGTTTGCAGAATGTAGAGGTGTCCGTTTTTGATTAGATCCGGGAAGAATTGCAGGAAGAATGTAATCATCAGCAGACGGATGTGCATTCCATCCACATCGGCATCGGTTGCAATAATTACCTGGTTGTATCTTAAGTCTTCCAGGCTTTCTTCAATATTTAGAGCCGCCTGAAGAAGATTGAACTCTTCATTTTCGTATACTACTTTTTTGGTCAGGCCATAGCAGTTCAATGGTTTTCCTTTAAGAGAAAATACCGCCTGGGTTTCTACATCTCTTGATTTTGTGATGGATCCGGATGCAGAGTCTCCCTCTGTAATAAATATCTGGGTATCTCCTTTTCTTTCAGCCTTCTGATCGTTATAATGCTGTCTGCAGTCTCTCAGTTTTTTGTTGTGTAAAGATACTTTTTTAGCTCTTTCTCTTGCCAGTTTCTGAATTCCGGAAAGTTCTTTTCTTTCTCTTTCGGAGATGAGGATCTTTCTTTGGATCGCTTCTGCAATCTCAGGGTTTTTATGAAGGAAATTATCAAGCTTGCTTTTCAGGAAATCAATGATAAAAGTTCTTACGGTTGGCCCGTTTGGTCCCATATCATTAGATCCTAGCTTTGTTTTGGTCTGTGATTCAAATACCGGTTCTTCTACATTGATGGAGATAGCCGCAATAATGGATTTTCTGATATCTGAAGCATCAAAACTTTTATTGAAGAACTCACGGATTGTTTTTACATAGGCTTCACGGAAGGCATTAAGATGCGTTCCCCCCTGTGTGGTATTCTGTCCGTTTACGAAAGAAAAATAGGTCTCTGTCTGGGATTTATCAGAATGGGTAATGGCCAGCTCTATATCATTGTCTTTCAAATGAACGATAGGATATAGAATTTCGCTTTCCAGTTCTTCTTCAAGTAAGTCTTTAAGTCCGTTTTCAGAATAATAGGTTTCTCCGTTGAAAAGAATTTTCAGCCCGGGATTCAGATACGCATAATTGCGCAGCATTCTCTCGATATATTCTTTTCTGTATTTGAAATGAAGGAAGATATCTCCATCAGGAATGAAGGAAATTTCGGTTCCGTTTCGGTCCGAAGTCTCTTTTTCATCATAGTTTTCTTTGATGAGACCTCTGGAAAATTCAGCCATCTTCATTTTTCCGTCACGGAAAGATCTTACCCGGAAGTAATCTGAAAGGGCATTAACGGCTTTAGTACCTACCCCGTTCAGACCTACAGATTTTTTGAAGGCTTTACTGTCGTACTTTCCTCCCGTATTCATTTTAGAAACGGCATCTACTACCTTTCCCAGGGGAATTCCACGGCCAAAGTCACGGATCGTAACTTTTCCGTCATCCAGTTTTATTTCAATTCTTTTCCCTGATTTCATTCTGAACTCATCAATAGAGTTGTCCAGAATTTCTTTTAGGAGGATATAAATACCGTCATCAGCGGAGGAACCGTCCCCCAGTTTCCCGATGTACATTCCGGGACGCAAACGGATGTGTTCCTGCCAATCGAGGGTTCTGATATTATCTTCTGAGTAGGTTGGATTTATTTCTTGTGACATATATGATTTCAGCAAACATACAAAAGTACGAAATTGTCTAAAATTATCCGAATTTTTTCAAGCTGATTTTTTGAATATTCAACCCTAAACCTTGTGTTTATTAACTTATCATATTATATATTTACATTATTATTCAACATCGCGTGATAAAAAGATTTATTTTTTGCTTTTATTTTATTTTTCCGGCGGTCCTGATTTTATTTTCAGCACAGATTCCCGGGATGGTAAACTATACTGAAGAAGATGGGTTAGAGAGCTCTTACACCTATCATCTAAGGCAGGATAAAAATGGTTTTATCTGGATTGGCAGTGATAACGGGTTGTTCAGATTTGACGGGAAAGAGTTCAAACAATACGGGAAAAAAGAGGGATTAAAAAACGTTGACATCATTTCCTGTGAACCTCTTCCCAATGGCGAGGTTTTCATCCTCCCCTTTCTGAATGACTTTGCTTATTTAAAAAATGGCAAGATGATCAATCTGAATATCAATGATTATATAAAAAATCAGTTTTCAGGTACTATCCCAAAAATCACCCGTGACGGAAACAGGCTTTATTTATATGGATATACTAATCCTCAGAATATTTTTATTTATGAAAATGGGAAAGTAAAAAGAATCCCCATTCCTTTGGACTATACACGAACATTTGGAACTGTAAAATTTGACTTTCAAACTCACAATCTCTATTTGCATGATGGCCTAAAAACTGAAATTCTGGTGTACAATATCGTCAGCGGAAAAAAAAGGACTATAAAAGCAGATAAGGCAGGTCTGATTTGTGAAAAAGATAATTTTCTGGTTTTTAATAACAAAGGAAAGATTGATATTTACCAGCAGTCCGATCCGTTTCATCTCAAGAAAATCCTGTCTTATGATACAAAAGAAAAAATATTCTATGGTGTTATTGATAAAAACAACAAGCTTTGGCTCAATCTTCAAAACGGCGGGGTTCTTTACTTCAACCAATCTTTGCTTGACAATAAAAAAAATCTGCCACCACCTGTAAAAATATTAAACAATTATGTCATCAATAATGTCCTGGTAGATAAGGATGATAATGTATGGTTCAATTCCAGAAACAACGGTGTTTTTTTTATCACAAAATCTCTTTTTACCAACCATATCAATTTATTGGTAAAAAACAACTCCGAATATATTAAGGCTATCGCGAAAGATAATGATAGGATTATCTTGGGATACAACAGTTCTTATGGGGCCATTATTGATAAGAATGGCAAAATACAGGATATGACGCTGGATAAGGATAATAAGGATGAGAACAGATCAGTCTATATCAACCATAATACCGCTATTTTTGGACTTTCAATTAAAATTATCATTCATAATTTTTCTAAAAACACCAATAAACAGCTATTCTATAATATAAAAAATATTGTCCCCTATACATCTGACTCTGTATTTTTCTGTACGGCTAATGATCTGATGGTATATAATTTAAAAAATGAAAAATTAACTACCCTTTTCAGTGAACGTACCTATACGGTTCTGCCTTACGATAAAGATAATTTATTCGTCGGCAGTTTCAGCGATCTGTATAAATTCAATATCAAAACGAAAAAAAAGACCTCATTTTTAAAAGGGTATTATTTTTCAGATCTCAAAAAATTACGGGAAAACACTTATCTGGGCGCTACCAACCTCAACGGGATTATTATTTTCAATGGTAAAGGGATTATAAGAAAGATTGAAAAAAGCAACGGGCTGATTAATGACCAGGTCAAGAAAATAGAAATAGAAAATGAAAATACATTCTGGGCAAGCACCAATTCCGGGATCTCCAGAATTGAATTAACAGAAAACAATCTCCGAATCAATAACTTTACCCAAACCGATGGTCTTCCGTCTAATGCGGTTGCCGGTTCTGTTATAAAAAATGATACCATTTTTATTGGCACCTCCAAAGGATTGGGAATATTCCCGATAAAAAAATTACTGGCTCAGGAGAAATCCATTCATAAAAAGGTCATTATCAATTCTGTAACCATTGAAGATAATGAATATCACAATCCAAAGGAAAACCTGACTGCCCATACCAATAATACGGTCATTTTCAACCTCAGTTTTCTTGATTATGCCTCCCAGGGAAAGATAAGCTATAAATATAAGATTGAAGGGCTTAATGACACCTGGCAAATAAGTAATTCCTCAAAACTCATATTCAGCTCTATACCTCCTGGAGATTATGTCCTGCGGGTTTACGGGTTAGGCTATAATGGAAAGCAGTCTTATGCTTCTACAGATTTTGCTTTTAAAATCAAACCCGAATTCTGGCAGACCTGGTGGTTTAAACTATTGCTGGCCGCCATCGTCACAATTATTCTATCTGCTCTGATTAATTCTTATCTGCAGAAAAAACGTAATAAAAAGCTGGAAAAATTCTATCATGAGAAGAAAATTGCAGAACTTGAACTGCAGGCTATTAAAGCGCAGATCAACCCGCATTTTATTTATAACTGCCTGAATTCCATTAAGTATCTGCTGTTTAAAGAAGATTATGAGGAAACTGAAAATTATCTGGATATATTTTCCCAGCTGATCAGGAAAACACTTCATTATTCTGAAAAAACCTTCATGCCTATCCGCGAGGAAGTAGAATATCTCTCTTTATATATGGATATGGAGAAGCTTCGCCAAAACGAACTTTTCGATTATGAAATCCATCTGTCCGAAGGGGTAAACACAAACTGGGTGATTCCTTCACTGCTCATTCAGCCTTTTGTAGAAAATGCGATCAAGCATGGGATTTCCGGTTTAAGATCTGAAAAAGGTTTCATCAGGGTATCTTTTGATCATACGAATTCTACCCTCTGCATAACGATTGAAGATAATGGCCGGGGAATCCAGTCTAAAAACGAATCTTCCGCCGATGAAAATTCCTTTGGATTAAAATTATCAAAAAAAAGAATCCAGACTTTTAAACAGCTTTTTGAAACCAATATTATCCTGGAAGTCATTAATCTTTCTGAAAAATACGGAAAGCAGGGCACCCAGATAAAACTTTACATTACGCCTTATGAAAACACAAATTTGCATCATTGATGACGAAAAACACGGTAGAGATTATGTCTCCCTGCTATTAAAAAAAGAATTCCCGGAAATCCAGATCAGTTTTGAGGCCTCCAGTGTGGAAGAAGCTTACATTTATCTTACCAAAAATTCACCGGATATTTTATTTCTTGATATCCGGCTGAGTGACGGTACTGCTTTCGATCTGTTATCTAAATTTAAAGAAATTACCTCTCAGATTATTTTTATTACCGCTTTTGAAAATTTTGCCATTCAGGCCATTAAAAACGGAGCCACAGACTATCTTCTGAAACCTATTAAAAAAATTGATTTTATTATTGCGGTTAATAAAGCTCTTGACAATATAAAAAAAATGCAGCCTACCCAAAATACAGTGCTTCAGGATCATAAAATCATCCTCTCTACTCTGCAGGGATTCAAAATAGTGGATATTTCCGATATCGTCCACTGTGAGGCCGATTCAAGCTATACAACCTTTCATCTCGCCAATAAAATTAAAATCATGGTATCTAAGACCCTGCATGAGTTTGAGGCGGTTCTTCTGGAGCATAATTTTTTCAGAATTCATCACAAGCATCTTATTAATATTGCCCATCTGCAGGAATACATTAAAGGCCGGGGCGGACAGGTGGTAATGAGCGACTGCTCCGTACTGGATGTCTCATACCGCAGAAAAAATGATTTCCTTTACAGAATAGGAAAAACGGACTAGTCTTATTTTACGACGCACTTACTTGCTCATCCGTCGCACTTATTAGTTATAAATACTTTTTCAACGGAGTCTTTTCTATTTTAGTCATACTAATCAATAAAAATATTATTATGAAAAAAATAACGGAAAAGGCTCTGAAAAAAAGTCTGATGAATTCCATTAAAGGCAGTAATGGCAGTATTACACCTGGTAATCCGGCCTATACTCCACCAGTTACTCCGATTGTAACACCCGCATATCCTATCAACAGTACGTATTATACACCACCTAATAATGGTCTTCCCAATAACGGCTGGGAGGTTCCGAAATAAAAAAGCAGATCTCGTTCCCCGGTTTGAGATCTGTTTTTTAGTAACATACCATATCAACCACTTAAAAATAAAAACATGAAAACAAAACTTATTCTTTTTAATAAGAGTATTGCCCTGATTCTATTCATATTTTGGGGTAATACTCTATCGGCTCAGGAAGCCCTGCTCAACCCTACAGCAACAGTTTATGATGGATTAAGTGATAATATAAGCACTTTTGAATGTCCTGCTTTCAGTATCGCGGAAACTTATGAGGAATATAATCAGCAGGAATCGGGAGCAGAACTTTTTGCCAAAAGATTTGATACTGATATCACAACATTGAATTCAGGGAAGTGGGAAAAACTAAATGACCTGCACGTATGGCGGTACAGAATCACCTCAAAAGATGCCTATTCTATGATGCTTATATTTAAAAATATGCGTCTTCCGGAGGAGAGCAGCCTTTTCCTTTATAATGAGGATATGAGCTATGTTGTAGGTCCAGTAACTCATACTTATAATACAGAAAGTGGTATATATCCTACTGAACTGATCCCAGGAAGCAGTATTATTGTAGAATTGGTTATTAAAGGAAGCAGCTATCAGGAAAACAATTCTTATTTTACCATTGGTAATGTATCCCATGATTTCTTAGATGTATTTGAGCTGGCAAGCGGAACTGCAGCCCCTGGAAAAATTCTGAAATGCCATAATGATATTAACTGCAGCGCTGGCAATGAATGGCAAACGCATAAAAGAGCTGTTGCTCTGGTTACTATAGGAGGGCAAGGGCTTTGTTCAGGTTCCCTGATTAATAATACAGCCTTTAACGGACGATCTCTTTTCCTTTCCGCTACGCATTGCTACGGATTATTTAACAGCCCGGAGAATAGTGTTTTTTATTTCAATCATGAAAAAGAAGAATGTAATGGCAGTAACCGGGATTACAGAAAGAATGATGATGTCATCAAAATATCAGGAGCCAGTCTGATAAGCTCCAATAATTACGCCGATATGCTTCTTCTTCAACTAAACGACAGAATGCCCTCTTCTTACAGACCTTATTTCCCTGGATGGGACAGATCTGAAGATAATCCTAAAAAAGGTGCTGTTATTCATCATCCTAAGGGAAATCCTAAAAAAATAACGTTGGATAATGATATTATAGCACCTAATACTTCTCCCGTATTAGCCTGGTACGCTGGTACTATGTGGGAATCATGGCCTGATAGCGGTACCATAGAAGGAGGTTCATCAGGGTCTCCCTTGTTTAATCAGAATGGAAGGATCGTAGGCCACACAACAGCAACCAAAATTAACGGATATGACTATGGTTTTTTTGGTGAACGGAAACCTATATATGTATGTCCGCCTAATAATATTTCTCACTTCGGCCGTTTATCTGCATCCTGGAATTATGCAGGGGCATCCAACCAAAGCCTTAAAGATCATTTAGACCCCAATAATACCAATCAAATGTCTATACAAGGGCTTATTCCTGCCGGATGGAGACATCATAAATTTCCGACCAATCTAAATAGCAGAAAAATGCAAAGCGGTGACTACGATGGTGTACACGTAGGATTGGGCAACCAGATATTCTACAGAGCTCTTAGCGGTCAGGTTCAGATGTATTACTGGACTTCTAACGGCTGGCAGCACGCTACTATTCAGCCTAATAATTCATATTCAAATCTGGTTGGTGGTGATATTGCCGTAGGTTTAGGAAACCAGATCTTTTACCGCAGTATGAATGGTAATGTACAAACAATGTACTGGGCGAATAATTCCTGGCAGCATGGTGTTGTAGGAGGTGCTGTTCACTCTGCACCGCACAGTCTGGCACTGGGCGAAAACAATAGTGTCTATTATCGGGGAACGAACGATAAATTGTACATTTTATACTGGAGTAATAATGCATGGCATTCTGGTGACATTTCGGGATCTGTCAGCAACAACACTAAAATTGCAGGAGATGTGGTTGTGGGCAACGGTGCTCAGATATTTTACAGAGGCGGGGACGGAAAGCTGCAAATGTATTATTGGGGTAATAATGCATGGGTACATACCTATGTAGATCCCGCCGGAAGCAATGCTTCTCCTCTTTATAATATACAAAATACTGCAGGAGCAATAAGTATTGATAAAGACAATAATAATACGATTTATTACCGTGGAACAGATAATAATATGCATAGATATTACTGGAACAATACATCCTGGCAGCACCAATGGTTAGGGAGCAACAATGATGCTAAAGTATATGGGGACATTACTGCCGGAGAAGGAAACCAGATTTTCTACCGTGGTATTGATGCAAAAATGCACCTGTATTATCTGGGCAGTAATAACTCATGGGTACATGATTGGATTGAAACCAGCCTGCAAACTCCAAATGCCCATAATGTAGCAGGTTCAATAGGCAAAGGTCCTGGAAACATTTTATTCTACAGAGGAAATAACGGATTTATGCAGCATTATTTCTGGAATGGTGCACAAATGTTGAAAAACAGTAAAGAAAATGAATATTTCAGCATGGATAAAACCCCTCCAAGTCCTACCATACCTAAAGAGATTCCTGCCGGTAACTTTTCAACCATGACTCCTAATCCTGCAAAAGATCATATTATATTAACAGCTGACTGTAAATCTCAAACTACGATTACTATTACCATTACAGATATGCTTGGAAAAACAGCAATGAATTCTTCCCATAAAGCAGATTCAGGAAAAAACACCATTACTCTGGATATTAATAAACTGAATACAGGTGTTTATTTCTTGAAAATACAAGACGCTCAGGGAGCATCTGCTGTACACAAACTAATTAAAGAATAATGAATGAAATGTATCCCGAAATTTAAGTAAGTTTAATTCTTTCAAAATAAATAATACGGAACTTAAATCCTGTAAAAAAGCACAAGACATCATAAAGTTCCAATATAAAGCAGTAGAGATCTTAGAATTTCTACTGTTTTTTTATTTAGCTCAACATAAAAATTCTGCAAATCCCGGAAACCTTTAATTTTTTAATGTTTGTCAATCTAAATATTTCATTAAATTCGATTTCAATAAAAATCGTTTTATGATACAACTTCCTTTATCAAAGCTTTCCAATGTAGGAACTACTATTTTCAGCCAGATGACCCAGTTGGCCAATGAAAATGAAGCTATTAATCTGTCCCAGGGATTTCCGGATTTTATGCCGGATTCTGAACTGCTGGATCATGTAGATTATTTTGTAAAAAAAGGCTTTAATCAGTATGCTCCATTGGGAGGAATGCCCGTATTGAAGGAAGAAATTGCCAGAAAAATAGAAAACAGCCATCGTGCAGTTTACCATCCTGATTCCGAAATAACCGTTACCGCAGGCGGTACACAAGCCATTTTTACAGCCATTGCTGCTTTTGTGAAAAAAGAGGATGAAGTGATTATTTTTGAACCCGCTTATGATTGTTATGAACCAACGGTAGAACTTTTTGGCGGCATTGTCAAACGTTTTGAAATGAAAGCTCCGGATTATAAAATCGACTGGACAGCGGTAAAAGGACTGGTGAGTGAAAATACTAAAATGATTATCCTTAATAATCCGAATAATCCTTCAGGAAAGATTTTAAAGGAAAAAGATCTGCAGGAACTTATCCAACTTGTAAAAGGGACTTCCATTCTTATTTTGAGTGATGAAGTGTATGAAAATATTGTTTTTGACGGAAAACAGCATTTAAGCATCTGTCAATATCCTGAACTTAAAGAAAGAAGTCTTTTGGTGGCTTCATTCGGAAAGCTTTTCCATGTTACAGGATGGAAAACCGGTTATTGTGCCGCTCCCAAAAACCTGACCGATGAGTTCAGGAAAGTACACCAGTTCAATGTTTTCTGTGTAAATACTCCCATCCAGCTGGCATTGGCAGAATACATGAAAAATGATGAACATTATCTTCACCTGAACGCGTTTTTCCAGGAAAAAAGAGATTTTTTGCGAAAGGGACTGGCCGGAACTTCTTTTAAGCTTCTCGACTGTGAAGGCACTTATTTTCAGGCGGTAAAATACGATGCCATTTCAGATCAGAATGATTTTGATTTTGCCAGCGAGCTTACCATCCGTCATAAAGTAGCCAGTGTTCCTTTTTCATCGTTCTATCAGAATAAGAGAAATGACCACGTAATCCGACTGTGTTTTGCAAAAAAACAGGAAACCCTGGAAAAAGCGATTGAACACCTTTCAAAAGTAAAGCCTTTTATATAAGCGGAGAAAGCAGCCTTGCCAGATGTTCAAAGAAGACTTTATATTTAGGTCTTTTTCGCCATGTATCAAGAAAAATCTCTTCACAGTCATTCATATCTTCGAGAAAAATGCTGTGAAGTTTTTCGTTGATCTTGTAATCAAATACCAACGCATTGACTTCAAAATTCAATTCCTGACTTCTGGCATCCATATTAGCAGTTCCAATACTTGAAAAATTGTTATCTATAAGCATGGTTTTAGCGTGGATAAAGCCTTTTGTATAAAAGAAAACCCGGACATTATTCTCTAAAAGCTCCTCGTAATAAGAATAGGCTGCTGCATTCACAATGACGGAATCGCCTGATTTCGGAACCATCAGCCTTACATCTAAACCGGAAAGTCCAGCCTGTTTAATGGCATTCAGTACTGTTTCTACCGGAATGAAATAAGGAGTAACCATATAAATCCTTTTTTTGGCTGCGAGAATAGCTGAATGTGTGCTCAACATAATGGCTGGTTTGGTATCCGGACCGCTGGCTGCCGTCTGTACCAATGAACTGCCTCCGCCAATAGTTTTATAATCAAAATAATCCTGCGAAATTTCGGGAAACTTTTCTGTAGCAAAAGTCCAGCTGCTTAAAAACAGAAACTGGAAGTAAAAAGCTGCTTCTCCTTTGATGTACAGATGTATATCCCGCCAATACTGTTTAGGATTGGGATTGATGTATTTATCTGACACGTTGATTCCCCCTGTAAAGACTTCAGATCCGTCCACAATAATGATTTTCCTATGGTCTCTGTAGTTCACCCTGTTGGCCAGAATCCTGAAGGTAATTTTATTTACCGGAGATACTTCCACACCACCTTCTTTAAGTCTTTTTAATAGTTTCTTCCCTATCTTTCCGCTTCCCATATCGTCATAAAGAAAACGCACTTTTAAACCTTCTCCTGCTTTTTTTATCAGAAGATCAGCAAGCCTGTTCCCTACTTCATCGTTATCATAAATATAGTATTCAAGATGGATATGATGCCTGGCTCTTCCAAGCACCTCAAACACTTTGGCAAACTTTTCCTCTCCGTTTACCAGTACTTCGGTGTGATTTCCCTGCGATAACGGAGAACGGGCAGCGTGATACAGAAAGTTAACCGTTGTGATAAAGTTCCAGACTTCTTCTTTATGTTCTTCAAGTGTTTTGTCATGGGTCTTTTGAATATATCCGGCCACTGTACGGTATACCTGTTCATTCCGTTCTATTTTAAAGGTGTAAAATTTATTTTTCCTGTAATTGACTCCAAATACAAAGTAGATAATAATTCCTGCTACAGGCAGAAATATAATGAGCATGAGATAAGCCAGCGTTTTGCTGGTCGTCCGAGTATCCATAATAATCTTACCGGCAAGAAAAACCGTTCCCAGAAGATATAAGATTTCAAGCCCAAGCAGGATATAGGGAAACTGATCAAAGAATTCTTTAAACATCTGGATAATATTGTAAGGTTGTGATATTAAAGATAGGAAAAAAGAAATAGTGTAAATTGGTGTATATCTAAAAGAAGAACCAATTTCATTCAATTGGTTCTTTTGCTTTTATTTATTTGCTTTGTCCGAAATATTCTATAAAAACATTCCTCCTGAAGCTTCAATTCTCTGTCCGTTAATCCAGCCTGCATCTTCTGTACACAGGAAGGCCACTACTCCACCAATATCATCAGGAAGACCTGCTCTGCCTAATGCCGTTATATTGGAAATCGTAGAATTGACTTCTTTATCGTCCCTGGTTCTTCCACCGCCAAAATCTGTTTCTATAGCTCCTGGTGCAATAACATTGGCCTTAATTCTTCTTGGCCCCAATTCTTTAGCCATATATTTGGTCAGCATTTCCACACCTGCTTTCATCGAGCCGTACACTGATGATCCGGGTAAAGCAAATCTTGCCAGTCCTGAAGAAATATTAATGATTCCTCCACCGTCATTCATAAAGGGAAGCATTTTCTGGGTCAGGAAAAACACGCCTTTAAAATGGATATCAACCATATCATCCAGCTGCTCTTCGGTTACTTCCATGATCGGAGCATATAGAGCTGTTCCTGCATTGTTAACCAGAAAATCTATTTTCGGGCTTCCTGTTTCCTGTTCAAGATGTTCTGTTATCTGCTTTACAAAAGCTGCAAAACTTTTCACATCTCTGGTATCCAGTTGAAAAGCTATAGCGTTCTGTCCCAAGGCTTTTATTTCATTAACGACTGTTTCCGCTTCTTCTTTACTGTTTTTATAAGTAATGATCACATCAAGTCCTTTTTGGGCGATTTTAAGAGCTGCGTTTTTACCAAGTCCGCGGCTTCCTCCTGTTACTAAAGCTATTTTTGTTTTTGCTGTCATTTTGTTTGATTTTAATAATACAAAGTTGGATTATTTCCGGGCAGGAATGTTTGCCCGAATCAATCTGAAATTTGCAAAATTCAAATTATAAGCGAAACTGAAGCGGAGTAAAGGATGTTTTTCTTTTAAAAAAGTTTGAAAAGTGGGCAATTTCCTCAAAACCGAGCGCATAGGAAATTTCAGACACATTCCATTGGGTCTGCCGAAGCATGATCTTGGCCTCCTGAATAAGGCGGTCTGCAATAAATTCTGTGGTGGTTTTCCCTGTATTTTCTTTTAATTTCTTATTCAGATAGTTTACATGTATAGCCAATCTGTCGGCATAGTCTTTTGCTGTTTTCAGCTGTAGCCGCTGTTCTGAAGATTCAATCGGGAATTGTCTTTCCAGAAGTTCTATAAATAGAGAAACTATCCGTAATGAAGCATCATTAGCTGTTGAAAGCGTAGCTGCCGGCTGCAATTTCTGTCCGTAATGAATCAATTCAAGTACATAATTCCTGATGAGATCATACTTAAAGATGTACTCGGAATCTATTTCCTTTTTAATCTTTGTGAATAAAATTTCAATTTCATCTGCCAGCTCATCCTCTATTTCAAACAATGGTACGTTTCCGGGCTGGAATATCGGCAGGTCTTCCAAAGAAAACATGGATTGGGATTTAACAAAAAAATCTTCTGTAAATACACAAAAACTTCCGGATTGATCGGGATCCTGGGGAACCCAATGGTAAGGAACTTTAGGCGTAGCGAATAATAAGGCATTCTTTTCTATAGGAATGATCTTATCTGCATATTCGGCCCTGTTTTTACCTCTGATTAAACTAATTTTGTAATATTTCCGCCTGTTATAAGGCATTTCTGAGGTTGTTTTTGTCCTTTCTATGGTCTGCCGGATATCAAATACATTAAAATGTCCGATGTCTTTATGAAGGCCCTTCGGGAAAATACTTTCGAGATCTTTTCCTAGCTTGGCGGTCATCTCTTTATAGAAATCTTCAAGTGATGCGTGGGATATTTTTTCCATTTCAGACAATTTGTACAATTCAAATATACGAAACTGCTCAGAATGGAAATTCATAAAAAAACATTTTTTTATCCACACAAAGTGATATATTTCATTTATTTTTTCTACATTCGTTATAACTAATACACTAAAAATCAAAACAATGAAAAAGCAAACCTTATCCAATGCAAAGAAGCTTAGCAAAAAGCAATTGAGAACTATCGCCGGAGGACTTCTTAACTGTATGGAACCGATATTGTGTACTAACCCACCGTGTGATCCGCCTTCTGACCCTAACGGATGTACCATGTATTCTCCTAAATGTGCACAAAGAGAGTGCAGAGTACCGATTGAGATCATTCCATAATTTTAATACAACGGGTTATGAAAGATTTCAAAAACGGCAGAAAACTAAATAAAAAAGAGCTAAGAACGGTTTCCGGCGGATTGATGAGGTGCCTTAATCTGGATACACGAAGATGTAGAACTACCGGAGTTACATGTGCAGAACCTGAATGCAGATATGTACCGGATCCGTTATATCCATAATATAATTTAAAATGATCACTTATAAAAAAACGTATCTGAATTTCCGGATACGTTTTTTTAAGTTACTTGAAATCAAATCATCTTAAAAAAGCTAAAAGCGACTTTTATGACTTTCCCTCTTCCAACTCTCAGCTTCAAGCTTGTATCAATCAGACCACTATACCTCCTACCCATTGTATTTCCCATTTTCCATTTTTGTATTCTGCCGAATAATCATTAGAAGAGCTGCTTCCGAATTCGTAAATATAGAATATGTCGGGATTTTTTGCATTCTTCTGTATTTTGGAAATGCCTCCGTCAGTGATATCCGTTATCCTTGTATAAGCAGTCTGCTTTCTTTTATCTTCTGAGATAAATAGTACCCTGAATCCCGGATTAACCTGATGAAAATAATCACAGCCACTTTCATATACCAGAAAAGAATAATTCCTTTTGTCCTGATTTTCTTCTCCATAACCATTATTTAGGAGCAGCAATTCATAAAGTTGGGTAAATTTATTTTTATCGGACTTATACATAGGATTCATATCTTCAAAATCATTAATGCCGTCTCCGTCTGTATCTTTATTATCCGAATTCAGACCTAAACTTTTCTCAAAAATATCGTTATAACCATCCTTATCTGTATCCTTCATTAAATCCTTCAGCTTTATTTTGAATAATTTCCCGTCTTCCTGCGCCGAATAATCATCATATCCCGGAAGTCCCGGCACTTTAATGATTTTCACCAGACTGCCTTCTATCTGAAGGTATTCTTCCTGAATAATAGGCTGTTCCTGAATTTTATTGAAATAGTAATGACTAAAACTAAGACCCAAAAAGTAAGCTGAAGGCTTATTATTTTCTATCTTTAATAACCAATACCCTAAATTATTTCTGGCCAGGGCATAAAGCACATTTCCTACCTTCTGTTGAGCAGTATACCAGAATTGTTTGGAAAACTTCTCATCAAACACTTTAAAATCAGTTTCTTTTCTTTTGAAGTTCTCTTCATATTCCTTATCGTAAGTATGGTCTGCTATGCTGTCTTTTTTAAAATCCCGGTATTTTGTCAGGTTTATAATTTCAAGGTAAGCGGGTTTTTCATTAAGGATCTGCTGTACTGTATAGGGTTTCTGCTCTTCGTATGGAGCATAAAGCTCGTCTTTACTGGCAACAAAACAGTTCTCTTCAGCAGATTTTGAACACGAAAAAAGCAGGGCAAGGACTGCAAAATATAAAATTTTCATAGTTAAAGTTTGCTACATGAATGCAAAAAACGCTCCCAAATTCATGGAAACGTTTTTTAATTATAACGAACTTTAATATTTTCTTATACGTTGAATCTGAAATGCATAATATCACCGTCTTTTACGATATATTCTTTCCCTTCTACGGAAAGTTTTCCGGCTTCTTTTATCTTCACTTCTGAACCGTAAGTAACGTAATCTTCATATTTAATTACTTCTGCACGGATGAATCCTTTTTCGAAATCTGTGTGAATTACCCCTGCAGCCTGAGGAGCTGTCCATCCCTGTCCTATGGTCCAGGCTCTAACCTCTTTTACTCCGGCTGTGAAGTACGTCTGAAGTTTCAACAGGTCATATGCTTTTCGGATCAGACGGTTTACTCCCGGTTCCTGAAGGCCAAGTTCATCAAGGAAGATTTCTCTTTCTTCAAAAGTTTCCAATTCATTGATGTCTGCTTCAATCTGAGCAGCTAAAACTACTACTTCAGCCCCTTCATTTTTAGCCATTTCTTCGATTTTACCAATCCATTCGTTTCCGTTTTTGATTGAATTTTCGTCTACGTTACAAACATAAAGAACAGGCTTATTTGTCAAAAGCTGCACTTCACCGATAATTGATTTTGCAAAATCATCTACAGCAAATTCTCTTGCATTTTTTCCATCTTCCAGGAATTTCTGCAGATTCTGAAGGGTTTCATAGGTAAGAATATCTTCTTTTTTCCCTGACTTAATGAATTTTTTAGCTTTTTCAACAGCTTTACCTACCGTTTCAAGATCTTTCAATTGCAGCTCGATATCGATAATTTCTTTATCTCTTAACGGGTCTACAGATCCTTCAACGTGAACGATATTCCCGTTATCAAAGCATCTTAAAACGTGGATGATGGCTTCACACTCACGAATATTGGCAAGGAACTGATTTCCCAGTCCTTCTCCTTTGCTGGCTCCTTTTACGAGACCTGCAATATCAACAATTTCCACAACAGCCGGCAAAACTCTCTCTGGCTTCACTATTTTTTCCAGTTCAAACAATCTCTGGTCTGGTACAGATACCGTTCCTAAGTTCGGTTCTATGGTACAGAAAGGATAGTTTGCTGATTGAGCTTTTGCGTTGCTTAAACAGTTAAAAAGGGTTGATTTACCTACATTCGGAAGGCCTACGATTCCACATTTCATATTGTAAAATTCAAAGTTTTAAGGTTTAGGTTTAAAGCTCAGTACATTAGGTTTAAAGTTTTCTTAAGACTTTTTGCTGCATTAATGAACCTTGAACTTTAAGCGTGCAAAGATAGTGATTTTAGAATGAGTTTCATAATAAAAAAATCTGCCAAATTCTGACAGATTTAAGTAATGTTCATCGGGAATAAGAATTTCTGGTTTATAAATTTATAAAGATGTGAAGCTGGGGGCAGGAAGAGGGAAGCTATTGAGCTTATAAATCATAAGTTTTTATCCTTTTTAAGACAATTAAATTGTATATGATCATTAATAATTATAAACAAAATTAACTTCCTGTCTCCCTCTTCCTGCTCAAGCATCTTAACCCTAAGTTCCAATCTGAAATCAGGTTAAATTTATTCAAAGGTTTTATGGATTATTCCCCGTGGCTTCCTGAGCCAGCGGCACGTCATTTGGTGCATCCTGCAGAACTCTGTCCAGTGTAAATAAGGACTCGTCTGTAGCATGGTCGCCACCTGCAATTTTTAATTTATCAATCAGATTTTGGGCCAATGTTTCCTCTTCAATCTGTTCCTGAACAAACCATTGCATAAAGTTCCATGTTGCCCAGTCTTTTTCTTCCAGTGCCAGATCTACAATTTTATAGATGGCCGTAGTGTTATCCACCTCATGTTTGAAAACACCGTCAAAGCAGGCTGATAGAGATTCAGGATCAGCTGGTGGTTCGGGAATAGCCTCTACTTTAGGTTTTCCGCCTCTGTTCAGAATGTATTCCATGAATTTAATAGAATGATTTCTTTCTTCCTGTGCATGCCTGTATAGAAAATTGGCAATTCCCTGATATCCTTTATCATCTGCCCAGATTCCGTAAGATAAAAAAACGTGTGATGCGTGAATTTCTTTGTTCATCTGAGCACTCAATGCTTTTTCCACATTGGTGGAAAGTCGGTTAGTATTCATAATGTTATATTTTGGTGATTATGGAATTTATCATGCAAAAATGGTTCCGATAAAGCATTTATGGTAAACAAAATTAAATCAACTACTATTATATCCTATTGAATTTCATCATTTTACAGTGATAATTTATAGTTATTCTAAAATAAATTGGCTGGTTCTCCCGTATTACCGTTTCAGTAAGCTGGCTGTTTTCAGATCTTCTCTCAGCTTTATAATGTAAATAAAACAATCAAATCAGAAAAAAGCGATGGCATCCCTACTTTTGAAGAGAAATTGAAAATTTCATCTAATGGGCTAAAATTGTGAATATTGGAAAACGCGGGGCGCAAAGCATTTTAAACTGTTATACGCATTTTAAGGCGCAAGAAAACCCAAGGTTTTCAGCCAGCTTTTATTCTCAATTAATCATTTAATTTATTGTGAGTGTATACATAAAAAATCTGCTTTATTTGCGGGAAAAACTCTCACAGATAAAGCAGATTGAACGGATTTATCATGAAGCAAACAACTTTCTGAATTTTGAATTATTCAATAGTTTTGCTTTTTTTAAGCAGGTTTATTTCACTTTCCTTGCTGAATAATCACTTTCGTTTCCTAGCCTGTCTACTGCTTTTATGGCCACAGCATTCAGTTTTTGTCCGTTTTTATTCTTCGGAATATCTTTAGAAAGGGTGTCAAGTGTGAGAATTTCAGTTTCCCAAACACCATTGTATTGAGTGAAAAGAATCCATTGGAAGACATCTCCTATATTTTTCGTACTCCATCTGGCCTGAGCGGCATTTCCACCATCTGTAATAAATAGAGTGGGAATTTGTAACGGATCTGCTTTAATCCATGGAGATTTCGGAACCAGAGCTTTTTCTTTGTAAGGTCCATTTTTCAGAACAGGAAGCATATTGGGATTTTTGGTAAGCCCTGCAATACTCCAATGTATTTCTCCGGCATCATTCTTTAAGACCTGCCTGGAAATCTCGATCTGATTTTTAATTTCAGTGGGACGGTCTGCTACCTTTATTTCAACGGTATTTAATCCCGGCCATACGTGGCGGTTCATTACATTTTCTGACTTCCACCAGTTCAGCAAAGCTTCAAATCCCTGTCCTTTAGAATCAATCGGCCAATACAGCTGTGGTGAAAAATAATCTACCCAGCCTTTATTCAGCCATAATTTAGCATCTGCATACAGTTCGTCATATTGGGAAGATCCTACGATTCCGGCAGGATAGCCAGGCTTCCAGATTCCGAACGGGCTGATTCCGAATTTTACATAGTTTTTTTCGGCATGAACTTCTTTATAGATTCTTTCTACAAATTTATTGACATTATCTCTTCTCCAATCTGCTCTGGATAATGTTCCCCCGTTTCTCAGATATTCATTCCATGATGCATTATCAGGAAAGTCTGCTCCTCTGTTATAAACGGCATAAGGATAAAAATAATCATCAAAATGAACGGCATCAATATCATATCTTTTCACAATGTCTTTTACTACATTGGAAACATGTCCCTGAGTTCTTGGATTTGCCGGATCAAACCAATACATTCCGTTCTTCAGCTTCACTACAATATCAGAGAGTTTACTGGCCATTGAATGCCCATTCACACTTCCTCCGTTTGAGTGATGAGCACGATAAGGATTTAACCATACGTGAAGCTCTAATCCTCTTTTGTGAGATTCTTCAATCCAAAATTGCAGGGGGTCGTAATTTGGATACGGAGGTGTTCCGGTCTGCCCGGTCAGGAAATACGACCAAGGTTCAATACTGCTGGTGTATAAAGCATCTGCAGAGGGTCTTATCTGAAAGATGACAGCATTGAAGTTATTTTCCTGAAGCATATTCAACATACTGATTGCTTCAGCTTTTTGCTGCTCAACCGATAAATTATTTCTTGAAGGCCAATTAATGTTTGCCACACTCGCAATCCAAGCTCCACGAAATTCACGCTTGATTACTGGAAGATTCACTTTAAAATCTTCTTCACCTAATGCTGTCGCAATAGGCGGAACTTTTGCAGGATTCGGAGCTTTAACCGTGTTATTTGATGACTTTACTGTTTTTGTCGTTTTGGATTTAGGTCCGTTTTCCCTCACAGCACAAGAAATGCTGAAAGATGCAAAGAAACCTAATATGCAGACTAATTTTATTTTAGTGATTTTCATAAAATGATATCAAGAAAGAATTTCTGAGTTGTAAAAGACAAAACTAATGATATAAAGATAATTTCAAAAATCTTACACTGTAAAATTTAGTTAAAAAAAAGGTGCAGAAAATTTCTGCACCTTAATTAAATGTAAATGAATGGATAATTTAAACTTCTGAAAGACTTTGGTTTGCCTTAGCATTCACTGTATCTACATTTTCTTCTTCGGTAAGATCTGTTTTGTAGGTTTCAGGAACAAACAAAATATTGACAATAATTGCAATAACAACCAATAAAACCGGATAAGCCAACCCAATGAAAGGAGTCAAAGCAACGCTTACCACAAATGAAGTCTTAATAAATTCAGTTACAAAGGTTGTCGCCCCACCGATAAAGCCGTTCCCCATGTTTTGAGCAAATCCCATACTTGTATAACGGATTTTGGTTGGGAAAATCTCAAGCATAAATGCACCTAAAGGCCCATAGGTTGCTGCTCCGGCTACAGAAAGAAGGAAACTGATTCCCATAATCTTTAAAGTTGCGGCAGTGCTGATGGCATGAACTTCCGTTAAGCCATCCGGATTTCCGATTTTCATAAATAAATAGAATGAGGTTGGAATTAAGATTAAACTTGAAATTAAACCGCCAATCAGTACTTTTTTCCGTCCGATTTTATCACTTAAAGCTCCAAAATATTGGTAGAAATAAGCACTGAACAAAGTAACAACACCTGTAATCATTAAAACTGTAGTTTCTTCTAATTTCACAGCACGCTGCATGAAGAAAAGCGTGACGAAAAGGCTGGTCTGCATTACAGAACTTTGTGCTGCATTACCTCCGAAAATAGCTTTCAGCATCAATTTAATATTTCCTTTTGTGGTAAACGCTTCTTTTACTGGAGCTTTACTTGTTTTTCCTGCTTTTTTAAGCTCTTCAAAAACCGGACTTTCATGAAGTTTTTTTCTGGCGAAATAACTTAAAAGAACCAAAACTGAACTTAATAAAAATGGAATTCTCCATCCGAAGCTATTAAAATCTGTTTCAGACATCATTGTTCTTGTCACGAAGATTACACTTAAACAAACCAAAAGTCCGATAGGAACCGTTGCCTGAATAAAACCTGTGTAAAATCCTCTTTTATTTGCCGGTGCGTGTTCTGCAACGTAAATTACAGCACCTGCATATTCGCCACTGATAGCTAATCCCTGCATTAATCTGCAAACTAAAAGTAAAATTGGAGCAGCCCAGCCAATGCTTGAAAAATTGGGAATACACCCAATCAGGAAGGTTGAAGCTCCCATTAAGATTAATGAAAGAAGGAAAGAGTATTTTCGTCCAATTTTGTCACCAATATTTCCAAAAATAAGTGATCCAATTGGTCTGAACATGAATGATGAAGCGACTACGGCCAATGTTTCTAAGAAGTGGGATGACCCGTCAGCAGGGAAAAGGTTTACCGAAAGTGAACCTGCCAGAATAATTGCCAGAAACATATCGTACCATTCGATCAAGGTTCCTGCAGATGACGCAATAATAACAGTCAGAATGCTGTTTTTTTGCTTTGATTGTGTTGTAATATCCATTTTAATTTTTCGTTTTAATTTTTAGAAATCATTTTTAGAACATAAAGAAAGTCGCGACGTGGAAGCGGTTGTTTCGTGCATTGTATTCGTTTCCGATACCTCTTCCGTTGCTTTGAGCATTTCCCCAGGTGGCTACTGTATTCTCAACCTCAAATCTCAGACGAATTGCTTTGCTCAAAATCCAATCAACACGCGGAACCACTCTCCATAAATGATCAACACTTCGCCCTCCTGGAGTTGCAGAAATTGCGCCCCAAGAAGAAGTTACACCATAAGTTGTCGCTACTCTTCCTTCAACAGGATCATTAGCACCCATGTTTTTCACATAACCTGCGAAAAGTCCGAATGCCACTTTTTTAGCAGTTGTCTGTTGAAAATCAATCCAACCGCTTCTTGTATTCATTGTTCTGAAAATATCTGCCTGTCCCGGTGCTGCATAGCCTATGAAACCTCCCAGCATCACGAGTGATGCAGAGTTTTGCCCCATCATTGCAGATGCACTGATTGTCAAAGGTTTTGTGATTGCTTTTGCGTATGCCATTGCTGTAAAGCTTTTCACACGGTTATTGTTCACGATTGGCGGTGTTCCTGAAGACAGTTGTGGTCTTAACTCTTCGTATTGTGCGGCAATTCCAGCAACAAATTTTGAAGATTTATATTGAAACTGTAAATGAGTCGAAGGCATTCCGCTGTCTCGGTAAGGTGTGGTGTTTGGGGTAAAATCACGCTGCGAGTTGATAGCGGCAATTACTTTAAATTTATCTGAAAGTTTATGTGTCAATCTTACCTGAGGATTTCTGTTTAATGCAAAAATCGGAGAACCTGTACTGTAGTTAACCACATTCGGAAGACAGTCAAGAATTACCATTGGATGCCAGTACTGCCCTACTCCAAGCTGTGTTTTTTCCCAGTCTAAAGTAATGTATGCATGTCTTAAACGAAACTCGTTGATTCCGCCTTCTGTGGCACCAAAAAATTCACCTTCCAAAATACCTGCTGTTTTTGCTCCTAAAACATCCGGACCTTTTACATTGATACCCGCTCGTGAAACGACTGAAAGCATATGAAATTTTGGGGAATCGTTGATATCCTCACCATTCACATCCAGTGCACGATCTCTTGGATAAAGCGGAACGATGTTTTCTCCTGCACCAATGTTTTGTCTGGTATCGTAGAAAATATCATTTCGGATGAAACCATAAAAGTCAACTTTTACTTTTGCTTCTTGAGGTTGAGCCACAATAACTGGCTTTGCACTAACTAAAGAGTCATTAATTGTTTTGTCTGATGTATTTTGCTGTGCATTTCCCAATATTGAAACACTCAGCAAAGCACCAGCTAAAGTGCGTTGTAAGAATTTTCTTTTCATATCTAAGTTTTTTTCAGTGAAGCCCTTATTGCTTCATTTCCAAACATACAAATTTTATTAAAACTAACAAGTGTTAGTTAGTATAATTAATAAAATGTATTTATTAAAATCATATGTTAAATTGAATTAAAGCAATGAAATTCATAAAAATACAAATCAAAACATACTGAAAACTCACACTTTACAACAAATAACAATTAAATTCGAAATAAACGGATTAACTATATTAAGTTTGCAAAGTTTTTTAAAAACAGTAATAAAAATATTTGAAAACTGACAAAAATCATAAATATGAGCATAAAAAAAGCCCCGAAAAATCGAGGCTAAATTATAATTTAAGAATTTCAGATTAAGCTTTTGCTGATCTTTCTACTCTTTTTCTTTCTTCTTCAGAAAGAAGTTTTTTACGCATTCTGATGAAGTTTGGAGTTACCTCGATACATTCATCATGCTGAATATATTCCATACACTCTTCAAGAGAGAATAAGATTTTTGGAGCAACACCAGTATCTTTATCTTTTCCAGAAGCTCTCATGTTGTTCAACTGCTTCGCTTCTACGATGTTTACAACAAGGTCGCCTGGTTTATTTTGTTCACCGATGATCATCCCAGCATAGATTTCCTCACCTGGATCTACGAAGAATTTACCTCTGTCCTGTAATTTAGCAATAGAGTATTCTGTTGCCGGACCTTGAGTTTTGCTGATTAACACCCCGTTGTTTCTTCCAGGAATAGCTCCTTTGAAAGGCTTATATTCTGTGAAACGGTGTGCCATAATAGCTTCCCCCGCAGTAGCAGTCAACATCTGAGAACGTAATCCGATTAATCCTCTTGAAGGAATTTCGAATTCCATATGCTGCATTTCTCCTTTCGTTTCCATAATGTGAAGATCTCCTTTTCTCTGAGTAGCTAAATCGATTACTCTTGAAGCGAATTCTTCAGGAACATCCACTACCAAGGATTCATAAGGCTCACATTTTTCACCGTCAATTTCTCTCAGGATTACCTGCGGCTGTCCGATAGTCATTTCATACCCTTCTCTTCTCATTGTTTCAATTAAAACAGATAAGTGAAGAATACCTCTACCGAATACAAGGAACGTGTTTGCATCATCAGTCTGCTGAACTCTTAATGCTAAGTTTTTCTCTAATTCTTTTGTTAATCTTTCTTTCAGGTGATTAGACGTAACATATTTACCGTCTTTACCGAAGAAAGGTGAATTGTTGATAGAGAACGTCATGTTCAATGTAGGCTCATCAATTGCCGTTCTTTCCAATGGTTCAGGATTTTCAAGATCAACGAAAGAATCACCAATCTGGAAAGCATCAAAACCTACTACGGCACAGATATCACCTGCCTGTACTTCGGTTACTTTTTTCTTTCCTAATCCTTCGAAAACATAAAGTTCTTTTACTTTACCTTTCAACACTTTACCATCTGCCTGAGCAAGACCAATCCACTGAGATTCTTTGATCTCTCCTCTTGTTACTTTCCCGATGGCAATTCTTCCTAAGAAAGAAGAGAAATCTAAAGAAGTAATCTGCATCTGAAGGTTTCCTTCTTCTACTTTTGGAGCAGGAACGTATTGTAAAATCCCGTCTAATAGTGGTAAAATATCTTCGGTCTGCTCTAATGAAGTGTTGAACCAACCTTGTTTTGAAGATCCGTAGAATGTAGGGAAATCAAGCTGTTCTTCAGTAGCTTCAAGGTTGAAGAATAAATCAAATACCTGATCGTGAACTTCGTCCGGACGGCAGTTTGGCTTATCTACTTTATTGATTACCACTAATGGTCTCAATCCTAATTCCAGAGCTTTCTGAAGTACGAATCTTGTCTGTGGCATTGGTCCTTCGAACGCATCCACCAATAGAATAACTCCATCAGCCATTTTCAATACTCTTTCTACTTCTCCACCGAAATCGGCGTGACCAGGAGTATCAATTACGTTAATTTTTGTGTCTTTATAAGTAACAGAAATATTCTTGGATAAGATGGTGATCCCTCTTTCTCTTTCAAGATCATTGTTATCCATAATTAATTCCCCGCTTTCCTGATTTTCACGGAAAATGTTGGTAGCGTGAATGATTTTGTCAACCAGAGTCGTCTTCCCGTGGTCAACGTGTGCGATAATCGCAATATTTCTAATGTTTTGCATATAGGATTTTTACGGGTGCAAAAATAGTGATTTTAAATGAATTAATTAAAAAGTTTATGCAATATTTAACAATTTCATAATGAGAAAATTAGATAAAATCCTTTTAAAATCTCCGGAAAAGGGATGGGACATCAGGTTCTGTTATTTCTTTATTTTACCGTTTGTACCGATAATTTCATGCAACTATAGGATCAATCTACCCGGAAAATACTTTGAATATTTGTATTGGATGTTCATTTTTTTTATCTCTATAAATTTCAAATATTATTTTAAAAAATTCAATGATAATATAACACGTCAAGTTCTGTCGCTGTCTCCTATTACTTTTGTCTCAGAAGTTTTCCTGCAGGAAACGGAATAGTAATAACATCAAAAAAAACAAAAAATGGCAACAATTGAATTAAATGATCCCTTCACCGGAGAGTGGACTGTTTTTACGGAAGCAACCCATAAATATGACGGAACTCTTATTACAACAGGGTAATACAGATGATATTATTTATAAAAATGTAAACAATGTATTTTACCGCAGAGTACTTCCCAATGACACTGTAAACGTAAGATGGTTTGGAGCTTCCGGAGATGGAAACACCAATGATAATCAGGCTGTACAGAATGCTTGTAATATCAGAAAAAACATTTATTTTCCCGAAGGGATCTACCGTGTTAATATTGAAGTAAAACATAAGGCTAAAATATTTGGAGCCGGCAGCAGCACTACCTTTATAAAACCTTATGATTATAATGAACCTGCTATGATTTTAAATGACCAAAAGGCTCCTTACTGGCAGTATGCAACAATTATTGAAGAATTAACTTTCGAAGGCGGAAATCAAACAGATTGGAAAGGCTATGGTATCAGTATGGCTAAAGCTCACGAATCAGAATACAGTTCTCAGGATGAATTCAATGGTAATATCACTTTCAGGAATGTAGATTTCAAATTTTTTAATAAGGGATTACAGGGGTTATTCGGAAACATTGGAATGGATTTTTATTCTGTGGGAATTCATCATAATAAATACGGGATGTATTTTCTTGATAATAAATTTGGAACCAGTCTGGATATTATGCATGCTGGTAATAAGTATTTTTATAGCGGTGAAATATCCGGAAATGAAGTAGGTATATATATTCATAATGAAACGGAAGGGTTTGGAGGAGTAACTTTCAGTAATGTTATCTTTGAGCACAATGATATCAATACCTATATCAACGGTAACAATGCTATTACTCCAATTGTTATTGAATCGTGTTGGAATGAAGGATCCGGGACTGTCAAAAAGACTACTCCTATATCAATAGACACATGGTCCGGCAGCACAAAGGGGCAGAAAAACATTAATCCGCACACTCATATTTTTGAAGGAAAAAACTTAAACTGTAACGTAAATAATTCATTTGTATCTGATTATTATATCAATGGAGAGAACATCATTGTAAAAGCTACAAACTGTTATACAGAATCTAACATCGGAGTTAACGCTGCAGAGTCAAAGGTTGTAGGGTACAATAGTAATTTAATTTTATATCGACCTTCCACAATTTTCGGTCTTCCTAAAAATGACAATATTATCTTGGCAGATAGTCTTGATTACAGCCGGACAGTACACATCAATAATAACAGCAACAGTGCTGTTACGCGTCCAGCCATCAGCACGCCGAGGTTTAACAAAGTTGGAAATATCAAAAATAAATTAAAATCTGTAACCCTGGAAACCTCCGAAATTCTTACAGGTAATCTGGCTCCGGTAACAGGAATGGTCGTAAATGATGGTGTTATTTTTGAAACATGTAATCAGTTCAACATTCCTTTTCCGACTTTGCCATCAGGCGGTGATCCTAACTATGTTACAAGCTATATGCGACTGGAAAACAGCCTGGTAAATACTCATCCAAACAAAGGAGGATATTATGTAATCACTTTTGACATGAAAGTTAATTCCGGTGATCCTACTTTTTTTGTGTGGAATGAAAATGAATATCAAGTCATGCAGTATACCCCAACAGTCAAAAATAAATGGCAGACCATCGTAGGTTATGCTTCAGCAGATCCTTTGGACACTCATCTTAGCTTTTTTCTGGATATATCAGCTCTGGCACCAGTAGACATCCACTTATCAGCCTATCAGGTTTTAAGATTTGACACTTCAATTGAAGCGAAATCGTTCCTGGAAAGTAAAGTATTTGCTTTGTAAATGATCATAAAAAGCTCCCCAAAAAAGGGAGTTTTGTCCTTTTTCAATGCCTCATCAACCTATACAGCAGCACCAAATCAATTAAAACCACCAGAAAAAACTTGACAAGAAATGATTTTTTTGAAGTTTTATGATTGAAAATGATCATTCCTGAAGCAGCTCCTATGATTCCTCCCAGAAGTGAAAGTCCTAAAAGGGCATTTTCAGAGATCCGTCTTTTATGGCTTTTAGAAAGATACTTATCATAACCGTAAACAATGAATACGATTATGTTTATAAGAAAGAGATACAATAACATTCCACAAAAATACTTGTTCTGGAAAAACAAATAATGTATTTTTAGTCATTATTAAAAAAAAATTCAATCAGTAAATAAACAAGATGTCAAAAAAACTAATACTATTATTTACTTTAAATGTATTCATGGGCCTTTCAGCTCAGGATAAAGCAGAATTGGCCATCCAGACCCTTGAAGAAAAATATCCTCAGGAAAAAATACATTTATTGCTGAATAAAAGCAGCTATTTAGCAGGAGACCATATATGGTTCAAATCTTTTGTATTTGATGGATACACTCCTTCTGATATTTCGACCAATCTTTTCGTAGAATTATATGACAGGAATAAAGTACTCATTGATAAAAAACTAGTTCCTTTATTCGATGGTCAGGGCAACGGAAGCTTCACTCTTCCTGAATCTATGAAAGAAGACGTGTATTATATGAGAGCCTATACTACCTGGATGACTAACTTCAGTGAGGGCTTTCAACTGGTAAAAGAGATTCCTGTCTATAATCCGGCTTCTCCTGAAAAACTGGAGCTTAACATCAATTCTCCATGGACAGCTTCTGTTTACCCTGAAAGCGGTACATTTATCAACGGAATCAATACAAAGCTTGCTGTAAGAATACAATCTAAAGGGGCTATACCTTCCGGTTGGAATGGTTATGTTGTTGATACGGCAAAACCCGATGAGAAGATTGTAAGTTTTAAAGGTTTTGATGAAAATGTAGGCTCATTCCGAATGACTCCCCAAAGCGGTAAAACATATAAACTTTTTGTAGAGGACGCAAAAGGAAACCAGCAAAGCATTAATCTTCCTGCTGTTTCATCTTCCGGAATTAATCTTCAGGTTGAAAGCAGGACAGATGGTATCAAATATTCATTAAAATCAAAAAACATAGCTAATCCCAGTACTTTTTACAAAGTTATAGGTACAATTAATAATCAGTTGGTTTTTAAGTCTGTCATCAATACATTATCTGACGAAAAAGTGTATACGATACCTGCCGGACAACTTGTTAACGGAATTCTCCAGATCATTGTTATTGATGACAAGGATGCTGTTATTACCCAGAGACTTTGCTTTGTAAAGCCTGACCAGCTAAAAGTGAAACAGCCTACCCTGTCTTCTTCATTAAATGAAGCCCCGCGTGCTTTAAATTCTTTCAAAATAAATACAGATAATAGTGTGTCTCATTATACTGTAGCTGTGGCGGATGGCCGTTTTCAAAGTACAGAAGACGACAACAGCCTTTTAAGCACATTATGGCTTACGGGAGATATAACTTCGAAACTGTCTTCTCCTTATCAGTATTTTACAAAAGGGCATAATTCCGATGCACTGGATGCTGTTCTAATTTCTGAAAAATGGAAAAGATTTGACTGGAAATCTGTTATGGCAGGAGATTTCCCGATCATCAGAAATAATCCGGAACAATATATTTCTTACAAGGGAAAGGTATCTGTATTAGGAAAGCCGGCCCCTAATGCCACTTTAAACTTAATATTTAACACAGAAAAGCAAAGCATGGGCCTTTATCCTGTGAAAACAGATGCGAATGGATTCTTCACATTGGGCGGACTGATTTTTCACGATCTGTTTAAATTTCATTATCAGTTAAATGGAGAGAATAAAGAAACCAAAGTTCCTAAAGAGCAGGTTCAGGTTATTTTTCAGCCCAATTATAATTTTGTCCCGTACAGAAGCAGTCTGCCTGAAAGCAGATACATTCTCACGAAGCGCTTACCCAATGATCCTCTTCCTGAAGAGATTACCCGCTCCATAACTACAAAAAGCAATCAGAAATTGATTAATGAAAAAATAATCAATATTCAGGAGGTAAAATTAAGAGCACAGAAAAAAGACCTGACCAAGAAACTCAATGACGAATTAAGCAGTCCTTTATTCAGGAGCAGTAATGAAACCGTATTTGATTTTGTTAATGATGAAGGTAAAGCTCAGGGACACACGAATGTGATGCAATGGCTGCAAGGCAGGGTTGCAGGTCTTCAGATACAGCAAAGAGAGGGTGCTTTTGTTCCTTTAATCAGGGGGGGCCAGCCTATGATCTATCTGGATGAGATGATTATTAGCCCTGAGCAGATTTCATTTCTTTCCATGTCTGATGTTGCTATGGTAAAGATTATCAAAGACTACTTCATGGGAGGATTTGGCGGTGGATCCGGCGGTGCTATTCTCATCTACACCAAAAGAGGCGGAAGCCAGGGGAAAATCCCCACTTCTGAGATGTTTACCCAGCTCAAGCAGGTTTCACTCAGAGGATATGACAAGCCTGAGCTATTTAATAACCTGGACTATTCAGGCGGAGCATTTAACCGTATTCAACAAGACAGCCGAAGCACTCTTTACTGGAATCCAGCCTTTGATGAGGACTCCAGCGAAGATACTTCCATTAAATTTTACAACAATGACGATGCTAAAAATTACCGGATCATTATTATAGGATTTGATAAAGACAATAATCTTCCTGTATATTATAATGAAACCGTTAAATAATCAGCTTAAAAAAGGTTGGAAGATGGAAGAATGGAGGCTGGAAGTCGCTTTTTGTTATAGATACAGAAAACCTCTGTAAAATCAGATTAGCTAAAAAGAAGGCTGTCTATTATTGATGACCTTCAGAACCTCCCTCTTCCGGCTCCCAGCTTCCAAGCTCTATAAATCAAAAATTCTTATCCCGAACTGAGATTAAATAACAAGGATTTTCCATTCAGAAATATCCGGACAAAAAAAACCGCTTCATTTTTCTGAAGCGGTTCTTTGTTATGTATAATCTGACAAGCTTATTTCTTAGCCTTTACATCCACAGCAATCTCGATATCTTTGCTGATCATCCATTCTGCAGGATCTGCTTCTGAAGTACCGAATTTGATTCCCCAGTCAGCTCTGTTTACAGTGAATTTAGCCTGAACAGCTGCTGTACCTTCAGCTACATCTACTTTAGCAGGGAAAGTTACGTTCATTGTTTTTCCTAATAAAGTAAGGTTTCCGCTTACTGTTTTATTAGCTCCTGCTACGGCATCTTTAGGAGCTTCTTTAAGATCAGCTACGCTTGTGATTTTAAAATCTGAAACCGGATTTTTTTCAACGTTAAAGAAATCTTCATTTTTTAAGTGAGCTACAAGATCTTCAGGTTTTTTATCTTTTTCAGTTACTGAAGCCGGATCAACTTTCAGAGACTTCATATCAATTACGAAGTTTCCTGCGGTAACCTGTCCTCCTTCAACACTTAAATCTCCTGATTTTACATTAAGTGTACCCCAACGTGGAGCAAAACCTCCTTTATGGAAAGCTTTCCAGTTTACGATAGAAGCCACAGTATCCACTGCCAATACTTCTCCTTTGCTTTCTGCAACAGTCTGCTCCTGAGCTGCACCCGGAGTTTCTGCTGATTTTTCTTTATTACATGATGCTGCAAGCAATCCTACTCCTACTAATGCAATTACGCTAAGTTTTTTCATACTATTTAGTTTGTTTAAAAAATTTTCTTTACTTAAAGTTTAAAAATTCAAAATCATCAATTTTGAGATTCCAAAAATAGAAAACCTCATCCTATTATCACCTTAACATACATCAAGAAATAAATTTATTGCTCTGATTTTTCTAATAAGGCAAGTAAAACAGTGAAAACCTTTATCAGATATCTCGATGATTTCAGCTCTATTCTTTATTTATACTCCACTTTATGATTCAGTTCTATCGGGTTATTTTGTGCGCGGATATGTTTCTTCATCATTTCTCTCATCTCTCTTAAATCAGTTTTCACGACATTTCCTGCCTCATCATAGTTGGTAATAGCAGATGGTTTTACGGCAGAAAGCGGATCACTGTAAAAGTCACTCTGAAGCTTTTCATAATCGCTCCACGCAATCATTTTTTCAATTTTTGCAGGATACAGCTCTTTCCAGTTGGAGTTCTTTACCTGAACCAAATTAAACTGAAAATCGGATTTTTCATCATTTATTTTTACAATTAATCCGGGTAGCCCTTTAAAAATATAAGGTCCGTCAGAAATGGCTATATCTGTGGTAAACCATGCTTCCCAGTTTCTTCCTCCATAACTTACTTCAGCTTTCTGACAGTTATAGCTGCCGATCATTTGTTTCTCATCTGAAATTTTCCAGTCAAGCTGATCTGTAATATCAATAGCATATGTTTTATATACTATCGGAACAAAAACATATCTTTTGGTTTCATTAGACGTGAAATTCTTTTTGACATATAGCTGTCTGTTATTAAATTGGGTATCATATCCTTCAGGAGTTCCTCTCTTTACCCTCAATGAATCTGATCTCCTGAACTTGTTGGAACGAAACAGGGACTCCTTTTCCCTTACGTCCAGATAATAGGTAAGTTTTTCAGTTTTGGTGCTGTCTGAGTTCGGTTTGTATCTCAAATCATAAATAAAGCTTGAATTCTGTCCGAAAAGGAACGAAGAAAATAAAATGAGAATGATTAAATGTACTTTCATGGGTTATTATTTAATAGTTTTTATGGTTATCGTTTATAAAGAAACTGACTGCCTGGACAAAAATAATTTCATAATAATAGGCAGTTTGTAAGTGCTACAGGCGGTTTGTTGTAATGATCTTTATCACAATGCGGCTGATCTCACTTCTGTTTCATTAAAAAGTATTTTTTTTGCATCAAAAATAAAGCCATGAAAAAAATTCTATTCCTGTCCCTATCTGCCAGCCTGCTTAATTCCTGCAGTTCCGACATTGACGAGCCGGTAATCATTACAGATCCTGTAAAAGAAATTTCTCAAAAATTATTATCTTCGTGATTAGTCACAGCTAACAAGGGATTATGTTTATAAATTCTGGAGTTGTGAATTGCTTTCAAAAATTATTATCTTCGTGATTAGTCACAGCTTTAAAAAATAAAATGTTAAGTAGAGATAAGTTGTGAATTGCTTTCAAAAATTATTATCTTCGTGATTAGTCACAGCTATTTCCGGAAGTAAAGGGGCAAAGAAGTGTTGTGAATTGCTTTCAAAAATTATTATCTTCGTGATTAGTCACAGCGAATATTCTCACCTCTTTATTTCCTCCTTGGTTGTGAATTGCTTTCAAAAATTATTATCTTCGTGATTAGTCACAGCTCAGATTCCGTGTCATAATTTACTGGAAACGTTGTGAATTGCTTTCAAAAATTATTATCTTCGTGATTAGTCACAGCTAAACCAATTAACGAAACGGCGGAAAGTGTGTTGTGAATTGCTTTCAAAAATTATTATCTTCGTGATTAGTCACAGCATTATTTGTTCTATCTGTATATAGTTTTTCGTTGTGAATTGCTTTCAAAAATTATTATCTTCGTGATTAGTCACAGCACAGAGACGTCAGAAATGACTATTCTATGAGTTGTGAATTGCTTTCAAAAATTATTATCTTCGTGATTAGTCACAACTTAGGTTCAGATATTGGAAATATGTTTTTAGTTGTGAATTGCTTTCAAAAATTATTATCTTCGTGATTAGTCACAACGCTGGCCGATTTTCTTTGTTTCAGTAATTAGTTGTGAATTGCTTTCAAAAATTATTATCTTCGTGATTAGTCACAACAGGTAGAGTTGCTGAGCGTTCTTTCTGCTCGTTGTGAATTGCTTTCAAAAATTATTATCTTCGTGATTAGTCACAACTGTTTTTGAAACTTAAAGATGGTGATTTTGGTTGTGAATTGCTTTCAAAAATTATTATCTTCGTGATTAGTCACAACATTTACGAGCAAATGACATTCAGGGAGGTTGTTGTGAATTGCTTTCAAAAATTATTATCTTCGTGATTAGTCACAACCTCCAACCCATGAAGATTGGAGTGCTTACAGTTGTGAATTGCTTTCAAAAATTATTATCTTCGTGATTAGTCACAACTGTAGATAATCTAGAATGGATAAACAGGCAGTTGTGAATTGCTTTCAAAAATTATTATCTTCGTGATTAGTCACAACCTAAGCCAATCAGTATAAGACATATCTTCCGTTGTGAATTGCTTTCAAAAATTATTATCTTCGTGATTAGTCACAACTTAGGTTCAGATATTGGAAATATGTTTTTAGTTGTGAATTGCTTTCAAAAATTATTATCTTCGTGATTAGTCACAACGCTGGCCGATTTTCTTTGTTTCAGTAATTAGTTGTGAATTGCTTTCAAAAATTATTATCTTCGTGATTAGTCACAACTAAAAGCAAGGTTCTCATGATGCTAATCTTGTTGTGAATTGCTTTCAAAAAATTATTATCTTCGTGATTAGTCACAACTTGTTTATAAAACGGTTGAACATATTGAGGGTTGTGAATTGCTTTCAAAAATTATTATCTTCGTGATTAGTCACAACGGCCCGAAGGATCACCATAATTAAGACGATGTTGTGAATTGCTTTCAAAAATTATTATCTTCGTGATTAGTCACAACAATCCATTTTGACTGTATTTGCTCTACAGTGTTGTGAATTGCTTTCAAAAATTATTATCTTCGTGATTAGTCACAACTGGGCTCAGACATCGGTAATATGTTTTTACGTTGTGAATTGCTTTCAAAAATTATTATCTTCGTGATTAGTCACAACTAGTCTTACCCAAGAGCAAGTTAATAAAACGTTGTGAATTGCTTTCAAAAATTATTATCTTCGTGATTAGTCACAACGATGAACCTGTTTATCGTTATGAAGTGACCGTTGTGAATTGCTTTCAAAAATTATTATCTTCGTGATTAGTCACAACAACTAGCAAGATAAAAGTAGAAACTCCTATGTTGTGAATTGCTTTCAAAAATTATTATCTTCGTGATTAGTCACAACTTGTTGTTGACACATCAGATTGGCAAAACTGTTGTGAATTGCTTTCAAAAATTATTATCTTCGTGATTAGTCACAACTACGACTTCTGTTAACTGACTATACAACGAGTTGTGAATTGCTTTCAAAAATTATTATCTTCGTGATTAGTCACAACAATAAAACAAAACAGGACAAGACATATGTGGTTGTGAATTGCTTTCAAAAATTATTATCTTCGTGATTAGTCACAACATTCATGTACACTTTCTAGTGAGCCTACTAGTTGTGAATTGCTTTCAAAAATTATTATCTTCGTGATTAGTCACAACGCTGCGCTTTACGAAGAGCGAACAAATATCGTTGTGAATTGCTTTCAAAAATTATTATCTTCGTGATTAGTCACAACTTATTACGCTGGCCCTGACAAAGACTTGCGGTTGTGAATTGCTTTCAAAAATTATTATCTTCGTGATTAGTCACAACATAAGTAAATGCATATGGCAATGTTTAAGTGTTGTGAATTGCTTTCAAAAATTATTATCTTCGTGATTAGTCACAACTGTTTTAGATTCATATATTCATGCAACTAGTTGTGAATTGCTTTCAAAAATTATTATCTTCGTGATTAGTCACAACGATAAAGCGGCTATGGAAGAAGCCCAACGTGTTGTGAATTGCTTTCAAAAATTATTATCTTCGTGATTAGTCACAACACTATATCGGCATTGCCATTTATGGCATATGTTGTGAATTGCTTTCAAAAATTATTATCTTCGTGATTAGTCACAACTTACGAAGATTTAAAAACATATCAGAAGGTGTTGTGAATTGCTTTCAAAAATTATTATCTTCGTGATTAGTCACAACGATATAATACCAATAACATAGCCGTGTTCTGTTGTGAATTGCTTTCAAAAATTATTATCTTCGTGATTAGTCACAACGATATAATACCAATAACATAGCCGTGTTCTGTTGTGAATTGCTTTCAAAAATTATTATCTTCGTGATTAGTCACAACCTTGTCCTTTCGGTATTCATTCCACTCTTTGTTGTGAATTGCTTTCAAAAATTATTATCTTCGTGATTAGTCACAACAAACCCTGTTTATTTGTCCCCACATAGGCAGTTGTGAATTGCTTTCAAAAATTATTATCTTCGTGATTAGTCACAACTTAGTCATAATAAATCTATTTTTTGTTTGTGTTGTGAATTGCTTTCAAAAATTATTATCTTCGTGATTAGTCACAACTGTTGCTTCCATATATCTACCACCAGAGTAGTTGTGAATTGCTTTCAAAAATTATTATCTTCGTGATTAGTCACAACTCTATATATATCTTCTGATAAGCAAGAAACGTTGTGAATTGCTTTCAAAAATTATTATCTTCGTGATTAGTCACAACTAACATTCTTAGGATCATTGTACTCAGTCTGTTGTGAATTGCTTTCAAAAATTATTATCTTCGTGATTAGTCACAACCTCTTACGCTAGCTAAACGCATCTCGTTATGTTGTGAATTGCTTTCAAAAATTATTATCTTCGTGATTAGTCACAACCTTTACCTTCATATGCACGTCCCTGAGGAAGTTGTGAATTGCTTTCAAAAATTATTATCTTCGTGATTAGTCACAACTTAGTCATAATAAATCTATTTTTTGTTTGTGTTGTGAATTGCTTTCAAAAATTATTATCTTCGTGATTAGTCACAACTTTTTGAATAATTTCTTAGTAATCTATTGTGTTGTGAATTGCTTTCAAAAATTATTATCTTCGTGATTAGTCACAACCTGCATTTGTTGCTGAATCCTTTCAACTCCGTTGTGAATTGCTTTCAAAAATTATTATCTTCGTGATTAGTCACAACCTCAAAAAACAATCTACTGAAAATCAGTAGATTGTTTTTGTTTTTAGGATTTAAAAATTAGAATAATTCAAGCTGTTGAAAGGTTGGAGGAGGTTCTTCTTTATTTCTGGCAAAGAATATTTCAATATCTCCAAACTGTTTGTCGGTAATGCACATAATAGCTACTTTTCCGGCTTTTGGAAGCATGAACTTTACTCTTTTAATATGGACTTCAGCATTTTCACGACTTGGACAATGCCTTACATACATTGAAAACTGAAATAACGTAAAACCATCATCAAGCAAAGATTTACGAAAGCGGCTAGCGTCTTTCATATTGGCTTTAGTCTCTGTCGGCAAATCATATAATACTAAAACCCACATAATTCGGTAGGCATTAAACCTTTCGGCATTCATATCAGTTCAGGATAAGAGATCAGGCGTTTTTCTCCCGTATAACATTTATACAGTGATGTGGCTGTTGTTTTTACGGCTACCAGCAATGGTCTGGTTTTATCATCTATTTTCACATCTTTAGTTGCAATCTGTAAGACAAAAGCTTTAAATTCTTTCGTTAGTTCTTCCGTTTCTGAATGGATTTCAAGCCATTGCATTACCAATAAATCGATAAAAGGGCGGTAAGGCTCCATCAGATCATCGGCAAGACAGTAAGGATTGTATTTATTTTTATGAAAAACCCCGAGAACAGGAAGCAATCCGGTCTCTACAATCGCTCTTGCCACAATGCTTCTGAGAACCGAATATCCAAAATTGAAAAACTGATTGGGTGAATCTCCAAAACGCTGTCTCAAAAAATCCAGACTGATGAGATACTTCCAGTAATGCTGTGCTGCAATACCTTCCATATTGGTAATATCACCACTTTTTACATTATTTTGGTAATCAATCATTGGTTCGTAATAATTTCCTAACCGTTTTAAAACCTCTTTCTGGTTTTCAATCTTAGATTCTACAGTTTGTTTCCAAAGTTGTTTTTTGAGAGGTTCACTGGCTTCTAATTGATCTTTAATTCGATCAGAATGTTCAGTGTGTCCATAAAGCGGAAGCATAATTCCATGTGGTAAATGATGACCATCACAACTCACCACTACTACATTATTTCCCATCATTTTCTGAATCAATTGATGTGAGATCGTAATCTGGAAGTGATCCAACATCAATAATCCCAAATCTTCCACCGGAACTTTACCCTTCATTTCTTTAGTGGAAGGCTCTAAAATATACATCTGTTCATCTTTAAGTTTAAGATAAGCAGGGTTACCGATGTAGATGGAACGGGTGATCATAAAAAAGGATTTATGATTTTTAATTTTTTATCGACAATCATTCCATTACACATATCTTCTGAAAGTAAAATAGTACAGTCATTAAGTATTGAATCTGAAAGTATAAAAATATCACTCAATCCATAATTATATTTTAGGGTCAAAAAATAGGCATAATTATACATATCGCTATGTTGTGACAGTGGAAATACCAATTCATCAAGTATTTTAATAGTAAGTTTTGTAACTTCTTTCTTATCCTTTTTCCATTTTCTTTCAAGAATTTTTATAAATTCAAAAAGAACTAATTGAGTAACAAATGGTCTTTTAAGCAATATCTCTACCGCCTTATCTTGCTTTTTAATATCCTTATTATCAAAAGCATATAAAAGAACATTTGTATCAATTGCAATATTATCTATATTCATCAAACATTTTTTTAATTTTTTCTTTTGTTAGAATATTTATATCACCTAGTCTATCACAATCAATTTTAAGGCAAACATCTGCAATTTTGGTTCTATCCTCTGACATTGTGACTTGAAGTTTATTCTGGCTTTCCAATTCTCCAATTTTAGTTTTCGCATCGTATTGCTTTATTAGAAAAGCAATATCTTGACGAACGAAGTAACATTCAGTACCTGAAGTTTTTTCAACTTTATAAATTCTTTTAATTTGTTCTTTATTTAAATCATTCAAATTAAAAACTCTTCCTGTAAATTCACCTTCTTCGGGAACATAAACTAAATCATTAGGAGATAAGTGAAATAATAGTTTATGTCCCTTTTTATTTTCTAACGGAACTGAATTCAATCCTTGTTTTTGTCTTTCAATAACTTCATTCAAAGGAATTGTTTCGTAACTTCTTTTTCCGCTTTTATCTTCATAAATTGCAAAAAATAAGTTAGTTCCTTTAGCTGCTTCTACATATTTATTTTTCTTATTACCTGATTGTCCAATTGAAAATCTTCCCGTTCCTTTTTCAAATACCCTTACTTTAAAAATTGGCTGATGAAATATTCCATCATTTAATTCAATAATGTTTTTATTCATCTCCTCTATGGCTTCTGGTGTAAACGCAAGTATTTCCGGAGCGATTTCTTTTCCTTTATCATCTAAAGTTCCTTTATATTTTTTCAAATGTGCTAAAAGTATTTTTTGTATACCAGTATCCGTTATTGAATTGCTAATTTTTTTCTCATCGAAACTTATATCCAACGGTTTTCTAATTGCAGTTAATATCTCTTTACCACTAACTTTTACCCAAGGTAAATTCACTTTTGCATAAACAAATTCTTTATGCATTGGTTTTCTTATCGCCCAATTCGTTCCAGTCTGCTCTACCCTTTCTTTGATTTTCACGCCATCTTTCTCAACATATTTTTCATAATGATTCGTAGCTTTATTAATTACACGAAGATTTTGTTTAAAGCTTACAATGATTTTCTCTAAATTATTTTTAGCTTCAACAGTAAAGTTTTCCCAAGGTTTCAAAAAATGTTTCGGTACTTCCCGTTCTATTCTTTCATTAGTTTGGGGATGATTGTACACTGATTTTTCAAATTTCATCAGTTTCTTTTTCAAATCATATCGTTTCGTGTCTGATTTAGCTGATTGATTGTTGAGTAAATTCACATGATCTTTTGTAGCACAAGCAATAACTAAAGCATCTAAAGCGTGATGGCGATGATCAATTCTTTTCTTTGAAAACCCTTTTGAAAACTCAACCGGAACCGTTGGTAAAAACTTCTGATAATTTTCATTCCAGGTAGTAAAATCAGTTGAATTGGTCAATTGATTCATCCTTTCAAAACGTGGCAATATCAATTCATTCCAAACATCATTCAGACCCCAATCTTGTTTTAATTGTGATGTTATTTTTCCATTTCCGGACACAACATTTTTGGAATTCACCCCTTCATCTGTACCATCTTCCACTCTCACAATGTTGGAAAGAACACCGGAAATATATTTACTGATATGACGAGTATCATTCATCTGGCGTTCAATCATTTTATCTGGAATATCTTCTAAAAGGAGTTTGCTTCTTTTTCCCCTATTATTGGCATAATGCTTTTTTACAAAATCTTCATATTCTCCGGCTTCAAAGACTTTTACACTTCTCCCAAAGCCACATTCAACCATTGTGCCTCCAAACTGTTTAATAAATCCTAAACCAATATAATTATCTTTCAATTTATTAACTGCCGATTCACAGATGATCTTATTGTTAAAACTATCATCAAAATATCTACTTTGTGGAATAATATGTTCAATCTCATATTCCGGGGTAAATAACTTATTTAGTGGAATGATCTGTCCTGTATAAGGTGATTTATACCTCTGTTCCAACCAAAGTTTGTATCTTTTTAAATCAGATGAAGAAGGCTGGGCTGTTTTACTTATTTTCAGAATGTCATCGTCAATTTCTATGTCAGATCTTAAAATTCCATCTTCATAAATCTTCAGAATTTCATGCTGCATTGGAGAATATGGGCGAACATTCTCAACAGAATTATCATTCATCATTTCTGCCAGTAAAGCTTTGATACGAAGATTTGTATTTTCATTCTCCGTTATTCTTTTTGTTGTATCTGCTCTTTCATCTTTTGTCTGTTTCATTTCTCTCCCTAGCTCAATATGAATTTCGCTGAAGAAATCTTTAGCTCCCTTTCCGTATTTCAACCAGATATCTTTTACCACGCGAAGCGTTTCTGTAATTACCTGCTCTACAATAGGGTTACGAAGCGAGTGCTGTTTAAATTCATTTAAGAACTTTTCCAAATCATCAGCAGAATTCCATTTACCAATCATTGATGCCTCTGAATGTCTTCCATAAACAATGTATTGAGCCAACCATAATTGCAGACCTTGAAAATCATTTTCTACCTTAAGATGAGTTGACTTTTCTCTCACTCTATTCTTGATATTTTCATCAAATTCACCGGTAATAATTTTCTGAATCCTGTCTTTTGAATGCTCATTGATATTTTCGTACTCCCAGTATTTACCCAATCTCATCAAAGGCAGCAGTTTCTTAATCGCTTTTTCAGAAAAGGAACCATATTCGCTTTTAAATGGTGGAAATTTTCTGAACACCTCGAGGAAAGAATTTTCATCAAGATTATTTTTCACAGCAAAAGTTTTCAATGCTTTTTCGTATTCAATTTTGTCATTTACAGAATAGATGATATGCCAAATTTTTTGTTCGAATTCTCTTGTCAGAAAATCAATAGAAATATTTTCGACCTTATCCAATCTAGACAAAATCATTGTTCTGGTTTCGTTGCAAGGATATTTTTTATCTTCAACATAATTCCAACGGTATTTTTCGATTTCGGCACTTAATAACTTTCCTTTAAAATCTTTTTGTTCTAAGAGAAATTTAAGTAATGGTTTCTGTTCAATTTCTTTACGGTTATTCAAGAACTCAAATAGATTTTCAAAATCTTCAATTGTATTTAAAAATTCTTTTGTAACATTAGAATCATCATCTTTTTTATAAATATTCAGGTTGAAAATCCATTGCCAGATACGGAATTCCTGATAATACGGATTAGATTTTGGGATAGCTTTTAAAAACTGTGTATGCTCTACTCCATTTTCATCCCTATACTTTCTGAATTCCAAAGTACAATTGGAGATAGACGATTTTTGGCTTCTCAAAGGCCTTTGGTAAAAAATAATATCATCCATAAAAAGATGTACAAATTCCTTTTTACTTAAAGTCAACTGATGTGACTCGTTATTTCGATACAACTCACGCACACAATCATTGTACAAATCATCATTCTGTAATTCATGATGAAATTCTTTCTGTTTTTCTAAAATCTGTTTGAGTTCTTCTTTGTAAAACTTTCTCTCGATGGTACGAACAAGTTTTCCTTTGATCTTCTGTTTCGGGTTTTGAAGAAGAGCTTCGTAAATATATGTTCCAACAGTTTGGTGGGATTTGTCGATTTCTTGTTCAGTCATTGTTTTTATTGCAATCCAATCGTTTTCAGAATCTACAGCTTTAAAGGTTCTCTTTATATCACCATTTTTTAAAATAGATTCCGTAACGATGAATTCTTTCGTACGTCCTATCCAATCTTCAGTTTTTACAATCTGCTTTTCATATTTCCATCCATTTTCAAAATATACATCATAAAGAATTTTTCCTTTAATGTTTTCTCCAGAATCAACAATTCTGTCTACTTTCAATCTGACAAATACTTTGTTCTTCTCGTCTTCAAAATCTTCACCTCGCAATTGATAATATCCACGTTTTTGATTAAAATTCAATAGAATCCAAGCAAGTTCTTCTTTTTGTATTTTATGATAGAGTGCCTTTTTGCGGAGATAATAAATTGTCCAGTCATAAGGAATCTTTTTGTTATTCGCTAGAAGTTGAGGTTGATGATTTTTAAAATCAGTAAGCATTTCTTCAAAAGAATTCTTAAAAATAAACCCATCATTATTGTAAGCCAATTTCGGTTCAGTTTCCTCTTTGAACTTTCCAAATCGTTTTTTAAAATCAATCTGCGAAGCATAATGTTCCGGAAGAAAATTTAAGACGTTTAAAACTCTGTGAAGCCTTTCTCTTCTTAACAAAAATCGTTCACGTAACCTTCTCACTCCCCTATAATCGGTTCTTGCAGCAGTTTGCGAAACAGAATTCCCTTTTCCGAATTCTCCTAAAACATCCTGTGACATTGGGATAATTCGGCTTCCCATCCCAAGAATTTCGCCATACTTATTTTCAAAATTTTGTTTTATCAAAGCCCAGCCAATGGAGTTGGTTCCCAAATCTAATCCAAGTATATTTTTAATCATCATTTTAATTTTTGATACTACATAAAAATAGAAATAAAAAAAACATCCGAATTACGGATTTCCATAATTCTATTAAAGATTTTTTCTTCTATATTTGTATTAATAATTTTGAAAAGCAATTCACAATAAGGATTATTCCGTTGTGAAAACATTCAAGGCGGGGTAACTCGCCTTTTTTCGTTTTAAAATCCTATTTTAGCCATCCGAAAACAGAACAATGACGACCGTAGAATTTATACAGAAGCAGCTCAACATTTCTGAAAAGAGCATCAACAATACTTTACAATTATTAGCAGAAGACTGCACCATTCCTTTTATTTCGCGTTACCGGAAGGATAAAACCGGGAATCTGGATGAAATACAGATTGAACAGATTTCAAAAATCAGTAAACAGTTTGATGAAATTGTAAAGAGAAAGGAATCCATTTTAAAGTCTGTTGAGGAACAGAATGCTTTAACGCCTGAGCTTCGTCAAAGGATTGAAGAGAGCTATGATCTACAGGAGCTGGAAGATTTATACCTGCCTTTCAAAAAACGGAAGAAAACCAAAGCGGATGCGGCTAAAGAAAAAGGATTGGAACCTTTAGCCAAAATCATCATGAGTCAGAAAAACAATGATGTTCTGTTTCTTGCATCAAAATACCTTAATAATGAAGTTCCGTCTGAGGAAGAGGCTCTTCAGGGCGCCAGAGACATCATGGCAGAATGGATTAATGAAAATATGTACGTCCGTAAGAATCTCCGCCGGATCTTTCAGCGTAAGGCTGTAGTAACCTCTAAAGTGGTAAAAACCAAAAAGGATGAGGAAGAAGCGCAAAAGTTTTCCCAGTATTTTGAATGGGAAGAAAACCTTGGCAGAACTCCCTCCCACCGACTTCTGGCCATGTTAAGAGCCGAAGCAGAAGGCTTTGTGAAAACAAACGTCAGCATTGACAAAGAAGAAGCCATCGATTTCATTGAAAAAGCAATCATTAAATCGAATAACGAAAGTTCTGAGCAGATTGCTCTTGCTATAAAAGACAGCTATAAAAGACTTTTAGAACCAGCCATTTCCAATGAGGCCTTACAGGAGGCTAAGGAAAAAGCTGATCAGAAAGCCATTCAGATCTTTTCTGAAAATTTAAGTCAGTTACTTTTAGCACCGCCTTTGGGAGAAAAAAGAATTCTGGCTATTGATCCCGGTTACAGAAGCGGATGTAAAGTCGTTTGTCTGGATGAAAAAGGAGATCTCCTCCACAATGAAACCCTCTACCCTCACGCTCCGCAGAATGAAAGCGGAATGGCCATGAAAAAGATCCGTTCTATGGTGAATGCTTACAACATTGAAGCCATTTCCATCGGAAACGGAACAGCAAGCCGTGAAACAGAGTTCTTTATTAAAAAAATCGCCTTTGACAGGCCGCTGCAGGTTTTTGTAGTTTCGGAAGCCGGAGCATCTGTTTATTCGGCCAGTAAAATTGCAAGGGATGAATTTCCAACCTATGATGTGACGGTGCGTGGCGCTGTTTCCATCGGAAGAAGACTTTCCGATCCTTTGGCAGAACTGGTAAAAATTGATGCAAAATCCATTGGTGTTGGCCAGTATCAGCATGATGTAGACCAAACCCAATTGAAGAGCGAACTGGATTCCACGGTAATGAAATGTGTAAACTCTGTGGGTATTAATTTAAACACAGCCAGCAAATCGCTATTAAGCTATGTTTCCGGAATCGGAGAAAAAATGGCTGAAAATATCGTTACTTACCGCGCTGAAAACGGAGCTTTTGAAGACCGGAAGCAGCTTAAAAAAGTACCAAGACTTGGAGAAAAAGCTTTTCAGCAGGCCGCTGCATTTGTCAGAATATCCAATGCTAAAAACCCTCTGGACAATTCTGCCGTACACCCTGAAGCGTATGGAATTGTAGAAAAAATGGCTAAAGATCTCGGTATTAAAACCAATGAACTGATTGCCAATAAAGAAAAAATTGCTTTGGTAAAACCTGAAAACTATATTACCGGAGAAATCGGAATTTTAAGTATTAAAGACATCCTGAAAGAGCTTGAAAAACCAGGACTGGATCCACGAAAAGCAGCTAAGGTTTTTGAGTTTGATCCAAATGTAAAAAGCATTAAAGATTTAAAAACAGGAATGATCCTTCCGGGGATCGTCAACAATATTACAGCATTCGGATGTTTTGTAGACCTTGGAATCAAAGAAAGCGGACTGGTTCATATCTCCCAGCTGAAAGACGGCTTTGTATCTGATGTAAACGAAGTGGTGAAACTTCACCAGCATGTAAAGGTAAAAGTAACGGAAGTGGATGAAGCGAGAAAAAGAGTTCAGTTAAGCATGATTTTGTAGTTTTTATCGCATTAATCATGATTAAAAATTAAAATATAAACACCGCATTTTGAAATATAAAAATTTAATTTTCGATTTAGACGGAACCTTATGGGATTCCAGAGCATCTATTATTAATATATGGAACCACGTTTTAACTCAGCACCAGATTATTGAAAAAGAACTGAAACCTGAAGATATGGATCAGTATATGGGTCTGCTGACGGACGATATTGTCAAAATGATTGCACCGGGAATTACAGATCAGGAGGTTACAACAATCCTTGCTGAAATTGCAGCACAGGAGAACATCATTTTGCGTACCCAGGGCGGGATCCTGTATGAAGGTGTTGAAGATACTTTAAAAGACCTGTCAAAAACACACAATCTTTTCATTGTGAGCAACTGCCAGGACGGATACATTGAAGCTTTTCTGGATTTTTACCAATTCAACAAACTATTTACAGATTTTGAATCTCATGGCCGGACAAAAAAACCGAAAGCTGAGAATATAAAACTGATTATGGAAAGGAATACGATGAAGCATAATGATACCATTTATATTGGAGATACCCAGACGGATTATAGCTCTTCAAAATCAAATGGTCTGCCTTTTATTTTCTGTGAATATGGCTTTGGAAAACTGGACATTCAAGAGCAAAGGTATTCTGTTTCAAAATTTTCAGAGTTGAAAAATTATATTTAACAAATTGAAAAACTATTCAGGGAGCTCCATGAAAATATCAGAAACTAAAGAAAAAAAGATCATTCACAGACCCACCCGTTATTTTGACGAACAGGGTAACAGAATCTATAATTCTTTTGAATATGATCTTCCTTACAACCCTTCTTATAAAGACAGTGAACGGAAAAGGGTTTTTGCCAAGCTCATTGATATGCTCCCCTTCTTTCTCATCTTCCTTATCATAGGTAAAGAGATTGCTATAGTAAGTTTCATATATTCTATTCCCTGTGTAATTATCTTTGGAGCAATATCTGAAACCTATTGGGGGACTACCTTAGGAAAAAAGGTATTTAAAATGAAAGTGATTGATGACTTTGGGAATTATCCCAGATTTTTAAAGTCATTGAGCAGGAATTTTTTATGCCTTATCAATTTCTTTCCCGTCTTTACAGATTATATTCCACCAGCTCATCATACCTGGGAAGCAGAAGGTACCCGTATGAATTTCAGCATGCACCTCAATAATACAATCTGCAAAACCTATATCGTTCAGGAGAGTAGAATCAAGGAAATAAAAGCAATGCTTCAACAGAAAAACATCAAAACGGCGCATTGAACAGTACAATATTTCTCAATTAAAAAAAACGAAAAAGACTGTCTCTCCAATAGAAACAGTCTTTTTTGTCTATCATTTAATTTTCAGATACCTTTAACGGAAAACAAGGAATAAGTTTCATTGATCAGGAAACTCCAGCACCCCGACTTTTCTATCCCCAATTATTTATAATCTTTAGAATCTCTTCTCGGTTCTTTTGCTTCCGGCCATTTCATTGTTTCACCTTTGTCATCCTGCGGCATTACCCTTTTCTCTCTGTTGGAAAACTCAGGATCTTCAGAAGCCATATAAGCCAATGCAGCGGTAAGAACTACATTATTTTTCACCTCATCAAAAACAATTTTATCATAGGTATCTTTTTTGGTATGCCATGTATATCCGAAATACCCCCAGTTCAGAGAGCCTAAAGAAATTCCCGGCACTCCTGCTGCTACGAATGAAGCATGATCGGAACCTCCGCCACCAGGCATTCCCGGGAAATCAGTTTTAATATGTCCTCTTACTGATTTTGGCACTCCGTCAAGCCATCTTCCGATATAGTCGTAGGCTTTCACAAACCCCTGCCCGCTGATGTTAACCACACGTCCCGTTCCGTTATCCTGGTTGAAAGCAGCCTGCACTCCTTTTATAATCTGAGGGTTATCGGCTACAAAACCTCTGGAACCGTTCAGTCCCTGCTCTTCGCTCCCCCAAAGTCCGATAACGATTGTTCTTTTGTTGTTCGGGTAATATTTTTTCAGAAGCCTCATCGCTTCAAGCATCGTAATGGTTCCCGTTCCGTTGTCAGTTGCTCCCTGTGCCCCATCCCATGAATCAAGGTGGGCAGAAAGGATTACATATTCATCCGGCTTTTCTTTTCCTTTAATCATCCCGATGGTATTGAAGTTTTTGGCATCAGGAAGTATTTTAGACTGGGCATCAATTTTAATTTTAGGCTTTGCTCCTTTTTCAGCCATTCTGTACAGCATTCCATAATCTTCCACATCAATATCAATCATTGGAATTTTTGTAGTCTTGGCCCCGAAAATCCGGTTTGCCCCCATGATGCCTGTCCAGTTTGAAATCACAATTCCTGCGGCTCCTGCTTTTTCCAGAGCTTCCGGAAGCGTATTATTATCGTAGCCTATATTTTTTACATAGGCGTTAAAATCCTTTGTTGCCTGTTCTTTTTCTGCTTTAAGCTTTTCATAAAGTTCAGGAGTTGCAAATTCTTTTATCTGTTCATCTGAACGTCCGATTTTCTGATACTGGGCAATCAGTACTATTTTTCCTTTTACAGAAGACAACCATTGATCAAATTCAGCTTTGGAGGCTGCTTTTGGAAGAATAATTACTTCTGCTTCCACTGCTTTTTTAGTCGCCGGACTCCACGCCAGCTGTGTTGCAGACAGTGATTTTATCCGCGGGTACACCATATCTACATGGGTAGTACCTCTCTGCCATCCTTTCCAGGTTCCAAACTGCTGCAGGTTAGCTTCTATCCCCCATGATTTGAGCTTTTCTGCTGACCACTCGTTGGCGGCAAGCATTTCGGGAGTTCCTACAAGGCGTGGACCAATGCCATCCAATAGCTCATAAGCCAGATTTTCCAGCTGAGAATTGCTGTTTACTTCATCTACAAAACTTTTTACTATGGGATTAAGTTTTTCTTTCGAATCTACCTTGATCTGAGCCCACGAGAACTGGGCTGCCAGCACAACTGCCGGCACTGCAAAAAATCTATTTATCTTCATAACCTTTATTGATTGCTTAAAGATAAAGGAATTTAGGGAGATAATGAAAGCAAAAAATCCGATATGAGGCGATTTATACAAAAAAAGAAATCTTTAACACTAACCAAACAATACCCATTCAGAAAAATCTGCGAAATCTGTGCGATCTGCGGGAAACAAAAAAATAGTTTATCAAACTGGGGATTTTTTTGTTGGAAAACGCAATAGACACAAGGGTTTAAACCATTATAATGCTTTTAAGGCGCAAGAAAACCAAAGGTTTACAGCTATTTTCACACCGATTCTTCCTTTACTGAATGTTAATGCTCTTGCCGTTATTAGCGTTAAACCAACAACGATCCATTCAAAAAAAATCTGTAGAAGAAAAAAGCATAAAAAAGACCGCCCAACCGGACGGTCCCATTGTAATAAAATAAGAATTTATTTTCCGTTAATAAAAGCCTGCTCCTCCTCAGAAAGAAGAATCGTTCCGTCCTTTTCTTCTTTTACAGGGACATTTTCCCAGATATTTTTACTAAAATCTACCTTTGAAGAAAGCCCCCTATCATTGGATTTTGCGAAGGTATTATAAATCACCTCCCTGCTGAATTTACGCTCGTGTTTTTCCCCGTCATAAACTGCCACATATTTATCCCCTTCCAGTTTGCATAGAGCAGGCAAATACATTCCGTCTTTTTTATAAAAATCAAAAATAAGCGAGGCATCTCCCAACTGATAATCGTACTCTCTTCCATCTGTAGTTTTTCTTTTCATCATTGGATAATGGGTCTGCAGGTAATGGGTTTCAAAATAGGTAATCGTTTTATCAGTCTTATTATATTTAAACTCTCCTTTTATCTCAATACCGGCACCGGATTTTATTTTAAAAGAAATCAGCTGTTCGTCTCCTTCTTCAAAAATCAACCTTCCTGAATATTTTGAATCTTTATTTTTTATGTGAGTCATTGTGCGGTTTAGTTCAAAATTGAAGAAATAATTCCCCATATATTCGTGGGAGAAATCATTGGTATTGGCTATGAAAACACTGTCGGATTTCATATTCCTCATGTACTTCACATTATTCAGCTGCATCTGGAGGATTTCATCATAGTTCTTCCGGATTCCGTCCCTGAAGTTATATTCGTTGCTTTTACTCCATAACTTCGTTTCTGCAATAACCAGGAAATAAAGCTTATCATTATCTATCTTTTTTTCTTTATACACCACATCATACAGGGAAGGCTCATTATAATACCGTTTGTGGTAGTTTTTGCTTACATCCTGAAATAGTTTTTTGATATCTACATCTACAATTTTAATTTCTCCGATATCTTTATAAAGCGGCTTCAATTTTACTAAAGCACTAAAAGCTCTTATTTTTTCTTTCTGATAGCCCGAAGCCGATATTTCAAAACTGGCAACGTCTGAATTAACGGGTGCAAATCCATCTTCATTGGTGTATATAATCTGATTACTCAGAAGAATCCTCGCATTAGGAACAGGACTTCCGGTTTCAGAGTCTACAACTTTCAATTTCTGAGCAGAAAAAATTCCGAAAAAAAAGACAAATAATAAATAAGAATGTTTCATGGGGTTATTAGTTCATTAATTTTAAAATCAATGCCACAAATATATATGCAGAAACGGAAAAAAAAGAGTGGTTTAATACAATTTAATAGTATTTAACTTTTGGAATGTAATTTTAGTAAAAAATACTTAAAACTGGGAGATTTTAACATCTAATACAGTGAATCCCTTAGAAAAATCAAGACATAAAAAAACCGGCTCGATGAGCCGGCTGGAACTGAACTATTTTTTAGCTTCTTCTACAGAAACTTTTCTGAATTCTTTGAACAGTTTGCTAAGTTCTAAAGCTGATTTACGAGCTCTTGTACCTGCAGCTTTGTTTCCTTTTTCTGCTTGTTGGTTAGCCTCTGTTGCGAACGCTTCAAATTCTGCGTTGATTTTTTCAATTAGTTCTTTCATTATTTTTAAAATTTAGGCTGCAAATATAGGTTTTATGGTGATTCCAGCCTAACTGAAGATAAAAAAAATGAGGTTAATTCATCAAAATTCTATGTTTTTATCGAAATTCTTCTTGTTGCACACCCTGAATGTTGGAAAAACGCAACGGCACAAGGCTTTTTTGGATATTGAAACGCATAATAGGACAAAAGAAATTCTCTACAGGTCATAGATGCTTTTGAGTGTTTTTTTGCTAAAGGGTGCAAGAATTTTAATGATTAAAATATTTAGGGTGCCAGCAGGTTTTGGAGCTATGATTAACAGCCGAAGACCAGCAAGTTGATTCTACACTTAGCTTCCTTAAAAATATGCATAAAGAATCTGGAACTTTGCGTTCCAAAAAAAGCATCAATACCAATAGATTTGCCACAGATCTCTCAGATGACACAGATGTTTTGAACGTTTTTTCGCTCGCAGATTTTGCAGATTTTTTTGAATACGCTTTTTTGGTTATTTAAAATCGGTGAAAGAACATAATAAAATATTTTAAAGCGTGATTATCAAAAGACAACCAACCTTTTGACCATTTTAACTACATTTGAAAAAACAGTTAACCGATGATCCAGAAATTATTTTTACTACTTCTTATTCTACCATTGTCTGCATATGCTCAAAATAAAATCAGCTATAAAGTGTATTATGGCAAAAATGCAGAGCAGGATGGTTTAAAAGTACAGGTAGATTATACCGGAAAAAACTCTTCACAAGTTACCGATTTCTATTACAGCAATGAAAACTGGGGTGAAAAAGACCTTTTTAAATGCCTAATCCTGCGCCAGGAAGACAATCCTGAGATCCGATTTGAGATGCAGCCGGAAAAAGATTTGGTCAAAATTCACCATAAAAACAGTAAAAAAGTTTCTTTTACCTATAGAATCAAACAGGATTTTGAAGATCCCAACCATCGTATTTTCAACCGCCCAAGGATCAAAAACCATTTTTTTCATGTTCTTGGGAAGAACTTATTCGTTGTTCCAAAATCTTTCACGGAGATGCCTGATGATCAAAAGTTTGAATTTTCTGTTGAGTGGATTGGTTTTCCTGCAGATTTTAAGATTCACAATACTTTTGCCAGCCAGGTTCGTCAACAAAAGATCAAGACCGTGTTATGGGAAGGTTTTTACAATTCCCTTTTTGTAGGTGGTGATTACAGAATCTATGATTTTAAAGTTCATGATCAACCTGTATATTTTGCTGTCCGGGATGAATGGAATAACGGGTTTTCTGATGATTTTCTGTTTTCAAATCTGAAAAAAGCGGTACAGTCTCAGCGTGATTTCTGGAAAGATTATGATCAGGATTATTTTACTGTAATTATGAGTCCTACCGTCTCCCGGAAAGACAGTACATTTAAAGGATACAGCACTACCGGATCGGCCATAAAAAATGCTTTTATGATCCAGGGAACCAATAACCCCTTCAATAACAAGAATAGTTATCTTTATCTTCTTCATCACGAACTGATGCATGACTGGATAGGAACCACCATCAAAAACAAGCATGAAGAGCTTAACTACTGGTTCAGTGAAGGGTTCACAGATTATTACACCTATAAAAACAGGCTGAGAATCAAAGATATTTCATTGGATGAATGGATGAAGCTGTTTAATGAAGAAGTAATTAAAAACCACTGGAAAAACCCACAGCGAAACATTATGAATTATACCATCAAAGATGATTTCTGGAAAAGCCGTGATATAGAAAAAGTTCCCTACAGGCGTGGAGCTATCTTCGCTTTCTGGCTGGATAACCAGATCCTGATGAAAAGTAATTATAAAAAATCGCTGGATGATCTGATGCAGGAACTGCTGAAAACCTGTAAAGAGAAAAACCTGAAGTTTACGGATGAACTTCTTTTGGACCTGGCTCAGAAATACCTGGATAAAGACATTTCTTACTTTTTCCAGAAACATATCCTCAGCGGAGCAGATATAGATCTTGTGAATGAGAAATGGATCAACGGTCTGCAGTTTAAAACAATAGACAATATCCCGCAGATACAGGCGGATAAAAATGTTGAGTCTAAATATATTTTACGTTGAAAGATGGAAAGCAGGTTGAAAATTTTCCATCTCTTTTAACTGTACCAATTAAATTTAACATAACTGTATCCCTTTTGAATGAAATAATCTTATAATTTTGAATAAAAAAAACTCATGGAGATCATTTCAAAATTTAAAGTAGGTTCTGAAGAGGGAATTTCTGATCTTATATCCATCATTGATTCTTCGGTCTACAGTCTGCATAAAGACTTTGTTTCTGAAGAGGACATTCAAAAATACATCAAAAATGAAATAGACCCCAGAAAGATGATCAATGATCTGAATGATCTTTCCAACCAGCTGATTATGACCTATGCTGACCAGAAACCAGTTGGATACAGCATTATAAAAAGCGGTACTGCATATCCCGGAATTTCTGACGGAAAAAAAACTACAGAGATCAGTTTTATTATTCTCCCTGAATTTAACGCTCCGGAAACAAGGCAATCCCTCTGGAAAAAATGCAGATCGGCAGTGAGCTTTACGGATGTACTATGGATCAATATGCTGGTTCATGATCCACTGCTGGAGTTTTTAAAAGAATCCGGTTTTACAGTGGTTGCGGATTCCAAAGCAGGACCTTTTCAGCTTCCGTCCCATGTACTGACAATGGAGATTTAGAGAGAATGAAAGACAGAGATCTCATGTAATGTTCTGTTCTGGGAGAAATCCATACAACAGAGTACTTTTGGTTTAAGGACTTCAACAGCTTCCCTACTCCAACTTCTGGCTTTCTGACTTCACCATATTTCCGTATCTTTGATTTTTATAATTCCAATACCATGAGTGACCAACTGGAAACCATAGAGGATTATTATCGTCGCATCCGTAAAGATCAGATCAAAATATTTGATTCTGAAGATTTTGAAATGGGAAAATCCCACTTCAATATTTCAATGCGGAAGTATTGCAGTTTTAAAAGCCCATACAACCGCCGTGATTATTATAAGATCAGCTTTATCATAGGAAAAGGCACGATTCATTATGGTTCACACCAACTGTATATTGACCGCCCTGCCCTGTTTTTTCCATCGCCCAGCATTCCGTATTCATGGGAATGTGACGGAGATTTCCAGGAAGGCTATTTCTGTCTCTTCAATCAGGAATTTTTTAACGGAAATTCAGAATTCAATCTTTTTAAAAAGACCTCCCTGTTTAAGGAATGGAGCAAGCCTGTTGTTTTTTTAACGGAGGAACAGACACAGCTCGCAACACTTTATTTCGACCAGATTTACAGGATGAACAATTCTGCATATCCGTTCCGTTGCAACAGCATTAAAAGCCATCTGGCTTCTGTTCTTCATCTGGCCCTGGAAAACCGTGTGGATGATATTAATCCTAATGAACTGCCGGCTAATATCCGCCTATATCGTTTATTTGATGAATTACTCAACAGACAGTTTCCTCTGGACTCTCCGGCTTATCCGCTGGCTCTGAAAACGGCTTCTGATTTTGCAGAGCATCTTAATGTACATGTTAACCACCTGAATTCATCGGTAAAGTCGGTTACCCAGCTTACCACCACCCAGATCATTAAAGAAAGGATGTTTGAAGAGTCTAAAAACCTTCTGAAATATACCAACTGGGATATTGCTGAAATAGGCTATACCCTGGGATTCGATCAGCCTGCCCACTTCAATAATTTCTTTAAAAAGCATGCCGATGTCTCTCCGCTTAAATTTAAAAACGCATTATAAATCTTTGATTTTTGTAATTTTTACTTTGTCTTTTAAAATTCATTCCTGTTATTCCTGATGTACTTTTGTACGGTAAAAAAAATGAATGATTATGTTGGTGAAAGAAGCATCTGAAAAACGAATCAGATTAATAACAATCATGGCTTTTGTGTCAATTCCGCTTTCCGGATTTGTCACTGATATTTACCTGCCCTCCTTTCCTTCTATGGCTAAAGAAATGCAGGTTTCTGAGAAAGATATTCAAATTACTTTAACATCTTATCTGCTAAGTTACGGGATTTCCCAGCTGTTTGTAGGAGGTATTCTGGACAGTATAGGACGCTACCGACCCAAATTACTGGCCTTATTTCTATTGATCCTGAGCAGTATCCTGATTACGATGACAGACAGCATTTTCCTCATATGCCTGCTTCGTATTCTCCAGGGAGCCGCCGTTTCTGTTCTGGTTGTGGCTACCCGTGCTATATTTGTAGATATTTATGATTCTGAAAAAGTAAAGCATTACCTGAGTTATTTCACTATTGTTTGGTCGTGCGGACCTATTTTAGCACCTTTTTTAGGCGGATATCTTGAAAAGCTGTTCAACTGGCACGCCAATTTTCATTTTCTGGCGCTGTATGCGGGAATTCTTTTTCTTTTCGAATGGTTTTTCAGCGGAGAAACCCTTCCGGAGAAGAAGAAACTGGATCTTTCTGAAAATATCAGTTTGTATAAAATGATGCTAAAGAACCGTATTTTTATGCTTGGGATCATTATTCTGGGGCTTAGTTATTCCATCGTCATGCTTTTCAATATTACCGGCCCTTTTATTATTGAAAACACGTTCCATTTTACTCCGGTTGTGATTGGTTACTGTACGCTGATCTTAGGTTTTTCATGGATGATTGGCGGTTTTATCGGAAAACGCAGGCTTAAACTTGATTTTAAGGATCGGATATTACAGCCTATTATCCTGCAGCTTGTCCTGATTACCGGACTGATTATTACCGGATATTTTGCAGAAAGTCTTTTTATCATGATTCCGTTTGCCTTCTTTATTCATATCTGTTCAGGAATTCTGTTTACATCATTCTTCACAACAAGTATGCTGTATTTTCCTAAAAATGCAGGAACAGCCGGAGGTTTGATGGGCGGATTGGTGTATGTGATCACTTCGGTTACCAGTTTTATCATCTCTGTAAGCGGAACAGTCACGGAGCAAAATGGTCTGGCGTGGCGCTATCTTATTATTGCTCTTTTTCTTCTGGGAATTATTCTGATCATGAACCAAGCCGTAAAAAAAGAAAAAGCAGAGAGTTAATCCCTGCTTTTTTGGCTATAAACTTTCGAGATATTGTTTTAAAATAATGGCATGACAGTGATTTTTGTCTTTTGCAGCATATAGCAGCGTGATCTTTTTCTGGTCTTTGTAACGGAGCAGGAAGTCTTTTCCATGATTACTTTCATGAAGTTCCTGCCTGTATTTTTCGGAGAAATCTTTCCATAATTCAGGATCGTGATGAAACCATTTCCTGAGCTCTGACGAAGGCGCCAGATCTTTATCCCATTCATCAATAGCTGCATGTTCCTTAGAAATACCTCTCGGCCAGAGACGGTCAACCAGAACACGGAGACCGTCTTCCGAGGAAGGTGTTTCATAGATGCGTTTCAATACTATTGTAATCATCTCATATTTCGTTAAACTAACCTAAGAGTTCGAGTTAAGGCTGGAAGTTCTTTTTAGTTATAGGTATTAGAAGTTATTATAAAATTGAATTAATTTAAAGAAAGATAACCACCTATTATCGATGGCTTTCATAACTTCCCTCTTCCAGCTACCAGCTTCAAACCTTTAATCTCTCCCGAACTGAGTTTAAGTTATTAAATTTACTGATATTTAGCTTAATAAGCTCATTCTTTTCATAGAATAACCTGTCTTTTAATTTTGGAATAACGCCCTCTTTTTTACAGGAGAATTTTTTTTATTTTTTTCAAAAACCGTACAAAGTGCTTTCTTTTTTTGTTTAATTTAGCGAGATACTGAACAGCATTCAAACTGAATTTCCCATACAGTCTGAAATATTTAGCCAATACATTAAAACTATAAAAACGACCTTTCACAAAATGAAAAAAATTTTGTTTCTGGCTTCGGTCTGCGTACTTTCCATACAACTGAGCGCCCAGTCGACTGAAAACTTGCGAAAAGAGATCAACCGGATTATAACGGCTAAAAATGTAACTGCCGGAATATCGATCAAAAACATAGAGAACGAAGATACATTAAGCATCAATGGACATATGAGCATGCCTATGATGAGCGTTTTCAAATTTCATATTGCCCTTGCAGTACTGGATCAGGTTGATAAAGGCAAACTAAAACTGTATCAGAAATTCCTGATCAAGAAAGAGGAATTGCTTCCTGACACCTGGAGTCCTATCCGGGATGAATTTCCTGATGGGAATATCTATCTGACTCTTAACCAACTGCTACGGTATATGGTTGCCCACAGTGACAACAATGGCTGTGATATTCTTCTGAGAATGATAGGAGGCCCTGAATTCGTTCAAAAATTCATCAATAAACAGGGAATCAAAGATATTACCATTAAACTGGATGAGGAACAGATGGGTAAAGCCTGGGAAAATCTGTATGTCAATGTGACTACTCCTGAAGCCACCACTCTTCTGCTGGAAAAGTTTTATAATGGAAAAATTCTGAAGGAAAATACAACAGACTACCTTTACCGGATCATGGTGCAAACCTCACGCGGACTGACTTGGATGAAAGCAGGCCTGCCTCCCGGAACCGAACTTGCTCACAGAACAGGTATTTCCGGGAATAATCAAGATAATATGAGAGCAGCCATGAATGATGTCGGAATTTTTAAACTACCCAACGGGCAGCATATTATCCTTTCAGTCTATCTGAAAAACATTAAAGAAGAACGTGCTGACACTGAAAAAATAATCGCAGATATTGCTAATGCTACCTACAACTACTATAAAGCTCAATAGAATAATGACTATAAGAGAACTCATCCTGTCTGCACTGATTTCAATAATCTCTTTCAGCTGCCAGCCTCATAAGAAAACAGAAACTGTCCCGGAAGAAAAGAATTATGTGTTTTTTCTGCACAATAAGTTTTTAGAGAACCATCCTTCAGGAACTATTTCCACTGAATATAATACTAAAGCTGAATATAATGAAATACTGGCTTCTTTCAGGAAGGACGGCTTTGTTGTTATCAGCGAGAAAAGAAAACCTAAAACGGATGCTGTAATGTACGCTAGGAAGGTGACAGCCCAAATCGACAGTTTAACGGCAATGGGAGACAAGCCCGATCATATTACCGTAGTCGGTACTTCCAAAGGCGGATATATTGCTCAGTTTGTTTCAACGTATGCTAAAAACCCGGACCTTAATTTTGTCCTGATCGGCTGTTATCAGAATTCTGATATTAAGGAAATTCCTGACATCAATTTCTGCGGAAATATTCTGACTATTTATGAAAAAACTGATAGTTACGGAGTATCTGCCATCAAAAGAAAAGAACTGTCAACTCTTCCTGTTACCCGTTTTAAAGAAATGGAAATCAATACCGGGTTAAAGCACGGGTTTTTATACCTTGCTTCCGATGAGTGGATTCTCCCTGCTAAAAAGTGGGCCGCCAGAAATTATGACCTTAAATAACTCAGCTTTTAACATCATGCGGTATTTACTATTTATTATTTTAAGTTTACTTTTTATTCAGTGTTCTGTGAAAACCGGCGGTATTGCAGTTGCCAGTGCTGATTTTGAACCGGATACTTTGACTTATTTCGATCAATCCAGAGACCGGAAGATCCCGATCGCCATTTATCACCCTAAAAATAAAAAAAACTATAACCTTACTCCAATCATTTTCAGCCACGGGTGGGGTGAGAATAAAGGCGGTGATTATTTTGTTTACTCTTACCTCACCAAGCTTCTCGCTTCAAAAGGGTATTTTGTTGTAAGCATACAGCATGAGCTGCCTACCGACGAAATACTGGCAATGGATGGAAATCTTCAGGTGACAAGAATGCCCAATTGGGAACGTGGTTCACAGAATATTCTTTTTGTCCTGAACAAACTAAAAACCGATTTTCCTGATCTTGATTACCATAAACTGGCTGTAATAGGACATTCCAACGGTGGTGACATGACCGCTCTGTTTGCTCATCAGCATCCGGAAATGATCTATAAAGTGATTACCATGGATAACCGGAGAATGCCTTTGCCCAGAACAACTCATCCTAAAATCTATACGCTTCGCTCCAAGGATTACCCTGCGGACGACGGAGTTCTGCCTACGGAAGAAGAAAAAAAGAAATACGGAATGACGGTTGATTTCACCCCTGTCAACCATGGTAATATGGATAATGATGCAACTCCGGAAGAAGGAGAATATATGACCCTCAGAATTCTCGAATATTTAAAGAATTAATCATTTTAATAAAATATCATGCAATCTGTAAGATTTTACTGTACTGCCTTAAGCCTTATGCTGGGATCGTTCAGCCTGAATGCTCAAAAAGCCCATACTCTCACTCAAAAAATTGAAAACATTATTTCCGGTAAAAAAGCGGATGTAGGAGTTTCTGTTATCGGAGTTCAAAAGAATGATAAAGTCCAGATCAATGGTGAAAAATTTTATCCGATGCTGAGTACCTTTAAGTTCCCGATTGCTTTAACAACGCTTCATCAGGTTGAAAAAGGTAAGCTAAGGTTGGATCAAAAGATGCTCATTAAAAAGGAACAACTGCTGGAAGATACCTGGAGCCCCTTCCGGGAAAAATATCCTGAAGGAAATATTATCATTACCTTGGAAGATGCTTTACAATGGATGATGTGCTACAGTGATAACAATTTAACGGATATTATCCTAAGACTGATTGGGGGTACGGAACCTGTACAAAAGCTTATCGGCAGTGATTTCATCATCAAAAACGATGAAGAAGGCATGCACAAAGACTGGGATTCTCAGTTTATCAATACGATCACCCCCAATAAGGCGGCTAACCTGTTAGAAAAGTTCTATCAGGGAAAAATATTGAATAAAGCGCACACTCAATGGCTTTATAACGCCATGCTCAATAACCAGACCGGGCTGAAACGCCTGAAAGGAAAACTCCCGGCCAATGTAAAAGTTGCTCACAGAAGCGGAACTTCTTTCACCAATAAAGCGGGCATGACAGGTGCAGTCAACAGCTACGGAATTATTGAACTTCCCCATAACAGGAAAATCGTGGTTGCCGTTTTCGTACACAATACCTATGAAAGCTTTGACAACGCTGAAGCCATTATAGCAGATATTTCCAAAGCCGCTTATGACCATTATAACACTAAATAAATCCATGTTTAAAACCCATTTTTTTTCTGCATTACTTACTGCTGCACTATTCAGTATTCCTGTAAAAGCCCAGAAATCTGATTCCTATGTAAAGAAAATCGACAGTATTATTACCTCTTCAGTGCCTTTACAGTTCACCGGGGTTGTCCTCGTGTCCCAAGCCGGGAAAACCAAATATCTGAAAGCGCATGGATACAGGGATTTTGATAAAAAAACTCCCCTGAAAACTAATGATCAGTTCGAAATCATGTCCAATTCAAAGCAAATTACCGCAGTCCTCGTCCTGCAGGAAGCTGAAAAAGGAACTCTTGATCTTCAGACCCCGATCAAAAAATACCTTCCGAAACTTACTCAATCGTGGGCTGACACGGTAACAGTGCACAACCTACTGAATCATACCCACGGTATTGTGGACACGGAAAAACCACTGGTTATCAAGCCGGGTTCGCAATTCAAATATGGTAATTTATCCTATGCTCTTTTAGGGGAGATCCTTGAAAATACAACGAAAAAGAAATTCACGGAGCTGGCCCATTCCCTTTTCAGGAAACTGAAAATGAATAAAACCTTCTGCTACGATCCACAGAATAAGCAATCCTTAGTTCCGGGATACAGAAGTGAAAATAATCAGTATCAGAAAGTTGATGAAACATTCATCAATAACGAACTGCTCCCTGCTGCCGGAATTATTTCCACAGTTCAGGATCTGGCGAAATGGGACCAGGCGCTGTACAAAGGGAAATTGCTTTCGTCCAAATATCAAAAGGCGATGATGACAGCTTCTACTCTATCTCAGCACAATGTTTTTGGAAAAGAAAATATGGGATTCGGGTATAGCGTGAGGGTTATCAAAGAACAGGGTCTGGATTATTTCGGGATCACAGGACTGGGAGACGGCTTTACCTGCCTTAATGTGTATTTTCCTTCCACAGACACCAGTGTAATTGTTCTTGAAAACCAGATGCCAAGAAACAGCGAATATTGGAGTTATAAAGAAGCGACTATTAAGAATGCGGTGCTGAAGAGTATTATCAGCAGCCATTAGTTTTTGGACTGTATTTTTAATGCATAAATTTTGGATAAAGCCGGATTGGAAGATTTTATTTTGTGCAATGGGCTAAAGCCCATTGCTACTGAATAATTCAGTATATATAACTATATCTGTTAAGAATAAACCATAAGTATTCCTGTACTTTAGATTTTAAAATTTTATCGGAATCTGAATTAAGGTTAAGGAGGTGAAAAAGCTAAAAATTATCCTAAAAAGATGAACCTTTTTTTTATTCATCCCGCCAGCTGTGTCCGCAATGCCTGCACTGCTTAGCCAAAGGGGTCCTGGCCAATTTTCCGCATTCCGGACAGTTGTTAAAGAATACCTTTTCCGGAGTTTCCGTCATAATCCTTTTCATTGTATTTTGTTCAAATTCATTATAGCCATTTTTCAAAAGAGCGATTACTTGCGGATCCTGGTTTATCCAGCCTCTTTCGATCATTACCTGTCTGATCTGAGAATCTTCAGATGTTTTACTGGTGTACATATGGTACTTCAATGCTGACTGTTCATCGCCGGTCATTCAATGTCCAAAATAATTCCTGATATAGTCTATTACCTCTTTATCCATTCTGTATCTGTAAAAAAATTAATATTTTCTGATCTGTACGGAAGTTACATTTCTTATTTTAACCCGGCCTCCTACTTTTTTCAGCAGTCCAGTTTCTGCATTTCTCTTAAATACAAACACATCACTGCTTACAACATTGGTTACGATCAGGAACTTTCCGGATTCATCTTTAGCAAATGTTCTCGGATGTTTTCCTTTGGTCGGCTGATAGCCTACATTTTTCAGTTTTCCGTCATTCTGAATGGAAAAGATCGCAATATTATTTTCATGTCCGCGGTTGGATGCATATAAAAACTTACCATCAGGAGAAATATGAACATCCGAGCCTTCAAAATCCTCCTTGAATTTTTCAGAATGGGTAAACATCCTTTGTACAGGGGTTAATTTCCCGTTTTCGTATGAATATACACTTACCGCTCCTCCCATTTCCTCAATACAGTAGGCAAATTTTCCGTTCGGATGAAAGGTAAAATGTCTTGGTCCGCTTCCTAAAACTGCCTGTGTAAAAGGAATCTCAGCAGTCGTTAAAGGTTTATCATTTTCCTTTTCAAACTGATAAGCTCTGATCTTATCAGCCCCCAGATCAGGAAGAAAAACATAATTAAAATCAGGAGAAAATACAGTTGAATGGATATGGGAACGGTCCTGCCTATCCCGATTGATACTCCCTTCTGAAAACTGGAAATTCTGAACTGCAGGCTGAATCATTCCATCCTCCGAAACCGGATATACAGAAACACTTCCCTCTATATAATTCCCATTAACCAGCCATTTTGCATTTTGATGGGCCGTAAGATATACCGGATTTTCGCCGCCGCTTTTTTGGATGTTGATAAAGGTCAGTGTCCTGTCTTTGGGGCTAAACTCAAAACTGCTTACACTTCCTGCATTTTTCGTTTTGCTTTCTGTACAGGCAAAAAGATACTTACCGTTGGGAGATAAGGTCAGGAATGACGGATTCAGAATATTTTTTGCTGAGGTTACTTTAGATAGTTTTCCACGGACGGTATCCAGTTCATACACATAAATCCCCTCTGTTTCTTTATCCCAGTTAAATGAACCAAAAAATACGTACGTATTCTGTGAATATAATTTTACACTGGTTAAAATTATAGTCATCAAACTCAATGCTTTCTTCAATTTTCGTTATTCGTTTAATGGATTGTTTTGGGGAGTGGTACCCGATGAGGTACAAATTTATGGATTTAGTTCAGAATATGACAGTATGAAAAAGTATATTATTGAATTTAAAGCCTACTTAAATTTTATCCAACTATTTTTCTTCAGGGTTCGCCAAAAAGGTTAACGCAAAGTTGATGAATAATTTCGTTTTATTTTGAGTGGGCAAAGTGATGCGACTTCGTCACTGATGAAGCGATATCGCTTCGACTGTTTATTTTTAAGAAATTGATTATAATTTTAAAAATTTGCTGAAAATCCTTGATTTTCTTCTTATGTGAACTTTAATTAACATTCTTTTTACACTTTCTTAAGTGCTCTAAAGTGTCTAAAAAAATTTATCTCTATCAAACCTCCCTATTATTTAAAATAATTCTAAACTAAGTGAAAACAAATCACTCCAAATCTCTTTATTTAGAGTATTTCATGTGCCGTTTAATTTAAACACTAACAAAAATTACGTAGAAATACTGAATCGTATGTAACGGGATCTCGGTAATTTCGGGATAAACAAAAACTGATCATTATGGATAGCCCTCAAAGCTACAAACCATTTCTGAAAATGAGATGGGTGTTCAAACAATGCCCAGAAATTTCTGACAGAAAGCCCAGCCATGATTACAAAAATAAAGATACCACAACCATCAAACTTTTAACGAAATGATTATTACGAACAAAATCCTCAACGTTGATGATTATTATTTCAACGTGTTTATGTCGATCTCACAGGCCCTTACCGGATTTACGGTGAACGAACTTCAATCTACAGGGCTCACAGAAACGTACTACACTTACATTCTGGGAAACCTTGACGCAGGTACGTTTGTAGAATTTCTGACTGTTTCTAAAAATGTGCTTGAAAAGTCTTTCACTGAAGATCAGTTAAAAAATGCAATTGTTTCTGAAATCGTCATGAATCCAGGAATGAGTGATATTGCTGATAAGGTAATTACTTTATGGTACCTAGGGACCTGGGAAGGAGCTTATATCAACGATCTTTCTTATCAGGAAGGACTGGTATGGAACGTGATGAATGCCCATCCGCCGGGGGCCAAACAACCCGGTTATAAATCCTGGGCAGTTGAACCTGTAAACAGCAACTCATGAGAAAGCCTACCCACAAAAAAGATGTGATCATCGTAGGAACAGGGATCGCCGGATCGCTGATCGCTAAACTGCTGACGGATCATGTGTACAGCTTGAACGGAAAAAAATTCATTCATCGTACGGCAGCGAATCTGAGATTTAAAGAAATACTGGCAGAAATTGATTTTGAATCAGTTAAAAAATTAGAACATCTGCCTGCATCTGCTTCCTATCAAAACGAAATCAACAATTCTAAAGACAGGACTCATAAAGAAATTGATGCTCAGGCAGCTAAAAAGAATATCGATCCCAAAACGCTTGAAAACAGGATTGGATTAGAGCTTTTTAAAACCTATTTCTTTCTTGAATTCTATCACGAAATATCGATTCTGATGTATGAAGCCGGTCTGGAAGCCGGGGTTGAACTGGATTCTGTATCATCCATGACCAATTATACTGAGTATATGCGTACTTTTTATACTCAGGAAGCCAAAGTTCCGAATTCTCCTTATCCCAATTTAAAGCAGGCTCCTTCACCCAACGTTCTGAACGTCGCACAGATCACTCCTCCATTTCCTGATAAAAAAGGATATCTGGTTCAGTTTGGCCCTATGGCCTTTGCAAGTGATGCGATCCGGGTTGGAGGCGGAACTACCCTCCACTGGCTGGGAACTACTCCAAGAATGCTTCCCAATGATTTCAGACTTACAGAAAAATATGGCATTGAGATCAATAAGCCTGATTCTTCCGACAAAAGCCCGATCAACTGGCCGATTGATTACGATACTTTAAAACCTTACTACGAAATGGCTGAATTCGAGATCGGTGTTTCCGGAGATGTTTCAAAACAGGAATATCCCATCGATGAAAGTATGGAAGAATACTATGGCAATTATGTGTTTCCGATGGAAGAAATTCCCCAAAGTTACATGGATAATCAAATCATTAAAGGCCTTAAAGATACAAGTGTTAAACTGAATTTTGAAGAAATCCAGTTACTGTTGGTTCCTTCTCCGCAAGGAAGAAATTCTGCCCCAAACCTTCGATACGGAAATACAAAAGTCATCAGGGCAAAATATAAAAAGCCTGGCTACAGCCTGGTGCTGGACGATTCGGAAAAAGAAGAATACAAAGCGCTCGGATCCATCTGGAATCCTTATATGGGCGAACGCTGTGAAGGTAATGCTTCCTGTGTACCGATCTGCCCGGTTCAGGCCAAATACAATGCTTTAAAAACCCTGAAAAAGGCATTGTATAAAATCAATGAAAATGATAATCTTAAACGCAATCCGCATATAGAGATTAAAGCTCAGAGTGTGGTGTATCGTTTAAGCGTTGACCAGAAGAGAATTTCGAAAGTTCATTTGAGAAGATATACTTCAAAAGAGAAAACAGATTTTATAGAAGAGTTTATTGATACTTCAGATTCTATCGTTATTCTGGCAGCCAATGCTTTTGAAAATCCAAAAATTCTGTTGAATTCAAAATATATGGTTACCGAAAACGGCCGGCAGGTAGAAAAAACAGTGGCCAACAACAGCGATCAGGTAGGAAGAAATTTAATGGATCATATGGTCATGCTGACCTGGGGGTTGTTCCCTGAACCAGTATATTCCTATAGAGGGCCCGGATCGACTACCAATATTTCGTCTTTCCGTGACGGGAAGTTCAGGAGTGAGTTTTCGGCATGGATCTCTCCGCTCGATAACTGGGGATGGAGCTGGCCTGCCTTTTCTCCGGGATCAGATCTTTCGGAATTCTTAGGACAGGGGCTTTTTGGAACAGATTTGAAAGAAGCTTTAACCTACAGGCTTTCCAGACAGGTTTTATTCCATTTTGAAATTGAACAGCTGCCGAATCCTAATAACAGAGTAACCATTAATAATCAGTACATGGATGCACTGGGCATTCCGCGTCCTGTGGTACATTACGAGCTTACGGATTATGAAAAGAAGGCAATGGAACAGGCAAAACTGGCTTCAGACCAGATATTTGAAAGGCTGGGAATTCAGGATTTCACCAAGTATAACGCGACAGATCCCAATACAACGGTATATAATAATGTAAGATATTCTTACAACGGAGCCGGACATATTGTGGGAACCCACAGAATGGGCTCTTCACCGGACGACTCTGTAACGGACAGCTACTGTAAATCCTGGGATCACCCGAATTTATACATCGTCGGAGCCGGAAATATGACAACGTTGGGAACCTCCAACCCTACTTTAACCTTATCTGCATTCACGATCCGTTCAGTAGAATCTATCCTGACCGATCTGGAAGCCCATTTTTAAAAATTAAAATCATGAGACAAAGACTTATCAATAAAACAGAACTTCAGGAACAGGAAACAATACCTCAAAGTAAAGCGGCAACGTTACGGTCTTCGAAGGCTTTAAGTAGGGATACTATCGTTGCAGACGACACTTCTCTACAATCTTTATTATTTGACTCCACTTTAGGTAAACAAGAATGGACTGACGGATTAAAGCATCACAGCAAAATGCTGACGAACCTGCTGCTCAATGACCAGATTGAAGAGTTTGACCAGTATTTAAGTTCACAGTTCGGCTCAAAAATTTCAGATTTACCGCTTAAGGATAAAAAAGCATCTAAGGTAAAAAAGGGATTAGCTGCTATTGATTACCGTCCTGTTCTTCAGGATCTTTTACAGACAGCTATCCTTATTGAGCATTCTACCATTCCTCCCTACCTTACGGCTCTTTATTCCATCAAGGAGGGAACGAATCCATTGGCTTCACAGATCATCAGAAGTGTGGCTGTTGAAGAAATGCTTCACCTCATCATGGTTTGTAATGTTCTGAATGCAATCAATATCCAGCCTTCTGTGAACAAACCACAGAACTACCCTGTTTATCCGATGAAATTGCCCATGAATGTTGATTTCTATGTCGGTCTCGAGACGTTTTCACCCAATAGCATTGCCACTTTTATCGCTATTGAAAGTCCAAGCAGTCCTCTAGTAAAAGCTCCGAAGTACAAACCGGAATTTGAATTCAGTGCAAAATTAGCCAAAGGAATGGCCGTGCAGGAAAACAATTTCTGGACACTTGAAAATATGAAAGGTTTTATCATGGAAAATGTTCATACCATTGGAGAATATTATGATGTTCTGTTCTTTTATATTACGGTTTTCCAGATTATTGCCTATTATCAGGAACACGGAAGCCTTCCTACCAGCTTCAAAGAATTAAACACAGGAGGAATTTTCACAGGAGATCCCGCCAAACAGATCCGCCCGGAACAATATTATGGTAGCGGTGGAAAATTACATGCGGTAGAAGCTCTGGAAGGGGTAATTGCCGTTTTCCAGGAAATCAAGGGACAGGGTGAAGGTGCAGATGATTCTATTTTTGATGTTGATCCTTCCCAGTTTGAAGAGGGAGTGGAACTGGCTCATTATTTCAGATTTAAAGAAGTTTTCCATGAGCATTTCTATATTGGAGGGAATTATGAGCCTTTCATGGATAAAGACGGAATGATGCCCGTTGCTACCCCGCCGACAGGGAAACCTCTTCCTGTAGACTGGAGTGCTGCCTACCCTATGAAAGAAAACCCTAAGCTAAGCGATTATACGGACAACAAAGAGTTATATGCTCAGGGCGTGGAATTCAACAAGACCTACCGCCGTTTATTAGATGCCATCCAGAGCGCAGTGGAAGGCAACCAGAAAGAACTGGAAAAATCAATCATGTACATGTATGCCCTGAAAGAACAGGCTGTCGGATTAATGAAACAGCCATTGGATTCTCAATATACAGCAGGTCCTACTTTCGAATACATTAGTTTGTAACCATAACCATAAAAACAATATATCATGCTTAAACGAAAAAAAGAAGGTCTTGAGGCCGGAAGTCAGCTACTGAGAACCGCAAAAGCCGGCCAGCAAGGATTTTTGGAAGAATTGATGGACGGGTACTCTAAACTTCTTATTGATGACCCGGTAAGACCCTTCAGGGAAGAGAACCTTCAACAGATTGAGAATAGTGTAGATTACGGTATTCTGGCGGCTCTGGACGGAACATGGGTGAGCTACAATGCCAATTACAACGAGAATATTAGCCGGCCTTCATTAGCCAGCGGTGTCCATACCACAATTATGCCTTCTCCGGGTACTAATTCAGGAACTATTCCGGGAAAATTCAGCTTCGACTGTGAAGAATATATTGAAAAGCTTACGTTTTCCATCGTTCCCGGTGGTGTGCGTAACCGTGGCGGAGCCAGTGAACTGTTCTGCGGAGCGGTAAAATATGAACAAAGTATCAAGAGCGTTAACACCGTAGAAGGACAAGATGCATTAAAATATACGCCTATTCATGAGGAAAACGGGATGTACCTATGGCTGAGCGATATGTACAATCATGCTGCAACTAAAGAATCTATCGAAAGAGACCGCGGTATTCACGCATTCTCAGAAGAAGATTATAAAAATTACGGCTATGACGGAAAATACAGGGATGAGCCTCTTCTCCGCATTTCACCGGACGGACAGGAAAAGGAATATATTCTTCAAAGCCAGCTGCAGCCAGGACAGCCTTACTACGAAATTATTCCTGCTCAGGAATTAAAACCCGGAGCTGGTCTTGATGGTCCTTATTTCATTCCGGATTATTCTATTTCTCGAAGCGGCGTTATTCCTCACGGCAGTACTATTACTTTATTAGGAGATATTGCCCCTAAAAATCAGAGTTATTTAATCAATGGCTCTCCTGAATTCCCATATGGTGAGAAAGCATGGCAGCCGGATCATCTTTCTATTTCACGCACTATGGGCAGCGCCGGGGTAACACCTGATCATATTATTGATCTGGACCAGCCTGCACCGGATTGGGTACATGAAACCCTGACAGATGAGAACGACCCGGGATCAAACAAGATCTACACCCAGCGAATACTGGCTGATGATCTGTATCCTTATTCCGTACGGCCTGATATGAGGCTCCGTGATACGTTGAGAGGACAGGAAGTCAAAAACTACGTCCACGTCAAGATGTCTTCCAAAATGAAGACCGGTGCACAGGGAGGTATTTTAAATGTTCCTTTTGTTAACCGCTTTGTTCCTACCGTTGAAGTAGATATGTACATGTGGATTGAAACGGTTGTTGAAAACGGAAAAGAAATCCTTCAACTCCAATACGAACAGATTGTTTTCTTCGAATTTGACTTCGGAAACGATGGAGGTACAACAAGCTGGCCCCACATCCAGACCAATACGCTTCGTAAGCTGGAAGATATTCCCGAAGACCAGAGAAAAATCATTGAAGAACAGTTTTTTGATAAAAAGCCGGATATGGCAGTTACCGGTAATACTGCTGATCCGGCAGCCGGATGCCCTTATCATAAGGGATAGTTTGATGATTAATATGATTCCGCGGTGCCTCCGGCACCGCGGAAATTGTATTTATATCTCTGTATTAAAATCAAGGTTTTTATCTTAATTCAATTGATAATTAACCTGAGCTCGGGTTAATTAATACCTCTAACAGCAATCTAAATTACTAACTAAAATTATCTTTATGGAAACAATTAAAGCAATCAAAACTGGTCCTAAACCTAAAACACAAGATGGAACATCTGACAAAAGAAGAAGAGTTACGCCAGAAAACCAACCCAAACATCCCAATTTAAAACCACACGAGCACAAACCGGGAGATTCTAAATAGGCCCACCTTTCCATACGTATAAATCCTGACACAATATGGACTGCCCCCAAAAAGTTAGACACTTTTTAGGGGCATTTTTTTATGTATAGAAAAGAAAAATTTAGCGTTGCTTTCAAATTAGAATGTATTA
>NZ_JAVDUN010000014.1:0-82812 GCF_031456375.1 Chryseobacterium sp. 2987
AAGACTTAATCTAAAAGGAAAGAGTCCGGTACAGTACCGAACTCTTTCATATAATAATATTGTTTAATTTTGTCTAAACTTTTGGGTGCAGTCTACATCTGAACCGGATTCTATATTTTAAATAAAATTACTTATTATTTTCCGAACATTCCGCCCATTCCAGGCATATTCGGCATTTTGCTCATCATCTGCATCATCTGCTTGCCCTGAGGTCCCTGCATCATCTTCATCATTTTACCCATCTGGTCGAACTGCTTCATCAGTTGGTTCACATCTTCAATTTTTCTTCCTGCCCCTTTAGCAATTCTCTGCTTCCTCTGAGTGTTGATAATAGAAGGTCTTCTTCTTTCATCCGGAGTCATAGAGTAGATAATCGCTTCAATATGTTTGAAAGCATCATCACTGATCTCAACATCTTTAATCGCCTTTCCAACCCCGGGAATCATTCCCATAAGGTCTTTCATATTACCCATCTTCTTGATCTGGTTGATCTGCTTCAGGAAGTCATCAAAACCAAATTCATTTTTAGCGATTTTCTTGTGAAGTTTCTTAGCTTCCTCTTCATCAAACTGCTCCTGAGCTCTTTCTACTAAGGAAACAACGTCTCCCATTCCCAGAATTCTGTCTGCCATCCTTTCCGGATAAAAAAGATCCAGAGCTTCCATTTTTTCACCGGTAGAGATGAATTTAATAGGTTTTTCAACGACAGAACGAATTGTTAATGCAGCACCCCCTCTGGTATCCCCGTCTAATTTGGTAAGAACAACCCCGTCAAAGTTCAGCGCATCGTTGAATGCTTTTGCTGTGTTCACGGCATCCTGACCTGTCATGGAGTCAACAACGAAAAGCGTTTCGTTTGGTTTGATGAAGTAATGTACGGATTTGATCTCGTTCATCATCTGCTCATCAATGGCTAAACGTCCGGCAGTATCCACAATCACAACATCGTGGCCGTTTGATTTAGCAAAATTAATTGCATTTTCTGCAATCGTAGAAGGATTGGTTGCTCCTTCTTCAGTATAAACCGGTACATCAATCTGACCTCCTAATACTTTAAGCTGGTCAATCGCTGCAGGACGATAAACATCACAGGCAACCAATAACGGTTTTTTATTTCTTTTTGTTTTTAAATAATTGGCAAGTTTTCCAGAGAAAGTCGTCTTACCTGAACCCTGAAGACCTGCAATAAGAATTACAGAAGGCTTTCCTGAAAGATTAATTCCTTCCTGAGAACCACCCATCAGATCTACCAATTCATCGTGAACGATTTTTGTCATCAGCTGTCCCGGAGTAAGGGAAGTAAGAACATTCTGTCCTAAAGCCTTATCCTGAACTCTTTTCGTAAGATCTTTGGCAACTTTATAGTTAACGTCGGCATCTACCAGCGCTCTGCGGATTTCTTTTACGGTTTCCGCTACGTTGATTTCAGTAATTTTTCCTCTTCCGGAAATATTGTGTAATGCCTTGTCTAATTTATCCTGTAAACTATTAAACATATTTATTGTAAATTATAGGTTTGCAAAAATAAGGAATTTTTAAGAAATGCAGGTATAATACGCTTAATATTATAAGGATTTTGAATAAGGAATGGAAGATAGAGGCGGGAAGAGGGAAGTAGTGAAGGCTATTAAATATAATTGTTGGTCTTTTTAATAAAGAATTTTTTCTTTGAAACTGAAATTCTTGGAAACATTAAGAAAAATAAGATCTTTGGAAAAATATCGGATCAACCTTATAGGTTTCCAAAACCCATAAGGTTTAATCTGGCTGTAAAATCTGCTGAATCTGCGAGAGAAAAACATCAACAGATATCTGTGTAATTAAAATCTTTTATTGTAGTCTGTAGAATGTATTCAATAGAGGTGGACTTTAGTCCGCCTAAATAATAAAAGCAATCCATTGGCTTTAGCCAAAACATATACAGCCAATCTGCTAATCCACAGTAAATAAAAATTCGGTATCCGTGGCATTTTTTTTAACCCCGAAAGCACAAATTTTTTACACTTAATTCTTAATATTTGGCACTGTAAAATCTTATCGGAGATAAAAATCTTTGCACCTTACACCCATACAACTGGTGAAGAATATCGCTGTTGCGCAAATTCCAACAAATATAAATTATAATTTGCAGAAAAAGCAACTTCCAGCTTCCTTCCTTATTATCTCTTCCGTCTTAAAAAATATAGTTCTATTTTTGCAGCATGAATTTTTTAGAGGTTTTTATTGTTATAGCATTGGTAGCGGTTTTTAACATAGCTGTGTATATAATATTTAAAAAGTATTTTTATGGCAGAGAGAATGCGGGACTCAGATTTCTTACGGTAAATATTCCTAAAGATGTGATTTGGCTGCTGATATCTTTACTAATTATTGACAAAACAAACGAAAATTTTCTGTTTTTGCTCGGATGCTTTGTAGTAGCGTCATTCCTTATATATATGCCTATAATAAAACTCATTAATAAATCTTGATTTTTTTGATGATAAAAATCAATTTTTAGTATTGGTAAAGTTTAATAAAATCGATATATTTGCACACGATTAAAAAAGAGATATGAACAGAAAAATTTCTTCATTATTTTTCGCATTTTTGTTTGTGTTTATTAGTGGTTTAGCCACTGCGCAGCACGAAACTGAAGGGGAAAAAGTAGCTGAAAAAGTAGAGCATAAAGAAGACGAGAAGGGCTTCAATGCGACTAAAGTGATCATGGAACACATTGGCGATTCTAACGAATGGCATTTATGGACTACAAAAGATGACAGTGGCGAAGAGCATCATGTTTCAATCCCATTGCCAGTGATCATTAAAGATAATGAAGGATGGCATACTTTTCTTTCAAGCAGCATTGCTCACGGTCATGAACATGACGGATATACTTTAGAGCACGGACAGGTAGTTTCCACTAAAGGAGTTCAAAAAGCAACTTTATTCTCTATCATTAGCGGAAAGCAAAAATCAAACGAAGTATTTTTTGACTTATCAATCACAAAAAATGCAGCTTCAATGTTCTTGTCAGTAATTTTTATGGCAGTAGTGTTCATAGGAATGGCAAGAAACTATAAAAAATCACAGCTTCCGAAAGGAATCGGTAAAGTAATGGAGCCTGTAATCGTATTCATCAGAGATGAAGTGGCTATCCCAAATATCGGATCAGTAAAATATAAAAGATATATGCCTTACTTATTAACGGCGTTCTTCTTTATCTGGTTCAACAACCTTTTCGGATTGATTCCTTTCTTTCCTTTCGGGGCGAACCTTACAGGTAACATTGCAATCACATGCGTACTGGCAATCATTACCTTATTAATTACATTATTCAGTGCTAATAAAGATTACTGGAAACACATCTTTATGCCGCCGGTTCCATTATTGTTATACCCAATTATGGTTCCTATTGAAATCATTGGTATCTTCACAAAGCCATTTGCCTTAATGATGCGACTTTTCGCTAACATTACAGCGGGACACATTATGATTTTAGCGATCATTTCATTGATCTTCATCTTCAAGTCTCCATTATTAGGGTTTGCATCTGTACCATTAGCTTTATTCGTTTCTGTACTGGAACTATTGGTAGCTGCACTTCAGGCTTACATCTTTACAGTATTATCTGCTTTATTTATCGGTATCGCAGTAGCTGAGCACGAGCATGATCACCACGAAGAACACGCTCACTAATTAAAAAAAAGAATTTAAAATAATTTTTAACTAAATATTTATTTATTATGGATTTATCAACTGGAACAGGTTTAGTTTACGTAGGTATCGGTTTAGCAGTACTAGGAGTAGGTCTTGGTATCGGTAAAATCGGAGGTCACGCAATGGACGCTATCGCTAGACAGCCAGAGCAGGCTGGTAAGATTCAAGGAGCAATGCTTATTGCTGCTGGTCTTATCGAAGGTGCTGGTCTTATCGCGATCATCTTTGGTGCTTTCATCAAGTAATCTATCCTCAAAAAAACATTCTTAGCAGTCATGCGGTTGGCAGCTGCTAAGAATTTTTAAAAAAACAATCCATAAATAACATTTTAAAAAAAAGAATTTACAGATATGGGAATTATTGAACCTGGAATTGGACTTTTGTTTTGGATGACCCTTACGTTTGTTATCCTGTTATTTCTTCTAGCAAAATTCGCTTGGAAACCAATCGTGAATGCTGTTAATGAAAGAGAAACTTCTATCGTTGATGCATTAAACCAAGCTAAATTGGCTAAAAAAGAAATGGAAGAACTTAAGGCTGATAACGAAAGAATTATTCGTGAAGCTAAAATTGAAAGAGATTCTATCCTGAAAGAAGCTAGAGAAATTAAAGACAGAATCGTTGGAGAAGCTAAAGATGCTGCTAAATCTGAAGGAGATAAAATGATTGAAGCTGCTAAGCAGACGATCCAAGCTGAGAAAAATGCTGCTATGGCAGACATCAAAACTCAGATCGGTACTTTATCTGTAAACATCGCTGAATCTATCTTAAAGCAAAAGTTGGATAACAACGAAGCTCAGGACGAATTAGTTCAAAATTATTTAAACAAATCTAACCTTAACTAAGAATGCTTACATCTAAAGTAGCTAAAAGATACGCACAAGGTCTCCTGGATTTCACCAATGAATCAGGAAACACAGCTGCTGTATTTTCTGAAATGAAAGATGTAGTGAAGATCATGATTCAGTCTGCGGATTTGAACAAATTCTTCCTTACACCTTACATTGATGCAAAAAAGAAAATAGAGGTAGCAGACCAGATATTCAAAGATTTTTCAGTTTCTTCACAAAATTTAATCAGATTAGTGATTAAGCATGGACGTGAAAACCAATTGAAAAATATTGCTCAGGAGTTCATCAACAAAGTTGAGGATATCAACGGAGTACAGAGAGTAACTCTTACTACCGCAACACAGCTTTCAAAAGAAAATATCGATCAGATTTTAAAAGCCAGCAATCTTCTAAAAGCAGGTTCTAGCTTTGATTTGAATTTGAATGTGAAACCTGAAATCCTTGGAGGATATATCCTTAGAGTAGGAGATCAGCAGGTAGATGCGTCTGTGAAGACAAAACTTAATCAAGTTAAAAAAGATTTTCAATTAAATTAAGAAAAACAACCATACAATGGCAGAAATAAATCCGGCAGAAGTATCTGCGATCTTAAAACAGCAATTGGCCAACTTCGATACTCAATCAAACGTTGAGGAAGTAGGTACAGTTTTAACCATCGGTGATGGTATTGCTCGTGTATACGGGTTAGAAAACGTACAATACGGAGAGTTGGTGAAATTTTCTAGTGATGTAGAAGGTATTGTACTTAACCTTGAAGAAGACAACGTTGGGGTTGCTCTACTTGGTGAAAGTAAATTAGTAAAAGAAGGAGATACAGTAAGAAGAACAAACAGAATCTCTTCTATCAAAGTAGGAGAAGGTATGTTAGGAAGAGTAGTGGATACTCTTGGTAACCCAATCGATGGTAAAGGTCCTATCACAGGAGATTTATATGAGATGCCATTAGAAAGAAAGGCTCCTGGAGTTATCTACAGACAGCCGGTAACCGAGCCTTTACAGTCAGGTATCGTTGCAATTGACTCTATGATCCCTGTAGGAAGAGGACAAAGAGAGCTTATCATTGGTGACAGACAGACAGGTAAAACTACTGTTGCTATCGATACAATTATCAACCAAAAAGAATTTTTTGATGCTGGTAAACCAGTATATTGTATATATGTTGCTATCGGTCAGAAAGCTTCTACTGTAGCACAAATCGTTAAAACTCTTTCTGATAAAGGAGCTTTAGCATATACAGTAATCGTTGCGGCTAACGCTTCAGATCCGGTTCCAATGCAGGTATATTCTGCAATGGCGGGTGCATCTATCGGGGAGTTCTTCAGAGACACTGGTAGACCTGCATTGATCGTTTATGATGATTTATCTAAGCAGGCTGTAGCGTACCGTGAGCTTTCCCTTCTATTGAGAAGACCACCGGGCCGTGAAGCTTATCCTGGAGACGTTTTCTATCTTCACTCAAGACTATTGGAAAGAGCGGCTAAAGTAATCGCTGATGACAATATCGCAAGCCAAATGAACGATTTACCTGAGTCTTTAAGACCAATCGTAAAGGGAGGAGGTTCATTAACTGCACTTCCAATCATCGAAACTCAGGCTGGTGACGTTTCTGCATATATTCCTACCAACGTAATCTCTATTACAGACGGACAGATCTTCTTAGAGTCTGATCTATTCAACTCAGGGGTTCGTCCTGCGATCAACGTAGGGATCTCTGTATCCAGAGTAGGAGGTAACGCTCAGATCAAGTCAATGAAAAAAGTATCTGGTACATTGAAGTTAGACCAGGCACAATATAAAGAATTGGAAGCATTTGCTAAATTCGGTTCTGACCTTGATGCTTCTACTTTAGCAGTAATCTCTAAAGGAGAAAGAAACGTAGAGATCCTTAAGCAGCCGGTAAACTCTCCACTTCCGGTGGACAGCCAGGTAGCTATGATCTATGCGGGAACTGAGAACCTTTTAAGAAACGTTCCTATCAGAAAAGTAAAAGAATTCCAGATCGAGTATATCGCATTCTTAAGATCTAAGCACCCAGATACAATGGCTGCTATCAAAGCAGGGAAAATTGATGATTCAATTACCAGCGTTCTTAAGCAGGCAGCTAACGATCTAGCTTCTAAATATAACTAAAAATCTCAATGTTTAAGGTTTGAAATACCTAATTTTGAACCTTAAACTTAGACCATAAACTTTGAACCCAAATTAATGGCAAACTTAAAAGAAATACGAGGCAGAATTACGTCAATTTCATCTACGATGCAGATTACACGTGCTATGAAAATGGTTTCCGCAGCGAAGCTTAAAAAAGCACAGGATGCAATCGTAATGTTAAGACCTTATTCTGAAAAACTACAGGAAATCATCCAGAATGTAAATTCTAGCTCTGATCCTGATCAGGTTTCTGTTTATGCTCAAAAAAGAGAAGTGAAGAGAGTTCTTTTCATCGCTGTTACTTCAAACAGAGGTCTTGCAGGAGCTTTCAACTCATCTATTGTAAAAGAACTTAACAGCCAGTTTCAGAATAAATCTCAATACGAAGTTGAAGTTCTTACAATCGGTAAAAAAGCATTTGATGCGGTAAGAAAAAACCGTAAAGTATATGCTAATGAAAGTGCCGTTTTTGATAATTTAAACTTTGATACAGTTGCTCACGTTACAGAAGGTGTAATGGGCAGCTTTAAAGAAGGTAAATTTGACGAGGTTTATCTGATCTATAACAAATTTGTTAATGCCGCTACTCAGGAAGTAATGACTGAACAGCTTCTTCCGATCTCAATGCCTGAAGCAGATGCATCAGATGCACCGGTAGAAACAGATTATATCTTTGAACCAACCAGAGCAGAGATCCTAGATCATTTGATTCCTAAATCAATTAAAACTCAGGTTTTCAAAGCCGTTCTTGATTCAGTAGCATCAGAGCACGGAGCAAGAATGACAGCCATGCACAAAGCGACAGATAACGCTCAGGCTTTAAAGAATGATCTTGTGATCTTCTACAACAAAGCAAGACAGGCTGCCATTACCAACGAGATCTTAGAGATCGTTTCCGGAGCAGAAGCCCTGAAAAATTCATAAGAAATACCTTAACAGTATACATAAAGCATCGATATAGTCGGTGCTTTTTTTATTAAAGATGGAAGATCAAAGTCTGATATTTTTAGAAAAATATTGATTTTGAGTAACGTCAAAAAAAGAAAATTCTTTTGTTGTTTGTGACTTCATTTCCTTCTCTCTTCCAGCTTCCATCCGCCTTTCCTAAATTAAAGTCCTTAGTTATTTATATTTTCCATATCTTTGTAAAAATAAAAATTACACAATTTCTAAATGGACTCGGACATAGTCAGGCTTTTGCTAGCCTTATTTCTTGTATTACTCAATGGCTTTTTCGTAGCCGCAGAATTTTCAATTGTTAAAGTTCGTTACTCACAAATTCAGTTAAAAGCCGCAGAAGGAAACTCTATGGCTAAGCAGGCGGAGCACATCATCAAACATTTAGATGAATATCTGTCTGCAACACAGCTTGGAATTACATTGGCTTCCCTGGCATTAGGATGGGTAGGGGAAAGTGCGCTTCACCATATTGTTGAAAACATTTTTCATTCCCTGAGCATAGAAATGAGCGAGGCATCTGTTACTTCAATTTCTTTGGTCACCAGTTTCGTATTGATCACAATTATGCATATTGTTTTTGGTGAGCTTATTCCAAAATCAATTGCGATCAGGAAATCTGAAGCGACTACTATGGCAACGGCAGTACCTTTAAGAGTTTTCTATACCATCTTTAAACCGTTTATCTGGCTAATGAACTCCATGTCGAATGGTTTCCTGAGACTGGTTAAAATTCACCCGGCTTCAGAACAGGAAATTCACTCTACAGAAGAGCTTCAGTTATTGGTAAAACAAAGTGCGGACAGCGGTGAAATTGAAGAAGAGAACTACGAGATCATCAAAAACGCATTCGATTTTACGGATCATTCTGCCAAGCAGATCATGGTTCCAAGACAGAATATCACCTCTATTGATTTTGAAGAAGATATCAATGAGATTATCAATAAGATTATGGACAGCGGGTATTCCCGTATTCCTGTATACCTTGATTCTATTGACAATGTAATTGGTATTTTCTATACCAAAGAGATTATAAGGGAATTTGTTAAGAGAAAAGGAGATTTGAATCATGAAGACCTTAAAGAACTGATGCGTGATGCGTTTTTCGTAGTAGGAAGCAAAAAGATTTCAGACCTCTTAAAGATCTTCCAGCAGAAAAAGCAGCATCTAGCCATTGTAATTGATGAATTCGGAGGTACAGAAGGAATTATTACCCTGGAAGATATTCTGGAAGAGCTGGTAGGAGAAATACAGGATGAAGAGGATGATGAAGATAAACTGGTAGATAAAATCGGAGATAATATTTATTGGGTACAGGCAACCCAGCCACTGGATGAAATCAACGAATATCTGCCTAAAAAGCTTCCTTTGTCAGAAGATAGTGAATATAATTCACTGGCAGGATTCATTCTTCACGAATTAGAAGATATTCCGGAAGAAAATCAGGAGTTTGATCTGGATAACTATCATTTCAAAATCCTGAAAATGAATAATAAAAGCGTAGAGCTTGTAGAATTAGTATATGAAGGGCCAAATATGATCAACGATCTGGCTGATAAAATAGGAGAAGTTTAAAATAATTAAAGATGATTTTTTATAACAGTATAAAAGATTATGAAGATCCGAAACGGCAGTATGAAGAAGAAGTACTTGTTTTGGACGATACAGATGAAGTGTATAAATTGGTACTGCATAATGATGATATTCATACTTTCGATTATGTGATCAACTGTTTGATCGAAATATGCAAACATACCTTAGAACAGGCAGAGCAGTGTACCATTCTGGTGCATTACAAAGGCAAATGCACTGTAAAAACGGGCTCAATGGATGTTCTGAAGCCTATGCACGAAAAATTGCTTTCAAGAGAATTAACAAGCGAAATCGTATAAATAAAATAAATAGCAGCCGTTTCATGAAAAATGAAACGGTTTTTTTATGTCAAAAAGTGGTTTGTTAGATTTTTGATATTTGTTTTTTAGGTTTTTGTGTTAAAAAAACTTAAAATTCATTAATTATTATTATTTTTATTTAAATAATTGCAAAAAAACAATATATGAAATTAAAAATTACTTCACTGGTGCTAGGCAGCGTTCTGTGCTGTAGCACATTAATGGCTCAGGAATCATCCTATGAAGCTTCTGCAAACAGATGGATCAAGGAAAATACGAGAGATTTAGGAATTCAGAGCTTTAGTAAGCTTACTTTAAATTCTGTACGTAAAGGAAATACAGGAGAAACACTCCGTTTTCAGCAGTTTATTAAAGATGTACCGGTTTTTCAGTCAGAAATTCTGGTCCATTTCAATAAAGAAGGCAGAATAAGCTATACGGGTACAGAAAGTTTCAGGAAAAACCTGAAAGAAATAGATATAGTACCTTCTGTTTCTGCGTCTGATGCATTTAATAAGGCATACAAAGCATCTAAATCAAAAGGAGAGATCACATATCAGGAAAACAAGTTGTTTGTCTATATTACAGATGAAGGAAATACTAAACTTGTTTACAGAGCTGTTATTAACTCCTATGACAATCCCGGAAGCTGGGAAACCATTGTTGATGCCAAAACAGGAGAGGTCATAAGCGTTAAAAACATCGCAGTACACCATAGGCATGAAGGTGACACTTCCCGATCTCCAAAAAAGAAAGCAAAAAAGCTGAATAAAACCGTCAGCTTTAAAGCCTCAGGATCTGGTTATGTATTCGATCCGGATCCGCTATCAAAGACAGGATCAACATATGGGGGTAATTATGTAGATGGTAATGATGCCACCAATGCCAGCCTGGATAATGCCAGAAGCTTGGTAACATTATCAGATATAGAATTTGCCAATAATGTTTACAAACTGAAGAATTCTTATGTTGAAATAAGAAATATCAGCAATCCTAATACAGGTTTGTTTACACAGGCTACCAACCAGTTTTTGTTCAACAGAAGCGAGTTGGGATTTGAAGCAGTAAATGCTTTCTGGCACATCGATAAAAGTTTAAGGTATATCAATGAGACATTAGGAATTGTCTGTAAACCTACTACTAACGGAGGTGCGGTTATTTATGATCCTCATGCACTAAACGGAGACGATAATTCACAATATACTACAGCCGGAACTTTAGAATTCGGCCAGGGTGGTGTAGACGATGCTGAAGATGCCGATGTTGTGCTTCATGAATTAGGACATGGAATTCATCACTGGCTTTCAGGAGGTGTATCAAATTCTGATGGATTAAGTGAAGGAAGTGGTGATTACTGGGCACAGTCTTATAGCAGAAGCCTTAATCAATGGCCTTCTTCATCCCCTCAATACAATTGGATGTTTAGCTGGGATGGGCATAACCCCATCTGGGCCGGAAGAATCACCAATTATACCGTTTTGTATCCTGGTTCTGGAGCTATCCATACCAAAGGCCAGATCTGGGCATCGGCTCTGATGAGAATCTATGACAGAATAGGTAGAGAAAAAACAGACAGGGCATTTTTAGAAGGGCTTGATTTAACTACTTCATCAACTAATCAACAGAATGCAGCTATTGCGGTAAGACAGGCTGCAATAGATATGGTAGGCCAGTTTGGGTTTACCTGTAATGATATTACCATAATGACCCAGGAGTTTACGGCTGCAGGGTATACACTTCCGGCATATACCTGTCAGCTAAGTACCAAAGAAGTTACTAAAGAACAGCAGATTTCAGTTTATCCTAACCCGGTTTCTGATATATTAAACATATCATTGAAAGGAAATAAAGAGCAAAAAGCAGAAATCTACAATATGGAGGGCAGAAAAGTGATGGATGCCACAGTAGGAAGCGGAAGAAGCCAGATCAACGTTTCAGGTCTTCAGACGGGTGATTATATCTTAACTATAAAAGGATTGGAAATATCCACAAAATTTATAAAAAAATAAATAGTAAAAACTTTTAAATCCGGTGCTAAGCATCGGATTTTTTATTTGAAATAATGGGGATTTGCCGGCAAAACGGTTTTATCTTTTTCACCTTAGAATATCTTTGTCCCCTTAATTGTTCAATTTATTGGTCTGTGCTGTCATATTTTTATCTAAAATAGTATATTTGTACAAACTATAAAGAAACAAAAAAGAATGCTTGTAATAGGAATTGCAGGAGGTACAGGCTCCGGCAAAACTACAGTTGTTGACAAGATACTCCAGCAGCTTGATATTGAAGGAATGAACATCCTTTCACAGGATAATTATTATCATGACAACCCGAATCTTACCCTGACTGAACGGGAGGCGTTAAATTATGACCACCCAAAGTCCATAGATTTTGAATTGATGCTGAAACACGTAAAAGCTTTAAAAAATAACGAGCCTATTGAACAGCCGATATACAGCTTTGTTACCCATTCCAGAACAGGAGATCATGTCACTGTAGAACCTAAGAATGTATTGGTGGTAGAAGGAATTCTGGTTCTTACCAATAAAGAACTGTTAAAAGAATTTGACCTGAAAGTATTTGTTCATGCCGATTCAGACGAAAGACTCATCAGAAGGATCCGAAGAGATACCCAGGAAAGGGGAAGAGACTTAAATGAAGTTCTTCACCGTTACCAGACTACTTTAAAACCAATGCATCAGGAATTCATAGAACCATCAAAGAATGAAGCCGATCTTATCATTCCGAACATGAAGCAGAATTCCGTAGCGATTGATTTTTTAACTACTGTTATAAAAAATTCGTTGAGAAAACATTAAAATGAAAGAAAACAAACTTATTAAAGACATCCAGCCGAAGTCCGAAACACTCAAACTCATTCAGAAATATGTTCTGAATAAATATACCATTACCATTTGCCTGTTTCTGGTCTGGATGATTTTCTTTGATAAAACCTCTTTTCTCGTAATCAATGAACTGAACGGCGAAATCAGCCGATATGAAGATCAGTTGGAATATTATAAAAAGGAATATGAAAAAAATGATGCCTTTTATAAAAAACTGATGAACAATAAATCGGAAAAAGAAAAATACGCAAGAGAAAATTACTTTATGAAAAAACCGGATGAAGAGATCTTTATTCTGGTGGTAGACAGCAGTAATATTGCGAAAAAATAATACAAATTGAATAAAATTCGTCAATAGTGAATCTTAAACTAAATTAAAATTCACTATTGACGATTCACAATTCACAAATAATCCATCTCCAATGTCAGAAATACTTCCAAACTGGGAAAATTTAGTTAAGAAACAGCTTAAAACAGAAGATATTTATTCAATTTTAAAAAAGGAAAACCTTGAAGGAATTGAAGTGAAACCGTTTTACAGCGAAGTTCGGAAACCATTGGCCAACCTGCCGAAAGTGGAAGAAAATACCCATTTGGTAGCTACTTACCACGAAAGTCTGGAAGAAGATGTATTTGCATTTGTTCTGGAACATAATGTAGAGAATCTTGAACAGAAAGCCCTGTTTGTTAATAATAAAGATCTTGCGGGGCATATCAGCCCTAAAGAAGAAGACCAGTATTTTTCACTGATCAGTATTATTGATGAAAAACAGTCTGTTATAAACGATCAATTGGCTAAAGAGCTTTTGGCAAAGAACTTCAAAAGAAATATTTGTATTGATATTTCCCTTCATCAGAATGCCGGAGCAGCTATATACCAGCAGTTGGGAATAGCATTGGCTCAGACAAAAGAACTTACTGAAGTTTATGGTGCTGAAATTTTAAATCAATTGATCTTCAGAATTGCTGTTGGTGGAAATTATTTCTTTGAAATGGCCAAGTTAAGAGCCTTTAAAATTGTTTTCAACCAGCTTTCCAAAGAATATGGCCTGGATGAGATTCCTTACATCTTTGCAGAAACTTCCCTTAGAAATAAAGCTGTTGCTGATAATGAAAATAACCTGATCCGTTCCACTTTAGAATTGGCTTCTGCCATGATAGGCGGTGCAGACGCTGTTTTCAGCAACAATTATCTGGTGGAAAGAAGCACGGAAAACTCAGAAGAGATCTCTTTCAAACAGCAGATTGTTTTAGCCTACGAAAGTATCATCAATGTATTTGAAGATGCATCAAACGGCAGTTATTACATTGAAGATATCACGCGCCAGATTGCAGAAAAATCATGGGATCTGTTTGTAGAAATAGAAGAGGCCGGCGGTTATCTGCAGCTTTTAAAGCAGGGAATAGTACAAAAAAAGATCTATAACCATGCTGTTGAAGAACAGAAATGGGTGGAAGAAGGAAAAATAAAGCTGATCGGGGTTAATTTATACCCTAAATTAGACGTTAAAAAGTCAGCGGAAGAACTTTACAGCGAAAATGAAATAAAGCCCGTACGTTGGGCTGAAATGTTTGAATAATTTTAATTTCCCACAAATTCGGAATTTTTAAGTCGTTATCATCTTAAACAGATGATGTACAATTATCATCTGTGAAATTTGTGAGATCTCTGGGAAGCCATTTTAACATTTCCATAAATTACCAGATTACTTTATTGAGTATTAATTAATGATATTTATATTTAAAAAATCTGCGTTATCTGCAAAATCAGCGAGCATATAAAAAAATCAGTGAGATTCGTGGTAAGTAAAATTTTAAATGAAGAAGTTCAGAAGTACATCAATACAAATCTAAATACAGATTTACACGCATTACTGTTGAAAAAATCCCCGTTTCCTGATGTTTCTATACAGGAAATTGTACAGCAGATCAAAGGAAAACAGGTAGCCGAAAAGAAATTTCCGTTCCTATTGAAAGAAGGAATTGTTTTTCCGCCCCAGCTGAGTCTGGAGCAGTCGTCATCAGAAAAGACAGCTGCCTATAAATCAGAAATGTTAAAAGGCAGAAAGTTTGCAGATCTGACAAGTGGATTCGGGATTGATGCCTATTATCTTTCACAGAATTTTGAGGAAATTACACTGGTAGAGCAAAATACTGAACTTTTAAATACTGTAGAACATAACTGGAATATCCTGAAACGTAAAGCCGTCTTTGTCAATCAGAAACTGGAAGACTTTTTAAATTCAAATAAAGAGCATTTCGATGTTATTTACTTAGATCCGGCAAGAAGAGACAGTAGTAAAAATAAAGTATTTCTTTTGGAAGACCTGTCGCCCGATATTCTCGAAATTCAGGACACACTTATGACATCTTCAGATCAGGTGGTCATCAAGCTTTCTCCGTTGATTGATCTTAAATATTTGGTTTCGGTGCTTCCCGGTATTTTCAGAATAGAAATTATAGCCTTAAAAAATGATGTTAAGGAAGTGGTTGCTTTCCTTTCCGGTAAACCTCATGAAGGAATTACCTGCAACTGCGTTAATCTGGATAGCAGCGAACCTGTGTTTATATTCAGATTTGGAGAGGAAGATGATGCGGAGGCTTTATACGCTGAGCCGGAAAAATTCATTTATATCCCAAATAATTCCATTTTAAAAGGTGGAACATTCAATCTGATCTCTCAACGATTTGAGTTAAAAAAGCTTCATCCCAATACCCATATTTATACCTCGGATAAAAGAGAGGATGACTTTCCGGGAAGAATCTTAGAGATGGAATCTGTTGAATCTAAGAGTATTAAAAAGAAAGAACAATTCAATATTATTTCGAAAAACTATCCGTTAAAACCGGAAGAGATCAGAAAGAAATACGGAATAAAAGATGGAGGCGAAGACTACCTTATTTTTACACAATCCAAAAAAGGGAAAATTATTTTAAAATCAGTATAAAAATGTTGCCGAAAAAAGCAGGATTTCTTAATTTTGGGCAATTAAAAATGTAAGCATGAAATCGCCCGCTGTTTGGATAATCAGGACAGACTAAAATAATGCGATTCCATATGACCTTTAAAAAAATAAATTTTGCATATGAAAAAATTAGTTATATGTTTAGCTATTGCTGCTGTAGCTGTAAGCTGTAAAAAGATCCAGGCAGGAGGAAACAAAAATACACTGAAACTGGAAGAAGGAGTAGAAAGATATTCTGATGATGTACAGGGCGGAGGTGAAGCACATGGTCATAACGCTGCTGAAGGTCACAAAGAAGCGGCTCCGGCTGAAAAACATGAAGCTGAAGCTCCTAAAAAAGACAGTACTTCCGCGGCAAAACCTGCTGAAGCTGAAAAAGCTCCAAAAGCTGAACATTAATTACGAGTATACCATATAAAATGTCCTGCCATTGTGTAGGACATTTTTTGTTAAAGACGTATAGATTTAAAATGATAAGCTATTCAGAAAATTCTCCCTTTTTGTTTGCGTCTGCAGACCATTTTTTTTACTTTTAACAAAATAAATTTTTACAATGCAAGAGACATTAAATTACATCAACGAAAACAAACAGCGTTTCGTGGATGAATTATTTGAGTTACTGAGAATTCCTTCTATTTCTGCAGATCCGGCTTATAAAGATGATGTACTGAAGTGTGCAGACGTTTGTGCAGGGTACCTTAAGAATGCAGGAGCAGATAATGTGGAAGTGTGTGAAACAAAAGGCTATCCTATCGTTTTCGGAGAAAAGATTTTAGATAAAAGCCTTCCTACGGTTTTAGTATACGGACATTATGATGTACAGCCGGCAGATCCGTTGGAGTTATGGAGAAAACCTCCTTTCGAACCTTATATTGAAAAAACTGAACTTCACCCGGAGGGAGCCATCTTTGCCAGAGGTTCTGCAGATGATAAAGGCCAGTTTTTCATGCATCTGAAAGCTTTTGAAGCGATGATGAAAACCAATGCGCTTCCATGCAACGTGAAATTTATTTTGGAAGGGGAAGAAGAAGTAGGGTCGGTAAGTCTTGGTGATTTCGTTAATGAAAACAAAGAAAAATTAGCCTGCGACTGTATCTTAATATCAGATACCCATATTTACAGCAATGAGCAGCCAACGGTAACTACCGGTTTAAGAGGATTAAGCTATGTGGAAGTAGAAGTGGAAGGGCCTAACAGAGACTTACATTCAGGACTTTACGGAGGAGCTGTTCCCAACCCGATCCATGTGCTGTCAAGAATGATTGCCCAGCTCATTGACGAAAACGGACATATTACGATTGACGGATTCTATGACAATGTGGAAGTGGTGTCTGATGTAGACAGAGCAGAAATGAATAAACTGAAAGATAATCCTGAAGAATTCAAAAAATCAATCGGACTGAACGGAGTGGAAGGCGAAAAAGGATATACAACACTGGAAAGAACCTCTATTCGTCCTACCTTAGACTGTAATGGGATCTGGGGCGGATATACAGGAGAAGGAGCGAAAACAGTAATTCCTTCCAAAGCTTCTGCTAAAATTTCTATGCGTCTGGTTCCTTATCAAACACCAGAGGAAATTACAGAAAAGTTCACAAAGCATTTTGAAAAAATTGCCCCTGAGAATGTAAAAGTAAAAGTTACACCACATCACGGAGGAATGCCATATGTTTTGCCAAGTGATACAAAAGAATTCTTAGCTGCAAAACAAGCGATGGAAACCGCATTTGGAAAAGAGGTATTACCTTATAGAAGTGGAGGAAGTATTCCTATTACGGCGATGTTTGAAAAGGTGTTGGGAGCAAAATCAGTTCTGATGGGCTTCGGTCTTGATTCTGATGCAATTCACTCACCGAATGAGCATTACGGATTATTTAATTTCTATAAAGGAATTGAAAGTATTCCGTTGTTTTTTGAAAATTATTCAAAATAATTGAAATTAATATACCTTACCATCCAGCGTTTCTGAAAAGAAGCGCTGGATTTATTTTTGGACTGTCTCAACTTTTGGGTATATCCTGTGCGCGAGGTCTTTTTTATTGCCAGTCCGGCTTCAAGTTAATAACAATAATCGGATTTCTGCTTGACGAATGATATTTTTTTAACTCTCAGATGTTTTTAATTTTAGTTCTGACTAAAAAAAAGACTATGAAAAAAATCTACTCAATCACAATCTGTTTGTTATCAGTGCTTTCTGTTGCTCAGCAAAGAACCTCATTTGAGGACTACGAAGGATTTTATACAGGAAATATTCACGCTCAGGGGACTTGGATAAGTACGCCTACCGGTGATGAGCCCCCCAACATATTAAACCAGACAATCTGTATCGACGATGCGACAGATGGCTACAACTCTCTCAGGATTGTAAAAGAGAATATATACGGAACTCAATCAGTTCCCATCATTGGAGCTTTTAATAATATTCAGATTCAGCCATCCACTGGGTTTTCTGTTTCATTTGATATTAATATGTCTCAGCTTAACGGATCAATATTCGGCTTTCAGGGAGTAAATAATGCAGAAGAAAAATTTGTCATCCGTGTTGATTTTGAAAATACAGGCTCAGTTAAAATTTTAGATAAGCTTGTAAGTCCGGAGTTAATGTCTGCTTCCGGATCATGGCAGCCCAATGTCTGGCACAGGTTTTCAATAATAGGTTCCTCCTCAGAAGTCAAATATTATCTGGATAATATCCTGATCTATACAGGGACTATAGAGCCTATTAATATTGATCAGGTGCGTTTTGTGCATAATAATGCAGAAGGATCAGCTTATATTGATAATATTCAGTTAAATAATCAAAGCGGGTTATCTACAAAAGAGACAACTGGTCCTAAGAAAAAGATCATCATCTATCCCAATCCGGCTACAGATTTTATCAAATTGACTGATTCACATTTGGTAAAAGCAGTTAAGGTTTACAATATGGAGGGGAAGGAACTTCAAATTAAGCTGAACGGAAACAAGATTGATGTAAAAAACCTATCTGCAGGAGTCTATCTTCTTAATATTGAAACTGACGACAGAAATTTTACCGAAAAATTCATCAAAAAATAACCTGACAAAATCTTAGGCTATATAAAACGCTCCAATTGGAGCGTTTTTATTATTTTAGGGAATTAAAATTAAGGAACATGTCAGATAAAGTAGCCTATATAACGGGAGGGACCAAAGGAATTGGTTTCGGGATCGCAAAAATATTGCTTGAAAACGGAATTTCCGTAGCATTTTCGGGACGCAAAAGAGAAGAGGTAGAGAAAGCTGAAGAAACGCTTAGGAAGTATTCGGAAAATGTTCTGGGAATTGTTTCTGATGTAAGAAGCCTAGAAAGTGAAGAGGAAGCCATAAAATATGCAGTAGAAAAATTTGGAAGACTGGATTTTGTAATTGCCAATGCAGGACTGGGAATATTTAAACCGGTGGATGAGCTCACAGCCGGGGAATGGAATGATATGATCGAAACAAACTTAACCGGTGTTTTCTATACTTTAAAAGCCTCCGTGGAAGAATTAAAGAAAACGGAAGGATATTATATCACCATTTCCAGTCTGGCAGGTGCCAACTTCTTTGAGAACGGAACAGGATATAACGCTTCAAAATTTGGTGTTGTAGGGTTTACCCAAGCGGCTATGATCGATCTTAGAAAATACAATATCAAATCTACCGTGATTATGCCCGGATCAGTGGCGACTCATTTCAACGGAAATATTCCTTCAGAAAAAGACAGCTGGAAGATCCAGCCCGAAGATATGGGAAATCTTGTACTGGATATTTTGAAAATGAATCCAAGAGTTTTGCCGAGTAAAATAGAATTCAGGGCAACAAAGCCTTTATAAATGATGCTTTTTGGGAATCCAGATTGAATATTTTTTTATAAATCTCAAAAATCAATTAAATTTTAATGTAGTAATCAATAGATATTTTTATTTCACAGACAACCTTTCAGGATTTCTGCTGTCTTATTAACAGGAGCTAATCCTTCTTCAATTGATGTTAAAATAAGAATCAATTTTCTTTAAAGTATAAAATTTACCTAATAACTGGTATTGATTCCACTTTTTAACTGAAGTAAGTTTGACATTGAATTAAAAATATATTATGAAAAATTTTCTATCAATTAATGCATTTCTATGGGTTTTATTTCAAACCTTGAATGCCCAGACTCTGGAAAGTGATAATTTTAATAGTTATACTATAGGAAATATTGGAACGGATATTACTGCATCAACTCCCGGGCAAGGTGGCTTTTATACGGATTTTGCCGGAGGTTCCAATTCGGAAGCACAGATTGTGAATGTAGATGTTTCCCACGGAAAATCTTTACAGCTTACCGGAAGTGCTGGATCTACGGGCACAAAGTATATGTGGAAGAACGGGCTGGGAACATCCTGGGCGGCAAGAACTGCTGGAAATGATATCCTTAAACTAAGCTTCAAATTATACACAGGAAGCGTCATAGGCGGTGTGGGAAGAGCAACCGTATTGATTTATGACGGGACCACCCATAAAACGTTGCTGGGAGCCGGATATGAATATGATACACAACGAATTGTAGGAATTGCATATTATACTAAAGTATCAACAGCGGTAACCGGAAATTATCTTTTTTATCTTGAACCTGCTACAAATACTTATCCACCCAATACATGGATTACTTTGAACTGTACATTCAACAAAACGACAGGAATTGTTACATGGATAACCCCTGGAGGTACTGCTTACAGTCCTGCCTCAACACATACACCAGCCGCCGCAGGTGTAGATCCTTTTGAATTGGATTTTGTTTCAGTAGTTGGTGCAGGGAATACAGTAGCTCATATCACATCTTTTGATGATTATATGGTGACAGCCGTAAATAGTTCAACATTGGGAACTAAAGAAACTATTGAGGAAGAAAGTAATATTTCAGTGTATCCGAATCCCGCGACTGATTTTATAAATATACAATCTGCATCACCAGTCTCCAAAGTTGAAATTTTTGATAATACAGGAAGAAGCATGAATACCCAGCCTGACCACAATAAAATAGATATTCGAAATCTTACCCCCGGAATTTATACCATTAGCATGGAAATTAAGGGAAACAAATTTTCTAAAAAATTCATCAGAAAATAAGATTAATGATCTCTTTATTAATACAAAAACGCTCTGTTTTAGGACATTTTGTTAATTTTAATGCTCTGAATAACAAATCAATATATATTATGCATGCATAATATATTTTTTGCTTATATTAGCAAAAATTAATTCAAACAAAATCTCTGCTAAAATCATCATGGGTTTAGGCACTAAAGGGAAATAATAAAATAGTACACATGAAAATATTAGTTTGTATTAGTAGTGTTCCGGATACTACTTCCAAAATTAACTTTACAGCAGATAAGTCTGCTTTCGACAAAAACGGAATTCAGTGGGTAATCAACCCTTTAGACGAATTTGCGTTAACAAAAGCGGTTAAACTTCAGGAATCTCAGGGAGCAACAGTAACTGTGATCAATGTAGGAGATGCAGCTACAGAACCTGTTATCAGAAAAGCATTGGCAATTGGTGCTAATGATGCAGTAAGAGTAAACCTTGATCCTAAGGATAGCTATTCAACAGCAAAAGAAATTGCTGCAGTAGCTCAGAATGGGGGATATGATCTTATCCTTTGTGGAAAAGAATCTATCGATTATAACGGAGGTTCTGTTCCGGGAATGGTAGCTCAGTTATTGAACCAGCCTTTCGTAAATGCATCGGTAGGTTTAGACGTAAACGGAAGCGAGGCGACTGCAGTAAGAGAAATTGAAGGAGGGAAAGAAACTATTTCTGTAAAACTTCCGGCCATCATTGCAGGACAAAAAGGATTAGTGGATGAAAAAGACCTTATCATTCCAAACATGAGAGGGATTATGTCTGCAAGAACAAAACCTTTGCAGGTTGTAGAACCAGTTTCTTCAGAAGTAAAAGTTCAGGGTGTATCTTATGACAGTGTGCCGCCTAGAGCTGCTGTAAAAATGGTTTCTCCTGATAACCTTGATGAATTGGTAAGATTACTTCACGAAGAAGCTAAAGTGATCTAATTCTTTAATCCTTTAATTTTTTAATCTTTAAATTTAAAAAAATGGCAGTATTCGTATACGCAGAAAATATAAACGGAGTTTACAAAAAAGCAGCTTTTGAGGCAGTTTCTTATGCTAAAGCTGTTGCAGACAAAGCAGGAGATACCGTTACGGCAATCTCTGTAAACCCTACAGATGCTTCAGATGTATTGTACAAATATGGAGCGTCAAACGTAATCAATATCAAAGACGAGGGTCTTAAGAATTTCTCTGCAAAAGCATATGCACAGGCAGTAAATGAAGTAGCAGACGGAAATATTATTGTTTTCCCTCATACAACAGATGCTTCTTCTATTGCACCTATGCTGGCTGTAATGAAGAACTATTCTTTAATTACAAACGCTTTGGAAGCTCCTGAAAACCTTTCTCCATTCCAGGTAAAAAGAAAAGCATTCTCAGGAAAAGGATTCATGCATGCAAAAGCAGATGGTAGCGGAGTAATTGTTACTGTTTCTCAAAATGCTTTCGGTGTTAAAGAAAACGGAGTATCAGGTTCAGAAGAGGTGAAAAATCTTTCAGTAGCTAACGAAGATACAAAAGTGATCTCTCACGAGCAAAGCTCAGGTAAATTAGATCTTAAAGAAGCTGAGGTGGTTGTTTCTGCAGGTAGAGGGATGAAAGGTCCTGAAAACTGGGGAATGATTGAAGAACTGGCTAACGTTTTAGGAGCTGCTACCGCATGTTCTAAGCCGGTTTCTGATATCGGATGGAGACCTCACACAGAGCACGTAGGACAGACCGGTAAAGCAATTGCACCTAATCTTTACATTGCAGTAGGGATTTCCGGGGCTATTCAGCACCTTGCAGGGGTAAACTCTTCTAAAACAATCGTAGTAATCAACAATGATGCTGAAGCACCATTCTTCAAGTCTGCTGATTATGGAGTAGTAGGAGATGCTTTCCAGATCATCCCGGCTTTAACAGAGAAAATCAAAGCAATAAAAGGATAAAAAAGTTAATGGTGAGCAGTCAGTTCGCTTCGCTTGTCAATCTTTGATAAATTAAAAATTCACTTACGGAGTACCATTGACGATCAGCCATTTACAATTCTTCATAATACAAATAAAAGCTCGGCTTTCCGGGCTTTTATTTTTGCGTAAAAAAGTGAAATCACAATAAAAAATTAATCTATATTTGTAGTTATGGATTATAAACAGCTAATTATTCGCGGAATATCGTACAGCCAGACCCAATCAGGCGCGTACGCCCTATTACTGGAACATGAAGAGACACACATAAAATTACCTGTTGTCATTGGAAATTTCGAAGCACAGTCCATCTCTCTCGGACTGGAAAAAGATATCCATCCACCGCGACCCCTTACCCACGATCTATTCACCAAATTTATAGTTTCTACCCATTACGAATTGGTTTCAGTAATTATCTATCAAATTGTAGACGGTGTATTTTTCTCCAATATCAACTTTAAGAATAAAGCCAATGACGAAGAGCTGATCCTTGATGCCCGGACTTCTGATGCTGTTGCAATGGCTGTAAGATTCGATGCACCGATTTTTACTACACAACAAGTGCTGAATGAAGCAGGAATCCTTCTTGAGCTGGAAGATGTTTCAAAAGAAGAACAATCGTTTTCAGAAACAGTACAGGCTGAAGATAACTTAAAATCTGTGTCTATGGAAGAACTTCAGAAAATGCTGGATGAAGCCGTAAGAGAAGAAGATTATGACACCGCTCTGGAAATTCAGGAAGAAATTAAAAGGAGGAAAAAGAAAATTGACTAAAAGAGATACTTTATATAAACTATGAATTTAAAATTACGACTGACCATCCTCAGTTTTCTTCAGTTTTTTGTCTGGGGAGCCTGGCTGATTACGATGGCTAATTTTTGGTTCGGTACAAAGCACTGGGATGGAACCCAGTTCGGAGCCGTTTTCGGAACAATGGGAATTGCTTCTATCTTTATGCCAACCATCACCGGAATTATTGCTGACCGCTGGGTAAATGCTGAAAGAATTTTTTCGGTGCTGCACATTCTTTATGGTGCTGTTCTTTTCATATTGCCTCATTCGGCAGATCCTAATTCTTTCTTTTCGGTAATGCTTGTAGCCATGTGTTTTTATATGCCTACCATTGCCCTTGCCAACTCTATTTCATATACTATTTTGAAAAATAGTAATCTGGATGTGGTAAAAGATTTCCCGCCAATCAGGGTATGGGGAACAATTGGATTTATTGTAGCCATGTGGATTACCAATCTTACAGGAAACAAAGCAACCGAAGGACAGTTTTATATTGGAGGAGCGGTAGCGATCCTATTGGGAATTTATGCACTGACGCTTCCGAAATGTCCGCCACAAAAACTAATTGATAAAAGCGCTCCATTATCAGAGCAGTTAGGTCTGAATGCATTTAAGCTATTCGGGAGCTACAAAATGGCCTTATTCTTCCTGTTTTCAATGCTTTTGGGAGCTGCACTTCAATTAACTAATGCCTACGGAGATGTTTTCTTAAGTGAATTTTCACATTTTCCAAAATATGCAGACTCTTTTGTTGTTCAGAGATCTACCATTATTATGTCAATTTCTCAGGTTTCAGAGACTTTGTTCATTTTAGCGATTCCTTTTTTCCTGAAGAAATTCGGGATCAAAAAAGTAATGTTGATGTCTATGCTTGCATGGGTTTTAAGATTCGGATTCTTTGCCTATGGTGTGCCGGACGGATTTGGGCTTTCACTGATTATTCTTTCCTGTATTGTATACGGAATGGCATTTGATTTCTTCAATATCTCAGGTTCTCTTTTCGTAGAAACAACTACTGATAAAAAAATACGTTCTTCTGCTCAGGGGTTATTTATGATGATGACCAATGGTTTTGGAGCTGTTTTCGGAAGTTATATAGCAGGTTGGGCCATTGATAAATTTTTTACACACAAGTTTACAACAGCTTCGGATCTTTCCACCTACCTGGAAACAACACCGGATAATCCTACATTCCTTGAGATTTTGAAAAGCGGTTTTAATGCTGCAGTAAATCCGGATGGGACCCTTTCATCTGTTGTTATGGTAAAAGATTGGCATCAGATATGGCTTTCTTTTGCAATCTATGCTCTGGTTCTTGCTATATTCTTTGCGATTCTATTCAGGCATAAACATAATCCTGATGAGGTTTCTTCAGTAAATCATTAAATTTATCATACTGAAAATTAAAATATTAGACTGCACTTTGGAAAAAAGTGCAGTTTTTTTTATTTTCAGGCAACCATTTTAAAGAATTTCCGTCTTATAGATAGAAACCAATACATGAAGAATTTAGAAGAGAATTTTTTACTGGCAAAAAAACGGGACCGGAGAGGCCAGAAAGCATTGTATGAGATGTTTTCATCTAAAATGCTTGCCATTGCAAATTCTTATGTCAACAACCTTCATGATGCGGAAGATATTTTAAGCAGTGCCTTCCTGAAATGTTTTACAAAACTGGATGAATGCAGAGACTGGAAAAGCTTTCCGTTCTGGCTCAGAAAAATTGTCGTGAATGATTCTGTAAGCTTTCTCAGAAAAAACCGGAATATTCTTTATGCAGATATAGAAATTGCAGATGATCACCCGGAAGAAGATATAGATGAAAGGATGGCGGAAATCAATATTGAAGACCTATTTTCCCAAATGCCTGCAGGATATAGACTGATTTTTAATCTGTATGTTTTTGAAGACAAGAAACATCATGAGATTGCAGAAATGCTCAATATTTCAGAAGGAACCAGCAAAAGCCAGCTTAGCAAGGCAAAAAAATGGCTGACAGAATTTTTAAAAACCGAAAACAATGAAAAAAGAAATACTGAAACAGCTAAAATCTGACTATGAAAGGCTCGAAATAAAGCCTTCTGCAGATCTTTGGGCAAAACTGGACCAGAAGTTGGACGGAAACCCTGAAACGGCAGTAAAACCCTCTTTTCAGTGGTGGAAGTATGCAGCTGTTGCATTACTGTTGATTTCAGCGGGAACATTTATTTTTTATAGCAGCCGGGAAAGTAAACCTAATCATAAAACAGATTATATCGTTAAAAAAACGCTTGAACAGGTGGCCAAACCTGTAAACTCCGATACTCAGGATCTTCCTGTACATCCAAATGAAGAACCAGTTCAGGAAAATGAAATAAAAATAGTGAGTAAATCTCATGAAAAAGTAAACTCACAGGAAGTTTTAACGCCTGCAAAAAAAGTAAAGCCACAAAGTATTGAAACCATTGAATATAAAGAACCTCAGATAGCAGTAAAACAACCGGAAAAAGTAACGCAGACCCCGGAAAAAACAGAAATCAGTACAGCTAACCTTCCTGTTATAGCAGAAGTAAAGCAGACGAAAACAAGCTACATCAGCACCGATGATCTTCTTTTGGGAAATGAATATGATAAAAATCGTGCAAAAGCAGCTAAAAATGATAAGAAAGTAGGAACATTCAACTTTGACAGAATGGTACCGAATGTTGGGAACGTAACCGTTCTGGGTGTGACCGTCTACATCGATTCAAAATAAAACCAGTCTTTAATATAAAAAAATACTGCCCTTTGAACGAGGACAGAGTATAAATAATGTCTGAAAATGAATAAGAATATGAGAACTAAAATAACCTTAATGGCTGCAGTAACAGCTTTTACCTGCAGTTTTGCCCAGGAAAATCAGCCGATAAATCCAAGAATGGAACTGTATTCAAAAAAAGTGGACAGCATTGTCCTCTCTGAAAAATCAAAGTTGAATACAGAACTAAATGCCATAGATAAAAGCTTCAGTGAAAATAAAATCACATTCGATGAAAAGCAGAAACAACGTACCGAAACAGCTTCAAAATATCAGCAGATCATTAACGATAAAATAGACGCAGAAAAATCAGAATTGGAAACTGCTACCAAAGAAATGGTAAGAGACGCTGTTTTTGAAGGGAAAAACCCTGCTCCTCCCAGCAGATATTCGTTACAGCTTGGCTCTAATGGATTCAAAATGGAAATGTTTCCGAGAAGGCGAACAACACCTAAAGAGCTTTTAAATTCTTTAGCCATGACGTTCAGCTTTGTTGGTACCAATATGACCTCTAAAGATCAGCCGTTCAGGTTTTACAGCAAAGATTCTGAAGTGAAAAATACAGTCTATAATTCCTATAATTTTACGCTCAGATACGAAAGCCAGGTCGGTGGTTTTAAAAGCCCGTTGTTTTACAGATTCGGACTGGGATTCCGTTCAGATCAGTTTTCTGCAAAATACGGAAAAGTATATTCACAGGAAGGGCATACGCTGTCTGTACAGGAATTTACCAAAGGCAATCTGAAACAGACCCGATTTAATAATACCTATATTTTTGTTCCGGTAGATCTCCGGTTTGTTCTGAATCCTAAATATGTTGAATTTGAAGGAAATACCTATTTAGATAACAAAAAAGACCAGCTGAGCATTGTTTTAGGAGTATATGGAGGGGTAAGGGTTGGAACCGTTATTTATAATAAGTACTCCAATGAATTTTCATCAAGGATTGTAGAAAGAGAAAGAGTAGGATATGGAATGAACGATCTTGTGGTTGGTGGCAAATTCGGGATCGGTTACGGAGGTTTCAATTTATTTGTTCAGAAAGATTTTACGCCGACATTTAACAATAACGCACAGTTTACAAAGAAATACGGACTTCAGATCGGTCTGGAGATTGCAAGTATCTATTTTTAAATTGTTAATAAAAATAATGATTATTTATTATATTGCTAATTTGAATTGATTTTTTTTAAACTTATTAACGTTTGTTCGGTAATAATCTGAATTTGAAACACGCTTTTTTTAAGTGTGTTTTTTTTTGTATTTTGGCACTTTAGTAAATATGAGAAATATTCAGTTATTAGGATTGTTATTAGTGGTTGTAGGCAGCTTTCTGCCCCTTGTTCATGTTCCCATCATTGGAAATTGGAACTATTGGAAACTGGACCACTATTTGGCCATTGCGTGCTGGATCTTTGCTGCATGTGCCGTTTTTGGTATTGTTAATAACAGTGCGAAAATCGTAAGATTTTTTGGAGTATTGCTGATCATTTTGTTTGCATTTACCCTGGTAGCTGTCAAAATGCAGTCGCTGGAGTATTTCAGCTTTTTGCCTTTTAAATCCTGGCGGGAAACTTTCGCAGGGGTTGTAAAGCTTAAATGGGGCTGGGCTGTAGAGTTTCTGGGTGCATTCATGATGATTTTGGCCAGGAGCAGTAAAAAAGTAAACAACAGAGTACAGATATGAAATTAATAAAAGTATTTTGCGCTGGAATACTGATGTTAGCATTTTCAAAAGCCGAAGCTCAGAGCACAGATTTCAGCAAACCGGATAAACCAGCTAAATGTAAAAGTCTGAAAGAAGGTAAATTCCTACGTGAGAATTATCCGGAAGGCATCTGGTATATGATCGTGAAAGATAATGTTCAGACCGAGTATTTCAATAACGGAAAAGATTTTATAAAATCAACACTGGTTTTTGTGGACGACTGTAACTATAAGGCAATTGTCATTGAAAAATCAGATAAAAACGATCCTGTACAGATAGGAGATGTTTTCAGCGTTAAAATTATGGAAACTCAGGATAATTTCCTGAAAGTTCAGACAAAGATTGACAACAATCAGTTTGAACTTACCTACGTAAAAGTAAAATAGAACAGATATTATACGAAGCCGGAAGGCTTCATCCATTAAAAAAAGTAAAATATAATACACATGAAAGAAGTATTCATCGTTTCCGCAGTAAGAACTCCTATGGGGAGCTTTATGGGAAGCCTTTCAACAGTTCCGGCTACCAAACTGGGATCTGCAGCAGTAAAAGGAGCATTAGATAAAATTGGTCTTGATCCTAAAAATGTTCAGGAAATTTATATGGGGAATGTGCTTCAGGCAGGAGAAGGCCAGGCGCCGGCACGTCAGGTTGCCCTTGGAGCGGGATTATCTATTGAAACTCCGTCTACTACGGTAAATAAAGTATGTGCTTCAGGAATGAAAGCGGTTACTATGGCTGCACAGGCGATTAAAGCCGGTGATGCTGAAGTAATCGTTGCCGGAGGTATGGAAAATATGTCTTCAGTGCCTCATTACTATAATGCAAGAATTGCTACCAAATTAGGCGATATCAAAATGCAGGATGGAATGGTATTGGACGGTCTTACCGATGTGTACAACAAAGTGCATATGGGAGTATGTGCAGAAAAATGTGCAACAGATTACAGCATTTCAAGAGAAGATCAGGATAACTTTGCTATTGAATCATATAAGAAAGCAGCAAAAGCATGGAGCGAAGGAAAATTCAATGATGAGGTTGTTCCTGTTGAAATTCCACAAAGAAAAGGAGAACCTGTTATTTTCGCTGAAGATGAAGAATACAAAGCTGTAAATTTCGATAGAATTACAACACTTCCTACTGTATTCAAAAAAGAAAACGGTACAGTAACTGCAGCTAACGCATCCACACTGAATGACGGTGCTTCTGCCCTGATCCTTGTATCTAAAGAAAAAATGGAAGAATTAGGACTGAAACCTTTAGCGAAGATTGTTTCTTATGCTGATGCAGCCCAGGAGCCTGAAAACTTCACGACTGCTCCGGCAAAAGCACTTCCGATTGCTCTTAAAAAAGCAGGTCTTGAGATTTCAGACATCGACTTCTTCGAATTTAACGAAGCTTTCTCTGTAGTGGGATTGGCTAATAACCAAATCTTAAAGCTGGATGCTTCCAAAGTAAACGTTAACGGAGGAGCGGTAGCCCTTGGGCACCCGCTGGGAAGTTCAGGGTCAAGAATCATTGTTACCCTGATTAATGTATTGAAGCAAAATAACGCAAAATATGGTGCTGCAGCCATTTGTAATGGTGGCGGTGGTGCTTCAGCGATCGTTATTGAAAACATATAATATTCTCTTTGAGAGTATTTGCCATTAAGGAATCGATAATTTTTTTAAAATCTTATCCATTTCTTAATGGTTTTTTTATTTTTGTGCTACTAATATTTATTTGAAATGTCTGAAATTGAGAATCAACAGCCTCAAAATATAAAAAATAATCCAAGGATTATGAAGGCTTGGGCGGTATATGACTGGGCGAATTCCGTATATTCGCTGGTAATCACCTCCACCATTTTTCCTATTTACTATTCCATTCTTACCACAGCGTATGAGAAAAAAGAATATGTAGAAGAAACCAAATCCTGGATTGATGTCCCGGTGAGGCATATGATTAAAATCTTCGGAGAAGAATACCAGCCTGATGCGGTATATGGATATTCACTCACCATCTCTTTCTTTATTGTGGTACTGCTGTCTCCATTTTTATCATCATTGGCAGATACCATAGGCAATAAAAAATCATTCCTTCAGTTCTTTTGTTATCTGGGAGCAACTTCATGTATGGGGCTTGCTATGTTTACAGGGATGCATAATGTATTTCTGGGGCTTCTTTTCAGTATTACGGCAAGTGTCGGGTTTTGGGGAAGTCTTGTATTTTATAACTCCTTCTTGCCGGATATTGCAACCCGGGATAAGCAGGATGCCCTTTCGGCTAAAGGATATGTCTATGGATATATCGGATCGGTAGTATTGGTGGTGATCTGTTTAGTATTGATTCAGGTATTTGCCAAAGGAGCGGCCCAGCAGCTGTTGTTCACAAGAATCAGCTTCTTGTTGACAGGAGCATGGTGGTTCGGGTTCTCACAGTATACCTTCAAGCACCTTCCTCAGTTTGGAGATGTTAAAGATAAACTTCCAAAAGATCTGGTACTTTTAAACTATAAAAATATTTTTAAAAAGCATGAAGAGCAGGGCGGATTCTTTGAAGTTCTGAAAGATAATCTAAGCTTTTATAAAGACATTGCTAAAGAAAGTTTCCATGAATTATTCAAAGTAGGAGGAGAGTTGTTTAAAGACAGAAACCTGAAATTTTTCCTTTCCAGTTTCTTCTTTTACAGTGTAGGAATGCAGACTATTTTCCTGATGGCTACCCTGTTCGGAAAAAGTGAAATCAATCTGGCTCAGGATAAATTGATAGCCACGCTTCTGGTTATCCAGATCGAAGCCATTATCGGAGCGGTAATCTTCTCAAGATTATCAAAAAGAATCGGAAACAGAAATGTAATCTCTATAGCCATTATACTATGGATTGTTGCCTGTCTTTGGGCGTTTTTCCTAAATAAAGAAAATCCTACAGTGGAATACCAGTTTTATGGTGTGGCAGCAGTTGTCGGACTTGTAATGGGAGGTCTTCAGGCGATGTCCAGGTCTACTTATTCCAAATTGCTTCCTGAAGATTCTATGGAAAATACAACATTTTTCAGTTTCTATGATGTATTGGAAAAAATTGCCATCATCATCGGAACCTTTATATTTGCAACACTCATTGAGCATTTCAACAATATGCGTATTGCAGCGCTTTCCATGACACTGTTCTTCGCAACCGGATTAATATTGATCCGGTTCCTGAAAGTTCAGATGCGGAAAGACAGAGATACCTTGTAAAATATACAGAGCTGTTTCACTTTTGAAACAGCTTTTTTATGGGTCATCCGGTTGAGATTCGATAAAAAAGTCTGCTTTTTACATTAAATATGGAATTCGGCGTGAATTTTGATTATATTCAGCGGAATAATTTTTAACTTTGTCAAAAGATTTATTGTCAAAATGACCAACCCTCTATTTTATGCAAAAATAATCCTGTTTGGAGAATATGGAATGATTGAAGATTCCCAAGGGCTTGTAGTACCTTACAGCTTCTATAAAGGAACTTTGAAATTCTCAGATCTCGGTTCTGAATTTGAACTTAATTCCAACAGACATCTGCAGAAATATGCTGATTTCCTTACAACGCTTGATCTTTCTGATGATTTTGAATTAGATATCAATCGCTTTAAAAGTGATATTGCAGAAGGGCTCTTCTTTGATTCCAATATTCCTCAGGGATACGGAGTAGGAAGCTCCGGAGCTCTGGTAGCGGCTATTTTTGAAAAATATTCAATCAGTAAACTAGATTCTGAACATATTTCAAAAGACAATCTGAAAAAATTAAAAACCGTTTTTGGAGAAATGGAAAGCTATTTCCATGGCAAAAGTTCAGGAATGGATCCTTTGATCTGTTACATGAACCTGCCGATTCTTATTGAGAACAAAGAAAATTTAGACAGGGTAAATATCCCGGAAGGAGAAGCCGGAAAAGGAGCAATTTTCCTTATCGACAGCGGAATCACCGGAGAAACAGGTCCAATGATCCAGATCTTCTTTGAAAAAATGAAAACAGAAGGTTTCCGTAAAACACTGAAAGAAGAGTTTATCCGTTACAACAACGCTTGTATTGACGCTTTCCTGAAAAAAGATATGAACCCATTCTTCAGAAACCTGAAAAAACTGTCCCATTGGGCGTATGAACACTTCCGTCCAATGATTCCTGAAAGTATCTTTAAGATCTGGAAAAAAGGACTGGATTCCAATGCCTATTATCTTAAGCTTTGCGGAAGCGGAGGCGGAGGGTATATTCTGGGCTTTACCAAAGATTATGAAAAGGCAGAAAAAATGCTTGACGGCTTCCAGAAAGAAGTGATCTACAGATTTTAAACACACTGGAATGAATTCTGAAAAAGAAACTTTCCAATCTAAAAACGATGTCTCTAAATCTATATTTTACAGATTCTCACAACTGGTGGGCTTTCTTCTCGGAGCGCGGTTCTTCGTAGCTGTTCTTCTGACTTTTGCCCTATATGTTTCGACTTTCTTTCTGTTTAATCAGGATGAAACCTTCAGAAAATTTGTCTTCGATTTCAAAGTTCACGGGATCATCTTTTGTACCGTTCTTACCATTCTTGCAGGAGGAATTATCAACCAGTTCTATGATCTGGGAAAAGATCATATTGCAAAGCCATTCCGGACCAGAATACAGAGTTTCATCAAGCAGAAATATTTCCTGTATGCTTATCTCACATTAAGTGCCATTTCTTTGGGCGTAGCGTGGATGATTTCACACAGGGTTTTTGTTTTCTTTCTTGTATACCAGTTTTTTATGTGGTTTTACAGTCATAAACTGAGCAGGATTCTGATTCTTAATAACCTTACTTTCGTTAGCCTTACCTTATATCCTTTCTTCGGAATGATGGTCTATTACGAGACCTTTTCATGGAAAGTACTGCTGATGGCTGTTTTCCTTTTCCTGATTCTTTTATGTATTGATATTGTAAAAGATATGTTGACTAAAAGTGTTGATAGGACCTTTGGTTATACCACCATCCCGAACTATTTTAAAAATAGAAATACAAGGATTATCATTATCTCTCTGCTGCTTGTAACAATGGCAGTATCCATGAAAATCATTATTAAAACCGGAATATCCGGATTTATGGCGTACTATTTTGCAGGAGGACTTTTCATCATGATTCTGTGTATTTACCTCCTTCTGAACTTCTCACGAAGAAGAATTTTTCTCACCCTCAATATTTTAAGATTCTGGGTTTTTGTAGGAATTATTGCAATGCTTTTGAATGGAATTGAAAGCAAATTATAGAAAAAATTTCTTTAAATAAACTGAGGTATTCATTACCTTTGCAGAACTAAATTTAATAAAAAGGAATGCCCATTTTTAATGATACTAAAGTTGCATTTGCAGACAAGTCTGATGCACAACTGAAAAAGGCGTACTGGATGTTTAAAATGATTGAACAGCCTGCTCTTACAAGCCTTGGAACCTCTGTCCTTAATTTTACCGTACATCATAATTTTCCTTTCGTTACCGGAATTGTTAAAAACACATTGTTTGAGCAGTTCTGCGGAGGCGAAACCCGCGAAGAAAGTATGAAGGTGGTAAAACAGCTTTTCAAAAGGGGAGTAGGTAGTATTTTTGACTATTCCATTGAAGGAAAAGAAGATGAAGAAACCTTTGATGCCGTATGTAAAGAGATCAAGGATATCGTAAGATTTTCAGTGGGAAATCCGGCTATTCCTTTTATTGTGTTTAAACCTACAGCATTCGGAAGAATTGATCTGTATGAGGCGGTTGGCAAAAATGCAGAGCTGACATCCAGCCAGAAAGAAGAATGGGAAAGAGTGGTAAAAAGATTTGATGAAGTATGCAGCCTGTGCCACGAAAATGATAAAAAAGTAATGGTAGACGCCGAAGAAACCTGGATGCAGGAGGCGGCTGACTATTTGTGTGAAGAAATGATGGAGAAATACAACCAGGAAAAACCTATCGTTTGGAATACCATTCAAATGTACAGAACGGGAAGACTTGAGTACATGGAACAGCACCTTCAGAGAGCAAGAGAAAAGAATTATTTTATCGGGTATAAGATTGTTCGCGGAGCTTATATGGAGAAAGAAAGAGCAAGAGCAGCAGAGAAAGGATACGCAGATCCTATCCAGCCGAACAAGGAAGCTTCCGATAAAAACTATAATGCCGGAATTGATTTTGTAATGAATCATCTGGATAAGGTTTCAGCATTCTTTGGAACGCATAATGAGGTTTCATCAGAACTCGTAATGGATAAAATGAAAGCCAAGTCTCTTGAAAACGGAAACCCTCATGTTTATTTCGGACAGCTTTACGGAATGAGTGATAATATTACCTTCTACCTGTCGGATAAAGGCTATAATGTGGCTAAATATCTTCCATACGGGCCTGTGAAGGATGTAGTTCCATATCTTACGAGAAGAGCTCAGGAGAATACTTCTGTGGCCGGACAGACCGGAAGAGAACTAGGACTTATTAAAAAGGAACTGGAAAGAAGAAAGAAATAAGATTCTTATCCAAAATATAAAGCGACCTGTAGTTTTCTGCAGGTCTTTTTTATGCATTTATTGGTGAAAAACCGTTTTTATTGTCACTCTGACAGCGATTTTTATTTTTTCGAAATTAACAATTATCTATATTGTTCCTTTATATATTAATTAATTTTTAAATTTATTTAAAAATTATTGCTAATTTAATTGTGTTTTGCTATATTTGATAATATCATAAAAGTATTTAATACATAACAGGTTTTACTATAAAGTGACCAGGTTATATAATAAGTTTTAAATAGAAATAGGATGAAAGCAAACTTATGAATCCAATCCGTTATCTGCTAAAAAGGAAAAGCAGATCCCTATCCATTAAAAACTAAATAAAGCAATAGCTTTAGTTTTCTTCTTCAAATATTTTTTACCTGGCTATTTTCTTTAGTCAGGTTTTTTATGGCTCAAAACTTTCGAATTTTCCATTTTCATAAAACAGGACAATACGTTTTATCTTATTGCTTTGATTTCCAGTAGCTTGCGCTATTATCTGTTCATTAGAATTTTCTAATCGCCGAGAATCGGTTAAATTTTCCTGGACCGTACTTTGGGCAGGTACAGACGATTCTCGCGGGCTGAGTTTTGGAGATTCAGAAGCAACCTCTGTAAGTTCAGGATCTTCATCATCGCTCATCATGGTGAACAGATCCGGAAGCGGAGTGGGCTTTGGCTGGTCATCCAATTTTTCTGTCTGAATTTCTATGGTTTCCGGAAGTTCAGATTTCAACATTTCTCCTTCACCCGTAATCAGCCAATCCCAAAGGATTTCCGGGAAACGGGATTTTATCTTGATGATAAATTCCAGAGAGGGTTTATTTCTTCCCGAGGTAATATGCGAAATAGAAGAACGCTGTACGTCAATCTCATCAGCAAATTCAGAAGGAGTAAAAGCAGAATACTCTATCACTTTGGAAATTCTTTCGTTCAAACTCATAAAAACAAGTCTTTAATTATTTTACAAATGTAAATAAATAAAGTTACAAATGCAAATTACAAAAGTAAATGGGAGTGATTATTTTGAATATACAAATGTAAATAAATGTAATGTGCTAAATACCAATGATATATTTACATTTTTAGAAGGCAAAGTACAATTAACTAAAGTAAATTTTCTTTTTTATGCTATTCTGAATCATTAATTATCTGACCTTAGTATTATTTTGCTAGAAATCCTTTCTGATATAGGTAATTTAAGTTTGTAAACAATATAAGTAGCTAATTATCAGTAATATATTTAACTAGATTACATAGTTAAAGATCAATTGATTTATAACAGCTTTTATCGTTAAATATCAATATTTTTAACGTTATACAAAAGTAAATTAAAGCGTAATAATCTAATTATCAATACTTTATTTGTATTTTAAGCTAATTATCAGCTTATTTTCAATTGTAAATACCATAGAGGAGTATTTTGTACAGGATGTTGTCTTTTTAAACCTCTATTTCACTAAAATTCTAACAAAATAACAAATTTACATTTGTATATATTAGTAACTTCTAAAGTTATCCACATTAGTACTGTTTAATAAAACTATACGCTTTTCCCGAAAAATTCTTAATTAAACACTTAAAGTTATATTACTAATATAGTTGAAATAAAATATGTAACTAGCTGAAAATAAATAAAATGTAATATACGTTTTGAATTATTCGCAATCCACAATTTTATCCACAGACAAAATGACAGTTTACAATGTTTAGCTGGTTTACTTATGTTAATTTTATTTTTTAGTCAAAAATGCTTAAATTTGACTCTTGTAAACTACTTCATAATGAACTTTGAACAAATCTATATTCCGAATCCTGATTTCCCAAACCGCTATATTTCCCCCGAAAAATTATTTTCTTACCTACAGACTAATCTCAGCAATTACATTCATGAGATTGGAAGGTCATATTTAGAGAAACCTATTTACCGTTTAAGCATCGGTTCCGGAAATATTAATGTTCTTGCCTGGTCACAGATGCACGGAAATGAATCCAATGCTACTCATGCCATACTCGACTTATTGGAAACTTTAGATAAGGCTCCGGAAATGAAGGATGAGCTGTTCAGTAAGATCAGCCTCGATTTTATTTTTATGCTTAATCCGGACGGTTCAGAAAGATGGACAAGACTTAATGCATCAGATGTTGACCTGAACAGAGATTTTCATAATGAAGCGAGTAAAGAGATCAAATATCTGAAAGCTGCCGTCGCCGGAAAAAAATATGATTATGCATTAAATCTCCATGAACAGCGTACCATATTTACTACAGACGGAATTCATCCGGCAACACTTTCATTTCTGGCACCTTCAGAAAATGTAGAGCGTACCGTAACAGACAACAGAAAAAAGTGTATGGCTGTCATTGGTAAAGTATATGAACACTTAAAGGAAATGATCCCTGACCAGATTGGCAGATACTCAGATGAATTCTATCCGACTTCCACGGGAGATAATTTTATCAAAGCCGGAATGCCGACTATTTTATTTGAAGGAGGACATTTCATAGATGACTATACAAGAAAAGGAACAAGAAAATATTATACAATAGCCTTGTATTATGCCTTAAAAGCGATAAGCGACCTAAATTCAGATATCGAAGGATGGGAGAACTATCTCGAAATTCCGGAGAATAAGGAAACCCATTATGATATCATCTACAGAAATGTAAAACTGGATACCGAACATGAGTGTATCTTAGATGTTGCGGTTCAGTATAGAGAGGTTATTGAAGATGGTAAAGATGAAATTTCCTTTGTACCTTTCGTTATGGAAGTAGGCGATGTGAAAAAAAGAAAAGGCTGGTTGGAAATAGACTGTACAGGAAAAAAATTTATAGCAGACACCAAATACCCGAAGCTGGATGCACCCGTGGAATTTACGATTGAAGATTAAATAATCAGAAAAGTTGACTTTCTCTTTTTTTGTCTGAAAGATGATGTTGGAAAACGCAATGTTGCAAGGTTTTTAACAAAGTATGCCACTTTTAAGACGCAAGAAAATCAAAGATTTTCAGCAGTCTTTTCCAGTATGAAATTTTATCAGTGATAAAATCATTGCGCCTTATGCCCATAAAGCTGATGGAAAAATAGCGTCTTTGCGCAAATCCAACAAAAGTAAATTTAAAAAAACTCTGCGCCATCAGCAAATAAAAATCATTCATGTATCTAAGACATAAAATAAAACGTCCTCAAAAAGCTTGAGGACGTTATTTTATATATTTCAAAGAGAACTAGTTAACCACTTTGATTCCGTTGGCTACAAATCTGATCTCTTCCTTAGGTTTAGTGATCGCATCAATTTCAGCCTGTGGTTTTTTAGCATCTTCTGCATAGTGTTTCTGCTCATCTATAGAAGTTACTTTTCTTTCTGCATTACCTTCAAGCACAACATTCTTTCCTTTTAAAGCAGTAGGAACAAAGAAAGCATAATCCTTCATTTTTACGAAAAACTGAGAATCATCCTCAGTCTGGATGGTAAGCCAACATCCTTTTTTCTCACATACATCAGTTACTTTACCTTTAATGGCTACGTTTTCTACTTTCTTATTATCTTTTTTAAGCTTTTTGCTTAATTTTTCTACAGATATTGCCTTAGATTCAGAAGAAGAAGCAACTCCTGCTCCGTAAGCATCACCAACAACAGCATTTCCTGCAGGTGGACCAAATTTTTTTGTCTCCTGTGCAAAAGCTAAAGTAGATACACTTACAGCAGCAGCCAATAATATAACTTTGAATTTCATTTTTAATATTTTTTTCAAAAGTACTAATTAAAATTGAATATAATAAGGATAAAAAGTTGATAAAAAACAGGTCATTCGGGAATTTATAAACAAATTTCAAAATCAATAGCATATTTGTTTATATTTGACGCCTATACTTGACTATGCAGAAAAAACTGAAACTTTGGGACGCCATTATGCTTGTGATGGGGTCTATGATCGGAAGCGGAATCTTTATTGTAAGCGCAGATATGATGCGGAATTTAGGCTCCGGGTTCTGGTTGATTGTCGTATGGATTATTACAGGAATTATGACGGTAGCAGCAGCAATCAGCTATGGCGAACTGTCGGCTCTGTTTCCTAAAGCCGGGGGACAGTACACTTATCTTAAAGAAATTTTTGGCCGAAAGATGGGATTTCTTTACGGCTGGGGACTTTTTACAGTGATTCAGACCGGGACGATTGCAGCAGTAGCCATGGCTTTTGGTAAATTTACAGCCTATCTCGTTCCTTCATTAAATGATGCAGCACCCATTTTTCAGAGTGGAGAATTTAAAATTACCTGGATACAGATTCTGGCGATAGCGGTTATTCTTCTTCTTACTTATATCAATACAAGAGGAGTGGAAAGTGGAAAATTGCTCCAGAATGTATTTACAGGATCGAAAATCATTGCCTTGGCCGGACTGATTGCAGCTGGATTTATTCTGGTGAATATTTCTCATTTATCCGAAAATTTCAGTTTGGGGATGGAATCATTTAACAATCTTAAAAAAGATCTTAGTGGTAATTTTCTTAAAGAAGGCTGGGAATCGATTAGCGGAATGACCCTTCTGGGCGGAATTGCAGCAGCCATGGTAGGTTCCGTTTTCAGTTCTGTAGCCTGGGAAAGTGTAACATTTGTTTCCGGAGAAATTGAAAACCCTAAGAAAAATGTAGTAAAAGCAATGATTTACGGAACTTCAGCTGTAATGATCCTTTATCTGGCCGTTAATTTTGTATATCTGAACGCTTTGGACAGGGAAAGTATTGCTTTTGCAGCCAATGATAGAGTAGCGGTGGCAGCATCTCAGAATATTTTCGGAAGCGCAGGAACTATTATTATTGCTTTGCTGGTCATGGTTTCTACTTTTGGGTGTAATAATGGACTGATTCTGGCTGGAGCACGTGTTTTCCAGACGATGGCAAAAGACGGAATGTTCTTTAAATCAGCAGTTGAAAATAATAAAAATGAGGTACCTGCCAATGCTTTATGGATGCAGGGAGTTTGGGCTTCCTTACTATGTCTTAGCGGACAATACGGCAACCTGTTGGATATGATTTCTTTTGTAATCGTTTTATTCTATATGATTACTGTTTTCGGGGTAATTTATTTGAGATTCAAAAAACCGGATCTGGAACGACCTTACAAAACATGGTTATATCCGGTAACTCCCGTTATCTATCTGCTGATAGGAACAGGATTTTGTGTACTTCTATTGATCTATAAACAGCAGTATACCTGGCCAGGATTTATCATGGTTCTGCTAGGACTTCCGGTATACTATTTTATCAACCGGAAAAATAAGACAGAGAGCCAACAGGAATAATATAAATAATATCTACAGTAATCTAAGGTTTTTCAATTCGTTGAAGAGCCTTTTTTGTCCCTAAAATATAAATTTTGCTATAATAATAAGAAATAACAGTCCAACAGCAACTTTAGGTCCCCGTCTTCCTGCTTCCAACCATGAATTCGAATAATATTTTTAAAATCTTGTAACAATTATTTAGTGAAAATGTGTATTTTGGTATTTCGTTTTACGTAAACCAGACCATGGAGTAAAAAAATTAAGAAGCTGATTATGGATACACCAAATTACAGAATGCCTTTTGTCCCGTCTACATTAATGACGGAGGGCGGAAGCATTGATACATGCGATATGGGGGAAAGCATTGCCCACAATATCATGCTGCTGATCACCACAAAAAAAGGCGAAAACCGATATGATGAAAATTATGGAAACGACGTTTGGAACCTGGAATTCGATAATGGAGTTACCAGCGCCGTTTGGGAGAACGTCTTTGTTAAAAGTCTCAGAAGACAGATCCTGGAATATGAACCACGGATTGTGCAGCCTCAGATTGATGCCCATATCCAGATTGTAGAACATAGCTACGATACCAAAGAACATACAGAAATCAAAAAGAAAGTAAGAATTGCCATTAATGCCAAAATGGAGGAAACAGGAGAGCGCTTCAGCTTTTCCACAGAACTATTCTTAAGCCCGATGTCTATTGACTAAATCTTTTAACCACCACAAAACTTATGAACTTAGATCAAAATATATATTCCAAAGAATCTGTAAAGGCCAGGATGCTTCAGAATGCAACCAAAGTATGGGGGCTGAAAAGTCCGCAGTCTCTGGATCCTTTTGTAAAGCTTCTGATTGATGCATTCAGTACGGAAGTTTTTAAAGCTAATAATGAAATTCAGACCGTTAATGCCAGAATTCTTGAAAAACTGGCTAAACTTCTGACCCCTTCTATTTATACCCATCCAATTCCGGCTCATGCTGTTGCTTATACCCAGCCTTATGAATCTTCGGAGATTCTTTTAGAACATTCCGAGTTTTTCTTCCGTAAGCAGATGACTTCCACGGTGAAATCAGAATCAGATAAACAGCTGAATATTCCTTTTACCCCCATTGGAAATGTCCGTATTAATAAAGCGCAGACTGCGGTGATGTTTGTAGGAAATACATGTTATAGTGTTGATGACAGACTGAATAAAATACCTGTCGCAAGATTTCAGGGAAGACCGGAAGACTATAGAAAGGTTACAATAGGGGTGGATGTAAGTAAATACGCCAGTGAAAACTTTCCTAAATACCTTAGCATATTCTGCTCAAACCCAGCTTTTGAACATTTGGATTTCGTCTATAAACTATTACCTTATATTACCGTTTCCAGTAATGGGAATCCGTTGTTTGTGAGAGAAGGGTTAAGTTATCTTTCCAATAATCAGCAGGACGGATATGAGCAGATGTTCAGAGAACAGTCTATCCGAAATAAAGTTATTGAAGACATAAAAAGTATTTACCGTCATAAATTCATTGAAATTACAGGTATTTCAAGCAGCTTATTTTCAGAACCTGGAAAACTTCCGCAGAATCTTGATTTTCTGGCAGGAAAAGAAGAAATTACAAAACAGATCGGAGATAAGCGTTATCTATGGCTTACTTTCGAGTTTCCACCACAGTTTTCAGCAGAGATTCTCGATAACTTTTCATTCGTAATGAATGCTTTCCCTGTTTATAACAGAGGCTGGAAGAAAACAGAATATAGCCTTGATATCATGGGAAATAACATTCCTCTGGTAACTGATGAAGGTGAACATTTTCTGTATGTAGATGAGGTTCAGGATGGAGACGGGAGAAAATACACCGAAATTCCATTCACTCCAGCGGATGATCTTAAAAAAGGCTTGTATACCGTAAGAAAAGGAGGTATGGAGCGATTCACCAACAGAAATGCAGTAGATATGATTGCCAATGTACTGGAACTGACAAGGGATGAGATTGCTGCTTTTTCCCTTTTAAACAGGGATAATGTGAAAGGGGTATTAAGCGAGATGTCCGATAAAATGAAATCGATGGTGCAGAAAGTGAACAATGCCAAAAGAAGCATCAGACAGGAACTGAATTATGTAATTATGGAGCCTGTAGAAAAAACAGATCATACTTATGCTTCTTTCTGGATCACTCACTGCACACTGGCCAATCATATGCGTTCAGGAACAGAACTTTCCAATCAGCTAAAATCCCAGACCGTGATCCTGCTTACCGAAGCCATCGGAGGTTCCGAAGAGCAGAAAGGAACAGACAGTATTCAGGCGTATAAATATGCATTAACAACCAGAGACAAAATAATTTCTTTGGAAGATGTAAAAAACTACTGCAGAATGATTCTTAAGGATGAGCTGAAGGAAGTAAGGGTAAGAAGAGGAACCATGATCAGCAACAGACCAAAAGAAGGCTTTGTAAGAACTGTGGAAGTTGAGATTATTCCACAGAATTATTCGTTCTATGGAAGAGCGTATTGGGAAAACATGGCCAATATTCTCAGAAATCAGATCATAGCAAAAGCCATAGACGGTATTGAATATGTTGTGAAAATCAGCAATGAAGACACAGACTACCAGGATATGTAAACCAAAACAAAAAAATATGAAAAAGATTATCGTACTTGCCATGGCACTGACCTTCACCTCAGTCACTGTTATAAGCTGCAAGAAGGACCTCAGTAAACTGGGCAAATCAGTATTGGATGTGGGAGGTACAGACAATGCAAACGCTATTATTGATTTCAATAATAATTTTTTAGATTCCTATAAAAGCACATCCAAGCATATTGATGGAATTCTTAACTATGCTGATGCAGCTGTAGCCAAATCAAAAGGAGAAAATGTGCTGATAATGCCCATTGTATTAAGTTCAATGGATCACAGCTTTTCAAAAATCAAAGAAGTGCCTTCGGGTTTTGATAAGGATAAAGCAGCTATAGAAACTGATTTTAATACCTATAAAGCTAAAAAAGAGAGCATAGGGAAAAAATTTGAAGAATTGCAGTCTTATATGAATTCCGAAGACTATAAAGACGACAAAGGAGCGAAAGCTGAAGCGATAAAAAAGGATCTGGAGACAGAAGCACAGGCTTTTTTTACAGCTGGAGAAAACATTATAACCAAAATAAAACCGGCAACAGATGCAGCTGAAGCAGTCGTTCTTAAAGATCATCCAATGAAAGAATACATCATTTCTTCAAAAAGTGTGATGAGTTCACTGGATGCTGTTTTGGATGTTCTTGATAAGCAATACGCAGGAAAATTTGACGAAGCTGAAGCCCAGAAAAAATATGATGAATTTGCTAAAGCTGCAGAAGCCAATGCAAAACTGGAATTCAATGTTAAAGATCCACAGTATTCTTACAAAAAATCTCAGTTTGACCAATTTAATAAAAATGCATCCGGCTTTTTGGATAATTACAGAAAACTAATCCGGGATTCAAAAGCATCCGGGAAAATTTCAGACACTGATATCCAGCAGATTGATTCCTCTTATGAATCTGTATTGAATGCCTACAATTCATTTGTGAAATAAAGATCAAAGAAAACTTATAGAAAGACTGACGCTGTGTGTCAGTCTTTTTTTATCTGAAAACCTGGCCTGGTATTTTCAACTTAGTTTTTGTATCAAAAGATCCAGGCTGGCTTCTTTGTCGAGATTTAATTTTTGTTTTATCCTGTACCTTGCCATGATAATGCTTTTAGGGTCCACACCCAAACGATTGGCAATTTCCTTATTGGAAAACCCCATGAGTATGTAAGTACAGTGTTTCAAATCCAGCCGGGTAAGCTTATTATTGGCTTGTTGCTGCAATCGGTTAAAAAATTCCGGGTGTATGTTGGTGAGGCTGGCTTTGGCATGCTCAAAATCTTCGTCCATCCGTAGATCTTCTTTTAATATGCGCTCTATCTGGTTTTTGAGCATCCCGTTTTCCTGCTGATCTGCTAATTTGTCCCGCATCGTTTGTAAAAGATCATTTTTTTGTTCCATCTGTAAGCTGCCCGCCAGCAGTTCTTTTTGTAATTTATCCTGTCTTTCCTCCAGCAGTTCCTGCTCAGCCTTTAGGCGGGCGGCTTCCTCAGCACGCAGTTTCTGCTGTTGAATAGAGGATTTTAAACGGAAATGATAAGAACGGAAAATGAATACAAGGGTAAGAAAACCCGCTATGATCAGGCCGATAGAAATAAAATTAAGTTTTCTGTTAAAAGTGGCCCTTTCCTGCAGCGTTGCAAGTTCTTTTTCTTTCTTTTCTGCTTCGTATCGTACTTCAAGCTTTTGGGCTATAGACAGTTTTGCAGCATTGTAGGCTTCCTTTTCGTACTGCATGTACCGCTTATAGTAATTTAATGCTTTGATCTGATCACCGCTTTTCTCAGCTACGGTTGCAAGCCCCTTCATCATGGAAGCTTTCACCCCAATACTGCTGCCCAGACTGTTTTCTACCTCAGAAAATCCAGACAGGAACAGTCTTTCTGCCTCTGCATAATTACCTTCTGCCAGGGCATATTCGCTTAAGATACCATAACAATTGGCAATCACTTCTTCATGCCTGGTTTTTCGGGCAATGGTTAAAGCTTGATTAATATAATTTTGAGCTTTGTCTTTATACTCTTTTGGAAAGAACTCCCAATAAATATTGGCTGTATTTAAAGCTGCAGCGGCTATGTTGATATGGTTAACAATCCTTCTGGGTTGTGCCTGTGCAAGCTGCAGCACTTTCTGATTGTAGAAAAGGGCAGAATCAAGCAGTTTTTTTTCTGAGGGATTTTTTCTGAAACCCTGTAAGAATGAAGACCCTGTGGCCAGGTAAGCATTGCAGATGATATCCGGTTCCCGGGATTGGTTAGCGAATTTCAGGCTCAGATGGGTGTATTTCTTCAATTTTTCAGGATCTTTTAAATCGGCATAAATACTCGCTAAATAATGATAGACAAGACTCTCATAAGCATATGCTTTCTGGCCTTCAAGTAATTGCAGGGCTTTAAAAAAGCTGGCCGTAGCTTTCGGAGTATTATTAACCGTGTATTCAAGCCATCCTTTTCGGAGTCACACATACCCGTTGACGACCCTGTTTGTAGATTTTACCGTATAAATTAAAGCACTGTCAATATTTTTTTGAGCCAGCACCAAACTGTCCCGTTGTACATTCAGGTACGTTAATGTAGCCAGAGCGAAAGCGCTGTACTGGCCGTCAGAAAATTGGCGACTTAGTTTCAGTGCTTCATTGGCGGAGTTCAAGGCAGATGGAAGATCTGTTTCATAGATGTTACGGCCAAGATGAGAAAGAGCCATTGCTTTCTTCTCCGGTTTCAGTCCCGGGTTTCGGAGCAGGCTTTTCAAAGAATCAACCATGATAGATTGTGAGCGAACCTTATCAGATCCGGCGAAAAACAGGAACAGAATAATTATGAACTTTATAGGATGCTTCATAATGCTTGATTTGGCGTAGTGGTTTAAGGAAGCTATACCTTAACCTTAATTCAGATTCAATGAATTTCATCATACTGAATAAAACAAAAATACAATTTGTTCATTTAATTACAGGTATGTTTCCATCGTTGAAATGATCCTGAATGAGAGTAAAAATAGGGCTGTATATTCTTTATAAAGCGTTTATCTGTGATTGTAGATGTTTTGTAGATCTCTTTTATTGGAAAATTTATCCATCAGACATCATCTTTGTAAGAGAAATAATAGTCCTGATTTTAAATTTTAACACTATGAAAAAAGCAATATTAATCCTGCTTACAATAATATCACTTGTTATTACAGCAGGTTGTTCCAGAGAAGATTCTTCAGAAGCCCCCGCAAAAGAAAGAATACTGGCTAAATGGAAATTCATTTCGTTAGTAACTGAAACCACAAGACCTTCGGAACCTGTTGAGATCGTCACGAAACCGGGTGCGGAAGGCGACTATTTTGATTTTCGTAATGATGGAAATATATACTATGCTTTAGGTGGAAATGAAGAGCAGATAGAACCGTACAGCATTGAAAACGAAACCACCCTTAAAATTAATAACGATGTCTGTGTTATAAAAGAACTTACCCAGCAAAAACTGGTTTTTGAATTTGTAAAAGCAAATGCCAATTATACCAGTAAACAAACCTATAGCCTGGGCAGATAATATGAACATACAATTGAACAGATATGAAAACAAATAAATTTTTACCCATCCTGCCATTGTTACTAGCCGTTTTAATGGCCACTTTTGGCTGTCAGAAAAGCAGTTCAGGAGATGATGAAGATGACATGATATCAGTGACGCAGCAAAAAATACTGGGCTACTGGAATTTAGTGGAATTTATAGAAGAAACAACAGTGGGCAACCAGCCTCCTGAAATCATCAACAATGATCCTCATAATATTTATTTTGAATTTTTTGCCAACGGAAGAGTAAAGACGAATGTCGAAGGGGAAGCAGAATACTCCTATGAATTGAAGGTCAATAACACGATGATTTTATGGGAAAAGGAACATAAAATCCTGGAACTGACCCAAAACAAATTTACATTCAGCAATACTGCAACTGAAGGAAATACTACCTACAAACAGACTTATATTCTGACCCGTTAGCAAAAAGCAGTTGTTTTGGATTTTATCCTTTGTCTTACGAAAGTATAAACTAAAAATTTACGAATGAAAAATAAGACTCTATTGTTATTGTTCCTGCTTTATTCATTTGTGATATCAGCTCAGCCTGCAGAGAACATAACAGAACTTACGAAATGGACAGACGAATCCATCAGAACTGCGATGTCATCCCGAAAGTTTGACCCAATAGAAGGTATTTATAAAAGCTATCAGCGGGATGGTATGCCGCATTACAAAATAGGAATTATAAAAGATGGTTCTGTATATAAAGCCATTATTCTTGAAACCGAAGTACCCGGATGGAAAACCGGAGAGGTTAAAGCTGTATTTGAACCCGGTGCTGTAAAGGGAATGTATTCTACTAAATGGTATATGAGTGATAAAACACCCTACGAAACCTTTTCGAGTGTAGATATGGAAAGCGAAACTTTACTTTCAATAGAACTAAAAGATACCAAAACGCTGCGCAAACGCCTCGATTATTTTATTAAAACATACCCTGTTGCCGGAAACGAGACTATTTTTAAAAAAGATAATTCAATAGCATCGGGTAGTGGATTTTTTTTAACCACAACCGGGATTATTGCCACCAACGCCCATGTTGTAGCAGACGCGTCTGATATTGAAGTTACGGTAAACGGTAAATCCGGGGTATCCACTTATAAAGCCCAACTATTAATCGCTGATTCACCTAATGATGTTGCATTGCTGAAGATAACAGACAGTGAATTTAAAAACATGGAAACCATTCCATACAGCATTGCACAGACCCAGGAGGTCGGCTCAAGGGTTTTTACGCTGGGGTATCCTTTAAATGATATCATGGGAAGCAATTATAAAGTTACCGACGGTATTATCAGTGCCACATCCGGTATTGCCGATGATGAGCGTTATTACCAGATTTCCGTTCCGCTGCAGCCCGGAAACAGTGGAGGTCCGCTCTTTAATAAAGATGGTAATATAGTGGGGATAACAACCGCTAAATTAAAAGCTGCCGGAACCAAAACGGAGAATGTAAATTATGCTTTAAAATCTTCTTACTTACTCAATTTATATAGAAAAATTTCAAAAAAAGAGGCTGTACAGCCTCCTTCTAAACTTTCAACCAGTGAACTACAGGATCAGGTCAAAGTATTAAAAAATTACGTATGCCTGATCAAAGTATATTAAACGGAAACTGAAAAATAACTCCATTTATCCCTTACAGGCGTGATTCCGTGAGATAGAAATTGTAACTTAAAAAATTTAACTAAAATTAAACTTTAATAAAACTTTCCGGTTTATACAATTGCATAAAATTCCGTAATTTTGCACATCGTGATTTTCAGGTAGAATCACACCAGATTATGAGTAAATCAACAGAATATATAGAAGTTTACGGAGCACGTGAACACAATCTGAAAAATATTAATGTCAAAATTCCGAGAAATGAACTGGTTGTTATTACCGGGCTTTCCGGAAGCGGAAAATCTTCATTGGCCTTTGATACCATCTTTGCAGAAGGGCAGCGCCGTTATATCGAGACATTTTCGGCTTATGCACGACAGTTCCTGGGCGGGCTGGAAAGACCTGATGTAGATAAAATTGAAGGACTTTCTCCCGTAATTGCCATTGAACAGAAAACAACGAATAAAAATCCACGTTCAACAGTAGGAACAGTTACTGAGCTTTATGATTTTCTGCGTCTTTTGTATGCGAGAGTTTCTGATGCTTATTCCTTATCTACAGGAAAGAAACTGGTAAGCTATACGGAAGAACAGATTCTGGAAACAATCAAGGAAAACTATAAAGGTGAAAAAATAATGCTTCTGGCTCCTGTTGTACGTTCCAGAAAAGGACATTACCACGAACTTTTTGTTCAGATGGCCAAAAAAGGATACGGGCAGGCAAGAATTGACGGAGAATTACAGGATATAGAATACGACCTGAAACTGGATCGTTATAAAACCCACGATATTGATATTGTGATAGACCGTTGGATTATCGGTGAAAATGCTTCTGAAGGAAGGATGGAAAAATCTCTCCGTACCGCTATGGAAATGGGTGAGGGGATTATTGGTATTCAGAAACTGGGAAGCACAGATATTGAATATTTTTCAAAAAACCTGATGGATGCAGAAACAGGACATTCACTGGCACTGCCGGAACCGAATACGTTCTCTTTCAACTCTCCGAAAGGAAGCTGCCCAGATTGTAAAGGGCTGGGAATGATCAAAAAGATCAATACCGATTACTTTGTGGAAAATCCTAAGCTTTCCATTAATCAGGGAGGATTGTTGCCGCTGGAAGATATTAAATCGAACAAATGGATCCTGTCACAGATTAAAAATATCCTTGAAATTTTTGGCTTAAGTATGACAACGCCTATGCAGGATATTCCTGAAGAAGCGCTGGATTATATCTATAACGGATGTCATAAGGAATTCAACAAAGATCTTAAATACGCAGGAATTACCAAGAAAATAAAGATCAGCTTTGATGGTTTGATTTCTTTTATGGAAGAGATCATTGAAGAAAGAGAATCTTATGAAGCCGTATTGTTAGAAAGACACTTCACGACAGAGGAAATATGTCCTGAATGCCATGGGACACGTCTTCAGCCTTCAAGTCTGAGTTTTAAAATAGATGGAAAAAATATTGCTGAGGTTAATGCTTTAAGCTTAGCAGATCTGAAAGACTGGCTGGCTGATGTAAAGGATAAGTTTTCAGAAAAAAATAAGATCATTGCCCACGAGATCTTAAAAGAAATAGAAACCCGCCTTCAGTTCCTTCTGGATGTAGGATTGGATTACCTGAGCTTAAGCAGAAGCTCTAAAACCCTTTCCGGTGGAGAATCCCAAAGGATCCGTCTTGCTACACAGATCGGTTCTCAGCTGGTTAACGTACTGTATATTCTGGATGAACCAAGTATCGGGCTGCACCAGAGAGATAATGAAAGATTGATCAGCTCACTGAAAAACCTTAGAGATATTGGAAACTCCGTGTTGGTGGTAGAACATGATAAAGATATGATCCTTGAAGCTGATGAGGTACTGGATATTGGTCCAAGGGCCGGAAAATTCGGAGGAGAAATACTTTGGCAGGGGAAACCGAAAGATTTGCTGAAGGCAGATACCATCACCGCACAGTATATCAATGGAAAAAGAAAAATAGAAATTCCCGCTGAAAGAAGAGCAGGAAGCGGAAAAAATATAGTATTAAAAGGAGCTACAGGAAATAACCTGAAAAATGTAACCCTGGATGTTCCTTTAGGCAAACTGGTGGTGGTAACCGGAATTTCAGGAAGCGGAAAATCCTCCCTGATTAACGGAACATTGTACCCGATTCTGAATAAACACTTCTACAGAGCTGTTCAGGAACCTCTTCCGTATAAAAAAATTGAAGGTCTTGAGAATATCGACAAAATTGTAGATGTAGACCAGACGCCGATCGGAAGAACACCACGTTCAAATCCTGCAACCTACACAGGAATGTTCACCGATATCAGAAACCTTTTTGCTGAGCTTCCGGAAAGTAAGATCCGTGGCTATAAGCCAGGAAGGTTCTCTTTCAACGTGAAAGGCGGAAGATGTGAAACATGCCAGGGGGGCGGACTTAAAGTCATTGAAATGAATTTCCTTCCGGATGTGTATGTACACTGTGAAACCTGCAACGGAAAACGTTTCAACAGAGAAACTCTCGAAGTTCGTTACAAAGGAAAATCAATTTCTGATGTTCTGGATATGACTATTGATGAAGCTGTAGAATTCTTCCAGCCAATTCCTAAGATCTTTGCTAAAGTAAAGACTCTTCAGGATGTTGGTTTAGGATACATTACGCTGGGACAGCAGTCTACAACGCTTTCAGGAGGAGAAGCACAACGTATCAAGCTGGCTACCGAACTCTCCAAAAGACAGACCGGAAATACGTTATACATTCTTGATGAACCTACAACCGGACTTCATTTTGAAGATGTAAAGATCCTGATGGATGCTATTAATCAATTGGTGGAATTAGGAAACTCATTCATTATCATCGAACATAATATGGATGTGATCAAATTAGCTGACCATATTATTGACGTAGGTCCTGAAGGCGGAAAACACGGCGGGCAGATCGTAGCCCAGGGAACTCCCGAGGAAATTGTGAAGTCTAAGAAAAGTCTGACTGGGAAGTTTCTGAAAAGGGAATTGTAGAAGGTCTCACTTAAAATATAAAAGAATCTGCTTTTCAGGGCAGATTCTTTTTTTATATCCAATTCTGAAGTTACAAAGAAGAAATATAAACCTCTATTTTTGTACCGTCATAATTAAAGGTTCCATCCTCAGTATTGCGTTTGCCCAGAACCCATTTCATATCGGCCGGAACCGACCAGGTTGTTCCCAGTTTAAAACCATTTACAGACCGGATTTCGGCTCCGTTTCCGGTACTTAAAGCAGAATGAAACCATGTTTTATCTTTTAATCTGTAAAAACCGATTGCTTTTCCTTTGGGAATAACAGAGTAGCCGTCCCATTTTTCTCCTTCAGGATAGTTGAATTTCTTCAGCCAGCCCTGTCCGCTATACATCGTAAGTTCATCTGGAGTAATTTTGGCTCCCAGCATATACATTGTATAACCTACGGCATCGTGGCATACTCCCTTATTGTAATGGATGATGTCATCGCTGCCTTCAATAAGAGAATTTCCGATCCTGGCTTTACTGATAGAGTCCATTTGCCCGATATGAGCTCCCTTGGGTGTAATAATTTCCATATTAATTTTGTATTGATGTGATTGTTAGGTGCTTTAAAGATAGGGAATTAAAACCAAATGATTTTTTATCATCGATTTATGCTTTAAATGCTACATTTTTTTTATTAAAATCTATAAATAATGAAATTTTTGAATAGTATCATGTAATAATTAATAATGATATTCGTTTTAAATTCAACAATCATAAAATTTTAAAATATGAAAAACTTAAAAAAATTGACAAAAACAGATCTGAAAGCCGTGTATGGAGGACAGCCTAAAATTTACTGCTTTTATTGTGAAAGGTATAATAGAACAATATGCAGTGAAATTCGTCTCTCTCAGTGCCCTTAAAAAAACCGCCTTATCATAAGGCGGTTTTTTTTAAGTATCTCGCTCTGAGAAGGTAGGGCTTTATATTTATTGAGCGTTTCTAATAAACTCATTCAGTGTGGTTTTAAGATCTTTAGAATGAGCAATGGTATCAAAAATAATATTATCAATCTTCCAGCCCTGTTTTGAATTAACCAGATGTATATGGTCTGTCCAGATCATTTTTGGCGGACTTGCAGTATATTCAAACTCCACGGCAGCATCAGCAGTCGCTTTATCAGCACTTATATTTGTAGATTTGATCCTGTAGCCGGTATATCCTTCATATAAACTTGAGAAAACAGCCCCTTCAAATAGCAAAGGTTTTTCATCCGGATGATCACTGTTCTTTACTTTCTCAATATCTGCTTTTGATGTATTGATCGCTGTTTCCAGGGTTCTTTTCAGATCAGGAGAAAACAGGCTGTCAGAAAAAGACTGATGATATAAAGCTTCATTAGAAGTTCCATATTGAGTATAAAGATCATTCACCTTTTCAGTAACTGCGTCATTCCCATTGCCTGATGAAGGTGAAGGTCCGGCTTTATTGCATGCTGTGAAAAAGAGGATCATACTTAATGATAAGAAGAATAGTCGTCTCATAGAGTGCTTATTACTTAAACTCAATTCCAAAACCTGTACCAAAGAGCGTGGAGAGTACCATTCTTACTTTTATTTTTAGGATGAATGTATTTTGCATGAATACGTCCGTATAATAACAAAAAATCAATACATTTGATTATATAAAAAACTTTTCGTGGATCCTATTCTTAACGTAGTTGTCCGTTCGCTGTGCGTCTACCTTTTTATGGTGATTGCGATACGGCTTTTTGGGAAAAATCAACTTTCACAGCTGAATGCCGGAGATGTTGTTTTATTGCTTCTGATCTCTAATGCCGTTCAGAATGCAATGGTAGGTCCCGATACATCCCTTCAGGGCGGCCTAATTGCTGCGCTTGTTCTGTTCGTTGCCAACTTTATTTTAAAACGTTTCATGTTTGCCAATCATAAATTTGAAACATTTATGGAAGAAGATCCGGTGGTTCTGATTAAAGACGGGATTATTGATCAGGTGGCTTTAAACAGAGTGAAAATTACCCGTGATGAACTTGAAGAAGCCATCCGTGAGCACGGTGTTGAAAAAATAAAGAATGTAAAGCTGTCTATTTTAGAAGTAGATGGCAACATCAGTGTGATTTCAGAAGATGAACAGGAAAAACAGACCCATTATTCAAGAATCAAAAGAAAGAATAAAAGAAAATACCATTAAACAGATGAATTACGAATTAAGAGAAATGCTTCCCGCTGATGAAGCTAAAGTGCTGGAAATTTTCAGACAGGGTGTAAACGGAGGGATTGCTACTTTTGAAACAGAAATCCCTACTGCTGAAGCCTGGAATATGGAATATTTCAATGACTGCCGTTGGGTATTGGAGAATGAAACAAATGAAGTGGTTGGATGGTGCGCTTTAAAGCCTGTCAGCAAAAGAGAATGCTTTAAAGGAGTTGCTGAAGTAAGTATTTATTTCGATAATAATTATCAGGGAAAAGGTTTAGGATCGGTTCTCTTAAAAAAACTGATTCTGGATAGTGAAGATCATGGTTTCTGGACGCTGCAGATTAATATCTTCCCTGAAAATGAAGCATCCATAAGATTTCATCAGAAAAATGGCTTCAGAACGGTGGGAGTAAGAAAGAAAATAGGAAAGCTCAATGGGCAATGGAAAGACGTGATCATGATGGAGAAAAGAAGTGAAAATATCGGATAAATGATAAAGAGTCGCAGAAAGATCATAATCATGCCTTGAAAATGAGTTATAAGTAGTAAATAATAATTTTTTAATTGTTAATTCTTTTAATATCTCAATAATTGAACTACTTTGGCATTAACATTGTTATTTCCACTACGAAATTTGAAAAAGTGAGAAAATGAAAGGTTTGATTAAAATGGCTGGAGTAGTAACAGTAATGTTGATGCTGACATCGTGTGTTGTTCACGACCACCAGGTAAGAAGAGTTCCGCCGGGACATGCTAAAAAAATGTATGGGGGAAGTGCAAGGTACTATGCACCGGGACATGTGAAAAAAAGAGTGTACTACTATGACAATGACGATAGAGGTCACCGTCATAAGCACAAAGGCCACAAACATCACAGAGATTAAAAAAAATTAAAAAGCCCTGATTTTTCAGGGCTTTTGATATGTATTACATTCTGGATTTTTTAGGATTCAGGAATGTATTGAAGATCATAATCTCCTGTCCGAATTTCTTTTCAACCCTCTCAGCGATGTTTACCATCTCACTTTTAATGAAATCTTCACGAAGATCATCATTATCAAACATCAGAAGAAGATTGTAATTCTTGCCTTCTTCAATATAATCGCTGTGTACTTCCGACAGGATATACTTATTGACATCCATCAGGTTTTCTGCCATCAGGACCAGGGTTTCATCAATATAATTTTCCCATTCTTCAATATTGTTTTTCGTGCAGTGGAAAGTTATACTTAATAGGCTCATATTTTATGAATTTTTAAGATTTTGTGGATAAATTCTAGGGCAAAAATCGGTAAAAATTTCGTAAATTAGCCCGTTAATAAAAATTGGAAATAAATAATTTTCAGACGCACAGCTAAAGGTCTGACTGTCATTATAATAAAATTTGTTTATGCAAAAAGAAGGAGAAAGACTGATTCCTATCAACATTGTTGATGAAATGAAGTCGTCTTATATCGATTATTCGATGTCCGTTATCGTGTCAAGAGCACTTCCGGATGTAAGAGACGGCCTGAAACCCGTTCATAGAAGAGTACTGTATGGTATGTATGGACTAGGGGTTTTTTCAAATAGAAAATACTTGAAATCTGCGAGAATTGTTGGGGACGTTTTGGGTAAATACCACCCGCACGGAGACTCTTCTGTATACGATGCAATGGTGAGAATGGCTCAGAACTGGAGCTTACGTTACCCGCAGGTAGACGGACAGGGGAACTTCGGTTCAATGGATGGAGACCCGCCTGCAGCAATGCGTTATACCGAAGCAAGACTGAAAAAAATCTCTGATGAGGTGCTTGCAGATCTTGATAAAGAAACCGTTGATTTTCAGAATAACTTTGATGATAGTTTACAGGAACCTACCGTTCTTCCTACCAAAGTTCCTAACCTTCTGGTAAATGGTACTTCAGGAATTGCAGTAGGGATGGCCACCAATATGGCACCACATAACCTGTCTGAATCAATTGATGCAATTTGTGCTTACATTGATAATAAAGAAATTACCATTGATGAGTTAATGCATCATATCACAGCACCGGATTTCCCTACAGGAGGTATTATCTATGGATATGACGGGGTAAGAGATGCTTTCCATACCGGAAGAGGAAGAGTAGTGCTGAGAGCGAAGGTGAATTTCGAAGAAATCGGAAACAGAAACGCAATCATTGTTACAGAAGTTCCTTACCAGGTCAATAAAGCAGATATGATTGCCAGAACTGCTGAATTGGTTAAAGATGACAAAATTCAGGGGATTCATGAGATCAGAGACGAATCGGACAGAAATGGTCTGCGTGTTGTTTATGAACTGAAAAATGATGCGATTCCTAACGTTGTTCTGAACCTTTTATATAAGTATACAGCGCTTCAGACGTCTTTCAGTGTTAACAATATTGCCTTAGTTAAGGGAAGACCGGAACAGCTGAACTTAAAAGATATCATTCATCATTTTGTAGAGCACAGACATGAGGTGATCGTAAGAAGAACCAAGTTTGAGCTTAAAAAAGCAAAAGAAAGAGCCCACATTCTTGAAGGTTTCATGAAAGTAATCGGAACCCAGGATGCATTAGACAGGGCAATTTCTATCATTCGTCACAGTGCAAACCCTCAGGCAGCAAAAGAAGGCCTGATTGAAGCATTTGAGCTTTCTGATATTCAGGCACAGGCAATCCTTGATCTTAGATTGGCACGTCTTACAGGAATGGAGCTTGATAAGATCCGCGACGAATATGATGCGATCATGAAAGAGATCCTGAATTTGGAAGAGATTTTGGCTAATGAAAGCAGAAGATTCGAGATTATTAAGGAAGAGCTTATTGAGATCAAAGAAAAATATGGCGACGAAAGAAGAACGGAAATTGATTTTTCAGGAGGTGAAATGTCCATCGAGGATATCATCCCGAATGAAGCAGTAGTTCTTACAATTTCGCATGCAGGATACGTGAAGAGAACTTCCCTTTCCGAATATAAAATTCAGAGCAGAGGAGGAGTAGGAAATAAAGCCGCAACAACAAGAGATTCCGATTTCCTTGAATATATTGTTTCTGCAACCAACCACCAGTATATGCTGTTCTTTACAGAAAAAGGAAGATGTTACTGGCTAAGGGTATTTGAAATCCCTGAAGGTTCCAAAACTGCTAAAGGAAGAGCCGTACAGAACCTGATTAATATTGAACCGGACGACAAGATCAAAGCATACATCAGAACCAACAACTTAAAAGATGCTGAATATGTCAATCAAATGAGTGTAGTAATGGTGACTAAGAATGGTACCATTAAGAAAACATCACTTGAAGCCTATTCAAGACCAAGAGTAAACGGGGTAAATGCTATTGAGATCAGAGATAATGACCAGTTATTGGGAGCTTACCTAACTAACGGGACTTCCCAGATTATGATTGCTACCAAAAATGGTAAGTGTATCCGTTTCCCTGAAGAAAAAGTAAGAGAAGTAGGAAGAGGTTCCATCGGAGTACGTGGTATTGCCATGGAAGACAATGATGAGGTTATTGGTATGATTGTTGTGAACGATGTAGAGAAAGAAACCGTTCTTGTAGTATCTGAAAAAGGATACGGCAAGAGAACAGCTGTAGAAGATTACAGAATCACCAATAGAGGAGGAAAAGGAGTTATTACCCTTAACATTACCGAAAAAACCGGAAATCTGATTGCTATTCAGAATGTGACAGACGAAGATGGATTGATGATCATCAATAAATCGGGTGTTGCCATCAGAATGGGTATGGATGAAATGAGAGTAATGGGAAGAAATACCCAGGGAGTAAAACTGATCAACCTCAAGAAAAATGACGAAATTGCAGCCATTGCAAAAGTAGCCATGGATAAAGATGTAGAAGAAGATTCTGAAGAAAATGAAGAAGGAACAGGAAGTCTTTTCGATAACCAGGAAAACGATAATACAGAGCCTCAGGCTGAAAATGAAACACCAGCAGAGGGAAATGAGAATTCTGACTCTGAAGAATAAATTGTACAATTAATATAATATAGTTATTATGAAGAAACTCATTTTAGGTATTGCTATCGTTGCTTCTGCATTCGTTTTCGGGCAGAAAGGCGATGTAAATGCCCAACTGCAGGCGGCTAATAAGGCTGCTATGGATGCGTATAACGCAAAAAACTATACCGCAGCAGCTCCTAAATTTGTAGAAGTTTACAACTTACTGAAAGGAAGCGGGCAGGATGACAAGATTTATATGTATTATGCAGGGCTTAGCTATGCGTTGGCAAACAATAGCGATGAAGCGATTAAAATTTATACAGATTTAATTAATTCAGGCTTTACAGGTATCCAGACAACTTATACTGCTAAAGAAAAGAAAACAGGAAACGTTGTTCCTTTGGATAAAACAACCTGGGATCTTATGAAGAAAAATTCTGATTATTCAGATTTTAAAACAGAACAGACTCCAAGTGTTGAACCGGATTTGTATGAAACATTAACCACTCTTCTCTTAAATGCTAAAAAACCGAATGAGGCTTTAGCAATCATTGAGAAAGGATTGGCGAAATACCCTAATAACGCGAAACTGAAAGATGCTCAGGGAACTGCTTATTATGCATCAGGAAATACAGATAAATTTATTTCTACCCTTAAAGAGCAGCTGGCTAAAAACCCGACTGATGCCACAAACTGGTACAACCTTGGGGTAATGCAGTCTAAAAATCCTGCAACATCAGAAGATGCTATTGCGTCATTCAAAAAAGCAATTGAGCTTAAGCCTGATATGAATAATGCTCACCAGAACCTTGTTTATACAGTAATTGGAGATGATTCTAAAACGGTAGAGCAGATCAATGCTTTAAGAAAAGATAAGCCGGACGAAGCATCGAAACTTATCGATGCAAGAAGAGAAAGATTTGCTAAAGCTTTACCTTATGCAGAAGCATGGTACAAAGCATCTCCGCAAAATATTGAAGCTGTTACTGCTTTAAAAGAAATTTATGTAGTAACTAAAAATATGGAGAAAGTAAAAGAAATGAAAGCTAAAGAAACAGAATTGGCTGCAAAACCAAAACAATAATCCTTTAGTTTGACTATACAGAAACCGGAACAGAAATGCTCCGGTTTTTTATATTTTTTTTATTCTGTCTTTTCTTTCAGGGCCTTGATCAGCATGTCAATAGATTCATATCGTTGGACCTTATATTTTTCACAGACAATATCAACATTTCCTTTCCTCCAGTATCCTTCAGGGCAGACCACCATCAGTTTATTTGTTCTGGCATAAAGTCCCAGTTCCAGTAAGCTTATCGGGCTTTGGGATTTAGGGGTGAAGTACATGATGATGAGATCTGATTTTTCTAATGCTTCAAGTTCCCATTCTACCTGTTTCCTGAAATTAGGTTCAGTGCTCACAGGTTTCCAGTCCTTATTCCAGTCATCCCGCCTTGGATTAAATAATATAAAATTCTTTTCAGATAATTCCCTGGTAACTTTGGCCTGCCAGTCTTCAGCATTGCCCATATCAATGCTGCCGCCCAGAAATATTTTTAACCTTTTATCTTCAGTAGGCAATGCTGCCGGAGATTTTATAACCGTTACTTTTTGAGCAGATACACCCCATGATAAAAGGATAAATGCTAATGATAGAATAAGTTGTCTCATCAAATTTTTTGTTAAATGTAGCTTAAGGGATATTATACATTCTTCATTCTAAGGTAGAAAAAATATTCCATACCATTCTTTTAATCTCAATCCTGAATTTTAAACAAAAATATCCCATAGATTTCACAGTTATTATCATCAAAAATCAATGTTAAAATTCTCTGCAATTCCGTATCTTTGAGAAAAATTTTTACAAAATGATTGAGTGGAAAACCGCCAAAGAATACGACGATATTACCTACAAAAAATGCAATGGGGTAGCAAGAATTGCTTTCAACAGACCGGAAGTGCGTAACGCTTTCAGACCTAAAACAACCTCAGAACTTTATGATGCTTTTTATGATGCTTCAGAAGACCCTTCCATAGGAGTGGTTCTCTTATCAGGAGAAGGACCGAGCTCAAAAGATGGAGGTTGGGCTTTCTGCAGCGGAGGAGACCAGAAAGCAAGAGGACATCAGGGATATGTAGGAGAAGATGGAAGACACCGTCTGAATATTTTAGAAGTTCAGCGTCTGATCCGTTTCATGCCAAAAGTGGTTATCGCAGTTGTTCCGGGATGGGCAGTTGGCGGAGGACACTCTCTTCACGTAGTTTGTGATCTTACCTTAGCAAGTAAAGAACATGCTATTTTTAAACAGACTGATGCTGATGTTACCAGCTTTGACGGTGGTTACGGATCTGCTTACCTGGCGAAAATGGTAGGTCAGAAAAAAGCCCGTGAAATATTCTTTTTAGGAAGAAATTATTCTGCTCAGGAAGCGTTGGATATGGGAATGGTGAATGCCGTAATTCCTCACGCAGAACTGGAAGATACCGCTTATGAGTGGGCTCAGGAAATCCTTGCAAAGTCTCCGACTTCTATCAGAATGCTGAAATTTGCTATGAACCTTACAGACGATGGAATGGTTGGCCAGCAGGTATTTGCAGGAGAAGCAACCCGTTTAGCTTACATGACCGCGGAGGCTCAGGAAGGAAGAAATGCATTCCTTGAAAAAAGAAAACCAAACTTCGGGGAAGATCAATGGATCTCATAACATTGTCGATGGGTAATCAGTAGTGATCACTATTTCATTACCTATTACCCATTGCTCATTACTTATAAATTTATGACTGATTGGATAAAAGCCGCGAGGCTAAGAACTTTACCGCTTTCCCTAAGCGGAATTATTATGGGAGCTTTCATCGCCAAATGGAGGCTTTACAGAGAAGGCGGAACCTGGGACTGGAAAATTTTTGCTCTGGCTCTTCTGGTAACCCTTTTGTATCAGATTTTATCAAATTATGCCAATGATTACGGTGACGGAGTAAAAGGAACCGACGCTAAAAGAATCAATGAAGCAGAAGCAAGAGCAGTAGCATCAGGAAAGATTACAGCAAAACAGATGAAAAATGCGGTAATCCTTTTTTCTGCACTTTCTTTTATTGCGACAGTTGCTTTATTATACACAGCCTTCATCCCTGAGTACATGAATGAATTTTATATCTTCATCGGGCTGGGAGTAGCCTGTATTTTAGCAGCAATAGGGTATACGGTAGGTAAAAAACCTTACGGATATATGGGACTGGGAGATATTTTTGTATTTATCTTCTTCGGACTGGTTTCCGTGTGTGGAAGTTATTTCCTGTTTACCAAAACTTTCAGCTGGGATATGTTATTACCAGGAACAGCTATTGGAATGATGAGCATGGCGGTTCTTAACCTTAATAACATGAGAGATATTGAAAGTGATAAGTTGTCAGGAAAAAACAGTTTCGCATTGAGAATCGGTTTCAAAAATGCCATGATCTATGAAATGATCCTGTTACAGCTTCCACTGGTTCTGATTCTTATATTTTTAGGCGTGAACGGATTTATTCAGGCGCAGAATTACTACGCTTTTATTGTAATGATCCTGTTGTTTCCGCTGGCGAAACTGAGAAGAAGCATCATGGCTGTAAAAGAACCAAGAGAATTAGACCAATATCTAAAGCAGGTGGGAATTATGACGTTTGTAATGGCAATTCTTACAGCAGCCGGACTTAATTTATTCAACTAAATCTAAATATTATATCATGAGTTCTAGTATCTATGTTGAAGCTCAAATGCTTATCAGAAAACCGGTTGATGATGTCTTCGAAGCATTTATCAACCCTGCAGTAACTACTCATTTCTGGTTTACAAAATCTACCGGGAAATTAGAAGAAGGTAAAACAGTGACTTGGGAATGGGAAATGTATGGAGTATCATCTGATGTAAAGACCCTTCAGATTATCCCGAACCAGCTGATTAAAACCATCTGGGGAGATCCTTCAACGAATGTAGACTACGAATTCCGTGTAATGGAAAAAGGAACCCTTGTTGTGATTAAAAGCTATGGATTCAGCCAGACCGGTGAAGAACTTCTAAGGCAGGTCAATGACAATACAGGAGGATTTACTACAGTTTTAGACGGTTGTAAGGCTTATCTGGAACACGGGATCAACCTGAATCTTATAGAGGATAAATTTCCGCAGCAATAATTCCATTCTTAATTACCATCATATGGACCTTTATGAAAATACCAGTCTCATGAGTTGAGGGGTATCAATGATATTTAAAACTAAAATAAACTTAAAAATGAAAATACAATTCTTAGGACAAAACTGTTTTTTGTTCACGTACAAAGACAAAACCATTCTGAGTGACCCCTTTTACAACTATAAAAAAGCGGAATCAGGGTTTGATATCTCTGCTCAGAAAATCGATTATATCCTGCTTACCCATGCGCACGGTGATCATATTGCAGATGTAGAGGAAGTCCTTCAGCATCATCCTGAAGCCACCATTATTGCAGTTCCGGAAATCTGCGGATACTTTAAGACAGCAAAAAATACAGACGATGTGAACCTCGGAGGGTCAGCAAAAATCGACGATCTTAAAATTTCCATGGTTCCGGCTCACCACACGAGTTCTTTTCCGGATGGAAGCTACGGAGGCGTTCCTGTAGGATATATTTTCAGACTGCCTGAAGGCAAGAACATCTATATGGCGGGAGATACCGGTGTAATGGCTGATATGGAGCTGTTCCCAAGACTTTTCGGGAATATTGATCTTTCTATCCTTCCCATCGGAAGCCATTATACCATGTGCCCGAGAAAAGCAGCTTTTGCCGCCGCAGAATTATTAAAAACTCCAAAAGTAATAGGATGTCATTTTGATACATTCCCTGCTATTGAAATCAATCATGAAAATGCATTAAAGCATTTTGCAGATAAAAATGTAGAACTTGTATTGCCAAAACTGGGTGAAGAGTTCGAATTTTAAATAGAAACAGGGTAGAGGTAATTTGAAAGTTAAAAAATGAAAGTAATGCAGAAAGGATTAAAAACAAAAAAAGATAATCATCAAATTACCTCTCTCTTCAATTTAAACCAAAAAAAAATGGCAAGCTACCTAAATCACACCGCTACAACCGATTACCTTTGCTGCGTTCCCACCCTGGAGGATTCTCAGGAGCTGGTTGTTTAGGACTTGCCGTTGCAAAGGTAGGAATAATTTATAAACTTCAAAACTTTATTAAAGAAAATTAGTCGAAAAAATGCAGTGGTAAAGCTAAACAGCTGACATTTAAGGAAATAATTTTTCACTTTTTTCTAAAAAATTAAATATGACGAAAAGTCCATCAACACTAGGAATTTTACTTTTTATCGCTACAATGATCATATTTTTTGTAGCCTATTTCTTCTTTTCAGGAATCAACTATTTTGATACGTCTTTGAAAATCAATGCTTTTGTTCTTCCTCTTTTGTATGCAGGAGGAGCCTTCTGGTCTGTGAAATCTTTCTGGAATAAAAATAAAGTAGTTAAATTTAAAGATGCTTTCAAAAGAGCTTTCGTTCCGATGTTTATTGGAGGAATTCTTTCTATTTTCTGTATTTATTCATTCCTGAATTTTGTAGACACAGATGCCAAAAAGCTGCTGAACTATCAGTATGTGCAGAGGCAAAAAACAGAATTGGATACAGAATATAATTCTGCAAGAAAGATCCTGAAGCATCAGAAAGACATTGACGAACTGGATCAGAAGTACAAAGAAAGACTTCCTAGTTTCTCTCCGGAAGCCGTAAAGGGAAAAGATATGCTTACCGCAAGTCATTTTTCAGGATATTTTGCCGCAATTCTTATATTTTACGTAGTTTTGTCGGTATTTTTCGGAGCATTCTTCAGAACAAGAACTGTGTACGAAGAACCAACAATCAAAGAATAATTTTTTATCAAAAATTAAATGAATTTATCTATAGTTATTCCGTTACTTAACGAGGAAGACTCTCTGGAAGAGCTTTTTTCAAGAATCGATAATGTCTGCAGAACAGCCTCTCTTTCTTATGAGATCTGGTTTGTAGACGACGGAAGTACAGATTTGTCGTGGAGCATCATTGAGAATTTAAAAATACAGCATCCTCAAATCCACGGAATTAAGTTTTCCAGAAATTATGGGAAATCACAGGCGCTTCATGCTGCCTTCGAAAGAGCCCACGGAGACGTGGTGATTACCATGGATGCTGACCTTCAGGACTTTCCGGAAGAAATTCCCGAGCTTTATAAAATGGTGGTTGAAGACAATTATGACATCGTTTCAGGCTGGAAAAAGAAGCGTTTTGATAATGTCATGACGAAAAATGTACCGTCAAAACTGTTCAATGCGGCGGCCAGAAAAGTTTCAGGAGTCTATCTTCACGATTTTAACTGTGGCCTGAAAGCGTATAAAAAACAAGTAGTAAAATCCATTGATGTATATGGAGATATGCACCGCTACATTCCGGTACTCGCTGCCAATGCAGGATTCAGAAGAATTACAGAGAAAGAAGTTCAGCATCAGGCAAGACCTTACGGAACCTCAAAATTCGGAACAGAAAGATTCATCAGAGGTTTTCTGGATCTGGTAACCCTTTGGTTTGTAAGCCGCTTTGGAGGAAGGCCTATGCACTTTTTCGGAGCAGTGGGAACTTTGATGTTTATTGTAGGATTTCTTTCAGCACTTTGGCTGGGGATTTCAAAACTGATTGATGTAGCCAGAGGAATTTACGGACATCTGATTACCAATAACCCATGGTTCTATATTGCACTGACGATGATGATGATGGGAACATTGCTGTTTATAGCAGGATTCCTGGGAGAAATGATCATCAGAACGAACAGGGAGCATAAAAATTACAATATTGATGAAGTGATTTAATAAATTTAACATAAATCACTAATTTATAGATACTCTTAAAAAACATATGTTTTTTAAGAGTATTTTTTTTGATTTCATCAATTCCTTTTCCGATATTCGTAATGATAAATAAACTCCATGGAAAGCATTAAAATAGAGATCAAAGATCTTGTAGATATTGACTCTATCTCAAAAGAATATAATATTTCAAAACATGAGCTGATCTCGTTTCACAACCGGCACTGTGCTCTGCATGAGCTGCTTCCCGAAAATCTGCCCAAATACATCAGCAGTATTTACATTCCTGTAGAAAAATACAATACGTGGAAAGAAAAGCAGCTTCCGGCTTCCCGTATCACCAGTCCGGGAGCATCAGAAAAGCTTACATATGGAGTTCTGATCACCCAGCAGCCATCGGAATTACAGATCGATTATCTTATTGATATCCAGAAAAAGGCTGAGAATAAGATTTCAGTTTCCCGTCAGAAGCTCTTCGTCAATAATAATGAAGTAGGAATGATGGTTGAGAAAATGATGGAAACGGCCGGAGAAGCACTATATCCGCTGCAGATGTCCCTGAATAAGAAAGGAAAACCAGACCAGATAGAAAATGCTGAAGAAATACAAACCCGCTGGACAGAAACATACCGCCCCAAAATTAAACAGTATTATGTGGGAGAGGTTACAGACGGGCTTGTGGCCAGATTTGATCACTTTTACGAAAATATAGCAAACGGAGCAGGAAGTTTACAGCGTAATATATTTTATCCTTTGTTCTTTATGCCTCTTTATGATTCATATCCTGATTATCAGAAAAAAGAACGCCTGGATTTTTATTTTCCTTCCTTTGGGGAAACCGTTTCTTATGATGCTGTTTTTTCACTTCAAAGAATTTTTACAGACCGTGGAAGAATAGTTGTTCAGGTAAAAGGTGAACAATACTATGATGAAATAAGTCTGGATGAAGACAAAGGAAAAATAGATCTTGTTTATCAGCTGGATAAAGGAGGAAATATATTTTCAATTACAGGAGCATTATCAACATTCTATGATAATCAGGAAATTAAGATAGGTATTGAGATCTACCTTCAGGAATCTTATCTCTAATGAATCCATCATAAAAAATAATACTACATAAATACTTTTTAATCTCCGAAGTCTCTGTCCGGAGCTGATATATTCTGCCGTAATATGGAACTGGATATTACTTCTACAGAAATTGTCTCGAAACAAATACAAAAAAATAGATAAAAATGAATGCAAAGCAAGCTAAGGAAATCCTGAAAAATCGATTTATAGAGTCAAAAGATGAAATGTTATTTGAATTTATTACGGATAAAGAAGTTTTTGAAGCATTGTTGTTGAACGGGATTTCTCCAAATAGTTCTGATAATTCTTTTAAAAAACCAATATTAAGCATTGCCTATACCAGAAATGAATATAACTCGTTTAAATTACTGTTAGATCATGGGGCTGATCCTAACATAGAAATGGAGACATATTATTCATCTGAGATGAAGTGGCCCCTTGTTTTTTCAATGGTGAGCTGTTATCCTCAAGATAAAAGATTTTTTAAAAAGATCGTTAAACACGATGTTAATTTTGATGCTTTGGATGTAAATAAAAATAATTCATTACTCCATGCAAGTCTGCTGGCCTCATCCCCATCTGTAGAAATGGTTGAATTTTTATTAAGCAAAGGGGTTGATCGTACTCTTAAAAATAATGATGGATTTACAGCAATGGATATTGCCCAAAAACGATATGAATCTTATTCTTCCTGGAGCGAGGAACTGCAGGAAAAATGTGCAATTATCATTGAACTTTTAAAACAATAATGAATGAATATCGATTATGAAATTTATTATTCACATCCAAGTATAAGTAAAGACGGATGCCTTGAAGCTGTAGGAGAAAAAACACTTACGCTCTTAAATACCGAAACCGGCAAGAAAGTTATTTCTTTTAGCGGGCATACACATGGGATTAATTGCTCGGACTTTTCTCATGATGGTAAATATGTACTGAGCGGATCCGGAGATAATTGGTCTCCATACGACTTTACAGTAAGAATATGGGATATCGGCAGTGGTAAAATGTTCGCTAAATTTAAAAGTAATTATGCCGGAATTATTGATGCTAAATTTGCTCCCGATAACGAACATGTGCTGATATTGGATCATGATCATATTTTTTACAGATATTCCATTTCTCAAAAAAAAGTAATTCATACACAGAGACCCAAATGTTTAGTTTTGCCCACAAAAGGCAGCTCTGTAGTTAAAGATGGAAGAATTATTATCCACAAAGAACTTATAGCATCGCTTATTGATAACAATCTTGTTTTTTGGGATTGGAATTCCGGAGTCATTAAACATAAGTTAGACGGAGTATATGGGTTGGGGAAAATAACATTTAATGAAAACGAATGTACTGTGATTTTTAATAATGAAAAGTACAGTTTTAGCCTTTAGGATAACGGAGCGATTAAATATAAGTCAAATAATAAAAATAGTATCAGGTGTTATCAATTTTCTATAATAATCAATAATTTAAAAAATATATTGAAATATATCGTCAGGAATCTTATCTTTGATATACCAAATCATAAAAAAATATTAATATGCAAGTACTTTTTGATCCCTGAAGTCCTAGCCGGACCTGATGTCTTTTTACAGTAATACTGAGCGATTGCCCAGATATTACTTCTACAGAAAATAATCCGTGTTTTAAAATAAATTCTTTGCAGTATGTTGTGAAGAAATTTGAGGTATAAGCCTTCTGCAAACCAATTTTCTGAAGAAAAACACAGTGGAGCAAAAGTATAGAAAACACCAAAAAGGATGAGTGAGAAACATTTGGTTTGCCAGGGTGCCATCTGTAAGTGCCAGTTCGGAACAGCTCCGGATAAGCTTATGGTAAAGACCCAGAGCAAACGCTACATCAACGATAAAGACGGCAGCGAAAAATTAATGGCCACTCACGTGGACATCGGGACAACTTTTGAAAAAAATACCTTCGGAAGCTGTGCTAAAATGAATAACAATCCCTGTACACCTACAGTGACAAAATGGGATGGTTATTATGACAAAATCACAGTGGAAGACAATGGCGGAAATGCTCTTCTTGAAGACAGTAAAGCCACCTGTGCCATCAGCGGAACTCCGAGTATAGAAATTATATTCCATGGACAAACCGCAGAACCCACCCAGCAGAATGTGGATAACGTACGTCCTGAAGTGGCCGCACAGCTGTTACCTGCAGAAGAAGATAATACCGAGTATATCTATTATACCAAAGAAGGATTATATCTGGGCGGCTTAGAGAAAAGCGCCAAAATATATCTGGCTACGCAGGAGGAATATGATAAAGTAAAGGCAGATAAGAAATGGTCGGGAATTAATATTGAAAAGAGTCTGTTAAAAGAAAAAGAAGCCGCTATTACTAATGAAAAGTTTGTTGAAAAAGCATCCACCATATACGGAGAAAGTTCAGCATACAGAGGTAATGTTGAAATGGAAACAGAGCTTGAAAACGAAATGCTTGCCATAGCCTGTGTTCATAAAATCAATAAAGTGGCTTATGGGGTTAACAGCAAGCAGGCTGTTTTATTCAGAAATACAAAAATTGCAGAACGCAATGAGACGAAGAAACAGTTAGCCGTAGCGGCTATCATCCGTTCATTAACTACAGATGAAGATCCGAGTAACGGAGCGACTATGTGGGATGGAGCCGAACAGGCAGCTTTTCCGGCTACTGACGACAGATATTCAACAGGGAAGTTTGAAATCCATATGAATACCATGGGATGGACGATTTCAGATGCGCATCACACCAAATGGCAGACAGGAGTTGAAAGACTGGGAGCCACCTTTAATGCACCCAAAGAAAAATATACTCCGGGCAAAAATCCTAACAATAAATATGCAACTGAAGGTACCATTGCTCTGGAATCAAGGGCGGTATTTTTAGGAACTATTTTTTGGAAAGAATTAAAAACAAGAAAGAAGAAACCCGCTGAACAAAAGAAACCTAATGAAAAAAAGAAACCCAATGAGAAAAAGAAATAACCTGTATTTTTTTATCGTATTCTTTTTTTACCTCGGCTGTAAATCTCAGAAACATGATTATAAAGTCATTCACTCAGGTAATAATGAGATTATGACCACCTATTATTTCCATTCTGATCATGCGGAATATGCAAGGGTGTACGGAAATTCTGCTGAAAGCGACTCTTTAACTTTTAACCGTGATAAAAACGATCTGATTGTAAAAGAATTCAACTATGATGGGAAACAGAAAAAGAGGGTAGCAGGCGGAAATATTAAATATGTCGATTACTATACCAGTCTTTCGGACATTGTTGTGTCGGGAAATCCTTTATCAGTGGATGAAGTTCCGGTTAATAACTTCAATTTTACAAAGAAAGATCTGGAAATAGAAAATATCATCAAAGAAAACTGTAAATCAACGAAAGAAGGATACAGCGGCTGTGATTTCAGGTTTCCAAAAAGCAACGCCCTTCCATATCTGCCGGAAAGCTCTACGATAAAGGCTGCCAGAATCAAAAAAGGAAAAGACGGACTGGAGGAAATTGAAGTGCAGGGAAAATATGATGATAAAACTTTTCAATACAAAAGAAACTATTATTACGATAATAAAAGAATAAAAAAAATAATTACCTCTGTAAAAGATAATACCTCGACAGATTCTTATGAAGATTCTTATTCTGTGAAGAATTGATTGAAGGTAAGTTAAACAGGATGAAAACTAATTAAAATTGAATTATCATGGTTATTACAGGAGATACACGCCCGGTTGCCGGGACAAGTTGTGCCTACGCACTTACTTCAGGAGGTAAAAAAGTTACCACAAAAGAATGGAAAATAGAATACGGAGGCAAGGTGCTGGCTACGAGTACCAGCGGCGCATTTAAGTTCAATATCAGTCTGGCTGGGAAAACCGTAAAACTGACTGCAATAGCTGTGCAAAATGGCAAACAGAGCCCTTATTCCATTAATCTGACCATCCTTGCAGAAAAACCTAAAATTGTGTCCGTAGAATGGCAGGATTCCAATGGAAAAGCTATTGGAAAACGAAAAGTGGGCTATCTGGATAAAATAACACTCAGCATAAAAACGGCCAATATTCCTAAAGGGGATACCCTCAAAATTTCTGTTTACGAAGATGATACTACGGGAGACCGCGCCATGGGAACCTATACAAGCAGTGCTGTTAATGAAAGAGGCTATGCGTTTCTATATTTCAAGCAACTGAATTTATACCAGACCAAACTGAATGACGCTGACTGGGTAAACGAAAGTGAACATGAATACTTTGTAAAAATAGTATACAAAAACCATATAGACCAGGCAGAAGAAAAAACGCAGCTGGTGGTAGAAAATGAACTGAAAAAACATATTGACCAGCCCAAACCAGCCAATAATCCTTTAGTGGTAGGAAAGACCGAGGCTCAGATAAAACCTAAGAAGAGGGCTGTTAATTTTACATTTGGAGTGTTTATAGATGGAACACTGAATAATATGTATAATACAGAGCTTAGAAAAAAAGCAGAAGGAAAAGCGCAATCTGACACAACCGGTCTTAATAGAGTAATTCTGGCAAGTACTGTATATAATAAACATGGAGATGCTGATGATCAGGAAAGTAGTTATGAAAATGATCTTTCAAATCCAGCAATCTTATTTAAAAAGTATAATGAGGATAAAGGTAAAAAATTATTTAAGGTTTACACAGAAGGGATAGGGACAAACTCAGCTCCAAGAGCGCAAGGAGTAGATCTTACAGCTGATGATTATGAAGATGATGATGTTATGCAAGGCCCAGGTTTTGGAATGGGAAGTGCTGGAATTAAAGACAGAGTAAGAAAATCTATTCGGGATGTAAGAGAATTTATATCATCTAATATTTCACCAAGCAACGAAGTTGTAGGAACAATAGTTTTTGATGTATTTGGATTTAGTAGGGGAGCAGCGGCAGCACGCCATTTTGTACATGTTGTTACACAGGGTGCCTACAAACCCAAAGTGACTTATAGTAAAGAGACTATCAATGCCCGGGATATGTTTGGTTATAGCCTTGATCAGTCTTATGCTTACAAAATGATGCCGGCATATGGATATCTCGGACAGTTGCTTGATGAAGCAAAGCTTATGGATGAGCAGATGAAAGTTGTAATCCGTTTTGTCGGAATTTATGATACAGTACCACATTACGGTATTGCCCAGTCTAATGATAATAAGCAGCTTGGGCTGGATGATGTAAATAGGGCTAATTATGTAGTACACATGGTAGCAGCAGATGAGCATCGTGCCAATTTTAGCTTGGTTAATATTTCGTCCGTTACCAAAACATCTCCAGAAAGTTGTAAAAAAGGAGGAATAGAATTATATTATCCGGGAGTTCACTGTGATGTAGGAGGAGCTTATGAAGAAGGCCGTCCGGATAATCCTAAAAGGATAGATGCGACGATATTTGCAAGCAGTCTGGAACCTTTACGGTCTGAACTGATCAGACAGGGCTGGTTTAAAGAAAGTGAACTTACTATTATTCAGGATCCTTTTTACAGACCTACCATTAATAATTTCCGTTTGGAAGGAAACAGGAGAAAAATCAGTAACCAGTACAGCTATATTCCTCTGCATATCATGGCTGATTTCTGTAATAAGAAAGCAGTTCCTATTAATACGACAGCCTTATTAGAATTTAAAAACTTCAAAGGGAACTGGATTACTGGAAATGTTCAGTTCTTAGAAGCCATTAAGACCAGATTAGAAAACTATTCTTTCAAAGGAGGAGAACCTTTTGTATTTGTTGAGCCGCGTGTTCATAATGAACCACCTATTGTATATGCAACAAACAGTCCGGATGCAGCCCGGTATGAAAGAGAAAGAAGGATGCGTGAATATGAAGGACAGGCAAAACTGAATGCAGAAGCTGACAAAAAGAATGAATGGATTAAATTCCTTCGTAATAATTATTTGCATTGGAACTCAAGATATGGACAAAAAGCCTCTGAAATTCCTGTTCAGAAAGATCATCCTAATATAGAAAATGGAAAAAGGAAAAGAATTGTGTACTAATGAAAATACTATTAATCAATCTGCTGTGTGGGATACTCTTATTACAAAGCTGCAGCAAAGGAGACAAACAAATGAATATAGAAAATAAAAAAGATTTTTCCTATGCTGTAACATTTTCAGCAGCCACCGGTTTTACAGCGGAAGTACATGAAGGTTATCTGGGTGATGAAAATAAGAAACTTATAAGTGGAGTTCCAAAAGGTGGAATGGAAGATGGACCGTGGCAGTATGATGGCGCAAAAGCAGGACAGGGAGGAAATATTATTCCATCTTACATTGATCTTACGTATGTTGCCTATGCAGAGAAAAAATTTTATAGAGTAGAAGGGGTTCTTCCCAAAGACAAAATTCTGGAAGAATTCAAAAAAGGTTTTTTAATTCAGGAAGGCCTGGATGAAAATGGAAATGCTAAATGGATTCAGGGAACTTATACTGAAATTGCAATTGGTGCCGCTCCTGGCGGTGTTATAATAGTATGGCTGTCAGGCAACCACCACAGAACAGAAATTTGTCGTCTGCAGGCTAAAGAGACCACTGTAGATGTCAATGATTTTTATGATAATCCACATAACAGGACCCAGCAGGGATTCTTTGAGGAATTATACAAGATTTCAATTCCTGACAGTATTAAAACTGAAATTGAAAAAACCGGAATTCCCTATGGGTTATGGGACAAATATAGGGAAAAGTATAATTACCGCTTTAAGCTTCATCCTTACGATGAGAAAGATACTTTTGTTCAAATTTATCGTTTGAATTATAATGGAGAATCAGAATACTTAATCGGTGCAAAAGCGGCTGAAGTATATAAAAAAGATGCAATACCTTATAATGTGATCTTTATGATGCAGAAGTATAGCGCAGAAATAGGATTTAATGATGAGGAGCTGATGAAAATATTTGAAAATTTCAAAGAAAAACATTCTGGAAAGCCTATAGATATTGTATTGGTTCCTTCATTTATGTATAAGGATATTAAGGTATATGCAGAATGTGATGGTGAAAAAGTAGAATTGAAAAAAGTAAAGATTGTTGAAATCTGGGGAGGGTAAAATATACCAATTATAAATTTTGAAAACATAAATAAGCACCTGAAAATGGTGCTTTTTCTTTATATTTGTAGAAGTGTAGGATTCAGAAACCAGAATGTTGGTGTAAGTTTTTAAACGAATATTGAAAATCAAATTGGCCAGATTTTTTTTAACATGCTTTGCCTTGTTGCTCCTGTCTTCCTGTAAAATACAAAAGCTGGAAGGAAGCTGGGAGTTTATTGAAGTGTATGATAAAGTACTCAACAATGTAGATACCCTGAAAAATAAAGAAAACCACTCTAAAGCAGGAACCGGAACTTTGATTTTCCACAACAATGGATCTTTTGAGGTCATGGAAAATAAAGGAAGCTACTGGAATAAGAAAAATGTGTTGAAAATGAAATACAGCCAGAACAAAGATACAATTGTTATGAAAATTTCCTATGTAAGCCGTGATCATCTGCTCTTATCAGATGAGAAGAAACCTACAACCTGGTTTTACAGAAGAAAATAAAGTGAATATAACCTTAACTGATAAAGGATGAGCAAAAAAAGCTGTCTGAATTGCGGTCATAAAATCTACGATGAGTTTTGCCCTCATTGCGGACAGAAGTCGGATACAGGAAGAATAACAACCCGCACACTCATCAAAAGCGATATTCTGGGTTCAATCTGGCACATAGAAACCCGATTCTTCAATACCGTAAAAGACATTTTGTTCAGACCCGGAAAAACAGCAATGGATTATATCTCAGGAAAAAGGGTTAGGTACTACAATTTTCTTTCGTTGCTGCTGATTCTTTTCAGTTTCAACGTCCTTGGGCTTCACTTCTATGAAAAATTAGCACCGCCGGAAACCCTGGCCGAAGATTCGCAGGTAAAATCATTTTTCTCAAACTATTCCAAAACAATACTTTTTGTTATCATTCCGATGCTGGCCTTCAATGCTTTTTTTCTTTTCAAAAGAATAAAATTGAACATTGCCGAGCATTTTATCATTGGAACAGTAAGCCTTTTAGGAATTTTAATCCTATTTTTGTTAAATGATATTGTAAGTCTCATCGGGCTGTGGAAGCCTGTGACTAAGATTTTTGATGTCCTGGACAAGATTTTATTTGCTCTTTTTATTCTGTTTCCGGCAGTTACCTATTGGAATGCTTTTAAAAATTCATATTCAAAACCGGGCCTGCTATGGAGAACAGCAGTTCTTTATGTTCTGATGGGAGTAGAAAGTCTTGCTATTGTAATGATTTTATATAGAATATTTTAATAAATATGAAGAAAATATTGTACACATCCCTGCTTATTGTGGCGGTTTCCTGCGGAAAAGTTTCTCCAAAAGGAACCATTGAAAAGAAAGATGTGGAAGTTTCAGAATTTGTAAATCTGGATCTTGAAGGGAAATTCCGTGTATTTTATGCCAGAGGGCCTAAGAATTTTGTAGAGATAGAAACCTATCCTAACGTAGCCTCCAATTTAGATGTGGATGTGAAAGATAAAACGCTTTCCATCAAAGAGAAGAGAGGTACAAAAGGGGTAGATTTTTATAACGTAACCATTTATTCAAAATATAACCTTGAAAAAGTAGCCGTTTCAGACTCTGTTGAAATGAATATTTCAAGCGAAATTAAGACCGATAACTTCAGACTTAATCTGAAAAATAACGCTACATTTATGGGATCGGTGAATACAAGAAGAGCAGAAGTGGAGATGCACAACAGAAGCAGGGCCAACTTTCTTGGTCTGACTAAGGAAGCAGTGATAAAAATTTCCGATACCGCAAGCTTAATCGCTCCTTACTGGAAAATCACGAATCTGAACATCGACTCTAAAAACGGAAACTATGCTGAGGTGAATGTAAAAGATTCGTTAAAAGGACATATTCAGAACACCGCAAAGTTTATCTATTATAACAATCCGATCAGAGCATTTAAAATTGATAAGTCAACCCGAGTAGAAAATAAAAAATTAGAGTAATAAAGACAGGAAGAGGGAAGCTGGGAGATGGAAGAATAGATTAAAATACAAATTGATGAGTTTCAAATTTGAGAAATTGGTGATTTGGCAGAAGTCAATGAATTTTGCAGAACAGATTTTTAGTTTGACTTTGAACTTTCCCAAAGATGAAATTTTTAATCTGGCATCACAAATACGAAGAGCATCTGATTCTATTGCACTTAATATTTCTGAAGGCAGTATTTTGCAGTCGAACAAAGAATTTAAAAAATTTCTCGGTTATTCTATCCGTTCTCTAGCTGAAACCGTAACATGTCTGTATAAAGCAAAAAATAGAAAATATATTTCATAAGAAGAATTTGATAAAATGTATAACGAATGTTATAATTTAATGAATCAGATTATAGCATTCAGAAATCAACTTAAAGATTAGATAATAATAGAAGGTCTGGGTAATTGCTCGTTCTTCATTAATTAAAAATAAAATAATAAAACAAAGCTGTGGATTTGAATTGTGGGATAAACAAACTTCCAACTTCCATCCTCCAGCTTCCAAACTTAAATACACATATGACAACATTAGAAAAGGCGAAACTTTGGTTAAGCGATACATTCGATAAAGAAACAAGAGAGGCGGTACAGCTGTTAATTGACAGCAATTCTCCGGATCTGGAAGATTCTTTCTACAGAGAACTGGAATTCGGAACAGGAGGAATGAGAGGAATTATGGGAGTAGGAACCAACCGCTTAAACAAATATACATTAGGTCAGGCAACTCAGGGACTGGCAAACTATATGCTGGCTCAGTTTAAAGGCGAAGAGATTAAAGTAGCCATTGCCTATGATGTACGTAATAATTCAAAAGAATTCGGAAAACTGGTTGCAGATGTTTTAACGGCAAACGGAATCAAAGTCCTGCTTTTCAAAGAGCACAGACCAACCCCGGAACTTTCCTTTACTGTACGTGATAAAAAATGTAACGGAGGAATTGTACTGACAGCTTCTCACAACCCACCTGAATACAACGGTTATAAAGTATACTGGAATGACGGGGCACAGATTGTTCCGCCTAATGATGAAGCCATTATCAATGAAGTATATTCCGTGAAATTTGACGAAATTAAATTCAACGGAAATGACGACCTGATCGAATGGATCGGAGAGGAGCAGGATGATGTGTACATCGATGCCTGTATAGAAAATTCCACGTATCAGAACGTAGGAAAAGAAAACTTAAACATTGTTTTCACCTCCATCCACGGAACAACCTATACAACCATTCCTAAAGCCCTGGAAAAAGCAGGATTTAAAAAGATTGATCTGGTAAGAGAACAGATGATCCCAAGCGGAAATTTCCCTACCGTAGATTCTCCGAACCCGGAAGAACCGGCTGCACTGGAAATGGCGATGGACCTTGCAAGAATTACCAATGGAGATATTGTAATCGGAACAGATCCGGACGGAGACCGACTTGGAATTGCCGTAAGAAACCTTGATGGTGAAATGCAGCTGCTGAACGGAAACCAGACCAACACCATTCTTACGTATTACATTCTGAACGAATGGAGAAAGCAGGGAAGAATTACAGGAAAAGAATTCATTGGCTCTACCATTGTAACGTCCGATATTTTCTTTGATATTGCACAAAAGTTTGGCGTAGAATGCAAAGTGGGACTTACAGGATTCAAATGGATCGGGAAAATGATCCGTGAAGCAGAAGGAACTCAGAAATTTGTCTGCGGAGGCGAAGAAAGCTTCGGATTCATGACCGGAGACTTTGTCCGTGATAAAGACTCTTGTGGAAGTATCCTTTTAGCCTGTGAAATCGCTGCCTGGTGTAAAGCCAACGGGAAAACAATGTACCAATACATGATCGAGATTTACAAAGATCTGGGAATGTATTACGAAGGACTGATCAATATCGTAAGAAAAGGAAAAGAAGGGGCTGAAGAAATTCAGAATATGATGAAAAACTTCCGTGAAAATCCTCCGAAAGAGCTTGCAGGCTCATTGGTAGAGGAAATCAAGGACTTTAAAGAGCAGACCAGTTTCAGTGTTTCTAACAATGAAATAAAAGTAATGAATGATATTCCGAAGTCCAATGTATTGATTTACTATACACAGGATGGAACAAAAGTCTGCGTAAGGCCTTCCGGAACCGAACCGAAAATTAAATTTTATGTGTCGGTGAAAGACTCCATTACTTCAGAAGCAGATTTCATAGATAAATTAAAATCATTGGAAGCGAAGATCGGAGCCGTTAAAACAGATTTAAAACTGGATTAACAGATTATGATAAAACAAATTATAGCAGTTTGCATACTGTCTGTGGCTGTAGTTTCCTGTAAAAAGGAAGCTGCAGTTTCTGATGTAAAGCCGGCAAACGATTCAATTGTTAAAACTGAAGCCAAAGAAGATCAGTATAAACCAATTGATACGGCATGTTCTCCTTCCCATAAAACGGAAGATTACATCACTGCTCTTCAATGGTATCGTACTAAGATTGAAAAAGAGCTTGCAGCGAACACTCCGGAACAAAATGATAAAACATATGAAGATTTTGTTCAGATAAGAGAAAAGTATACAGAATGTCTAAGTACTTTGCACAGTGATATTTTAGACAAGTATGTCAATTATTACAACTACGATAAAGATCAATATAATCTTCCGGACAATGTAAAGAAAGTGGCTGCTGAACTGAAAAAAGTAGGCCTTGAATTCAGGGAAGTAGGAGAAGGAATAACCGAGATCTGGACCATTCCCGGATATTATCCTCCTATTTTTAAGGGAAAAGTAACCCCGGATTATGAACTGTATATTACTCAGACTGCAAAAGAAAGCGAAAGCAATTATGCCGCAGATGCCGGGCTGATCATTACTTGGGAAGAACTAGGAGAGAGGTTGATATTCTGGGAGAATTTTATTAATAAATATCCTAAAAGTAAGCTTTTAAAAACAGTAAAGCAGGACTATAATAATTATCTGGACGATTATCTTTTCGGTATGGATAATACAATGACCTACGAAAGCGCAGACGGAAAACTATACGATGAAAACATAAAGGAATTCAAAAGGATCATAAAAAAATATCCGAATTCCAACACGGCAAAAAAAGCTAAGGAACTAATGGCCCTTTTTGAGGCACAGATGCCAGTGGATCAGATACGTGAGAAAATGGATGTATAAAGACAATATTAGTAAATTTTAAATAAAAATAAAGTGAAAGTTTCAAAATTAGCGGCGAACCTGATTGGTTCAGAAATTGTAAAAATTGGTAATGAAGTAAATGATTTAAAGGCAAAAGGAGCAGAAATAGCCAATCTTACTATTGGTGACCTGAATTCTAATATCTATCCTATTCCAGCCCTGCTGAAGGAAGAGATTCAGAAAGCTTATCAGAATAATCTGACGAATTATCCGCCTGCCAACGGACTTTTATCTTTAAGAAAAGAAGTTTCAAAAGACCTGAAAAGCAGATGGAATCTGGATTACGCACCGAATGATATCCTTATCACTGCAGGATCAAGACCGTTGATCTACGCTGTTTACAAAACCATTGTAGATGAAGGAGACAAAGTAGTATATCCAACTCCGTCATGGAACAACAACCACTATGCTTACCTTACTTCCGCCAATGCCGTAGAAGTAAAAACAAAGCCTGAAACCAACTTCCTTCCGACAGCAGATGATTTGAGACCGCATTTGGATGGAGCAGTTCTTTTAGCCCTTTGTTCTCCATTGAACCCTACAGGAACCATGTTTACAAGAGAGCAGCTTTCAGAAATCTGTGAGCTGGTGATCGCTGAAAACAAAAAAAGAGGAGCAGACGAAAAACCTTTATACTTAATGTATGACCAGATCTATTCCAACCTTACTTTTGGAGCAGAACACGTAGATCCGGTTTCTCTTTTCCCTGAAATGAAGGAATATACCATATATATTGACGGAATCTCCAAATGTCTTGCTGCAACAGGAGTACGTGTAGGATGGGGATTCGGTCCTGCGCATATCATTGATAAGATGAAAGCGCTTCTAACACACGTTGGAGCCTGGGCACCAAAACCTGAGCAGGAAGCAACTGCAAAATTCTATGAAAACCCTGAAAATGTAAACGTATTCGTAGAAGATTTTAAAGCAAAGCTGGAAGACAGTTTAAAAGTTCTTCACGGTGGAATCCAGGATTTAAAAGCCAAAGGACTTACCGTAGACAGTATTGAACCGATGGGAGCCCTTTATCTTACTATTAAATTAGACTATATCGGAAAAACAAAACCGGACGGATCTGTCATTGAAAACTCTTCTGATCTTGTATTTTACCTGATCAATGATGCAGGAGTGGCTTTAGTTCCGTTCTCAGCTTTCGGAGAAGAAAAATCAGAACCTTGGTTCCGTGCTTCTGTTGGAGGACTTGCCATTGATGAGATCAAAGTAATGCTTCCGAAACTGGAAAACGCATTGAATAATCTTAAATAAATCTCCCTATACAACAGTGTAATAGTTTATTAAGAATTGCTACACTGTTGTATTGCTATATTGTTACATTAAACGATGAATTACCTTAGAAAAGGTTTTATTATACTCGCAGGAATCCTTTTGATCTCTTGTAAAAAAGAAAATTATGTGCTTTATTCTGTTGATAATGCATGCGATTCAGTAGTGATCAACCAGACAGGACGTAACAAGTATCAGTTTATAACCAAAGGCAGGACATTTGATGGCCGGATTATTAAAGATAAAGACAGTGTGAGAATAATGGAACTGGATAGAGGCCCCAATTCAAAACTCAACAAACTTATTCTGAAAAATGAACGTGCTTATTATCCGGGAATGATAGACGTAGATTATTTTATCGTCAAAAAAACCGGTGAAAAAGATATCACTCTTTCTGATTCAAAATGGGCATTATTGAAGCACTGCGGAAGTAGTATGGAATCCTTTAAAAAGTTTAGATTCAATAAAAAGGAGCATGTATTTGAATTTGACAGGGGATATACTTATGTCTTTACTTATAAAACAAAAGATTCCCTACATTATAAGCTCTACTTAAAAACAATTATAACGGAAGATCTTGAAACTGAGAGAAAAATGGTTTATGATCCGGATTTCGTTTCAGCAGAAGTACAGCTTATTGCATCCAATATGGTTAGAGCTCAGTTTTACGGTATGAAAGTAAAAGACAGTACGCTGGTTTATCCTTTTGATTACAAGTCTGATAAGCCTCAGAATGTATATTTTTATAAGTATGAAAAATAATTAAAATACTTGAATTTTGTTAACAACAAAACTGAAGTATTTTTATAAAAAACTGACAATTAGAAGAATATGAAAATAATCGCTGTTATTCCCGCAAGATATGAAGCCAGCCGCTTTCCGGGGAAATTGATGCAGAAATTAGGTGAAAGAACCGTGATCACCACAACCTATCAGAATGTTGTAGAGACAGGGTTATTTGATGAGGTTTTTGTAGCCACAGACTCCGAAATTATTTTTGATGAGATTGTAAAAAACGGTGGAAAAGCCGTAATGACAGGCCAGCATGAAACAGGAAGCGACCGTATTGCAGAAGCCGTACAGAACATTGATTGTGATATTGTGATCAATGTACAGGGAGACGAGCCTTTCCTGAAGCTAGAACCATTAAAACAGCTGATCGGAGTTTTTCATGAAGATCATAATCAGGAAATTTCACTGGCATCTCTAAAAATAAAGCTTACAGAAAAGGAAGAAATCGAAAACCCGAATAACGTAAAAGTAATTACCGATAATAATGGTTTTGCCCTTTATTTCAGCCGTTCTGCTATTCCCTTTCATAGGGAAGTTTCTTATAAGGTAGATTACTTCAAGCATATCGGAGTCTACGCTTTCAGGAAACATGCACTGCTTCAGTTCTCAAAACTGGAAATGAAGCCTCTGGAAATATCAGAAAAAATTGAATGCATCCGCTACCTGGAATACGGAATGAAGATCAAAATGATAGAAACCAATTTTGTAGGCGTAGGAATCGATACTCCGGAAGACCTGGAAAAAGCAAGGAAATTAATCTGAAAATAAGGAAATTCACTGGTTCTCTGATGTAAAATTCATTTCTCAGGCTTCTTCATCTTTGCTTTTTCAACCAATTCCTCTTATATTTGGATAGATAAATAAGGGTATTGGTGAAGAACTTATTTTTAACAGGAATATTATTTTGCCTTTCAGGTGTAAAAGGTCAGAATCTGAATGATAAAAAATTTTATGCTCAGATCAGACACAGCTGCATAGCGACAACGAACGGAGCATTGGACAGATACACCTTTATCGTTCTGGAATTCAAAAATAATAAACTCTATCCATCTTATTTGGAAATACCATCTAAAAAAGAAACCAAAGAAGGACCAGTAAACTATAGATTTGAAAATAAAATATTATATCTTGCAAAGCCAATGGAGCTGGATGAAGATCCTGGATTGATTTTTAAGTACGATAACGGGAATCTCGTACCTCAAAAGAAAAAAGGAGAGCTGGGTTTAGTGTTCAGACCTTCTTTACATTACTATTTTAAAAAAAATAAATGAAAAAAATAATATATTTAGTTCTTTTAATCGTTACAACTTCACTGTATTCTCAGACCGCAAAGGAAATTATAGATAAAAATATAGAGCTTTCCGGAGGACTAACGAACTGGAAGCTTTTAAATTCAGTAATGCTGCAGGGAAAAGTTGTTCTAGGAATCAAAGATGAATATCCCATAAAAATATACCAGCAGCGCCCGAATCTTACCAAAACGGTGATCACCATTAACGGAAAAGATACAGCGATTGAAGGCTTTGACGGGACGAAAGGTTATGCTATGAATTATGCTGCCAATAAGCTGCAGGAATACGCAGAATATGTGCCGGAAAGTTTTGATAATGACTTTATAGACTGGGAAAGCAAAGGTTTTGAAGCGAAATATCTCGGAAAAGAAAAAGTAGGAGAGATCTACTGCCATAAAGTAGAGTTAACGAAAAACGTAAATAAGAACTTTTACTATTTCGATACTAAAACTTATATGCTCTTAAAGGAGATTAAAAAAGATGAAACCCTTGTATATGCTGACTATAAAAAAGTAGGTAATCTTCTGATGCCTTTTAAAATAGAATCATCAAGTACTAAAAAAGACGGAGACTATGTAATGCTGTTGAACAGAATAGACGTTAACAAAGTATTTCCTGCGAATATTTTTAAGTTTTAACAGAAGAAAAATAACGCAGCATGGCTGCTTAAAATCGATAAAAATGAAAAAGATGTTCTTGCTGCTGCTTTCTTTTGTGGCATTTTTACAAAACTGTACCAACCAGAAAAGTGAAATTTCTCAAGCTAAAACCAAAGAACTTATGGGAAAAACAATATATGATTTCAAGGTAGAAAGCCTTGACGGAAACGAAATCAATTTTGCAGATTTCAAAGGAAAAAAGATCCTTATTGTGAACACAGCTTCAGAGTGTGGGTTTACACCGCAGTATGCTGATCTGGAGAAAGTATATGAAGAACATAAAGACAAACTGGTAATTGTAGGTTTTCCAGCCAACAATTTTGGAGGCCAGGAACCGGGAACCAATACTGAAATCGGGACTTTCTGCCAGAAAAATTATGGAGTAACATTCCCGATGGCTGCAAAAGTTTCCGTAAAAGGAGATGATACCGCACCGATCTTTAAATATCTTACGGAAAAAGAACTTAACGGGATAAAAAACACCACGATCCTTTGGAATTTCACCAAATTCCTTGTCGATGAAAATGGAAAACTGGTAGATACCTTCGTAAGTACGACAAAACCTACAGACGAAGCCATTACAAAACATCTGAAATAACAGAAAACAATAAACACTTAGTTTATCAATTTTGACTCCGCTCAGTATGACAGCCCAATGATACAGGGCGTATTAGAAATATCATACTGAACGGAGTTAAATATTTCAGAACCAGGTTCACTAAGCATCTTTGAAATACAACTCCTTTGTATTACTTTGCTAAGTTATGCTCTTGTCCTTAAAAAAATCTAAGCAATTTTAACGTGAGACTTTAAATATGATGGCTTATAAAACTTCCATCCTCCCTCTTCCAGCTTCCAACCCATAACATTATTCCACCTTCTTCTCTGCAAAGCAAAAAATATTTCCCAGCTTAATACTGGAATACCCATTACTCTTTATTTTTGAGGAATTAATCATTGCTTTAGCTAAAATATCGGTAGGAAGCGGTTTCTGGCTTTCCAGAAGACCTAATTTATTGGCAAATTTAATAATCCTGCTGCCGAGCACTTCACCCGTCCTTTCCGAATCTTTCCGTTCAAGCATTCCGGGTTTGAAAATAGTGATCTTGGTAAAATGGAGTTGTTTTACAGCTTCTTCCAGCTCTCCTTTCATTTTGGAATAAAAAATCTTAGATTCCGGGCTGGCTCCATAAGCTGAAACAAGAATATAATCTTCCACTTCATTCTCTTTAGCAGCTTTGGCAAACTCATATTGATAGCCAAAATCTACTTTCCGTTGCGCTTCTTTACTTCCGGCAGCCTTTAATGTAGTTCCTAAACAGGAAAATGCAACATCACCTTTAACCTGATCTTTCCATTCTTCAGGATTTTCAAAATTTACAACATGTACTTTTAGTTTGTCATCCTGAATATCAATAGGTTTTCTGACAAAAACATCAACTTCCTCAAAATCTTTGTCATTGAGCAATTGATTGACTAAATCTTTTCCTGTAGCACCTGTGGCACCGATTACTAAAGCTTTCATAACAATTGGGTTTGATGAAACGATATTTTCTTTCTTAAATTTACTAAATTTGAATTAATAAAAGGCCAAAAGAAACGGTAAATATCAGTTACCACTCATTATATATTACTCATAGCTAATTACCCATTACTCATAAATAAAATATGGATGCCAACGAAATTCTGGATTACTGTCTTGCCAAAAAAGGGGTTACAGAAACATTTCCTTTTGACAACGAAACACTTGTTATGAAAGTAGGAACCAAAATGTTCTTACTGATGCCCTTGGAAAAACAACCTTTGAATATTAATGTGAAAACAGACCCTGAATGGAGCGCAGAACTCCGTGAACAGTATCCACAAATTACAGGAGCATTTCATATGAATAAAACCCATTGGAATTCTGTGATGACAGACGGCCTGAAGAGAGATCTGGTATTTAAAATGATAGATCAGTCCTATGATTTAGTATTTAATTCGCTGACGAAAAAAGCAAAAGAGGAGATACTGAAGAGCTAAATGGTAAAAAAATCAAGGATTTTGCTTACCAGAGAAAAAAAAATAAAGACCTATAAAACTAAAATCCACCTCATATTGGACTGCCCCCAAAAAGTTAGACACTTTTTAGGGGCATTTTTTTATGTATAGAAAAGAAAAATTTAGCGTTGCTTTCAAATTAGAATGTATTA
>NZ_JAVDUN010000015.1:0-29593 GCF_031456375.1 Chryseobacterium sp. 2987
TCTCCCTGCTGGTTGAGTTTAACCAAGTGGAAATCGTAGCCGTTGTTTTGCTTGTTAGCAGCTGGCTGTTGGCTTTTTGTCTGGATGGAACTTCCAGTGATCAGGTACTGCTGATCGATGGTGGTGGTAATCTGGCTTAGGAAATCCTGAGTGGAGGATTTGAGGTCTTTCTGCCAGAGAATTTCTTGAGCTGATATACTCAGGACCGTGCATATCATTAATGCACTCATGTAGAGTTTTCTCATTTGGTTTTTATTTTTTTTATTACATGTTTACAAAATTAACATTTATTAGCATATATTAAATCCCTATTAATAAGAATTATTATGAATTTTGTCACTTCATGGTGTTTTTTATGCAATCATAAGTGTCTGTTTTGTAAATGTATTTCTATGAAACGACAAAACTTGTCGTGTTTTTTTCTGAAAAAAATATTTTTTAATTAATAATAGAATATAGATCAGGAAATTTTGTTGAAATTGACTGAATTTGCATAATAAATATATTAAAGAAAGATTATTCTCTGATTATATAGGGAAAGAAAGACAGATGTTGTAAAAAATAAAATGAAAATATTTCCAGCATTAATTCAAATAAACTCCGATTGTATCGGGGTTTTATTTTTATTGTGTCATTTTGTCATATTTTTTTGAATGGTATGGATATTGAGAAATTGAGAGTGTAAATTAAAATATAAAAATTAGAAAAATTAAAAATATTATGAGTAAAATAATTGGAATTGACCTAGGAACAACCAACTCTTGTGTTGCTGTAATGGAGGGTAAAGACCCTGTTGTTATTCCTAATGCTGAAGGTAAAAGAACAACACCTTCTATCGTAGCATTTACAGAAGATGGTGAAAGAAAAGTAGGAGATCCTGCCAAAAGACAGGCTGTAACGAATCCAAAGAAAACTGTATACTCTATCAAAAGATTTATCGGAACTCATTTTAAAGAAGATGCTAAGGAAATTTCAAGAGTACCTTACGAAGTAGTAGCAGGACCGAATGATACCGTAAAAGTAAAAATTGACGACAGAGAATATACTCCACAGGAAATTTCTGCAATGACTCTTCAGAAAATGAAGAAAACGGCTGAAGATTATCTTGGACAGGAAGTAACGAGAGCGGTAATCACTGTTCCAGCTTACTTTAATGATGCACAGAGACAGGCTACTAAAGAAGCTGGTGAAATCGCTGGTCTTAAAGTAGAAAGAATCATCAACGAACCTACAGCTGCAGCGTTAGCTTACGGTCTTGATAAAAACCATAAAGATCAGAAAATCGCGGTATATGACCTTGGAGGTGGTACTTTTGATATCTCTATCCTTGATTTAGGAGACGGTGTATTTGAAGTATTGTCTACAAACGGTGATACTCACCTTGGAGGTGACGACTTTGATGATGTGATCATCAACTGGATGGCTGATGAGTTCAAAGCTGAAGAAGGAGTAGATTTAAAAACTGATGCCATTGCTCTTCAAAGATTGAAAGAAGCGGCTGAAAAAGCAAAAATCGAATTGTCTTCTTCTCCACAGACTGAGATCAACCTTCCTTATATCACAGCTACAGCTACAGGTCCTAAACACTTAGTGAAGACTTTAACTAAAGCTAAATTCGAGCAATTATCTGCAGATCTTGTAAGAAGATCTATGGAGCCGGTTGCTAAAGCATTAAAAGATGCAGGTTTATCTACTTCAGATATCGACGAAGTAATCCTGGTAGGAGGTTCTACAAGAATCCCGATCATTCAGGAAGAAGTTGAAAAATTCTTCGGTAAAAAACCTTCTAAAGGAGTGAACCCGGATGAGGTTGTAGCAATTGGTGCAGCTATTCAGGGTGGTGTATTAACAGGTGATGTAAAAGACGTATTACTTCTTGACGTTACCCCGCTTTCTTTAGGTATCGAAACAATGGGATCTGTATTCACTAAATTAATTGAAGCGAATACTACCATTCCAACGAAGAAATCTGAAGTATTCTCTACTGCTTCTGACAACCAGCCGGCAGTAAGCATCAGAGTAGGACAGGGAGAAAGATCCATGTTCAACGATAACAAAGAAATTGGTAGATTTGATCTTACAGATATCCCGCCAGCACCAAGAGGAGTTCCTCAGATTGAAGTAACTTTCGATATTGATGCTAACGGTATCCTAAGCGTATCAGCTAAAGATAAAGGAACAGGTAAAGAGCAGACGATTAAAATTCAGGCGTCTTCAGGTCTTTCTGACGAAGAAATTGAAAGAATGAAGAAAGAAGCTCAGGAAAACTCTGCAGCTGATGCTAAGAAGAAAGAAGAAGTTGAGATCTTCAATAAAGCTGACGGATTGATCTTCCAGACTGAAAAGCAATTGAAAGAATTCGGTGAAAAACTTTCTGCTGACAAAAAAGCAGCTATTGAAGCAGCTCACGCAGAATTGAAAACAGCTTTCGAAGCTAAAAATGCTGACGACGTAAAAGCTAAAACTGAAGCGTTAGATGCAGCTTGGATGGCCGCTTCTGAAGAATTGTACGCAGCTGGTCAACAGCCAGGTGCTGATGCGGGTGCAGGAGCTCAAAACCCTGGAGGTAACAATGCTGGAGGTGAGGATGTACAAGATGCAGACTTCGAAGAAGTGAAATAATGATTGATTAAAATCAATTTACAATAAATAGCAAACCGCCGTATAAATGAGTTATACGGCGGTTTTTTGTATTTTATTGTTCTTCAAGAACCCCGATAGCATAAGGAACTTTACTTTCTTTTTGTTCAAAAATATAAAACCTGTAAGCGGTTGGAGACACTTCATCTTTCACTAAAGAAATAAAGCTGGTTGGAATGCATTTATCCAATCCCTTTTCAATTACTTCCTTGAATAGGATTTTTTTAGCTTCTTCCTTAATCAGAACCCATTTACCGGAGCATCCCAGTATTGGATAAGAAACGGAAACATTCTGTTTTGAGGAGAGATCAACCTGAATAGCCCAGGATTCATTTTCATCCTTTTGAAATCCTACACCCGTAAGCTGCTGGGAAAATGATAAAGAGGAAAATAATAAAGCTGAAAGTAAAATAATTTTATTCATAGCGTAAAATATTTGATTGATTCCGCGAATGTATGGCATTTTTTTTAATATCTAAATTGGATATAAATAACTATAATGATTATGAGTCTTAAAAACCATTTTCAACTTTTTTTCCCGATCTTTATCAAAATATTGATATGATGAAATTGAATTTTAGCAGAATGCTTGCAGGTTTGATGATGTTTTACTGTACTCTGATCTACGCTCAGAAAAATGCTGAAAATATCGACGGGGTTTATAAGGCTAAAGGGGCCGCTTTTGTCATCAACAAAAACAAAACCTTTCTGGTCATGGCTTACGGAACACTGATAAAAGGAACTTGGAGTATTGAAAAAGATCATCTTTATTTAAAACCCCAAAATCCGGATGCCAAATTTTATGTCTATGCAAGGAAAAAACCTTCTATTAAAGCAGGAATGCGCATCAGTTTCATGGGAGATGGTATCGGTAATGGAATTGTAGTAGGTGAGTTTCCCAATAAAATGCAGCCGCTTTTTAATGAAAATGCCAATTGTTTTGACTATCCTAATGTTCATGTTTTCAAAGAAAAACCTACAGCCATTACATTACTGGAAGAGCAAAACAATGAGAATGGACGAGGTGTTGATATACCGAAGCTGATGTACAGTTTCCCAACAGAAGATTATAATGACTTTATCGTTCAGCATATGCAGGACAGTCTGTACCACAATGATTTTATTTTTAAAATAACAAAAAATGGTTTATCTGATCCGGATGATGATTCAGGAAAGCCTTTCAAAAAATCTACAATCAAAGAAGCATTTCCTAATGAAGAAGAACTGAAATTTATAGAAGGGGCTTTCAACCGGGCTTTTGCTGCAGATTATAAATTAGTCAACAACGCTTATAATACCCATGATGATATGGACAGGGAAATTAGTCTGGAAAGCTATAAGTATGACAAAGTAAAAAATGTATATGTAAATCCGTCTGTCCCGGCAAAACAACTGAACTATAACAGTAAAGATTACCATAACAATGATGTTCTGATGAAATTTGACAGAATCGCAGGAACTTCACAGCCACAGACAACCGTGAAAAAGCTACCCAATCCTGTATTTACGGCTAATTGTGACAGATAAATTTAGTCCAGTACAGAATAATTTCTACAAAAAAAGACACCCGGATAACCAGGTGTCTTTATTATGAAATGTTAATGTGTATTAATAATCGTCGTTCTGTTTCAGATTTGGGTTGGCGGTAATATCAGCGGAAGGCAGCGGGAAGATGTTATACTTTTCTGCAATTCCTTTTCCTGTCTGGGTATTTCCTTTCCAGCTCCAGGTATAATCAGCTCCGGTAAACTTATTGAAACGGATCAGGTCAGTTCTTCTGACAAGCTCCCATGAAAGTTCTCTTGATCTTTCATCCAGAATAAAATTCAGGTTCAGGTCAGATGAGGTAATCGCTCCGTTTCCGTTGTTATAGGCTCTGTTTCTTACTATGTTCACGTAATTAAGGGCAGTAGAAGTATTTCCTGTTCTTAAATAGGCTTCAGCTGCTGTCAGGTAAGCTTCAGAAAGACGGAACATCGGGAAATCGGTGTCTACATAGGCTGCATCAGAACCCGCAGTTCCGGTTTTGGTAACGTTTCTCCATTTGGTAAAAGCGTATCCATCCTGGAAGGTTCCGGGAAGAGCAGCAATATCTTTTTTGTGACCAATATTAAAGAACAATGCTCTGCTGTCATTTTTAGTGAAAGCATTAGGATCTGAAGTACTGAAATTTTGATCTGCTGCCTGAAACTTGTTGACAAATTCCGGACGAACACGGATATTTCCCCATCCTCCGGCAATACCCATATTCAGGTAAGTAAGCATGGTTCCTCCGGTTTGTGCCAGTACAAAGAACGTTGTTCCTCCATAGGTTTTGGAGTGGATACCATCCATATTCAGGGACCAGATGATCTCAGGAGATGTATTATTATCTGCCAGGAAGTTGTAAAGATATTTCGGTGAAAGGCTGTAGTGGCTTCCAATCACTTTTTCCGAATATTCAGCAGCTTTTGTCCATTGAGGAGAACCTGTATACACCTGGGCATTCAGGTAAAGTCTTGATAAAAGGAAATCAGCAGCGGTTTTGTCCACTCTCCCGTATTCATTGGATGTGGGAAGGGTGGTTTCAATTTCTTTAAGTTCATTTTCAACATAAGCATACAGATCCGTTCTGGAAATCTGTTTAGGCAGAAACTGGGGATCCAGTTTATCAGCATCGGTTACAAAAGGGACTTTTCCATAGGTATCCAGAAGAACCCAGTAAGAGTAAGCTCTCAGGAAACGGGCTTCAGCACGGAAATAGTTCACCTGCTGTTTAAAATCCGGATCAGTGTGGCCTCTTTCCGCAAGTTTGCTTTCGGTAGTCTGTCTTAAAAACTCATTGGTATATCCGATGATCTGGTACAATCTTGCGTAATATCCGTTCAAAATAGCCGTATTGGGATCCCAGGTATTGGTGGCAAGCTGTCTTAGACCGTTGGTTTGTGAACCCATAATCGCTTCATCGGTTGTAAGGATCTGGATATAAAATGCAAGACGGATGAATGAACTGTAGCCTTCATCAAAATTACCCATATCCGGATCTCCGGTAGGACCTTCCTGCCCGCTCAGGCATAATGCAGCATAACATTTGGCAAGAACACCTTTGTAATTTGCAGGATTGGAGTAGATCTGCTCCCCGGTTACCATATTAGGATCAATAGGAGCGGTGTCTAAGTCATTAACACATGAGCCTGCTGTAAAAAGAAGGAGTATAAACGGTAGTATATATAAACGTTTCATCATGATATTATTTAAAGTTAACATTAAGCCCGAAAAGGAACGAGCGTGGTCTTGAATAGATATTATTGTCAATTCCCAGATAGACTTCAGGATCCAGTCCGCTGTATTTGGTGATGACGAATACGTTCTGCATGGATAAATTCACTCCCAGATCAAACTTGTTGCTGATGTTTTTAAAATTGTGTCCCAAAGTGATATTGTCCATCCTGAAGAACGATGCTTTTTCAAGGAAGAAGTCCGAGTAGAGCTGCAGGTTGTCAAATCCCTGTTCTGCCGTATAGCTCAAAAGATTGCTGTACGTTCCGTTTCCTGAATAAGCTTTTGTTTTATAATCCTTAGATTTCACATTGTTGTAAACATAATTTCCAAAATTAGCATGACCGTTGAATCCTAAATACCAGTTTTTATAGCTTACTTTTGAGGAAATACCAAGGTAAGACTTCGGCATCGGGCTCTTATCTTTTACAAGGCCACCTTTATACTTTCCTTCAATGGGTTTTCCGTTGGCATCATATTCCTGCTGATACAGATAAAACGTGTAAGGAGAGTATCCGATTGAATGAACCTGGATGGTTCCTGCGGTAGCCCCCGAAACGTTCCCGATATTCACTCCATAATCAGGACTGTCCACCAGAGTAAGTTTAGTGATCTCTGATTTATTGAAAGAAAGATTCATATCCAGATTCCACTGCCAGTTATCCGTTTTTACAGGAATGGTATTTAAAGTAAGCTCAACCCCTTTATTCTCCATTGAGCCGATGTTGGTATAGATCATATTGGTAAGATTGGAACCTGCAGCCACAGAAATTTTGTTCAGAAGGTCATCCGTTGTTCTTTTATAGACTTCCACCGTTCCGGAAACCCTGTTTTTGAGGATTCCGAAATCTAGACCGATGTTGTAGGTAGAGGTGGTTTCCCATTTCAGATTGGGATCGTAACCATTTGGACGAATCGTCTGGTAAAACTGGTTCCCAAACTGATACATCGCATTGGACTGGCTGAAAGTGTAGGTCTGCATCCATTCATAATCACCACCAATATCCTGCTGGCCGGTCTTTCCGTAGCTTAATCTCAGTTTTAAATCAGAGAAAATATTCTTGTCTTTCAGGAAACTTTCTTCATTGATCTTCCATGCAAAAGCGGCCGAAGGGAAGAGCCCCCAATGATTTTCTTTAGAAAAACGGGAAGAACCGTCATTCCTTAGTGTCGCTGTGAAAAGATAACGGTCTTTGAAGCTGTAATTCAGACGTCCATAAAACGAAACCAGATAATACTCAGATTTGGTAACAATATCCCGGTAAATTTTGGATCCCGTAAGATTCGTCTGGTTGTCATCATAGCTTTTCCAGAATTTCTGCCAGGAATAACCTCCCATCACATTAATTTTATGGCTTCCGATACTTTTGTTATAATCGGCATAAAGATCCAGCTGAAGGTTTTTCTTTTTCTGGGTATACGCTTCTATAAGCCCCTGACCATCATTTCCGATAGAAGTCCATGAAAGCGGGGAATTGTCCGGAACAAATACGTCCCCGTCACTTTTCAGCATATCAAAACCCGCGTTGACGTTCAGTTTTAAATCTTCAAATCCATGAATTTTGTAATCCATCTGGATATTACCGATGTGACGGATCACTTTAGATTCATCTTTTCGCAGATCAAGAACAGAAACAGGATTCGCTCCGGCCTGAGTGATCGGTTTCCCTGAAGCATCTGTCCAGATAAAATAGCCTAATCCATATGGAGAAGAATTGCTGTACACAGGACGGGTAGGGTCAAAAGACGCTGCACCACTTGCCGGATTGGAAATAAAATCATTATTCTCAATACTTGGCTTATAATTCAGGTTAACGTTCAGGTGTTTATTGAAGAAAGAAGGATTCAGGGCAAGGCTCATATTCATTCTTTCATAGGCATTTTTACGGATAATCCCTTCCTGATTGGTATAGCCTAAAGATAAACGATATGGAATTTCTTTAACAGCACCCGTCATACTGAAATTCTGATCATTACTCACCGCGGTACGGTAGATTTCATCCTGCCAATTAGTGTTGGAAGCACCAAGGCCATTAATAATTGTACTGTTGCCTGCATATTGATTTTTGATGAAGCTTCTGTATTCATCAGCGCTCAGAACATCCAGCATTTTGGGATTGTAGCTCACCTTGGTGTTTGATGAATACTGATATCTGGTCTTTTTACTTCCTTTTTTGGTGGTAATAATGATCACTCCGTTGGAAGCACGGGAACCGTAGATGGCTGTGGAAGAAGCATCTTTAAGAACGGTATAGCTTTCTATATCATTCGGATTGATCATTCCCAGGATGTTGCTGGAACCTGAAGTCGAGGAATTATCGATGGCAATTCCATCAATAACGATCAACGGGTCATTACTGGCCGAAAGGGAAGAACCTCCTCTGATTCTGATGGTAGAGCCGGCACCGGGAGCTCCTCCGGGAGAAATGATATTCACCCCGGCAGCTTTTCCTGCCAGTGCATCCTGTGCAGAAACTGGGCTTCCGTTGTTTTCACTGTCAATTTTTACCGTAGTCAGTGAACCTGTGGCATCCGATTTCTTTACCTTTCCGTATCCGATGATGACTACTTCATCAATTTTTTTCTCCTTTATAGCCAAAGTATCGGACGCAGAAAAGTTTTCTGAATTTTGAGCGATTGCCTTTCGGGCCGCTGTTTTGCGGAGAATAACTGTATTGTTCTTTATTTCGTATTCCAGCGGATAATGTTTCTTAAGGTAAGTAAGAGACTGCTCCAGAGATGAGTAATTGATGTTGCTCTCATCAATAAGAACATCCCTGAAATCTGAACTGGAATACAGGAACTGAACTTTTGATGTTTTGCTGAGTTTGTCAAGAACTTTGGAAATGGGTACCCGGTTTACTTTTTGCTGAGTAGCCGGAGAGGTCCTGTTTTGCCCGTAATGAAGAGCAGGTGTCCCGATTGAAACCAGTAAAACAATGGATATTATTGTTTTTTTCATAAATTTGGGAGTTAAACTTAATTAGACTTTCGCGAGTTTAAGAGTTAATCCGGCATCGATAACGCCAATTATCGGTGCTTTTTTTATTGTAATTCTATTTCTTTATCTGATATTTTTACCGTTTTAAGGTTGAAAGGATAGCATACGGCAGATAAAACTTCATCCAGATTTCCGGAGAAAGAGCCTCTTATCTTTTTGGTTTCATATTCTTTCGGATAACGGATTTTTATATGATATACCTGTTCCAGTTCCGAGATAATCGTTCCGAAATTATCGTCCTCAAAAGAAAAATCCCGTTTAGAATCAGCAGCATAATAGGTCTGCTTTTTATTTTCAGCTTTCTGATTCCAGCTTTCATTAGGCAGTAAATAGGTGGTCTTTCCATGATGGCTGATCATTACTTTTCCTTCAAACAATTCCACTTTCTGGCTCCCGGTTGTCTGATCCAGGAAAAATTTCGTTCCTAAAACCTGAACTTCAAAATCTTTAGCATTAATACGGAATGGTCTGGCTTTATCCTTGGCAATATCAAAAGTAGCCTTGCCGGTAAAAGTGATTTTTCTGTCTTCTTTACCAAATTCATTGGAAAGAACAAGCGTACTGTGAGGTTCCAGCACAATATGGCTCCCATCCGGCAGATGGATTGTTTTGGTATAATCAGAGCTGGAATAGTATTGTGTTTTGACCGTTTCTTTAGATACAGGAGACGGGTTATTCCACGTCATGAAGATTCCGATGATTACAGCTGCAGCGGCGGCAGTCCAGTATAATTTTCTGTAATTATTTCTACGGGATTTTAATTTACGCTCAATACCTGCCCTGATACGAGCATCCGTAAGGTTATCGATCTTCTGGTTTTCCCTGGAGGTTTCTTCCCAGTTATGTCTGAAATTTTGGTCTTCCATAATAGTCTTATTTAGTATTACGCGGAAATCTTAAATCGTCAACCTGAAAAATTAATTTTGAGAATATTATTTTTTAAAACACTGATATTCAATTTGATAATTTTTTATAGAGACTTAGTAAGTGTTTCCAGATACGTTCTCACATCCTGCCAATGATAATATGGAAAGCTGTCAGTCTGAACCGGAATATGCACTTCCTTTTCATTATGAAGCAGTTTTATCAGAATATCATCTTTTTTATTTCTGTAGAATATCATTTGTAAATTGGCGGCCATTGGAGCTGCCTGAAAAGTATTCCAGACTTTATAAACATTTTTGGGATCTGCTTCCTCTCTGTTCATTCCCTCAATATTCAGGAAAGCTAGCAGTGGAATAATGTTCCCATCATGGCCAAATCGTAAAGAAGCTCCTTTTTTATTGTTTTTAATATAATCATCAGCTTCAGCAAGGATATTTTTAACCAATGGAGCGGCATTGTTCTTTACCAGGCCTTTGCTCAATGGTGAAGGGCCGTCATTCACATACGTCTGATAATTGACGCTTTGGTAAATATTGAAAATTTCGTCTTTGGTGAACAGGTCATAGAAAGAAATATCGGTTTCCAGATTCTGCATATCGCTGGCAATCCAGTAAAATGCTTCCATTACCTTTTCAGGATTTATATTTTTATAGACGTAGTCATCATTATTGAAGAGATTTTTGATGAATCTTCCGGTCTGGAAATGATCCTGTCTGAATTTTCTCTTTTCCTCCTGCCAGAAATTATCTCCTGCACGAAAATCAATAGATTCTTTCGTATGATGATTAAGATATTTCATATACTTATCCGAAGATTCCATGGTGAGGTTCACTTTAGGATTGTAGGCCATAATTTCATTGGAGAAATAAGCCATGCTGAGAATACATCTCGGTACCACCGTGGATTTGGCGGTCACAATGGCATTGCCTTCAAAAGCCTGCGGATTATTTTTGATCATTCTCTGTGAAATCTGCTTATGCTGTAATGCGCCGAGTTCGGTAAGATCTCCGTTGTGTCCTTCAGCCTGTATCCAGATCTTTTCAAGCCTTTGAAGAGCTGATTTTCCGGTTTCCGTTAATGCATTATTGGTTGCTGCTTTTTTCAGGATACCCATTACCCCGGAAAAATCTTTTTCATTGATCAGCCATCTGGAACCATGCCTGCCGTAATGACTGATGTAAAACGGCTGATATCCGGAAGGAACTGCCGTCAATTTTTGAGTAGGAGTAGGGTAGGCCAGATAAACTCCGCCTGTGTTTCTCAGATCGGAAGTGATCTCTTCTTTAGTAGTTTGTGCATTATAGAAAACAGCAGCTGAAAGTAAAAAAAGAAAGGATAACGTTTTTCTCATGATGAATTATTTTTCGGATTCTTCAAGCAGTACAATAAATGGTCTGCTGTATACTACTACGCAGAAATCCGGAATCGTCAACCCTAAAAAAACTTTTTTATGAGAATTAATAACGAAAAAAAGAAATGGAGGTGAGTTTTGATGAGGTTCAGTACCTTATTCACGTGCTTGGCAACAGCGTTTTTAGAAATGCTGTGTTCTTCGGCAATCTGGGAATAGCTCTGTCCTTCAATTTTATGTTTCAGGAAGAATGATTTGCTTTTATCAGGAACCTGATCCAGTAAATTTTTAATCTGTTCCAGATGTTTTCCGGATTCCTCCTCATCATATTCTTCTTTTTCGGTATCCGGAACAGATGCTTCGTTGAGGTCGGTAAAAGAAAGCTTATTTTTTCTGTAAAAATTGGCAATTTCCTGCTTGGCTGTTTTGTAAACAATGGCATCTGTATTCGTACCTAAAGAATCTCTGTGTTTCCATAAATGAACAAAAATATCCTGAACAATATCCTCAATGTCATCCTGTCCGTGAACATATTTTTTCACGAAAAAAAAGACCTGATGCTTATAGCCGGTATATAATTTTTCAAATAAAGAGTCCAAGTTAAAAAACGGTACTTATTTAACAGGTAACGTTTTCAAATATAACAAAAATGACCAAATTTGATTAAAATCGTCTAAAGTATTTAATGATTGTACATTATGGAATGAATATTTTATTTTTTTTGAATTTATTTATGCTGATAATGCTTCCTGGAGTTAAAAGTGAATTAATAACCGGAAAATAACTACATTCGTAGGGTGTAAATCAAAAACTAATTCCATGAAATTTTTACAAACTATTCCTATAGTTTTACGTTTACTGTTCGGGTTTCAATTATTATCTGTTTTCTGTATTGTACTTTCAGTGATTTCATGTGCTCAGAAAGAAAAAGAAACCATTATCCAGGGCAAAATTCCCAATCTGCCAGACGGAATGTTATATATCTATAAAGGCAACCCCTCTCAAAGAATTGATAGCGTAAAAACGAAAGGAGGTAATTTTAAGTTAACCCATCAGTGGAAAGCAGAGGAAGTTCCCAGTTATATTGGGCTGGATCATATAGACCAGAAAGGAGTTTTAAGAGCTTTTAGTTTTCCCACCCATGCAAAATACAGGAACGGAAAATGGGAATCCCAGTTTTTTATGAATGATCCGCAAATCACAATTAATGGTAAATTCAAAGACTTTGTTCCCAAAAATATCAAGCTTTCGGAAAGCTATAAACTGGTAACCGTCCCTGAAATTGCTGCCGGAAAACAGACGGAGGCTCTGTTTAATGTGGATGCTGATCTGTTTGAAGAGATTAAAGAAAGAGCCGCTCAGACGGTGAAGGAAAAAATAATCAAATATCCTTATTCGTTTCATTTATTGAATAAAATCAACGAAAATAAGAACAGCTTTTCTGCACAGCAGGTAGACGATTTTCTGAAATCTTTTAAGGGGGAAATTACACAAAGTAAAATGTATAAGGAACTTCAAACCTATAACAAAAAAAGATTTAACGAAAACAATATTCCTCTTCCTCTGCTTGAAGATCATACCGGAGTAAAAAGAGAAATTGCCGATAAGAGCTACAAAAAACATTTAATCATTTTCTGGGCAAGCTGGTGCGGACCCTGCAGACAGGAAATCCCGATGCTGAAGAAAATCTATTCCTTATACGGACAGGAAATTGAATTGATTTCCGTTTCTATTGATACAGACAAAGCAGCCTGGCAAAAAGCCTTGAAAGAAGAAAAAATGAACTGGAAACAGCTGATCATAAGCAATAACAGTGCTGAGAAGGAAGCTCTTCAAATTCATTTTAGACTCAATCAGGCCATTCCGTATACTGTTCTGGTTGATCATAATCTTAAAATACTATCAGCTTCTACCGGATTATCGGATGAAAAAGAATTAAAAAAGCTGATTGGGAAGTAATTTTCAAAATTGTAATGAAATAAGAAACAAATTATCATGAAAATAGGCAGAACATTATTTTGGTTCAGAGACGGATCTGAACGGATTCAGCATCTTTCCGGACAGTTTTTCGGATTAGGAACGTTATTGAATAGTCTTCTCAATGAAAAATATAATGGAAAAAAGATTCCATTCATCAATCTTGAATTCAATACAGAAAAAACATATGAATTATTTCCTGTAATACCTAAAAATACACCCTATTATTCTGGTGGTGATTTGCAGTATTATGGATGGTTTGATAAGGATGAGTTTATGAAGCTTAGCTGGTCCGGACAAAGTGTCTTTCTTTGGGAACGCGGATGTCAGTATTTGAAGGAATCTGCTCAACTGATGAAGAATAAAGATTTGACTGAAGCTGTTGATTATGCTTACCACAAAGGACTTGCAATGGAACTCAACCCTGATTTCAGAGCAGTAGATACCGAAATCATTTTATCAGGACAAAAGATCAGAGCTTCTGTCTGGATTGTTTTTAAAGAAGAGGGAATGTATTCAAAACTTACCCTGGAGCAGGATGGTACTGTTATTTTTGAAAAGAATATAGATCAAACGGCGCATGGAATAGAATTCTTCCTTGAAATTTATAAATCCATAAGTCTGGAAGGGGAGAATATGGTAATCAAAGGACATAAAGATGTTGAATACCTGCCTTTAAAAATTCCATTAGCCGAACTGCGGATATAAAGCTTCCAGATATGAGATTGTCTAAATTTTTAGCAGTAGGCTCTTAGTAAAATAATCTCGGTTCGGGATAAGAACTTTTGATTTATAGAGCTTGGAAGCAGGGAGATGGAAGAGGGAGGTTCTGAAGGTCATCAATAATAGATTGCCCTTTTTTTAGCTAATTTGATTTTACAGAGGTTTTCGCTATCTATAACTAAAAGTAACTTCCAGTCTCCTTCTTCCATCTTCCAGCCTCTAAAAAAAACTCCCCTGGTAAAAATACCAGAGGAGTTCTATTGACAAATTAAATTATTTCTTAAAGAATAGTTCATCCTGCTTCTGCTGCTCATTATAAATGATCTGGAAGCTTACCGGCATATATTGGTACAGAAGTTTCCAGTGGGCAATTTTAGCATGCTTTTTAAAGCTTTCAAATGATCTTACGAACAGGTTTTCAATCATCGTTCTTACATAGGAATTCCCATTCTTATAGATCATGTCCATCAGTTTGATATGATGGGCGATGATATTGATTTTCGATTCCTGAAGCAGATTTTTCAGGTAATTGATTGTTGCCTGAATCACCCCTGCAAAATTATCCTGAAGGGATAACTGAGTGATCTCGTTTCGGAGTGGAGGATAGAAAAATTTTAAGTATTCAACAGCTGTTTTTTGATTAATAGTTTGCATTGGTACTTTCATCATAATTAAGATTTTTCAAACACTTATTATTGCAGCGAAATGTATACCAAAATTTACAGACAGGCCGCAAAAATAAAGACCCCGACAATCACTGCGATGTGAGTGAGTAATATCTCGGAATTGTGCCTGTTGGTCGTGGTTTTCCATGTTTTCCAATCTGAAATTTTTCTGATTTTGTTTTTCATAATCTATTGATTGTGAGTTATTTTAATTTTTGTTTAATTTAAACACTTTGTAATGAAACGGATGAAAAATGTAATAAAATGCTATACTCCGTGACTGTAAATTTGTCTGGTATAGCACTTTTGAAGGTCCTGTGAAATGTGACTAAAGATCACATTTCTGTATTCCCCGGTACAGAATGCTGTAAAATTGTCCAGAGAATAGATGAAAATATTTTCAACTGCATTTTTTAATGCGGCATCTCCGTCTGTGTAAATTCTGCTCATCTTCCGGAGGCATTCCGGTAAAAGATTCCTGTCATCCTGTCTGATCATGTTTTTGATGCATTCGGTAAAAGTGCGGATAACACTGTGGGAGTTCTGAGGCATAAAACCTGCAAGTTGATTTTCAAAATCAGGAAGAATCTCTGTAATCTCCTGGGCGGCATCTGAATAATTCATATTACTAATGATTTTGTTCTATTAATTTAAGGACTGCACCCATGATGAAAACAGCAAGGAAAGCCATGAAAAGGAGATGGTAAGGTTTCAGCCACTCCGGAGTTTTTGGTCCCCTGCTTTTTAATCTTCTTAGTTTGTCAATCCGGTTTAAAGTCTTTAAGTCCATAGGTTTATGTTTTGAAAACCATGATGCCAACGCTGTACCTTTGAATAGGTTTTTAATGTAATTATTTGATTTTTAATAATATGTGTTGTTTTTGATGAGGTGTTTAATCAGGAAAATACTGTCAAAATGATAAGGTTTTTATCGAAATGAGACGAATGAAAGCTATACACCGTAAATTTTGCTGTCTTCTCATTAGTCTTTTGCTTTTCGCTTCAAACCATCTATCTTTGCAGTCCAAAATATTCAGGACATGTTTTCAAAAATAATAGTACACAGAGTAGGAAATAAAATCAACGGAGATTCGTTAACGCTTTCCCAGGAAGAGCTGAAGCTTGAGGAAGGAATGGCAGAACTGCTGGAAAATTACTTTTTAGGATCTTTTAAATCAGAAGAAACTTTCCACTTTTACAGCGATACCTATTTAGTCAATAACCCGGTTTACAGTGCGGTGTCTGAAATCTTTGAAGACAAAGCCAAATTTCTTTGGGAATCTGAGAATATTGCCAAACATCTTTTCGAGGCAGCGGAAAACCCTAGAGTACAGAGCGGGGAACTGTTCATTGTTTACTTTGAAGAGGAGAGCGACCGTCCGGATAAAGTGGATAAGATCGGAATCTTTAAAACAGAGAAAAGAGAATCTTTCCTGAAAATTAATCCTCTGGAAGAAACTTTCGACATTGAAAAAGACCAGGGAATCGGTCTGTCTAAAATTGATAAGGCTGCCCTGATCTACAATAATCATAAAGATACCGGATATGTACTTTCTGTGGTAGACAACAATAAAAACGGAGATATGTATTACTGGTTTGAAGACTTTCTGAAAGTAAAACAACGTGACGATGAGTATTTCCACACCCAGGAAGCCCTAATGGTCTACAAAGATTATATCACGAAACAGCTTCCGCAGGAATTTGAAGTTTCTAAAGCCGACCAGGCCGATTTCCTTAATAAATCAATTAATTTCTTTAAAGAGAAAGAAGAGTTCAAACTGGACGATTTTGCCAATGAAGTACTGGGTGATGAGCATGTAATTGAAAGTTTTGTCAACTTCAAAACAGATTACGAACAGGATATGCAGATCAATATTGCTGAAGAATTTCCAATCAGTGAAGCTGCAGTAAAAAAAACACAGCGCCATTTCAAAAGCATTATCAAACTGGACAAAAATTTCCACATCTATATCCACGGAGACCGTCAGAAAATAGAAACTGGAGAAGATGACAAAGGGAAATATTATAGACTTTACTTTGATAAAGAAGTATAAGTTAAAATGGAAACCTGTAGTCAGGAAGAATTACATATAATTTGCAGAATTTATTCAATAGAGGCGGACTTTAGTCCGCCTAAATAATGAAACCAATCCATTGGCTTTAGCCTAAACCTATACAGCCCATCTGTAAAACCGCAATAAATAAAAAATCTGCCCAATCCGCGGAATCTGCGAGAGAAAAATACTCACAAAGATCTGTACTATCTGAGAAATTTATGGGAAACTATTACAGCAAACCATAAAGGCAACCGTTGCAGAAAATAGAGCTCTTTCTAATTTCGTATTTTAATTAAAGTTCCAGTCTGTCTTTTTTGTAATTTCGCGATAATATCATACGATGAAAACAACTATAATAGACCTTTCAAAACCCATTCAGTACAACGCAGGTGATCCCTGGTTTATGAGAGTGAAGATCAAACATAAGTCTCATAAAAAATCACATTGGCTGATCCGTCTGGCTTTAAACCTTCCGTTTAAGCTCTTTCCTAAAAACTGGACAGGATGGGCAGATGATAAGATAAAAAACATGGGACTTCATTCAACCACTCATATTGATGCTCCATGGCATTACGGACCCGAAGTGGAAGGAAAACCGGCTAAAACTATTGATCAGATCCCATTGGACTGGTGCTATGGCGATGGAATTGTGATCGACTGCAGCCATAAAGAGGATTTCGTTGCCATTACCGTGGACGATCTTAAAAAAGATCTCGATAAAAACAGAATTACCATTCAGCAGGGCAATATTGTCCTGATCAGAACTGACCGTGATCAACTGATGGGAACTCCGGAGTTTGCCGAAAAAGGAACCGGAATGAGCCGTGAAGCTACCGAATGGTTGATTGATCAGGGAGTCAAAGTAATGGGAATAGACCAATGGGGATGGGATCTTCCTCTAAAATACATGGCCAGAAAAGCAAAAGAAATGAACGATCCCGAATTTTTCTGGGAAGCTCATCGCGTAGGCATCAAAAAAGAATACCTTCATATGGAGCAGCTGACCAATCTTAGTGCATTGCCCCCTTCCGGATTCAAAGTCTGCGTATTTCCGTTAAAAATTGTAGGTGGATCTGCCGCTCCGGCTAGAGTAGTGGCTATGATCAATCCGTAGTTAAAAGATAAAAAAACAAAGGGTAAAACTGCAAATTTATAATCCACAATTTTACCCTTTATCTTTCTCTTAATTAACCTTAACTCTTAGCAGAACCTTAATGGTTCAGATAAATACTATCAGCATGATCATTTTTTCCTGAAAAACAGAGCTCTGCTGTATTCATAATTCATTCTGGCAATATTCAGGACAGAAATTCCCTGTGGACATTCCATTTCGCAGGCTTCCGTATTGGAACAATGTCCAAACATCTCACTGTCCATCTGGGCAACCATATTCATCACACGGTTGTTTCTTTCCTCTTTACCTTGAGGAAGCAATACCATATGCGTGATTTTTGCTGAGGTGAAAAGAGCAGCGCTTCCGTTTTTACAGGTCGCTACACAGGCACCACATCCGATACATGCCGCGGAATCAAAAGCTTCTTCAGCAGTCTGGTGCGTAACCGGAATGGCAGTGGCGTCTGGAGCCTGTCCCGTGTTTACAGACACAAATCCGCCTGAGGAAATAATCCGGTCAAAAGCAGAACGGTCTACCTTCAGATCTTTTTTTACAGGAAAAGCTTCAGCACGAAAAGGTTCAATCAGAATCGTTTCCCCGTCTTTGAAAGAACGTAAATGAAGCTGGCAGGTGGTCGTATTTTTTAAAGGACCGTGGGCGATTCCGTTAATCATCATACCGCACTGTCCACAGATTCCTTCCCGGCAGTCATGATCAAATTCTACAGGTTCATTGCCTTCAGTGATCAGCTTTTCATTTAAAGTATCCAGCATTTCCAGGAAAGACATGTGGGGATTTAATCCTTTAAGGTCGTAGCTGACCAGTTTTCCCTCACTTTGTTTGTCTTTCTGTCTCCATATCTTAAGATGTAAATCCATAATTTTTTGTTTTTATTTGTAGCTTCTTACCGTTGGCTGGATCTCTTCAAAAACCAGCGGTTCTTTAATCAGTTCAGGTTCACTGTTTTCACCTGTCCAGGCCCATGCTGAGATAAACTGGTACTCAGTATCGTTTCTCAGGGCTTCTCCGTCCGGAGTTTGAAATTCTTCCCGGAAATGGGCTCCACAGGATTCATTACGGGTTAAGGCATCATAACACATCAGTTCCCCGATTTCAAAATAATCCGCCACACGGCCGGCTTTTTCCAGCTCACTGTTCATGCTATCTCCCTGTCCGGAAACCCTTACATCCCTGTAAAATTCCTGTTTCAGCTTTCTGATTTTTTCAATGGCGTATTTCAGGCCTGCTTCATTTCGGGCCAGTCCGCAATAATCGTACAGAAGTTTTCCCAATGTTTTATGAAAATAGTCAACCGTTTTGGTTCCGTTAATATTCATAAAATTCTGGATCTGATTTTTAACAGCCTGTTCTGCAGCTTCAAATTCCGGTGTCTCAGAAGAAATTTTTCCGGTGTGAATCTCATCGGCCAGATAGTTGGCAATCGTGTAAGGAGCAATAAAATAACCATCCACAGAAGCCTGAAGAAGAGAGTTGGCACCTAGTCTGTTCGCACCATGATCTGCAAAATTAGCTTCTCCCAGTGCAAAAAGCCCGGGAATAGTAGTCATCAGCTCATAATCTACCCAAAGTCCGCCCATAGAGAAGTGGGCAGAAGGAGAGATCATCATCGGTTCCTTATAGGCGTCATATCCGGTAATTTTAAGATACATATCAAATAAATTTCCGTATTTCTCCATAATCTTGTCCTTTCCCTGTTCCCTTATTGCTTTTGAAAAATCAAGATAAACGGCATTTTTCAAAGGTCCTATCCCGAAGCCAGCATCAATTCTTTCTTTGGCAGCACGGGATGAAATATCTCTAGGGGCTAAATTCCCAAAAGCAGGATATCTGCGTTCCAAATAATAATCTCTTTCATCCTCCGGGATATCATTAGGCTGCCTGTTATCATCTTTTTTCAAAGGAACCCAGATTCTCCCGTCATTACGGAGAGATTCAGACATCAACGTTAATTTAGACTGATAATCTCCGGATTGTGGCAGAGAAGTAGGATGCACCTGAATCCAGCTTGGTGAAGCCATTAATGCTCCTTTTTTGTGGGCTCTCCAGATGGCAGAACCGTTACATCCCATCGCTAAAGTCGACAGATAGTAAATCTTGCCGTAACCTCCCGTTGCTAATATGACAGAATGGGCAGCGTGTCTTTCAATTTCCCCGGTATCTAAATTCCGTACAATAATTCCTCTTGCTTTGCCATCAATAACGACTAAGTCAAGCATTTCATGTCTGGAATACAGTTGTACGCTTCCTTTTCCGACTTGTCTCATCAATGCCTGGTAAGCTCCCAACAGCAATTGCTGTCCGGTTTGTCCTCTCGCATAAAACGTTCTGCTTACCTGTACCCCTCCGAAAGAACGGTTGTTAAGATAACCACCGTACTCCCTTCCGAAAGGAACACCTTGGGCAACAGCCTGATCGATGAGATTCAAAGAACATTCTGCCATACGGTAGACATTGGCTTCACGGGCTCGGAAGTCGCCGCCTTTTAAAGTATCAACGAACATTCTGTAAACACTGTCGCCATCGTTTTTATAGTTTTTAGCTGCGTTTACACCACCTTGTGCTGCAACGGAATGGGCTCTTCTCGGACTGTCCTGAAAACAGAATGCCTTCACATTATAACCCATTTCACCAAGAGATGCAGCCACAGAACTTCCGGCAAGACCAGTTCCCACGACAATGACATCCAGTTTCTTGCGATTGGCAGGGTTAACAAGTTTTGCTTTCTTTTTATAATAAGCCCATTTCTGTTCCAGCGGGCCTTCTGGTATTTTTGAATTTAAAATCATGATTGGTCTGTTTTAGTGAGCAGTAAAAAATACATATACCGGCATCAGGGCAAATCCCAGGCAGATAATAACCGAATAAACTGTTCCTGCTGTCTGAAACCATTTAACAAACTTAGGATGGTACAGACCCAGAGTTCTTGCAGCACTGTAAATTCCGTGGATAAGATGGTAGCAGAGTGCAATCATCGATAACACATAGATGATGACATACCACCATTCCTTGAAAACAGTAACCACCAGAATGTACAGGTCTTTATTTCCATTGGCATCCAATGGTGTATTCCCAAACTTGTACACGTACCAGAAATTCTGAAAATGAATTACCAGGAAAATCAGAACAAAAGTTCCTAAAATTCCCATATTGCGGGAATACCACTTACTGGCTCTTCCCCGGTTTTCAGAACGGTAATTTCCACCGGATTTTTTATTTTTTAAAGTAATGATCAGTCCATCCACGGCATGCAGAATAATACTCACATACAAAACATAGGAAACGATTTTGATCAGGATATTTCCCGACAGAAAATGTGAATAAGCATTGAATTGCAGATGCGCCCGCTCGGCCGGAAGAAAGAGCTGAAGATTTCCAAGAAAATGAATCAGCAGGAAAAAACACAGGAAAAGTCCTGTAAGACACATCAGCATTTTTCTTAACAATGTTGACAGCATATTTTTGATTTAATGATTAATAATATCCTAAAACTTTCATCCACAGACCACCAACGGCCATATAGATAATAAGCAGAACAATTCCTATTTCAAGGCCTCTCAGCCACCAGACTTTAAGGTCTACATAGCCGCTTCCGAAGAATACCGGAGCCGGGCCGTGGCCGTAATGGGTAAGAACCCCGTACACAGATCCCATGAAACCAAGCATCATAGCTAAAAGCATTGGCGGAATTCCCAGAGAAACACCTACGCCTAATAAAGCGGCATACATCGCTGCCACGTGGGCTGTAGCACTGGCAAAAATATAATGGCTGAAAAAATACACCACAATGATCACCGGAAAGGCAACCTGCCAGCTTAATCCGCCGATTTTAACCTTAATCAGGTCACTGAACCAGCCGATGAAGCCTAACTCATTCAAAGAGCTTGCCATCATCACCAAAACGGCAAACCAAACGATGGTATCCCATGCTCCTTTTTCACCTTTTACATCTTCCCAGGTCAGTACTGAAGTGAGTAGCAATAAAGTAAGTCCGATGAATGCTGTTGTGGTAGCATCAATAGAAAGGGATGCACCAAATATCCATAGGGCAAGAAGAATGAAGAAGGCAAGAAGCATCAGCCATTCATTTCTGGAGATCGGTCCCATTTCTTTTAATTTCTGAGCCGCCATTTTAGGGGCGTCCCCAGTTTTTTTAAGTTCAGGCGGATATAATTTATATAGAACCAACGGAACCACAAAGAATGCTACCAGTCCGGGAAGGAACCCTGCAGCGGCCCATGACATCCAGGTAATATTAATTCCGAGATTGGCTGCAAATTTCTGACACATCGGGTTACTTGCAGTTCCCGTCAGGAACATGGAAGAGGCGATGAGGTTCATATAATAGCTGTTCAGTGTTAAAAAAGAGCCTAGTTTTCTGTGGGTTTCCGGTTTTTCCGGAACAGAATCAAAGCTGATGGCCATAGATTTCATGATCGGGTAGATGATCCCGCCGCCTCTTGCCGTATTACTCGGAATGGCAGGGGCAAGACATACATCTGCCAATCCCAGTCCGTAAGCTAATCCCAATGAACTTTTCCCAAAAATCCGGATGAACAGGAAGGCAATTCTGTTCCCCAGTCCGGTTTTGATAAATCCCCGGGCAATAAAAAAGGAAATCCCGATCAGCCAGATCACTTTATCTCCAAATCCGGAAAGTGCTTTGGTAATTGATTTTCCGGCATCTCCGGGGGCTACCACCTGTGTTAGGGCTGTAAAGGCTATAGCCATCATACACATGGTTCCCATTGGGGCTGCTTTAAGAATGATTCCTAGGATAGTTGCCGCAAAAATGGCAAAAAGGTGCCAGGCATCCTGGGTAACACCTTCCGGTACAGGAATAAACCATATAATCAATGCAACGATAAACGTTATGGCTACATTTCTGATATTAATTTCTTTCATGATGCTGAATATTTAAGTGGTTAAAATCTACTCTGTACCTGAACAATGAATAGATTGTTGTTGTATTGCGAAGTGTTGTCCACCTGATGTTTGTAACGGTCAAACTGTACCCCCAGTTGGATTCTTGCTCCATAGTTTTTCAGGAATTCCAGTCCGGCCATCGGGGTAATCGTCTGTCTCGGGTTTGAATTCATCCTGAAATTGGTATCAAGGTATTCATACCGGCAGGAAAGTTCAAAAGCGCTGAGGTTTTTATGATTGATCTCATACCTAAGATTGGGAAGAAAATAAGCGCCGCGGATCAGGTATTGGTCCGGGTTGGAGGGTCTGGTTTCAGGATCCAGCGTGTTGTACAGAACATGATTGGTAGCCTGTTTGGCTTCAAGCTGCATATCAAGGCTCCATCTTGGATCAAATTGAATCATGGAGCTTAGATCAACGCCTAAAGCATATACTTTCTGACTGAAAACTTCCCCGATACCACCGTTTAGTCCGACATTGAAGTTGTATTTTTTTGAAAGCCCGAAAACCAGTCTTGTAGAATACTGTTTGCCGTTGTCATTATCATTGATCTGGTTTTTTCCGTTTCCGTTCACGACAGACACAGCATATTGGAAGGGTATTTCACCAAGTTTCAGCTGCCCGGTGGCAGAAAGCCCGATCTGGAAACTTGTCCATCCCAGTTTTCCGAATTCGCTGTATTGATTGGACCAGTCTAAAGACTTGATGATGTCAATAGGGTAGGTCTCTTCAATACCGAACCACGGTCTGAACTGTCCTACAGTAAATGCTAATTTGGGACTGAAAGTGTATTTCAGGTAGGCATTTTCAAGCACTCTGCTTTTGGGATCGTTTTTAAAATCTGCAAGATTGGCAAGTGCTACGACTTCTGTCCGTTTGCTGATCTGAGCACGTACCTGAACCCTCATATACTTCAGCATAAAATTGTTGCTGGTTCCCGATCCGTCGGCATGATGCAGCCTGTTTACATCGACATCTTTGGTCATTCCTACCAGGTAACGGGCCTGGAAAAGTCCTTTGATCTGCAGCTGCGGATACTTTACATTATCTTCCTGCTGGGCAGTCTGCAGAGAGTCCGGGATTTGTGCGCCGGCTGATAAACCGGCCAATAGAGCACAAAACACCAGGCTTCTTTTTTGTGTTGAAAAAAAGGTCATAGTATTTGTGTTTAATGAATATAATTATTGAAGTCCTAAGAATTTGAAAGGCTTGGATTCCTTAAAATCTTTATTGGCTTTACCGTTGTAGGTCTGGAAATTACCCAAGTCAAGTTTCATCACTTTGCCTTTTGAGCTTAGATCGAAATCTTTGAGGTTTACCCAGAATGTGTTAGGGGTAAATACCGTTTCGAAATAATAGACCAGGTTTTTCTGATCGGAAACGGAACGCCATCTTGTGGATGAAATATTAGGCTCTGTTTCTGAAGTGATGCCATAAGGAACAGAACAGTTTCTGATGACACTGAACACGCTGGCTACGGCTGTCCTTGGATCACTTGTTTTCGGAATTGCATTGATGTAATAAGAAGCTCTTACAAAACGGTCTGCGGCCCGGTTGGTTCCCGGAAGCATAACTGTTCCCGGAATTCCCTGCCAGTAGTTGTTTAAAGCCAATTGTTCCTCAAATACAGGAGAGTTGGTCATCACGGTATATTTCGGATCGTGATGTACGACCAGTTTTCCTTTGATATATTCGAAGACAGCATTATCTCCGGAAGCATCAGACAGAGAAAGGTGTACGGTTGCAAATCTTTCGGTTCCGGGAATATAATCACTAACAATGATGAAAGGATTGGTATTCATATGGGTTACCGCTTCTTTTACTGTTGCAAAATTATCAAGGAAGTATTGGGCCCAGAGGGAAATCGCCAGACCTTTCTGTTTTCCTTTGGGGTCAAAGGTCGGGTACTGGGATTCTCCAAGCCAGAGCAGATTAGCCACAAGGCCTTTTTCATTCATACCGTCTGATGAGGTGATGTCCCAGGAAGAACTGATAACGCTTCCATATTTCGAGGTCCATTGCAAGGATAGAGGCCCGACTTCACCGCTGCGTTGGATTCCTTTTGGGAATACCCACAGATTGCCGGGAATCTCATCGCGCCAGTCCATGGAACGGGCGGTAATGACTGTGTTATCGGGTCCTTTGTAGACAACTCTGGTGCAGGCTTCGTATCCGCTCCAGGTTCCTGATAAAAGAATCAGGGTAAGAATAATGAAAGGGAACTTTTTCATAGTAATATTATTTGAAGTTAAATGAAGTTTTTATTGAGAATATGATAAAAAATTCAATTATTTTTAAGTGTAATGGTTATTTGGTGATATAAATTTAATAAATTTTGTTTAATTAACTTAATTATTTCACTTATTAATGTAAAATTCATGTGATGAATCATAGTTCTTGGAATTCCGAGAAATTTTCCGTATTTTTTAATTAATTCCTTTTATAAATGGTAAAATCAAAAGGTATCTGAGTGGCAATTCAATGCACTGAATGGGTTGTGTTTATGGGAGTTGGTGTATTTGTGCTCATGTTGAGATTTGATACCACAAAAATAATATGTCTTTAAAAAAAACGTTATATTTGATAGATCAAAAATATATATGAATTTTGTAGAGTGTCATGAGGAACCCATCCATATCCCTGGGTATATACAAAGTTTTGGATATCTGATTGGCATTGACGCAGGATCTCATTCCATCACTTTTTTCAGTAACAATATTGCGGATATATTCAGGATCGAAAACGCAGAAGAGCTTTTTGACAGGCAACTTATTGACCTTCCGGAAATCTTCGGACCTGTTATAGAATCGGATATTTATGTTTCATTGCAGGACTTTACAAGACGAGAGAATGAAACTCATTTTGACAAAGTATTCATCAACGGAAAGGAATATCATTGTTCTGTTTTCAGAAACGGGGAAAACATTTTTTTTGAATTTGAAGCAGTATTGGATAACCCGAATAAACGCATTTCAAACAAGTACGATAATTTCTATGTGATTGACAATGAACAGGAACTTTGGGATCAGCTGCTGAGCACTCTTTCTAAGATTGTGAACTATGACCGTATGATGGTGTATAAATTCATGATGGATGGTTCAGGAAAGGTCATTGCGGAAAGGAAAACCGGAAATATGGAGAGTTATCTTGGTCTCCATTATCCGGAATCTGATATTCCGAAACAGGCAAGAGAACTCTATTTAAAGAAACGGAAGAGGATTTTCAGCAATGTATATGCAGAAACGGTCCCTTTGTTGAGCAGAACCCAGGAACATATTGATCTGACCTATGCTGCTTCAAGAGGGATGTCGCCAATTCACGGACAGTATATTAAAAACTCCGGTGCCTCCTCTAGTTTCAGTGTTTCCATTATTATTGATGACCATCTTTGGGGGCTTGTAACCTGTCAGAATTCGGAGCCTAAACATATTGATCTTGAAGACCGTGTGCAGGCAGGAATTTTCACGGCACTGGCATCTAATGCCTATTCATCATTTAAATCTAAAAATGAACTGAACTATCGCCTTGAGCTGAATGAGAAGTCATCGCAGCTGAAAGCAGAGTTTTTAAAGCATAATCATTTGTTTGACTCTCTGATTGACAATAAAACAGAGATCAGAAATCTTCCTGAAGCTGATGGACTTGCTATTACTTCAGAAGGAGAAACGGTAACTTCTGGAACAGTTCCCGGCCGTAGTACGATTGAAAATATTGTTGACTGGGCGTTGGAGAACACAGAAGGAAGCATGTATGTCAGCAGAAGCTTTCTGAAAGACCACGGGAATGACCTGGAGCTGGATGGAAATGCTGCCGGAATTATTATTTATTTTATTGAAAGGAGTAAAAGAGAGATGCTGATATGGTTTCGGAAAGAGTTTGATGAACATATCAACTGGGCAGGAAATCCTGAGAAAAATGTCAGTGTGTTTACACAGAACGGAGAAGAACGGCAGATGGTTTCTCCAAGAACTTCTTTCCATATTTTTACGGAAAACATTAAAGGAAATTCGAAAAGATGGAATTTCAGGGATGTTATCGCGGTAAAGGCCGTACGTGATGTGATTCTTGAAACCTCCCATAAGCAATACAACGCTATCAAGGAACTGAATAATCAGCTTAGAAAAGTAAACGAAGAGCTGGACAGCTTTTCTTATACCATTTCTCATGACCTGGGAACCCCTTTGACGGTGATGAAACTAAATGCCCAAATGCTGCTTTCCAATTTTGAGAAAACAGAGAAGAATAAAAGTAAACTGAACTCCATTATTGAGGAAATCGACAATATGGCGGAGATGATGCATGATGTCCTTCAGCTGAGCCGTGCCAAGCACAGTGAAATCCAGCTGGAAAAACTTCAGCCTGCCCGTACGATAGAAAAGATCTCTGAAAATGCTAAGATCACTTTTGACAGCCCGAACAGTGAGATCATTATCGGGGAATGTCCCGATGTGCTTGCTGATAAAACCATGCTTCATCAGGTGTTCCTTAATATCATCAATAATGCTGTAAAATATTCTTCCCACAAAGATCATCCTAAAGTGGAAATCGCAGGAACGGAAGATGAGCAAACTGTGGTATACCGGATTTCTGATAACGGTATCGGAATTCCTGAAGAGGAAAAGCATAAAATGTTCAAGATTTTCAACAGAATGGATAACGCCAAAAAGTTCAAAGGAAACGGGGTAGGACTTTCCATTGTACACCGTATTATGAACCGTATCGGAGGAAATATAGATTATAAAAGCAATAAAGAGGGTACTTCTTTCATTTTAACGTTCAAAAAACCTTAAATTTGAGAAACCCTAAAAACTTTATGGATGGTATCAGAATATCTTAAACAAAATACAGCGGAATACCACGATGCTGCGGAGAAACTTTTCAATTCTGAAAAAATTTTTAATAAAACCTTTACACTGGAAGATTATAAAAAGATCATCAGCTCCAATTACCTGATGCTTCTTCACAGTGAAGATAAAATATTCAGCAGCCTTTCTGATAAGTATGCTGACAAGCTTCAGTTAAGCAATAGAAAGAAGCTCCCTCTTATTGAAAAGGATCTTGAAAGTCTTTCTCTGGAAAATAAAACAGCGTTCCACGATCTCCATTTTGATAATGAACACGAAGCATTAGGAGCAATGTATGTTATTGAAGGTTCTACGCTGGGAGGCAATGTAATTGCTAAACAGCTTTCCAAAACGGAAGGTTTTGATGAGGTTACTTTCAATTTCTTCGGATGTTATCAGGAAAATACCGGACCGATGTGGAAAAATTTCAAAGAGGTTCTTGACACGGAAGTTGCTGAAGAAAACTATAATGAAGTGCTTTCTGGAGCCAAAAAACTCTATACGTTTTTACTAAACGTGAATTAATGATATTGAAGCCTAATTAAATTCCTGAAAAATTGCCCATTTTTTCAGGAATTGTTAAATTTGGGAGTTTCAATTTTTAAACTTAACTAAAAAAATAATTTAAAAAAAGTATACAATATGAAAGTAACTGTAGTAGGTGCAGGCGCTGTAGGAGCAAGCTGTGCGGAATACATCGCAATGAAGAACTTCTGTTCAGAAGTAGTTTTAGTAGACATTAAAGAAGGATTTGCTGAAGGTAAGGCAATGGATTTGATGCAGACTGCATCGCTTAACGGATTCGATACGAAAATTACCGGAACAACAGGAGATTACAGCAAAACTGCAGGTTCGCATGTAGCCGTAATTACTTCAGGTATTCCAAGAAAACCGGGAATGACAAGAGAAGAGCTTATCGGTATCAACGCTGGTATTGTGAAAGAAGTTACTGAAAACTTAGTAAAACATTCTCCCGAAGTAATCATCATCGTAGTTTCTAATCCAATGGATACTATGGCTTATTTGGTACACAAAACTTCAGGTCTTCCTAAGCACAAAATCATCGGAATGGGTGGTGCATTAGATTCTGCAAGATTCAAGTACAGATTAGCTGAAGCTTTAGAAGCTCCAATCTCTGATGTTGACGGTATGGTAATTGCGGCACACAGTGATACAGGAATGCTTCCATTATTAAGCAAAGCAACAAGAAACGGAGTTCCTGTAACTGAATTCCTAGATGATGAGCAGCAGAAATATGTAATTGAAGAAACTAAAGTAGGAGGAGCTACCCTTACTAAATTATTAGGAACTTCAGCTTGGTACGCGCCAGGTGCAGCTGTTTCTGTAATGGTTCAGGCTATCGCTTGCGATCAGAAGAAAATGATCCCTTGTTCTTTAATGCTTGAAGGAGAGTACGGACAAAACGATATCTGCTTAGGAGTTCCTGCTATCATTGGAGCTAACGGAGTTGAAAAAATCGTTAACGTAACCCTTACTGCTGAAGAGCAATTGAAATTCGCTGAGGCTGCTAATGCGGTGAGAGAGGTGAATGGAGATTTGAAATTTTAATTTACAAACCAGCTTTATGCTGAGGTTTAAATATAAAAACAGACTGTTTCGATGAGAGACAGTCTGTTTTGTTTTGAAAACTAAGAGTCAGAAAAAAGAATCAAGTGTAAAGCTTAGGCTTGAAAGAAAAAAATAGAGTTAGTAGAGAATCGAGAACTATTTTTTTGTATACTTTTTTTCAAGAAAAAGTATACAAAATTCAAGACTGGAATCATCTGCTAGAAATTGAAATTGACTCCTAAAATTTCCAAACTCGCATGGATCAAACGGTTTTTCTTCAGGGCCAAATCTCAGCTATGCTCAGACAGTGGAAATTTTTTAACGGATTCAATCTCAATTTTTTTGACGCTCCTGCTTCCTAGGTCAATTGATCATTCCCTGTTATTCCATTTTGTCTTTAATTTAGATTTTTTTCAATGGTGTAGATCTGGTTTACCAAATAGTTGGGATTCGGCGCGGCCGCCGGCCGCGCCGCATCCCCACTATAAAAACTATTATTTGAATGGTTTTTAAATTGTTTACAGTTGCAGGTCCCGTTTGTGGGTAAAATCATCATGAGGATAGC
>NZ_JAVDUN010000016.1:0-22813 GCF_031456375.1 Chryseobacterium sp. 2987
GTCTTTCTTCTAGTTTTACAGTTTTTAATGCTTCTGTTAAAGATTGGTTGTCAAATTTGTTGCTCATAATGTTTGTTTTTAATTGTTGTTAAATTGTTTTGTTGTTGATTGGGGTGATTAAGAATCGAAAGATACGCTGATTGCATCTGCAGCTTCTGAAGCAGCCGGGTTAATCATTTCTTGTCTTTCTTCTAATCTTACAGTCTTTAAAGCTTCAGTCAAAGACTTCTTGTCAAATTTGTTGTTCATAATGTTTGTTTTTAATTGTTAATTTATTTTTTTGTTGTTGGTTAATAAAACTGGCTTTTTACACGTGTGCTTTAATTTTATGTTTCAAAAGTATGTCACTTTTATACGGAATGAAATTGTTTTCGATCAAACATGCTTTTTCTGGGATAAAAACCTATTTTTATAGGATAATCATTATTATAAAAGATCAAAGTTTAGGGTACTGATAATTAAAATACCCTTCAGAAGCCGGGAATTATGAAATATGAGACATACAATAGGTATATATTAAGAAAGCCTTTATATTCTTATGATATACTATTTAATAACAGGGAAACCAGGGATATAGAAGATGTGGTAGACAGCCTGATACAAGATGATACGTTCATCACCTCCATCTATTGGAGTTCTCCGGATCTATATCACACCATCATCCAGTATCGGGAGAAGACGCTTAAACCAGACAGAATTCCCAAGCTCATCCATACCCTAAAGAAATATGCCATCCGATCCAGCACCAGGTGTACCCCTTATGGAACCATGGCCGGTATTGCTCTGAAGCATCTGGGACAGGATGATCAGGAAGAAACGATACTTCCCTCCAGGAAAACCAGGATTGATATGGATTTTTTAAGAGAATTCAAATCTCACATTGAAAACAATGAAAAGATCCGGAAAAACCTGAAATATAAAGTCAATAATACCCTGTTTAAAACCTCCGGGCAGTATAGGTACCAGGAATTCACCAACCATAACGGGGAAGAAAAATGCCAGATGATATCATTGGATTTCAATGAATATCTTGAACGTATTTCCGAATTTTCCCAATATACCAGCTATGATGATATCAAAAAACAGCTGCTTCCGGACTTTAGCCATGATGAAATCTCAGATTTTCTGGAAGAGCTGATTGATATTCAGTTTTTGGTAAGTGAAATTCAGCTCACCCTCACAGAAGACAATATTCAGAATATTAAAAATATCGTCCAAAGGCTGATTAAAAATGATATTGCCGAAGCAGGAGTCTATTTATTCATTCTTAACAAAATAGAGCACTGTATAGCCTTATTAGATGGTACAGCACTGGATTACCTGCCTGTTTCTGAAATAAATGAACTTAAATACGCCGTTAAAGAACTGGGAATTGATAAAACCCACTTTTTCCATGTGGACCTCAATCATTCCCCTGAAGGTAAAATTGAACTGGATGAAAAAACCCGCCGCAATATATATACTTCAGTGGCCATACTTCACAAATTTGGTTCTGCCAACCCTCTGCATAAAGATCTGAAAACCTTTAAAAGTACTTTCACTACCCGATACGAGTCACGGGAAGTTCCCCTTATGGAAGTGTTAGACTCTGAATCTGGCATCGGATTTCCGGCAGCATCCAAAATAGGCAGCCTCCATGTAAATCCTCTCATAGAAGGTCTTGCAGCTAAAAATAAAGACGATAAAAAGGCTGCCCGGAGTTCCAATACCGATTTTATTTTAGATTTAATTGAAAAAGGAGGAAACCAGGCCGTTCATTTAGAACATTCCGATTTAGGAATAATAGAAGAAAATCCTGTCAGCCATCAAAACTTCAGCATTATAGGATCTCCTGTCCAGGGAAGCTTCTTCTTACAAAGTGTAGGAAACTCCGGAGCTAATTCTATTCTGGGAAGACTTTCTTTATTCAATCCGGAAATAGAAACGCTCTGCAGGGACATACACCACAATGAACAGGAGAAAAATCCTGATATCATACTCGCTGAAGTCATCTACATTCCCGAAAAGAGAGTCGCCAATATTGCCAGGAGGCCTAAGTTCTCAGCATATGAAATTCCCATTTTTGCAGGCAGCAGCAGTGAAGATACCCATCAGATCCTGTTAAGTGATCTTTTGATCTCAATAGAAAAAGAAGAAATTATTTTAAGATCCAGAAGACTCAATAAAAGAGTCATTCCCCGCCTCTCTAATGCTCACAATTTTCATAAAAGTGAAAATATTTATTATAAATTCCTGTGTGCCTTACAATCTCAGGGGCAGGATAATATTCATCTGGATATCAACTATTCTAAAACCAAAAAAAGATTTGTTCCGCGCATAGCCTATAAAAATATTATCCTGCACCGTGCCTGCTGGCTGCTGCATGAAAGTGATATTATCCTCATTAAAAACGCTGCCGATCCCCTCGCTGAGCTAAAAAAGTTTTTCAAAACGTGGAATGTCTCCAAATATGTTGTATTGGTTCAGGGAGATAATGAGCTCTTCTTAGATACTTCCAATGACACGTATTTGTCTTTACTTATTGACGAATTAAAAAATAATAAAATGCTGCAGCTGGCGGAATGGCTGCTTCCTGTTGATGGTGAAAAGAATTATAACCAGCAGATTATTCTTCCATTGGAAAATAAGAATTTTAAAAACCCGGTTTCTTCATTTCGCAGGGAGTCATCAGCTCTACAAAGAAGCTTTGCACCAGGGAGCGAATGGCTGTATTTAAAAATATACTGCAGCTCTGCTCTTTCAGATCATATTTTGTCTGAAGTTCTGAAACCTATTTTGGATGAGCTGATAAAAGATAACATCATCAGGTCTGCATTTTATATCTTATATACCGATCCTCATTATCATATCAGATTTAGAGTCAATTTAATCAATACCGGTTTATATTCGGAGGTTCTTCAAAGAGTCTACACCGCATTAAATCCATACCTTCAGCAGGAAACAATATGGAACCTGCAGATAGACTCTTACCACAGGGAAATTGAACGGTATTTTCCAGAATACATGGAGGCCACCGAAGCAGCCTTTTATTACGACAGCCTGCTGGTTTTAAGCTTATTGTCTCACGATCATTTTACCCACTTTGAAGACATCCGGTTATTTTCCTCTGTAAAAAATGTAGATCACTGGCTTTCTTTATTCAATTTTTCGTTACAGGAAAAATTAGATTTCTGTAAGTCTATGGAAAGTGTATTTTTGCAGGAATTTTCTGCAGAATTAAAATCTCATATCAATTTAAAATATAGGATTTTAAAGGAAGATCTGCATTCGTTCTTTACAAGTTCTCATTTTGAAGAAGAATTTAATATTCGAAATAAGAACCTAAGGAACTTAAAGCTCTGCAGAGAAAATCTATCCAGTTATATTCATATGAGTGTTAATCGATGGTTTTCTTCAGAGCAGAGAGCATTGGAACTGATGACCTATTCATTTGCGTCCAGGTATTATAGTAGAATTTTAAGCCAAACAAGGTAATGATATGCAGACATCCTATAAAAGTATGACTCCGTTTCTGGAAAAAATTGCGCAATTCAATTTTGAGAAACTCTATAACCCTGTCAACAGAATTTTATGCCATACTTTTGTGTGGATATTCTTTTCTTCGTTCCTTTTTCTAAACTATTGGCTGGAGCTGAAAATTTCTTTTAAATCCAGTCTTTTATTAACCGGGCGGGGAACCATTAATAATATGGTTGTCTTTTACATATTCTTTTATATCATTGTTCCCCAAATATTTAAAAGCAGAACCTGGGGAATCCTTCTGATCATCATCAGTCTTCCTTTTTCTATTTATACCTGGCTCACCATCAATCATCTTCAATTCAGGTTTTTAAATTATATGAATATTGATATCCTGGATGGGCCGCTCAAGAATATTATCAGCAGGAATGCAGCCATGCCCTTTAAACAGGCGCTGTCCTTCAAGAATGTTTTTGGAAGTGCCATCCTGGTTATTTATTCATTTTCGCCGCCTTTCTTTGTCAAAATCCTGTTTGATATTGCAAGACTTTTTAACCGGACCATCTATTTTCAGAAACAGACTTCCGAATTGGAGCTTCAGAATCTTAATATTGAAAAAGATTTTCTAAAAGCCCAGCTCAATCCGCATTTTCTTTTTAATACCCTCAATAATTTATATGGATTGGTTGTAAAAAAGGATCCTAATGCCCCGGAGGTCATCATTAATATCTCAGATTTAATGGCCTATACTTTATATGAATCTAATACTGAGAAAGTTTCCCTTCAAAAAGAATTGGATTTTATCCAGAATTATTTTTCACTGGAAAGAATGCGCTACTCTTCTGATAAAAAAATTGATTTAAATATTACGGTTGAAGATTCTATCCAGAATGTATTAATTGCTCCCTTACTCTGCTTTACGTTCATAGAAAACGCATTTAAATATGGTTTACAGACAGCCAGTGATAATTTTTTAGAAATAAATATCCATATTGTGAATAATATTTTTTATTTTTCCATTGAAAATAATAAGGAGAAAAATTTTATAAAAAACACGGTTTTAGGCGGAATTGGCGTGAAGAATGTTGAAAAAAGATTAAACCTCATATATCCCAACAATCATAAACTGATAATCGACGACAGAGAAACAAGCTTCTTTGTTTCCTTGTCTATAAACTTGACATAGATGGATGATAAATTACGGTGCATCGTGATAGATGACGAACCAATTGGGAAAGAATTAATTGTAGATTTTGTAAAAACGGTCCCTTTTCTGGACCTTCAGGCTTCTTATGATGATCCTATGGATGCTTTAGCCTACCTTCAATCCAATGAAGTAGACATTATTTTTAGTGATATCCAAATGCCTAAAATTAATGGAATTGATTTAATAAACTCTCTTACCAACCGGCCTTCCGTTATTTTTATAACGGCCCACAGGGATTTTGCTTTAGAAGGTTTTGAAAACGGAGTGGTAGATTACCTTGTTAAGCCCGTTGCTTACAGCCGTTTCCTGAAAGCGGTCAACAGAGCGAAAGAAAGAATACAGGCTACTCCAAAAGCGGAACCAGCTCCTGCTCCTAAAGATAAAAATCCTGTTGTTGATCGTATCTTTATTAAAGTGAACGGAAAGCTGGTCAAAGTTATTCTGGATGATATCCTGTATGTTGAAGCGCTGGGTGATTATTTAAAAATTGTTACAGACTCAGAGTCTTTTACCACCTTAGCCACTTTAAAATCTATGGAAGATATATTGGTTCCTCCTACTTTTTTCAGAGTGCAGAGATCCTTTATTGTGAAACTGACTGTTATAAAATCTGTTTCAGGGAATGTTATAGAACTTAATAATGGGAAAGCCATCAGTATTGCAGTCACTAAAAAAGACGAGCTGTTTAATTTGCTGGGAATCTAGCCTGGCTTAATTCTATTACTCTTTCTATTTCCTCTATAAATTGGTTATGCTGAATGTTTTTATTTAAAACACCTATATTCAGCATTTGATCTTTGGTGAAAAATTCAGAGATAATATTTTTTGATAAAACGGAGGTCATTATAATGACAACACCTCCTTTATTGATGTAGTTTTTCAAATAAAGAACATCAATATTAACAGAGTCAATATCCCAGAATATAATCTGTTCATAATCGTCGGTATTATTCTTTTTTTCTTCGGTTACCAGGAAAAAAGGAGTTTTACTGATAAATTCTTTCAGTTTATACATGAGAATATCATTCTCTGATATTATTTTACAATTGATCCACATTATTTTTTTATTTAAAAAGATGAGCTGATAGAAATAGAAGTCTGATGAGTATCAAAATCATCCCCTGTAGAGAATTGATAATTTTTAATAACTCTTTTCTTGATTACTAATTTTGGATTCTGCGTCTTTGGATTCATGGTGTTTTGTTTTGGTGTTTTTATTAATTTCTATTCCAAAGGTCATTTATACAGGGTCCGAAAACAAAACAATTCGATGAAACTGGCAAATCCGTCGATAAGATATTTATTCCTTTCGATATGCTTTTTTTGCTCTTGCTGATTATCTGCTCAAAATTCCTCAGAATGCACCTTTGAACAGATCCGGACATTCATTTTTATTCTTGTAATACAATCCATAAATGAGGGCGTAATAATAAAATCAGAAGGTCAATATTCTGGCGAAAAATAATAGAGGTATATAGTATAGATGATGCATTGTATTAAGATTTTTAAAGACTGATTATTTTAAATATCCGGTCTTTATTTTTTAAAAGTATGTTTAGATCATTAAAAAAACATATTATAACTAATTGATAATCAAAATAAAACTCAATTTTATATAAATATATATTTATATAATTATATATTTATATATTTGTGTAATTATATAAGGTATGGCTAAAATTATATTAACAACCCATCAGAAAGGAGGGGTAGGAAAATCAACACTAACATTCAATCTTGCCGCTAATCTTAAGGAGAGTGCAAAAGTCTGTATTATTGATTTTGATGCCCAGGGCTCTTTATACCAAGTCCGGGATTTGTCTGATGTTCCTATTTTTCTTGAGGACCAGTTAAAAGAAATTCAGAATTCAGATTTTGATTTTATCTTCATAGATACGCCCCCTTATCTTTCTAATAAACTGCCGGAGCTTTGTGATCTTGCAGATGTCATTATTATTCCAACCAAAGCCGGGGTTCTGGATCTTCTAGCCATTAAAAGTACCATTGATATGATTGAACAGTCCGGAAACGAAGAAAAAGCAGTTATTGTTTTCAATATGGTGAAACCCAATACCACGCTTACGGATGAAATAAAAGATCAATTAAACGAATACAATGTTCGGGTTTCCAAAAATATGATGTCCGACCTGGTGGCGTTTTCCCGATCTGTTTTAATTAATGGAGTGGATAACAATAATAAAGCACAGAAGCAAATTGATGCTCTAACAAAAGAAGTTTTAACCATTGCAATCAAATAAATATATATTTATATATTTATATAATTATATAATTATATAAAAACATGGCAAAGCAAGATTTTACCGCGCTGATAGGCAAAGCAAAGCAATCACAGATTAAAACACCGGTACAAAAAGTGGTTCCGGTGAAAGAAAAAAAGGACGAAATTCTTTTTTCGCTCCATATTCCTGCAGAAAAATTAAAAACGTTGAGAGTACTCTCAGCAGAACAAAATATAAGCCTGAAAAAAATGATCAATAAGGCCATTGATGAAAAATATTTTAATAACGCCGATCAAAAACAGGATGGATAGACGGCTTCATTTCCGGGAAAAGATAGAGTTTATCTATCAATTTATTATGCATAGCATAACAACCCTGCCGGCCCAGAAATTTCTGAGTCTTTTTTGTTTTTCTTTTTTTTGTTTTCCTTTCACTCCGCAGATGACAAAATGACAGGTGAAAATTCGCGGAAACCCTGATTAAATAAATCTCTTTTTTAACAAACGTTATTTTTAAATATTTTAATACTTTAATACTTTATTATTTTAAGGCCTTGTAACCTCTTTAAAATCAATAAATTACAAACTTAAAAACGACCTTTTATAAGCTAAAAACGACTTTTTATAAGTTTAAAACGACTTTTTATAAGTTTAAAACGACTTTTTATAAGCTAAAAACGACTTTTTATAAGCAGGATTCGACATTTATATATGACAGATGTTTTTATATGTCGTTTTTGCTTATATTTGTCACTCTAAAATGATATTTATGGAACTACTTGATACAGGCACTGATGACAGACTGGTTTATCAGCATAATGTAATCACCTCCGGGAGATATGATTACTCTGCCTGCATGCTTGATATTCTCTTTATGGTTCTTTCCTGCCTGGAAAAGGAAAAACTGGAATACACGATTCATACTCACGATATAGAAGAAATAACGGGACGCAAATGGAACTATAAACAGCTGAGAGATGCAACGGCAGAAATAGGCAGCAGACTGTTTGAAATTGAAACGCCTGAAGTATACCGCCAGCTCTGGTTATTTGAATATGTAGATTATATGAAGGGCACAGGCTCTTTTAAGATCAAGATTAATGAAAGCGCCAAGCCTTATTTTTTTGATCTGAAAAATAATTTCACGGCATTGCAGCTGAAATCTGTTTTAAACTGTTCTTCCAAATATGCCAAGAGGTTGTACGCTATTGCCCGCCAATGGAGAAGCGTTGGAACTAAGCGTTTTGAAATCCAGGAATTAAAACAAATGCTTGGATTGATTGATAAAAAGGGAAATGAGCAGTTTGAAAGAATCAGTGATTTTAAAATTAAGGTTCTTGATATCGCCCGAAAGCAGATTTCAGAGAATACGGATATTGAGATTGATTATGAGCTTAAAAAAAGAGGTCGGGAGTTTTACTGGATTATCCTGCATATCAATTCTCAGAAGTTTAAACAGCTGGAGATTGATTTTGAAAAGCCCCTCAAGACTCAGAAATTCATCTCCAAATTGGTGATGTATGGTTTTAGCCAGGAACAGGCTGAACTGATTTCCGAAAAAGAGAAAGAAAAAGACTTTGATATCTTAATCACAGACCTGAACGAAAAGATAAGACAGAGAAAACTGAAGATAGAAAATTCTGCAGGCTATCTTATTGGTGTTTACCAGAAAAAAGGAATTCTGCCGGTAAAAAACTAACGGGATATCCTGTAATGATATCAACAAAAAAGCGCAGGGAAAAGAATCTGATCAGTGATTCTTTTCCCTTGCGCTAGAGAGAATATGCTTTATTGTTGGTGTACCGGTCTTTGGGCTGCGGAAAGAATGCAGAACCGATACTTTGGTTTAAAATTTATATCGGACATTCACCATGAAATATCTTCCTAATACATTTTTGGTTGTAGTTTCTACGTAAATATCATTAAATGCGTTGCTCACTACGGCTCCATTTCCCAGTAAGTTTCCTCCAATCAGGGTAACATATACTTTCTTGGCAATGTTGTATCGTAAAGAAGCGTTCAGTTCTTTGGCTTCATTTATTCTTTGTCCGTCACGGTTCTGAATACGGTAAGAGAAATCGGATTGAAGCAGTAATTTGCTATTGATAGACCATGATACATCCGCAAACGGTCTCCAGCCATCAAAATTCTGTTCCGTCAAAGATTTGAACTTGCTGAATGTTGCATTTAATCCGATGTTCAGTTCTAAGCTTTTCTTAATGGTAAACTGGTTATTCAAGGTATAGTTCTGGGTAAAACTATTGCTGTTAACCACCTGAACATCCGGGCTGTTTAATGTGTTGGTGAATGTATAATAATCTGAATAAGATAAGGTTCCTGATAAACGGGTATTCATCCATTTGGTGAACTTTTTCCCTATTCTGAACATTCCTGAGTATGATTTCTCCTCATAATCGGAATTGAAAAGGCTGTTAATCTGTGATACGGTATACGCATCCGGATTTGACGGGTCTGTTACTACTTTCTCGAATCTGGAGTTATTCTGAATACTTCTTTCACGGTGTACATAACTCAGATTGGCAAATACGTTGAAAAATGTAAATGAGTCAAAGTGATTGAAGTTTAATGAGGAAGTATGCGTTAATGCCTGTCTCAGGTTCTGGTTTCCGCTGAAAATAGAACGGTAGTTTTGAATGACATATGACTCCGTCAGATCTTTAGCATTAGGGAAGCTATACGCCTGATTATAGTTTAAAGTGATTTGGGTGGCGTTGCTGAATTTATAATTCAAAACAACATGGGGTAACACTTTAGCTTCATTAAAGCTTGTTTTTGTTCCGGTTCTAAATTTTGCTGTTTCATTAAAGAACGATACTCCGGCTCCCAGATCTGCCTGGAAATTGCCTAATTTTTTGGTAAAGGTAGCATCAGCAAATGTTTCATTATAATTAAAATCAGTATCGGAAACCGCGTTATTTTGGGTAATCAGATTGTCCTGATCGTAAATTTCATTTTTGAAGCCCTGAAAAGAGAAGTTCGTTCCGATCTTAAATTTCAGGTTGGTTGTATTATTAATCAACTGATTATAAACAGAGTATAACTGAAGGGTATTCGTGGTATACTCCTGATCTTGTCTTAAGATATAACGCCCATTGTTAGGGGTTAGGCTTCCCCAGGCGTTAAACATCTGTTCTTCTGCATTCATCAATAAATCTGGTGTTTCTTTCTGATATTGATGACGAAGATAAAATCCTATGTTGTTATCTCTCCCTACTTTCTGGATATAAGAAAGGGTTTGGGATAGATTATAATTTTCACGTTTTGTCTGGTTTTGGCTGAATCCTGTAAATTCATTATTCCTGAATCTGTTCACGCCCTGTTCTTCCTTGTTGTCTACATAGTTCAGGTTCAAACGGTATTTTACCTGTCCTCTGTCGCTTGGGGAATAATCTACCCGTAAGCGGGCCATCATGGATAATAGATTGTTTTTATTCTCCTGGTCATCTTCTTCTTTGTAGCTGTCGTTGAAGATTCTTTCAACTTTTGATTTGTATCGGATGTTATTGGTATTCACCAACCCGAATCCTGAAATTTTCATTTTCTTATTCGGTTCATATCCGAAATGGGCAGCGCCGTTGTAGGTTTCTACTTTAAACGCATTGATACTTGGTTCGAAATTCAAGGTATTGTTTCCTCCACGCAGTGAGTAGATGCTTCCTTCTGAATTGAATTCAGAGATTCCTCCGAAGAAATTGAAATAGTCATCTCTGTCAAATACCTGCTTTCCGTACGTATTAAAATCATTGATTAACGTCGCGTCTATTTTTTCAGAGAAGTAAAACACTTTGGCTTGTGCATCTGTATGTTTGTTAGCGTCTCCTCCTAGGGTTACGTTTCCGAAAGCAAGACTTTTCATATTTTCTTTCAGTTCAATATTTAAAGAGAACTGTTCGTCTTCCTGTAGTGAGGAAGCAAATGGATTGGCTTTGAATTTTGTATTCAGCTGGATTTTAGAAACGGCATCTGAAGGCAGGTTTTTGTTCAGTAATTTTTGGTTTCCACCCATTACTTCACGTCCTCCTACGGTAACCTGAGTCATTTCTTTTCCTTTGTATAAAAGCTTTCCGTTCTGTACTTCTACTCCCGGAAGCTTTTTCAAAAGGTCTTCCAAAACCACTTCATTTCCTGTTTTGAATGAGTTGGCGTTGAATTCCAGGGTATCACCTTTTACCTTAACGGCTTTTGCTGCCTTCACAAGCACTTCTTCTATGGAAGCTACGCGCTGGCCTTTTTTCAGCTTCACCTGGTAAAGGTTTTTATAGGTTGGATCCAGGCTTGCAGTATGGTTTTCGTAACCATTATGGCCGATCTCTATGGTGTATTTATTTTCGCAGTTCAGTTTTATTTCAAACTTTCCTTCAGCGTTGGTAGATACAGATCCTTCTGTTTTTCCGTTATTAAAAACAGATACAGAAGCGTCTGAAAGGGGAAGGCCTGATGCTTCCTCAAGAACCTGCCCCTTCAATATGCACTCTTGTGCACTCACTAAGTGACAGAAAAAAATTAAAAGTATTACTATTGTTTTTTTTAGCATATTATTCTCTCTTTTTTTAGAAAAGCAAAGCTGTCTTTGTTATTAAGAATTCTTACGATGGTCTGTTTGCTCAGCTTTGTCGTCTTCAGAATCATTAATAATATGTACAGGTGCTTATCTATAGCATATTGTTGGTTATTTAAACTATTGTAGATCGTATAAGTCTCTCCTTCTCTGTATACGGTGCAATAGTCTACATTCAGTTTGAATTTTCTTTGTAAAAAGCTTATTTTACTTTTGTCCTGGATTGAAAAATAAGTGTCCAGCTGATAGATCTGTTCCCATTGAACCGGATCTTCACAAACAGACTGCTCCAATATTTTATAGATCAGCTGGCAGCATCTGTTTGAGTAACTGTCAAATTCTTCTTCTCCATTCCTTTCTAAATCCTGGAATACATTCGTTTTGATCTTTCCTTCATCATTGTAATGAATCATAAGGGGGGCAATCTTGTAGTTGTATTTGTATGAAAACTTAAAGATGCTGTCCAGTATGTTTACATTTTTTTCAAGGAAAACGATTTCCTGTGATTTAGTAATGTCACTGCCTATATTGTTGATATCGATGAATAATAAAACATTAATGTTTTTTTTCAGGTTGTTGAGGATTTTCAGATAGCATCCCGGGTCCCTGCAATCGATGAATGAATGTTTGTAGAATTCATTGTTCAACTCTCCATTTCCATGGTCTTCTCTTACGATAATGCATTTTTTGCCTGCTTTATCCAGTAAGTACGGTATCAGTCTATACAGTCCATAGTGAAATGATATATAAATCTTAGCCTGATCAGAATCTCCTTCTATGCTGAAGTCGTTCAAATAGTCATAGATCTCTTCATTTGAATTTTTGTAGAAATATTCTACAAGCTTAAAATGATTAATATATTTATTGGCAATGACTTCGTGAGATAATGCCGGATTTATATATTTACTATAGTGTATGGTTTTCAGAAGTCTGGTTTTATTAACCTTTTCTCTGTTGATGGCCTGGTGAAAGGTCATCCGCTTATTCAATACAGTCAGGATACTCATGGCTCGGCAAATTCTGGTTTAAAGAAGATGTATGGTGATCCTTTCTTTCTGTTCTTAATCTCGAAGATTCTTTTTTCAAAGAATTTTTTATTGGTGATCAGAACATCTGTATCAGTATCCTTTTTGTTCATGAAGTAGAAGTGAACGTTTTTGTACTTCTTAATTCCTTCTTTTCCTTCATGCTCTATAAAGAAGCTGCATCTTTTTTCTATTCTTTCAGAGAACGTCATAAAGGTTTTCCTGCTGGTCTTAAGACGTTCAAAATCCAGAACAATATTCACTCCGTATAATGAAGATCTGTTGAGTTCCTGGATGGTTCTTGTTCCCAGGATTTCATCATCAAAATACTTTTCTATTCTTAATTCTATATATTTTGTATTGTTGGTATTAACAGCCTGTATAGAATTATAAAAGTCCGCATGGTCGGGAGAAATGGTGATCAGCTTAGAGTATTCTCTGTACGGTGCGTCTTTTCTGAGTTTCAGTTTAGGAAAATGGGTAACAGCGTCTGTTATAAATCCTAAATTCAATTCCTGCAGTCTTTCTATAAAAAGGACGATCTGCTCAAATTCTGCTTTGCATTTTGTATATATTTCGGCGATTGTGTTAACTCTCATGAGACTGATGATCTGGTTTATTCCTTTGGGTATCTGGAATACCAGGTCTCTGTTATTATCAAAAATAAGATCGAAATCTTCGCCTTTTATAATAAAATTGTGACTGTACAATAAAAAATGCTTATTCTTATTTTCCTTCAAAAAATTCATAAATATCTTCTATTTCTTCGGTTACTATTTTACTCTTCAAATGCAGGCTGTATACTTCTTCTTTGGAGAGAGGGTAAACATTCTCTCTTAGAGCATACTGATCTGATTGATGGATCAAACTTTTCCCAAAATACTGAGGGACATAATCTTTTTCTATTTCCGCGAGGAACGAGAAAAATAATGGAACTTTTGTGTAATCATTTATCATAATTAATTAGTTTTTCTGCCAATAATTTATCAACGCTATAGCTGCATTTCTCGGACTCGAAAACAAATTGACCTGAAGGATTTAGATCCACTAGATAGTATTCTTTATCTACCTTATTTTTTATAAGTTCTACGGTACAGAACTTGAGTTCCAGCTCTTCTAATAATCTTCTGAGATTATCTTCAACTTCTTTGCTAAGCTGATATGGAACCACACTGGAGTTAGATGAACTAATTATATTCTTTTTGTCTATATACTCATCTTTGGTGTTAATCAAAACTGAGGAATAAAAAAGACCGTCTAAAAAAATCGTTCTAACTTCATATTCTGCATCGATACACTCTTGAAAATAGGAGGTAAAAAAATGATCAGGAATATCCTTTAATGTAGGCTTTGTAATCAGTGTCGTTAATGATAAAAGGGTTTTGTCATTTTTATCATAGAAATACCTGACTTTATCGCTCGATTTTTTCGTTATAATCTTGTCATTACTTTTTTCCAGAAATAATTCAAGATCTTCTTTTGTACTTATAAAGGCCTGTTTAGGGGTTTTCACATTGTATCCGTTGGCCAGTTTCGAAAGCAGGGGTTTGTTTAATGCTCTGCTGTTAAATAAACCTATGCAGTTTTTTTCTTTAAGAAGATGAAGGATGTAGTTGACGATAACTTCAGATTCTGATTCTATTTCTTCTCTGATTTTAACGCTTTCTTCCCCTTTTACTTCTATGAAATTGGGTTTGTACGGAAACTTTCTGTACCAGACAGACTTTACTGTTTCGTTCAGATTGACTCCTTTAAAAAAAATGGTGTCATTCTCTATTTTGAAATCTTTACTTTTCTCAGTAAAAATATCATCGGGGGTTATTTTTATAAATTCGTGCTTATAAAAAATAAGCCAGTCCAGCACATAATTTATACTTGCATCGTAATTGGATGAACAAAGAACTAAAATCATTTTGCGTATTGTTTTAATTTCTTTTTCACCATTGGTATTAGATGAAATACCAATAAGAAAATGAGGATTAGACTTCTTTTAATAACAATCAAGAATTCCATTCTTTCTCCTTTCACTACGATATTGTAGTACATCCCGAGGGTATCAACAACCTTGTAAGCAATGAAGATTAATAAGGCTGTTCCGATCACTGAATAAGCATAGGTGTACACATACAGTGCGACATTGTCTTTAAACAGGTACTCCGGATGATGCTGTCCTTTCAGCAGATATTTGATGATCTCTTTTGATTTGGTATTCAGATTCCGAATTCCAAATAGGTCTGATACTACCCAATATCCGTCTGTTTTAAAGAAAGGGTTTATATTGAATATCATCAATCCTATATTTTGCAAAAGGATGTAGTAGATGTATTCTTTAATCGGCTTTTCTATATTCAGGAATAATGACCCCAGGAGCATCAGATGAATGATCATCTGGAAATATATTCCGCCTAAGCTGGTGGTTATTCTTTTATTTCTGTCCAGTCCCCATGTTTTGGTAACATCGGTATAAAAGACAGGAAATATCAGGAATATTCCCATGGATATGGATGAAGGCTTTGCACCGTAATATTTACTCGCAGATGAGTGTCCCAGTTCATGAAATACGCCTATTACAAAAAAGCACAGATACATCATCCACACGTGGTTTAAGCTGATGTTTGCTTTATGTACGTGCAAACTCCCTGAGAAAATAAATACTAAGGATGAAAAAAAAAGAACGCATAACGGGATTAATACTCCTCTTTTAAACAGGAATGATAATTTTCCTGATAAAATTTCTGTAGTTCTGGCGTTTAAAAGGTCAAACAACTTGTGTATGCTGTCTACCTGAACTTTATCCACCGTATTGGAAACCTCCTGTAAAAGTTCTTCTATTTTATTAACAATAAGCGATTTAAAGTTTTCAAAATTGATATCTTTAAAATCGAGGCTATCGTATATGTTTTTGATAGACATGCCTTCTTTCAAATGCTTGATAATTGAATAAAGGACACCAGATACTTCAAAACTCGTATTTTTATACAAAAGAACATTCAGTTCATCGTCTACGCTGTATAATTCTATTTCTTTTAAAAAAGTATATTGGCTGACGTTTAATAGGTTGTCATTTTTCATAGGCATTCGTATAATTTATGTTTTAGTCTTTCCGGATACCCGATTAAAGGTATTCCCGCTCTGGTTAATAAATGGACTGTCTTCGCTTTTGATAATACTTCATCCTGGGCATTGACAATCTGGTATTCGAATTTCAGTTTGGGAATCTTTGGCGCAAATGAGAGTTTTATTCTGATCATGATTTCTTCCTGGAATCTGATGCTCTTTAAATAATCGCATTCTAAACTGATAACAGGAAAATCAATCTTCATCTCTAAGAACTCTTCTTTGCTGATATGCAGTAAATCCTTTACCAGACGAAACCTTGCATTTTCAAAATACACCATGTATCTGGAGTGATGAACCACGCCCATGCTGTCTACATCAGAGTAATTTACATCCTGATTATACTGAAGCTCTTCTACTATATCCACCATCGTATGACCCAAATATTACAGAAGCACAATTTCCTCCGAACCCAAAAGAGTTACTCATAATGTATTTGAGCTCCGGCATTGGTTTAAGTTCTGTATTGACGTTATAATTTATTTCCCGATCTATTCTGTTGGAAAAGTTCGAATGCGGATGAATAGCCTGGTTCTTTAAAGTCAGCATGCATATGATGGCTTCTATAACTCCTGCGGTTCCCAGTGTGTGCCCGATTTTGGTTTTGGATGAATTGATAGGGGTATTGGGTAAATCATTTCCAAATACGCTTTCCAATGCATTCAGCTCCATAAGATCGTTGTACTTTGTACCGGTTCCGTGAATGTTTACATAGTCTATTTCTTTAAAGGAAAGGGAGGATTCTTTTAATGCTTTATTCATTGCGAACACAGCTCCGTTTCCTTCCGGATCCGGTTGTGTGATATGAAATGCATCATTGGAGATTCCTGAGCCCAATACTTTTCCGTATATAGGTGCTCCTCTTTTCTCTGCGGCATCTTCTCTTTCCAGGATAATGCATCCTGCACTTTCTCCCAGAAGCATTCCGTCTCTTTCTGCGTCCAATGATCTCAAGGTATCTTTAGACAAAGCTTTTAAGGCATTAAATCCGAACAAACTTATTTCTGATAAAGGATCAACCCCGCATACGATTACCATATCGCAGATCCCGTCTTTTATCATTTTAAATCCAACTTCTATGGCGTTTCCTCCTGCGCTGCACGCTGTAAGGGAAGAACATACCGGGCCTTTGGTTTTGTACTTATTCAGTACATCCTGAAGCAATAGAATGTTAGGGATATTTAAAACCTTTTCTTTCTTGTTATTTTTAGAAAATCTGTTCAGTGATTTTTTCACGATAAAGTTTTTACCTTGGGTGATATCACTTACCAGATCGCTGATTCCTCCAATAGAATTACTCAGGGAAACACCTACTTTTCTGTTGTTTTTAATAAGCTCTTTAGCTCTCGAGTTCTTAATAGCCTCGTCTACACTTTTCAGCAAAGAGATCGCTGCTCTGCTTCCTGTTTTAGTCTTGTTATTGTCTAAATCTTTGATGTAGGAAGATCTGTTGTTTCTTAGTTTACTACAGTCTATTTCATCAATAGGGTAGAATGTCTCTGAGTCTTTGTAGAAAAGATTCTGCTCAAACTCTTCAATATTCTTTCCAATAGAGCTATAACATCCTATTCCTGTTATTGCAACTCCAGACATAGCTTATTATTGATGTAGTTCGATAAAGATTCTACAGAAGTGAAAAGTTCAGTCATATTCTCACTATCCGAGAATTCAACATTAAACTCATCTGTAATTCCTACAGCGATTTCTAACGTGTCGATAGAATCTAATCCTAGTCCACCGTCTTTTTTGCTTAAGAATAAAGGGGTGTTGTCTTTAAAATCCTCAATATCAATTCTTAAATTTAATTTTTCAATGATAATTTCTTTAATTTGCTGTCTTGTTTCCATTGTTTTTATTTTTTATTTGTTGTTAAATATTTATACTTAATCCTCCGTCAATGACGATATTTTGCCCTGTGATGTAGGAAGATTCTTTGTCTTCTAATAAGAAATAGGCTAGTTTTGCGACCTCTCTTGCTCTTCCGAATCTGCGCATAGGAATTCTTTCCAGATATTCCAGATCGTTGGCCGTAGGTTTTTCAATAATTCCGGCTTCTATGAAACCTGGTGCAATACTGTTTACCCTGATGTTATATTTGGCCAGCTCTTTTGAGGCAATCTTCGTGATGGCATCCAGTCCTGCTTTGGAAGAACTATAGCAAGCCTGACCTATTAAACCATTGATTCCTGCTACGGAACTGATGTTTACAATGGTTCCTTTTTTGTTTTTAATCATATCTGTAGAGATATGTTTGATGATAGAGAAAGCCCCCGTAAGGTTGGTATCTATCACTTCTTTGAATTTATTATCCGGCATCAGAGGAATAAATGATCTGTAGTGGATTCCCACACAATTGATGCATTTTGTAATCCGTATTTCTTTTCCGGCGCCAAGTTCTTTAAGTGCATTTTTTATAGAGTTTGAATCGGTGATATCAAACTTAATTTTGATGTGATTTTCCTGATCTTTAATCAGTTCATCTATATTGTCGGAACTCCTATTATAATGCAAAATAAGGTGGTATCCTTTATCGATAAGGTATTTGGATATTTCCAGGCCGATTCCTCCGTTGGCACCCAATACCAGGCAGTATTCATTCATCATAGCTCAATTATATACGTGTTGATATTTCCTCCGAAAGACTCTACATTCACAAGGGCTCTTTTGGCTTCTCTGTTTTTCAGAAGGATAGATCCCAGGAATAAACAGATGCTGTCTTCTGCGCCCAAAGCACTTCCTATGATTTCTTTGTAGTAGATAATCTCTTTATTGCCTTTAATCAGCTCTCTTTCTATTTGCTTGGATTTGTTATCCTGGCAGAAAGAAACCACCAGATCAATATTCTCTAACTCAATATCTTTCAGGATGTTTTTATAAAACTTTCTGATCTCTTTTGAAGATATTTTATTGAAAAAATGAGTTTTTCCATAAGAAATATTAAAGAGCTTATCCTGGTTATTCTTTTCGTCTAAAGCCATTCCCAGAAGGCATGCCCCATCAGAAATTAATCTGTTTTTCTGGGTTACATAGCTTTTGATGTAGTCATTAATTTCATCTACTCCTCCACAAACAATGAATTCTTCGTTGCCTTCTTTAAGCTTATCCATGGCTAATAAAACAGGGCTGTAGCCGCCTATGGTATTATTATAGCCTTTGAACTGCTTATTCATCGTTAAAAGACCTGTAGCCGCATTCGGAACGGTATAAGGGAATAATAGAGGACTCGCTTTATCTTCTCCCTTTTCCATGGCTTTTGTGACAAAATCAATGGTTGTGGTGTATGAGTTATAAATGGTATTGATAATAATTCCCTTATTTTTAGCAGGAATATGATCACAATTATCAATATCGATATTCGCGTTGAACAGATACTTTGAAAATGAGTCTATTCTTCTGATTTCATTTTCTTCGTAAAAGCTTTCTAATCTAGGTTCTTCTATTGTAGCAGTTAAGACACCTTTTCTTTTTACTTCCAGGTTCTCCAGTATATTTTTTTCAAACTCTGCAGGAGAGTTTCCAAAATAATGAGAGATTCCTACGTGGGTTACGGTTATATTATTCATAGCTTATTTATCAAAAAAATACATTACTTCTCCTTTGGCAATTATTTTATCTTCAACCAATGCAGCAACTGACACTTTTGCGTACTGGCCTACTACCTTGTTTATGGTGGCTTCAATGTGAACACTGTCTCCCGGTCTTACGAAAGAGAGGAATTTGAATTCATTGATCTGAGCGATGTAGCCTCTGCTCGTTTTCTGATTGCTCAATAGAATTCCTCCTGCCTGAGAACAAGACTCTATCAGCAGAACTCCGGGGTATATCGGGTCATCTTCAAAATGTCCCCATAAATTGATATCTGAAGAGGTGATGTTCTTTACAGCCACTATTCTATCCTCGTCCATATATTTTACTCTGTCAACCAGTATAAAGCTATATCTGTGAGACAGTATCTGTCTGATGTCTTTTTGTTCTAAAACCATTTTATTTCTTATAAAAATGTTATACAATGATTATCAATGCTATGCTTCTAAAATCGTGATGTAAAAATGCTGGTATTTGAAAATTTGTATTTTACATCTGATGGATAGGTCATTGATCAATATTCTCTTTTGACTAATTGTTATTTTTTTGGGATGGATGTGTAAACCTGTTCCCAGCAGCTTCAAAAAACTTTCTTTGATCATCCACAGCAGTAGCGGAATGTTTTCATGTTCAGAAGCTTTCAGCATATCTTTCTCTTTCTGATTGAGAAAAAAATCATAGCTTTTAGGATTAATGACTCTCTCCGTCTCTATATCTATTCCTATAGGCTTTTTGCTCATTACGGAAACCTTCAGTGTGGAACTGTCTGAAGACGAGATAAAAAACTGATTATTGGGATCTATCTCTTTTCCGTATTTATTTCTTACAGTACATAAATTTCTTCTGTCTTCTTCCCTTATAAAGTGGGGCAGATGCGCTACAGAGTTTATTTTTGTAATGTTGAATTCCATGGCTAATCTTTATCTACCCCCGAAGACGCATATTCTCTCTGTCTGGCTTCGAATTTTTTCTTTTGTTCCTCGAATTCTACTTTAGAATAGTATTTCTTGGCTTTTGGCGCTGTAATTTCCAGAGGTTTATTGATGACCTCGATATGGGTTGCTGCCACAATCATTTTAATGTCTCCCACATAAAACTCTGATTTTACAATGAGCCCGGGTAATCCGCCTTGCTGGAAAGGCCCGTCTTTATATTGAATATCCGGAGCGTACCATACATGAAGGTCTATGGAATCTAATTTTCCTTTTGCTTCAATTGTTTTTAATCCCAGGATAGGTTCGGATTCTTCTTTAGCGATAATCCAGTTTATTTTAGGAAGGTTTTCCTTCACATAGAATATTTTATTGGCCAGATCATACCCTTTTGTATAGGTGTTTTTAGAAAAATCTTTCACATAGGGATATTTATCTCTTCTCTCTAACTCCTTCAGGATAAATGATGTCATAGACTGGGAGTTATCAATTTTGCCTTTATATTCAAAAACAGATGCGTTGTTATTAGCTTTCAAAGTATAATCTGCAAAAACGCCTTTTGATAATTCCTCCCGGAGGCTTGCCTCTACCTGAGATCTTACATTGGAAGGAACGGTTTTCAGCAGATCTTCCGGATTTACGTCTAACTGAACCTTATAATCTACATTTAAAAACTTCTCTTCTTTTTGCGAGTACATGGTTGCACTCAGGAATAATGATATGATGAGTAATGCTTTATTTTTCATGGTAATCTTTTTAGTGGGGTTAATGATTCCGATTTTTTAATTAAAACAGTGTACTGAATGAAGTTTAAAGTGTTTTCATCAGGACTATATGGCTTTATATTTTTTCCTAGTAAATTTCTGATGCTAATCAGCTTGGTATCTGATGAATAAGGACTGTTTGCATTATTTAGCTTGAACAGAGCTACTCTTTCCGAGTCTGATGATTGTATTAAATCATTAACTCCGTAGAGATAGAACAAAGGCCCGTTCAGATTGAACCAATTGCTTTTTTCATTGGGTACTTTTGGATAGCCTTCACCATCTGGCAGGTAAGTATAACTATCTATAGCGTACGTTGCTATGCTTATTACTTTAAGCTTTTTCTCCTTTAATCTGTAGGCGAATGGCTGGGTATCGCCGGACAGCTTGTCCTGTAAAATATGAGCGTGCCCGAATAAACCATAAAACCTGGCATTTTCTTTATTTTTTATCGTATCATATACCTTAGTGAAATTATGATACAGTATTGAATCTCTTCCGCTGGTTATTTCAGGATTAGGAACGTCTACGCCTATTACTTTTATTTTAGCCCCTTCATTTTGGGACAGGTTATAATTTCTGATGTTTCTCCACTTTTCATAGTATTCAATACTTGATTGTTGTGGTATATATTCAGCCAGCTCGCTGACTGTTTTTTTCAATAATGAAGGGTCTTCTTTTTCGTTTGAAAGGTACTTGTTCAGCTGAGCGGCTAGTTTTTCGCTCATTTCTGCAACATAGTATGTTACCCCGTATTTTTTGTTTAAATAGAAAAGGAACTGTTCATCTAACTCCTGAACGTCTTTTACTCCATGGTTCTCTCCCAGCAGGTAGAAATCCGCTTTTTCTATATTTAAATCTATGTTTCCTATTTTTTGTAAAGAGGAGATATCTGTTTTATTCTTTTTAAGATAATCTGTGTACTCTTTTTTTGATTTTATAAAATTCCTGTTGAAAATTCCTATTGAAATTGAAAACATAACAAGTAGAAGTATCAGAATTCCTAAAATTTTCATTGCTTTTTTCCATATTTTTTTCATACTCGGTGAAGGGTATTTTATGATTGGTATATATCCCTCTTCTTTATTTCAAGGCACTGGTTAAGCAGCTCCTTTTTTAAAAAAGAAATTATTGGTGGGTTTTTAAGAGGGTGTTGATATGGTTCTGACGGGCAGGTGTTTCATAAATCAACCTGCATTTTATTAATGAAAGCTATTGGTAAGCGTTCATTAGGCTATGTTCTAGCTTGAATTTTCATGGTTTTTATAAATTAGTCTGGTCTTTGTGGCATCCACAAAACACTAATTTATTTTTAGTATATAGAGGAGAAATATTCCATCCTCCTCTATATAATAGGTAGAATATTCTAAGTTTCTTCTTAAGAATCGAAAGATACGCTGATTGCATCTGCAGCTTCTGAAGCAGCTGGATTAATCATTTCTTGTCTTTCTTCTAGTTTTACAGTTTTTAAAGCTTCTGTTAAAGATTGGTTGTCAAATTTGTTGCTCATAATGTTTGTTTTTAATTGTTGTTAAATTATTGTATTGTTAATTGGGTGTTGATTAAGAATCGAAAGATACGCTGATTGCATCTGCAGCTTCTGAAGCAGCCGGGTTAATCATTTCTTGTCTTTCTTCTAGTTTTACAGTTTTTAATGCTTCTGTTAAAGATTGGTTGTCAAATTTGTTGCTCATAATGTTTGTTTTTAATTGTTGTTAAATTATTGTATTGTTAATGGGGTGTTGATTAAGAATCGAAAGATACGCTGATTGCATCTGCAGCTTCTGAAGCAGCCGGGTTAATCATTTCTTGTCTTTCTTCTAGTTTTACAGTTTTTAATGCTTCTGTTAAAGATTGGTTGTCAAATTTGTTGCTCATAATGTTTGTTTTTAATTGTTGTTAAATT
>NZ_JAVDUN010000017.1:0-14444 GCF_031456375.1 Chryseobacterium sp. 2987
AGACTTAATCTAAAAGGAAAGAGTCCGGTACAGTACCGAACTCTTTCATATAATAATATTGTTTAATTTTGTCTAAACTTTTGGGTGCAGTCTAACTATTCCGGGACTTTTACAGTATCTGGTGAACGGATATTTTATCTCAATCCGGATCAGGATAACGATCATAATTTCACAGGCTCAATTGCGACTTCCTTCTTCCAGCTTCCATTAATTACTTTACAATAACCCTTTTCACATGTCCCTCAGAAGTTTTTATCAGGTAAACTCCTGTAGAAAGGTTAGAGGTTTCTATGGTGAGAGCATTTTTTTCATTACCTATCATTTTTCCGGACATATCAAACAACTCGTAATCCTGTTTTCTGTTGAAATATAATGTATTCCCTTTATTCAAAGGGTTCGGAAACACGTTGAACGTTGTTTTTTCCGTTTTAATTTCTCCGGTTCCTAAAGTAGGAGAGGTGGCTACCTCATACATGGACAGTGTTCCGCTGATTTCATTGGCAATGATGACATAACCTTTTCCGGTTGTAGTATTTTCAGGAGCAATATAGATAATCCCTTCAGGGCCGTTATCGCCTCCGTAAGCAGAAGTCAGACGGGAATGTTTATAATCTGTAAATACGGGACTGCCAGGGTTGGTGATATTATAGACCATCACTCCTCCGGTTCTTTCCAGCGTAATAAAAGCGTAAGTTTGCCCGTTGATCGTTCCTAATGCTACACCTTCCGGCTCGGGACCTTTGGCGCGGCTTCTGTTCTTGGCTCCGTTGGATTCATTATCCGCATTAAAAATCAATGGATGATTGGCGGCAATATACCTTTCAAACTGATCGCCACTATCATAAACCAGTTGTCTGGTATCTGTATTGAAAATGGAGAAAGAACGTGCCCCCAATGCGGCCATTTCTTCAAAATCTGAATCTCCGTCTGTATTTCCTGTTGCACTGGACACTCTGAATCTTCCTAAATTATGAGAAGCTTTTAAAACCGATGCCTGCGGGAACAATATCGGATCCAGGGTGTAATTATTGGCTCCTACTGTTGTTCTTTCGCTATATCCGGAAAGATCTTTCTCATCTCCTTCATTGGCGGTTACAATATAATGGGTATTTCCAACTTTGTAATTCTGAATGGCATCAGGAATGTAATAGGCTTTCACAGGCCAGTTGGCAATCAAAACTTCTCCGTTATTATCGGAAGCGTCAAAACCGTTGCCCGGAAGGCTCATATCTTTTTTACCCAGCCCCCAGATTCCGGTGATGGTTTTTGTGGTAAGATTAACCTCAGCCATGGCATTGTTTTCCTGAAGAGAAACCCAGGCTTTCTGGCTGTCGCTGCTTACCGTCACATATTCCGGTTCCAGATCCTGAGAAAGGGTGTTGTTGGTTCTTACTTTTCTGAGACCAGTGGCTGTTAAAGCTGAGGTTTGGGAATCAAAACTGTTAAAGTTAAGAGTGGTCACATTGCTCTGTGTAAGATTTCCGATACCTCCTGAAATATCAATGATGCTGATGGTTCCTTCCGGATCTACCGTGTAAACGTCATTAGGTTCACCTTCATTGGCTGTAATTACTTTTGTCCCATCGGGAGTGAAGGTAATCATATCCGGAAGTGCGCCTACCGTGACCTGTTTCAGGAAATTTCCATTAATATCGAAGAAAACAACAGAACCATTCTGCTGAGGATTGGTATTAGGAGAGGCGGCTGCAATAATTCCGTTTTTTACAGCGATGCTGGTGATACCTCCGTAGGGTGCCATATTCACTGTTCTGATTACGGAAGGGGTAGTTGGTGTACTGAAATCAAGAATGTCAAACACATCCGTAATAGAACTGATTGTAAATAATCTTTGTGTGGAAGGATCGTGGACAACAATTTCCGTAGAGCTGTTATTATTTCCGGAAGGATCAAAGCTTCCGATATAGTTCAGCTGGATCTGTCCGGAAGGAACCGGAGCAGGTTTGTCATTATCTACAATATAAACCGTTGCAGAATTATCCCCTGAAATTGACGCACCGGAAGGATTTTCAAGGCTTACGACAAAGTATTCTGCCTGCTGTTCTTCCACGGTATCATCGATAATTGGGATATTGACGGTATAATTTGTCATTCCCGGTGTAATATTGATGGTCTGGCTGGCTAATGTAAAATCATTGCTGTCTGCCGTACTGAACGGAGCAGGCTTTACCACGAGGTTTACAGATGCTGCCGAAGGATTGTTTATATTGATTTTGAAAGCAAGATTTCCTGCATTTTCATTAACTTTTATAAAATTTTTATCCAAGGAAACGGAGGTTCCTGCTGTCGTAAACGTGCTGGCAGTAGTTGTTATAACAGCATTATCACTGAAATCTTCTACAGTATCGGGTTTAAGAGCCAGGTAGTAAGTCTGACCCGGTATAAGTCCGGATGAAGGGATAACGGTAATGGTGTTATTGCTGAAAGCTGTTGTAAAGGGAACGAATGTACCTGAAGCACTTCCTAAACGGAATTCTATCAGATTTTGTGCATTAGAATCGTTGATTACGGAGTTATCTTTCAGTCTTACATTTTCGTTAAAAGATAGGGTAGGATTGACTGTTGTTGATGCATTATTGGTATTATTTGTGGGAAGATAAGTAACCGTTGGTGGAGTAGTGTCAATACCTCCAACCGGGGATGCATCTACGGTGAAATTGTCAAAGCGGTTATTTCCTCCTGTTCCGCCTCCGGTGGCAGAGAACTCTACTTTTAATTTAAAGTTCGGATTATTGGAAACTCCTGAAATGGTAGAAAAATCAAAAGTAACCAGCTGCGGATTGGTATCCTGAGGATTAATATTCTGATACGGAATAAAAGTTGTCCCGTCTGTTGAATAGGACCAGATTTGTGTGCCAGCTCCCTGTCCGGATCTTCTGGTTGTAAATTTTACAATGATGTTATTGTATCCTGTTGTGGGAAGATTAAACTGTAATGCTCCTCCAATGGGATTGTTAAATCTCAGGTGGGTTCCTGAAGGATCTCCGTTTCTGGCATTCAGATTTTCTGTATTGAAATTTTGCCCTGTTCCGTTGGCAAAGTCTATCAGACTGGTTCCTCCGGTAATAGCAGCGAGGGATCCTCCTGTTAAAGAGGAAGATGGTGTTGTAATGGATGTTTCTGTAGTACTGTTATTAAAGTTCCAGTAATGAACAAGTGTCTGTCCTGAAAGTCCGCTCTGTAGGAAGAATGCGGCAATAACAGAACCTTTTAATAGGTAGTTGTTGATCATTTTTTACTTGCATTAGATGTATGCAAAAATGAACTTTATACGCTGCAGTTGTTTTAAGGGAACTTTAAGAAATGTTTAATAAATGGTTTCCTTAAATGCAAAAAATGAAATCATTATTTGTCTTCCCGGTTTTTGGTTTATTTTGTTTGCTTTCCTGAGAAATTAAAAGTTTTCTGTGTTGGTGTTTTGCCTTCCAAAGGGTGTTTCTGCATATAGAAGAATCCTGAAACTGCAGTCAGAACCAAGAGTACAAAAATAACCAGAACTATTCTTTTTAACATTTCTCTCATATAGCTAAATTTTTAATGTCCCTAATTTCCAAAGTTGATGTAGGATACCCTCTGTGTACGGCATTGATCATTGCTCTACCTACTTCGTGTAAAGTTAATGATTTTGACGGTAAAAAAATAGGAAAAAACCAAATAAAAGGCTTAAAAAACCATTTTATGTTAATTTGTCCCTGAACAGGCTTCATAAATCCGGGACGAAAGTTGAATTCATTCCTGAATCCTAGCTTTTTTAATGCATTTTCGGTTCTGCCTTTTACCCGTGCCCACATGATCTTTCCGCTTTCGGTCTGGTCGGTGCTGGCTCCTGAGACATAGTTGAAAACCATTTCAGGATTCTGGTTCAGCACAGCCTTAGCAAAATGAAGGGTGGTATCATACGTAATTTTGGTATATTCTTCTTCATTCATTCCTACACTGCTGATTCCGGCACAGAAAAAACAGGCGTCATAACCTTTCAGGGTTTCATCATGAAGATCGATAGCTAAAAAGTCTGGGATAATATATTCCTTAAGTTTTGCGTGCTTTTTGCCGGACGGTTTTCTGCTTACACTTAAAATTTCAGAAACATGAGGATTTTCAAGACATTCCATTAAAACACCTTCTCCTACCATTCCTGTAACACCTGTGATAATTATTTTGATTGGGTTCATTTCTAGCTGTTGATATTATGTTGACGTTTTACAATCTGTTTTTACTTTAAAGAATATCAAAAATTATACTCTTTTGAATGTGTTTCACTGAATATGATTGTTTTGTAGCATAAAAAATATTAAAAAGGAAGCGCTGCTATGGATGCGCGAATTTTTAGTATTAATTTTCCCGCAGATCTCACAAATTTCACTGATGATTGTGTATTTTTTCTTTCACAGATTGGCAGATTTTTTTACTGATAACAAAAATAAAAACCAGCCGAAACAAGACTGGTTTTCAATATAATGGTATGGGTGAAAATTATTTTTTATCGTGCAGCTGACTGTAGATATTGTGAATAAGTCCGTCTGCTACTGAAATTTTAGGAACAAAAATCCTGCTGATGTCTGCCCATGACATTACATTATTGAAGATTCTTAATGCATGAACGAGAACATCTGCCCGGTCTTCTCTGAGGTTGTACTTGGTCATTCTTTCTTCTACAGAAAGTTCATTAAGCTCTTTGTAGGTTTTTTTAAGATGAGAAAGAGACATTGGCTTACCGTCTTTGGTTTTACTCATGGAGAAAACTTTATTGATGTTTCCTCCCGAACCGATGGCTACAATGGGCTTTTTACTGGTAATATTTTCTTTGATCGCTTCTTTCATTTCCGTCCAGTTATCAGCAGTAACCAGATTGTTGAGAAGGCGGATTGTTCCTATATTGAAGGATCTTTCATAGATCATTTTACCGTTTTCATAAAAAGTGAGCTCTGTAGAACCTCCTCCAACATCAATGTAAAGATAGGCGAATTCTTTGTCAAGCCCTTCTGCTACATGATTTTCGTAGATCAGGGTGGCTTCTTCGTCTCCGGAAATGATTTCTATATTGATGCCTGAAGTTTCTTTCACCTGCTTGATAATTTCGTTGCCGTTGGAGGCATCGCGCATGGCGCTGGTAGCACAGGCTCTGTAATGGTCTACTTTATAGATTTTCATCAGGTCGCTGAAAATCTTCATAGAATCGATGACCATTTTTTCTCTTTCACTTCCTATTTTTCCTAAAGTGAAAACATCCATTCCCAGCCTTAGAGGGATTCTCAGGAGGTTTAATTTTATAAATTCAGGTTTTTTATTGTTGATCTTTACTTCATTGATCAAAAGTCTTGCGGCGTTACTTCCTATGTCTATCGCGGCGATCTTCATTTTTTGCTTGTTTTAGCTTTTAAATATTTATAGGTTTCTATTTGAGAACGGCATTCTTTCTTATCATTCCTTACATACTCGTTGCTCAATTTTTTGTCTAAAATACGAGCTTTTACGTTATCTCTCAACTGAATGTCCAGAATATCTTTTAATTCCTTCTTCAGACCTTTGTCTGTGATCTTTGCAGCGGCTTCTATCCTGTAGTCGAGGTTTCTGGTCATCCAGTCGGCAGAGGAGATGTATATATCTTCCATTCCTTTATTATAGAAATACATGACTCTGGCGTGTTCAAGATATTCGTCTACGATGCTGATCGCTTTTATTTTTTCTTTAAAATCTTTTTGATTAACAGCACAATAGATTCCTCTTACGATCATTCTAACCACAACACCTGCTTTTGCGGCATCGTAGAGTTTTTCAATTAAAAAACGGTCGCTAACCGAGTTGGCTTTAACGATAATTTCGGTACGTCTTCCGGCTTTGGCTTCTTCAATCTCTTTGTCTATATGATGAATGATTTTTTCCCTCATAAATTGAGGACAGACCAATAAACTTTTGCAGGTTTTCAGGACAGGAAGATAATCTTCTTTTGGTTTTTTCAGAACATTGAAAACTTTGTTGATATCTGCCATGATACCACGGTCGGAGGTCAATAATAAATGATCACCATAAATCCTTGCTGTTTTTTCGTTGAAGTTTCCGGTGCTTATAAAGCCATACTGGATGGTTTTGTTGTGGGCTCTTTTCTTGATGACACAAAGCTTGGCATGTACTTTTTTATTCGGAAGACCTACCAGAACGGTTATTCCTTCCGGTTCCAGCATGCTTTTCCATTCCAGATTAGATTCTTCATCGAACCTTGCCTGAAGTTCCAGCATTACCGTTACTTCTTTGCCGTTTCTTGCTGCGTAGATCAGCGCATTGATGATTTTGGAGCTGCTGGCCATACGGTAAGCGGTAATTTGTATGGATTTTACGTCTGGGTCCATGGCAGCTTCACGGAGGAGATCAATTACCGGGTTGTATTTATGGTAAGGAAAGGAAAGAAGTACATCTTGTTTTAAAATGACGTCTGTCACCCTTTCGCCATGTTCAAAGGCCTGATGGGTAAATGAAGTTCTTTCTTCCGGTTTTTCATACTTTTCAAAGACATCAGGAAAATCCATAAAATGTTTGAAATTGTGAATTTTTCCCCCCGGAATAATGCTGTCTTTTTTGGAAAGGCTCAGTTTTCTGATCAGAAGTTCAAGCAGAGCTTTATCCATATCTTTATCAAAGACAAAACGGGTAGGCTTTCCTTTTCTTCTGTTTTTCAGTCCTTTTTCTATTTTTTCTGCAAAATTGGTGCGGATGTCATTATCCAGATCCAGTTCGGCATCTTTTGTCACTTTAAAAGCGTTGGCAGAAAATTCATCATACCCGAAATAGGAGAAAATATGCGGAAGGTTGAAGGTAATCACATCTTCAAGCAGCATGACATTTTTTTCTTCCGGATCTTCTGTAGGTAACAGCACAAATCGTCCTACAAATCGGGAAGGAATCTCAATAATAGCATAATTACTGGAATACTGCCAGTCTTTTTTTCTCATGGCAACCCCCAGATAGAGACTTTTATCTCTTAAATAGGGCATAGGTGTATTTTCATGAAGAAGAATCGGGATCACATTGGATTCCACAACTTCATCAAAGTAGGTTCTGACGAATTCTTTTTGTTTAGCTGTCAGGTTTTTGGCGTTTTTGATATATACTTTATGTTCAGCCATTTCAGACTGGATATTTTTCCAGGTTTTGTCAAAATTCTGCTGCTGGCTGATGACAATGTCATTGATCCGCTGTAAAATTTTGGACGGCGGTTGGTAAAATGATTCGGCAATCACTTTTTCCTTGAAATCCATGGCCCGCTTTAATCCGGCAACACGCACTCTGAAGAATTCATCCAGGTTGTTGGAAAAGATTCCGAGGAAACGTATTCTTAAATGTAAAGGGACCTTTTCGTCCATGGCTTCCTGTAAAACCCTTTCATTAAAGGCAAGCCATGTAATATCTCGTGGATTAAAGTGTACTGACATTCTGAATGTGTATATTTTATCAAAAATAATAAATCGTTAAGTTTCAATCCCTATGGATTAGATTAAACTTTGGTTAATTTTTATATGATAGTGAATTAATTCAGTCGGGATGTTGCAATCGTGTTGATAGTCAGAGGTTTTTTGTATATTTAATATGAATAAAATCCTTTCATATGACAGAAAATATTTTACGGAATATCGTGTTGATGATTATGATCTGCATCAGCTGTACAGCAAGAGGGCAACGGAAAACCATTTTATGCAATGACAGCTCTACCTATAAGCTGATAGACACTTCTGCTGTTTATCACCTGATCGCAATAGATGGAAAATCTTACTGGCTCAACTCCAGATCAGATACAGTTGGGGTAAAGTCTCTGAAAAAGGGATTGAAATTTTACAAAAACGGCCGGGTGGTTGAATTGAATAAAAAATCGGGCAAAGATGCATTGGAAGGAGCTTACTGTATCAATAATGAAAAATCAGAAATGAGATGGAAGTTGAAACATGTACAGGCCGGAAAGTTTCTGTCCCGGGAAAAGTTATCTATAAAGAATGATACTATAATAGGGGAGGTTCTTCCTTCGCCCCAGACAAAGGGATACATCAAAACATACGTTAAATCTAAAGACTATTAATATCATGATAAAACAGAAAATTGTCATTGTGTTTCTTACCTTCTTTTCTCTTTTTTCCTGTCAATCGTCGGAACATATTCATAACAAGCTTTTAAAAAAGGTAGAAAATTTCATAACCATAAATTTTCCAGGGATCTATTTTGATAAACTGTATATTATGGAAGGAACTTATATAACAAAAGGCAAATTTAATATTATCCCTCCCAAGCTTGAGATAAGCCGGGGTTCAGATACTAAACATTATGAAGATTATCTTGTTTTTAATGGAAATGGCACCGTGGAAAAATTTTATGCTGAGAATGAGGTGAAAGCAAAGCAGCTGCTGGCAAAACAATCTACTTCCACCATTTATGGAGTATTGTATCTACAGAGATCGCGCCTTATTATTGAAGTTATACAGGCGTTCAAAATGGGAGGGGGATATGGAAGCTATAAACAGGAAGTGAAAATTGAAGGTAGTAAGATATTGGTTCAGGATGGAGAGCAATGTTCTGTTTATCTGCTTGCTGTAGAGCCTTAGGATCATAAGAGGCTATACCATAAAGCATAGCTAAGAGAATAATTATTGATAAGTCGGAATGATATAAAAGCCAAGAATAAAATATATTTTATTAATCTATTATTAAAAGGTAAGTTTATATTTTTACTTGTTACATCAATATTTTATTGTTGCTTTTTTGTTAAAAGTGTATATTTGTTGATTATATTTTAAATTACATGAAAAAACTTTTACTCTTGTCTGCCAGTATTTTAATGGCTAACATATACGCTCAGAGAACGTGTGCGACTAGTGCTAAAATGAAGGAATTTTTCGCTCAAAATCCAGAAGCTTTGGCAAAGAAAGCCGATTTGAGAAATTATCTTACAAGTAAAAATACAACAGTAGGAAAGAACGGGCAGACAGTTATTACCATTCCAGTTGTAGTGCATGTTCTGTATAAAAATGAAACTCAGAATATTACTGCTGAACAGATTGCATCTCAAATTGCTGTACTTAACAACGACTTCAGAAAAATGAATGCTGACTTTAACTCAGTAGTTCCGGCTGCTTTCAAACCTTTTGCTGCAGATATGGAACTGGCATTCTGTATGGCAACAAAAACCCCAACTGGAGCAGCTACAAATGGTATTGAAAGAAAGTCTGTTGCTTCAAATTTTAATTTCGGTAATAACTATTATAAGGCAGCAGGACTTTTAGCCTGGGACCCTACAAAGTACCTGAATATTTGGGTAGGAGATATGGCGAACCCTTATCTTGGGTGGGCATATTTACCAGATGCAGCCGGTCAACCGCTTGATGGGCTTGCCATAGGATATAAGTACTTTGGAACTACAGGAACCGCTGAAGCACCTTATAACGGTGGTAGAACAGCTACTCATGAAATCGGACATTATTTTGGACTACTGCATCCATGGGGTGAAGATGACAGTGCTTGCGGGACACCTGATAACGATGATGGATGTGCTGATACACCAGCTACAAACGGACCTTATTTTACAGAGGATTTTCCTTCTTTTCCAGATAACCAGTATACCTGTACGACGTCTGCGAATGGAGCAATGTTTATGAATTATATGGATTATGTATCAGATTTTGAAATGGCGATGTTTTCCAATGATCAGAAAACAATTGCATCCAATACCATGTTAGGCCCAAGAGCGAGTCTATTAAATTCTAATGCCTGTTCATTCTTATCTGTAAATGATGTAGAAAAAGCAAATTCAATTAACCTTTTCCCTAACCCTACTACTCAGTATATTTCAATTGCATCGCCATTGGCTCCTATCAATGAGGTTGAAATTTTCAACGCTGAAGGACGATTGGTAAAAAAAGCTTTCATTAAAAATGAAACTGATAAGATTGATGTAAAAGATTTTGTTAACGGAGTATATTACGTAAGAACTTATAATAACAAGGACTTTGTTAAGTCTATGAAATTTATCAAAAAATAAATAAAAGTTCATCCCAAAAAAGCAATAGCCTGTTTCGTTTTTGAAACAGGCTATTTTGTTTTGAATGGTTCATTGTTGCTTATTCTATAACGCAAACCAAGTAAAGATTAAACCGTTGTTAGGGTGGTTTTTATTTTTATCAGCTCAAAGTCAGAGACTTTGCGCAACGAGGTGGGAAATGAACTGTGGCACTTGTTCCCTTATATTATGCAAGGATTAACACCCTTCATAATTACTATGTTTTTGTGCGCTATAAGGTGATTATATCTTTACCATAATAAAGTATCTTACTATTATCTTTGTGAAAATACCCACTTTTAGTGTTTCTTACAGAATTTAATACTTACCACCGAGTCATTAAACCTTTTTTCAGGACTAGTCACAATCCCTCATTAATAAACAAACTTGATTTCGTTTTTAATTTTATATACCCCTAATAAACCTTTCGGAGATTTTTCTATAAATTCTTTTTTTAAAGTAGATAAATCGATTCTATTTAAATTAAAACTTAAATCCTGAAAATAAAGGAAATTATCTAATGGATAGATTTGACTTCCACTTATATCATCTTCTTTACTGAAACTATAGATAATCTTAGATGTTCTATTTTCAATATCAAATTCATTCAGTCTAGAGTCATATGTATAATAGTATATTTTATTTTTATAATGAATAGGATTACACATTATTTCAAATTTAGATTCATGTTGATAGACTAATTTTCCTGTTTTAGCCTCTAACAGTATAATTTCTCCAGTTTTGTAATTATCGTTACTTCCGACAAAAATATACTTTCCTGCTACAATTAAATTTGATAAGGCTGCTGAATTTCTATTAACACTCCAAACTTTCTTCCCAGACAAAATATCATAAGCAGCAACTGAATTACAATTAAAATCTGCAAGATAAAAATGATTATCATCATAAGTAATAGGACGTGGTGCATTATCTATACTACAATTTTGATCTGCATGTAATAATAGTTCATACATTACTTTTCCTGAATTTGAATTTATGGCCACTATCCCATATGAATCTATACTGGCTATAATCATATCATCATTTACATACTGAAACTCTCTGACTCTGCCTTTAGTTTGTATTTTCCAGAGTATGATATTTCTTTTATAATCCATACAAATGAAACTTTCATTTGATTCAGGGAAACATATTTTATTATTATGTATTTTAGGTTCTGTAAAAGAATTGTCTTTGATTTTAAAAGAATAAAGTATTTTATCTGTTTTTAAATCTTCGATTTTTATTGCATAGTCCGTATCTTTCCAATAAGAGTAAATAAGGAAATTATTCTTAGGGTCAATATTTGCAATAAGAGCATGACGCTCTAAATGGTGATTAATATTTGTTTCTTTGCAAGAAAATAAAAACATTAATATTATTGTGATTTTATTTATCATGGATAACGTTGTATTTGAGGTACTGTTACAGAGCTTTTTTTGAAATTTTCCCAGGCTGGAACGGATTTAATTAAAATAACCTCCCAATCATCTTTTAGTTGTCTGTGTTTCAATATGGTTCAAGCCCAAAAGATAATAGTTGTTTACATCCGTTATTTCAAGAGCGCCTTCGCTGTTTTTGGTATAACTCATCCTTGCGTTGCCTAGATGGTCTCTGTACTGGTAAATATAGAGGTTTTCCCTAAACCTGTATATAAAAACCACCACGGATGCTGTGGTTTTATTATTCCATCATGGCACAAGCGTGACGCTTGCGCCAGCTGGGGGACAACACGTCTACACTCTTCTGGATGCGTTCCTTAAACAAACTAAACTGCAAAGCATTTTATAAATGTAAAACCCGCTCATTGAGCGGGTTTGTTGTTGGATATTTCTTTTAATAATTTAGTCATAAGATATTTATTCAAATTTTTATCTATGGGTATAGGGTCTACAATTACAGACAGATTAAATTCTCCATAATATTTTTCTTTATCAATAACACAAAAATATGTTTTATTGCCTTGTGCTAATTTATAATCTTTATACCCCTCTGAAGAAAAATCTATATAATCATATTTATAATTAGATAAATCAAAAGCATTATCTAACATTGAATTAGGCTTATTGATTTTGTCTAATTTTTCTTTGATAATTTTATTCCCATCAGATTTTATATAAAATTCTTCATAATAAGAATCTTTATCATTAATAATCAAATACCACTTATCATCAACAGCATATACTAAAATCTTATTATTGCCTTCATTAGAAAACTCCTTATCTATTATTTTTTGAAGATATTCTCTACTTGTATTTTTTAATGATTGTGTTTGTGAAGCACAATTAGTAAATAGAAATAGAAGAGAGTAAAAAAATATTTTATTCATAATAATTAATTTATCGACTTATTGGTAAATCATTTTCATTAGTTACTTTTCCTCCTGCATGAGGTGGGTTAGTTCCATCTCTTGGTGGTTCAGTACTTCCTGTAATCCTTCGCACTAAATTAGACATTCTAATTGCATTTGTATTATTTACAGTATGAGATAACCCTTTTGCTGATGGTATACCATGTCCTAAAACTTCATGGCTTGATGTTTCAGCCCTTGATTCTGAAGTAGTAGATGCAGTTTCCACAATAATTGAATGTGAACCTTTTGCAGTAGGAACATTAAATCCTGCCCCAGCTATACCATTTATAAGGTCTGCTTTAACATTACTTACATCTGGAACTAATTTATCTCCAACTCCAGCTTGTGCTTTATTCATGTGATCTTTAAGAGCTGTTCCTCCAGCAGAAGATACAGTATCTCCCAATGATAAATATTCAACTGTATGAACTTTGGAATCATTAATTGCCCCTACAATTGTATCAATGTATGCCTGTTCATCTTTTGAAATATTAACTCCACTTAAAGCAGTAGATAATGCAGTTGCATCTACTTTGTTAAATGATTTTCCTTTTACATCTATTAATGCTATAACTCCTGCAAACTTACTATCTGATAAAACTTTATGAATATCTGCTTTAAATTTTTGGGCATCTTGTTTAGTAACTCCAATAATGTCATATACACTCATTCCATCCGGATCAGTAAATCTAACAGGATTATTTACTGCATAATTGTATGGCGACCATCTTCTATATTCTTCACTCAAAGGATCTGGCGATATCCAACGACCTATGTCAGGCATAAGAAAACGAGCACCATAATCATACATCCCCGTCTCCTGCAGCTCTTTGCCATTGTACTTATACTGATAAGCATTCTGCGTTGTTGCTGTATAATTATGCAGCAATCCAAAAGGATAATAATTATTCACTTCCACAATCTCGCCCGGTTTCCAACCATCAATACAATTGGGTGGATTTAAAGGGTTCCAAGGTCCGTCACATTGCACCCAACGGTATTGTCTTGGCTGTATGAATCCGTCCTTATTGGTATCCGTGTAGCTTAATCTTACATTACCCAAATGATCGGTATAATTATAAATGTACTGACCGTTAAGTGCATCATAATAACCTTCTGAGGTAGGAATGATTCTGAGTTTCATCTCCGCAACTTCATTTGGATCAGGTAATATAATTCCACCTGTTCCTGCTTCTGATGGCTTGGTACTTTTATACTGGAATCCATCCAGATAATTGGTTTCTATATCTCCAAAGAACTTCTTTACTTTTACTCCATCTGCCCTGTAGATGAAGTTGGTCACCTGAGCATTCTGGGTAATCTGTTTGGGTAAATTTAAATAATTATACTGAATTGAAGAAATGCCTTTATCCGGATGACTGGTCATATTCCCATTTCCGTCGCCATTATCATTGTCATACCCAATTGTTCCGGGACTGGCAAGGTATGGATAGCCTGATGAATTCTGCTGAGCATCGGTCACCTTAGTCAGCTTATTGCCTGTATAATCATATCTTAAATCATCAATCACAACAGCAGCTGTATTTCCTGTCTGGAGAGCAGCTGATCTTTTCAGTCGGGTGATATTTCCGTTCAGGTCATATTCCGGGATTTCAAAATATTCTTTGGCCGTTTCATTACCCTGTTTCTGGTAAAAACCTGCTGAAAGACGGTTTAATCCATCATAAACATAGCCGTATCTTTTCAATGGTTCATTTTCTTCCGTTAAAGTTTTCCAAGATACTTCCGTAATATTTCCGTTGAATTTAGGTCTTACTTTTAAGGTGCTATAGTTACTGTTCGGGGTTTCCATTCCTTCAACTTGGTTGTAATTGATTTTATAACCAAACAGATCATTTCCCAAATTCGCAGGATCGTTAATTTGTGTCATCCAGCCCCTGATGTTATACTGATAGTTGATGGTTTGTAATGGTGATCCCGTACTAGTTCCTCCAACCTTCTTGGTTTCCAATTGGGAGAGTTCATTGTAGCTGTTTTGCGACAGAATCTCTTCCGGATTACTGTCTACTTGATGCT
>NZ_JAVDUN010000018.1:0-5911 GCF_031456375.1 Chryseobacterium sp. 2987
ATCCAGTATACCAATAACCATTTTAGTACTCTTGAAAAAGTGCTGAGCGTCAATTATTATGACACTTATCCCCAGTACAACTTCAATCCTTCTTTTCCATCATCCATTGAAGGAGAAACTGTTCTAACTGATAGCCCTTCCTTGGATGGAAGAAGTACTACAGGACTTCTGGTGATGAGCTTGATCAAGAACATTGAAGATGACAATTGGACAAAGAGCTATTCCTATTACGATACCAAAGGAAGAGTTATAGGAACTTATTCTATTAATTACTTAGGTGGTTATACTCAAACAGAATCCAAATTGGATTTCGCTGGAACCGTTCAGAAATCTGTGACGAAGCATAAAAGGTTAAGCACCGATACTGAAAGAGTAATTACAGAAACTTTCACCTATGATCATCAGAACAGGTTACTCGTTCATAAGCATCAGGTAGACAGCAATACCGAAGAGATTCTGGTTCAGAACAGCTACAATGAGCTTTCCCAGCTGGAAACCAAGAAGGTTGGAGGAACCAATCCTGCATCACCTTTACAGACGATCAATTATCAGTATAATATCAGGGGCTGGCTGATGCAGATCAATGATCCTGCGAACTTAGGCAATGATCTGTTTGGTTATAAGATCAACTACAATCAGATGGAAGGGCTTGAAAAACCGAACAGCAGCTTCAGCACTTTGCAGGTAAAGCCAAAATACAATGGAAATATCGCAGAAGTAGCTTGGAAGACCCGTACCGAAGAAAACGAACCGTTAAAAAGATATGGTTATGTTTATGATGGATTAAACCGTCTTTTAGCAGGATTTTACCAGAAACAGGGTAATGAGACCGCAAAGGAATATTCCGAAGTACTGGAATATGACCTGAACGGGAATATCACCAAACTGAAACGGTCAGAAGCTCTGCAAAGTGGAAATACGGCAGCTTCATTGATTGATGATTTAAAGTACGACTATACAGGCAATAAGCTGATCAGAGTGACCGATTTACAGCAGAATCCATCTGGTTATCCATATTTGGCCAACCCCGGAACAATAGGTTATGACAATGATAATGGCATCGGAAACGGGAATATGACCAGTCATCCGGATAAAGGGATTTCTTCAATTCAGTATAATTACCTAAATTTACCAAAGGAGATCAGTCATAGCGGGCTGACAACCAAATACACCTACAGGGCCGATGGTGTAAAAGTAAAGAAGCTCTTTAGAAACCTTGAAACCTATTATCTGGATGGATTCCAGTACAAATCCACCTTTGGTATAGAATCATGGAATGGTGAAGGAACTTACCATCCCAGCCCTAATGAAGTTCCAGTCTTAAAACTCAGAATCATTCCTACCTCGGAAGGATATTATGATGATCTTCTGGGGCAATATGTCTATAATTATACCGACCATCTGGGAAATGTAAGATTGAGCTATGCGGATAAAAGCGGTGATGGAATTATCCAGCCAAGAAGGTTTAATGCATCCAATTGTACAGGTTGGTGGTGTATAGAGGACTGGAGGCCGGGGGAAATTGTGGAAGTCAATAATTATTATCCATTTGGATTATTGCATAACTATACGGCCACTAACCAGAATGCTTATCAGTATAAGTACAATGGCAAGGAATTGCAGGAGACGGGCATGTACGATTATGGTGCGAGGATGTATATGCCGGATATTGGCAGATGGGGAGTTGTAGACCCTCTTGCTGAAACTTCAAGAAGATGGTCTACCTATACATACGCTTATAACAACCCGATCCGTTTCATTGATCCGGATGGAAGAGAGAATAAAGACTGGATCAGGAAAGATGGGAAATGGCAATATGCTGCCAATGTTACTACTCTAGAAGAAGCACAGAAAATGTCAGGTATAGATGGTTTTGCCAAAAATGGAACAATATTTTCAAATGTAAGTGTAGACGGAGGAGCTGAATCTGCTTATGCACAACTAAATGAAGGAGGCTCAATTACAAAGCTTGGTGCGGATGAAATTAATATTACCTCAATACCAAATATGCTTTCATTCACAACCTGGACGGCAGAAGAGTTTCCTCAGATTACATATAACAGCGGTATGGCAAGAACGGACTTTGATGCAAGTACACATGATAAAAAGTTTGGAAATGATAAAACTTTTAATTTGGACTGGGGTAGTTTTGTTGCTCCTGCTACTTTTTCTAGCCCTGGTAAAAGCGGAAATATAACTTTGCCCGGTCGATTTTATGCTGCTTCCTGGGCTGTAGATAGATTAACAGATGTCTTTAATTTAAATAAAGGAAGTGTTGATGAAATCAAGGTACCTATTCCAGATAAAGATTCTGCAAATAAAGGAATAATTTATATGAAGGATTCTTTAATTAAATATGATAATAATTGGAATCAGTCTTATAAAGCTGCTACGGATACAGCAATAAATAGATATTTAAAAGCAAAAAAATAATGAAAAACAAACTTTTTTTATCAATAATTACCATTTTCACACTGCTTTCTTGTCAAAAAAAGCATCAAGTAAAAGCGTCTGATAATGACCTTAATGCTATTTTAACTTTATCAAATTATAAAACGTCTCAAAAAACAATTAATGATTCAATTATTGAAATTTCGGGATACAATGAAAAATTTACTATCCAAGGAAAATATAATAAAAACTCTAAACATAAAATAGGTTGGTGGGATATTCATTATAAAATGAATGATCAAAAATATTTTAATGTGGAATTTTTTTTAGAAGACAATATTGAACGTAAAAATCAAATTATATTTTATCATCAAAATAAAATTGACACTTCTAAGAGTAAATTATATACAACTAATTTTAAATATGAAAATAATAAAATAAGTAAAGTTATATATCATTTTTATACACCTAAAAGTGATTTTATAACTAAAAATGTAGATTTAATATATGACATAACGACAGATACTAAAGATAGTGAGCCTCAAAAAATAGCATTAAATATTCACAATAATTCACATCATTATTGTGAGATAGATCTTACTAAATATAAAAATTCAAAATCGATTATTGTTGGAGGATTATTTTCCGAATACTCTAGTAATAAAGCTAAAACTGAAATGGGAGTAAATGATATTTTTATTCATGATACAATTCAGGTTACTAAGGAATTTTAATAAACATTCAGAATAATTAAGAAATCCGTTATTTATATGCCGTTCATCTGAGCGGCTTTTCTGTTTATAAGGTGTAATAGCTAGCCACAATATGTTTTCTGCAATAATCTTTAAGATTTTTTTTAAAACTAAAGTTTTAATAAGTATCTTGTTTTTTTAATTGTCTTATATATGCTTATCATCCTTTTTTATTTTTTCTCAAAGAATAAATAGGTTTAAGTGAAAGCTTGGGGATTTCTATATCCCACATTACCTCACTTTGGTTATCTACTACAAATCTTCTGTCACTTAGATCAAACTCCTGTACAAAAGAATAATAAAGTAAACGCGAAATAGCAATACTGATTTCCTTACCATTCTTTCTTAAGGTTACACTTAAATGAATGTTTTTACTTTCAAGCGTATTTCTAATTTTAAGAGGCATTATTTTTTCTCCAACAAAAATTTTACTTATGCTGCTAAAAGCCCATCCACTTTTACGTTTTACTCTTCCTTTATTTGAGATCATATATTGTCCTACAAACTCTGGAATATCCTTCCATTGCTCACCTGAAAGATTTGAGAGCGAAAGATTCATACAGGCGGGTGGACTATTGAAATCTATTAAAGGCTTACCTAGCTTTTCCCATAAAGAAATATTAAGTCCCTGGTTTGATTGTAATACAGTACTCTTAGCTTTTTTTAAAAAATCTTTCTCTTGAGGTACATATTCTTTTGGAAACCATCTAAATCCTCCCGCTGAAAATCTTGTTTTTTGCAATACAGATATAATACCCCCTGCACTGGCTCCTGATACTTTGGCAGCGGTAAGAATACTTTCATAACTAGCAACATGCTTACCTTGTACTGTATATTGATTGACTGCTTGTTTGGCAAGACAAGCTCTACCATTACGAAACTTTTTAAGGTTTAGTTCACTCATGGAAAGCATCTCCAAATTATTGTAGAATAAATTAAAAGAATTATTGTCTTTATATGAAATAGCTATAGAATGATCATCCATATCAAATTTTTCTACAAAATGATAATAAACTAACCTGGCGACGGATCGGCGAAACTTTATGCCATTCAGTGAAAATCCGCAAAATACGTTATAGAATGTACGTTGAAGATAATTATTGGAATACTTAACAAGGCTTAATTTCATGATTCTTTCCTCGTCTTTTCGTCTTCCTCCGTTTACCATTGGAATCCAACGCTCAAGGCTTTTCACTCTTCCATAATTTGAAATTGCATAGTTTTCAATATTTTGGATTAAAATCCATTCTTCACCTGCAAGATCTTCTAGAGAAGTATTATACAAAACTTCTTTTAAATATGGGTCTACTGATTCGGAAGGCAGATTCATAAGTCGGTATAATTTATATATTTGATTGGTATAGCAAAAATATATAAAATGTAAAGAATAATATTTGGGAAAGTTTCAGAAGTAGAATGGAGGATCAATTTATACCGAAACTATAAGATTGCTATTACAACAATATTGATTGATAGCTATAATTTTCATATATTCGTATATCAATACTAAAAGTTCATTGATTCTTGATAAGATTTTGCCTAATTAAAATATTTAGGAGTTGTGGCAAATTCGTGGCAATGTTATATTTAAAAATATCAACAATTTGATTTTCAATAATATATGCGACTTGGTTCGAATCCCTCACTCTCCGCAAGATGTGAAAACAAAAGTTTTCAAAAGACATCAAAAAATATATAAAACCTGCAAATTAATGATTTGCAGGTTTTTTCGTTAATGACCGCTGTCATAATTTTCAAAAATACTCATAAAGTTTGTGGCAGAATAGTGGCAATATTTAAAATCAAAAAAATTGCTCTACAATTTAAACTTTATAACTCAGGTTATTAAATCCTAAATTCTGTATAACTAATTTCCCCGTTGAAATTTATTGAGTTGAAAAAAGCGATTAAATCTTTGTTGAATGCTCCTTTTTATTTAAAAAAATAATACGACAAGTTCTGTCGCTATGAAGCTATAGTTTTGTCTGAGAAACAAAAAATCCATGTCATATTATGAAAAAAAATAAATTATCCGCAAAATAAAAGATGTTAAGTCTCGTTTAAGTGATACTATATCTTAAAATATGTTAAATTAACATATAGACAACAAAAAACTAACAATAACTTTAAAATACATGAATACATGAGAAAAATATATGCAGGCGCTCTGACTGTATGTAGCGTCTTTACTTTCTCTGCGCAGGAAGTCTTATGGCAGAAAGACCTCAAATCCTCCACTCAGGATTTCCTAAGCCAGATTACCACCACCATCGATCAGCAATACCTGATTACTGGAAGCTCAATTCAAACAAAAAGCCAACAACCAGCTGCTAACAAGCAAAACAACGGCTACGATTTCCACTTGGTTAAACTCAACCAACAGGGCGAGCAGGTCTGGGAAAAATACCTTTCAGGACAGAATCACGACTATCTTTCCGCTTCTGCATCTACTCAGGAAGGAGGTTTCCTTATAGCAGGAACTTCGTATTCCGGCAAGGGCTGGATAAAAAAGACGAATCCAAGGGCGGTTCCGATATCTGGCTGGTAAGATTAAATGAATTCGGGGATGAATTATGGCAGAAAACTTTAGGCACCGCCTCTGATGAAGAAGCCAGAGCGGTCGTTCAGACTACCGACTTAGGGTTCTTTGTGGCAGGCAATGTTCAGAACTCATCCAAAGGTTATGGCTCTAAAGATGCCTGGATCATCAGACTGGATAAAGATGGAAAAGAACTTTCTCAGATCATTTTAGGTGGAAAAGGACTGGA
>NZ_JAVDUN010000019.1:0-5647 GCF_031456375.1 Chryseobacterium sp. 2987
TGCAGTATACAACAAAAAAAAAGTCTCATACAAAACTGTATGAGACTTTCTAATAATATAAAAACTGGCGGCGGCCTACTCTCCCGCTTGTCGCAGTACCATCGGCGCTGGTGGGCTTAACTTCTGTGTTCGGAATGGGAACAGGTGAGCCCCACCGCTAAAACCACCCTAAAGAAGGTATATAGCTGTAGGCAGTAGGCTATAAGCTTCAAGCTTACAGCGTAAAGCATACTGCTTTTTTATCGATAAAAACTTTCACAAAGACAAAACCTTAACTGCGCATAAAAGGCTTGTATAATTTAAATTATATTTGTTATAGCAACCTATAGGCTATAAATCTACGGGTAATTAGTACTACTCGGCTATGACATTACTGCCTTTACACCTATAGCCTATCAACGTGGTCATCTCCCACGACCCTTAAAAGATGTCTCATCTTGAGGCGAGTTTCGCACTTATATGCTTTCAGTGCTTATCTCTTCCAAACGTAGCTACTCAGCGGTGCACCTGGCGGTACAACTGATACACCAGAGGTTTGTTCAATTCGGTCCTCTCGTACTAGAATCAAGCCCTCTCAAACATCTAACGCCCGCAATAGATAGAGACCGAACTGTCTCACGACGTTCTGAACCCAGCTCGCGTGCCACTTTAATGGGCGAACAGCCCAACCCTTGGGACCTTCTCCAGCCCCAGGATGTGACGAGCCGACATCGAGGTGCCGAACCTCCCCGTCGATGTGAGCTCTTGGGGGAGACTAGCCTGTTATCCCCGGAGTACCTTTTATCCTATGAGCGATGGCCCTTCCATACGGAACCACCGGATCACTATGTCCTGCTTTCGCACCTGATCGACTTGTTGGTCTCACAGTCAAGCACCCTTATGCCATTACACTCTACGCACGGTTACCAAGCGTGCTGAGGGTACCTTTGAAAGCCTCCGTTACTCTTTTGGAGGCGACCACCCCAGTCAAACTACCCACCACGCAATGTCCTTCAATTCAGAAGTTAGGCTCCAAGTAAGTAAAGGGTGGTATTTCAACGTTGGCTCCACCAACACTAGCGTGCCGGCTTCAAAGCCTCCCACCTATCCTACACATTACTTACTCAAAGTCAATACGAAGTTATAGTAAAGGTTCACAGGGTCTTTTCGTCCCATTGCGGGTAATCGGCATCTTCACCGATACTACAATTTCACCGAGCTCGTGGCTGAGACAGTGCCCAGATCGTTACACCATTCGTGCAGGTCGGAACTTACCCGACAAGGAATTTCGCTACCTTAGGACCGTTATAGTTACGGCCGCCGTTTACTGGGGCTTCAGTTAATGCCTTCGGTTTAACCCTAAGCACCTTCCTTAACCTTCCAGCACCGGGCAGGTGTCAGACCCTATACAGCATCTTTCGATTTAGCAGAGTCCTGTGTTTTTGATAAACAGTCGCCTGGGCCTCTTCACTGCGGCCACCATTGCTGATGGCGTCTCTTCTTCCGAAGTTACGAGACTATTTTGCCTAGTTCCTTAGCCACGACTCACTCGAGCACCTTAGGATTCTCTCCTCGACTACCTGTGTCGGTTTTGGTACGGGTTGCTTCAATTCGGCTTTTCTTGGATCAGATTACACTACAGCAGCTTCGCCCGAAGGCTAGGCCTTGACTATTCCGTCAGTCTCCAGCAGCTACATCCAACCGTCCCCTTTATTCTTGAGCAAGTATGGGAATATTAACCCATTGTCCATCCACTACCCCTTTCGGGTTCGCGTTAGGTCCCGACTAACCCTCAGCTGATTAGCATGGCTGAGGAAACCTTAGTCTTTCGGTGAGGGGGTTTCTCGCCCCCTTTATCGTTACTTATGCCTACATTTTCTTTTCTATCCGCTCCACAATACCTCACAGTACTGCTTCGGCGCAAATAGAATGCTCTCCTACCAGATATACCCCTAAGGTATAAATCCATAGCTTCGGTAATATGTTTATGCCCGATTATTATCCATGCCGGACCGCTCGACTAGTGAGCTGTTACGCACTCTTTAAATGAATGGCTGCTTCCAAGCCAACATCCTAGCTGTCAATGCAGTCCAACCGCGTTGCTTCAACTTAACATATATTTGGGGACCTTAGCTGTTGGTCTGGGTTCTTTCCCTCTCGGACATGGACCTTAGCACCCATGCCCTCACTGCCGACGAACATTTATTAGCATTCGGAGTTTGTCAGGAATTGGTAGGTGGTGAAACCCCCGCATCCAATCAGTAGCTCTACCTCTAATAAACTTAACATCGACGCTGCACCTAAATGCATTTCGGAGAGTACGAGCTATCTCCCAGTTTGATTGGCCTTTCACCCCTACCCACAGGTCATCCGAAGACTTTTCAACGTCAACCGGTTCGGTCCTCCACTCTGTGTTACCAGAGCTTCAACCTGCCCATGGGTAGATCACAAGGTTTCGCGTCTAATCCTACTAACTAACCGCCCTATTCAGACTCGCTTTCGCTCCGGCTCCGGTACTTAATACCTTAACCTCGCTAGTAAAATTAACTCGTAGGCTCATTATGCAAAAGGCACGCCGTCACAGCTTAATGCTGCTCCGACCGCTTGTAGGCGTACGGTTTCAGGTTCTATTTCACCCTTCTATTCGAAGTGCTTTTCACCTTTCCTTCACAGTACTTGTTCACTATCGGTCTTTCAGGAGTATTTAGCCTTGGAGGATGGTCCCCCCATATTCAGACAGGATTTCACGTGTCCCGCCCTACTCATTTATCACTCAAATATGCCTTTCATATACGGGGCTATCACCCTCTACGGCTGTTCTTTCCAGAACATTCTATTAAACATATATCAGCTTTTGGGCTAATCCGCTTTCGCTCGCCACTACTTACGGAATCTCTTCGATTTCTTTTCCTCCGGGTACTTAGATGTTTCAGTTCTCCGGGTTTGCTTCCCCTAAGGGATGACATGTCTTCAACATGCCGGGTTGCCCCATTCGGACATCTGCGGATCTATTCGTGTGTGCCGATCCCCGCAGCTTTTCGCAGCTTACCACGTCCTTCTTCGCCTCTGAAAGCCTAGGCATCCGCCATACGCCCTTAACGATTTCTTTCCTATTTTTAGGTTACTCAAGCGCTTTTATGCGCTCGGTTTTCTCTTTGTGATGTCTTTACCGTTAATGTCAATGATCTTTAATGCTATTTCTGCTTTAACCCGCAAATATTGTTTTTGGCTCTATTTGCTTTTTTAAGATTAAAACATCCACTATGTGGAGAATAAGGGAGTCGAACCCTTGACCTCCTGCGTGCAAGGCAGGCGCTCTAGCCAGCTGAGCTAATTCCCCCTCTAGGTGCTGTAGGCTTTACGCTATAAAACCAAGGCTTAATGCCTCCAGCTTAATGCTTATTGCTTACCGCTTTAATTAGTAGTCTCGGGCAGGCTCGAACTGCCGACCTCTACATTATCAGTGTAGCGCTCTAACCAGCTGAGCTACGAGACTGTCTGTTAGACTAACAGATTTCAGATAATAGATACCAGACTTAACTTTTTCTTTTATCTTTCCTCTCGTCTCAATCCCTTTTACTAATTTCTAGTGGGTGTTGTATTGTTTTATATATCAACCAAATAAAAAACTAAAGCTGAACTTTAAGTAAGTTCGTGTGTATCTTACGATACTTAATTTTGTTTAACGTTCTTCAACGCTCTAAAATGAGATGTTCCAGCCGCACCTTCCGGTACGGCTACCTTGTTACGACTTAGCCCTAGTTACCTGTTTTACCCTAGGCAGCTCCTATTACGGTCACCGACTTCAGGTACCCCAGACTTCCATGGCTTGACGGGCGGTGTGTACAAGGCCCGGGAACGTATTCACCGCGCCATGGCTGATGCGCGATTACTAGCGATTCCAGCTTCATAGAGTCGAGTTGCAGACTCCAATCCGAACTGAGACCGGCTTTCGAGATTTGCATCACATCGCTGTGTAGCTGCCCTCTGTACCGGCCATTGTATTACGTGTGTGGCCCAAGGCGTAAGGGCCGTGATGATTTGACGTCATCCCCACCTTCCTCTCTACTTGCGTAGGCAGTCTCACTAGAGTCCCCAACTTAATGATGGCAACTAGTGACAGGGGTTGCGCTCGTTGCAGGACTTAACCTAACACCTCACGGCACGAGCTGACGACAACCATGCAGCACCTTGAAAAATGTCCGAAGAAAAGTCTATTTCTAAACCTGTCATTTCCCATTTAAGCCTTGGTAAGGTTCCTCGCGTATCATCGAATTAAACCACATAATCCACCGCTTGTGCGGGCCCCCGTCAATTCCTTTGAGTTTCATTCTTGCGAACGTACTCCCCAGGTGGCTAACTTATCACTTTCGCTTAGTCTCTGAATCCGAAAATCCAAAAACGAGTTAGCATCGTTTACGGCGTGGACTACCAGGGTATCTAATCCTGTTCGCTCCCCACGCTTTCGTCCATCAGCGTCAGTTGTTGCTTAGTAACCTGCCTTCGCAATTGGTGTTCTAAGTAATATCTATGCATTTCACCGCTACACTACTTATTCCAGCTACTTCAACAACACTCAAGACATGCAGTATCAATGGCAGTTTCACAGTTAAGCTGTGAGATTTCACCACTGACTTACACATCAGCCTACGGACCCTTTAAACCCAATAAATCCGGATAACGCTTGCACCCTCCGTATTACCGCGGCTGCTGGCACGGAGTTAGCCGGTGCTTATTCGTATAGTACCTTCAGCTAGATACACGTATCTAGGTTTATCCCTATACAAAAGAAGTTTACAACCCATAGGGCCGTCATCCTTCACGCGGGATGGCTGGATCAGGCTTGCACCCATTGTCCAATATTCCTCACTGCTGCCTCCCGTAGGAGTCTGGTCCGTGTCTCAGTACCAGTGTGGGGGATCACCCTCTCAGGCCCCCTAAAGATCGTAGACTTGGTGAGCCGTTACCTCACCAACTATCTAATCTTGCGCGTGCCCATCTCTATCCACCGGAGTTTTCAATATCAACTGATGCCAGTCAATATATTATGGGGTATTAATCTTCCTTTCGAAAGGCTATCCCCCAGATAAAGGCAGGTTGCACACGTGTTCCGCACCCGTACGCCGCTCTCTCTGTCCCGAAAGACAAATACCGCTCGGCTTGCATGTGTTAGGCCTCCCGCTAGCGTTCATCCTGAGCCAGGATCAAACTCTCCATTGTATGTTTGTCCCGAGCTCACTCAAAGTTTCTTAACGCTTTAGTTTTTCCTTACTTGGTTGTTATATTGTATGTCAATGATCTTTATATCTTTCCGCTTTCATAAAGAACTCTCTCTGTCGTTCTGTTCCTTATTTGCGGTTGCAAAAGTAATAACTTATTTCTTAATGACCAAATGTTTTGAAAGAAAATTTTAAAGTTTTTTTAGTAACCTTAACCCCTCTCTAAAACTCAATCCTTAACTCCTGCGCTTCCCGGCAAACCGGACTGCAAAGGTAAACATTTTTTTTAATCCCACAAAACTTATTTTATAAAGTTTTTTCGGTCTCCTTAAATGAATACTTAGAGTGTTTTTTATTCTTCTGCGCTTACTGATAATCTCTCGTTTTCAGTGCGGCAAAGATAACAACTTATACTGTCATAAAACAAACTTACTTAACATAAAATTCAT
>NZ_JAVDUN010000020.1:0-4354 GCF_031456375.1 Chryseobacterium sp. 2987
GTTATAATCAAGGTAGGTCTTGGACTGGACGTAATTTTCTGTATCGGTAAGCTGAGCCTGGGCTATACCTGAGAGCAGCAGGGTACCTATCGGGATGATGTATTTTTTCATGTTTGTGTTTATTTTTGATATTGGAAATTAAAATTTAATGGACTCTGTGAAGACGGATCAACCGTGCCTGAAATCAGACTTGCTGTACAATTTCCGGAAGTATCAATATAAATTCGCCATTGTCGACCACCTTCGTTATACATAATTATTCGATCAACTGAAGGAGCGCAAGCCGGTCCTACCTTTCCAATATTTATACCTCCAGACCAATTCTGCCAAATACCATATCCTGAGAACGAAAGATAAAATCTTACTGTTCCATTCACTGTTGTTGTAGCATTATAGCTGTATTGCGGACTGCCTAAAGTGGGTGAGAACGTGAAACTACAAGGTATTATAGGCATACATGGTCCATTTTGATCTGCCATATTTTGGCCATTTGCATTAATATCGTCCAGTGCTTTTTGATCAGCTGCTAATTGACTTATATTAGATGTATATACGCCACCTGGAACAGCATAAGTATAAGAGCCTCCTACCGTATTCCCCGTACACGTCGCCCTAGTAAATATTTTGCTTTTTTCGGAATTGGTATAGATGACAGCTGGGTTACTACCATATTTGTATTTAAACTCTTTCAATATCTTATTATTTACATCAACAATTTTCTCCAGCCTATTAGTTACATCATATTTATAATACTCCCTTACTCCAGATGGAGGAGTAATACTGGTTACACCAATCAGAGGGTCATAACTATATGTTGTGATTTGATAATTAGCTAGATTAGCATTTTTTCTCAGATTATCCAGTGCTGTTAATAAAGCGTTTTCCTTACTGGGATTTAAGGCATCATCATTAGATTTTGATATAATATCAATGACGTATGGAGCTACATCGCTATATTTTGCACCTTCGATCCTTGCAATTGGTAATCTGCCCTTATAGCCCCAAATAACTGAAACGGATATGCCGGCTTTGTTTGTGTATTGTACAAGATTACCAGAATCATATTTATCCATAGTTATTTCCGTTTCAGAGTTATTACTGTTTGCTAAATCATAGGAAATAATGGATTTTGGCAGAACAAAATTTCCTGTTTGAGAATCTGGTAATGAGAAGGTATAAATAGTCTCTAGTTTGGAAGTTGTTTTCGTAATTCCATTAAGACTCTTTGTCGTAATAGTCTCTAATGGAATCCCCACCATATTCTTACTAATCATCAGTTGATTTCCTTTCTCCTGAGCATAGTTGTAAGCTATTTCGCTTATTGAGGTATCAGGATAAACCGTCTTTTGAGTACTTGGCAAATATTTATTATTATAAGTATTGAAAGTTTTTGTTTCTGTGAAAGTGCCTGATCCTGCAGGAAAATATTCTTTTGTAGTTGTGGATTCTAATAAAGATTTATAAAGATTTATTGAATAACTATGTATAAGTCCTCCAAATGAAGGATAATTATCTTGTGCCCCACTAAATTCAGGTGTAAATTTAGTTACAGGCTCCAATACAGCTCCAGAAATGAAATAAGTATTCAGCTGATCCGGATAATTGAATCTATAATTATATATTACTTCTTTTATTAAAGAATTATTATCGTAATATCGTTCATTAATTTTATTTCCATTACCTATATTTAATGATAATCCTCTTGGAATCATACTTAAACAACTAGAATTATAATTATTAGTAAAAAAACTTTCCGTTTTTCCTTTCCCTATAATTTGTTCAGTTACTTTCGAATATCCGACAAGCCCTCCCTGAGGCAATGTAGATAATCCTTGAGATTGCCCTCCTTCATAGACAGAAAGTTTAAATGGGTGATCAGGAGAGCCTACATTTGGAGTATAAATATCTGGGCAACTTGTATTGGAGAGAATTTGTCTAGTAGACCCTCCCTTGACAATGTAGCATCTATTTTCTATTTCATAAAATTTAGGAAATTCGGATAAATTACCATTAGAAACAAATTTTGTCCCATTACTGTTCAATTCATCATAAATATAATTTTTAATTAAAGGGGGCACTCCTGGGCTATCTGTAGTTATGATATTTTTAATTCTTATCCCACCTCCATAACTGTAATCACGTGTTGTACCCGTAGCCTGGTTATCCAAAAGAGATTGTATAGGATAATTTGAAAAAGTATTAAGTTCATACTCAAACTCTGTTTTTCCTCCGGTCGGATAATTGATTTTTGTTAAAATACCTGCAAGTGCATGTACAGAGGCTCTTCTATCAGCTAAATAATGTTTTCCATCCACTGTAAAGTTAATATGACGCATATCTGGTTCAGGAAACGAAGAATAAGCACTAGCATTATACCAATATCCTGATTGATCTTGATTGAACGAATTAACTATAAAAGGGTTTTGCCCCTTTATATATTTATCAGGATCTGGTATATAACTATCACTATTATTCTGCCCATTATAATACCCCCAAAAATCAGAAGAAAAGCTTATCTTATTAGGCAAATTATATGTTGAATTATAGTCGAAGGTATATTTTTCATTAGTTAAAGACTCTGTTAACCCAAGTAATCGGAGCCTATGTGTAAATATTTTATTATTTGATGCTTCAAGCCAGCTTGCTAATGAGTTTGTATCAAGATTGTCGTTTGAAATAAAATAATCATAATTAAAATCATACTGTTTTACTAATCTATAATTATTATAAATTTTGATTGAAGATAATTTTTTCGATTTATTAACATCTTCTCTATCTTCCCAACTGAATTCAATCCATCCATTCGAAAATTCTATTTTTTTTATAAAGCTTTCACCAACTGTTTGTTTATTACATTGTGTCAAACCTGGAGAAGTGTTTGTAAAATGAGGATTGTTTGGGTCATTAGGTGGATAAGTATAATTATACCTTGTTGTTCTACATCCTGCCAATCTATCAGCATACATTTTCTCTGTATAATAAAAGTTGATTTTCCGACCTTTAGTATCTTCAATTTTAGATAAATATTGAGAGGCTCCAGTAATATACGTTCCAATCAATGGTGTTGTAATCTCTTGAACACTATCAAAAGAATAGTTTAAACCAGCTTCATCAATAACACTAAATTTATTATTTCCATTAGAACTGGGTGCATAACCTCCTGAAATTGGGATTAACTTAAAATCAATATTAGGTTGTTCTGCTATAGCAAATTTGGGATAGTCGGTTTGAGTAGTTTTTGTCATATCCAAATAAGCTTTATATGTCTTATTTGGAAGATTAATTAAAAATAAATCAGGTTGAAAATCATATTCAGTATAGAGTGTGTTATAATTAGGATCTGTTATTAATCGAAAATTGTTAGAGTAAAAAGATCGTACCGCAGTACTATTATTCCAAGGAGGAGTTGGACATCCGGATATTGATCCTATATAGCCAGTGGCACTTTTAGGATAAATATAATAATATCCGTATGAATTAAAATCATTATTTCCTGTGATAACTTGAGATACCCTTCCTCCGGCATTTAATGACCATCCAAGCCCCACGGATGAAGCTTCATCATTTACTTTTATTCCTCCTGCATGATAAGAGATTGATATAGGAATCTCTATATCGCCCTCTTTTATTGTATAAAGTGGAATATTAATGTCGGGAACTCCTGTATATAATGAAACTGGAATTTCTGAATATCTGAATAAAGCTGCTGCATTAGGGGATTGAGCAGCAGTATTATTGACAGCATTTTGTATGATAGGGGAATTAGCCTGAGCATATCCAGCAATAGTATATAAAGTTGCAATTAAAATGGTTACTTTTTTCATTTCTTTATCAGTTTCGCTATTTTATTCGTATCCGTCTTGATCACCACCAAGTAAGCCCCTTGAACCAGTGGCTGGGTATTAATCTTAGTCACTTTATTCTTAGTTTTCACCGTCTGAAGCTGTCTTCCACCCATGTCATACACCAAAATATCTGCATTTTGGAATTGCATACCTATTTCTATGTAAGCATAATCGGAGACCGGATTCGGATAAATTTTGATGTCCTGTTTTTCGATGAGCTTATCCAGCTGACTGTCGCCCAGTTTCACTATCTTCCAGTTCTCTTTTCCGAGTTCCTCTGCACTAGTGCCGGCAAGAATGATAGAACCATCTCTGTTGAGTTTAATATCCGAAAGTCTTTCTTCTTTCTTTCTTTCTATTCTCTCCGGTAATGTGTTTTCTCCACTGCTCGTTGCCCTCCTGATCCAGATACAACATCCAGAACGTTTCATCATCTTTTTCTATTCTGCCTTCTGCCTGGGTGTAACCGCCAAGTAATATTCCTTTGGAAGTTTTATCATCCGCTGAAT
>NZ_JAVDUN010000021.1:0-1895 GCF_031456375.1 Chryseobacterium sp. 2987
AGCGATTTAAAGTTGCTAAAGAATACGATTCGCTATCAACTATTTACGAAGATTCAGAATGAAAAATATAGATTGATGCAAATTAAGAATGTTCTAAACTATGAACAGCCTACCAAATATTTAGTTTTAAATACAGATTATTCTTCTGATGCTTCTTTAATCCCGGTCTTAACTGCAAATAAAGCTTTTATACTAGGTTATACGGAAGAAAATATTGGAATCTACAACAAAGGAGAATGTATTATTTTCGATGATTTTACGATGGATCTCAAGTTTGTTAATTTTCATTTTAAAGTAAAATCTTCAGCTCTTAAAATATTAACCGCTAAATCAGATGTCAATTTGAAATTTATATTTGAATATTTATCCTTCTTAAATCTATCATCTAATGAACATAAACGGCACTATATTTCTGAAATTGAGCCAATGGAAATAACATTACCTGAATATAATATACAGAAACAGATTACACTTGTTTTATCAGCTATTGATCAAAAAATAAAAATAGAATCTAGTATTCATAATTTTTTAATTAAACAAAAGCAGTATTTATTAACAGATATGTTTATATAAATAAATTGGCTAATAAATATTTCTTTTGCAGTTCCATTTTTTTTAAAATTTGATTCTCAATATCAATTTTAAAATCGGTTGATGAAAGAAATTGAGCTATTTTTTTTTGTTCTTCTATATTTGGAATAAGTGTCTTATAATTACCTATATCATTATTCGATATGTTTGGTTGAGCACTTGCTGTAGGAATAGAAATTATGTAATTTTTAAAATTATCTGTTAATATCAATTGATAGAAAAAATCCAAAAATTGATCTGTTTCAAATTTTGCAACTCGTTGATTAATGTAAGCAATATTGTCATCTAAAATTTTACCAACTTTACCAAATGTTGCACCAGACAAAGCTATTACAAAATCATTCTTCTTAACGATATATTTTTTATCCGGTTTTTCTTGAGAATGAATACCAGAAAAATCGGATAACCTTATTCTTGGTTCAACATCTCCGATTCTTAAAACTTTTATACCATTCTGATCAAATAAACTACTTTTAAATGCAAAACCTCCCTGAATTTGCATAACTTCTTTAAGTTTCTTTTCCTTCCACTTGGGAAAATCATTTCCATCCTTATCTTTAAATTTCAATAGGCAGGAAAATAGCATCCTACTAAGCGTATTCACATAGGAAAATAAATCCTTAATCTTAGTTTTCGAAAAGTTATTTTATACTATGTTTATTAATCTTTTAAATAAATAAATTTTGTAAAAGGTATTGCTTTTGAGATTGATATTTTTTCAAAAGTTTTTTCTCTGTCTCAATTTTATTATCAATACATAATAATAGAGTGAAAATTCTCTTTTGCTCTTCTAAAGATGGAATGGAAATGTTCATTTTTATTAAGCTTTCATAGCTTAAAGTATTTCTTACACTTCCTTCAAAAGAGCTGTACATCTGTCTTATGAATTTTGTCGATTTAAACCAATACCATATAAAATGATCATCCAAAATATTATTATTTACTTTAAAACTTATATACAGTGGACTAATTACTGAGATTTCATCATCTTTTTTATAGGCTAATGAACCTACATTAATACGAGACGGATTGTAGGCAAAATATCCTTTTTTTACTATATAATAATTGGAGATATCAAGGCTCGCTACTCTTCTATCTTCAAATATTTCTTCTTGATTAATAAATCCATATTTGTTACTGATACTTTGTACTGTCTGATACTTTTGCGCTTTATTTTTGACAGAATTTTTTATTAATACTTCACTTAAAACCATCAGTTGAGGCTCACTAATAAACTCAGTAAATCTTAATTCTTGAGAAAAAAGCATTTCATTTACACTATTAATTAAGGTTTTTAATTCCTC
>NZ_JAVDUN010000022.1:0-1394 GCF_031456375.1 Chryseobacterium sp. 2987
ATTTTTTTATGTATAGAAAAGAAAAATTTAGCGTTGCTTTCAAATTAGAATGTATTAATCTTCACAAAAACTCTTATCGTTCGATTGAATCTATAGCAACAGAGAAAGGATTTAATGAAAGCAATCTGCGCAAATGGATTGGTTTTTATAACAAGTACGGAATCTCGGGGCTACAACCGAGAAAAAACAAGAGCTATTCCCTGAATTTTAAGGTTAAAGTTCTAAAAGCCATCGAAACAGAACATATCTCCCAAAGGGAAGCATGTATCCGATTCGATATCGCAGCTCAGTCTAGCGTGTTGAATTGGCAAAGGGATTACGAAAAAAGTGGTATTTTAGGGTTAAAGAACAAACCCAAAGGAAGACCCTGCATTATGAGTGATCACAAGCGTAAGAAAAGAAAGTCCGATAAGCCATTGACCAGAGAAGAAGAACTTTTATTGGAAAACGAAAGGCTTCGAGCTGAAATTGATTTTCTAAAAAAGTTAGACGCCTTAACTCTCAAAAAGAACAAGCAGAGGCCATCGAAGGATTAAGGCGAAAATATGACCTGTCACTCCTGCTGGATTGTACAGGTATGGCCAGAAGCAGTTTCTATTACCATCAGAAAGCTCTTGATAAAAAAGATAAATATGGAGAAGTAAAAACTTTGATAAAACAGATTTATCATAGGCATAAAGGCCGGTTTGGATACCGTCGTATTACTTTGATTATGAAACAGCAAGGAATTGTAATTAATCATAAAACGGTCTTAAGACTGATGAAGACCCTAGGATTGAAAAGTATCGTTAGGGTTAAAAAATACAGATCTTACCGGGGAGAGCAAGGCAGGATAGCACCAAATATTCTGGAGAGGAACTTTAAGGCAGATCAGCCAAACAGAAAATGGGCCACTGATGTGACAGAATTTAACGTCTCGGGCAGTAAATTGTATCTTTCGCCGATAATTGATCTTTACAATGGCGAGATTATCAGTTACGATCTCTCGGAAAGGCCTGCCTTTGCACAGGTTGTAAATATGCTCAAAAAAGGGCTCAGAAAAATCAAGAATACTGAAAACCTCATTATCCACTCTGATCAAGGCTGGCAATATCAGATGAAAGCCTATCAGCATCTGTTAAAAGAAAAAGGCATTATCCAAAGTATGTCCCGCAAAGGAAACTGCCTGGATAATGCGGTAATAGAAAACTTCTTTGGAACTTTAAAATCTGAAATGTTCTATACTAAGAAATTTAAAACCATTGATGAGCTCAAAAAAGAAATAAAGAAGTATATCAATTACTACAATAACGACAGGATAAGACTTAATCTAAAAGGAAAGAGTCCGGTACAGTACCGAACTCTTTCATATAATAATATTGTTTAATTTTGTCTAAACTTTTGGGTGCAGTCTA
>NZ_JAVDUN010000023.1:0-1381 GCF_031456375.1 Chryseobacterium sp. 2987
GTACCCGGTCCTTTTGACACCACAGAATTTTGTGGTGAAAGCCAGTATAGGGTACCTTTGGTATCGGTTATCTTAAAGTTAGGGCCTGATTTTTCAATTTTTATATCTTCATGCGGAATGGTGTATCCCAGGTTATTGTTAACAATAAAGCTGCCGCTTAAACCAGGTAAATTATAGCTGTAGAGATCGGGCTTCAGATCATTTTGTCCTGTGTTGAGCAGGTCCAGATTATCCTGCTGGGTCGCATTATCCTTATCAATATTGGTCAGGGTTAAGGTCGCCTGATTAATATCTTTAAAAAATAAAGCAGCAAGATCATCATCTTTATCGAAAATACCTTTTGATACAGAGTTAGGCATCGACAGAGCCCACCCCAAGCCTACGGAACCTGCAATTTCATTTTGTTTGATTCCGCCCGTATTGTAACTAAGGCCAATCGGAAAACTTAGATCTCCCAGTTCTATGGTGTAAATAGGCAGATTGATATTGGCTTTGCCATTGAATAAATCCACCGGTAATTTTCCCACTTTATCCAGTGCATAAGCATCTGGAGAGGTTGGGTAATTAAGAACCTGTTGGTCTGCCTGCGCATTTCCTACGGTCTGTTGAGAATACAGAGGCAGTATGCCCAGTAAAGTAAAGAGCATACCTATTATTTTTTTTCTAATCATTTCTTTATCAGTTTTGCGTTGGCTGTTTTATTGGTATCCGTCTTGATCACTACTAGGTATGCTCCCTGAACCAAAGGCTGGGTATTGATCTTGGTGATTTTGTTCTTCGTCTTGACTACCTGAAGCTGTCTTCCGGTCATATCATAGACCAAAATATCTGCATTCTGGAATTGCATACCTATTTCTATGTAGGCATAATCTGAAACTGGATTCGGGTAAATTTTGATGTCCTGTTTTTCGATGAGTTTGTCCAACTGACTGTCGCCTAGTTTCACAATCTTCCAGTTCTCTTTTCCGAGTTCTTCTGCACTGGTCCCTGCAAGGATGATGGAACCGTCTCTGTTCAATTTTATATCAGAAAGTCTTTCTTCTTTCTTCCTATTTTCTCCGGCGATGTGTTTTCGCCATTGTTCATTACCCTCCTGATCCAGATACAGCATCCAGAAGGTTTCATCATCTTTTTCGATTCGGCCTTCTGCCTGGGTATAACCGCCAAGTAAAATCCCTTTGGAAGTTTTATCATCCGCGGAATGAATCACGCTCATTCCCATCAGGATATCACGATTCTTAAAATTGTAGGATTTCTGCCACTCTTCTTCACCTCTTTCGTTCAAAGCTACAAGCCAAAGATCGGTACCTTCTTCTATGCCTACGGTTTTGTTTCCTGATCTTTCAGACCTGGATTCTCCGCCAATAAGATAACCTGTGGA